>JBMOOY010000037.1:0-12682 GCA_049324395.1 Pseudomonadota bacterium
AGTCGCTGCGCGGATATCTGTCGGAGCGGT
The DNA here is from genome assembly GCA_049324395.1 of Pseudomonadota bacterium. Taxonomy (GTDB): domain Bacteria; phylum Pseudomonadota; class Gammaproteobacteria; order Xanthomonadales; family Xanthomonadaceae; genus Lysobacter_I. The sequence continues at coordinate 31 of JBMOOY010000037.1, forward strand.
TGCCCGGTCACATGGTGCCGTCGGCGCTGGTGGTGCTGGAGGCGATGCCGGTGGGTCCGAACGGGAAGCTGGACCGCGGGGCGCTGCCGGCGCCGGGGCGCGTCGCGCAGGCCGGAAGCAGCGCAGACATTTTCGATCTCTGGGCATGCGAAGCGGACGACGGCATCGAGCGGACGTTTTCCGCATCCGGGCATCCTTTCGTCGCACCGATCGCGGCCTCCGCATCGAGGGCGCCGATCCGCTTGTTGGGCCGGAGGCGCGCGCCGGTGCCGGCCGGCGTCGTTGGACGATTCGCGGTCTCCGGCGACATGCTCGCCCGCGGCTACCTCGGGCAACCCGGGCGTACGGCCGCCCGGTTCCAGCCCGATCCGACGACGTTCGTCGCGGGCGCCCGACGTTGCCTCACCGACGACTACGGTCGGATCGGCGACGACGACGCGTTGTATCTTCTTGGCTGCGACGAGGTGAGGTTGCGTGGTCGCGTCGTCGATCTGCCAGCGATCGAAGGCGCGCTGCGCAGCGACGCGCGGGTTCGCGACGCGGTCGCGCGCGTCGCGATCGACGAGAAGGGACGCGCCGCGCTCGTGGCGTACATCGTGCCCATGACGGAGGGCCTCGTCGATCTCGAAAACGATCTCAGGGAACTTCTGGCGGCACGGCTGTCCCCCGATCTCGTGCCGGAAGCGATCTTTGTCTCTCGCACGCTGCCGCTGCGTCCGGACGGTTCGGTGGATCGACGGCAGCCGCCAGCGGCCGACCCGCGGGCGATTGCGGCGACCAATACGGAGACCGAGCGAATGGTGGCCGCGGTCTGGAAGGAAGTGTTGAAGCTCGACGCGATCCCTGTCGAACGGCCGTTCTTCGAGCTCGGCGGGAATTCGTTGAGTCTGCTGACCGTGGCGCGCCTGCTCGGCGAACGTACGGGGCGAGCGGTAACCGCGGCCGACCTGTTGCGCCACGTTTCGATCCGGGGGCTCGCGCGACACCTCGATGCGGCAGGCGAGCGCCGCGCCAACGGCGACGCGGCGCAGCGCCGGGCGTCGGCGAGACTCGACGCCCTGCGCAGACGCGCGCCGCGCGCGAACGGAACGCGATCATGACGGCCTTCGCTTCCCGAGACGCGATCCTGCTGCTCGACGGACTGCGTTACCTCGGCATTTCCGTCGATGCCGAAGGGGCGCAATTGAAGCTCAGCGCACCCGCAGGTGCGCTGACGCCGTCCCTGCAGGCGGCCTTGCGGACGCGAAAATCGTCGCTGATGGCCGCCTTGGCAGCACCATCGGGTCCGGCACGCGCGCGCGCCGAACTCCCGCTGTCGTTCGAGCAGGAGCGCGTCTGGCTGGGCCAACAGCTCGCGCCGCATTCGCCGGAGTTCAACCTCGCGCTCGTTTTCCGGATCGATGGGACGCTGTCGCCCGAGGCGCTCGGTCAAGCGTTGACCGACATCGCGCTGCGCCATGAAATCCTCCGGACCGTCTACGTGGGCGGCACGACGCCGGCGCAGACCGTTCGAGAACCCGAACGCGTGCCGCTGCCGATCGTCGATCTCGCGTCGATTCCGGAATCCGACCGAGTGCGCGTGGCGGAGCGCGTCGCCCGCGCGGAACTGCATCGCCCCTTCGATTTGCAGTGCGCCATGCCGTTGCGCGCGATGCTGGTGAGACTGGACCAACGCTGCCACTGGCTGGTGATCTCGCGCCACCACATCGCGGCGGACGGATGGTCGCTGGGCCTGTTCCTGCGCGAACTGGTCTTCGCCTATCGCGCGTTCCGGCTCGGCAATGCAGCCGGGTTGCCGTCTCCGAAGATCCAGTACGCCCGCTACGCCGTCCTGCAGCGTCTGGCGAGCGACGACGACGAACGCGCCCGCGACCTCGACTACTGGCGCGTGCGATTGCGGGGCGCCGATCCCATCGTTTTCCCGCATGCGGTCGGCGTTCGGCTTGCGGACGCAGGTGCGGTCGTGGTTCGCGCGCTCGATCCGGCGAGCGCACGGACGTTCGCCGCATGGTGTCGCGATCAGGGCGTCACGGCGTTCGCGGCCTACCTGGCCGCGTTCCTCGTCGTCCTCGCGCAGCGCAGCGGTCGGCGCGATCTCCTGATCTGTACCGATTATGCGAATCGCGACAGCATGGAGACCGAATCCGTCATCGGCATGTTCGTCAGACGTCTGCCGTTGCGCTGCGAACTGCAGGAGAGCTGGCGTTTCCTCGACCTGGCCCGGCATGCGAAGCGAGTGACCTTCGAGGCGTGCGGCCATGCCTCGGTGCCGATGGAGATCATCGGCCGACTGCTGGACGCGACCCGGAGCGAGGGCGTGGCGCGGTTCCAGGTGATGTTCGGCATGCATGGCGCTCCCGCCCATGCGCCGTATCGCGATCTCGGCCTTCACGGCACGGAGCGCGCCGAGCTGATGGATCTGCAGGTCGCGACGAACGAATTTCCGCTGAGTCTGTACGTCAGCGATACGGCCGACGGACCCGTCGTCGTGCTGCGCCACGACGAGGCGGTGTTCTCGAAGGCGGAAGCGGATCTGCTTCTGCTGCAATTGCAGGATCTGGTGGATATACTCGCCCGAGGAGGCGACCCCTCCTTGAAGGAGTTGCAAGGCGCGGCGGCGGCGGCCGAGCGGAAGGCTGCCGCGAACTACCTAACGATGAGGGCCCGCCGCTTCGGGCGCCGGGCTCTCGAGACGACGGGCGCTCAACAGTGAAGTTCAGCGACTACCGCAAGGCAGTGATTCCGGGTGCCGCGTTGCCTGTCGAGCAGGAGGCGCTGCTGGCGTTGGTCGATATCGACCCCGATCCGGAGGCGTTGCCCGTCGTCGTCGCGCCCAGACAGCCGATCGATCTCGCCGCGTGGCTCGCCGCGGCGGCGCCCTCGGTGCATGCGCTGATCGATTCGCGCGGCGCGCTGCTGTTCCGCGGATTCGGCGTGCATGGTCCGGCCGACATGGAACGTTGCGTCCGGAGCCTCATCGGCGAGCCGATGGACTACCGGGAGAATACCTCGCCCCGGACCGTGGTCCGCGGAAAGATCAGAACCTCGACCGATTACCCGGCGACGGAATCCATCCTGCTGCACAACGAGCATTCGTACAGCCGATGGTTCCCGATGCGGGTCTTCTTCCACTGCCTCCTGCCCGCGAGCAGCGGCGGGAATACGCCCATCGCCGATTGCGGGGCCGTGCTGCGCGGCATCGACCCGGCCATCGTCCGCGATTTCCGCGAGCGCGGCTGGTTGTACGTACGCAATTTCGTCGCCGAGGTCGGTCAATCCTGGCAGACGGTCTATCAGTGCGCCGATCGGAACGCGCTGGAAGTCCTGCTGCGCGACGCCGACATCGGATGGGAATGGGTCGAAGGCGAGCGGCTGCGCACGCGGATCCTGCGGCCCGCGGAAAGCCGGCATCCGCGGACCGGCGAGGCGCTGTGGTTGAACCACATCCTGTTCTGGCATTTCTCGAGTCTCGATCCCGCCATGCAGCGGATGATCCGGGACGAATTCGGCGATTCCGGCCTGCCGCACCAGACCTACTACGGCGATGGCGCGCAGATCGAGGAGGACGTGTTGGCGAACATCCGCGAGGCGTATGCGCGCGAGCGACGCACATTCGAATGGCGGGCCGGCGACTTCCTGGCGCTGGACAACATGAAGGTGGCGCACGGCCGCGACGCCTACGCCGGTCCCCGCGAGCTGCTGTTCGCCATGGGTCAGCCCGTCGATCGCCGGGCATCCGACGGATGGATTCGCATGCATGAATAGCGGAAGCGAAGACTACCGTCGGCGCTGGCTCGAGCGCCGACAACGCAGGGAAGCGCCGCAGGTGGCCATGGAGGCCGTCGAGAGCGGTTCCGTGCGACATCTCTACGAACACTATCCCTACCCATCCCGCGAGCAGACGGCTCCGATCCGGGATCTGTCCAACGCCATCGAACTGTTGCTGGAAGACCGCGATCTGCGCGGCTGGCGCGTGCTCGATGCCGGGTGCGGCACCGGGCAACGACTCGTCGGGATGGCGCGACAGTTCCCGGACGCCGCATTCACCGGATTCGATCTGTCTTCTTCGTCTCTCGACGTGGCGGCGGCATTGGCGCAGCGGCATGGCCTCACCAACGTGACGCTGATCCAGGGCGATCTTTCCGGGGGAGATCTTCCCGGAGAGTACGATCTGGTGGTCTCCACCGGCGTCATCCACCATCTGCCCTCGCCGCGCGCCGGCGTCGAAGCGCTGACGCGCACGCTTTCCGAGCGCGGACTCTTCTATGCATGGCTCTATCACGCGCATGGCGAGTTCGATCGCCGACTGCAGCGCGATCTGGTGTCGTTGTTCCGGCGCGACCGCGGGGACCTCGGCGACGGGATCGCGATCGTCGACGCTCTCGGCCTGGCGTTGCCGAACGAACAGTACGGGGCGACCGGCGCGCAGCAGGAAGAAGCGGAGGAATGGCGACGCAGCAAGCTCGCGGACGCCTTCCTGCACCCGATCGTGCATTTCCTCCGCGTCGAAGAGGCCATGGACCTGTTCGCAGGTACCGATGTCGACTGGATCGCCGCGAACGGTTGCAACTGCCTCGGACGCAGCCATCTGTTCGATCTGGCCCGGCTCGCCACCGGCCTGGATCGCGAGCTTTCGCTGTATCCCGAGTCCGTGTTCGAGGACCCGGTGCTCCGTTCGCGCGCGCTCGAATGGGATCCCCTCGAGCAGGTGCGCGCCTTCGAGTTGGCCCTGAAGCCCACGGGATTCTCGATCGTGGCAGGAAGGAACGATTCTCTCCAACGCTGTACGCAACGGTTGCGCGGCAACGTATTGCGACGCCGGTAACGTCTCGGATGACCATCATGGACATGAGCCCCACCCTTTCCCTCTCCAGTCAGCAACGCCGCACCCTGCAGTGCCAGGGCAGGAGCGACCCGCGATTCTTCGCTTCCCGCTGCGTGGCGGAGGTCGTCCCGGACATCGACGCGCAGGCGCTCGTCACGGCCTTGCGGGCGCTCGTGGAGCGCCACGATCTCCTTCGTGCCGGAGCGGACGAAGCATGGCGCGACGCCGCAACGGGCCACGATGCGGAAGGATCGCGCGGGATGCCGCTCGATCTGGGCAGTGGCGCGCGCTTACAGGCTTTCCTCTCGGAATCCGCCCAAGGGCGTCGACTCGAACTGCGGCTGCCCGCGACCGCGGGAGACCGGCAGACCCTGCGCAACCTCGTCGCGGAGTCCAATACCCTGCTGCGCGATGGCGTCGCCGGACTCCCCGAAGTGGCGCCGTACGCGCTGGTCGTGCAGTGGCAGCAGGATCTGCTGCACGACCCGGAGGCCCAGGTCGGCATCGCCTTCTGGAGGACCCGGCTCGCCAACCCGCCGGCCGCGCCGCGGCTGCTGCTGGAGCGCGCGGGGGATGGCCTTGGTTTTTCCCCCGACCGGATGTCGTTCCCGCTGGACGACGCCACCGTCGCTGCGCTGCGGACGCTGGCCGAACGAACGGGCACCGGCGCTCAGGCCGTGCTGATCGCGTTGTGGAAGACGCTCCTCGCCCGCATGACCGATGCGCCGGAGCTCGTGGTGGGCGTCGTTTCCGCGGGCCGTACCGACGAGTCCCTGGAGAACGTGATCGGGCCCTTGGCGCGGGTGCTTCCGCTTCGCCTGCCGTATTACGGCGATATCCCGCTGCGCTCTGCCATCGAAGAGGCCGAGAGGCATCTCTTCGACGCGGACGCATGGCAGGACTGTTTCTCCGGAGAGGAAGGCCCTGCAGGACAGGAGGACGCCTCGTTTCCGGCGTTCATCTTCGAGATGCTCGAGCCCGTCGCGCAAACGGGTCCGCTGCGCATCGTCGAAGAGTCCGCGTGCGCGCAGAGCTTCCGCCTTCGACTGGGCTGGCGTCCCGACGGCATGGAGTTGGATTACGACGCCTCGCGATTGTCCCCGGCGCAGGCGGAGCGCATCGGCGCGTCCTTCCTCGCGCTGTTGCGTCGTGCGTGCGAGGACCCGGAAACGCTGGCCGGCGCGGTGGATATCGTCGACGAGCGCGATCGCCGTCGCCTTCTGGACACCGTGTGCATCGGGCCGGCTGTCGGAGACGACTCGCCGCCGGCGGTGCATGCCGCGTTCCTCGAGGTCGTGCGCAGAACGCCGCAGCGCGTCGCGATCGCGACGATCGACGGTGCGATCTCCTACGCCGAACTGGAGCGATCGAGCCGGCGGATCGCGTCGCGACTGCGGCGCGAAGACATCGGCGCCGAAGACAGAATCGCGATTCTCGCCGATGGTTCGCCCGGCATGATCGCAGCCGTTCTCGGCATTCTCCGCGCGGGCGCCGCATTCCTGCCGATCGACCGCCTTGCGCCGCCGCAACGACAGCGCGCCCTCATCGCCGATGCGCGTCCGTCGGCCCTGTATGCGCCCACGCCGGCGGTTCGGGCCCTGCTGGCGCCGCTTGCGGCCGACACCGGCGTTCCGCTGATCGACGGTGCCGTGGACGACGCATCCGCCGATGCGCCGCCGCCGCATCCGGATCAGATCGCCTACGTCCTCTATACCTCGGGTTCGACGGGCGAGCCGAAAGGCATCGCGGTTCCGCACCGAGCGCTCTCCAATCACATGGCCTGGATCGTTTCCGCGCTCGACCTGGGGCCGGACGACCGCATTCTGCAACGCACGCCGCTCGGCTTCGACGCGTCGATCTGGGAGGTCTTCGCCCCGCTGATGACCGGTGGCACCCTGGTGCAGTGCGCGGAGGACGCGAACTTCGATGTCGACGGACTGATCGACACGATCGTTCGCAACGATGTCACCGTGCTGCAGACCGTGCCCGCGTTGCTGCAGGCCCTTTTGGTCGCAGGCCTGGCGCGCGCCCGTTCGCTGCGGGCGCTCTGTTGCGGCGGCGATGCGCTGCCGGCGCGGCTCCGGGAAGAAGCGGCGCGCGCCACGGGTTGCCGACCGGTGAACCTGTACGGACCGACGGAGACCTGCATCGACGCATCGTGGTGGCAAGGCGAAGCTGCGCAGGATGCGACCGTGCCGATCGGGCGTCCCATCGCCGGCGACGAGCTTTTCGTCGTCGCGTCGGGAACCCTCGCGGCCACGGGCGTCCGGGGAGAGATCTTCATCGGCGGCGCCGGGCTGGCGCGCGGGTATCTGCATCAGCCGCGGTGGACCGCGACCGCGTTCGTACCGCACCCATGGTCGCCCCGGCCCGGAGCGCGACTCTACCGCACCGGCGACCATGCGTACTGGGACGACGACGGTCTCGCCTGCTTCCTCGGCCGACAGGACGACCAGATCAAGGTGCGCGGGGTCCGCGTCCAGCTCGAGGAGATCCGCGCCTCCCTGCTGCGGCACCCGGCCGTTCGCGAATGCCTGGTGCTGCCCGGCGGCGAGGACGGTCCGTCCCGACAGACATTGCTGGCCTTCGTCGAATTGCGCGCCGACCAGGACCCGGATCGGGACCATGCGGCCGAATGGCAGCGGCACGTACGTGCCCATTTGTCCGACGCGATGGTGCCGACCAACTTCGTCATCCTCCCCGAGATGCCGCGCACCGCGAGCGGCAAGCCCGACCGGGACGCGCTCGCCGGCATGCGGATCGCGCCGTCGCGCAACCAGCCGACGACGCCCACCGAGCATGCCGTGGCGGGGATCTGGAAGGAACTGCTGAATCTCGACGAGATCGACACCGAGCAGAACTTCTTCGCCCTCGGCGGCCATTCGCTGCTGCTGACCAAACTCGTGGCTCGCGTTGCGGAAGAGCTTGACGTGCAGGTGCCGCTCCGCGGCCTGTTCGATGCGCCGACGCTGTCGGGATTCTCCGCGATGATCGATGCCTTGAAGCGACAGCATCCCTCGACCGTTCTGGCGGAAGAAGGTGTCGCGCCGGAGTCGTCGCCGACATGAAGCACCGGTTCTCCGACTGGCGCGCGCAGGGTCCGCGGCAGGCAGTCCCTGCTGCGGACGCCGATGCCACGCCTTCCGGAGAGTCCATTCCTGCGCTGGCGCATCGAGACGGTTTTCCGCTGTCGTTCGCGCAGGAGCGGATCTGGTTCGTCAACCAGCTCGATCCTCGCAAGCCGATGTACGTCTGTCCGCATCCGGTGCGACTGCGGGGCGAGTTGAAGCCGGCCGCCCTGGAAACCGCGCTGTCCGAGCTCGTGCTGCGGCACGAGCCGCTGCGCACGCGGTTCGGGATGGAAGAGCAGGCCCTGCGTCAGCGGGTGCAACCGGCGCGACGCCGTTCGATCCCGATCATCGATCTGCAGCACCTGTCGTCGGACGAGGCGTGGCGAATCGCGAGCTCGCTCGCGCAGCGGGACACCCTGCGCCCTTTCGATCTGGAACACGATGCATCCCTGTTGAGGGTGGCGCTGGTGCGTCTCGCGCCCGACGACCATGTGCTGCTGTTCACCCTGCACCACCTGGTGGCCGACGACTGGTCGATGACGGTGCTCATCGGCGAGATGGCGGCGCTCTATGCGCGTCATGCCGAAGGTCGTCCGGGCGAGGAGCCGCCGCCGCCGCTGCAATACGGGGACTTCGCGCACTGGCAACGAGAACGCTCCGGCAGCGGTGAGTTCGAGCGGCGCCGACGATACTGGCACGAACGCCTGCGGGGCGTGCCGGTGTTGAACCTCGCCACCGACAGAAACCGCAGCGCGGTGCCATCGCGGGTCGGCCACAAGGTGTTCGCCCAGCTCCCCCCCGAGGTCCTGGCCCCGCTGAAGGCGCTCTGCGCGCGGACCGGCACCACGCCGTTCGTGATGGTCCTGGCGCTGTTCAAGCTGATCTTCCAGCGCTATTCCAACCAGAACGACATCGCGGTCGGCGTGCCGGTGGCCGGTCGTGCGAGACCGGAACTCCAGCGTCTCGTCGGCCCGGTCCTGAACATGCTGGTCATGCGGTCGCGCATCGACCCGAACGCGCGTTTCGTGGATTTTCTCGCGGACGTGCGCGGCACCGTCGTCGACGCGTTCGAACATCAGGACATGCCGTTCGAGAAACTGGTCGAGGATCTGCAGCCTGCGCGGGACCTCAGCCACGCGCCGCTGTGCCAGGTCGTCATCGCCTACCACTACGAATCGCTGCCGAGATCCAGCTTCGCCAACCTCAGCGGCGAGCCGATCGCGCTGTCGCGCGCGCCGGTGGTTTTCGATCTGGACATCACCGCAACCGATCACGAGAACACGCTGTGGATGTCGATCACCTACGACACCCGTCTCTTCGACGAGGCCACGGTGCGTCGGATGATGGAGGAGTACGGGCTGGCCGCCGCCGCGGTGGCGGCCGAACCCGACATCGCGCTGGCACGACTGCGCGAGCGCTGCGCGGCCGCGGCGAGTCCCGTGCTCGCGCGCTGGAACGACGCCGAGCGGGTCGAAGTGCCGCCGCACGACCTCGGCGCGCTGTTCCTCGCGGCCGCGGCGGAATGCCCCGATGCGATCGCGTTGATCGAGGGGGCCCGGCGGTCGTCGTATGCGGGACTGCGGCGCAGGGCGCTGCGGGTGGCCTCGGGATTGCGCGCGGCGGGCGTCGGGCCCGAACGCGTCGTGGGTTGCGCCATCGGTCGTTCCGGAGATTCGGTGGCCGCGCTGCTGGGCATCCTCATGGCCGGCGGCGCCTATGCCTATCTCGATCCGGAATACCCGGACGAGCGCATCCGGGAACTCCTCGAGATCACCGGCCTGCGGATCGTGCTGACCGAAGCCGCGACGGCGTCGCGGTTCGAGCGGTTCGACGTCGAGGTCCGGATCGTCGGCGACGGCGACGATGCGACGACCCCCATTCTCGCGCCGGCGGCGCTGCATCCCGACAATGCCGCCTGCGTGGTGTTCACGTCGGGGTCGATGGGCCGACCGAAGGCGGTCGTCGTGCCCCACCGCGCATTCGTCAACCGGTTGCGCTGGATGTGGAGGAAACAGGGTTACCGCGAAGCCGAGATCATGGCGCACCGCGTGTCGTTGAATTTCGTGGATTGCGTCTGCGAAGTCCTCGGCCCGCTGTTGCAGGGGCGGACGCTCGCGATCGTCGACGAGACCACCGGCCGCGACATCGCCGGGCTGCTTCGCGTGCTGGCCGAGGAAGAGGTCGGTCGCCTCGTACTGATTCCGTCGCTGCTGGATACGCTGCTCGAACTCGACCCCGGGCTGGGCGCGACGCTGCCGGCGCTGCGTCACTGGGTGTGCAGCGGCGAGGCGTTGGGCGTCGACGTGGTGCGCCGTTTCCATGCGGCGGTGCCCGGCGCGAGCCTCTACAACTTCTACGGGTCGTCCGAGGTTGCGGCGGACGTGACCGTCGCCGAGGCGGACGTCTCCTGCGCGCAGGCCGAAGAAGTGCCGCTCGGACATCCGATCGACAACACGCGGATGGCGCTGGTGGACGATCTGGGCTACGTGGTGCCGCCGATCGTTCCCGGAGAAATCATCGTTGCGGGCGCAGGTCTGGCGCGCGGCTATGCGGGTTCTCCCGCCGCCACGGCAGACCGGTTCCGGCCGAGTCCGCTCGACGGCCCGCCGGGCGAACGCGTCTACATGACCGGAGACCTCGCTCGGCTCGGTCCCACCGCGGAGTGCTTCTACATCGGTCGTCGCGACCAGCAGGTCAAGGTCCATGGCAGGCGCATCGAACTGGGCGAAATCGAACGCACGTTGATGACGCACCCGGATGTGCGTCAGGCCGCCGCGCTGACTTCGACCGACGGACAAAGGCTGATCGGTGTCTTCGTGTCGGATGCGGACATCTCCGATCAGGCGTTGCAGACGCACATGAGAGCGCGACTGCCGCAGTACATGGTGCCGGCGACGCTGGTCCGCCTGCCGGCGATGCCCGTACTCGCCACGGGCAAGCTCGATCGGAGGGCGCTGGCGTCGCTCGACCTCGCGCGTCCCGCCGCCGGACCTGACATCATGCCCGCGACCGATCTGCAACAGCGCCTGGCGGAGATCTGGCGGCGCGTGCTGAACGTTCCGCGGGTGGGCCTGCACGACGATTTCTTCTCGCTCGGCGGACATTCGATGGCCGCCCTGCAAACGATCTTCCTCATCGACAAGGAACTGCACCACAAGCTCGACATCGCGGTGCTGTTCCAGAACCCCACCGTGGCGTCGCTCGCGGCGCAGATCGAGGCCTCGCCCGTCGTGGATCGCGAGGCTCGGACGAGGATCGAAGCCGTCCCGGATCCCGACGGGCGGCACCTGCCGTTCCCGCTCACCGACCTGCAGCAGGCCTATTGGGTCGGACGTACCGATGCCTTCCGTCAGGGCCAGGTGTCGATCCATGCCTACTTCGAGGTCGAAGCCGAGCCGCTGGACCTGGCCAGATTCACCGCCGCCTGGAACGCGCTGATCCGTCGCCACGACATGTTGCGCGCGATCGTGACCGAGGACGGGCACCAGAAGATCCTTGCGGAAGTGCCGGACTACGGCATCGAAGTGATCGACCTGCGCGATCTCGACGAACGGGAGACCGATCGCCGACTGGCCGCCCTGCGCGAGACCCTGTCGCACCAGGTCCTGCCGCTGGAACGCTGGCCGGGATTCGATGTCCGCGCCACCGTCCGCCGCGGGGATCGCATGCGGTTGCATATCAGCCTCGACACGTTCTTCATCGATGGCTGGAGTCAGCGGTTGCTGTTCGGTGAGCTGGTCGCGCTCTACGACGATCCCGAGACCGTGCTGGAGCCGCCGCGACTGGAATTGTCCTTCCGCGATTGGTATCTGGCCGCACAGGCGCTTTCGGCCACCCCCGAATACGAGCGCTCGATCGCGGCCTGGAAGTCGCGGATCGCCAGGCTGCCGCCCGCGCCGGACCTGCCGGTGCTCGGCAGGCCGCGCGAAGGCGAAGCGGCGCGGGTCAGAAACCTCAACGCGCATATCGACCCGGAGACGACGCGCAGATTGCGTGCGCGCGCCCATGCGCTCGGACGCTCGATCGTCGACGTGGCGCTCGCCGGCTATGTGCGTATCGTTTCCGCCTGGAGCGCCAACGCCCGATTCACGCTCAACATCCCGACATTCAGTCGCGTCCAGCTGCACGCCGAAACCAATCGGGTCGTCGGTCCGTTCTCGAGTTTCACCATCGGCGAATTCGACGGCACGACGGCGACCGGATTTTCCGATTTCCTCACCCAGGCGCACGACCAGTTGCGCTTCGGCGCGGAGCACCAGCTGATCGGCGGCATCGAGCTGATGCGCGAGCTTCGGCGCACGCATGGCTTCTCCTACTATCTGCCGGTGGTGTTCACGAGCCTGATCTTCGATGCGGATGCCGCCGCGGTCGATTTCGTATCCGCGCCGAGCGCGCTGCGCAGCGTATACGCCTGCGGCCAAACGCCTCAGGTCTGGCTGGACAACCGGGTGGATCTGCTCACCGGCGGCGTGCTCGCACTGGGATGGGACGTGCCCGACGGGGTGTTCCCGGATGGGCTGGCCGACGACATGTTCCGTGCCTATGCCGATTACCTGCGCGCGATGGCGGATCAGGACTGGGACGCGCGGGAGAGTCTCGAAATTCCGTTCCACGAGCCGCGCGACGAGACGTCGCCGCTCACCGAGGGATTGTTGCACACGGGTTTCGAGCGGCGAGCGCGGTCGGATCCGGCGGCGGAGGCGGTGCGCTGCGGCGAGACGGTATTGAGCTACGGCGAGTTGCATGCGCTGTCGCG
>JBMOOY010000038.1:0-12662 GCA_049324395.1 Pseudomonadota bacterium
GGTCGCGCTCGGTGCGCGGCCGAACGGGCCGGCCTACGGCTACACGCTGACCACGCGCACCGGCGCGGGTGACTTCGTCGAGGTCGCGGGCGGGGACTTCTCGGCCACGGCGACCCTCGCGGGCGCGCTGGGGCCGACCGACACGGTGGCGATGCTGGCGGACCTGCGCGACCTGGACATGGTCGCCGTCGGCAGCGAGGCGCTGATCGACGAGGAACTGGTGCGGATCGATGCCCTCGATCCCGTCGCCGGCACGCTCACGCTCGCCCGCGGCTGCGTCGATACCGTGCCGACGCCGCACGCGGCGGGTGCGCGGGTGTGGTTCACGGACACCTATGTCGGCGCCGATCTGACCGAATACCTCGCCGGGGACACCGTCCAGGCGAAACTGCTCACCCGCACGCAGCAGGGCACGCTCGATCCTGCGCTCGCCCCGATCGCGCAGACCATGCTCGCAGCGCGGCATGCACGGCCGTACCCGCCGGGCCGGTTGCGGATCAACGGCGCGGCGTGGCCGGCGACGGCGTTCGCGCGCCTGGACCTCGCCTGGGCGCACCGCGACCGCGTGCTGCAGGGCGATCGCCTGATCGAGCATGAGGCCGGCAGTATCGGCCCGGAGCCGGGCACGACGACGATCGTGCGCGTCCTGCACGCGCTGAGCGGGGCGGTGCTGCACGAGACGACGGACATCGTCGGGACGAGTCATACGGTCGAGGTGCTGCTGGCCGACGACGCCGCCGTCCGCGTCGAGGTCGACAGTCGCCGCGGCGTACTCGTGTCCCGCCAGCGGCACGTCCGGACGATCGCCTGCGAATGCGGCGAGAAGCTCGCGAATGCGGACTTCGACACCCAGGCGGCGTGGACGCTCGGCGCCGGCTGGTCGATCGCCGGCAGCGCCGCGGTCAAGGTCGCCGGTACCGCCTCCGATCTCACGCAGCCGTTCGCGTTCGTCGACGGCGGCGTGTACCGCACCGAACTGGTGTTGTCCCAGGTCACGGCGGGTTCGGTGCGCGTCGGCCTCGCGGGTGTCGCGCCCATCGATGGCGAGACGCGCAACGCGAATGGCAGCTTCGTCGAAACGCTCACCGCGAGCGCGCACACCACGCTGCGTATCGCCGCCGACGCGGCGTTCGCTGGCCGCATCGAGCGCGTCAGTCTGCGGCGGTTGGCGTAGTGCCTGGGCGAAGTCAATACGCAGGTTGAACCCTGTACGACGTGTGTCCGGTGGTCGCAGCGCGACATCACTTCGCGCTTGGCTTTTGGCGGCGACAGCGCGTTCATGCGACCACACACCACGGAGACACCCATGAATGATGACAGACCCGCCGCCCAGGATGAAGGCGAGCGCCACCTGCGCGCGTTGATCGATGCACTCGCCGCCACGCGCGCGGACATCGAGCTTCAACTGCAGCGTATTGAACAGGCGCAGTCGCCGGGGGAGCGCGGCGACGTGCTGCGCGATGCCATCGTCGCCGTCGAAGATCGCCTGTGCCCGCAGGAGCGCCTCGCGCAGTTGGCGCGATTGGGCGATGCCTACGACCTCATCGCAGGCAAGCGCCGCTGACGCCGGCATTCGCCCGCCTGTACAGCGACGATCTGCGCGCTTGTGACGCTTGGCTTCCATCGCACACAGCGCGTTCATGGCCGCGTCGAATCGCCGACGCCCATACCGAGAACACCCATGCCCACGATGACGCTGGCCACCCCCTACACCATGACCCTCCACATCCCGCGCACACCGCGCACCTTGAAGTTTCGCGGCAGACCGATTCAGGTCGAAGAACTCGGCGCGCGCCTGCCCTTCGCGTGCAAGCCCGACAACCTGCGCGAGATGTGCGCGACCGGCGAGCATCGCATCTACATCACCGAAACGGTCGAGATGACCATCGCGGAGTTCGATGACTTCACGATGGACTTGACCCGGCCGCAGACGTGGCTCGCCGGCAAGGGCGGCAACGTCGCCGATGGCTGCCTGTGCGTCGAAATCTACGCGCCCGGTCGCCCTTACCTCTACGTCGATCCCTCGGGTTACGACTACGCCCGCTACGTCGCGCGCCTTGGATAACCGAAATCCGCAAGAAAGAAGCCAATTCGACTTGGCTTCTTTCCCGAACAGCGCGTTCATGCGCCTCCACACCATCGACGCAACGACATGAACCCTCTCGACACACTCCTGACCGACATCGTCCAGCGCCACCTGCGGATCGAAACGCTGGAATCGCGCCATCGCGACAGCTTGGATTTCCACGAAGTCTCGGTGCTGGAACTGCGGGATGCGCTGGAAGCGGCCTACCGCGCCGGCATCGAACAGTGCCGCAAAGGCAAGAAGCGCAACGGTTCCGACGGCTGAACAGAAATTTTGGAAAGCGGCAAAGCGCGCTTGGCTTTCATCGCGCACAGCGCGTTCATGCCCACCCGACACGGAGATCGAACCGCATGAACACCATCCCCTCCCGCAAGCCCAAGCGCGTCAAGGAATTCTTCCTCGCCTCCCTGCTGGTGCGCGTCCCCGGCAAGCGCGGCCGGCACGCATGGCGCCGTGAAGTCCTGCGCGCACGCACGCCGCATGCGCTCATGCACCGCATCGACGGCCGCAAGCATGTCGCCTACGCCAGCAACGGCATCGACGTCATCCGCATCGAACTGATCGACACCGGCAGCACGCTGCTCGCGCCCATCGCGGAGGGCGCGCAGGTCGAGCCGCTGGGCGACCTGCTCGCGCGCATCGCCGCCAACCCCACCAGCATTGTGTGGTGACCGACATGACGCCGCATGCCTTCGAGCACAACGAGGATCCCTACCGCTTCATCGTGCAGGCACGCCACGGCATCGACATCGATGCCGTGGCGGTGTCCGGCGACTTCGACCGGATCGCTCACGTCCAACGCCTGCTCGACGGGTTGGCGGAGGTCTACACGATGGGCTTCGAGGACGGCGAGCGCCTCGCCACCATCACGGACTGGCCCGTGATCGATCTCGTCGCCGAACTGCGCACCGATTTTCTGCTCGCCCTGCATCGTGGCGACGCGGATCTGCGCGAGGTGATCGTCTCCGAAATCGCCCGTCGTGCCGGCACCGGCAGCGACCCGCTCGTGGCCTTCGCGCCGCCGCTGGCCGAACAGGCCGACTGATCGCGACAGCCGCGACGCGGAAGCTGTCCGTCGTCTGTCTGCGCCACAGCATCGGCGAATTCGCGCTTGGCTTCACCCCCGAACAGCGCGTTCATGGACGCACACACCCACACAAGGACGCCTTGCATGAACACCGACACCGCCCGCCCCGATCTGGAAATCCGCATCGCCTTGCGTCACGGTGCCAGCGCACTGGCGCACATGCGCGAAGCGTTGGAAGCCGCCGCGCTCGCGATCTCGCGTTACGAAGAGCAGTATCGGGAGGCAGCGGATCTCGGGCAGAACGCCAAGGTGCTGAACTGGGCGATCAACCACGTCTGCACCAGCGTCCTCGGCAATGCGCGCATCGATCTCGTCGCCGATGCGCAGGCCGAGTTGAACGCCATCGCCACGCGGGCGGACGCGGCATGAGCACGATTCGCACGGCCTTGGACAACGCGCGCGATCCGCTCGAAGCGATCCGCGCGCTCGACGCGCGGCTGCCGCTGGCGATGCAACGCGCCGACGACGACCTGCTCGCCGCTGTCGGCAGCGATATCGCCCGGCGATGGCACGGCGACGGGGCGGGCGAGGGCGACGACGCCGGCTGACCCGTGCAGAGCGGCCCACGACGCGCACCGTCGCGCCGTGGGCGCCGCCGGGAGTGCCGTCACTAGGGTATGCGCGCCATGCGGCTGTACGCGCCGTGGCGCACACGTATCGCAGCACGAATCCTGACGGAAACTGTCTGCCGTTCAATCCTCGCGGACCGCGCTTGGCTTCGGCGCGGAACAGCGCGTTCATGGGTCACGCGATGCACACCGCAGCGCGCATCCCACCAAGAGGCACCGCAGACCATGCCGCAGACGACCAACGCCGCCGCCGTGAACGGCACAACGCCTTCGTCCATGTCCGGAGAGGGCGCATGAGCCACTGGACCGCCGAAGAACAAGCACGCTACGACCAGTTCATCGCCGAGTTGACGGCGCTGACCCGAAAATGCGGCATCGCGCTGACCTCCATCGGCGGCGTCCACATCGCCGAAGACAGCGGGGCGTTCGGCGAACTGCGTTACATCGCGGACATCGGCAGCGGCGATCTGATGCCGGATTGGGACGCCCCCTGACCGCGACGCCCCCGGCGCCACACTCCGCCGGGGGTGTGGCGTCGCATGGCAGCACACGTCCTCGCCGTTCCTGTGGCCCTCTGGGTATTTCGTCGGTAATGAAGTCACCGTCAGTGCGGAGAATCCGTGCGCAAACTGTCTGCCGTTGAATCTTTGCGCGCTGCGCTTGGCTTCGGTGCGGAACAGCGCGTTCATGCGGTCACGCGACGCACATCGCGACGCGCAATCCACTCACGGGAACCACCGACATGAACGACACCACCACGCCCGCCACGCCACGCATCGACGAGATCGCTTTCGCGCGGTCCCGCGCCAAGGACAGCTTCCGGATCATGCGCCTTGCGTTGACGCAGGCACTGCAGCACCTCGACGATCAAGAGCGCCGCTTCGATGCGATGAACGATCTCGAAGACCAGGCCGCGCGCCTCAATCACGTCATGTTCCATCTCATCAGCGATCTGTTTCCGCGACTGCGCCTCGACAGCGCCGCCGACGCGCAGGCCGCGTTGCTGGTCGCTGCCGCGCGCGAGATGAAGGCATGAGCGGCGCGCCCATTACGCAGGGCCTCGACAACGACCTCGGAGGCATCGTTCAAACCTTGGATACGCGGTTTCTGGTGGCGATCCATCATGGCGATGTCGACATCGTGAAGCTGGCCCGTCAAGAACTGATGAATCGCGGCCTCAACGGCGACGGCCGTTGGGTCGGGTTCGCGAAGGCCGGCGAACTGCTCGGCCTCTAGCGCCGCCTGCCGGCACTGGGATGCCGGCGACAAACTGGAGACGGCATACGCCCCGGCACGGAACCCCGTGCCGGGGCTTTTCGTGCTTTTCTATCCGGTAGTCGCAATCGCCACGATCCACAGGCCCAGCATGGCAAGCAGGCATTTTTGCCGCAGCCCGTGCGCGGCGCCGGGCTTGCTCCGTAGCACCCGGAGCACAAGAACGGCGCCCAGAAAACCGGGGACTACAACGACCGCATTGGCTTCGGCGATGGCTGCGCATGCCGACGCCGCCATCGCCACGCCGACGGCTACGAACGCCGCTGCGGCAGCGTGGCGATGTAAGCGCCTGACCGTTTCGCTGCGGACGATCATTACGTCGCGCTGCGTGGTCGCCACGACAGGTGCCAGCAGCGCCGCGCCAACGCAGCAGGCCACGGCCGACGCCTGGGCGGCGACATGCCTGTCCATCGCGAGCACGACGGCCGTGGACAACAGCGCAGCCATGATCGCTGCGTAAGCGAACACCATCGTCGCTCGCGTCGGAGCGGTGAAATACACCGACAGGGCGATGTCGGATGTCCGAAGCTCGGGCCGCCGACGGTGGGCGACGACGATGAGCGCTCCGGCGAAAAGGACGCTGGTGATGGTGACAACCCTGGCGATCGTGATTGGCATGGTTGTTTCGGTCACGGCGACGGCCGCTGAGTCGGATTTGCGAAGGCAGGCGGGTTGACTGGCATTTGACGTCGTCTCGGTCAGCACGTAAGTGTCGGCGATAATCCGGATACGGCATACGCCCCGGCATGGAACCCCATGCCGGGGCGTTTTGTGTTTGGGGCAGCCAAAACGATGGCGGCTGTATGGGCCTTATGCCGATCCACTTCGCGCGGCTGTCGGATGCCACAGATCAAAAGGCTCGACTGCCGCCGATCCTGGCGCGCGCACTGTCGGCTGTTCGAGGAGTAAGAAAGATTTGGCGTGAATGAATTTGTGACGATTGACAGATGCATCCGCTTGCGTATGCATGATAAGAACCGTCATAAGGAAGAAAACAGTGCGCCGCTAAATTTACGCTTCTATATACGCACAAATAGCGTGCAATTGCATCGCGTAGGCTGCCATGACCGCCTCCCGCTCGCAACCGTTGTTCGGGTGGTGTGCGTGTAGGCGGTAATCAACCTTACACCTCGCACACATGGAGACGGAAATGAACGTGAATGGCAAACGCAATCTTTCGACGCGGTACGCCCTTTTGCTTGCAGGTGCTCTGCTGGGCTTGCCGTCGCTGAGTTGGGCTTGTTGCCCTTCGGATGGGCAAACGGCGCCGAAGGCGGCGACGGGATTGGGCGATGCGTACCCGCCGGCAATGGACCTTGCGAGCGATCCGCAATGGCAGATCTACGAGTTCGAGCGCGATGGCGTGCGTTACGTGCAAATCAACGATGCAAACGGTGCGGTGCGCGCGGCAGCGGGGCGTATTGCCGGCACTTTCTGGGTGATGCCGATCGGCAGCGATGCCGATCGCGTGTCGCTTCCGGACGATGCGTTGCCGTCGGGACGGGCGCGGGTGCTGTATCGGGGGCGCGACGTGGAAGTCGTGCTGATTGAAGGTGAAGCAGGTCCGCGCTGGATGATTCGCACGTCCTCCGCATATTGATTCGCAGTCTGGTCGCAAGGCGGGCTCCGTTCTCGGAGCCCGCTAACTATTCCGACAGCGCATCCTCGGTCATCATGAAACGAATTCGGCAGGGGTGCCGTTGCTTGAGGACGCCATCATAGGCGAAGGCCCGAGCATGCAGTTCTTCCAATGCGTCTTGTGCATCCTGGCTGAGTGCTACAGGTTCGCAGGTTGCGGTGCCGATAATCAGGACGGTGGCGCCGGATCGCCCTGATCGACGCCATACGCGGGCGCGGATGTCGTACTCGTTCGGCGCATAGTCTTGCATCGACTCCATAGCGCGATTGATCGCGCGATAGACGGCGATTCGCAACGTGTCGCTGAGGAAATTCTGTTCGCCACGGAAGTATTGATGGACTCGGGCATGTTTTCGCCAGACATCGTGAAAGGCCGGTCCCATCAGCGCCGCGTAGAGGCCGTGTGTATCGATTTCCAGTGGGTAGAGGTGGTCGCGTTGCATGTCGAGCGATTTGGCTGCTTGCATGCCAGCGGCTTGCGCATCCATTGCGCGCTCGTATTGCCCGTCATCCTTGAGAATGTCCACCGCATTGTGACGATAGCTGTTCATGTCAATGCAGGATGCGCCAATCGCCAGCGCGCTTTCGCGAAGTCGCAACTCAGTCGATCGAAATAACGTTTGGAGTAGTCCTTTCGATTTCACGGGCGCTGCATCTTCTTGCTCGCGGAGTGCTTTTGTAGCCCGCATCTCCGAGAGAAGAGCGGCGGCGGTCTTGTCGAAAAGCGTGGAGATATAGCTTCCAACGACAAGCAATCCGCCAGTAATAGCCGCCAATGCGACTTGGGCGGTCAGAATGATCCCATCGAACTCGCCGACGATGTTGGTTCGCGGTAAAGCCATTGCGATGGCGACGTTTACGAAGATGATGCCGAGTGCTGCGCCGTGCCAACCATGCACGACTGTAAGGTAGAACACCGGCAGAATCATGAAGATCAGTGGCATCAACTGAATTGCTGATTGTTGCTCGGGCACCAGCGTCGCGGTCATGTATAAAATCACAATCAGAAGTATCGAAACGACGATGCTGTTTGTCCCATCTGCCGCCTTGGCTTTCCATTGTTCGCGGTGCACCCACAACAGCCAGGGCAATAGCACCATGATGATCCCGTGATAGTTCCCGACCGTAAAGCTCAAGAAATTCAGCGTAGTGACGGTTTGTCGCGGCCCCACCAATACGTAGTTGATGGCCATCGCACAAATGCAGCCCCAAAGAGCCAGAATCGAAGCGACTTGTGGGAACTTATGAATCAGCTCGGAGAGGGTGTCTATCTTCGATTTGATGTGGTAGGGGACGGCCGAGTATGCCGCGATGTAGAGGAAGGGGCTGAGGTAGGCCCATTGAACGCTGTACTGTTCGGCTTTCGGGACGCGCATATACAGCAGCGCCGATGCCTCGCCTATGAAGACGAGCGGCCAATATCGGATCGGTAGTAGCAGTAAACATGCGGCGCGCAGACCTGCGGGTAAATACCACTGGTCTAGCGATATGCGCCAAAGTCCAAGAAAAGCGAGGCAATAAACCACGCTTAAGGTGAGGATGAGTCCCCACCATTTCCAAGGTTGATCCTCCATGCCTGCTCCTTGCATTCCCTGTTCCATGCGTCTTGCGCCCGGATCGTAGCACCCTATGAAGGGGCGGATTCAATAACTTGCGATTGAATTTCGTGGTGGCTGGCGTGTCATAGCCACGCGATGACCAAGCCACGAATGTCCAGCTTTTGCAGCTCCGCTTCGGGGACCAGGATGCGGTCCCGGTCGTCATCGTACCCACATAATGTCCAGTTGTCCCGACGGGCCAGGATGCGGCGAATATGAGGGCGGTCGTACAGAGTGAAGGCGTGCAGGCCGCCGTCGATGGCCCGGCTTTGGCTTGAGACGCGGACATCGACCAGGACCATCGTATCGCGCTGAATCTGCGGGGCCATCGCATCGGTGGGTTGTAGCGTCCAGCGCACGTGCTCGATCGGCGTCAGCCCGATCTTCTGGCGGATGAAAAATTCGGGCATCAGCAGGAATGATGGCCAATCGCCGTAGTCGAAGCCCGGTAGCCGGTCGAGTGCGACGTGGCCTTTGGGGATGGTGCCTGCCGTCAGGCCTTCCCTGACGATGCAGCCTGATCGAAGCAGACGGTCATAGGCTTCGCTGATGCGTTCCGGCGGGACATTCAGAAGTTCGCCCACTTTCGGCGCGCGTTCGACAGGGACCGGGCGTCGACCGCTGCGCCACTGCGAGACGTAGGCGTCGAGGACGCCTACCTTGCGGGCGAGGTCTGATGTCCGCACGGCGGATGATTCCATCGCATCTTTCAGGGCGCGAGCGTATTTGTCCATGACTTGGATGGTACTCGTAAATTTCTGCATTCGCAAAGCAGATGTCAGGGGTATTGACATTCAAATTTAGCGCCGCTTAAATTTATGGCGAGGCAGCAAGTCGCTGCAGGAGCGGTTGGACCGAGGGGGCAGGATGCAGGTCGAGACATGCCAGGTCGGGCGCACGTTGCGCCTCGGCGACAACACCCGGATCGTGATCCGCCGCCGAGAGGGGGGGCGGATCTGCGTGGACGTGACGGCGCCAGCCGGCACCGACCTGATACTGGGAGGCGCACCCGTCCGCCCGATTTCAGGAACCATCGGCGTCTGGACGTACTTCTTCTCCCTGCAAGCCCTCCGATGCTTCCGTCTGGGCCGGTTCGAGGTGCGTATCTGGCTCCCTGGCGAACTGGTGTCCCATGCGGCCGACTGCGACGACTGGTTGCACATCGGTATCACGCCTGCCTGTCACATCCCGCTTGCCCCTTGGTCGGCCCCCGTCACCCCTGCAGTGCCCCTGTTGCAGGTTGAGGACGACGGGGGCCGGCTTCTTCTTGGGGGCGCCTGAATGCCGGTCATCGATTGCACAATGGGCGAGTCGCTCCGCATCGGCGGCGATATCCGCCTGCATCTGACCGGGCGCGTGGACGAGATGCTCTACGTCTTCATCGACGCTGCAGCCCGTCATGAGTTGGACGGTGTCGGTGGATTCCACGCCAGCGCGCCCTCGGGCATCCGTCGGAACGCGCATGTGCTGGCGCTGCGCAACGGGGCGTCGTTCGCGATCGGCGATGTACGGGTGGCGGTCGAAGCCGTCCGTCTGCGGATCGCAGGGGCGCACCCGCTCCGGGATGTGCGTCTGCATCTGGCGTCACCCGTGCGGATCACTCGCGAGACGTCGCCTCGCCAGACACTTGTGGCGCATCGCCGGTGGAGGTCGTCGTGCTTCTGCTGACACGTCGCATCGGCGAGACCCTCTACATTGGAGACGCGATTCGCGTCACCGTCCATGATCGATTGCGCTACCACGTCACCCTCGGGGTGATCGCACCGGCGCATGTGGCGCTGCGATACGGTGGGGCGGCGCTCGCGCCTGCCGTGCTGCCCGGCGGCGAGCGGCTGTACCTCGTCACGCTGCTGGCCTGCGAAGCACTGCGCATCGGTGAGATCGAGTTGCATGTGGATTTCCACCTCCCGTTTCCCAAAGGCGATCCCAGACACGCGCAAACGGTCCGCATCGGCATCCAGGCGCCAAAGGAGATTCCGATCCTGCGCGAGGAACTCTATCTGCGAAGGTTGGCGACGCTCGGCCTGCGGTTGCCGTCGCCGGTCGCCGACTGGATTCGTCGGGTCCATCCACCGGTCACACCATGCGCCGTCGCGTAGCCCGGCATGAGGCCGCAGGAATTTCCGGATTGGGTGGTCTACGGCCGCCCGCCTCCGCGATGGCCGGACATCCTGATCCAGGTGCTGCGGGGCGTGGTGTTCGTGATGTTGCTGTTGTTCTGCTGAGGCTGCAAATGGACATCAAGCGGAAGAAGACAAGGCGTGATAGCGTCCGCAGAAATTTTTCTGCCGCCCCCGTGCTGGCGGGGCGGTCCGTTTCAGACGTTGAGCGGCCCTTTGGGTCTGCCTGTCTCACACGGTGCGTCAACGATCGGCCAGCATGCCTGCAACAAGCCTATCCACAAGGAACAGGGAGGGTGTGCGTGATGCGGAAAGGAGGCCGTTTCAAGCGGGTCGCGCGAGGGCTCATGGTGCTGGCCGCGGTCGTGCTGGCCGCCTGCACCGCACCGGCACGGCCGCGCGCGGTGGTCGTCACCGATGACGGCCTCGGATTGGACAAGTGGGCGACCGCGTGGCTGATGGCCCGGCACGCGGTGCCGGGCGCCGAGCTGGTGGTCGTGCCGCAGGGCAAGCCGCTGTCGGCCGGCATCGCCTTCGACGTGCCGACCTCGCCGCTGCGGCGCGAGCGCGATCATGCCGCGTACCAGTCGGTCATCGATCGCTACAACCTTCGCGATCCCGACCTCGCGCGCGTGGCGCAGATCGTCCAGGACATCGAGGTGAACTACTGGGGGGCGGCGGCGGCTCCGGAATCCCCCGCCGTCGAGCACGCCTTCCGCGCATTGCAGCAGCGGCATGGTCGCTACGCCGTCGCCCCCGAGTGTTATCTCGCCTTCTTCGATCGCGTGTTCGATGCGGTGCGTGCGCAACGCACGGTCGGCCAGGACATGGGGGCCGAAGATCTGCATGTCGATTGCCACGCGCTGGCCAGTCGCGAGGCGCAAGGCGCGCTGGTCCCCGAACTGCCGATCGACACGCTGCTCACGGAGATGAAGGCGGGCAAGTCGGTGGTGTTCGTGGATGTGCGCGAACCCGACGAATTCGCCGAAGCGCATATTCCGGGTGCGATGAATGTCCAGTTGCGCGCCCTGGATGCGGACGACATTACGAAGGTACAGGGCGCCGATTACGTCGTCAGTTACTGCATCAAGGATTTTCGCGGGTTCGAGATGGCGCGGTCCCTGCGCGATGCGGGGATTCGCAATGCGGTGATTCTCAAGCCCTACGGCATCAAGGGCTGGATCGCGGAAGGCCTGCCGACGGTGGGCGAGCAGGCGCTCACGGCGGAAGCGGCGCGCGCGCGCCTGGACGTCTGTGTCGCGTCGCCCGAAACCTGCAAGGCGGATGCGAAGGCCGGGGAGGCCGCAAGCCAATGAACGCCGTCACGAGACGATCGCTGCCGTCGCGCTTCATCGTCTGGCCCGTCCTGTGGCTGGTCTGCCTGTCGCCGCTGCTGGTCTGGTCGCTGACCGTGCCCGATCCTGCGCGCTACCTGCGGATGGAAGGCGTGCCGCCGGGGCAATCGCTGTATGTCGTCGCGAAGCTCATGGGGTTGTGCGCGCTGTGCCTGTTCTGGCTGCAATGCATCCTCGCGCTGGCGCGGCGCGCGCCGGTGTTTCGCGGATGTCCGAGCAGCGATCATCGCCTGCATGTACGGCTGGGTCTGACGATCCTGGTCCTGATCCTGTTGCACGTGGGCCTGTTCGTGGTGGCCGCATCGCTGCGCACCGGACACGCCGCCTGGGATCTGCTGCTGCCGAGTGTCGGCCACGGCTTCTACCGCACCTCGGTCGGACTGGGGGCGGTGGCCTTGTGGCTGTGCCTGCTCGCGATCTATGCGGGTCGTCGCGTCGCGCGCGGGGAACGCCGCTGGGCACCCGTCCACAGGCTGTGGCCGTTGGTGTTCGGTCTGGTGTTCCTCCACGCCATCGCCATCGGCACCGAATCGCGCTACGGCGGCACGCGTGATGTCGTCCTGTTCATGGCGGTGAGTTTGACCATCGCGGGCCTCTGGCGCGTGTGGCGATCAAGAGGCCGGGCATCGCAGCCGGCGTAAAACGAATCGAATCGGACGCCATCGATTGAAGCCGGTGGCGAAGGGCAAGCAGGCCCGAGAGGGCGAAGGGGTCAACGATGCAGGACTCGATGAACGTGATGGGCTTGGATGTGCGTGGCGCATGGCGCCGGTATCGGCTGCGGCTGGGGCTGGCGCTGTGTTCGGTGATCGCGCTGGTCGTGGTGCTGGCGGTGCCGGCCTCGCACAGCGCGGATGACGACATCCTGCTGTACCCGTTGCCCGAAGCGCACTACCGCGCGGTGTTGCGCATTTCCGGAAGCGCGCCCGCGCGC
>JBMOOY010000039.1:0-1424 GCA_049324395.1 Pseudomonadota bacterium
CGTCGCGCCTGACGATGTTCGTTAGCCAATTGATCGGTCGTCGGTTGATCGGTCGTCGGTTGATCAGTCGTCGGTTGACCGGGCCTCGGCTGACCGGGCCTCGGTTGACCGGCATCCGTCTCCGTCGCCCGGGCCGCGGCGCGACGCCTGGCGCGGGTCTCCCTGCGCTTCTCGCGCATGAAGTCGGCTCCGAGGCGCCGCTCGGCCTCGTACTGGTTATGCGCGTGGCACAGGAGCCTTGTCCCATCGGCGGTCGGCTGGCCACCGAGGGCAACTGGCGTCGAGTGATCGAATTCCAGAAACCCGCGCTCCGTGCACCGCACGCCGTCGGCGCTTACGAAGGAGCACTGCTCGCCGTCGCGCGCGTGTACGCTGCGCCGTACCTCGCGGGAGACGTATCGCGGATCCGCATCATCCGCCCGCGGCTTCGCCGCGCGTGGCCGCGACGTCGCCCCGAACTTCTCCCGCTCGAGCGTGAGCAGCAGGGCGTCGAGCGCGCGGTCGATCACTTCGGCCAGATCGCCCCGCGGATTGCGATGGCGCAGGAGCGCCTGGGCGCGCTCGAGCTTGTCGCGGGTCTCCTGACCAATCGTGACCTGCAGCCCGAACCGTTCCGGCGCGAGTGGCTTCACCCGCGTGGCGACCGGCGCCGGCGGTCGCTCCGGGGCGGGTGGGATCCGCCCCGGGGCGGATGGATTCGCCTGCTCCGCGCCACCCATCGGATCGATCGGCACGACGGCCTCTGGAAGATCCGGCTGCGGGGCAAGTCGCGCCACGAGGATCTCGATCTCGACCTTGGTGCGATACGCCGCCGCGGCGATGAGCTCGTCCACGTTTCCGTCCGCGAACTGGGGCGCGAGCATCACGACTGCGCTGAGATGCAAGCGCCCGTCGGCGACCGCCTCGAAGATCTGGGGCCACTGCCGCGCCACGCGGGCAGCGCGCAAGCGCTTGCTCGCGGCGTCCTCCGAAAGACGCAGCACGCGCACGCAGTACGCGTGCATCGACGAACATGCCGCGGGCCGGTACAGGCCACGCGCCTCCACCTCGGCGAGATGCGCGAGCATCGCCGCCGTGGTCTGTCGATCCGTCGCGACGAGCGCGGCGAGACCGGCGAGCAGGTTGTCATCGGACAAATGATCGAGCGCGAACGCGCGCATGTTTCCCAATAACACGCACAAATTCGAGCTCGCAGAATGCGCTCAGAGCGACGAGGACGCTTCCGAAATCGCGCGAAGACCTCGCCACCGTTTTCGTCGCGCCTGCGCGATTCTGTGCGCTCCTCGCGCACGTTTCCTCGCGGTTCCCGCTCGTGCAACTCGCGTGCGCTCAGACGCCGTCAATCGAATTCGTCATCCCTCGACGAGAATTCTCGTGTTCAGACCGCGTAGCGACGTGACGATCCAGACCGACTACATGCGTGC
>JBMOOY010000040.1:0-11936 GCA_049324395.1 Pseudomonadota bacterium
CCGGATGCGCGGCGATCGCGGGGGACACGGCGGCGAGGCCGCGCGCCAAGCCCGCCTGCACGACATCCAGCGACAACAGCGCAGCCGCGGCGACGCACAGCGCGAGGATCGCGATCGCGCGCAGCGGCAGGCGCAGGTGGGGCGGATGCGACCGGTCGTCGTCTCCGGAATCCGGTGCCGTCGTGCCGGTCGCAGGCCGCATCAATGCGCGAACAGCACGGGCAGGTGCGCGGTTTCCAGCAATTCCCGGGTGGTGCCGCCGAGCATCGCCTCGCGCAGCCGCGAGTGACCGTAACCGCCGGCGACCAGCAGATCGGCGCCGACGTGGCGGGCATAGTCGAGCAGCGCGTAGGCGACCGAGAAATTCATGCTCGGCCGGGTCACCACCTCCACCCTCAGGCCATGGCGGGCCAGATGCGCGGCGATGTCGGCGCCGGGTTCGCTGCCGTGCGCGGACTCGGCGATCACCGGGTCGATCACGAGCACGTCCACCGCCTCCGCCTTTTTCAGCAGCGGCATCGCATCGGCGATCGCGCGGCTGGCTTCGCGGGTCGGCTTCCACGCGATCACCGCGCGCCGCGGCGGCAGGGTCGCGGCTGCGCCGTCGGGCACCACCAGCACGGGCTTGCCCGAGTGACGCAGGATGTCGTGGAAATAGTCGTGCACGAACATCCGTTCGTCGCCGCTCCGAGGCATCGCCGGCAGCACGGTCAGATCGGCGTAACGCGCCTGCAATGCGGCGGTGTTCTGCGGGTACAGCGACACCGCTTCGGCCGTGCGCACCTCGATCGGCACCTCGGCGCCGGCGAACCGCGCGCGCAGGGCCTCGGCGTGCGCGTTCGCGCGTTTGCGCGCCTCCTCGTGCAGGCGGGCGTAGACGTCGTAGGCCATCGCCCCCCAGTCGCTGGGCATGGGCGCGGGCACGTCGATCGCGACCAGCATCGCGACATGGGCGTCGAAGGCGCGGGCGATGGCGGTCGCGGCGGCGACCGGGCCGCGCTCGCTCTCGGCGTTGACGCAGGGCACCAGCAGATCCTTGATCATGAAACACCTCGTCTCGCGACCGGGAAGGCTTTCATTACCGCACCGTATCACGCCGCCGTCGTTGACGACGGTCAAATGCCGCGTGCGATTCCTGCGTATGATTCCGGAAATGGCCGCGCAGACGCCCGCAACGCCCCGAAGCGACGGGACCGGACAGCAAGGTTCCGGCCCCGCGGACAGCAACGGCGGCGCCGAGCCGGTGTTCCGCGCGCGCGGCCTGCGCAAGGTCTACCGGATGGGCGACGTGGAGGTGCCGGCGCTGCGCGAGATCGACCTGGAGATCGACCGGGGCGAATTCATCGTGCTGCTCGGCCCCTCGGGCAGTGGCAAATCGACGTTGCTGAACATCCTCGGCGGGCTCGACACCCCCACCTCCGGCGAGGTCGCCTATTGCGACCACCGTCTCGACGGCGCGGGCGAAGCGGAGCTGACCCGCTTCCGTCGCGAGCACGTCGGCTTCGTGTTCCAGTTCTACAACCTGATCCCGAGCCTGACCGTGCGCGAGAACGTGCAACTGGTCGCCGACATCGCCGACGATCCGATGCCGATCGACGAAGCGATCGAGATGGTCGGATTGACGCCGCGTCGCGACCACTTCCCGGCGCAACTGTCCGGCGGCGAACAGCAGCGGGTCGCGATCGCGCGCGCGATCGTCAAGCGGCCGGCGGTGCTGCTGTGCGACGAGCCCACCGGCGCGCTCGATTACGAGACCGGCAAGCGCGTGCTGGAAACGCTCGAGCGGATCAACCGCGAACTGGGCACGACCGCGGTCGTCATCACCCACAACGCGGCGATCGCCGGGATGGCCGACCGCGTGATCCGCCTCGGCGACGGACGGATCGCCAGCATCGAACGCAATACGCACAAGCTGCGGCCGTCGCAGCTGTCGTGGTGATGCCGTCGTGGAGATGACGTCGTGGTGAGGACCTGATCGCCGTGCGCGCCCTGGACCGCAAGCTGCTGCGCGACCTGCGCCTGTTGTGGAGCCAGGCGCTGACCATCGCCCTGGTGGTGGCCAGCGGGATCGCCGGTTTCATCACCACGCTGAGCGCGGTCGATTCGCTCGCGCTCGCGCGCGACCGTTATTACGCCGACGGCGGTTTCGCCGATCTGTTCGCCGCGGTCGTGCGCGCGCCGGACGCGCTCGGCGACCGGCTGCGCGCGCTGCCGGGCGTGGCCGACGTCCAGACCACCGTCGAGCATACCGTCCGGGTGGAACTGCCCGGGATCGGCGACCCGATCATGGGACATCTGATCGGCGTCGATCCGTTGCGTCCGCCGCGGATGAACCGGCTCACCCTGCGCAGCGGCCGCATGCTCGACGCCGACGGCGTCCGCCACGGCGATGCGATCGACGCCCTGGTGTCGGAAGGCTTCGCCCAGGCGCGCGGGCTCGGGCCGGGCGACACCCTTTCCGCGCTGATCGACGGCAAGCGTCGCACGCTGCGCATCGTCGGCATCGCGCTTTCGCCCGAATACATCTTCGCCGGTTTCGGCGGCATGCCCGACATGCGCGGCTTCGGCGTGTTCTGGGTCGATCGCGAGGCCCTGGCCGCCGCGTACGACATGCGCGGCGCGTTCAACCGCATCGCGATCCGGCTCGCCCCCGGGGCGTCGGAACCCGAGACCATCGCCGCCGTCGAGCGCGCGATCTCGCCGTACGGCGGCCGCGAGGCGCACGGCCGCGAGGACCAGACCTCGCACGCGATGCTGGAGAACGAAATCAAGGAACAGCACGTGATGGGGACGGTGCTGCCGTCGATCTTCCTCGCGGTCGCCGCCTTCCTGCTCAACGTGGTGATCTCGCGACTGGTCGCGACCCAGCGCGAACAGATCGCCGCGCTCAAGGCCCTGGGTTATCCGAACCGCAGCATCGCCGGCTACTACCTGAAGCTGGTGCTGGCGATCGTGGCCCTCGGTCTGGCGCTCGGGATCGTACTGGGCAAATGGCTGGGCCGGATGTTCATCGGCCTCTACGCGGAATTCTTCCACTTTCCGACGTTCGAGCACAGGATCGCGCCGTCGCTGTTGCTGATCAGCGTCGGCATCGTGCTGGCCACCGCGGTGCTCGGGACGCTCAATACGCTGTTCGCGACCGTCCGCCTGGCCCCGGCCGAAGCGATGCGCCCGCCGTCGCCCGGACGCTACCGGCGCACGCTGCCGGAGCGGCTGGGACTGACCCGGCTGCCGACCACGCTGCGCATGATCCTGCGCAACATCGAACGTCGGCCGCTGCGCAGCGCGCTCTCTGTCGGCGGGGTCGCCGCCTCGGTGGCGATCGTGGTGATGGGCAATTTCTTCCGCGACGCGATCGAGACCGTGGTCGACAGCACGTTCAATCTGCAGATGCGCAGCGATGTGATCGTGTGGGTCGCCGAGCCGGTCCAGGACAGCGCCGGACTGGCGGTGGCGCGACTGCCGGGCGCGATCGCGGTCGAATCCGGGCGCGACGTGCCGGTGCGGCTGGTGCACGGCCATCGCAGCGAGCGCACGACGATCCAGGGCTACGCCGCGAATCCCCGATTGCGCCGCATCGTCGATGTCGACAACCGGCTGGCGACGCCGCGCGCCGACGGTCTGCTGATGACCGACCGGCTCGCCGAGAAACTCGGTCTGCGCCCCGGCGATCGCGTGCGCGTCGAAACCCTCGAAGGCCGCGCCCTCGTGCGCGAGCTGCCGGTCGCGGCTACCGTCCGCGACATGATGGGCCTCAACGTCTACATGGAGCGGCGCGCCCTCAACCGCCTGCTCGGCGAGGACGATCTCAGCACCCGGTTCGCGGTCTCGGTCGAACGCGGCGGCGAGGATCGCTTCCTGCGCGCGGCGACGGCCGTGCCGCGGATCGTCGGCGCGTTCAGCAAGGCGACGCTCTGGCGCAACATGCAGGAGATCAGCGCACGCAACATCCGGATCATGAGCACCGTGCTCACCGCGTTCGCCGCGGTGATCGCGATCGGCGTCGTCTACAACAACGCCCGGATCGCGCTGGCCGAACGCAGCTGGGAACTGGCCAGCCTGCGCGTGCTCGGCTTTTCGCGCGCCGAGGTCTCGGCGCTGTTGCTGGGCGAACTGGCGATCGTGATCGCCGTGGCGCTCCCGCTGGGCATGCTCGCGGGCTGGGGCCTGGTGCACCTGATCGTCGAACTGCTGCGCAGCGATCAGTTCTTCTTCCCGGTGACGATCCGTCCGCGCACCTACGCCTGGGCGGCGCTGGCGGTGCTCGCCGCCGGCGTCGCCAGCGCGCTGGTGGTGCGGCGGCGGATCGACCGCATCGACATGGTCGCGGCATTGAAAACCAGAGAATGACGGAGGCTCGCATGGGTGCCACGCGAAAACGGACCTGGATCGGCGGTGGCGTCGCGACCGCGGCGCTGCTGGCCCTGCTGGTGTGGGCGTTCGCGCCCAGACCGGTGCCGGTGGAAACCGCGACCGCGCGCATCGGCCGTTTCGAGCGGACTGTCGACGAGGACGCGCGGACCCGCGTGCGCGACCGCTACGCGATCACCGCCCCGTTGGCCGGCCGCGTGTCGCGGATCGCGCTGCGCGAAGGCGATGCGGTCGAGCACGACGCGACGCTGGCGACGCTGACGCCGGCGCTGCCGCCGATGCTCGACGCGCGCACGGAGGCGCAGCTGGCCGCGCGGGTCGAGACCGCCGATGCGGCCGTCGATCGCGCCGCGGCCCGGATCGCCCTCGCGCGCACCGCGCTCGCCCAGGCGCGCAACACGCTCAAGCGCGAGGAAGGCCTGGCGCGGGATCGCTTCATCGCCGCCTCGCAACTGGAGAACGACCGGCTCGCGGTGCGCGCGGCCGAG
Organism: Pseudomonadota bacterium; assembly: GCA_049324395.1. Taxonomy (GTDB): domain Bacteria; phylum Pseudomonadota; class Gammaproteobacteria; order Xanthomonadales; family Xanthomonadaceae; genus Lysobacter_I. The sequence continues at coordinate 4,860 of JBMOOY010000040.1, forward strand.
CAGGACCTCGAGAGCGCGAAGGAAGACCATCACGTCGCCGGCCACGAACTGGAACAGGCCCGCGCCGCGCTGGCGGCGGCCCGCGACGACGATGTCGGCGCCTTCGCCGTGCGCGCGCCGGTGAGCGGCCGCGTGTTGCGCGTGACGCAGACCAGCGAAGGCATGGTCGCGCTCGGCGCGCCGCTGCTGGAGCTGGGCGACACCGCGCAGATGGAGATCGTCGCCGAACTGCTGACCACCGACGCGCTGCAGGCGACCCCCGGCATGCCGGTGCGGATCGAGCGCTGGGGCGGCCCGAAACCGCTCGCCGGTCGCGTGCGCCGGGTCGAGCCGGCCGGTTTCACCAAGATCTCGGCGCTCGGCGTCGAGGAGCAGCGCGTGAACGTGCTGATCGACCTGACCGGACCGCGCGAGGACTGGCGCTCGCTCGGCGACGGCTTCCGGGTCGGTGTGCGCATCGTCGTGGTCGCCCGCGACGACGCGTTGCTGGTGCCGGTCAGCGCGGTGTTCCCGCGTCCCGGCGCGGGCGGCGACGGGGAGGTCGACGGCGCGCGTCCGATGGCGGTGTTCGCGATCCAGGACGGTCGCGCACGACTGCGCGAAGTCGCGGTCGGCGGGCGCAACGGCAGCGACGCGTGGATCGTCTCAGGCCTGCGCGCCGGCGAACGGGTGATCGTGTATCCGGGCGATGCCGTCGCCGAGGGCGTGCGGGTCGAACCGCGCACGGTGGCGCAGGCGCGGTGAGCGCGACGCCGCTCGCCGGACTGGAGGAAGCCGAAGCCGCGGCGCGGCTGCGGCGGGACGGTCCCAACGCGTTGCCGCAGCCGGATCGCCGGCGCTGGCCGCGGATGCTGTTCGACGTGGTGCGCGAACCCATGCTGCTGTTGCTGCTGGTCGCGGCCGTGCTGTACCTGCTGCTCGGCGATGCCCGCGATGCGGCGCTGCTCGGTGCATCGGTGGTGCTGGTGATCGTCCTGACCCTGTATCAGGAACTGCGCTCGGAACGCGCGTTGCAGGCGTTGCGCGATCTGAGCAGCCCGCGCGCGCGTGTCCTGCGCGACGGCGCGCTGCGCGTGATCCCGGCGCGCGGGCTGGTGGTCGGCGACATCGTCGCGATGACCGAAGGCGACCGCGTCCCGGCGGATGCGCGCCTGCTCGGCGATGCCGCGCTGGAACTGGACGAATCGCTGCTCACCGGCGAATCGTTGCCGGTCGTGCGTCGCGCCACCGATGCCGACGAAGACGCCCTCGTGCGCGCCGGCACCCTCGTCGTGCGCGGCCACGGCTACGCCGGCATCGTCGCCACCGGCGCGCGCACCGAGATGGGCAGGATCGGCGCCAGCCTGCAGAGCCTCCACGCGGAGCGCACGCCGCTGCAGCGCGAAATGCGCGGCGTGGTCGCGCTGTTCGCGGGCGTCGGTATCGCTTCCTGCGCCCTGGTGTTCGTGCTGTACGGACTCTCGCGCGGCGACTGGTTGCAGGCGCTGCTGGCCGGGATCACCCTGGCGATGTCGAACATCCCCGAGGAATTCCCGGTCGTGCTGACCGTGTTCCTCGCGCTCGGCGCCTGGCGCATGGCGCGGCATCGGGTCCTGGTGCGGCGCCCGCCGGCGATCGAGGCGCTGGGGGCGGTGACGGTGCTCTGCACCGACAAGACCGGCACCCTGACCGAGAACCGGATGGCGCTGGTCGAGACGATCGCCGGCGAAGGGTCTCTCGTCGACGCTTTGCTCGTCGCCGCCCGTCGCGCCAGCGCGTCGGAAACGCACGACCCGATGGATCGCGCCATTCTCGACGCCACGACCGACGCGGGCGGCGGTCCGGCGCGCGACGCCCTCTGCCTGCGTCGCTATCCCCTGTCGTCGGCGTTGCCGGCGTACGCCGCGGCGTGGCGCGTCGATGACGGGGACGCGCTCGCGATCGCCTGCAAGGGTGCGCCCGAGACCGTCGCCGCGCTGTGCGGACTCGACGCCGAGGCGCGTACGGCCGCGCTCGCGCAGGCGTCGGCGATGGCCGCGCGCGGGCTGCGCGTGATCGCGGTCGCCGACGGCGCATGGCCGCACGCGCGCGCGCTGCCCGACGACGCGCGCGGTTTCGCGCTGCGCTGGCGGGGTTTGCTCGGGTTCGCCGATCCGATCCGTGCCGCCGTGCCCGACGCGGTGGCCGAGGCCCGCGCCGCGGGCGTGCGCGTGGTGATGTTGACCGGCGATCACCCCGACACCGCGCGCAGCATCGCCGCGCAGGCCGGCCTGTCCGAACGGCCGCAGGTCGCGCTCGGCGCCGCGATCGCCGCGCTCGACGACGCGACCTTCGCCGCGACCGCGCGCGACGTCGACGTGTTCGCGCGGGTGCGGCCGGAGCACAAGCTGCGACTGGTCGAGGCGCTCAAGGCCGACGGCGCGGTGGTCGCGATGACCGGCGACGGCGTCAACGACGCGCCGGCGCTGATGGCCGCGCACGTCGGCGTGGCCATGGGTGCGCGCGGCACCGATGTCGCCCGCGAAGCGGCCGCGATCGTGCTGCTCGACGACGACTTCGCTTCGATCGTGCGCGCGGTGCGCATGGGCCGCACCATCTACGACAACATCCGCCGCGCCGCGCGCTACATCATCGCCGTGCATATCCCGATCACCGGCCTCGCCCTGCTGCCGCTGCTGCTCGACGCGCCGTTGATCCTGCTGCCGCTGCACGTGGTGTTCCTGGAAATGATCGTCGATCCCGCCTGCTCGGTCGTGTTCGAACGCGAACCGCCCGATGCCGACGGCATGCGCCGACCGCCGCGCGCGCCGGACGCCCGTCTGATCGACGCGCGCACCTTTGCGGTCAGCGTCGCCCGCGGCCTGACCGCCTTCGCGGCGGTGTGGGCGGTCTATTGGCTGGCCGGTCGCATGGGCGCGAGCGATGCACAGCGCGGTGCGCTGACGTTCGCGGCGCTGGTCGCGTCCAACCTCGGCCTGATCGTGCTGCACCGCAGCGGCGACCACTTGTGGCAGGCGCTGCGTCGTCCGAACGTCGCATTCACCGTCGTGGCCGCGCTGACCCTGACCGTGCTGGCGGTGGTGGTCCTGCTGCCGACGCCCGCGGCCTGGTTCCGGTTCGCGCCGCCGCCGCTCGGCGCCGCGCTCGGCGCACTCGCCTTGCCCTGGCTGCTCTTGGCCGCGACCGACGGCCTGTTCAGGCGTTGCGACCGCGACACCGGCCGTCGCCCCGGAGATTGAGCGGCATCAAGGCGCGCGCGTCGGCGTCGTGCTGCAATGAACCGGACATCCCGCCTCGCCACCCTCGACATCGCGCACAGGAGATCGCCATGAACCGCACTCGCGACAAGGTCTGCATCGTCACCGGCGCCGCCCTCGGCATCGGCCGCGCCTGCGCGGAACGTCTCGGCGAGGAGGGCGCGAAACTCGCGCTCTTCGACGTGCTCGACGTCGAAGGCGAGGCGCTGGCCGCCGAACTGAACGCGCGCGGCATTCCGGCGCGCTACTGGCACGTCGATGTCGCCTCCGAGGCGAACGTTCAGGCCGCTGTCGCCGCCGTCGCCGCGCACTTCGGCGGCCTGCACGCGCTGATCAACAACGCCGGCATCTCCGGCTCGACCAAGCTCACCCACGAAATCACCGAAGCCGAATGGGATCGCGTCCAGGCGGTGAACGTGAAGGGCGTGTTCTTCTGCACCAAGCACGCGATCCCGCACCTCAAGGCGGGAGGCGGCGGCAGCATCGTCAACCTGTCCTCGATCTACGGCCTGATCGGCGCGCCCGACGTGCCCGCGTACCACGCCTCCAAGGGCGCGGTGCGACTGATGAGCAAGACCGACGCGATGATCTACGCCTCCGACCGCATCCGCGTGAACTCGGTGCATCCGGGCTACATCTGGACGCCGATGGTCGAACACCACCTCCGCGCCAGCGGCGCCACCGACCTCGACGCGGCTCGTACCGAGGTCGGCAGACTCCACCCGCTCGGCCACATGGGCGACGTCGACGACATCGCCTGGGGCGTGGTCTACCTCGTCTCCGACGAATCGAAATTCGTCACCGGCACGGAGCTGACGATCGACGGCGGCTATACCGCGCGGTGAGCGCGGCCTTCAGCGATCCAGAGGACTGAGCACACCGTCCGCGCCGTCTCCGCGCCGCTCGATTGCAGGCCGTGGCAACGCAACGACGGCGGCCGTGCAGCTACATCTGACGGGTAGGCGTCGCTTGGCGCTTCAGTCGCAAATGGCCGCCAACGTCGTCCAACAGCCGTGGTGCGAGCAGTCCGGGCGTCCACATCGCCGGAAGCGTTGCGGGTTTCGGATATCGGCGTCTGTTTGCCGCGATAAGACATATCGGGGTGTCCATGCCGTGTATTCCGGCACGATGACGCCGCGAGCCGACCGGAGGCATCGGGAAACACCCTTGATTCCTCCAGGTTTTTTTCCGATTGACCGCCCCGGGAGGCATGTGGCAGCCTCTGCGCTACACCCCACTTTGGGGTCTACTTGTAGTTAGCCTTCATTTCAGGAGTGTGGCAATGGCACGAGCGAAAAAGCCGGTCCCGAAGAAGAAGGCGGCGTCAAAGGCCCAAACCAAACGATCCTACCTAAAGCAGGCTGACGTCCCGGCGGCTTCGCTTGATGACGCATTGCGCGTGCCTCAGGCGATCTTCGACCACTACGCCGGCAAGCCCACAACGCCCCTCCATTTGGCAAAAGCTCTTAACGTAGACCCGAAGGGCTCACAGATTCGCGTCCTCACTGGCGCCGCTTCGGCCTTCGGATTCATCGAAGGTGGTGCACAAGCCGCAAAAGTGTCTGTCACCGAACTCGCTCGACAGATTGTCCGCCCAACGTCGGAGGGGTCGGACCTGAGCGCGAAACGCGAAGCGATACTTAGGCCACGCATTTTCGGAGATTTTTTAAGGCAGTACGACGGGAACGCGTTTCCTCGGAAAGACATCGCAATGAATGTGCTTGAGTCGATGGGGGTGCCTAGAGAAAAAACCGAGGAAGTATTGGAGCGCATCGACGCCTCGGCTCGCTCAGTGGGATTCATTGAGGAGATCAGAGGAAAGAACTACGTCACACTCCGGGGCGCATCAGTCGGTGATTCCCATCAACCGGCTGACCAAGATCTGCGCGAAGAAGAAGAGATGTCGGCGCAAGAGGTCCGGGCTGCTGCACAGCCGCCGGCGGTTCAACCGAAAGGCGCCGCACTAACAGCCGCGATAGCGGACGATTTCCGCCGAAAGCGCGTCTTCATTACGCATGGAAAGGACCGCGCACTTGTAGATCCAATTAAGAAGCTACTTGAGTTCGGGGAGCTTGAGGCCATCGTGTCTGTGGATAGGCAATCGGTATCCAAACCAGTACCCGAAAAAGTCATGGATGATATGCGCGGGTGTGGGGCCGCGATTATTCATGTAGATGCGGACCGTACGATTACGGACAAGGACGGCAATGACCATGTTCTCCTTAACCCCAACGTCCTAATTGAAATCGGGGCTGCGATGGCCTTCTACGGAAGGCGCTTCATCTTGCTTGTGCGTGACGGCGTGAAACTGCCATCTAATCTTCAAGGTCTCTACGAGGTTAGATACGTCGGCGAAGTCATAGATGCCGGAGCGACCATCAAGCTCCTAGAGGCCATCAAGGACATCAAGAACTATCCGCTGCCGGGACAGGCGGATGAAGGCTAACTATTCGTTCAAGCCGACGTCCCTCCGCGACGCGGCTTAACTCAGGCATTAGGCCCATGAACGATCTCGCTGCCGACTATCTTCGCGATCTTGGATTCCTCTTGCGAGAGGACTGGCAGGCTGCGGAACAGCGCTACAAGCTGGCTACCGGATCGGATCGGATCGGATCAGATCGGATCGCGAGTTCGAGGCAGGGTGGCGTCGAGCCTACTGCCAAGTGCTCACACTCATGCTTCATCGGGCCGAGACGTTCGGCCTCGATCCATCGGAGATTTCGCTTCAAGGCCTCGACGTGGACAAAGACCTTGGCTACTGATCAGGGCCTGACAACTCGCTCAAGCGAACCAATCAATCGCTTCGCGATTGATGTGGCAACTTGGCTCATGCGTTAGGCGCTGCAGCAAATTTTCTCGCACTCAAGAACCCAAGGGGGAGCCTTGCTTACCTGCCCGTATTGCGGTGAACGCACAATTAGTCGTATGAAGAAGCTTTTACTGGGCCCTGCTTTCGAACATCGCTGCTCCGCATGTCGCAAGCATTGGGGAATCTCCAACTGGTCTATTGCAGCTTCAGGAATCGGCGTTGCAGTCTACTTCGCATTTCTACAGATCGCTCAGCCGTCGCAGGAAGCCGCGCAAATCGGTGGTGTGGTCATGTTGGTCGCTATTGGTCTAGCACTGGTATTCCTTGTTCCAGTGGTACGCAAGTAGCGCCTAACAATTCGTTCAAGCTGACCCCGTATCGTGGCGTAGGCCACGTGCCTGCGCTACGCTAACACGCGTCCGCCACCCCCGCTGCGTGGCGGCTTAACTCAGGCGTTAGGCCCCATGGAGCCACTTAAGCTTTACCCAGCAGATCCCGTGGTTTATGACTGCGCTGCGGAACTGCACGATGTTTCCCTTACAGCCTTCTGGTACCTGGACACGGAGCAAGGAGCTGAGGGCCAGCTCAGTCCAATGTGCACAAAGGTAGCCTGCTCCCATGCAAGCACATGCGAGTCGCTTGCCAATGGCCTCTGCCCTTTAACCGTCGGCTACGGAGATGCCATGAACCTCATGGAAGTTAGGGTCATGCACAATCAACCCGTCTATTCTCTTGGCGAGGTCATGGGGCAGCTTGTCGAGATGAGTGACCCTCGTCCGGCGGGCTATCCTATCTGGTTGGGTCGCACCATAGTCTTGGCGTCAGACAATGTCGCTGGGGGCTAACAATTCATTCAAGCCGAACCCGCTTCGCGGGTCGGCTTAATTCAGCAACTGTCTTCTGGTTTTTTGTTTCAGGCCATGATCAGGCCCTCGGCGCGCAGCTCGTCGCGGCGTCTCGCATTGACGATGCCGAGCAGCTTTCGCATGCAGGCCACCAGCGCCACTTTGCCCAGTTTCCCGCGGGCACGAA
>JBMOOY010000041.1:0-11763 GCA_049324395.1 Pseudomonadota bacterium
CGAGCAGCGGCCGCATAGCGCCCATGGCTACCGCCCCCCGGCGACCGTTCGCCGAAACTGGTCGGAACCCGATACCATCCACCCCGGACTCACTGCCTGATTGGCTACAAGTTCCGTACTCAGGTCAGGGTCACTTCATGCGTGCTTGCAGATGAACACATATTCCATCGCATTGAGGCTCCGCCGCGTTGTTTACGAGGATGCTTACATTGCAATTCCGGTCACTGACGCCGTCGTGAAGCCCACATCAGACGGCAGTTTGCGCATCGACCCGGAGGCTCTTTTTGCAGAGGGCATTCGCATCGGCCAGGACAGTCGTATCGAGTGGCGAGTCGAGTCCTGCCAGACGGAGGTGCATCCTATCCAGCAGGCTGCGCCGGAGGGGCGAAAGAAGCTCGATACGTTTTACGACAGTTCGGAGTGACTGATTTCCAACGATCATCTCCAGGTGCGCCCCGGCTTGTTTCCGGACGCGGAACTGGGTCTCGTCATGGTTCCATCGGGAACAGAAAAGCAGGCGGCCTCTTGGTATTGTCCGGTCTGCCGGGCCAGGGCGGCCGAGTGGCATACCGCACCTCAAGGTCGTAAGGCGCCTGCGCGATTGTCACGTGCACAAGCCAAGCGCCGTGCGCCGTTCTCGTCTCCGACATCGGATGCGTACGGTGGCGCATGACGCCTTCGGCTGATGCGCTCTACAGGCTGAGCGAACCAGATTCTCGGCAATGCGCTGCCTGTCGTTCAAATCGCTTTCATTCACTTTGCCGGTGACGACGCCTGCTGCGCTGCTTCCGGATGCGTCTGCATCTGCAATCGGACCTCAAGGAGAGAGACCATGGATCACGACGCGATACGGTCCGTCACTTCGATCGTTCAGGCGGTCACCGGCGCTCTGGTGCCGATCCTGGTGATCGGTATCGGCCTGGCGCTCAATCGAAAGCTCGAGTCGACGAAGACCGCGCTCGCGCGGGAAAAGGACTGGAAAACGAAATGGGCGGAAGCGTTTTACCTCGCGGCGACCGGCTTCACGAAGTCGGTGGACGAGTGCATGTGCCTGCTGAGCGAGTTCGCCGAGCTCGATGGGAAGGCCGACCCGGTGTCTGCGCAGCGCCGGGCCGAACTGGAGGCGGCGATCGGCAAGGAGTTCCGCAATCTGCACCGACAGGAATGGGGGCTTCGGACGCAGCTCCAATATGCGCCCCGCAACGAGGGCGACGTCATCCGCGCCAAGGACGGGACGCTTCAGGAAATGCACAGCATGGTGCGAACGAGCCGCGGCAGCTTCGAGGTCGTCCGACACCATCTGAAGGCGTTCAACAACGCCTGCAAGAAGGCGTATCTCGAAATGCTCGAGACCTGATGGCTTCGCGGTGACGTAGCCCGGGTGTGCGCATCGCGCACACCCGGGGCGATGATCGGCATGCCGTTCCGCAGACCCCGAGTCAGGCCTTGGGCCTCACCCGAGCGACGACCATCCGAAAAACGACGCGCGAAACAGCGGACAGAGCGCACTCGACTCGGCACGTGCTGGCAGTTCCGCTGCGGGCTGCCCCGGAATGAGTCCGCTCCGATCCCGGCGTGCCTTTTGCGGACATGCTCATGGCGGGAGTAGCATCCGCCACGACGGGCTCCAATGTCGGGGCATTCCATCAGTCGATCCGACGCCGCTTCACGACGCGGCTGGAATCGGGCGTCGGATCCGCTTCGATGGTCGATGCGTGCGTGCGTCGGTGCGGCGTCGAGACACGGTCGAAGCGATCCCGAGGAGATCCGGATGCATGCCATTGCCTTCCTGCCTGTCTTGGGCATCGCCCTGTACCTGTTGTTGCGGTGGCTGTTCCGCGACAAGGGCGCCAAGGCGAACGTGTCCGATGCGATGGATGAACTGGTCCGGCTGTGTTACGGCGACGAAAACAGAGCCCGACGCCTGTTGGAGATGGAGTGCAGGAGCGAACCGGGTATTTCGCGCGCCGAGGCGGCAAGACGGGCGGTCGATTCGATTCTCCACGATCGGAAGTAAGGCCCCGAGACGGATGCGCCATCGAACGAAGCGCGCAGAAGCGTTCGACGTGTCGCGACCCGCAACCGGGGCGACGCCGGCGCTCAGCTCTTGAAATTGCGCGCCCGGTTGATCGCGAGCGCGGCGAGCGTGCCGATGGCGCCCGAGAGCAGGTAGGCGCCGAGCCACGCGAGACCGAAATACGCGCACAGGCCCAGCGCGACGAGGGGCGCGAACGCGGCGCCGATGATCCATGCCAGATCGGCGGTCAGCGCGGCGCCGGTGTAACGGTAACGGCGGCCGAAGTTGGCGGTCACCGCGCCCGCGGCCTGGCCGTAGGAGAGGCCGAGCAGCGCGAATCCGATCAGCACGAACGCGCCCTGGCCGATCCGGCCGCCGTCCATGAGGGTGGGCGCGAAGCCGCTGAACATCGCGATCGCGATGGCGAGACCGCCGAGCGTGCGGGCGCGTCCGATGCGATCGGCGATGAGGCCGGAGGCGATCGTCGCGCCGATGGCGAGGAATCCGCCGACGATCTGGATCGACAGGAATGCGGTGATCGACTGATCGGAGAACAGCCGGATCCACGACAACGGGAAGATCGTGACGATGTGGAACAGCGCGTAGCTGGCCAGCGCCGCGAACGCGCCGATGATCACGTGCCGCCCCTTGTCGCGCACCAGTTCACCGACCGGCACGGGTTCGAGGTCGAGCTCGTGCATCCGGTCCTGGTACTCCTCGGCGACCACGATGCGTAGGCGCGCGAACAGCGCGACGACGTTGATCGCGAAGGCGACGTAGAAGGGGTAGCGCCAGCCCCAGGCGACGAAGTCGGATTCGTGCAGGTTGGCGTAGAGGAAGGCGAACACCGCTGCGGCGACGATGAAGCCGACCGGCGCGCCGAGCTGGCCGAGCATCGCGTACCAGCCGCGACGTTCCTTCGGCGTGTTCAGCGCGAGCAGCGAGGGCAGGCCGTCCCACGAACCGCCGAGCGCGATGCCCTGCAGGACGCGGAAGAACGCGAGCAGGGCGATCGAGGCGCCGCCGAGGACCGCATATCCGGGCAGGAACGCGATGCCGGCGGTGGCGGTGCCGAGCAGGAACAGCGCCACGATCAGTTTGATCCCGCGCCCCCAGCGCGCCTGAACGCGCATCGACAGCACGGTGCCGAAGGGTCTGGCGACGAAGGCAAGGGCGAAGATCGCGAACGCGTACAGCGTGCCTTCCAGACGATCGACGAACGGGAAGAACACGGCGGGAAACACCAGCGCCGACGCGATGCCGTAGACGAAGAAATCGAAGTACTCGGAGGCGCGGCCGATCACCACGCCGACGGCGATCTCGCCGGGGGCGACGTCGGGGTGCGCCTTGGCGCCATGGTCGTGACTCGATGCGGCGTGGCCTGGAGTGGCGTTCATCGGGGGGGGGGCTGGTGAAGGGTCGGGGGCGTGATCGCAGGCATAGCCTGACAAAGCGAAGGCGCCGAAACCATAGGACAAAACGTCCAATGGTCCCACGTCTGCCCGATTCCTATATTGATCCGCGTCAATCGGAATACGGATTCATCCCATGCGTGTCGTGCGCGGAGGCCTTCGGGCCGCGACGCAGGTCTTCCTGGTCGTTCTGCTGGCCGGTCTGTTGTCGGGCTGCGATCTCCTGGTGCTGGATCCCCCCGGCGACATCGCCGCGCGTCAGGGGAATCTGATCGTGGTCGCGACCGTGCTGATGCTGATCGTGATCGTGCCGGTCATCGCTCTGACCTTCTGGTTCGCCTGGCGCTACCGTGCCTCGAACGCGGAGGCGCGCTATGCCCCCGACTGGGATCACTCGACCCAGCTCGAACTGGTGATCTGGGGCGTGCCGCTGCTGATCATCATCGCCCTCGGTGCGGTCACCTGGATCAGTACCCATCTGCTCGACCCCTATCGGCCGATCGACCGCCTCTCCGCCGGACGCCCGGTGCCCGCCGGCGTCGAGCCGCTGGAGGTGCAGGTGGTCGCGCTCGACTGGAAGTGGCTGTTCATCTATCCCGAACAGGACATCGCGACGGTGAACGAGCTGACGCTGCCGGTGGATCGTCCGGTGCGTTTCCGGATCACGTCCTCGTCGGTGATGAACACGTTCTACGTGCCTGCGCTGGCCGGCATGATCTACGGCATGCCGGGCATGGAGTCGAAGCTCCATGCGGTGATCGGCGCGCCGGGCGAGTACGAGGGGTTTTCCGCGAACTACAGCGGCGCCGGCTTCTCGCACATGCGCTTCCGCTTCCGCGCTGTGCCCCAGGCCGAGTTCGCGCGATGGGTCGAAGCCCGGGCCGACGACGGAGAGCGTCTGACGCGCGGGCGCTATCTCGAACTGGAAAAGCCCAGCAGTCGCGAGCCCGTGCGTCGCTTCGCGCAGGTGGATCGCGGACTGTTCGATGCCGTGGTCAATCGCTGCGTCGATTCCCGGCGTTTGTGCATGAATCAGATGATGGCGATCGACGCCGGCGGCGGCCTCGGCCTGGACGGCCTCGATCGTCTGGCGATGCCGCGACGCGGCGATCCGCGGCTCGGCCCGTACGTCTCGGCGGACGTCTGCGAAGCGCCGTCGACGCCGGGCCCGCTCGCCGCGCTCCCGCGGCGGATCCCGGTCGTCCCCTGATCCCTTCCCCGAACACGTTTTCCGGAACTTCCGATGTCCCTGCAAACCGCCGTCGCCGAACACTCCCCGATCTTCGGGCGGATGTCGTGGTCGGACATTCCCATGCTGCACGAACCCATCGTGCTGGCCACCTTCATCGGCACCGCGATCGCCGGGCTGGCGCTGGCGGCCACGATCACGCGCTACCGGCTGTGGGGCTACCTCTGGAAGGAGTGGTTCACCAGCATCGACCACAAGAAGATCGGCATCATGTACATGGTGCTCGGACTGGTGATGCTGCTGCGCGGCTTCGCCGATGCGCTGATGATGCGCCTGCAGCAGGCGATCGCTTTCGGCGACAACCTCGGTTACCTGCCGCCGCACCACTACGATCAGATCTTCACCGCCCACGGCGTGATCATGATCTTCTTCGTCGCGATGCCGCTGGTCACCGGGTTGATGAACTATCTGATCCCGCTGCAGATCGGCGCCCGCGACGTGGCCTTCCCGTTCCTCAACAACTTCAGCTTCTGGATGACCGCCGGCGGCGCGGCGCTGGTGATGCTGTCGCTGTTCTTCGGCGAGTTCGCGACCACCGGCTGGCTGGCGATGCCGCCGCTGTCGGGCATCGCCTTCAGTCCGTCGACGGGGGTCGACTACTACATCTGGGCCCTGCAGGTGGCCGGCGTCGGGACATTGCTGTCCGGCGTCAACCTCCTGGTCACGATCATCAAGATGCGCGCGCCCGGCATGGGCATGATGAAGATGCCGGTGTTCGTGTGGACCGCGCTGTGCACCAACGTGCTGATCGTGGTGTCGTTTCCGGTGCTGACCGCGGCGCTGGCGCTGCTGACCCTGGATCGCTATCTGGGGACGAACTTCTTCACCAGCGACCTCGGCGGCAACGCCATGCTCTACGTCAATCTGATCTGGATCTGGGGCCATCCGGAGGTCTACATCCTGATCCTCCCGGTCTTCGGCGTGTTCTCGGAAATCGTTTCGACCTATTCGGGCAAGCGACTGTTCGGCTATTCGTCGATGGTCTACGCCACGGTCTGCATCACGGTGCTGTCGTACCTGGTGTGGCTGCACCATTTCTTCACGATGGGCTCTGGCGCGAGCGTCAATTCGTTCTTCGGGATCACGACGATGATCATCTCGATCCCGACCGGCGCGAAGATCTTCAACTGGCTGTTCACGATGTACCGCGGGCGCATCCGCTTCGAGGTGCCGATGCTGTGGACCGTCGGTTTCATGGTGACCTTCGTGGTCGGCGGCATGACCGGCGTGCTGCTCGCGGTGCCGCCGGCCGACTTCGTGCTCCACAACAGCCTGTTCCTGGTCGCGCACTTCCACAACGTGATCATCGGCGGCGTGGTGTTCGGTCTGTTCGCGGCGATGACCCACTGGTTCCCGAAGGCGTTCGGTTTCAGGCTCGACGACTTCTGGGGCAGGGTCTCGTTCTGGTTCTGGCTGGCGGGCTACTGGTTCGCGTTCACCCCGCTGTACGTGCTCGGCCTGATGGGCGTGACCCGCCGCATGAGCCACTTCGAGGATCCGTCGCTGCAGATCTGGTTCCAGATCGCCGCCTTCGGCGCGGTCCTGATCGCCATCGGCATCGCCGCGTTCCTGTTCTGCATCTTCATCAGCGTCCGCCGGCGCGAGGCGCTGCGCGATACCACCGGCGACCCGTGCGACGGGCGCACCCTGGAATGGTCGACGTCCTCGCCGCCGCCGGCCTACAACTTCGCGTTCACGCCGGTGGTGCACGACACCGACGCGTGGTGGGACATGAAGCGTCGCGGCTACGTGCGCCCGACCGAGGGCTTCATCGACATCCACATGCCGAAGAACACCGCGGCGGGCGTGGTCCTCGCGGCGCTGGCCACGGCCTGCGGCTTCGCGATGATCTGGCACGTGTGGTGGGCGGCGATCGCGACGCTGGTGGCGATCGTGCTGTACGCGATCCGTCACAGCTTCGACTACGACCGCGATTTCCACATCCCCGCCGCCGAGGTGGACGCCACCGAACGCCTGCGCACCGCGCAGCTGGAGGCCGTCCGTGTCTGAGTCCATCGCCCTCGTCCGCGACGACGGCAGCCCGGTCTTCCTCGATCGGGAAGGCCGGCACCATCCGGCCAACGGGTCGCTGTTCGGGTTCTGGGTCTACCTCCTCAGCGACCTGATGATCTTCGCCTGCCTGTTCGCGGCCTACGGCGTGCTCGGCCGCAGCTACGCCGCCGGCCCATCCGGCGCCGATCTGTTCGATCTGAAGCTGATCGCGCTCAATACCGCGATCCTGCTGGTGTCCTCGATCACCTACGGTTTCGCGATGATCGCGATGCAGCGCCGCAGCGCCCGCGGCACGATCGGCTGGCTGCTGGCGACCGGCGCGCTCGGCTTGGCGTTCCTCGCGGTCGAACTCTACGAATTCGCGCATCTGATCCATCTCGGCGCGGGCCCGCAGCGCAGCGCGTTCCTCTCGTCGTTCTTCGCGCTGGTCGGGACCCACGGCCTGCACGTGTTCGTCGGCGTGATCTGGCTGGTGGTGCTGTGCGTCCAAGTCGGGCGCTTCGGCCTGACCCGCGACAACCGCCGTCGCATCGCCTGCCTGTCGATGTTCTGGCATTTCCTCGACGTCGTCTGGATCGGCGTCTTCACCTTCGTCTACCTGATGGGCGTGCTGCCATGAGCCACCCGCAACCGCACGACGCGCACGACCACGACGCGCACGACGACGGCATCCCGCACGCGTCGATGCGTGAATACCTCACCGGGTTCGTGCTGTCCGTGGTCCTGACCGCGATTCCCTTCGGACTGGTGATGGGCGGCGTCGCTCTCGATTCGGTCGCCCTGCCGATCGTGCTGCTCGGCTTCGCCGCGGTGCAGATCGTGGTCCACATGGTCTACTTCCTGCACATGAACGCCCGGTCCGAAGGCGGTTGGAATCTGCTCGCCCTGGTGTTCACCGCAGTGCTGGTGATCATCGTCCTCAGCGGCTCGCTGTGGGTGATGCATCACCTCAATCGCAACATGATGCCCGGGGCGCACGACATGCAGACCATGCAGAGCCTGCCGTGAACGCCTGCGTCGCCGTCCGGGATCCGCCCGCGCGCCGCGCGCTGCCGGTGTGGACGGCGGCGTTCGCCGCGCTGCTGGCGGTGGCCTGCGTCGGCTTCGTCGCGTTGGGCGTGTGGCAGCTGGAACGTCGGGAGTGGAAACATGCCCTGATCGCACGGGTCGAGTCGCGCATTCATGCCGAGCCGTCCGCGCCGCCGTCGCGCGCGGAGTGGTCCGCGGTGAGCGATGCAGGCGACGGGTATCGTCGCGTGCGCCTGACCGGCCGGTTCCTCGCGGTGCCCGAGACCCGCACCCAGGCGGTGACCGCCCTCGGCGCGGGCGCCTGGGTGCTCGCGCCGCTGCGCACCGATGCCGGGGACATCGTGTTCGTGAACCGCGGCTTCGTGCCCATCGGCGAAACCGCTGCGCCGCCGCCCGCCGGGCGCGTGGACATCGTCGGCCTGCTGCGCATCGGCGAGCCGGACGGCGGTTTCCTGCGCCGCAACGACCCCGCCGCCGGGCGCTGGTACTCGCGCGATGTCGCCGCGATCGCGCGCCGCCTCGGCCTGCCGGCACCGACGGTCGCCCCCTTCTTCGTCGATGCTGAAGCCGTCGGCGCCGACCCGCAGGCCTGGCCGCGCGGCGGATTGACCGTGGTGCGGTTCCGCGATGCGCATCTGTCCTACGCCCTGACCTGGTTCGGCATGGCCGCGCTGACCCTGGTCGCCGCGGGTTGCCTGCTCGTGTCCTGGCGCCGCTTGCGGCAAGATCGTCCCGACACGTCCGTCCGCTGACGAGGCCGTACCCCATGCAGGCGTCTCCCGCCGCCCGACCCGACGGCGAAACCGTGGCCGGCGCCCTGCGCGGGCCGCGGACCCCCGACCGCGCCTCGCACGCCGGGCTGCGCAGCATGCAGCAGCTCATCCAGTTGCGCTGGATCGCGGTCGTGGGTCAGCTGGTCACCATCCTCGTGGTGCATTACGGCCTGCGCATCCCGCTGCCGCTGCACTGGATGCTCGGCACGCTCGCGGCGTTGGCCCTGTTCAATCTCGGCAGCCAGTTCCTGTGGTGGCGCAGCGGGCCGGTGTCGAACGCGGCGCTGCTGGCGGCGCTGCTGGTGGATGTCGGCTCGCTCGCGTTCCAGTTGCACCTCGGCGGCGGCATCACCAATCCCTTCGTCTTCCTGTTCCTGCTCCAGGTCGCGCTGGCGACGGTGCTGTTGCAGCCGCCGGGCAACTGGGTCGTCGCCGCCGCCACCGCGCTCGGCGTCGCCGTGCTGGTGGTCGTGCCCAGCCCGACCCGGATCGAGGTCGATCTCTCGCAGGGGCTGGCCGACCGCTACGTGCAGGGGCTGCTGATCTGCTTCGTCCTGATCGCCGCGCTGCTGGTCGTGTTCATCACCCGCATCGGCCGGATCCTGCGCGAACGCGATGCCCGTCTCGCGGAATTGCGACAGCGGGCGGCCGAGGAAGAGCACATCGTCCGCATGGGCCTGCTGGCCTCGGGCGCGGCGCACGAACTGGGCACCCCGCTGTCGACGCTGTCGGTGATCCTCGGCGACTGGCAGCACCTGCCGTCGATGTCCTCGGAGGCCGAGATCTTCCACGACCTGGAGGAGATGCAGATCCAGGTCGCGCGCTGCAAGTCGATCGTCAGCAACATCCTGCTCGCCGCCGGAAAGACCCGCGGCGAGGCGCCGGTGCAGACGACCCTGCACGCGTTCCTGGACGACCTGGCCGAACAGTGGCGCACGCTGAGCAATCCGGCCGATTTCCGCTATGTCCGCGATTGCCCCGCGAATCCATGGATCGTCGCCGATGCGGGCCTGCGGCAGATGGTGTTCAACGTGCTCGACAACGCGCTCGAAGTCTCGCCGCGGCGGGTCGAACTGGCGGTGTCCTGTCGCGACGACGATCTGATCGTCGAGGTCCGCGATGCCGGTCCCGGCTTCCACGCCGAGGTCCTCGACCGCGTGGGCACGCCCTACAACTCGACCAAGGGTCGGGCCGGCGGCGGCCTCGGCCTGTTCCTGTCGATGAACGTCGCGCGTACGCTGGGCGGGCGGCTGACCGTGCGCAACCTGCCGCAGGGC
The DNA here is from genome assembly GCA_049324395.1 of Pseudomonadota bacterium. Taxonomy (GTDB): domain Bacteria; phylum Pseudomonadota; class Gammaproteobacteria; order Xanthomonadales; family Xanthomonadaceae; genus Lysobacter_I. Next base: position 9,771 of record JBMOOY010000041.1, read on the forward strand.
GGCGCGGCGGTCACCATGACCCTGCCGCTGGCCGCGATCGAGATCGGAGACGGCATGGATGCCGACGACGAGGAGAACGACGATGACCGATGAACGCAGACTGCTGATCGTCGAAGACGACCTCGCGTTCGCGCGCACGCTCTCGCGCTCGTTCGAGCGCCGCGGCTACGCCGTGCGCACCGCCGCGGGCGACGAAGCGTTGCCGACGGTGCTCGACGGCTTCGCGCCGACGCACGCGGTAGTCGACCTCAAACTCGCCGGCAACGCCTCCGGCCTCTCGTGGGTGAAGGCCCTGCACGCGCACGATCCGGACATGCTGATCGTCGTGCTCACCGGCTACGCCAGCATCGCCACCGCGGTGGAAGCGATCAAACTCGGCGCGATGCACTACCTCGCGAAACCCTCGAACACCGACGACATCGAAGCCGCCTTCAAGCGCGGCAGCGGCGACGTCGACGTGCAGGTCAGCGCACGCAAGACCTCGATCAAGACCCTCGAATGGGAACGCATCCACGAAACGCTCGTGGAGACCGGCTTCAATATTTCAGAAACCGCAAGGCGCCTTGGTCTGCATCGGCGGACACTGGCGCGGAAGTTGGAGAAGCGGAGGGTGTGATCGTCGCATAGTGCGCGGGTGATGCCGTCGGCGATGCGCACGCCAAAATCACTGTTGCGGCAGTTTCGAAAGACACGATGAATTCATTTCGGTGATTTCGATCATTCGTATCTATCGAACCGCGGCTATGTCTGTCGCGCCCAGTGAGGCGAATGTCGAGTGGATGGATGCGTGCGGGTTGCTGCGTCACGAGCCAGAACGAGCCGGATGACGCGCGTTTTTTGGTGCTATCCGGTGTCAACTCCGCATAACACCCTCAATGCTTCAAGTCGCAGCATCCAGAGCAGATACGTACGGCATTGATTTCATTGGAACTCGCCCGATTGACGGATCGCATGGGCGAAGCCAGACTCCGCGTTGTGCCCCGCTTTGGGGTCTAATCGTAGTTAGGCATCAGCAGAATGACTACTGAGATCAGAGAATTCCGCCAGATGCTTGAGGCCGGTCGGCTCTACCTGGCAGGGGCGTGCTCCATCCAAGAGCTCAACGGTCGAGTCGGCGAGCTAGGTATAGCAGCGAAGTTCTGGAGTGGTCACCCTGCGCTTGCTGAGGTTGCTGGCGACTGGTCCACTATGGTTGACCGCCGCTGGAATGAGTGGGGTCACAATCCAAACCCAGTCTCAGAGCAGGAGTTCGTGGCGTGGCTAGAGGGGCAGCTCAGCTCTCTCGGGCAGACGCCTAACAATTCATTCAAGCCGAAGCCGCTTCGCGGCTCGGCTTAATTCAGGCGTTAGGCTGCATATGAAAGCTCGTCTTATCCTGAGCGCAAAAGAAGAAGGAGAATCCGCGCTCGTTGAAGTTGATGGCATCACATACGAATGCATGGACTGCCTTGGATACTCCTCGCTTAACATTGCTGACGGCGATAATTTCTTCGCGAACTTCAGCTGGATAGACTCGGAAGATCAAGAAGAATCTTGGGAGGAGATATTTTCCGGAAATCCCGATCTAGAGCAAAAAATGGTCCCACTCGGGGGCTGGTCATACAGAGCCTACGGTAAAGTCGTCTCAATAGATCCTCCATTGGTGAATTGCGGCATTCTGTTGCCCTCTCCAATAGTCACGCATGATCCTACTGTTGTTGGCGCTTACCTTGCCTTCAACATTTTCAGGCTTGACGTCTATGCAGCCTAACAATTCGTTCAAGCCGACCCCGCATCGCGGCGTCGGCCGCGTGCCTGCGCTACGCTAGCACGCGTCCGCCACCCCGCTGCGGGGCGGCTTAACTCAGCAACTGTCTTCTGGTTTTTTTTCAGGCCATGATCAGGCCCTCGGCGCGCAGCTCGTCGCGGCGTCTCGCATTGACGATGCCGAGCAGCTTTCGCATGCAGGCCACCAGCGCCACTTTGCCCAGTTTCCCGCGGGCACGAAGCTGCT
>JBMOOY010000042.1:0-10580 GCA_049324395.1 Pseudomonadota bacterium
TGCGTGCGGCGAGCAGCCTTCCATGACCGCAGATCACACCGTTGTCGCGGTCTATCAGGATCGGCGATGACCAGCCGAACTCCACGATGCTCGCGGCGATCTGCGCGATCTGCGCGTCGCTGTGCGTTCTTGGGTTTTTCGCGTAAGGCGTCAGCGCCTCGACCCGGCGGGTCTCGACGGTGAGGGCGTGGGGCATCGTGGGCTCGGAAAAAGAAACCCACCGACCAGCGCGTCCGGGAACAGGGGGGACGAACGCGCTGGCCGATGGGCTGGAGAGAGGGGTGCAAACCCTTGCGGATTCGCTGTCGTCGAGTGCAAACCTGAGCCGGTGCAAACCTGACGGGTTTGCAGCAGCGACACATGGATACCGAGTAAACGCCTTGCGGAAACGTCGTGTTTTCTCGGCTTTGGAGATCGATCCGGTCCGAGGTGCAAACCTGCCACCCGGTGCAAACCTTGTTTCGTGCGCAGACGGTAGCGAGGTTCTGCGGCTCTGCCGCCCGCTCTAGGCGGGGCGCAGGGAGGACCCGTAGACCCTGTGGGTCTACAACTGACCTCGTGGGTCGCCATCACGTCCGAAGCGTGCTGCTTCAGGACGCATGACCACCGTGGCAGAAAAGATACCCCGGAATCGGGGGGAGTGTTTCACCAATTTTCGTGGGATTTTACGATCCAACGCGCGCGCTTGCGTTCGATTGCGTCACGTCGCGTCATGCTGCGTAATCACCTCCACGATGCGTGGTGGCTGGCCGTTGAGCTGCACCACGATCAATGTGAGCGCGTGCCGCCAACGCCGCCACGCGGTGGGCTTGGAGCAGTGCTGCGCCTCGCAGATCGCACGCCACGGCACGTAGCGGGCGCGCGCCCACACCAGCTTGCGCTGCTCCACGCTCAGCCACTGCAGCCACTGCGTGGTCTCGGCCAGGCGATCGACGGCCGCAGGTGTGGCTGGGAAGCGCAGCACGATCCGCTCGTCCGCGTAGCCCTCCCACGACTGGCGCGCGATCTCGGGCCACAGGCTGACGTAGCCTGCCACGCGCGCGGCGGGCAACCGGTAAGACGTCGCTGCGGCTTCGTGGAAGCGGTGCTCGACTTCGTCGAACGTCCACACGGTCATGCCGAACGCTCCTGCGCGATGGCCCAGTGCAGCAGCGCGAGCGCATCCGCTTCGTTGTCGTCGACGGGCGCGTAGCCCCAGCCCCGCACCGCGGCGAGCATCGCGTCCTTGTTCGCGTTGCCCTTGCCGGTCGCGTGCTTCTTGATCGTGCCGACAGGCACGCCCTGGTACGGGATCTGGCGTTGCTCGCACCAGGCCGAAAGCTGACCGAGGAAGCCGCCGTAGGCGTGTGCGGCGTCGGTGGATGCGTGCCGGCGCACTTCCTCGAACGCGAGCTGCTGCATTCCGCCCGAGAGCGTCTGCAGTTCATCCAGCCAGCGGACGAAGCGCAGGAAGCGCATGCCGCCGCCCTCGAAGCGTTGCGGTTTGAACGATTGGGAGCCGCTCACGATGCGGCGATCGGGGGTGCGCAGTGCCCAGCCCGTGGTGGTGCCGAGGTCGAGCGCGAGAAGGGTTCTGGTCATTCCGGAGTCCTGTGGGGGATCAGGTCTGACACAGCCGACTCAGTTCATGGTTAACCTCTTACGCGCGCGGGTATGGGCGTAAATCATGAGCCGTGTCGGCTGTGTCAGGCGTGTTAGTCGAAGTCGGCGTAGGGCGTGAATCCAACCTTTGGCGCGACCTTCAAGCCGATGCCCTGGAAGCCGCGGACACCCAACGGGTTACGCCATTTCTCGATACCACGGGCGACCATCTGGTCGGAGAACCGACGCTGCGAGCCGACGAACTCGCCCGCCGCTTCGGCCCAGGCCTTCCAGTCGTTGAACAACTCGCCGGTCAACGCCTTGGCGTTCGCGTCGCGGACGCACCGCTCGTCGATCCACCGCCCCAGCGCATCCTCGGCCTCGAAGTACTCCTCAGTCGCCGAGAGCACGCTCGCGGGTGGCTGCAGGCCTCTGCGTTGCCACTGCAGACAGCCGGCCAGCGCCCAGGCGAGGATGCCGTCGCGCTCGGCGAGCAGCTTCTCGGTGAGCTTCGGATCGCGGCGCTCGGGCGGGATTGTCACCGTGAACGGGATCAGGTGCATGCGCCGCTTCATCGCTTCGTCGACGTTGCGGATGGCCGGTTTGTGATTGCCCGCGATGACCAACTTGAACTGCGGGGTGTACTCGAAGAAATCCTGCCGCATGAAGCGCGCTGAGACCTTGTCGCCGCCGGTAATCGCCTTGACCTTCGACTCGTTCCAGCGCCGGCCCTGTTCGGTTTCGACCGAGGCGACGAAGCGCGCGCCGCGCAGTCCGGCCAGATCGGTCGGGTGGCGATCGCCGCGCGCTTCCATGAACGTATCCATCGGCGCGTTGGTCGCGTAGTCGCCAAGGATCGTCGCCAGTGCGGTCACGAACACCGACTTGCCGTTCGCGCCGGTGCCGTACAGGAAGAACAGCGCGTGCGCGCTGGTCGCCCCGGTGAGGCAGTAGCCGGCCATCCGCTGCAGGTACGCCTGCAACTCCGCGTCGCCGCCGGTGACATCGCCGAGGAACGCGCGCCAGCGGGCGCAGTCGCCGCGCGGCGTCGCCGTGGCGATTCGGGTCATCGCATCCTCGCGCCGATGCGCCGCCAATCGGCCGTTGCGCAGATCGACGACCCCGCCCGGCGTATTCAGTGCCCAGAGGTTCGCATCCCACTCGTCCGGGATCGAACTGAGTTCGGGCTCCGATCGTGCGATCCGCTCGACCGCGGCGATCGAGGCGGCGCTGGCCAGCCGGCGACTCAACGGCGGCGACTTCGACATCAGCGCCGCCGCGCAGCACATTTCGCGCGCCAGGTGCATGACGTACAGGCGCTGGTCGGCGTTCCACCGCGTGCCTGTCCAGGCCAGCCACTTGCCCCACGGTGCGCAGTAGCGCCAGTCCTGGCCGTTGCGCCGGGTGAACGCCCGCGCCAATCCGGCTTCCGAGGTCCAGTCCAGATCCTCGAACAGGCCGTGTCCGGCAGCATCACCGTCGGTCTGCCCGGTCTGCGTCGCCAGAAGATCGCCCGCATACCGGACCGGCGTGCATGGGCCGGCGACCAGAAATCCGGCGACATCGAAGCCCTCGGCGATCGCATCGGCCGCGTCCCACCCTTCCGGTTTGTCTTCCGGCGGATAGAGAATCCGGCAGCCATGCGCGCCCGCGGCCAGAATCGCCTGGGCGGCGCACTCGGCGTACTCCCAACCGGGCTTGTCCTTGTCGGGCCAGAGTACGACCGTCTTGCCGGCCAGCGGCGACCAGTCGGTCTTGTCGACCGGCGCGTTCGCCCCGTGCATCGCCGTGGTCGCGACGATGCCGGCGTCGATCAGCGCCTGCGCGCACTTCTCGCCCTCGACCAGGACCACGGTGTCCGCGGTCACGATGCCCGGCTGGTGGTACAGCGGACGCGGCTCCGGCGGCGCCATCTTGCGGCGCTTCGCATCCCACGGCCGGAATTCCTTCTTGCCGCCGGGAGGATCGTAGCGGTACACCACGGCGATCAACTGGCCGTCGGCGTCGAGGTAATCCCACTTCGCGGTCGCCGGGCCGAGGTCGTCCATCGGCGCGGTCTTCTTCGGCTTCGCCATCGGCATCGCCGATGCACGCCCCAGCAGTCGCCCCGCCTCGTCCAGCACGCGCGGAAACTCGACGTGGACGTCGATCCGGAAATGCGCCGCGAGCAAGGCATAGATGTCGCCGCCCGTGTTGTTGGCGCGGTCGGTCCACAACCCCGCCTTCTCGCCGGTGAGCACCACCTCCAGGCTGTCGCCGGGACTGCCGAGCACGTCGCCGATCAGGAACTTGCCCTGCCGCTTTCTGCCGGCGGGGAACAGCGCGGTCAGCACCGATTCCAGACGATCGAGCAGTTGCGCGCGGATCTCGTCCCGACCGTCGCGTGGCGCGGCGACCTGCGGAACATCGTTGAAGTCCAGAGACGGATGCGTCACTGCGCGCTCCCCTCGCCGGCCGGCATCGCATCCGCGCGCAGACGCGCGATCCGCTCCACGGCCGCGACCGTCGTGGCACTGGCGAACCAGCGCCGTGCCTGTTCTGTCCGGGCGCGATCAGCGGCTTCACGGCAAATGCCGCGCACCCGGTCGAACACGACAAGCGTATCGTCCCGGTGCCAGCCTTGATCGGTGCGAACGAACCAGCTTCGCTGGCGCGCGCTGTAACGGCAGTCGTTGCTGTGGCGGCGCACAAAGATCTCGGCGAGCCCTTCGCGGCGGTGCCAGTTCACGCCGTTGAAATCCGTGGCGACCGGCGGCGGTGAGACGACGACCGTTGCGGCATCGGCCTGTTCCAGTCGCGGTGCGATCACGGCCGCGTGGCGATCGCGCCACTGCTCCAGTTCGCTGAGCCGGAACCGGACCAGATGGCCGATGCGATAGTGCGGCACGCCGCGCACGCGGCGCTCGACCTTGTTGCCCAGCCACTGCATCGGAATGCGCAGCGCCTGGTGCGCGGTGCGCGCGGCGACCATCGGCGCGTTGCAATCGGGTAGGACATCGGGGGTCATGCGGATCTCCAGCAGCGGTCCTGCCAGGCGCAGAACCGGCACTCGAAGTGGGTGGGATCGGAGAAGCCGCGCGGCAGCAGCTCGCCGGCATCCGTGGCGAGCACGATCTGCACCGCGCGATCGGACATCCGCTGCGCGAGCTGGCCGTCGAAGGGCACGCGCTCGGCGTAAACCTCCATCGTGTCGGCGTTGATCGCGGTGAACAGCGCGGGATTCGCGTGAAGGTCGAGATAGGCCTGATACATCGCGACCTGCGCGGCATACACCGGCTTCGCGACGGCGAGCTTGTTCTTTTCCAGTTCGCGCCAGGCCTTCGCGCCGAGGAATTTGCACTCCCAGAGCGCCGGGTAGTCGTAGCCCTCGGGGCCGCCGACGAAAACGCCGTCGACGTGCCCCTTGAGCCGCCCATCGAGCGCGGAGAAGCCGAACTGCGTGCCGTCGTCCTGGCGCGTGCGCAGATCGAAACCGGCGCCGCGCAGCCAGGCGACCATGCTCTCCTCGAGCACGTGACCGCGCTCGAAGATCCGCAGCATGCGGCCGTCGGTGTCACGGCCGGGATCGACCGGCGCGTCGGCATACTCGTACTGCAGCGCACGCGAACAGGCCACACCCAGCCGCGATGCACCGAGATAAGTGCGCCGGGGCTCGGCCGCGCGCGCCTGCTGCAGGCCGATGTCGATCAACGCTTCGAGGCGTCCGGACTCGGTCGACGATGAGTTGAAATCCAGCATCGTTCGGCCTCAGAAGGGAATTTCGGAATCTTCGAAATCGTCCAGCGGCGGCAGCCCGCGCAGCGCGCGCGAGTGCTGGTGCTGCTGGCGTTCGTAGGCGTGGATCACCGCATCGATGACGTGCAGCGCCTGCCGCTGCGAGTACTGCGCCAGCGGCACGGCGAAGCCGACGGCGTCGGCGGCGTTGCCGAGCGCGAGCAGACAGGCGCGCTGGGCATCGGGGGACAGGGGCAGAGTCACGGGAACAAGCTCCTCCAGCGCCGCCGGCTGGTGCCGGCGGCGGGTGTCGTAGAGTTGGTGGAAGGCGTCTTGGCAGCGGCGCGAGCAGAAAGCCCAGCGGTGCGGGTAACGCCGTGGATCGGCGGGCGGGTGTCTCAGGTCAAGGTGACCGAACCCGCGCGCCGGTTGGCCGCAGGCCCAGCACCGCACGGGTGGGCCTTACTGCGCCCACGTCGGGCGGCCGGTCGGGGCCGCCGGCCCGGCGTGCGTCGTGGTCGGCGCGGCCACACGGGCCGCCGCACCGGCCGCGGGCGGCGCGCCCGGCGGATAGTCGGGCTGGCCGGGTTCTACCGCCTGCTTGATGATGTTCTTCGGGTCGCCCCGCCCGTCGCGCTCGACATCGATCTTCGCGAAGAAAGCAATGCCCTCCAGTTCGTGGAAGCCCTGGATGCGCCGTGCGGCAGCCGCCTGCGGCGAGTTGTCCTCCGGTCGCACGTTGCGAGCGGAGTTGAGCAGCGCGCGCAGAAAGCTGCGGCCCATGCCGGTCCAGGTCGGCCCCTTCGGGCTGTAGAGGCCGACGTTGCTCCACAGTTTCCGTTTCGCGAACGGGCCTTCGAGCACGACGAACTCGCAGGCCAGATAGATCGCGCCGGTCTCGTCGCTGCGCGTGGCCCAGCCGCCGGTCCATCCCTGGCTTGGATCGTTGTAGCCGCCGGGCTTGATCGTCATCCGCACCCAGGCGACGGTGCCCTTGGGGATGACGTCGAAGGTCTGCTGCTGTTCGGCATCGTTGAAATCGTTCCAGACGGTCATGGGGTCTCCTGCGCGGCAACGGCCGGCGCGTGCGAAATGGTGGTCGTGGTCGCGGGGCGCGTGAAGTCGAGCCGTTCGAGCGCGGGGCGCGCGCTGCCGGCGATCTTCTGCATCAGGCGGCCGAGGTGCGGCTCCTCGATCAGATCGAGCCGGCCGGAACGGTCCTTCGCTGGATAGCCCCACGGATTGAGGGTGTGACAGACGAAGGCGCGGTACGCGGTGCCGTCGTCGGCGGCGATCTCGGTCATCGTCACGACCTCGTCGACAATGCCCGGCAGTTCCAGTCCGGTCTTGCTGCCGTCGATCTGCAGTTGCAGGAGGCGGCGGCCGAAGTCGTCGATCTTCTCCTCAAGGATGCCGACGAACCACACGCTCTTGCCGCGGGTGTGCTGCAGGTGCGTGAGCCACGCGATCATCTCCTGCCCCATGAGGCCGTAGGCGCCGCGCATGTCAGGCTTGCCGGTCTTGTCGGAGTACGCCTGCGGCTGGCCCTTGCTCCACTGCAGGCACAACCGGCCGGCGACGGTGATCGAGTCGACGAACAGCGTGTGGTACTTGGCGAGCTGCGCCGGATCGCCGTAGCGCGCGCAGGCGGCGTCGTAGTGCGCCTGGCTGTAGGCCTGGTCGTCGCGCAACGCCGGGTTCGGGCCGCCGATGAATACCGCCAAGTCGCGGCACTCGCTCCAGGTGCGCGGGCGCAGGCTGTCGCCGGCCCAGTCCTCGACTGCGAGATCGCCCGCCTCCAGATCGAGGAACAGGGTCGAGCCCGCGTCGAGCGTCCAGAGCTGGGACGTTTTCCCGATTCCGGATTTTCCGATGAGAACGCCCTTCACGCCGCGGCGCTCGGACATGCGCTGGTCGGCGCCGATGATGGGAAGCGTCATCTCAGCCCTCCCCGGCCGGCGTCAGCCGGTACGTCGGCTTGCCGGGCTTGACGGTGCGCGCGGCCTCGAACTGCGAGCGCAGCGTCGACGGCCAGTTCTGGAAGCGCGATTCGGAAATGCTGTAGCTGACGTCGATGAATTCCTCGACGGACTCGCCTGCCGCGTCGATGCGTTTGGAGATCGTCGCCAGTTGTGCCTGGTCCCAGGTCACGCGTTTGGACACATCCACGGTCAGGCGCACTTCGCCGTCGGCGATGTGGACGACGCCGAAGTCCTTGCCGCCATCGCTGCGCGTGGTGCGGATGCGATCGCCGTAGGTCTGCTCCAGCGCGGCGTCGAAGCGAGCCTTGACCTGCTTGAGCCAGTCGCCCGCCTGCTCCAGTTGCTGAGCGAGGAGGATTTTCTGTTGAGGGGAGAGCGCCGCCAGTTGGGCGACGGACAGTTCGGCGAGAGATTGGTCGGCAAAGCCGGCCGGCAGGAAGGTGAGGTCGGTCATGATCGTCGTCCTCACGCGAACGCGCGTTCGCCGGTGCCGCGGCGCAACGCCTGGCGTTCGTAGGCCTCGACGTCCTCCCGGCGGTAGCTGACGCGGTTGCCGAGCTTCAGGTAGACGGGGCCGATCCCCATCCGGCGCCACTGCTGCAGGGTGCGGTGGGAGATGTCCCAGCGCCGGGCGAGCTGGTTCTCATCGTAAGCGCGGGCATCGTCGGAGACGCCTTGCGCGGGGGTGCGGTCTTGCATGTCTTGCTTCTCGTCGTGCTGCGGTTGCAGCGGGCGACACGCAAGTTATGCATCCGACGGTTGGAAAGCAGGTGGAAAAGCGGTTGGAAAACGGACTTTTTATTTTCCAACCCCTATCTAATTGATTTATCTGACGTATTTCGGCTCGCAATGCCTCATGCGCTTGCCCGATTCTCTGGCCGGACGGTACGATCCTGACATCTCAGGACGCCCTCCCAAGGAATGCTATGCCTTTCGTGAACGAGTACATCCCGGCGGAAGACTTCGAGAGGTACGGACTCCATGAGATCGACAAGCGTCAGGCAAGCGCTGTTCGCGCTCGAGACTGGACTGTCGATCGAGAACGCGGGATCTACCTGCGCGAATTGAACCGAGGTCGGGAAGAATTCAGCTACGAGTCCTATTGGACGTTTTTCTGGCGCGGATCGGCTTACACGATTGAGCTGCATGCGATCGAGGGCGGCGGGCGACCAGGAGCCCCGGGCTGGGCGAAGTGGGGATTGGTTCGCGTCAATGGTCGAGATGCACCCGCCGGGCTTCCTCAGCCTGATGAGGAATTCTTGGCTGATCTGCATGATGCGCTTCTTGCATACAAGGATGGCGGATGGTTCGCACAATGCACGGACTTTGAAGTCGAGCTCGTACCGGGTCTGGAGCGCCGCCCATGAGTGGGCCGCTACAGGCCGACGAGGCGATTGACCTGCTGATCAAGGATCCATCGAAGTACCAGACACCTGAGGCATTACGCGCGCTTGCGCGGCAAGTCAGTGTCGAGTCGCCCGGACAAGTGACAGTCCTCTACAGCGGACGCGTGGCTGATCGCGTGTCTTCCTGGAACATCGTCAAGGCAATGGAAGAGGCCGGGGAAGATGTTCGCCTCATCGATCGCACGGAGATCAACAGCTTTCTGAACTCTCGTGAATTCACGAGGGCAGCCGCCGTTGCACATGGCGTCACTGTTGACGACATGCGTCGCGGCGATGCGGTCGCCAAGGCCGCCAATGACTGGTTGTACCACCCGACCGATGGCCCGTGGGCGGATGCGTCGGCAAGGTTCGCGGATGCGACTCGAGGGGAGGTTAAGGTCATCGCCAGCGGGGCCGCGCCTGATCGTGTTTTCGCGCAGACAGAATTACCACGCATCCTCGCAAATCCTGAAGTGACAACGGTCGAGGGAATTCCACGGGAAACACTGGCCGCACGTCAGTCTACTCATGGAACGCAGGCTGCATTCGAGATGATCGTTGCGCGTTCGCACGAGAACGTCGGTGTAATCCGAAGCGCCGTGAATGCACAGGGGATGCCTTTGCGTGGCGACACAGGCCAGTTGCAACTCGACAATCGCGAGTACTTCCGCGACACAGAAATCGAAGGCCGTAAACCAACATTCCCAGACAGCACGCGCCCAATGGCCGATCTGATGGGGCCGCCGAACGCACATGCATTGGCAGGACAGCAGCATCTCGACGAGCTGACACAAGCTGCGGCGCACGCGCAACGGCCTGAGGCGACTGGCTTGCGCCGAGCCGGGAGCGCCCTCGGCGTCGCCGGCCTTGCACTGGAAATCTACGACGGCGCGGACAGCGTGCGCACCGCGCATCGGTTGGCCGGCGAAGGCAACAGTACAGCTGCCGAGTCCACGATGATACATTTCGGCGCGCGCAGCGTCGGTGGCTGGGCGGGTGCCGGCATCGGCATGGCAACCGGCGCCGCGCTGGGCGTCGAGACCGGGCCGGGCCTGCTTGTCACCGGAGCCATCGGCGGTGTCGCGGGTGTCTTCGCAGGCGAGAAAATCGCCGAGTGGACCGACAACCGTCGCATCTACAACCAGGAACTCGCTGGCCAATCCTGGAGCTACGACCCGGACAAGCCCGCCGACGGGTGGCGGCGCAGAGCGCCGATCGACAGTACCGACGACAATATCGACAACGCCCTGCGCGGCGATTTGCGCGCATCACCCGCCACGGAAAACACGCTCAACTACCAGGCGACCAACCGCTCGGTCGAATTGGTACTCGGCAGTCCACCCGCGCAACGCGCTCCCTTCGCGCTCGCGGCAGAAGCAGGCGATGCACCTAGCAGTCAGCCCACGAATTGGGAGCGCGACCCCGAGAGTGGGCGGTGGGAACGCAAGGTTTACGGTCCGTTCGTCGAGCGCGGGATGACGCCCTATTCCACCGAAACGGCCGAACCTGGGAGCGAGCGTGCAGCGCGTCTGGACCGGCAAGCGGCCCAGATCGTGTTGGAGAACGCGGCGAATAGCCCTGCCTCGATCGCGGCGCGCTACGAAGATGCCTACATCCGCAATGGCTGGAAAGCGCACGGCGGAATGCCAGATGCCGTGCGCCAGGCGCGTACCGACACCGACACGCTGATCGCTTCGGACGGCGAACGATATCAGCGACAGGCGAACGGTCGCTGGGTCAATGACGACATGATCGACCGCATCAGCGGTAACAACATCGCGCGCGGCCGTTTGCACGACGAACTCGAAGCGACCCGTGAGGTGCTGCAAGCGCGCTTGCCGCCTCCGCGTGAGATCCCGGCTGTGCCACCGATGGACGCCGACGCGCGCCTGCGCGATACGGTGGCGGGCGCGTATCG
>JBMOOY010000043.1:0-1179 GCA_049324395.1 Pseudomonadota bacterium
GCGCAGGCGCGCTTCAAACGTGATCGCAGGATCCTGGGCGATGTTCGCCATGGCCCGGCGGGTCTCGGCGGCTCCGAACCCCATGCCGCGCAGCGCGAGGGTGACATCTGCATCGATCGCCGCCAAGTCATCCGCACGTTCGGTCGCAGCCGGGTCGATGTGCGTCGTCTGATCGCGTGTCGGTTGACTGGGCACGGCGGTGCGTCGCGCCGGACGATGTCCACTGGCCGATTGCGCCGGCGTCGGTTGACTGGGCGTCGGTTGCTCGGGGGTCGGTTGCTCGGGGGTCGGTTGCTCGGGGGTCGCTTGCTCAGGTGTCGGTTGCTCAGGTGTCGGTTGCTCAGGCGTCGGTTGCTCGGGGGTCGGTTGATCGGGCACCGCTTGATCGGGCGCCGCTTCACCGGGTCTCGGTTGAGCGCCGCCGTGGCGCGTTCCTTCGGCTGCACGGCGCCGCCTCGCACGGGCCTCGGTGCGCTTGGCGTGCATGAAGTCGGCCCCGAGGCGCCGCTCGGCCTCGTACTGGTTATGCGCGTGGCACAGGAGCCTTGTCCCATCGGCGGTCGGCTGGCCACCGAGGGCAACCGGCGTCGAATGATCGAATTCCAGAAACCCGCGCTCCGTACACCGAACGCCGTCGGCGCTCACGAACGAGCACTGCTCGCCGTCGCGCGCGTGCACGGTGCGCCGGACCTCGCGGGAGACGTATCGCGGATCCGCATCATCCGCCCGCGGCTTCGCCGCTCGTGGCCGCGATGTCGCCCCGAACTTCTCCCGCTCCAGCACGAGCAGCAACGCATCGAGCGCGCGGTCGATCACCTCGGCGAGATCGCCCCGCGGATTGCGATGGCGCAGGAGGGCCTGGGCCCGTTCGAGCTTGTCGCGGGTCTCCTGACTGATCGTGACCTGCAGCCCGAACCGTTCCGGCGCGAGTGGCTTCGCCCGCGTGGCGACGCCCGGCGCCGGCGGTCGCCCCAGGGCGGGTGGGATCCGCCCCGGGGCGGATGGATTCGCCTGCTCCGCGCCACCCATCGGATCGAGCGGCACGACGGCCTCCGGAAGATCCGGCTGCGGGGCAAGTGTCGCGACGAGCATCTCGATCTCGACCTTCGTGCGATACGCCGCCGCAGCGACGAGCTCGTCCACGTTCGCGTCCTTGAAGTGGGGCGCGAGCATCACCAC
>JBMOOY010000044.1:0-1158 GCA_049324395.1 Pseudomonadota bacterium
GGGCGCCTCGAAAAACCTCAGCGCCCGTACCCTTGGTAAAATTACGTCGTCCTGAACTCCGTCCTGCCTGATGCCCATGAAACCGCGTAGCGCGATCAAGACCGACCTGTTCGCCGATGAGCACCATCGCCAGAAGCTCGACAAGCTGGGCGATCCGCTGACGGAGATCGAATCGCACATCGACTTCGCGGCGTTGGCGGCCGAGGTCGACCGCGTCGCGCCGCGGCCGGTGAGCGCGCAGGGTGGGCGCCCGCCGTATCCGACCGAGACGATGGTGCGCATCCTGGTGCTCAAGCGCCTGTACAACCTGTCGGACGAGCAGATGGAGTACCAGCTGCTCGATCGCATGAGCTACAAGCGCTTCTGCGGCCTGGCCGACGCGACGAACATCCCTGATCGGACGACGGTGTGGACCTTCGAGAACCGCATCGGCGAAGCGGGCGCGCAGGCGCTGTTCGACGGCGTGTCGGCGCAGCTGTTGAAGCAGGGCTTCATCGCGCGCGGCGGGCAGATCATCGACGCGACGCTGGTGCCGGCGCCCAAGCAGCACAACAGCCGCGGCGAGCAGGCGCTCATCGAGCAGGGCGCGATGCCCGCCCAGTGGCGTCCGGCCAAGCGGCGCCAGAAGGATCTGGATGCGACCTGGACGAAGAAGCACGGCAAGAGCCACTTCGGCTACAAGCTGTCGATCAACGTCGACAAGAGGTACAAGCTCATCCGCCGGCTCGAGACTGGCACCGCGAGCACGCACGACAGCCGGCACTTCGCTGCCGTCCTCGACCCGAGCAACACGAGCCGCGACGTCTATGCCGATCGCGGCTACCCGTCCGCGGCGCGCGAGGCCTGGCTCAAGGAGAACGGCTTCCGCAACCGGATCCAACGGAAGGGGACGCGCAGCCAGCCCCTGTCCGACTGCCAGCAGCGGCGCAACAAACGCATCGCCAAGACCCGCGCGCGGGTCGAGCATGCGTTCGCGGCCATCGAGCAGATGGGCGGCAAGCTGATCCGCACGATCGGCCAGGCGCGGGCGAGCTTCGCGATGACGATGATGGCCGCCTGCTACAACCTGAAGCGGCTGGTCTATCTGCGCAAGGCCGGAATCGAGGCCTTCTGACGCCCGGAATGGGCCGAATCGCCGGTGCCCGCGGCGATTCGAGG
>JBMOOY010000045.1:0-1141 GCA_049324395.1 Pseudomonadota bacterium
CCGGTGGGCGTGGCGCCGAGCGCCGCCGCGGAGACGCAGGTCCGGGTAGCGCGGGAGGGTGGAGGCCGCGTCGGTCACGTTCCCTGCGCGACGCGTTCGCGATCCGGTGAGCCCCGCGCCGGACCGCCCCGTCGGCCGGGGCGCGCCAGGGGTGGAGTGATGGAGTCGAGGTGAGTATGCGCGGCGTGCCCGATGGCGAGTGGAGACGACCTCACGCAGACGCGCGCCAAGCCGCGCGACGGCTTGCGCGACGTGCATCAAGTTGTCACGCAGACGCGCGCCAAGCCGCGCGACGCTTGGGCGACAAGAGGCGTGCTGTCACGCAGACGCGCGCCAAGCCGCGCGACGTTTGCGACGGAGTGAGACGAGCGTCGCCGTCTGTCATCGTGTCGTGGATCCAATCGGCACATCGCCCTGCGGTCCGAATACGCAGATTCTCGTCGAGGAATGACGAATTCGGAATGACGAATTCGGTTGACAGCTCCTGAGTGCGCGCGAGGCGCGCGAGCGGGAACCGCGATGAAACACTCGCGAGGAGCGCACAGGCTCGCGTGTGCGCGACGAAAACGGTCGCGAGGTCTTCGCGCGATTTCGGAAGCGTCTTCGTCGCTCTGAGCGCATTCTGAGAGGTCGTAGAAACGCGTGATATGGGAGGTCATGCGCGCGTTCACGCTCGATCACCTGTCCGATGACAACCTGCTCGCCGGTCTCGCCGCGCTCGTTACGACCGATCGACAGACCACGGCGGCGATGCTCGCGCATCTTGCCGAGGTGGAGGCGCGCGGGCTGTACCGGCCCGCGGCATGCTCGTCGATGCACGCGTACTGCGTGCGCGTGCTGCGTCTTTCGGAGGACGCGGCGAGCAAGCGCCTGCGCGCCGCCCGCGTGGCGCGGCAGTGGCCCCAGATCTTCGAGGCGGTCGCCGACGGGCGCTTGCATCTCAGCGCGGTGGTGATGCTCGCGCCGCATTTTGCGGACGGGACGGTGGACGAGCTCATTGCCGCGGCCGCGTATCGGACGAAGGGCGAGATCGAGATCCTCGTCGCACGACTCGCCCCGCAGCCCGATCTTCCGGAGGTCGTTGTGCCGATCGATCCGATGGGCGACGCGGAGCAGGCGAATTCATCCGCCCCGGGGCGGA
>JBMOOY010000046.1:0-1136 GCA_049324395.1 Pseudomonadota bacterium
GGCAGCCCGTCCCGCAAGCGCTGCGCCGACAGTTCGGCCTCGATCTCGCCGGGCATGTAGATGCGCTGCACGCCCTCGGCGCGCGGCGCGTTGCGCAGAGCCGACGCCAACTCGCTGGTGCGGCGCAAGAATGCGTCGCGGTCGCCGAAGGCGCCCGGATCCAACGCCTGGACGAAGTGGCCGCACTTCCATGAATCGTGATGGTCCGCACCCATCACGAGCTTCGGCGACACTTCGAAGCTGAAGAGGGCGCCGGCCAAGGCGCCGCAGACGACCTCGTTGGCGATGATCAGCGCCGAGCCCTTGTGCTGGCCGATGGGCAGAAGGTAACCCTCGAGCGCGACCTTCGGGTCGGTCGTCGGATTGCCGTCGGGCCCGACGGCCCAATCGGCCGGGATCGTGCCGCCGCGCTGGGCGGCCAATCTGATCTTCTCCTTCACGCCGGTAAACGCGGTGTCCACGACGATCGGCAGGCCTTCGAGGGTGGGGAAGGCCCAGCCGACTGGGTCGTTCGAAAGCACCGGCCTGCGGCTGCCCCACACGACCGTGTGGGGGGGGCCGTCGGTCGTGGCGTAGCCGATCATTCCCGCCTCCAGCGCCATCATCGGGTAGAAGGCCGCCGGTCCGAAGTGGTTGCTGTTGCGCACCGCCACCGAGCCGCTGCCGTGTTCGGCGGCGATCGCCATGGCCTCCTTCATCGCGCGGCGCGCCGACAGGAAGCCCAGTCCGTTGTCGGCATCGACGACGGCGACCGCGCCGCGTCGGTGGACGACGCGGATGTCCGGCTTCGGGTTCAGGTGGCCGCGGGCGATGCCGCGGACGTATCGCGGCGTGAACTGGACCCCGTGCGACTCGACGCCGCGCAGATCGGCGAAGACGACGACCTCGGCGATCTGGTCCGCATGCTCGGGCGACACTCCGACCGCCTGGAACAATCCGGCCACCTTCATCCTCAGCTCGCCGCTGTCGACAAGAACCTTCTTAATGATCGGTGGGTTCATGGCTGATTTTTCCCCTTGCTGATGCGCTTGTAGACGGAAGGACTATGGTCGAACGGCGGGCTGCCGTCTCTAGCTCGGAGCGAGCAAAACGCCCCTGCGTCTTTGTCCGCGACCGCACATGCCACCGGGCGTGGC
>JBMOOY010000047.1:0-1134 GCA_049324395.1 Pseudomonadota bacterium
CACCGTGATGGTGCGCGGCGACGTCGGCGCGGTGAAGGCCGCGACCGATGCCGGCGCGGCCGCTGCCGGGAAGATTGGCGAGATCGTCTCGGTGCACGTGATCCCGCGCCCGCACGAAGACGTTGAAGGCATCCTGCCCAAGCCGCGCTGATGCGCTTGCGCAATGGCGACAAGCGTTCGCGAAAGGGCGCGCGACTGCCTGCGCACCCTGTGGGCGATACGGCACTGCCACGACCACAAGTTCAAGGCGATCGTCCGCGGCCTGATCCGCGAAGACGTCGCCCGGCTTCGCGGGTTGCAGCAGCCGACGAGCAGCAGGTGACGATGTGACCGACTTCAACTTCCTAGATCCAGAACTCGTGGCGATCGGCGAGGCGCGCACCAAGGCGCAGCTCGCCCGCCAAGCCTTCGAGGCCTTCCAGGGTGTCACCCAGGAGCAGGCCGACCGAATCGTCGATGCCATGGGCCATGCTGCCGAGGTGGCCGCGGCGGAACTGGCGCGCCTGGCGGTCGATGAGACCGGCTACGGGGTGTACGAGCACAAGATCCTCAAGAACCTCTTTAACGCCAAGTTCTGCGCGCATGCGATGAAGAAAATGCGCACTTTGGGCGTGCTGTGGACCGACGAGGTGGCACGCGTGACGGCGATCGGCGCGCCGATGGGCGTGATCGCCGCGATCATCCCGGTGACCAATCCCACCTCGACGACGATCTTCAAGTGCCTGGCGGCGGTCAAGGCGGGCAACGCGATCGTCTGCGCGCCGCATCCGCGGGCGGCGAAGTGCTGCGTGCGGACCGTGGAGATCATGGCCGAGGCGGCCGAGCGCGCCGGCGCGCCGATCGGCCTGCTGCAGTGCCTGTCGGGCGGCCAGCTGCCCGCCACGCGCGAGTTAATGGCGCACCGCGACACCGCGCTCGTTATGGCGACCGGCGGGGCTGCGATGGTCCGGGCCGCCTACTCCTCGGGCAAGCCGACGCTGGCCGTCGGCGCCGGCAACGTCCCGGTCTACATCCATCGTTCGGTGGCGGACGTGTCGGAAGCGGCGCTGATGGTCATCACGTCGAAGTCGTTCGACAACGGCACCGCCTGCGTTGCGGAGCAGTCGGTGGTGCTCGATGAGCCGATCGCCGACG
>JBMOOY010000048.1:0-1134 GCA_049324395.1 Pseudomonadota bacterium
CGTCGGCGATCGGCTCATCGAGCACCACCGACTGCTCCGCAACGCAGGCGGTGCCGTTGTCGAACGACTTCGACGTGATGACCATCAGCGCCGCTTCCGACACGTCCGCCACCGAACGATGGATGTACACGGGGACGTTGCCGGCGCCGACCGCCAGCGTCGGCTTGCCCGAGGAGTAGGCGGCCCGGACCATCGCAGCCCCGCCGGTTGCCATAACGAGCGCGGTGTCGCGGTGCGCCATTAACTCGCGCGTGGCGGGCAGCTGGCCGCCAGACAGGCACTGCAGCAGGCCTATCGGAGCGCCGGCGCGCTCGGCCGCCTCGGCCATGATCTCGACGGTCCGCACGCAGCACTTCGCGGCCCTCGGATGCGGTGCGCAGACGATCGCGTTGCCCGACTTAATCGCAGCCAGGCATTTGAAGATCGTCGTCGAGGTGGGGTTGGTCACCGGAATGATGGCGGCGATCACGCCCATCGGCGCGCCGATCGCCGTCACGCGTGCCACCTCGTCGGTCCACAGCACGCCCAAAGTGCGCATCTTCTTCATCGCATGTGCGCAGAACTTGGCGTTGAAGAGGTTCTTGAGGATCTTGTGCTCGTACACCCCGTAGCCGGTCTCGTCGACCGCGAGGCGCGCCAGTTCCGCCGCGGCCGCCTCTGCAGCCTGGCCCATGGCATCGACGATTCGGTCGGCCTGCTCCTGGGTGACACCCTGGAAGGCCTCGAAGGCTTGGCGGGCGAGTTGCGCCTTGGTTCGCGCCTCGCCGATCGCCATGAGTTCTGGATCTAAAAGGTTGAAGTCGGTCACATCGTCACCTGCTGCTCGTCAGCCGCTGCAACCCTCGAAGCCGGGCGACGTCTTCGCGGATCAGGCCGCGGACGATCGCTTTCAACTTGTGGTCGGGGCAGTGCCGTATCGCCCACAGGGTGCGCAGGCAGTCGCGCGCCCTTTCGCGAACGCTTGTCGCCATTGCGCAAGCGCATCAGCGCGGCTTGGGCAGGATGCTTTCAACGTCTTCGTGCGGGCGCGGGATCACGTGCACCGAGACGATCTCGCCAATCTTCCCGGCAGCGGCCGCGCCGGCATCGGTCGCGGCCTTCACCGCGCCGACGTCGCCGCGCACCATCACGGTG
>JBMOOY010000049.1:0-1062 GCA_049324395.1 Pseudomonadota bacterium
CGGAACGGTTCGGGCTGCAGGTCACGATCAGCCAGGAGACCCGCGACAAGCTCGAGCGGGCGCAGGCGCTCCTGCGCCATCGCAATCCGCGGGGCGATCTGGCCGAGGTCATCGACCGCGCGCTCGACGCCTTGCTGCTCACGCTGGAGCGGGAGAAGTTCGGGGCGACGTCGCGGCCACGAGCGGCGAAGCCGCGGGCGGATGATGCGGATCCGCGGTACGTCTCCCGCGAGGTCCGGCGCAGCGTGCACGCCCGCGACGGTGAACAGTGCTCGTTCGTGAGTGCCGACGGCGTGCGCTGCACCGAGCGCGGGTTTCTGGAATTCGATCACTCGACGCCGGTTGCCCTCGGTGGCCAGCCGACCGCCGATGGGACAAGGCTCCTGTGCCACGCGCATAACCAGTACGAAGCCGAGCGGCGCCTCGGGGCCGACTTCATGCGCGCCAAGCGCAGGGAGGCCCGCGCGAGGCGGCGCGGTGCATCTGAAGGAACGCGCCACGGCGGCGCTCAACCGAGACCCGGTGAAGCGGCGCCCGATCAAGCGGCGCCCCATCAGCCGCCCCCCGGTCAGCCGACACTCGAGCAACCGACGCCTGCGCAACCGACGCCCAGTCAGCCGACGCCCAGTCAACCGACGCACGAGCAATCGGCCGGAGGACATCGTCCGGCGCGACGCACCGCCGTGCCCGGTCAACCCACACGCGATCAGACGGCGCACATCGACACGGCTGCGACCGAACGTGCGGATGACTCGGCTGACATCGATGCAGATGTCACCCTTGCGCTGCGCGGCATGGGGTTCGGAGCCGCCGAGACCCGCCGGGCCATGGCGGACATCGCCCAGGATCCTGCGATCACGTTTGAAGCGCGCCTGCGCGTCGCACTCGCCGTGCTGATATCCGCTCGCGGCTGGCGTTGCTCGGATGGTCCGCTCGATATGGTCACGGGCCGACTTGCCGGGTTCCTGTCCTGCGCATGAACCGCGCGAGCTCCGGACGCTTGGCGGTATGTGACCTCGGCCCCGAGTACCCCTGCCTGCATCCGGGAGATGTGTTGAATCG
>JBMOOY010000050.1:0-8691 GCA_049324395.1 Pseudomonadota bacterium
GGGCGATGCGCTGGGCGCGGGCCTGCTGGCGGCGCTGCTGTGCGATCTGCTGGTGCTGGGCGAGGGCGGTTCGTACGGTTTCACGGATGCCGGGGCCGGGCTGTGGCCGAGCGCGGGCGAGCTGTCGCTGTGCGCGACGCGTCTGGGCGTGCCGCTGGCGGAGGATCTGCTGTACGCGACGACAACGGCGACCGGCGCTGCGCTGCGCGCGCGCGGATGGACGTGCGCGGTGGCCGCGGACGCGACGGTGCAGGTCGCATCGTGGGTGGAGGCGCTGCGCTCGAAATCGTCGCTGTCGCTCGCTCTGTTGAAGCGGCATCTGTCGCGCGATCTGTCGGCGGCGGTCGAGGCGCTGGTTCCCGCCGGCGAGACGGCGATACGGGCCGATGCGCCGACAGCGCAGACGGTCGCGGCGTCGCTCGCATCGGATTTCCCGCATCTGTCGATCGAGGCGGACGCGCGCGGTGTGGTGCATGTGCGTCTGCGCGTCGCCGGCCGGGCGGTCACCGCCGAGGCCGTGTTCGCCGATCTCGCCGCGCTGTTCGCGCGCCTGCATCGGGACGCGCATCGTGCCGTCGTGCTGTCGAGCGACGGACCGGAATTCCTGCCCGGCTCGCGCTTGCCTGCGGTCCTGCTGCAGACGTTCCGAAGCATGGTGGCGGCGGCGCCGCAGCCGGTGATCGCGGCGCTCGAAGGCGGCGCGCGCGGCGGCGCGTGGCTCGCGGCGCTGTGCTGCGACGGCGTGGTGCATGCCGACAGCGGACGTTTCTCGACGGACGGCATGGACGATGGCGCATCGTTGCGACTCGCCGCCGCGGTGTTCCCGCAGGCGCTGGATCGCGAAGCCGCGCGCACCTTGCTCGCGACCGGCGAAGCGATCGTCGGCGCGGCCCTGCGCACGCGCGCACCCGGATCGCGCGTCGCGCCGTCGCGGGACACGTTGCGGCAGGCGCTGGCGCTGGCGGCCCGATGCGCGATGCTGCCGGAATCGACCCTGGCGGACTGGAAAACCTGGCGCGCGCAGGCCATCGAGGCGCGCCTCGCATCGCTGCCGACCCCCGCCGGGCACGAAGACGCCGTCGCGGACACGACCGCGGCCGGCGCACCGTCCCGGATCGCGTTGGCATCGACGGTCGTCTCCGCGACCGCCTGGCCCGACGGCGTGGTGCTGGTGGAGATGGCCGATCGCGACGCCCGCAACATGTTCTCCGACGCGCTGCGCGCCGGCATGGCGGAAGCGTTCGCGCATATCGCGGCCACGCCGGGCTATCGCACGGTGGTGCTCAGCGGATACGACCGCTGTTTCTCCTCCGGCGGCACCCGCGAGAACCTGCTCGCGATCCAGAGCGGCGACGCCAGTTTCACCGACTACCGGATCTTCGAGACCGCACGGCAGTGTCCGCTGCCGGTGATCGCGGCGATGCAGGGGCACGGGATCGGCGCAGGCTGGACCCTCGGCATGCTCGCCGACGCGATCGTGCTCGGCGCGGAAAGCCGCTATCTCAGTCCGTACATGCACTACGGTTTCACCCCGGGCGCTGGTGCGACCTGGGTCCTGGGCGAGCGCCTGGGTCGCGACCTCGCGAACGAAAGTCTGCTCACGGCGGAACCGACGACCGGCGCCGCGTTGCGCGCGCGCGGGGCCGGCATCCCGGTCCTGCCCGGAGCGGACGCCGTCGCCGCCGCACTCGCCATGGCGCATGCGATGGCGCGTGCGGGTCGCGCGACCCTGATCGAGCGCAAGCGCCTGCTCTCGGTGCAGGCCGATGCGGCGCTGGCCGAGACTTACCGCCTCGAACTCGCGATGCACGAACGGACGTTCGTCGGCGATGCCGGCACGCTGGCGCGGATCGAACACGGCTTCGCCGCCGAAACCGCGCCTGTCGTCGTCGCGCCGTCGTCGAGCGCATCGTCGGCGGTCGCCTCTGCGGCAGTCGCATCGACCGCGTCGGCCACCGCATCTGCAGATCGCGGCGGAATCGCCGCCACGCTGCGTGCCCTGCTCGCGCAGGCGCTGCATCTCTCCGAAGACGAGATCGACGACGACACCCAGTTCGTCGACCTGGGGCTGGATTCGATCAGCGGCGTGACCTGGATCCGCAGGATCAACGCGCACTACGGCACGTCGATCGAGGCGACCCGCGTGTATCGGCATCCCACGCTTGCGCAGTTCGCACGGCACATCGCCGAACTGGTGCAGGGCGGGGCGCCTTCCCCAGCGACGATCGCGGAACCCGCGCCGGTCTCGACGACCTCGTCGCAGACGATTCTTCCGGCGACGCCTGCCGGCGCCGATGCGGACGCGGTGCGCGCGACGCTGCGCGCCCTGCTCGCGCAGGCGTTGCATCTGGCCGAGGACGAGGTCGACGACGACACCCAGTTCGTCGATCTGGGACTGGATTCGATCAGCGGCGTGACCTGGATCCGCAGGATCAACGCCCAGTACGGCACGTCGATCGAGGCGACCCGCGTCTATCGCTATCCCACCCTCGCGCAGTTCGCCGCGCACGTGGCGACGCTTCTTGGCCCGGCCCCGGCGTCGAGCGGGAATCCCGTGGCGGCGGAGACGGCACCGGTCTCGGTGCCCTCCGCGCAACCGGCCGCAACCGTCGCGAGCGATCTCGACGCGGTGCAGGCGACGCTGCGCGCGCTCCTCGCGCAGGCGCTGCATTTGTCGGAGGACGAGATCGACCCGGATGCGCAGTTCGTCGATCTGGGCCTGGACTCGATCAGCGGCGTGACCTGGGTGCGACGGATCAACGCGCAGTACGGGACGACGATCGAGGCGCCGCGCGTCTACCGCTATCCGACGCTCGCCCGCTTCGCCCGACATGTGCACGAAACCATCGGTGGCGCCGCCATGCCGTCGACGCCGTCGCGGCAGCTCGAACCCGTGGCCTCCGCGGCCATGCCCGTCGCGGCATCGACGGAGGCCTTCGGTCCGGCATTGGACCGGTTCGCGGTCCCGTCGCTGTCTCCCCGGCGGCGGACCGGTGCGCGCGTCGCGACCGCCGCCGTGCCGTCGCCCATCGCGATCGTCGGCATGGCCGGACAGTTCCCGCAGGCGCGCGATCTCGACACCTACTGGCGCAACCTCGCCGAAGGCCGAGATTGCATCGTCGAGGTGCCCGCGGAGCGCTGGAACATGGCCGCGCATTACCGCGCCGGCGACCCCGTGGCCGGCAAGGCGAACAGCAAATGGATGGGCGCGCTGGAGGACTACGATCGCTTCGATCCGCTGTTCTTCAACCTCTCGCCGACCGAGGCCGAGATCATGGATCCTCAGCAGCGTCTGTTCCTGCAGGCCTGCTGGCAGGGCATCGAACACGCCGGCTACGACGCGCGCGCGCTGTCGGGCACGCGTTGCGGCGTGTTCGTCGGCTGCACCACCGGCGACTACCATCATCTGTCGCCGGAGCATCTGCTCAGCGCGCAGGGCTTCACCGGCGGCGCGATTTCCATCCTCGCCGCGCGCATCGCCTATGGCCTCAATCTGCAGGGGCCGTGCCTTTCGATCGACACCGCCTGCTCGTCGTCGCTGGTGGCCATCGCCACGGCCTGCGACAGTCTGGCCGCGGGCAACAGCGACATCGCGCTGGCGGGCGGCGTCTACGTGATGGCGGGGCCTGAACTCCACATCAAGACCTCGCAGGCGGGCATGCTCTCGGGATCCGGGCGCTGCTTCACCTTCGACCAGCGCGCCGACGGTTTCGTGCCGGGCGAGGGCGTGGGTGTGGCGATGCTCAAGCGACTCGCCGATGCCGAGCGCGATGGCGATGTGGTGCATGCGGTGATCGAGGCCTGGGGCGTCAACCAGGACGGCAAGACCAACGGGATCACCGCGCCGAATCCGGATTCGCAGGCGCGGCTGGAGCAGGAGGTCTACGACCGTTTCGGCATCGATCCGGCGGGCATCCAGTTGATCGAGGCCCACGGCACCGGCACCAAGCTCGGCGACCCGATCGAGGTCGAAGGTCTGAAGCTGGCGTTCGCGAAATACACCCGCAACGTCGGTTACTGCGCGCTCGGATCGGTGAAGAGCAACATCGGTCACTGCGCGACCGCCGCGGGCATCGCCGGCGTCATCAAGCTGGCGTTGGCGATCCGTCACCGCCAGTTGCCGCCGACGATCCACTACGAGCGGCTCAACGAGCATATCGAACTCGCCGACAGCCCGTTCTACGTCAACGACCGGCTGCGTCCCTGGACGACGACCGGCGGCGCGCGCCGGCGTGCGGCGGTGAGTTCCTTCGGCTTCAGCGGCACCAACGCGCATCTGGTGATCGCGGAGCCCGCGGCCGGGCGCCCGACGCGGACTGCGCCGGCGGCGCCGATGGGCGAAGCCATCGTTCCGCTGTCGGCGAAGACGCCGGAACAACTGCGGCAGAAGGTCGTCGACCTCATCGCGTTCCTGCGTGGCGAGGGGGCGAACGCCGCCCTCGCCGATATCGCATACACCCTGCAGGTCGGTCGCGAGCCGATGGACGAACGTCTGGGCGTGATCGCTTCCGGGGTCGACGATCTCGCCGCGCGTCTGCAGGCCTGGGTCGATGGCGCGTCCGGCGCGAAGGACTGCCTGCGCGGCCATGCCCGCCAGGTACGCGAGGTGATGAGCGTGCTCGGTCGCGACGAGGACCTGCAGGAAGCGGTGATCGCACGATGTATCGCCGCGCGCAAGTGGTCCGGTCTCGTCGAACTGTGGGTGAAGGGCATCGAGTTCGACTGGAACCGGTTGTACGGCGAGACCAGGCCGCGGCGCATGGCGTTGCCGGTCTATCCGTTCGCGCGCGAACGCTACTGGATCGCGACCGGCGCGTCGATGCCGGCGTCCGCGGGCGCGCCCGCGTCGACGCGATCGCCCGCGCTGCATCCGCTGGTCCACGAGAACACCTCGGACCTGGCCGGACAGCGGTACACCTCGACCTTCGACGGCGACGAGTTCTTCCTCGCCGATCACCGCGTCGCGGTCGATGCCGGTGCGCCGAGACCGGTGCTGCCGGGCGTGGCCTATCTGGAAATGGCGCGGGCGGCGGTCGAGCGCGCCCTTCCGCCGATGCCCGGGCGCGGCGACGATGCGGTCGTCGGGGGTTCGAGCGTCGACGGCACGAGCGTCGACGGCAGCATCCTCGAATTGCGCAACGTGGTCTGGGCGCAACCCATCTTCGGCGATGGCGGCGTACGCGTGCACATCGCGCTGTCGACCGACGACGGCTGCGAGGTCGACTACGAGATCCACGGCGACGACAGCGTTGTCCACGGCCAGGGGCGCGTGGTCGTGGTGCCGAGACCGCAGCGGACGACCCGCGACATCGCGGCCATGAAAGCGCGCGCGGACGGGACGACAGTGGGTGCGGACGCGCTCTACGCCGGACTCGCCGGCATGGGGCTGCATTACGGCCCGGCGCATCGCGGCATCGTCGCATTGACGACGGGACGCGACGAGGTCTTCGCGCATCTGCGCCTGCCGGCGCCGCTCGTCGACGGTCACGCGCGTTTCGGATTGCATCCGAGTCTCGCCGACAGCGCGCTGCAGGCCTGCGTCGGTCTGGTCTGCGACCCGCAGCGTCTGCCCGAACGTCCGCTGGTGCCGTTCGCGCTCGATGCCATGCGGACGCTGGCGCCGTGCGAGCCGGAAATGACGGCTTGGCTGCGCCGCGCGGCCGGGTCGCGGCCCGGCGACCGTGTGCTCAAGCTCGACATCGACCTGTGCGATGCGCAGGGACGGGTCTGCGTCGAATTCCGCGGCTTCGCGGCCCGGGTGATGGAGACCGGCGTCGGCGGCATGGCGTCGGACGACGACTTCGACCTGGGCCATTACGAGCGGCTGGTCGAGGACATCGCGAATCGCCGGCTGTCGGTCGACGAGGCCGTGGCGCTGGAATGAGTCGGTCGGCCAGGAACGGAAACGCGTCCGCGGCGCCCTCGGGGTCGCGGACGCAGGTCAGAACAATGGAGCAGTCCCCGTGACATCGAAGAAGCAGGCACTGAGGCAGATCTACGATGCGTTGTCCGAAGGCCGGATCGGCCGCGACGAGGCGCTGACACGGATCCGTGCGATCAAGCGCGGCGGCATCGCCGACGCGGTGGACGGTGCGAACGACGCCCCCCTGCTCGCGATGCGGGTCTGGGAGCAGGCGCGGGCGACGACGATCGTCGATCCGCCGCTCGTGGCCGCACATCGGATCGCGCTCTGCGAACTGCCCGGCATTTCCGCCGAGGCGTTGTCGTCGGCATTGCCGGGCAGCGTCTGCATCGCGCTGGAGGCGCAGAGCGAAGATGCCGTGCATCGGCGCTTCGTCGAGCACGCGCTGCGCTGCTTCGAGGAGACGAAGACGCTGCTCGCCTCGCGAAGCCCGGGGCGGATGCTGTTCCAGATCGTGGTCTCCGACGATGGTGGCGACGATCATGGCGACGGCGGCGAGACCGCGCTGTTCGCCGGCCTATCCGGCCTGCTCAGGACCGCGGCGCTGGAGAATCCGCAGTTCGTCGGGCAATTGATCCGCGTGCCCGCGGGCATCGCGACCGATGCGCTGGCGACGCTGCTGCGTCGTGACGCCGGTCGTCCCGAAGAGGCCGAAATCCGGTATCGCGGCGACGCGCGCGCGGTGGCGCGCTGGCAGGAGATCGAATCCGCGGCGTCGCCCGCTTCGTCGGCGTGGCGCGACGGCGGGGTCTATCTCATCACCGGCGGACTCGGCGGTCTGGGCCGGCTGTTCGCACAGGACATCCTGCGACGCGCGCGCGGCGCGACCGTGGTGCTGGCCGGTCGCGGGGCGATCGACGCGCGGCGCGAAGCCGCGTTGCGATCGCTGTCGGCCGACGACGGGCGCGCCCGCTATCGCCCGGTCGATCTCGAGGATGCGGCGTCGGTCGATGCGCTGGTGGCGTCGATCCTCGCCGAACACGGCCGTCTCGACGGCGTGCTGCACTCGGCCGGCATGATCGCCGACAATTTCCTGTTGAAAAAGGATGCCGGCGAATTCGCGCGCGTACTCGGTCCGAAGGTTCTCGGCACCTGGCATCTGGACGCGGCGACGCGGGCGGTGCCGCTGGAGATCTTCGCGTTGTTCTCGTCCATCGCGAGCGCGTTCGGCAATGTCGGACAGGCGGACTATGCCGCAGGAAACGCCTTCATGGACGCGTTCGCCTCGCATCGCAACGCGCTCGTCGCCGCGGGACATCGGCGCGGGCGCACGCTCGCGATCGACTGGTCGCTGTGGCGCGAGGGCGGCATGACGCTGGACGCGGAGACACTCGACCGCATCGTGCGCGACACCGGCATGCGGCCGATGCGCACGTCGACCGGGCTGGAGGCGTTCCACCGCAGCGTGGCGACGACTGCCGATCGCACGATCGCGATGGCGGGCGATCCCGAGCGGATGCGTGCGCTGCTGGCGGAGGGCGCCTTCCCGAGGGGCGAGTCGCCAGCCAGGGTGCCCGTCGAAGCGCCCGCACCGCTCGCCGCGCCCGCCGATGTGGGCGATGTCGCCGATCTGGCGGGGAAAACCGAGGATTGGTTGCGTCGGGAATTGGCGGGTCTGTTGAAACTGCCGGCCGACCGCATCGACCCGCAGGCCGGACTCGAGCGTTACGGCATCGACTCGATCCTGGCGATGCAATTGACCAACCGACTCGAACAGACCTTCGGTTCCCTGTCGAAAACCCTGTTCTTCGAATATCAGACCCTGCGCGAACTGGCGGTGTTCTTCGCCGAACGACATGTTCCGAAATTGCTGACGCTGTTCGCTGCGACGAGACCGGCCGAAACGGCGCGAGCGGCATCGCCGCCGGTGCAGCGAACTTCGGCGCCCGTGCCGAAATCGCGCACGGGGTTCCGCGGGCGCATCCGCACAGCCGAGCCGTCGCCGATTCCGCAGCGCTCCCAGGAGCGCAGCGATGCGAGACGGGCCGAACCCATCGCGATCGTCGGCCTGAGCGGACGCTATCCGGAGGCGATCGACATCGCCGCGTTCTGGCGCAATCTGCGCGACGGTCGCGACTGCATCGTCGAAGTGCCGGAGGCGCGCTGGGACTGGCGCCGCTGGTACAGCGAGGATCGGACCGGCTCCGGTCGTCATTTCAGCAAATGGGGCGGCTTCATCGCCGGCGTCGACGAATTCGATCCGCTGTTCTTCAACATCTCCCCCAAGGAAGCGAAGCTGATCGACCCGCAGGAACGCCTGTTCCTGCAGCACGCGTGGATGGCGATCGAGGATGCCGGTTACACGCGCGAAGGCCTGCAGTTCGCGGAGCGCGACGACCAGCCCGGACAGGTGGGCGTCTATGCGGGCTTGATGTACACGGAGTATCAGTTGCTCGGTGCCGAAGCGAGCCTGCAGGGAACGCCGCTGGGCGTGCCGGTGAGTGCGGCCAGCATCGCCAATCGGGTCTCCTACGCGTTGAACCTGCACGGTCCGAGCATGACCGTGGACACGATGTGTTCGTCCTCGCTCACCGCCATTCATCTCGCCTGTCAGGATCTGCACGGCGGGCGTATCCGGATGGCGCTCGCCGGCGGCGTCAACGTCAGCATCCATCCCAACAAGTATCTGGTGCTGAGCGCCGGCCAGTTCATCTCCAGCGACGGTCACTGCCAGAGCTTCGGCGAAGGCGGCGACGGCTACATCCCGGGCGAAGGCGTCGGCGTGGTCGTGCTCAAGCGTCTCTCCGACGCCGAGCGCGACGGCGACC
>JBMOOY010000051.1:0-1025 GCA_049324395.1 Pseudomonadota bacterium
ACCCGAAGCTGGAAATCGCTTCCGAGCGCGACAGCAGGCCGCCGCGGATCGCCGCGATCATCGCGTCGAACTCCTTCTTCGGATCGACCCACTGCCAGCCCTGCGCGATCCACTTCACCGCGAGGTACTGGCGTCGCCGCGCGACGCCGCCGCGTGCATAGCCGGGCAACACCAGCGCGCCTTCGAGCACCGCCTGCGTCATCCACGCGCGCCACAGCGGACGACACAGTTGATGAACGATGACGCCGTGCTGGATCGCCTCGCAGCGGCGCCGGAACTCCAGCAGCCCGGCACGGATGGAGGAGTAGTTCACCTGGGTCAGATCGCCGGTGAGCATCTCGTAGGTGATGCCCATCGCCGCGGCGACCGCGCGGAACTGCTGGCGCATGAACTCGGCGTAGCTCGAACCGACATCGGCCGGCTGCGAGAACTTCACGTCCTCGCCCGGCTCCAGGAACTGCATCGTCCCCGGCTCCAGGCTCGCCATCGCGACGCCCTGCGCGTCCGCTTCGCCCTCGCCAAGCAAGGGGTCTTCCGGGCCGCCGCGGGTGATGAAGCCCGCGAACATCGCCGCGGTCTTCTTGCGCACCAGCTCGGCATCGTCGTACTGGTCGAGTTCGTGCAGCTTCACCAGCGCCCGCGCGAGCCACGGCTCGCCGCGGATCTGGCCCGGCCGCAGCGGTCGGAACAGGTGCAGGATCTCGTTCGCCGGCACACGCACCGTGTCCAGGCCACCGTGCGCCGACATCGGCGCGAGCATCCCGTCGCCGGGATGGCTCTTGGTGAGGTGGTAGGCGACGCGCACGCCGATGCCGTTGAACTCGATGCCGGCGCGAATGACGTTGCCGTTCGGCAACTCCCGGTTCAGCGTCGTCGGCAGGTGCTCGGGTTCGAGCAGCTGCAGCTGCAGGCCGACGCTGAGCCGATCTTCCGGCCGCCGGTAGCGCAACCGCACCAGGCACTCGCCGCCTTCGAGCATTGCCCGGCACGCGAGCGCCTGCAGGCCGTACAGATCCGTCAGCCCC
>JBMOOY010000052.1:0-8587 GCA_049324395.1 Pseudomonadota bacterium
GATCGCGGCGTTGTAGCGCCGCACCATCTCGGCCGGCATGCCGGCCGGGCCGAAGATGCCGACCGTCGTCGCGCTCTGCAGGTCGATGCCGGCCTGCTTGAGCGTCGGCACCTCGGCGATCGCCGGCGTGCGCTCGGCGCCCGAGACGGCGACGATGCGTACCCGCCCCTGGCGGTACACCTCGATCAGGTTGCTGGTGCCGGTGATGACGATCGGCAGCCGGCCGGCCGCGAGGTCGATCGCCAGTGCGCCGGAGTCCTTGTAAGGCACGTGCGACAGCTCGATCTTCGCCGTCAGCCCGAGCGCGATGCCGGCGAAGTGCGACAGCGAGCCGTTGCCCGGCGAGCCGTAGATCGCGTTGTCGGGGTTCGCGCGCGCCGCGGCGACCACTTCGGCGATCGTCTTCGCGCCGGTCTTTGGGCCGGCGCCGATGCAGACGTCGAAGGACGCGACCGCGCCCAGCGGCGTGAAGTCCTTGAACGGGTCGTAGTCGAGCTGGGTGTAGATGTGCGGGTAGATCGCGAACGGCCCGGTGGTTGCCAGCGCGAGCGTGCGGCCGTCGGGCGGCGCACGCCGCAGTTCGTTGAGCGTCAGCCGTTGTGCGGCGCCCGGCTTGTTCTCGACGGTGACGGTGCGCCCGAGCACCTCCTTCATGCGCTCGGCGACGATGCGCGCCGTCAGGTCGTTGCCGGTGCCGGCCGACAGGCCGATCACTGCGAGGCGGCGAGCATCCGAAACCGACCCTTTGAAATTCCTATGCGCCACTCTCTTGCCGATGGCCGGAAAACGAAAAACGGGTTAGCCCCTTGTGGGAGCTAACCCGTTGATTTTGATGGTCGGGGTGGCGGGATTCGAACTCGCGACCATTTGAGGTTCGCAGAAGCGACGACAGCCCGATCCTTACCCGCGACGCGAGCCACTGGGCTCCCCACGATCGGTGACGCCCTGTTCGCATCCCCGTCGATACGACATTGTCGTCAACCATTGGCCGGGCAGTATCCTCCGCGCGTTGGAGCTTCGAACGTGAGATGTGCATGTCTGCGAGCAGTGGAACCGCTATGACGCCAAGGATCCAGCGTGAGGAGATCCACCGCAGAGAGATCGATCTCCGCTTCTACAGGCGCGCCGACGGCCTGTACGAAGTGGAAGGGTCGTTGCGCGACACCAAGACCCACCCCTTCCGGAGAATGCTCGCCGACGAGGACATGCCGCCAGGCGAACCCTTGCACGACATGACGCTGCGCCTGGTTCTGGATGATTCGCTGCGCGTGCGCGACGTCGTCGCGATCATGCGTGCCACGCCGTTCGGCATCTGCCGCGGTGCCACCGAGACCCTCGAGCCGCTGAAGGGACTCCAGGTCGGCACGGGATGGCAGCGCAGGGTGCGCGAGGTCCTTGCCCGTTCGGACTCCTGCATGCACTTCGTGGAACTGCTCGGCCCCATGGCGACCACCGCGCTGCAGGGCATGGCGCCGTTCCGGCTGGCGCGGCTCAACCACCCCGAGGGCGCGAGCGAGCGCGAGGCGAAGGTCGACAGCTGCTTCGCCTATGCCGCGAAGCGGGAGGTCGTGGCGCAGTTGTGGCCGGAGCTGTCCCGCCCCGCACCCTAGTTCTTCATCGAGCGCTCCAGCAGGTGGCAGGTCGCCATGAGCAGCCGCGCCGCCTCGTCGACGGCCGGCTCGATGCGGTGCCGCGGGCCCGCCAACGTGACCCCGAGCGTCTCGCCACCGAGCGTGATGGTGGCCGCGAGCGCCCACACGTCGGGCACGTTCTCGCCGCGGGTCAGGCTGTAGCCGCGCTTGCGGCTCTCGGCAATGTCGGCGACCAGCACATCGGCGTCGACGATCGTCGCGGCGGTCACGGCGGGGCGTTCCAGGGTTTCAAGCAGGCTGCGCAGTTCCGTTGACGGCAAGCGCCCGAGCAGCGCCTTGCCCATCGCGCTGGAGTGCAGCGGCTTGAACTCGCCCGGCCGCGCGGAGTAGCGGATCGCGTTCAGGCCCTCGAACACCTGCAGGTAGATCACGGCGTCCCCCTGGCGCTTGCCGAGGATCACCGTTTCGGTCGATGTGTCGCGCAGCCGCTCGAGCAAGGGCGTCGTGCGCTCGATCAGCGGGTCGTGCCGGAGCAACTCGGTCGCGGCGTCGTAGAGACGGCGCGTCGGATAGAGCGCGCGTGGCCGGCTGAACGAGTACAGGTAGCCGCGCTGGATCAGCGTGCTGACGATCCCGTGCACGCTGCTCTTGGGTGCGCCCACGCGCTCGGCGAGTTCGGTCAACGACATGGGCCGCCCCATCGTGCCGAAGGCTTCGAAGATGCCGAGGACACGCTCGACAGCAGTCACGGTCAGGTTGGGTTTGGCCATTTCGACGCGGCAACTTTGTTCAGCATGCTGAACAAACAATGGACGTGATTGAGAACCTGGGGTGA
Organism: Pseudomonadota bacterium; assembly: GCA_049324395.1. GTDB lineage: Bacteria > Pseudomonadota > Gammaproteobacteria > Xanthomonadales > Xanthomonadaceae > Lysobacter_I. Next base: position 2,428 of record JBMOOY010000052.1, read on the forward strand.
ATCCTAGCCCAGATTCACGCAGTTGTTCAGCATACCGAACAGTCATTCGGGTTGGGTGCCTACAGTCCGTCCACTCCAATCCGCCCTGCGCACGTGAGCACACCCCCCCCTCCCAACGACGCGCCGCTGGTGCGCAGCGAGCCGCGCGGGCATGGCGCGGTCTGGCTGACGATCAACCGACCCGAGAAGCACAACGCGCTGTCGCTGCCGACGCTCGATGCGCTGCGTGCCGCGGTCGAGTTCGCCGGTGCGGATGCGTCGACGCGCTACGTCGTCGTCACCGGCAGCGGCCGCAAGACCTTCGCTGCCGGCGGCGATCTGAAGGAACTCGCCGGCGTGCGCGACGGCGCAGCCCTCGATGACATGCTCGGCCGCGCGCAGGCGGCGCTGGACGCGATCCGCCGCTGCCCTGTCCCCGTGGTCGCGCTGCTGAACGGCGACGCCCTTGGCGGCGGCGGCGAGCTCGCGGCGGCCTGCGACCTGCGCGTCTTCCTTGCGCACGCACGCCTGGGCTTCATCCAGGCCCGCCTGGCGATCACGCCAGCGTGGGGTGGCGGCGTCGACCTCTGCCAGATCGTCGGCGGAACGCGCGCACTGCGCATGCTGGCGCGCACCGAGCTGGTCGACGCGCCGACCGCGCTCGCCTGGGGCCTGGCCGATGCCGTCGCCAGCGTCGACCACGAGGTCGAGGAGATCGCCGCGTTCCTGCGCCCGCTCGGTGAGCGCCCGCCGCAGGTGGCACGCGGCATCAAGGCGGCTGCGGCCGCCTGGCGGCGCAACGCGGCCCACGACGAACGGCGCCGCATCGAGACCGAGCACCTGAAGACGACCTGGCTGCACGACGACCACTGGGTCGCCTCCGAACGTGCCTTGTCGCGGAGCACCTCATGAGCGACACGATCGAGAAGTCATCGCCGCGTTTCGGCAAGCAGTCCGCCACCGGCATCGACGTGCCGCCTTCGATCGGCCCCGACGCCGTGCGCGCCGAGGGCATCGGTCGTCCGGGCGAGTACCCGTACACGCGCGGCATCTTCCCCGACGGCTACAACGGCCGGCTCTGGACGATCCGCCAGTACTCGGGCTTCGGCACCGCCGAGGAATCGAACGAGCGCTACAAGTTCCTGCTCGATCGCGGCCAGACCGGCCTGTCGGTCGCGCTCGACCTGCCGACGCAGTGCGGGCTCGACCCCTCGCACCCGATGGCGCGACCGGAGATCGGCAAGGTCGGCGTCTCGCTGTCGAACCTGAGCGAGGCCGAGATCCTGTTCCAGGGGCTCGACCTCGCGCAGATCTCGACCTCGTTCACGATCAACGGGACCGCGGCGATCGTCTACGCGATGTACCTCGCGGTCGCCGACAAGCAGGGCGTGCCGCGCGCCAAGCTCACCGGCACGATCCAGAACGACATCTTGAAGGAGTACGTCGCCCGCGGCACCTGGATCTTCCCGGTCAAGCCGTCGATGCGCCTGATCGCCGACTCGATCCTGTACTCCAACGAGCAGACGCCGCGCTTCAACCCGATCAGCATCGCCGGCGCACACGTGCGCGACGCCGGCGCGACCGCGGTCGAGGAGATGGCCTACACGCTCGCCAACGGGCTGGCCTACGTCGACGAACTGCAGCGCCGCGGCGGCGACGTCGAGAAGTTCGCCAAGCGCCTCTCGTTCTTCTTCTACGTGCACATGGACTTCTTCGACGAGGTCGCGAAGTTCCGTGCCGGTCGGCGCCTCTGGGCGAAGCTGATGAAGGAGCGCTACGGGGCGCAGGACGCGAAGGCGCAGCAGTTCCGCTTCGGCGTCGTCTGCGGCGGCTCTTCGCTGGTCGCGCCGCAGCCCTACAACAACATCGTGCGCGTCGCGGTCGAGACGATGGCCGCGGTGATGGGCGGCGCGCAGTCGATCTTCACCTGCGCCTTCGACGAGGCTTACCAGATCCCGACCGAGTTCTCGGCCGAGATCGCAGTGCGCACGCAGCAGATCGTGGCCTACGAGAGCGGGATCGCGCGCACCGTCGACCCGCTCGGCGGCAGCTACTTCCTCGAGCAGCACACCGACCGCATGGAAGCCGAGATCGAGAAGGTCATGGCCGACATCGACACCTACGGCGGCGTCGTCAAGGCCATCGAGGACGGCTGGATCCAGCTGCGCCTGGCCGAGCGCGCTCTCGAACGCAAGCGCAACACCGACAGCGGCGACAACGTCGTCGTCGGCCTCAATCACTTCGCCACCGACGAGGGCCAGAGCAAGCTGGGCGACCTCTTCAAGCTCGACCCGACGGTCGCCCAGCGCGTGCAGGAGAAGTATCGGCGCACGATGGAGACACGCAACGCCGGCGAAGTCGAACGCACGCTCGCCGCGCTCGCGCGCGCGGCGGCGGACGACGGCGAGAACGTCATGCCCTACCTGGTGGACTGCTGCCACGCCTACGCGACCGTGGGCGAGATGGTGGCCTGCCTGAAACGCGAGTGGGGCGAATTCCAGGAGCCGGTGGCCCTATGAACACGAACCCGACGAGCGGCCACCCCCTGGCCGGCAAACGCATCCTGATCGGCAAGCCGGGGCTCGACGGCCACGACATCGGCGCGAAGGTCGTCGCGCTCGCGCTGCGCGACGCCGGCGCCGAAGTCATCTACACCGGCCTGCGACGCAGCCCCGAGCAGATCGCGCGCGTGGCGGTCGACGAGGGCGTCGATGCGGTCGGCCTGTCGATCCTGTCAGGCAGCCACAAGGAGCTGGTGCAGGACGTGATCGCGGAGCTGCGAACGCGCGGCGCCGGCGGCGTGCGCGTCTTCGTCGGCGGCACGATCCCCGTGGAAGACCAGTCGGCGCTGCGCGCCCTCGGCGTGGCCGACGTCTACACCGCCGACATGCCGCTCGAGTCGGTGGTGTCGGCGCTGGCCGCAAAGCTCGCCTCATGAGCGGACCCCTCGCCGGCATCCGTGTCATCGAGGTGGGCCACATGCTGGCCGGTCCGTACTGCGGGCTGATGCTCGCCGACCTCGGCGCCGAAGTGATCAAGATCGAGCCGGCCGAGGGCGACATCGGCCGGCGCGTCAGCCCGCACGTGATCGACGGGCACAACGCCTACTTCGCGAGCCTGAACCGCAGCAAGAAGAGCGTCGTGCTCGACCTTGCGACGCCCCAGGGCCAGGCCGACCTGCACCGGCTCGCTCAGAGCGCGCATGCGCTCGTCACCAACCTGCGGCCGAGCGCGATCAAGAAGCTCGGCCTCACCTATGCGGCGCTGCGCGAGGTCAACGCGCGCATCGTCTGCGTCGCCCTCACCGGCTACGGCCTGGACGGCACCTACGCCGACCGGCCCGCCTACGACTACGTGATCCAGGCCGTCACCGGCGTGATGGCGATCACCGGCGATCCCGACGCGCCGCCGACCAAGGCCGGCTACTCCGCGGTCGACAACTCGGCCGGCCTGGTGGCCGCGATCGGGCTGCTCGCGAAGATCGTCGAGGGCCGCGGCGGCCAGGTCGACGTGTCGATGCACGACACCATGCTGTCGCAGCTCAACTACCTCGCCGGCGCCGCGCTCAACGCGGGCGAGGAGCCGGCGCGGCTCGCCTCGTCGTCGCACCCGTACATCGTGCCGGCCCAGGTCTTCCCGACCGCCGACGGCTGGCTCGTGCTCTTCATCAGCCACGACGACTTCTGGCGGCGCTTCTGCCGCGAGATCGATCGCGAGGCGTGGACCACCGACGTGCGCTTCGCGACGATGGCGGCGCGGCGCGCGAACCGCACGACCGTCGTGGCGATGCTCACCGAGGTGCTCGCGCAGGCACCGGCCGCCGAATGGGTGCGCCGCTTCGATCCGCTCGGCATCGTCGTCTCGCAGATCGAGAGCCTCGGCGACGCGCTCGCCAGCGAACTCACCGCCGAACGCGGCATGGTCGTACCGCTCGGCGACGGCCGCGTGCCGCTGCGCGCAGTCGGCCTGCCGATGCGCATCGACGATTCGCAGCCGGTCTACGGCCTGCCGCCGGCGCTCGACGAACACCACGACGCGCTGCTCGGCGCCCGGCCGGCATGATCGAACGCCGGCCGCTCGATCGCGCCGCGCTCGGCCGCGTGCTGACGCGGCTGGCGCAGGGCGAGTCGGCCGGCGCCCCGGCGCAGACACGCGCGGCACCGGCGCGGCGCATCGGCGTGACCGGCGCGCCCGGCGCCGGCAAGAGCACCCTGGTCGGGCGCCTCGCGCTGCAGCGCGCGCGCGACCGCCGCGTCGGCGTGCTCGCGATCGACCCGACGAGCCCGCGCTCGGGCGGCGCGATCCTCGGCGACCGCATCCGCATCGACGAGGTCGACGAGGCCGGCGAGTTGTACGTGCGTTCGGTCGCCTCGAAAAGCGCGACCGACGGCCTCGCCGACCAGGCCCCCGAGATGCTGGACGCGATGGAGTCTTTCGGCTTCGACGAGCTGGTGCTCGAGACGGTCGGCGTCGGTCAGGCCGAACAGGCGGTGCGCCAGGTCGTCGACACGCTCGTGCTCGTCGTGCCGCCCGACGGCGGCGACCACGTCCAGGCGATGAAAGCGGGCATCGCCGAGCTGGCCGACATCGTCGTCGTCAACAAGGCCGACCTGCCCGGCGCACAGCGCATGGCGGCCGACATCAAGCGGGTCGTCGCGTTCGCGAAGCGCGCGCCGCAGGCGTGGGTGCCGCCGGTGCTGCTCACGTCGATGCAGGACGCGGGTTCCGTCGCGGCGCTGTCGGAAGCGATCGACGCCCACGCAGCCTGGCTCGTCGGCCGTGACGCGCTGCCCGAGCTGCGCCTCGCACGATCGCGCTACACCCTGACGCGTGCGCTCGAACGGCTCGCCCGGCGCGTCGTCGCCGACCGGCCGGCGGTCTTCTTCGCCCCTTCCCTCGCCGAGCAGGTCCGCCACGCCGCGGAGCTGATGACACGACAGGCCGGCACGGACCGGTAGAACTCCAGGAGACGACACCATGAAACGTTACGGTCTGCGCGTCGCGCTCGGCGCGGTCCTCGTTGGCATCGGCCTGGCCGCTTCGGCCCAGGGCTGGCCCGACAAGCCGGTGCACCTCGTCGTGCCGCAGGCGCCGGGCGGCGCCTCCGACGCGCTCGCGCGCACGATCGGCCAGAAGCTCGGCGAGAAGTGGAAGCAGCCGGTCGTGATCGAGAACAAGGCGGGTGCCGGCGGCAACATCGGCATGGAGCAGGTGATCGGCCTGCCCGCCGACGGCCACACGCTGCTGATGACCTACGCCGGCACGCACGCGATCAATGGTGCGCTCTACAAGAACCTGCGCTTCAACATCGAACGCGACCTGGTCCCGGTCGCGACCGTGGCGACACTGCCCTTCGTCGCGATCACGCACCCGAACGGCCCGAAGACCTTCGCCGAGCTCGTGCAGCGCGGCAAGACCGAACCGATGAACTTCGGCTCCGCCGGCAACGGCTCGGTCAACCACCTGCTCGGCGAGATGGTCAACACGATGGCGCAGACGAAGCTTCAGCACGTGCCCTACAAGGGAGCGGCACCGGCGCTGCAGGACCTGCTGGCCAGGCAGATCCAGGTCGTGTTCACCAGTCTGCCATCGGTCGCGGGGCTGATCCGCAGCGGCCAGGTGCGTGCACTCGCGGTGACGAGCGGCCGCCGCAACGCCGGCTTTCCCGACATCCCGACGATCGCCGAGTCGGGCTACCCCGGCTTCGACGTGACGCCGTGGTTCGGCATCGTCGCGCGCGCCGGCACGCCGCCAGCGGTGATCCAGAAGGTCAATGCGGACGTGCGCGAGACGCTGGCCGGCAAGGACGTCACCGACAAGCTCGCCTCGCTCGGCGCCGACGCATTGGTCACCTCGCCGGAGGAGTTCGCGGCCATCATCCGGACCGACATCGCCAAATGGTCCGAGGCGGTGCGCGCATCGGGCGCACGCGTGGACTGACCGTTCAGTCGATCGGCAGCGTCGCCTCCTTCAGCACGCGCAGCACGAACGACGACTTGCTGTGCCGGATGCCGAGGATCTTGTAGAGCTGTTCGCGCAGCAGGCGCTCGTAGTCGCGCGTGCTGCGCACCGCGATGCGGATCACGTAGTCGTAGTCGCCGGAGACCAGGTAGGCCTCCTGCACCTCCGGGATCGCGGCGAGCGCGCGGCCAAAGGCGGAGAGCGTCTCGTCGGTGTGGCT
>JBMOOY010000053.1:0-270622 GCA_049324395.1 Pseudomonadota bacterium
TGTACGACGCGTCGGGTCGTGTGGCGCAGGAGGTGCGTTACGCGCAGGCGGTGGCGTTGACGACGACGTTGCGGGATGCGCTGAAGGCGGGGACGGCGACGGTATCGGGCGTGGGTGCGGTCGCGACGGCGGCGGACGAGCGCGTGCGTTACGCGTACGACGCCGCGAATCGGGTGCGCTTCACGGTCGACGGCATGGGCAGCGTGACCGAGATGGCGTACGACGCGGCCGGTCGGGCGACGATGACCCGGGCCTTCGTGAAGACCGTGAATCCGGCGAGTCTTTCGTCGATGCCGACGGAAAGCGAAGTGAGCGCGCTCGTGACGGCGGCGGGCTTCGCGAACGACGCATTGGATGCGGTGTCTTACCGCATCTACGACGGCACGGGCCGGGTCCAGATGACGCTGGACGGTGTCGGCGGCGTGCGCGAAGCGGCCTACGACGGCGCCGGTCGCGTGCTGCGCGAGACGCGTTATGCGCAGGCGGTTGAACTGATCGAGTCGTTGCGCGATGCGCTGAAGGCGGGCACGGCGACGGCGGCGAGCGTGGGTGTCGCCGCGACGGCGGCGGACGAAACCCAGCGCAACGTCTACGACGCGGCAGGTCGGTTGACCTTCTCGATCGACGGTACCGGTGGTTATGTACGCACCTGGTACGACGGCGCGGGCCGGGTCTCGGTGCGGCGTGCGGTGACGAACCGCTTCGCCACCGCGGGTCTGAACGACACGACGACCGTGGCCCAGCTGGACGCGCTCGTGCAGTGGGGCGCGACCGACGATCTGGACATGTACGTCTACGACGCGGCGGGCCGCCTGCGCTACGAATTGCAGGCCGTCGGCGCGCCGACGGTGTTCCCGTTCACGGCGTCGGTGACCGAACGCAGCTACGACGGTGCGGGTCGGATGTTGAACACGCGTGCGTTCGCGTCGTTGATGACGCTGGAAGCGCCGCTGATCGGCAAGCTGGGGACGGGCACGGCGACGGACGCGGATTTCGCGACCTTCGCGATGGAGAACGCAGGCAACGTCCAGAGCCAGCGTAACGTGTACGACGCGGCAGGTCGGTTGACCTTCTCGATCGACGGTACCGGTGGTTATGTACGCACCTGGTACGACGGCGCGGGCCGGGTCTCGGTGCGGCGTGCGGTGACGAACCGCTTCGCCACCGCGGGTCTGAACGACACGACGACCGTGGCCCAGCTGGACGCGCTCGTGCAGTGGGGCGCGACCGACGACCTGGACATGTACGTCTACGACGCGGCGGGTCGGTTGCGGTACGAATTGCAGGCGGTCGGCGCGCCGACGGTGTTCCCGTTCACGGCGTCGGTGACCGAGCGCAGCTACGACGGTGCGGGTCGGGTGTTGAACACACGTGCGTTCGCGTCGTTGATGACGCTGGAAGCGCCGCTGATCGGCAAGCTCGGCACGGGCACGGCGACGGACGCGGATTTCGCGACCTTCGCGATGGAGAACGCAGGCAACGTCCAGAGCCAGCGCAACGTGTACGACGCGGCAGGTCGGTTGACCTTCTCGATCGACGGTACCGGTGGTTATGTGCGCACCTGGTACGACGGCGCGGGCCGGGTCTCGGTGCGGCGTGCGGTGACGAACCGCTTCGCCACCGCAGGGTTGAGCGACAGCACCACGGTGGCCCAGCTGGACGCGCTCGTGCAGTGGGGCGCGACCGACGATCTGGACATGTACGTCTACGACGCGGCGGGTCGGTTGCGGTACGAACTGCAGGCGGTCGGCGCGCCGACGGTGTTCCCGTTCACGGCGTCGGTGACCGAGCGCAGCTACGACGGTGCGGGTCGGGTGTTGAACACGCGTGCGTTCGCGTCGTTGATGACGCTGGAAGCGCCGCTGATCGGCAAGCTGGGGACGGGCACGGCGACGGACGCGGACTTCGCGACCTTCGCGTCGGCGAACGCCCCGAAGGCGCAGAGCCAGCGCAACGTCTACGATGCGGCCGGCCGGACGGTCTACACGATCGACGCCATCGGCGCGTACGTGCGGACGTGGTACGACGGCATCGGTCGTGCGACCGCCGTGCGCCGGTTCGCCACGCCCGCGAATCCGGCGACGCTCGGCGACGCGACCACGGTCGCGCAGATGGATGCGCAACTGGTGTGGACGGCGGCCGATCCGACCGAATATCGCGCCTATGATGCGAGCGGCCGGGTACGCATCACGTACAACAGCCTGGGGCATGTGACGCAGATCGACTACGACGGCGCGGGTCGCGCAGTGGCGAGCCGCAGCCATGCGGTGGCGTATTTCCCCGGATCGAGCCTGTCGGACAAGTTCTTCGCCGGCACCGCGTCGATGGCGGACTTCGCGACCTTCACCGCCGCCAACGAAGCGACGGCGCGGGTGCAGTCGCAGGTGTACGACGCGGCGGGGCGGCTGCGCTACAGTCTGGCGCGCAACGCGGGCGCGTGGACGGTCGGCGAGCGCCAGTACGACGGTGCGGGCCGGGTGACGGCCGAGATCGCGTACGGGGTAACGATCGCGCATGCGCCTGGGGAGACCGAGGCGCAGGTGGGCGTCGCGCTGCAGGCGCAGCTGAGTACGGATCTGCAGGTGCTGGCGAGCCAGCGGCGGAGCACGCGCTATCTGTACGATGCGGCGGGCCAGCAGCGGTTCGTGCTCGATGCGACCGATGCGGTGAGCGAGCAGCGTTACGACGGTGCCGGTCGGGTGGTCGAGACCCGTAGCTACGGCGTGCGTCCGACCAACCTGACGATCGACACGGCGACGCTGACGAGCTGGGCGGAGGGTCAGTCTTCAGCGGATCTGCGCCGGGTGTCGAACGGCTACGACGCGGCGGGGCGTTTGACCGCGCGGACCGATGCGCTGGGTCACAGCGAGACGTTCGCGTACGACGGCGCAGGTCGGATGACGACCCGTACCGATCGCGCCGGCGCGCAGTGGAGCTATCAGTACGATTCGGCCGGGCGTCGCGTATCCGAACTCGGACCCGCGGTCAGGGTGACGACGGTCGCCGTCGACGGCAGTGCGCAGACGACGGTCCGCTCGATCCGTACGCGTCTGGAATACGATGCACTGGGCAATGTGACCCGTCGCATCGAGGATGCGGATCAACCGGCGGCGCGCGTCACCGACTACGTCTACGATAGCCGCGGTCACCTGATTCGCACGCTGCTGCCGGACGCCGGCACGCTGAATGCGGTCACCGGCGCGATCGTCGCCAGTGGCGTGCGTCCGACCATCGAGACCACCTGGGACGCGCTCGGTCGCGCGGTGGTGCAGAAAGACGAGCTGGGGAACTATCGCTATCAGGTGTACGACGCGCTCGGCCGCTTGGCCTATGAGGTCGACCAAGGCCACTACGTCACCGCCTACGGCTACGACGCCTACGGTGCGCAAACCGCGTTGACCCGGTATGCGACCGCGTTGAACACGAACGCCAGCGCGTTCTCCGCCGCAAACTGGCAGGCCGGACAAGCCATCGGGCTCGAGCAGATGCTGGCATCGGGCAGTCTGGCGCCGAATGCGGCTGCGGACCGCACCATCGCCACCAGCTACGACCAACTCGGTCGCAAGAGCCAGGTCGTCCAGTCGAGCGTGAGCTACATCCGCTCGAACGGCACGCAGGCCACGGGCAGTCCGACCACCATCTTCGCCTACACCGCCTACGGCGAAGTCGCGAAGGAGTCCGTGCTGCTGGAAGGCACCGCCGGTCAGGGCGACGCGGTGTGGGCGGATACCTGGCGCTACTACGATGCGGCCGGCCGCAACACGGTGACCGTGGATGCGGAAGGCCATGTCACCGAGATGGCGTACAACGCCACCGGCGAGGTCGTGCGCAGCGTCGAGTACGCGCGTGCCATTTCCACCGCAGCGCTGGGAACGACGCCGCCGGCGCTGCCCGCGGCGGGGGATGCTTTCACCGGTGCCGACCGCGAGATGCGCTGGACCCACGACGCGCTGGGCCGCAAGGCCAGCGAAACCGCGGTGCGTCGCTATCAGCGCACCGACGGCAGCACGGGCGTGCGCGATGTCGTTACCACCTACGGCTACGACGCCGAAGATCGGGTGACCAGCGTCGCCGGCGAGACCGGGACCACGACGACCATCTACGATCTCGACGGGCGCATGCTGAGCGTGCGCGAGCAGGCGCGCGATGTCGTCGCCGGCAACGCCGAGGCCGTGCTGGAGGCGAGCTCCGCGAACACCTTGGCTTCGGCCGCGCTGTACGCTTCCCGCTCGCCGTACACCACGCTCGGCTACGATGCCTTCGGTGCGGTGGTGCTGACCGTACGCCATGCGCAGGGCATGAACGCCAACGGCGAAGCGCCGAGCGACCCGCAGGACCAGATCGAACGCACGCTCTACGACGGGCGCGGTCGCGCGGTGTGGACGCGCAACGCGATCGATTCGGTGATCGTCAGCGAATACGACGCGGCGGGACGTACGCTGCGCACGCGCACGACGCTGACCGGCAACGATGGTCTCACGGCCACGGTGCAGGCCATCGTCGACTACGATGCGCTGGGCCGCCAGACGGCGATGCGCACGGAACGCGAGCAGTTCCTGGACGGCGAGAGTCAGGATGTCTTCACGGACGCGCAGGAGAGCGTCGTCTACAACGCGTTCGGCGAGATCGTCGCGAAGACCCACCAGAACGTCGACGGTACGTTGACCTGGGCCTACGATGCGGCCGGTCGCCTGATCGCCGACAACACGAGCGGCGCATTGCGCCACTACGGCTACAATCTGGCCGGACATCAGGTGCGCGAGTCGCACAAGGTCAAGCTCGACGCCGCCACGGCGGCCATCGATGCAGTGACCCGCACGCAGACCGACAAGTTGGGGCGTGCGATCGCGATCACCCTCCCGTCGCACAATGCGGAGCCGACCACGACTTCGGTCGTGCGCCAGACGTTCGATCGCTGGGGCAATGTGGTGCAGGTCGTCGACGCGCGCGGCTATCAGACCGACTACCAGTACAGTCAGGACAACCAGGTCGTCCGCGAGACGCGGCCGCTGGTCTGGGTGGTGGGCGAGAACGGCGCCGGCAGCTGGCAACGGCCGGTGAACCAGTGGTACTACGATGCCCTGGGCCGCCTGATCGGCACCCGCGACGCCAACGGCAATCTGCGCACCATGGCCTACGACGCGGTCGGCCGCCATGTGTCGTCGACCGATGCGCTGGGGAACACCACGCGTTACGCCTACGATGTCTTCGGGAATCAGGCGCTGACCCAGGATGCGCTGGGCGTCGTCACCTTCAAGGCTTTCGATCGCGGCAATCGCGTTTCCGCCATCGGCGATTATCTGAACCGGGGCGCGACGCGCGAGCTCGCCGTGCTCCAGGCCTATACGCTGAACGAGGCCGGCGACCGCCGCGCGGTCACCGATGCGCTCGGCCGCACCATGAAGTACGAGTACGACAGCCAGCAGCGGATGATCCGCAGCCAGACCGCCACGGGTCTGGTCATGGGCTACGGCTACGACACGCTGGGCCGGAAGATCTCGGAGACCAACGCGCTGAGCGGGCAACCGGTGATCTTCTCGCAGACCGGTGCGAGCACCGGCACGGTGACCGATGCCGACGGTCAGACGGTGCAGATCAATGCGCTGAGCTGGAAGTACGACGTGTTCGGTCGCGTCGTCGATCACAATCTGCTCAGCGGCCGCGACCTGACCTATGTCTACGACGCCGAGTCCGGCCAGCTGATGAGCGAAACGTCCGCCGGCGGCCTCGGGCTGACCGACGCGACGGCCGGCCAGAAGACCTACACCTACTACGCCAACGGCCGTATCCGGACGATCACCGAGGCCGGCGCCGGCACGCACGTCTACGCCTACGATGCCGCCGGCAATCGCATCTACGAGGAGACCACGGCCACCGACGCCTACGGCCAGCCGGTGCACACCGTCACCCGCACGGTGTACGACAGCAACAACCGCGTCCAGCGCGTCACACAGGACGACATGAACGGCGCGGTCGTGAGCAAGCGGGTATTCGAACTCCAGTACGACTACGACGCCAGCGGCAATCGCCGACGCGTGGTCAGCCGTTCCGGCTACGGTCCGAACGTCGACGGCATCGTCGTGACCAACGCGGCGCCGACCGTGGTCGCGGCACCGCCGGACCGCGGCGTGAAGAAAGGCCAGCTCAATCAGTTCCGACTGCTGTTCAGCGACGTGTTCCGCGATGCCGAGAACGATGCGCTGAGCCTGACCATCGCCCGCCAGGACGGCAGCGCGCTGCCGTCCTGGCTGGTCGCGACCCGCGACCCGCAGACCGGCGAAATCGTGTTCACGTCGACCGCGCCGGCCGGTGCCGTCGACGAAGACGTCGTGGTCCGTCTGACGGCCTCGGAGACGAACAACCCGGGCAATGCCGCCACCACCGTGTTCACGGTGAAGCTGCGCGCGAACAACGGTCCGACCGTGTTGTCGCAGGAAGGCGTCTCGTTGACCGCCGTGGTGGGCGAGGGCTTCGGTCGCGACTTGCTCGCCTCCGAATTCTTCCGCGATATCGACGCCAACGACGCGCTCACCCTCAGCGTGATCGGCACCGACTGGCCGGCATGGCTGAGCGCGAGTACGCAGTCGCCCGGCATGGTGCGGATGAGCGGTACGCCGACGGGCGCGGGTTCGTACACCTTCACCCTGCGCGCCACCGACCTCAGCGGTCAGAGCGTCGACAAGCAGGTGACCATCGTCAGCGTGGTCAATCACGCGCCGACCGTGCAGGCGACGCCCGCGCCCGTGGTGGCGAAGGTCGGCCAGAGCTTCAGTTGGATCCGTCCCCTGTCGCAGATCTTCGTCGACGCCGACGGCGATGCGATGCTGATTTCCGCGACCGGATTGCCGGAGTGGCTGACGTTCCAGTCGCTGACGGACCAGACGCCGCCGGAACTGCGCCTGCAGGGGCTCGTGCCTCCGACCGAGATCGACGGTCGTCTCTACACCGTGCAGCTCAAGGCTACCGACAAGTACGGCGCCACGACCACCACGGTCCTGCAGATCACCACCGACGGCAACCTCGCGCCGGTGCCGCAGCCGACGCAGACGGTGTCGCTGCCGCCGATGCGATTGAACGATCCGCTCAACTACACCGTTTCGTTGTCCAGCCTGTTCGTGGACCCGGACGGCGACGAGCTGATGGTCACCCCGATCCTGCCGCCGTTCTCGCCGTTGTGGAGCTGGCTGCAGTACGACGTGGATCGCGTCGCCGGCACGATCCGCCTGTTCGGTACGCCGACCTCGCCGCTGAGCGTCGGGACGCTGCCTTTCACGCTGCAGGCGTCCGATCCCGCGGGTGCCACTGCGAGCATCAATTTCCAGGTCAGCGTCGCTCCGGACACTCCGCCGGCGCGCGACACCTCGGTCGTGCTCGGCGACGCGACCCTCGCCATCGGCCGCAGCTTCAGCTATACGGTCCCGGCGAATGCGTTCACGGATGCCGACGGCGATCCCATCGAGCTGTCGGCGTATTGGCTGCGTCAGGTGCATGAACCGGTCGGCGACGATCCGCCGGTCATGACCTGGGTCACCTACATGGAGCCGCTGCCCGTCTGGATGTCGTTCAACGCGACGACGCGGACGCTCTCCGGCACGGTGCCGTCGAACCAGGCCGCCGGAACGCTGGCGGTGCGAATCGTGGCGACCGATCCCCGCGGGCTGTCGAGCCTCGGCGCTTCCGGCGACGATCCGGGTCCGGCCGGTGTCGGGACCGATGCCGACATCCTCTTCGATCTGCAGCCCTGGACCAACGGCGCGCCGCAGTACACGCCGGGCAAACTCTCCAGCCAGACCCTCGTCCACGGCGGTGCGGTTGATCTGCCGTTGCCCACGGCCAGTTTCGTCGAGCCCGACGGCGATGCGCTGACCTACAGCGCCGAGGTGCAGATCGGCGGCAATTGGGTGGGCATCGGCCAGATCGGTCTGAGCATCGACCCGGTCACCGGTCGCATCACCGGCACGGCGACCAATCTGGTCGGCACTGCGATCAATGCCCGCATTCTGGCGACCGACCCGCAGGGGCTCAGCGGCATCGGGACGTTCGCGTTCGCGATCACCAACACGGCTCCGGTCGCTTCGACGATCCCGACGCAGCAGGTCGGCCGCAACGTCAACTGGAACTTCGCGTTGTCGTCGTTCTTCACCGACGTCAACAGCGATGCGCTGACCTGGAGCGTGAGCGGTCTGCCGGCGGCGTTGTCGCTGAACAGCGCGACCGGCGTCATCAGCGGCCAGCCGACCGTGGCGCTCGGCAACTACACCGTGACCGTCACGGCCAGCGACGGCCGCGGCGGCAGCGCGAGCACCAGTTTCACCCTGCAGGTGACGAACAGTTCGCCGATCCCGGCGACGATTCCGAACCAGACGGCGACGGCGGGCACCGCCTGGAGTTATCAGGCGCCGGCCTTCACGGACCCCAACGGCGATCCGCTGGTCTACAGCGCCTCGGGGCTGCCCGCGTGGATGAGCTTCAACGCGAGCACGCGCACCTTCAGCGGCAATGCCGCGGCCGTGGGCAGTTGGACGATCACGCTCACCGCGACCGATCCGGCGGGCGTGTCGTCGAATGCGTCGTTCGTGGTGACGACGCCGAACGTGGCGCCGACCGCGACGACCATTCCGCCGCAGTCGGTGGGTCGCAACGCGGCGCTGAGCTTCGGCACGGCCGGCTACTTCAGCGACGTCAACGGCGATGCGCTGGCCTACAGCGCCAGCGGCCTGCCGGCCGGCTTGTCGATCCACGCGACGACCGGCGTCATCAGCGGTACGCCGACGACGCTCGGCAGCTGGACGGTGACGGTGACCGTCGCCGACGGCCGTGGCGGCACCGCCAATGCGACCTTCACCCTCGCGGTGACCAACAGCGCGCCGGTCTACGCCACCGCGTTGCCCAACCGCAGCGGCCAGTTGGGCGCCGCGACGTCCTGGGCGTTGCCGGCGAACACGTTCACCGACGCCAACGGCGATACGCTGACCTACGCGCTGTGGGTGGAGATTCCCGCGCACGAGCAGGCCTATTGGCGCAATCCGCCGGGCGAGTGGGACACGCGGACGGTGGCCGCGCAGTGGGTTTCGGCGTCGAACGCGGGCTTGAGCATCTCCGCGAGCGGCACGATCAGCGGCAACCTCGGCGCACTGAGTGCGGACGGCGAGACGTTCTACGCCTACCGCGCGAAGATCATCGCGACCGATCCCGCCGGCGCGTCGGCGGAAGGCGTCTTCAACATCGGCGCGAACGTGGCGCCGACGGCGCCGTCGGTGAGCGCGCCGCTGGCGAAGCAGAACCTCGCCTACAGCCTGACCCTGCCGATGTTCGGCGACGCCAACGGCGACACGCTGAGCTACAGCGCGGGCAACCTGCCGCCGGGCCTCATCTTCAATGCGGCGACCCGCACGATCAGCGGCACGCCGACGACCGGCGGCGCCTGGACGGTGACCTACAGCGCGAACGACGGCATGGGCGGGACGGCGAGCATGTCGTTCACGTTGACGGTGGAAGCGAACACCGCACCGGTGGCGCCCTCGCTGGGCGCGCAGGCGGGCACGACCAACGCTGCGTTCCTGGCGACGCTGCCGGCGTTCACCGACGCCAACGGCGACCCGCTGAGCTACAGCGTCGCCAATCTGCCGCCGGGCCTGAGCTTCAACGCCTCGACGCGCCAGATCAGCGGCACGCCGACGACGGTGGGCAGCTGGACGGTGACCTACACCGCGAACGACGGTCGCGGCGGTGCGACGAGCGCGACGTTCGCGTTCTCGGTGTCGGCGCCGGTGTCGAACCAGCCGCCGCAGGTGGCGAACGCGCTGGCGGACCAGCTGCTGACGCCGGGCGCGGGCTTCAGCTTCACGTTACCGGCGAACAGCTTCTTCGATCCGGAAGGGCAGGCGCTGACCTACACGCATGCGGTGATCGCGGGCCCGAGCGCGGCGAACTGGCTGACGTTCAACGCGTCGACGCGGACGTTCTCCGGCACGGCCCCGACCCTGTCGTGGTCGACGTGGACGATACGGGTGACGGCGAAGGATTCGGCGAACCAGACGGTCTACGACGACTTCACGATCACGATCGACGAAGCCGGTGGAGGCGGCCAGTTCTCGACGCCGATCGGCGGCGAGGAACAGGCCGGGGAAAGCTACGGCTTCGAGATGGGCGTGGGCGAGGGCATGATGCCGCCCCCGAGCAGCCCGTCGACGGGATTGCCGGTGCAGGAAGAGGAGCGCTGGTTCACGTACGACGCGGAGAACCGGCTGAAGATCGTGAACGGCGTGCTGGTGGGCACGGCCGGCGCTGCGGACGCGCACATCGAGCTGCGCGCGGACGTGTGGCAGGAGGTGCCGCAGGGGACGCAGAAGGAAGTCAGCGATTCGTACGGGTTGATCTACGATGCGGTGGGTCGCGAGACTGGTCGCTACCAGCGCAGCACGGTCGACGGCGTGGTGCAGGATCAGGTGGCGTTCGTCGGTTACGACCAGCGCGGGAACCGGCTGTACGAGACCTACGCGCAGACGGTGGGCGGCGAGAGCAAGGGCATCTACCGCAAGAACACCTACGACGCGGCGAACCAGCTGACGGAGACGCGGCGCTACTTCGAGCTGGGGACGATCCGGCAGTTGTGGGTGGCGCCGATCGACCGCTACGGCAACGACTCGCCGCCGCCGCCGGGAAGCGATCCGTGGGTGGCGGAAGACGTGAACGTGGGCGGGTGGCTGATGCAGGCGGAGACGTACGCGTACGACGCGGACGGACGGATGCGCTGGCAGGAGACGCGGGGTCGCGAGACCAACTTCAAGTACTACCAGGGCACGGGCGGCGGCGGCGATCAGTACGACGATCCGAGCCTGCTGCAGTTCAACAGCCGCGTGGACTACACGCTGGCGGACAACACGGCGGACGTGAACGACAACGCCTCGTCGTACGACGAAGTGGGCCGGTTGAAGAGCTATCGCTACAGCGGGACCGGCCCCGGCGCGGCGGGCGGGTTCACCCATACCTTCACGATGGACTACGAAGGCTGGGAGAGCTGGCAGGAGACGCGGGTCGAGGGCAACAGCACGATCTCGACCTATCGTCGATCGGAGAACACGATCAAGCTGGATGCGTACGGCCGGATCCGCGAGCAGCGCGAGCACACGTTCTACGAGGGCACGAACGACACGATCCGGGCGTACGTCTACAACGGCGACGGCGCGGTGCTGAACCGTCGCCACGGCTACTGGGACGACTACTTCCGTCAGGCGACGAAGCCGGCGAGCAACGGCGATCCGGTCCCGCAGAACTACCGGTTCGTGCATGCGGCCGGTCAGCAGGTGGTGGAGCTGGAAGCGGGCGGCGAAGTGCGGGTCACGCCGCAGCAGCAGCGGTTCTACAGCGACTTCGGCATCAACCCGCAGAAGAACAAGCTGAGCGAGATGAACGGCGTGGCGGGCGGCAACGTCTACAACGCCGGCGGGCAGATGGTGACGGTGGCCGAAGGCGAGACGCTGCAGAACCTGGCGCAGCGGATCTACGGCACGGCGACGCTGTGGTACGTGCTGGCGGACGCGAACGGCCTGAGCGACGCGACCGCGCCGCTGAGCGCGGGCCAGCGCCTGCAGGCGCCAAGCGTGGGCGTGACGAAGAACGACGCGAACACGTTCAAACCGTACAACCCGGCAGAAGCGATCGGCAGCACGACGCCGAACCTGCCGTACATCCCGCCGCCGGAGAAGGCGGGGTGCAATGTGGTGGCGATGGTGTTGATGGTGGTCATCGCGATCGTGGTGACGATCTACACCGCTGGCGCGGCAGCGACCTACTTTGCGGGTGGTGCCGTGGGCGGCGCCACCACCGGCGCTGTCGGGCTGTCGGCATTGGGCGGCGGCGGTGCCATCGCTGGCGCCGCAGCCGGAACGACGTTGGGAACGGCGGCTGCCATTGGCGGCGCGGCGGTCGGTGGATTCGTCGGCAGTGTCGCGGCGCAGGCGGTCGGCAGCGCCCTGGGCGTGACCAGCTTCAGTTGGCGCAATGCGCTTGTCTCCGGAGCGACCGCAGCGATCACGGCAGGCGTCGGTTCGACCGGACTGCTCAAGTCGATCGCCGACCTCGGGAAATACGGGTACATCGCCAGCGCGGCAACGGCCGCGGCGATCTCGAATGTGGCGAGTTATGCGACCAACAAACTGGTCGGGAACAAGCCGAGTTTCAGCTGGAAGAGCGTCGCTGCGAGCGCGATCTCGGCAGGGGTGACGGCATTCGCAGCGAATGGCATCAGCGACTGGCTGAATTTCGATCCGACGACATCGGCTGGTCAATTCAAGAGCGATCTGGTGAATGGTGTCGTCGGTGGCGCCGTCGGTCTCCACACGAGGCGAGCTTTCGGCTTCGACGACAAGGTCGATTACGGCACGATGTTCGCCGACACGTTGGGCTCGTTGATCGGTAGCGCCGCCAGTGGGCAGCATCGCTATCGCGCGGATCAGGCGCTCGCATCGGCGGTGGCCAAAGACGCGGCGATCCGGGCGCAGTCCGACCCCGAGCGGATCAACCGGCTGTTCGGTGTGCCCGAGCCTGTGGATCTGTCCGGGGGCTTGGGGCCGAACCCGTTCCCGGTGAGCGGAGCAACGGGTGATGGTGTTGGCGGTGTGACATTCGGGGTCCATACGGTTTCTGGCAGCCCTGCTGGCAGCCAGGGAATGTCCGGGCGTCTTTCGAGGGGACAGTCATTCCGCGCTTTTGGAGCCAGTGATGTCGCGGCATGGACCTCATTGCTGGAGGACTACGTTCAGGATCGCGGCACTCAAATCGAAGTGAATGGAGACGGAGAGACCAACGCCTACGACACAATCGTCGTCCATTCGCTCGAGGGTGGTCCAGCGATCTTCTCCGGTACGGCGGATGCCTATCTGCGTTATCTGTACAAAGTGGATCGCCCCGGGTTCAAAACACTGAACCGCATGTTCGGACGTGCGGAGCATGATCGCTGGGCGGTTCGGTACAACGGGCTTCGTATCGGATGGGCGGCGAACGACAAACTTGAAGCGGATATTCGCGCTTACAATCATGCGGTCAATCAACAGCAGCGCGAAAAGCCTTGGTATACGATCACCACGATTGAGCGTCCCGCAGAGACGCCCGGTTTATTGAGGAGAACGTGGGATGTCGGAACGGCAGTCGTCAAGGATGGCGTCGACCTGATCGGCGGTGGAACGCTGATCGTCGCGTCGCCGATATTCGAAGGTGGTGCGTGGATCGGCCAGAAGCTGGGGTTCGATGTGGATCCGGTTGAGGTCCGTGACAATATGCTTGGCGCGGCGTATGAATCGATTTCTTCCGAAGGACGTACGCCGCTGAAGAATCTTCACCGCATGCAGCTTGGTTTGGGGCTGGGTGCGACTCAGAGTGTCGGCGACGGCGTGATCGGTCTCGGCGAGCTCGCTAAGAACGGTGTCCTGAACGGACCCTCTGAGCTGCTCTATATCGCGTCAGAGCTGGGCGGATTCGATCCGAGAAGCGTGCCGATGGGTGGCGCTCTGATGGATGCGCGCGACAGCAACAGGAGGCTTGCATCTACGATTTTCAATGCGGCAATGCATCCGATCGACACCGACAGAACGATCAAGCTGGCGGTCCTGAAGTGGGGCTTGGATGGGCTGCAGAATACGTACACGATGGCGACCACAACCGATGTCGATCTGCAGTTCGACAGCGCTATCGATGTCGGCTACAGGGGAGGCACGGCCGTTCAGGTCGTCGAGGGCGGATACGGAGTCGCAACGACCGGCGCGAGGTTGACAATCAAGGTCACCCAAGCCATCGACAACTATGCGGCAGCTGTCAGGGCAGGCGAGGGGCTGCGCTCGACAGGATGGGCGGATACGCGATATCTTGACGACGGTTCTTGGGATGCTGCGCCGCGGGAGTTCGCTTCAAGCAAGAACAAGCCGACTCTTGGCGTGCTGGGCGAAGCCGTTTTTGCCCAAATTCGTTCCAAGCCGACCAAGGCTTTTAGTGAGGATGGCCAACGAATTTATTCGCGAGCAGCTGGCCGCCCTATTGCGACTGTCGGTGATCTGACTCAGGCTCTCAGGGATAATGTGGTTACACCAAATCAGATTCCTATTGACTATGTTGTGATTGAAGGTCACAGGGTTATTGCCAATACTCGAAGTTCAACTGCTCTGCTAGATGCAGGCGTGCCAAAAAGCCAATGGTTTGGTAGAGACCGCACGGGTGTCAGCGCCTATGGTGACGTTCTATACGACGATTTGGTGCGCCAACAGTTGCAACGTAACTATGGCGGCTCTGTGCATAACGCTAGAAGGTGAATTGCAGATGAAAATGTCAAAGCCTATCCAAATAATCAATTTTGATGACTTCTTGCCAGCGGATGGAGAATCTAGGTTTTCGCTTCATTTCGTTGATGCTGTGCTTACACTCGAAATTTATTTCGAAGATGATGAGTCTTCTGTGGAACTCATGCGGAGACTTCGTTTTGAATCTGCGAAGTACTTTATAAAGACCCCTTTCCCCGGCTACAGCTTTTTTAGCTGTGCTGAGGACAGAGATGTATCTCTCCTTAATTCATTAGTGCAGTACGAAACCTCAGATATGCTGAAGCATGAAGTGGGAGCTGATTTGGTGAATGAATATAAGCACTATAGGCTTTACCTGCATTCATCAGGCGCGGCAATTCATGTGATTGCAAAGTCTTGCGATTTTTCGGATTGACTTTTGTGGTGTGCCGTCCGTTGTCCGCGAATCCTGCTCCCGGTGTTCGCTACGGCCGAAATTCGATCTTCGAGCGTTCTTTTTTTAGATCGTTTCCGTGTTTGAGGCAGGTATTTCAGCTGTGGCGTCCGCTGTCCGCGAATCCCGTCCCTGAGGTTCGCGGCCGGCGAAATTCGATCTACCTGCGACCTATTTTCACCGGTTGACGCACTCAACGCCGGTTTTGAAACACCGTGACTCGCAAAAATTTCGTCAATTTCGGCTGATTTCCGAAATCTTGCTGCCAAGATTCGCGGGCAGTGCCTGTCCGGTTGTTTCCGCCTCTTTTTCGACCGCCGGACGGTTGTCGTCGCTTCGGTCGTTTCGTCTTCCGCTTTTCGAGCATGTGCCAGGCTTCAATCGGCGTATGCCCGCTGAGCGATTGATGCGGGTGCTGCTAGTCGATGACGAGGCTGGCGAGCCAGAATCGTTCTGGCCGCGCTTGCTGAGGACCTTCCGAAGCAGGTAACAGCGACGCTTCATCGCTGTCACCCGTTGCGACGGGGTTGATCGCCACTGTCGCGGACGGGGTTGCGCGGCGCGGCGCAATCCGCCGGGCGAGTGGGACACGCGGACGGTGGCCGCGCAGTGGGTTTCGGCGTCGAACGCGGGCTTGAGCATCTCCGCGAGCGGCACGATCAGCGGCAACCTCGGCGCACTGAGTGCGGACGGCGAGACGTTCTACGCCTACCGCGCGAAGATCATCGCGACCGATCCCGCCGGCGCGTCGGCGGAAGGCGTCTTCAACATCGGCGCGAACGTGGCGCCGACGGCGCCGTCGGTGAGCGCGCCGCTGGCGAAGCAGAACCTCGCCTACAGCCTGACCCTGCCGATGTTCGGCGACGCCAACGGCGACACGCTGAGCTACAGCGCGGGCAACCTGCCGCCGGGCCTCATCTTCAATGCGGCGACCCGCACGATCAGCGGCACGCCGACGACCGGCGGCGCCTGGACGGTGACCTACAGCGCGAACGACGGCATGGGCGGGACGGCGAGCATGTCGTTCACGTTGACGGTGGAAGCGAACACCGCACCGGTGGCGCCCTCGCTGGGCGCGCAGGCGGGCACGACCAACGCTGCGTTCCTGGCGACGCTGCCGGCGTTCACCGACGCCAACGGCGACCCGCTGAGCTACAGCGTCGCCAATCTGCCGCCGGGCCTGAGCTTCAACGCCTCGACGCGCCAGATCAGCGGCACGCCGACGACGGTGGGCAGCTGGACGGTGACCTACACCGCGAACGACGGTCGCGGCGGTGCGACGAGCGCGACGTTCGCGTTCTCGGTGTCGGCGCCGGTGTCGAACCAGCCGCCGCAGGTGGCGAACGCGCTGGCGGACCAGCTGCTGACGCCGGGCGCGGGCTTCAGCTTCACGTTACCGGCGAACAGCTTCTTCGATCCGGAAGGGCAGGCGCTGACCTACACGCATGCGGTGATCGCGGGCCCGAGCGCGGCGAACTGGCTGACGTTCAACGCGTCGACGCGGACGTTCTCCGGCACGGCCCCGACCCTGTCGTGGTCGACGTGGACGATACGGGTGACGGCGAAGGATTCGGCGAACCAGACGGTCTACGACGACTTCACGATCACGATCGACGAAGCCGGTGGAGGCGGCCAGTTCTCGACGCCGATCGGCGGCGAGGAACAGGCCGGGGAAAGCTACGGCTTCGAGATGGGCGTGGGCGAGGGCATGATGCCGCCCCCGAGCAGCCCGTCGACGGGATTGCCGGTGCAGGAAGAGGAGCGCTGGTTCACGTACGACGCGGAGAACCGGCTGAAGATCGTGAACGGCGTGCTGGTGGGCACGGCCGGCGCTGCGGACGCGCACATCGAGCTGCGCGCGGACGTGTGGCAGGAGGTGCCGCAGGGGACGCAGAAGGAAGTCAGCGATTCGTACGGGTTGATCTACGATGCGGTGGGTCGCGAGACTGGTCGCTACCAGCGCAGCACGGTCGACGGCGTGGTGCAGGATCAGGTGGCGTTCGTCGGTTACGACCAGCGCGGGAACCGGCTGTACGAGACCTACGCGCAGACGGTGGGCGGCGAGAGCAAGGGCATCTACCGCAAGAACACCTACGACGCGGCGAACCAGCTGACGGAGACGCGGCGCTACTTCGAGCTGGGGACGATCCGGCAGTTGTGGGTGGCGCCGATCGACCGCTACGGCAACGACTCGCCGCCGCCGCCGGGAAGCGATCCGTGGGTGGCGGAAGACGTGAACGTGGGCGGGTGGCTGATGCAGGCGGAGACGTACGCGTACGACGCGGACGGACGGATGCGCTGGCAGGAGACGCGGGGTCGCGAGACCAACTTCAAGTACTACCAGGGCACGGGCGGCGGCGGCGATCAGTACGACGATCCGAGCCTGCTGCAGTTCAACAGCCGCGTGGACTACACGCTGGCGGACAACACCGAGAACGTGAACGACAACCCGACGGCGTACGACGCGGCGGGCCGCTTGAAGAGCTACCGTTACAGCGCGACCGGCCCCGGCGCGCCGGGCGGGTTCACGCACACCTTCACGATGGACTACGAAGGCTGGGAGACCTGGCAGGAGACGCAGGTATCATGTCTTCGCGGGCAATTGTCATTGCAGATATGACATTTCATTGAAAGATGGGTGCGGATAATGTCGAAATTCAACGCGAAATTCCTGTCGATCACTGGTGGGATCGTATATCTCGACAACGACGCGTTTACCGGCATCGCATTTGCTGTCGGCGACTCTGGCATTGTTTCTCCGGCCCAATATTTCGATGGCAGGCAAGTGGAGCTGACTGCATCGTTCGGGGGAGTTCCATATGGCGATGTGCAGATCGTGGACAGGGGCTGCGTGTATCAAGGTGACTACAACAGCGGTCCAGGTATTTTCGATGATGCGCTGTATTCAGGAATAGCCATAGAATTCGATCAGGAAGGGTGTCGATGCATTCGTGAAGAACTGTTTTCGAACGGCGAAAGCGTGTTGGAAGTTGAATATGATGAGGCCTGCAGCATCAGGTCGTGGAGTGGGTTCATCGACTCCCGCTTTGCGATGTCATATGACTTGGATGCGAAAAATGAGATTCGAAGATTTTCGCTCATAGATCCTGATTCTGTCGAAGACAGGGTATACATCGACCTCGATTCGGATGGAGGGGTCTACAACATATTTCTTGGGAGAATTTATAAAGAGGAGCCTGCTCTTGTCTCAAGGTCGATGTCGTTGTCTGGATTGAGGAGGGATTGGATCGGCCGGTTCCCGCTGTCTTCTCGTCTATTGCTTGGGGGGAAATCCATGGATGATGATTTTATCGATCAGGTCATGGCGAATCCGACCTTTTCAAATGTCAAGGAAATATCCTTCTCTAATACATCGGTATCCGAGCGTGTAATGGAGAGACTTTCTGGAAGAGTAAATATCGGCGTCTGAAGTGCTCTGTATTGATGCGTGAGTCCGTAAATTGAGCTGTGTGCCGGCCCTTTGAGACGATGGGTGCCTCGTAATTGTCGGACGGTCCGGGCCCCCGAAGGATGGTTTCAGACAACCTCTGTCAGCGGCTGATCGGCCTCCTCTTCGACGGGAATGATCTCGGGACGTGCGTCGATCGAGAGGTCTCGCGCGGGGCTTGTGCGTTTCTGAGCCCTGCAGGCGATAGGCCTGGCGATGGTTTCGGCGCTGGGTCGGGGGCATCTCGTCGAGCGCATCGCGAGGATGGCGCGTTGATGACCGTTCCGGCCTCCCTCGGCCCTGGCGCGTCCGGGGCTGTCGGATATGACAGGCCGTCGAGGCTGCAGGAAGCGGCGCGATGCGGCATGATGCCGGCTCATCCACGGAAAGGAGGTTCGCATGACGGCGAATGCAGGGCAGGGTACGAGCGGCGGCGACGATCGGTCGATCCGCGATGCAGCGCAGGCGATCGAGGCGGCGCGGGATGCGCGCCCCAACATCCTCATGATCCTGGTGGATCAGTTGTACTACCCGAGTCCCGGTTATGGCGATGCCGGATTCGCGAACGGAATCAAGCAGGTGCTGTCGTTCGTCGGCAGTCTGGAAGGGAACGAATACGCGCAGTATTTTCCGGGGTTCTGCAAGCTTCGAGAGTACGCGACGGTGTTCACCGACCACACCATCGCCGAGTCGGCCTGCATCCCGAGTCGCGCCAGTCTGATGACCGGGCAATACGGGCCTCGGACGGGGGTGACCCAGACCGACGGTCTGTTCAAGAGCGGCGACGCGCAGAACTTTCCCTGGCTGCGTCATGACGGTACGCCGACCGCGGGCGACTGGTTCCGCGAGCTGGGCTACAGCACGCACTATTTCGGCAAATGGCACGTCAGCGACCCGCCGGAGCACACGCTGGAGGGTTTCGGATTCGGCGATTGGGAGTTGTCCTGGCCGGAGCCGCACGGTTCGCTCACCAACAACATGGGCGCGTATCGCGATTACCAGTTCGCCGACCTCGCCTGTGCGTTCCTGCGCGGTCGCGCGCTCGGCGTGCCCTACGCGCGCATGACCGGTCGGTTCTCGGCGCAGTATCCGCTGAGTCCGGTCGTGCCGACGCCCACGCCGTTCTTCGCGGTGTGTTCCTTCACCAACCCGCACGATATCGCGACCTATCCGACCCTGCCACGCGCGTTGAACCCGTCGTTCCCGCCCGAGCAAAGACTGCAACAGCCGCAATTCGGACCCGGCGGATCGGTGCCGATCCCGTTGCCCGGCACCTTCAGCGCAGCGCCGCAGAACGGCACGTTCCGGATCCCGATGAATCCGCACGGTCTGCCGCAGGACTGCGCCACCGCGCCGCCCACCATGAACGAAGATCTGCTGGCCAACAACAAGCCGCTTGCGCAGTACGACGCGTCGTACAAGGTCGCGCTCGGGCTCGCGTCGAAGACCGGACTGAGCATCGCCCAGGCCGTGGGCGGCGATCCGGAGACGGTGTTGCGCAATGCGGTCGAAGCGACCCTCGGCATTCCGATTCCGTTCGCCCTGCAGCACGACGCCGACGGCGCCGCGGTCGGGTTCCTGCAGTATTACGCCTACATGATCTCGATGGTCGACCGTCACATCCTGCGGGTGCTGCAGACGCTGGAGGAAAGCGGATTGCGCGAAAGTACGGTCGTCGTGTTCGCTTCCGACCATGGCGAATTCGGCGCCGCACACGGGATGCAGATCGAGAAATGGCACGGCGCGTACCAGGAAGCGGTGCACGTTCCGTTGCTGGTGTCGAGCCCGCGATTCAATGCCTCGCGCGACGTGCCGGTGGCGGTCACCTCGCAGACCAGCCACATCGACGTGCTGCCGACGCTGCTGCGATTGGCGCGGGCGACCGACCACGAGATCGAACGCGCACGGCGCAATCTGTCGAAGACCCACAGCGCCGCGCCGCTGCCCGGCGCGGACCTCGTGCCGGTCATCCGCGCCGGCGGCGGGCCGGTGGTCGGTCCCGACGGCCGTGAGCGCACCGGCGTGCTGTTCGTGACGGACGACATGATCACCGAGCCGTTGCCGCGAGACGACGATCCGCACAACCAGCAGTCCTGGCAGCAGTACGCGGTGTTCTCGGCGACCGTCGAACTGCTGCGCTCGCCGCAGGGCGATGGCGGTCCGCCGCATCGCAGCCTGCCCGCGCTCGCGCCCGGAGCCGTGCAGCAGCCGGCGCACGTGCGTGCGCTGCGTTCCGGCGACTGGAAACTGGTGCGTTTCTGCGATCCGTGGAGCGAGCGACCGGTCCCCGATCAGTGGGAGCTGTACAACCTCGCGGTGGATCCGGTCGAGTACGTCAATCTGCTGGTCTACGACGGTGCTTTCCCGACCGTCATCGCGAACCTGCCCGGCGGATTGAGCGCGGAGCAGGTGGAGGCCGTCGCGAGGGAGCTTCGCGAGGAAATGCGGCGGCAGGAAGCGGAGCTGCTTTCGCCGTATCCGGGACCGCATCCGAGCGCGGGCGTCGAGGCGGTCTGATCGCCGGATCGAGGCGCACGAAAAGGACGGGGCCCGAAGGCCCCGTCCCTGCGCGATGCCGGAGAGATCGAACGTTTATTCCGGGCGAACGTCGACGCGGACGCGGATGCGATCGCCGGGGTGATAGGTGGTGCGGGTGACGTATTCGCGACCGGCGTATTCGTAGGTCACGTCGTACGCGGCGACGCTGTTGGTGCCGGAGGTGGAGTAGCGGTTGTCGTCGTAGCCTTCCCGGACCGGATCGCAGACGGTGACGCGGGTGCGGCGGGTCTGTTGCTGTTTGTTGCGCTGGGCCGTTTCGTAGACTTCGCGGCCGGCCATGCCGCCGACCATGGAACCGACCGCAGCGGTGGCGTAACGGGCCGAACCGCCGCCGACCTTGCTGCCGAGCGCGGCGCCGACGATGCCGCCGATCACGGTGGCGACGTTGCGCCCGGTTTCGGTGCCGTAGTTCTCGTGGTAGTTGCCGTCGCGATCGTAGTAACCGTTGCGCCCGTCGTACCGGCGGTCGTCGTAGCGACGGTCCGCGTAACGGTCGTCGTAGTAGCGATCGTCGTCGCGGCTGTCGGTGTAGTAACCGTCCTCGCTGTAGCAGTTGTCCGAGGAAACGCGGACGGGCGTGCGGCTCTGCTGGAGGACCGGGTCGACGCGCAGCACGCGGGCGTAGTCGTAATAGGCCGAATCGGCCTGGGCGTAGCGATCCTGGACGGGCGCGGCATAGCGATTGTCCTGGGCGGGCGCGGCGCCGGTGGCGAACATCAGGGCGGCGGCGAGGGTCGAAGCGACGGTGCGATGCATGGTGGACTCCGGACGCCGGGATGGCGCGGGAGGCACGCTAGGGCCGAGCGGGTAACGCGAGGCTGAATTTCCGCGGCGCGGGGGCGGTCCGCTCCGCCGCGTTTAACTGGGCCTCAGCCCGGTCGGTGTGGTAACGGTTTCAGCGGCAGATCCGGCCTTCGCTGGTGCCGTCGCGGGTGCGGAGCGCCGCGAACTTCGGCCAGGTCCGCAGCAGTCGCGCGGTCGTGTCCTCGTAGTCGCTGCACATCCTGTAGACCGACCAGTTCCAGCCGACGCTGTAGATGTCGTTGTCGATCCGGGTTTCGCCTTCGTAGCGGCCGAGATACACCGCGGTCGTCGGCTCGACGAGGATCTCGCCCGGAACGAGTTTCTCGGTGAGCGGCTTGCGACCTGCGCCCATGCTTTCGCAGGTCCGGAACACGAATTCGTCGATCCGGTAGCGGCCGGGTTCGACCGGAAAGATCACGACCGGCTCGACCCGGGAAAACTCCAGCACGTACTCGCGGTCGCCGTCGACCTGCCTGAGCGCGAGGCCGGTGCGCAGATCGCACATGCGTGCGCTGGGCGGCAGGATCAGCGCCGCGTAGACGTAACCGGATCGCGGCTCGGGCGCCGCATCCTTGCGCAACACGGGCGCGGTACAGGCGGACAGCAGGGCGGAGGCGAGGATCGCGAGAGCGGTGGTCGGGCGGGTCGTCATGCGCGCAAGCCTATGCGGCATTGATCGCCGCGGCGAGGGTCAGTCGAGCCATCCGAGCGCCGAGAGCCCGCGGCGGAGATATTTCATCGTGAAGATCATCGCCGGGATCATGGCGACCGCGAAGCCGATCGAGAACGGCCATTTCGCGCGCAGCGCGTAGCGGTGGATGAGGATGCCGGCGGCGACGACCGTCAGCAGCACCGACAGGTCGTGGCGGATCCACTCGGTCGCGGCCCAGCACACCGCGGTCTGCGCGGCGGCGGCGAGCAGGGTGGGGAAGAATCCATGGCCCGGTGTGCGGGTCAGCGCGGCGAAGCCGCTGGCGACGAGGGCGCCGACCAGGCCGGCGATGAGCATCCACAGCACGTGCAGCAACAGCATGTCGGTATCCGCGAAGGGCGATGGGGCCGGTCGCGGCGTGTCGGCGACCGGCGCGGTCCGCGTTGCGGCCGCCCATGGCATCGCGTCGACAGGCCCATCCCGGGCGCGCGCCAAGCCTTCCATCGTCGTCGTCGGGTGTCAATCGCATCGTGCGCTCGGAGTTTTCCTACGAGACGGTGCGGTTTTGCCCGATGCCGCCACTGCGGCGAACGCGGAATGCTGAACTCCCTCCACGATTCCAGTCTTCGTCGTGCTCGATCTTCGTTTCGCCGTTGGTCTTCTCGCAGGGATTCTGGCCTGTCTGTCGCTGCCGGAGCCGCCCGGACCATGGCTGCTGATCTGCGTGGGCGCGATGGTGGCGCTCTCGTGGGCGATGCCGGGCGTGCGGACCGGGCGACCGGCGTGGGTGCGCGCGTTCGCGACGATCTGCTTCGGTTTCGTGCTGGCGGGTCTGCACGCGACGAACGCGCTCGATCGCCAACTGCCGCCGGCGCTGGAGGGCGCGCAGTTCCGCCTGACCGGCACGGTGGTGGAATTGCCTCGACACGAGGCGCGCTGCACGCGGTTCGTGTTGCGCATCGACGATGCGCCCGGACAACCCGCAGCGCTGCGCGGTCGGCGGGTGCGCCTGGCGTGGTACGACGATTTCGATGCCGCGCCCGGCGCGGTCGACGCGCCGCGGCTGCGGGTCGCCGCGGGCAGTCGCTGGACGGCGACGGCGCGGTTGCGCGCCCCGCGAGGTCTGCGCAATCCCGGCGGGATCGACGCCGAGAAACACCTGCTGGTCGAACGTATCGTCGCGACCGGATACGTTCGCGATCCGGCGTCGGCGCGCGAGCGGTCGCGTCCTCAGGGGCTTGCGGCATGGCGCGAGGCGATGTCGATGCGGATCGCGCTGTCGGTGCCCGACGGAGACGGCGCGCGGTTCGTGCGCGCGCTGGCGCTGGGCGACACACGCGGGCTGGACGACGCCGACTGGGCGCGATTGCGTGCGACGGGGCTGACCCACCTGATCGCGATCTCCGGATTCCATGTCGGGATCGTCGCCGCCGTGTTCGCATGGCTGGCGGGGGCCTGCTGGTGGATGCGACCGGAACTCGGTCGACGATGGCCCAGGCCGCAGGCGATGGCCGTGGCGGCGGCCGGTGGCGCGATGTTCTACGCGGCGGTGGCGGGATTCGCGCTGCCCACGGTGCGGACGGCGCTGATGATCGCGGTCGTCGCCGCGGCCCGCTGCGTGCGTCGCGGCTGGCGGCCGGTGGATGCGTTGTCGCTCGCCCTGGCCGCGGTGCTGCTGGTCGATCCCCAGTCGGTCCTGACCGCCGGGTTCTGGCTGAGTTTCGGCGGCGTCGCCTGGTTGTTGTGGTGCCTGCCGCGGGCCGGTGGGCGACCGGCGCGCGAATTCTTCGCCGCGCAGGGCGTGGCCACGATCGGGTTGCTGCCGCCGGGCGTGGCGCTGTTCGGCCAGGCGTCAGTGATCGGCCCGGTCGCGAACCTGCTGGCGATCCCGTGGTGGAGCCTGCTGGTGGTCCCGCTCGCGCTGCTGGGCATGGTGTTGGAATCGCTGCATGCGGGTTGGGGCGGGCCGGTCTGGCGGCTCGCTGCGGTGGTGTTCGCCCCGAGCTGGCGGCTCTTCTCCCGGCTCGCGGACGGTCCGCTCGCGCTGTGGTGGCTGCCGGAGCCGTCGGCATGGGCCCTGCCGCTGGCTCTGCTGGCGGCGTTCTGGTGGCTGTTGCCGCGCGGCGTACCCGGCAAACCGCTCGCATTGCTGCTGTGGCTGCCGCTGCTCTGGCCGGACCGAGGCCTCCCGCCGCAGGGCGCGGCCGAACTGGTGATGTTCGACGTCGGGCAGGGGCTGTCGGTGCTGGTCCGGACCGAGCGCCACCAACTGCTGTTCGACATGGGGCCTGCGATCCCGGAAGGGTTCGATGCCGGCGAGCGTGCGGTGGTGCCGGCGCTCCGCGCGCTCGGCGTGCGCGGGCTGGACGCGGCGGTGATCAGCCATGGCGACAACGATCACGCCGGCGGATTCGCGTCGGTGGCGAAGGCGTTCGCGATCGGTCGTCGCTACGCGCCCGAAGGCAGCGGTCTCGGACGCGGCATCGCCGGCCTCCGCGATTGTCGCGCCGGAACCGCCTGGGTCTGGGACGGCGTGCGCTTCCGATTCCTGCATCCGCCGCCGCATTTTCCCTATCTGCGCAACGAATCCAGTTGCGTGTTGCGGGTGGAGACCGCGCACGGGGCGTTCCTGCTGACCGGCGACATCGGCGGGGTGGTCGAACGCGATCTGCTCCGGCGCGATCCCGCAGCGCTGCGTGCGACGGTCGTGACGGTCGCCCATCACGGCAGCGCGACGTCCTCCGATCCCGGTTTCGTCGCCGCCACCGGCGCCCGTCATGCGCCGCTGTCCGCCGGGCACGGCAACCGCTTCCGCCACCCACGGCCGGAGGTCGTCGCGCTGTGGCGGCGCCATGGGGCGGAGACGCCATCGACCGCGGTCGACGGCGCGCTGCGCTTCCGGCTGGAGCCCGACGGGGTGCGGTCGCAGACCGAGCGCGGCCGGCATCGCCGGCTCTGGGACGCGGCCGGCAGGCAGGTCCGGGCGGGTCGGCTATCCTATGTGCCTGAATGACTTCCTGAACCCATGCGGCCGCTGGCCGGAGGATGCGACGTGCTGGAACTGGTCAAGGCGGGCGGTTGGCCGATGATTCCCCTGCTGCTGCTCACGGTGGCGGCGCTGGCGATCATCCTCGAACGGTTCTGGACGCTGCGCCGCAAGACCGTGCTGCCGCCGGGGCTGGGCGACGAGGTCCGGGCCTGGGCGGCGCGCGGCAACCTCGATCCGTCGCACATCGATTCCCTGCGCCGCACCTCGCCGCTGGGCGCGCTGCTGGCCGCGGCTCTCGACGTGCGCCATCGCCCCCGCGACCAGATCCGCGAACGGATCGAGGACGTCGGCCGCCATCTCGTCCACCGGATGGAGAAGTTCCTGAACGCCCTCGGCACGATCGCCGCCGCCGGCCCGCTGCTGGGCCTGTTCGGTACGGTGGTCGGCATGATCCAGATGTTCCTGGGCATCCTCGACAGCGGTATCGGCGACGTGAACGAACTCGCCGGTGGCATCGGCAAGGCCCTGATCTGCACCGCGACAGGCATGATCGTGGCGATCCCGGCGCTGATGTTCCATCGCTACTTCCGCGGCCGCATCGCCGGCTACATCGTCGACATGGAGCACGAGGCGATCCAGTTGCTCGACACCATCGACACCCCGCGCGCGGCGTCGGCGCCGATGGCGCCGGGGGCGCGCGGCATCACGCCGCCGGTCGGCGGGACCTGAGCCATGCGCATCCGCGACTTCCGCGCCGACGACGAGCCCGAGATCAATCTCGTGCCGCTGATCGACGTGATCCTCGTGTTGATCATCTTCTTCGTGGTCACGACCACGTTCGACGCGCGTTCGGTGCTGAAACTGCAGTTGCCGAAGGCGGACGGCGAGCCCAGCGAAGCGGCGTCGAAAGCGCTCAGCGTGCTGATCAACGCGGAGGGCCGCTACTTCGTGCAGGACCGCGAGGCGCTGCGCACCGATCTGGAATCGCTGAAGCGCACGATCGTCGAGGTCGCCGGCGACGGCGCGAACCACGAGAGCCGCAAACGTCCGGTGCTGTTGCGCGCCGATGCGCGGACGCCGCACCAGTCCGTGGTGACCGCGCTGGACGCGCTGGGCCAGCTGGGCTTCCGCCAGATCAGCATCGCGACCGCGCCCGAACAACGCAATGCGGCGCAGGCATCGCCTCCCGCCGCGGACGGGGCCCGCAAGTGAGCAGGCCCGACCGCGCTCCGGCGTGGCCGATCTACCGCCGCCTGCTCGGGTTCGCCCGACCGTATCGGCCGCTGCTGCTGCTGGCGCTGGCGGGCATGCTCGTCGAGGCTGCGGCCGGCTCCGCGTTCATGAAACTGATGGAGCCGGTGGTCAACGAGACCTTCATCGTCCGCAACACCGAGCTCAGCCTGATCCTGCCGATGACCATCGTCGGCCTGTTCGTGGTCCGCGGCATCGCCGGCTACATCACGGACATCTGCATGGGCCGTTCCGCGCGCAGCATCGCCCGCGACCTGCGGGTGCGCGTGCTCGGCAAGTATCTGCGCCTGCCCGGTCTGCGCTTCGACAGCGAGCCGGTGCCGGCGATGCTGATGCGGCTGGGGTCGGACAGCGATCAGGTCGCCAACGCCGCGGTCGACGCCGCCAAGGTCATGCTGCAGCAGTCCCTGCAGATCGTCGGTGCACTGGTGGTGATGCTCTGGACCAGTTGGCAGGTCACCATCGCCATCCTGGTCATGGCGCCGCCGCTGGCGCTGCTGATGGACAAGGTCGCCAAACGCTATCGGCGCTTCAGCCACCGCGTGCAGGAAAGCGGGGCGCGTCTGATGCAGGCGGCCGACCAGTCGCTCAACAATCAGCAGGAAGTGAAGATCTACGGCGCGCAGGGCGCGGAACTGGCCCGCTACGGCGCGCTGGCCGACGAGAACCTGCGCCTGGCGATGAAGGTCGAGTCCACCCGCAGCATCTCGTCGGCGGTGGTGCAGCTGATGGGCGCGATCGGACTGGCGATGCTGCTGTTCCTCGCCGGTCGCGAGGCGATGGCCGGACGACTCAGCGCCGGCGGTTTCGTCAGCCTGATGATGTCGATGATGGCGATGATCCCGGCGCTCAAGCAGCTGACCAACGTGCAGAACATGCTGCAGAAGGGCATCGCCTCTGCCGAGCGCCTGTTCGGCGTGCTCGACGCCGAGGAGGAGCGCGACGGCGGCACCCTCGATCTCGCGCGCGCGCGCGGCGAACTGGAGTTCCGCGCCGTCGATGCGCGTTATCCCGGACAGACGCAACCGGCGCTCGACGGGATCTCCTTCGTCGCGAAGCCGGGCACGGTCACCGCCATCGTGGGCCGGTCGGGCAGCGGCAAGTCCACGCTGATCAAGCTGATCCCGCGGTTCTACGAACCGGAGGCGGGCGAAATCCTGCTCGACGGCCGGCGCATCGACGCGTATCGGCTCGCCGACCTGCGACGGCAGATCGCGCTGGTCGGGCAGCAGGTGATGCTGTTCGACGGCAGCGTGGCCGCCAACGTGGCCTACGGCGAACTCGCCTCGGTCGACGGCGACCGCGTGCGCGGCGCGCTGGATGCGGCCAACGCCAGCGAGTTCGTCGACAAGCTGTCCGAAGGCGCGGAGACCGGCATCGGCAGCAAGGGCGGACGGCTCTCCGGCGGCCAGCGGCAGCGCCTCGCCATCGCGCGTGCGATCCTCAAGGACGCGCCCATCCTCATCCTCGACGAAGCCACCGCGGCACTCGATACCGAATCGGAGCGTCTCGTGCAGGACGCGCTGGACCGACTGATGCCGGATCGCACCACGCTGGTGATCGCGCATCGCCTGTCGACCATCGAACACGCCGATCAAGTGCTGGTGCTCGATCAGGGGCGGCTGGTGGAGCGGGGGACTCACGCCGAACTGCTGGCGCGCGGCGGCCTCTACGCGCATCTGCACCGGATGCAGTTCCGCGAAGCGGACGCGTCAGAAGTCCCGGCATGAGCCGTTCCGCGTGAGCAGCGCAGACCGTCAGCCTCCGAAGTACTGGTTCGACGGCAGCGCGCCGCCCTGGTCGGCGCGGGCGCTCGGGCGCGTCTACGCCGGCGTGGTCGCCGCGCGGGCGGCGCTCTATCGCAAGGGTCTGCTCCGCAGCCGGCATCCCGGGCGTCCGGTGATCGTGGTGGGCAACCTGATCGCCGGCGGCAGCGGCAAGACGCCGCTGGGCATCGCCCTGATCGAACGTCTTCGCGCCGAAGGCCATCGGCCGGGCGTCGCCAGTCGCGGGTACGGTCGCGAACAGGCCGGGACTGCGCGCTGGGTGGACGCGGCCACCGAACCGGCGCTCGGCGGCGACGAACCGGTACTGATCGCGCGCCGGACGGGCGCGCCGGTGCGGGTGGACGCGGATCGCTTCGCCGCCGCGGCCGCGCTCGTCGAGGCCGGCTGCGACGTGATCGTGTGCGACGACGGTCTGCAGCATTACCGGCTGGCGCGCGACCTGGAAATCGAGGTGATCGACGCCCGCCGTCGCTACGGCAACCGGTTGCCGCTGCCGGCCGGGCCGATGCGGGAGCCGCCGGCGCGCGGCGAGCGCTGCGATTTCCGGGTGGTCAACCTGGGCGGCACGGACGCGGTCTCCGCCGAACCGGGTTTCGGCGAGTGGCCGATGCGCCTCTCGTCCGGCGATGCGGTCGCGCTGCGCGGGCATCGCACGGTGCCGCTGTCGGCCTTCGCGGGACAGCGCGTGCATGCGGTCGCCGGCATCGGCGATCCCGAACGCTTCTTCGCGATGCTTCGCGATCTCGGCATCGCGGTCGTGCCGCACGCGTTTCCGGATCATCATCGTTACTCCGCGTCGGACTTCGCCTTCGGCAGCGATCTGCCCGTGCTGACGACCGAAAAGGACGCGGTCAAGTGCGCGGCCTTCGCCGGCGACGCGGTCTACAGCGTGCCGGTGCGCGCCGAATTGCCCGAGGCGTTCTGGGTCGCGTTGCTGG
The DNA here is from genome assembly GCA_049324395.1 of Pseudomonadota bacterium. Taxonomy (GTDB): domain Bacteria; phylum Pseudomonadota; class Gammaproteobacteria; order Xanthomonadales; family Xanthomonadaceae; genus Lysobacter_I. Next base: position 29,153 of record JBMOOY010000053.1, read on the forward strand.
ACCGCTTGCGCCGAACCGTCGCGCGATGACCGTTGCGCCGCTTTCGGCCCGCACCCGCATGGACGGATTCGCCGTCGGCGCCTCGTCCCGGCGACGGTTTATCATCCGCGGATGACCGCATCTCCCGATTTCGTCGTCGCCATTCCCGCCCGTTTCGCCGCGTCGCGGCTGCCGGGCAAACCCCTGCGCGCGCTCGGCGGGGAGCCGCTGGTGCTGCATGTCGCGCGTCGCGCACTGGCCGCCGGCGCGCGCGAGGTGTGGGTGGCGACCGACGACGCCCGCATCGCCGAGGCGCTCGCCGACAGCGGGGTGCGGATCGCGATGACTTCGCCCGCGCACGCCTCCGGGACCGATCGTCTGGCCGAATGCGCCGCGATCGCCGGCTGGAGCGACGACACGGTCGTGGTGAATCTGCAGGGCGACGAGCCCTTCGCCCCGGCCGCCGGCATCCGGGCGGTCGCCGAGACCCTGATCGCCAGCGGCGCGCCGATGAGCACGCTGGCGACGGCGATCGACACCGCCGAGGCGCTGTTCGATCCGAACACGGTCAAACTGGTCCGCGCCGACAACGGCGACGCCCTGTATTTCAGCCGCGCGCCGATTCCCTGGCCGCGCGACGCCTTCGCCCGCGACCGCAGCGTCCTGCCGCCCGACGGCCTCTGGCTGCGGCACATCGGCATCTATGGCTACCGCGCCGGATTCCTCGGTCGCTTCGCCGCGCTGCCGCCCTCGTCGCTGGAGCGGGTCGAATCCCTGGAGCAACTGCGCGCCCTGGAAGCCGGCCACCGGATCGCGGTCGCGCTCACCCCGGCCCCGTTTCCGCCGGGCATCGACACCCCCGAAGATCTGGCGCGCGCCGAGCGCCACCTCGCCACGATCCGGGCCGAGGGCTGAATGCGTCTGCTGATGGTCTGCCTGGGCAACATCTGCCGCTCGCCGCTGGCGGAAGGCGCGGTCCGCGCCCATCTGGACCGCCACGGCCTGGACTGGGTGACGGTCGATTCCGCCGGCACCGGCGGTTGGCATGCCGGCGAGCCGCCGGATCGACGCAGCATCGCGGTGGCCGCCGCCGCGGGGGTCGACATCCGGGCGCAGCGCGCCCGCAAGCTGGCGATGGCCGATTTCCACGCCTTCGACTGGCTGCTGTGCGCCGATCGCAGCGTCCTGCGCGACGTGCGTGGGATGGCGCCCGCAGGGTCGACCGCGCAGGCGGCGCTGCTGTTGGAATGGGCCGGGCAGGGCGAGGGCGCCGAAGTGCCGGACCCCTACACCGGCGATGCCGAGGATTTCCGCCGGGTCTGGGCGATGGTCGACACCGCCGCGGCCGCCATCGTCGCCCGGATCGCGGGTCCGTCGGCCGCGCGCGGACCCTCGCGCTGATGGCAGGTTGACGCTCGCGCCCGGACTGCGGATGCTGATCGACGCATGGACATGTCGCCCGCCCCCGAATTTCCCGCCTCCCTCGAATGGCTGAACCTGGCCAGACCGCTGCGCATGGCGCAGTTGCGGGGCAAGATCACCGCCCTGGCCTTCGTCAACGCCGGTTCCGCCTGGTGCCAGCAGCGCCTCGCCGATCTGTCGATCCTGCGCAAGCGCCACGGCGAACATCTGCACGTCATCGCCATCCACGTGCCGCGTTTCGACCACGAGCGCGATCCGAAGCGCGCGCTCAAGCGGCTGCACCGCATGGCGCTGGATTTCCCGATCGCGCACGACGCCGACTGGGTGGCCTGGCAGCAGTTCGGCGTCGACGCCTGGCCCACCGTGCTGTTCATCGACGGGCAGGGCCGGTTGCGCGACCGCGTGGTCGGCGACACGCCGGTGCGCGATCTCGACGCCCAGATCGCCAAGCTGCGCGGCGAGGAAGTGCCGCAGTCGGTGAATCCCGATCCGATCGAACTGCGTCGCAACCGCGAGCCGGACCTGCCGCTGCGCTTCCCGATGGGGATCGCCGCCAACGCGCAGTACATCTATGTCGTCGATTCGGGCCACCACCGCGTCCTCGAATGCGCGCCGTCGGGGCGGATCCACCGCCAGTTCGGCAGCGGTGGCCCGGGGTTCATCGACGGTCCGATGGAGCTCGCCGCGTTCCAGAATCCCCAGGGCCTGTGCCTGCAGCGCGACGCGCTGTACGTGGCCGACGCCGGCAATCACGCGGTACGCCGGATCAAGCTCAGCACCGGCGATGTCGACACCCTCGTCGGTGCGGGGCGTCCCGGCAAGCCGACCGAGGGCACGGTGAACGATCCTCGCGCCATCGCGCTGGACCAGCCCCGTGCGGTCGCGGTCTCGCCCTCGAACACGGTCTGCATCGCCACCGCCGGCGATAACCGGATCTGGGCCTACGACCTCGGCGATCGTTCGCTGCGCCTGCTCGCCGGTTCCGGAGCGATGGAACTGACCGACGGCGAAGGCCCCGCGGCCGCATTCGTCGGCCCCAGCGCGCTGTCGATCGTGCAACAGATCCTCTACGTCTGCGACGAGGCCGGTTCGGCCATCCGCAGCGTGCATCTGCGCACGCGGCAGGTCACGACCCTGGTCGGACAGGGCGCATGGCGATTCGGGAACATCGAAGGTTCGCGCGCGGATGCCCTGCTGCAGCAGCCGCAGGCGATCGCGCTCGACGGCGGTTCGCCGGTGCTGTGGGTGGCGGACAGCGGCAACGATCAATTGCGCACGCTCCGCCTGGGCGGCGGCGAGCTGAGCACGATCAACCTGCCGCAGCGCCTGCACGCGCCGGCCGGTCTGGCGGTGTTGAACGGCGTGGTCTGGATCGCCGACACCGACGCCCACGCGGTGCTGCGCTTCGAACCCGCCGACGGCAGCCTGCGCCAGATCCCGATCGGCGAATGACTCCGGAGCGGACGTCCGCGGCGGCCGACGATGCGTTCGACGGCCGCGCCTACGCACGCGAGCTGACCGTCGCGCCCGGGGTCTACCGGATGTACGACGCCGCCGATGCCCTGTTGTACGTCGGCAAGGCGGCTTCGCTGAAGAAACGCGTCGCCAGCTATTTCACCAAGGCGCTGCCGGCCCGCACCGCGGCGATGGTGGCGCAGATCGCGCGGATGGACGTCACCGTCACCCGCACGCCGGCGGAAGCCCTGCTGCTGGAAAACCAGCTGATCAAGTCGCTGCGCCCGCGGTACAACGTGCTGCTGCGCGACGACAAGAGCTATCCCTACGTCGTGCTGACCCGCGAAGCCTGGCCGCGGATCGCGTTCCACCGCGGCGCGCGATCGCTCCCGGGCCGTTATTTCGGCCCGTATCCCAGCGTGCCGGCGGTGCGCGAGACGCTGAATCTGATGCAGAAGATCTTCCGGCTGCGCAGTTGCGAGGACAGCGTGTTCCGCAATCGCTCGCGGCCCTGCCTGCAGTACCAGATCGGACGTTGCAGCGGGCCCTGCGTGGGTCTGGTCCAGGCCCGCGATTATGCCGACGCGGTGCGGCAGGCGACCATGTTCCTCGACGGGCGCAGCGACGATCTGAGCGCCGAGCTGACCGCGTCGATGGAAGAGGCCAGCGCGCGCCTCGATTTCGAGGAGGCCGCCCGCCTGCGCGACCTGGTCGCATCGATCCGCAAGCTGCAGTCGCGCCAGTACGTCGACGGCAAGGCCGCCGATCTCGATGTGCTCGCGGTCGCGATGCAGGGTGCGCAGGCCTGCGTGATGCTGCTGATGTTCCGCGACGGCCGCAATCTCGGCACCCGCAGCTTCTTCCCGAAGACCAACGGCGAGGACAGCGCCGAGGAAGTGCTGGGCGCGTTCGTGTCGCAGTACTACGGCGAACAGCCGCCGCCGCGGGAGATCGTGCTCGATCGCGCGATTCCGGAGCTCGACCTGATCGAGGAGGCGCTGGGCGCGTCGGCGGGGCGTCGGGTGCAGCTCAAGATCAACGTCCGCGGCGAACGCGCCGGTTATCTCGATCTGGTCCGCCGCAACGCGGCGCTGGCGCTCGCGACCGAACTGGGCAGCAACGCCGCCCAGCGCGCCCGCGCCGAGGGCCTGCGCGACCTGCTCGGCCTCGACGAAGTGCCGCAGCGGATCGAGTGCTTCGACATCAGCCACACCCAGGGCGAGGCGACGGTGGCGTCCTGCGTGGTGTTCGACGCGGACGGACCGGTGCGCAGCCAGTACCGGCGCTACAACATCGAGGGCGTGATCGCCGGCGACGATTACGCCGCGATGCGTCAGGCGCTGGAGCGCCGGTTCCGGCGCGCGGTCGACGCTGCGGAGGCCGCGCAGGCCGCCGACGCCGGGGGCGCGGAGCCCGTGCGCGCGACGCTGCCCGATCTCCTGCTGATCGACGGCGGGGCCGGGCAGGTGGCCCAGGCCAACGCCGTGCTCGCGGATCTGGGCGTCGTCGACGTCCACGTGGTCGGCGTCTCCAAGGGCGAGGCGCGCAGGCCGGGCGACGAGACCCTGCTGCTGCCCGATGGCCGCAGCCTCCATCCCGGGGCGGGTTCGCCCGGCCTGCAACTGATCCAGCAGGTCCGCGACGAAGCGCACAGGTTCGCGATCACCGGACACCGCGGACGCCGGCAGAAGGCCCGTACCGCGAGCCGACTGGAAGAAATTCCGGGCATCGGACCGCGCCGACGCGCTAATCTGTTGCGGCATTTCGGCGGGTTGGGCGGTCTGAAGGCGGCGGGGGTCGAGGAGATCGCCCGGGTCGAGGGCATCAATGCCGCGCTGGCCGAGCGCATCTACGCCTCCCTCCACGGTCTGGAGCAGAACGACACGCCATGAAGCTGACGGTACCGACCATGCTCACGCTCGCGCGGATCGTCATGATCCCGGTGCTCGTGCTGGTCTTCTATCTGCCTTATGGCTGGACCAATTTCGCGTCCGCCGCGATCTTCGCGCTGGCCGCGATCACCGACTGGCTGGACGGCTGGATCGCCCGTCGCTATCACCTGCATTCGGCCTTCGGCGCGTTCCTCGACCCGGTCGCCGACAAGCTGATGGTGGCGGTGGCGCTGTTCCTGATCGTGCAGGGCCATCCCACGCGCTGGATGGCGCTGTGGGCGGCGGTGATCGTGGGCCGCGAGATCGCCGTGTCGGCCCTGCGCGAGTGGATGGCCGAGCTCGGCCAGCGGGCCACGGTGAAGGTGGCGGCCATCGGCAAGGTCAAGACCGTGGTGCAGATGGTCGCGCTGACGATGCTGCTGTATTCCGTGGTTCCAGGCCGTAAACCGGCGCCCTGGCCGGGCGACATGATCTTCCATGTCGGCGACTGGCTCCTCGCCGCCGCGGCTCTGTTGACCCTGTGGTCCGGGGCCCAATATCTGATCGCCGCCTGGCCTGCCCTGATGGCCGACGAAAAAAAGAGTGTTGACACCGCCGCAACAGACGCTAAAATTTCAATTCCTCCGCGGGAATAGCTCAGTTGGTAGAGCACGACCTTGCCAAGGTCGGGGTCGCGAGTTCGAGTCTCGTTTCCCGCTCCAGTTTCCAGCAAACCCCGGTTCGCCGGGGTTTGTCGTGTCAGGGGGAGGTCGCCGTCACGGCGACGGTTTCGAGGGCGAAGCAGGATGCTGCCTGGTTTCCCGTCGGGATCGTCGCGACAGCTGCGCATGACCTCGCTATGATGCAGTCACCGGCTTGGTGGCAGAGTGGTTATGCAGCGGCCTGCAAAGCCGCGTACGCCGGTTCAATTCCGACCCAAGCCTCCAGTTGCACGCAAGAAACCCGCTTCTGCGGGTTTTTTGTTGTCTGCGGCTCAGGCATCCTGTCGCCGGGCCCGGGTGGCGAAACGGTAGACGCAGGGGACTTAAAATCCCCCACTCGAAAGGGTATGTGGGTTCGATTCCCACCCCGGGCACCAGGGCAACACCGGTGGCAGGGCTCGTCCGCGCGCTGCGGCGCGTTCAGCGTCGTTGTGGCCGTGCGGCAGCGCGGCGCGGTTCGATTCCCGCCCCGGGCACCAAGGCAACACTGGTTCATGGAGTCCTGACGCGCGCTGCGGCGTCGGCATCGTCGTCTCGGGGGTTGCATGTCGCGCTTCGCCGCTTATTTCGCCAGTCTCGCATTGACCCTGCTGTCGGCGCTCGCGGTCTTCCTGCTCGGCGACGGCTGGTGGTGGGGCGTGGGCCTGTTCGGCGCGTTCGCGGCGCTCGGGACCTGGGACGCGCTGCAGACCCGCAGCACCCTGCGTCGCAACTATCCGATCCTCGCGCATTTCCGCTACGGGCTGGAATCCATCGGTCCGGAGATGCGCCAGTACTTCATCGAGTCCGACACCGCCGAGGTGCCTTACTCGCGCCAGCAGCGCGCGCTGATCTACCAGCGCGCCAAGGCCGCGAACGACACCCGGCCGTTCGGCACCCAGCAGGACGTGTACGGCGACGCGTACGAGTGGATCAACCATTCGGTGATGCCGGCGCGCATCGCGTCGCACGACTTCCGCGTCCGGATCGGCGCCGACGCCGCGCAGCCGTACGACGCCAGCGTGTTCAACATCTCGGCGATGAGTTTCGGCGCGCTCTCGGCGAACGCGATCCGCGCGCTCAACGCCGGCGCGAAGCGCGGCGGCTTCTACCACGACACCGGCGAGGGTTCGATCTCGCCCTATCACCGCGAGCACGGCGGCGATCTGGTCTGGGAGATCGGCTCGGGCTATTTCGGCTGCCGCAACGACGACGGCACCTTCAGCGAGGAGCGTTTCGTCGAGAACGCACGCGATCCGCAGGTGAAGATGATCGAGCTGAAGCTCTCGCAGGGCGCCAAGCCGGGCCACGGCGGCGTGTTGCCGGCGGCCAAGGTCAGCGCCGAGATCGCGGCCACGCGCGGCGTGCCGATGGGCGTCGACTGCGTGTCGCCGCCGCGGCATTCGGCGTTCTCGACGCCGCGCGAACTGCTCGAATTCGTCGCGCGCATGCGCGCGCTGTCCGGCGGCAAGCCGACCGGTTTCAAGCTGGCGATCGGCCATCCCTGGGAATGGTTCGGGATCGCGAAGGCGATGCGCGAGACCGGCCTTCTGCCGGATTTCGTCGTCGTCGATGGCGGCGAGGGCGGGACCGGCGCGGCGCCGGCGGAGTTCATCGACCACGTCGGCGTGCCGATGCAGGAGGCGTTGATGCTCGTGCACAACACCCTCGTTGGCCTGGATCTGCGCGAACGCGTGCGGGTCGGCGCGGCCGGACGCATCGCCAGCGCGTTCGACATCGCGCGGACGCTGGCGTTGGGCGCGGACTGGTGCAATGCCGCGCGCGGCTTCATGTTCGCGCTCGGCTGCATCCAGGCGCAGAGCTGTCACACCGGGCGCTGTCCGACCGGCATCGCCACCCAGGATCCGTCGCGTTGGCGCCGGCTCGACGCGCCGGACAAGGCCGAGCGCGTGCACCATTTCCATCGCAACACGCTCAAGGCGCTGGGCGAACTGCTGTGCGCCGCGGGGCTGGAGCATCCCTCGCAGCTCGGGCCGGAACATATCCTGCGCCGGGTGACGCCGACCGAGGTGCGCTCGCTCGGCGCCCTCTATCGGTTCCTCGAGCCCGGCGCGCTGCTCGGCGACGGGCCGTACCCGCATGCGGTGTTCCGCGACTGGTGGGCGGCCGCGCGGAGCGACAGTTTCGCGGCGCCGGCGTCGCTGCTGCGGATGCGCGGCAGCAAGGCGTATTGAGCCCCGTCCGGACCGCGATCGGCGCGTTTCAGGGCAAGCAGCCGTCTCCGGCCGCCGTATGCGCGATCGGGGGCGACTCCGAGTCCACGTGGTAGTACAGCGAGAGGATTTTCCAGCCTTCGTCGTCGCGGTACAGCTGCAGACTGTTCGCGCCGGCGAAGTCGGCTTTCGTCGCGGCGGGGTCCGTCCGCGATTCGACGACGCTGTAGACCGTGGCGAAACGGTCGTGCGTGCGTACGCTGCGGGCGATCTCGCACTCGTGGAATCCGTCCGTTCCGACGGCCTCGAACGATGCCAGGAAGTCGTGGATCTCGATGCGCCGCAGAGACGCCGTTCCCTGCCGATCGCGGCTTCCGAACACGACCGCCTGCGGGTGGAACAATCTGCGCAGCGCGCCGAGGTCGGCGCGTTCGCCCGGCGCATGCGACATCGCTCGCCAAAGGGCGGAGACGGCCGGCTCCGGGCCGTCTCCCTTCGCTTCGTCGCGCGCCGACACGGTCCACGGCAGCGCGCAGAGCAGCGCGACGCCGATCGTCGTTCGCAGGCGGCGACGATCCATCAACGCTTCGACGCGATCCAGCGGTCGATCTTCGCTTCGAGTACCGACAGCGGGACCGAGCCGTCCTTCAGGATTTCGGCGTGGAATTCGCGCGGGTCGAACTTCGCGCCCAGCGCCTGCTGCGCGCGGCGCTTGAGTTCCTGGATCTTCATCTCGCCGATCTTGTAGGCCAGCGCCTGCGACGGCCAGGCGATGTAGCGTTCCGCTTCGGCGGTGGACTGGGTTTCGCTTTCGGCGGAGTTCTGCAGCATGTACTGGATCACCTGCTCGCGGGTCCAGCCCTTGCTGTGCAGTCCGGTGTCGGTGACCAGGCGGATCGCGCGCCACAGTTCGTTCTGGAGGTAGCCGAAGTAATCGTACGGATCCTCGTAAACGCCGAGCGACTTGCCCAGCGACTCGGCGTAGAGTCCCCAGCCCTCGATGTACGCGGTCTGGCCGCCGAAACGACGGAACGCCGGCACGCCCTTCAACTCCTGTTGCAATGCGATCTGGAAGTGATGGCCCGGGATCGCTTCGTGCAGATAGAGATCTTCCGCGTCCCAGGTCTTGCGGGTCGGCAGATCGTAGGTGTTGACGTAGAAGATGCCCGGGCGCGTGCCGTCTTCGCTCGGCCCCTGGTACGAGCCGCCGGCGGCGGACTTGGCGCGATACGCCTCGACCGGGCGGATCTCGAAGCCGGCCTTCGGCATCAACGAGAACTGTTCCGGGATGCGGCGGTTGATCTTCTCTTCCAGGCTCCGGTAGTGCTTGAGCAGCGCTTCTTCGGACGGATATTCGAAGCGCTTGTCCTCGCGCATGTACTTGAAGAAGTCCTGCAGCGTGCCCTTGAACCCGACCTGCTGCATCACCTTGCGGATCTCGCCGTGGATGCGCGCGACCTCGTCGAGACCGATCTGGTGGATCTGCGCCGGCGTCAGGTCGGTGGTCGTGCTCTGGCGGACGTTGAACGCGTACCACTCGGCGCCGTTCGGCAGCTTGTCCATGCCGACGCTGTCGCGGGTCGCGGGCAGATATTCGTTGGCGATGAAGTCGCGCAGCTTCTTCATCGACGGCATCAGGCGCTGCGCGATCATCGCGCGGTAGGCCGCGGTCAGACGGGTCTTGTCGGCGTCGGCGAATTCGGCCGGCATCGACGAGATCGGCCCCCAGAACAGCGTCTTCTCCGGATCGTCGTTCATCACCGCGTCGATCTGCGGCACCACCTTGACCATCAGCGCCCGCGGCTGCACCACGCCGGTCTTCATGCCTTGGCGCATGCTGTCGATCGCGCTGTCGATGAGCGCCGGCAGCCGGTCGCCTCGCGCCAGCCAGTTGTCGTAGTCCTGCACGGTCTTGAACGGCTGCGCGCCGGTGCCCGAACCCAGCATCACCGCGAGCGTGACGACGTTGTTCATCTGATCGACCGGCATCATCCAGCCGGGGAACTTGTCTGCGTACAGCGCGTCGCGCGTCTCGCGCACGAAGATCTCATAGCTGACCAGGTCCTGCCCGGACAGGCCTTCGGGACCGACGGCTTCGATCCGCGCCAGCCAGCGCCTGGCGAAGGCGCGCGCTTCGTCCCGGAATTCGGCCGAGTAGAAATCGGGCATGCGTTCGTTGTAGCGGGGGTCGCCCTGGAAGGTGGCCTGCAGCGGATTCAGTCGCAGCGTTTCCTCCCAGTATTCGGCATAGAGCCGGTCGAGTCGCTGGGCCTTGCTTTCGGCCTGGGCGGACTGCGCCGCGGCGGCGAGCGCAGGGGAGGAGGGGCCGGCGAAACCGAAGAGGGCGGTGGCGACGGCGAGCGCGAGCGAGGCGGACGCGCGCGCGGGGAAGGCGGATCTGGGCATGTCGAACTCCGGAGGCGGGGGCGCGCGACGGCGTCGCGCGGACCGACGCAAGCCTCGCCGCAAAGCGCCTGCGGGGCATCGGCCAAAGGTCATTCCGACGATCGTCCTCGCCGAGGGGCGAGGGCGGGCCGAGGTCGATTCAGTGCGCAGCGGCCTCGCGCAGCTGCGCGGCGCGCTCCGCCCCGAGATAGGCGGTGATCGCGCGTCGCATCAGGTAGATCAGCGGGATGAGGGCGACCGCGGCCAGCATCTTGTAGGCGTAATTCACGGTGCTCACCGCGAGGAACAACGAGGTCGGCCACTGCTGCGGTCCCAGCACGAAGGCGATGTAGAGCACCACGAAACTGTCGAGCAGTTGCGAGACCGCGGTCGAACCGGTCGCGCGCAACCAGACCAGACGTTCTCCGGTGATGCGCCGGATGCGGTGGAACACCGACACGTCGATCAGCTGGCCGAGCAGGAACGCGACCACCGAGCCGGCGATCGTCCACAGGCCCTGGCCGAACACCGCGGCGTAGGCCTTCTGGTAGTCGGGGACGCCCTGATCCTTCGCCGCGTCGACCCACCAGTCCGCCGGCGAGAGGTGGATCGCGGCGAACGCGAACAGGAAGGCGTACAGGATCAGCGCCACCGCGCTCCATGAGATCGCGCGCACGCCGCGCTTGCCGTAGAACTCGTTGATCACGTCGGTGAACACGAAGACGACGGGCCACAGCAGGGTGCCGGCGGTGAAACTGAGCGAACCGCTCTGGTCGAACAGATTCCACCGCATCGGCGCGACGCCGAGCGTGTCCTCCAGCGCGAAGATCTTCACGCCGATGAATTCGGCCAGCACCGCGTTGACGCAGAAGAACGCGGCCAGGACGACGAACAGGCGGGTGGCACGATCCTGGAGCACAGGACTCTGCAGCGGCGGGGCGTTCATGCGCTCGGCGCGTCCTCGTCGGTGTCCGCGGGAGCGCGGACCGGCGCCGAGAACGGAATCGAATCCGGCGCCACCGCGCCGCCGCTGATGATGAAGCTCATCGCCTGATCGACCGTCCAGTCGGTCGGCGTCATCTTCTCGACCGGTACGATCTCGAGATAACCGGAGGTCGGATTCGGCGTCGTCGGCACGTAGACCGCGGCGAGCTCGCGACCGGTGCCGGTTTCCCGCATCACCCGGGTGACGAAGCCCAGGGTCTTCATCTCCGTATGCGGAAAGTCGATCAGCACCACGCGCTGGGTGCCGTCGGGTTTGGTCTGCAGGATGTCCAGCAGCTTCCGCGCGCTGCCGTAGATGGTGTTGGCCAGCGGAATGCGCCCGATCAACTGCTCGAACCAACCGAGCAGACGCTGACCGAGCACGCGGCGGGTGAGCCAGCCGGCGAGCAGGATCGTACCGAGCGTGGCGAACAATCCGATCGCGGTCTTCACCCAGGACTGCGCCAACCACCCGAGCGCATCCGGCGCGACCAGGACGAGGTTCTGCAGCAGCGGGTCGATGAACGGACGGCTGAGATCGGACAACAGCACGAAGACGAACTTCACCACCACCCACGTCAGCCAGATCGGCAACAGGGTCAGCAGTCCGGCGATGAACAGGCCCTGCAGACGGCGGCCGAGCGTGGGAGATGCGGTCATGCGGGAATTGTAGGGCTTGCCGCTCGCCTACGGGGGGCCGTCGGGCGTTTCCGCGTCGGTGATCGAGCAGCGCGACCCGCGAACGGCAGGTCCGCCACACTCGCGATCAGAGTCGGATCATGCCAAGGCAGGCTGGGCTGATGGCGCCGGCACATCGAGGTCTTTCGGCCCGATCAAGAGGCCGGCGATGCGGATGGTCCGGTGTCGGCCGGTGCATGGGCGGGTGTGGAGCGATCGACGGCAGGTCGGAGCGGGCGAGAGCGCCTGCGGATCTCAGATCGGCGTTCCATCCAGGTGGATGCAATGTCTGGATCTTGCGTGATCCGGGCAAAGCGCGACGAGCCAACCGCCTTCGATGCACTCGAGGGCCGACGCGCCGCACTGCTCGCATGTCGATCCGCTCGAATCCTGTACCTCATCGAGCAGCGTACGGAAATGCGCCTCCGGTGTGGGAGCGATATCGAAATGCAGTCTGGCCCATTTCTGATAGACGCATTCGACGATGCTTCCTTGCGGCAGTGCATCGAATACGCGATCGACCAGCGGCAGCCATCCGTCTCCGCAAGTGCTTGCAATGTGGACTTTCGCCTCATCTCGCGTCATGGCGATGGATGCCTGCGAATCGATTGTCGACTGGTATGGCAGGCAATCGTACCCGGATCGGTTCCCCTGATCGCCTGTCGGAGAATCCGACGGAATCCGCCTCGATCGTCGAAAGGCAAAGGAAGCGCATGCCGGGCCGTTTTTTCTGGTGATCGTCGATCAATATTCAATGCGGCCGCAATCGAGCATGCCCACGGTGCACTGAGGGCAGGTCTGACCGTCATCGAAATCGATGGCCACGGTTCCATGGCTGAGACAATCCGGGCAGGAGACACGTTCCATCGGGTAGCGAACGCCGACGCCGTCGGATTTTTCGATGACGATGAACGCATCCGTGGGTACGGAATTCGCTTGATATGCCCGTAGCGCATCCTGCCGATCTTCTGCCGTCACCAAAAGTCGGTGCAAAACGATCAATTCGCCCACGCGCGGCCCCCAGATGTTCTCTGTCGGCAGGGAAAAAAACGAAAAACATGCGGTGCAAATCGCTTTGCTGCTCCCGGAATGATGCGAATGACCACTCATGAAGTCGAAATCGCATCGGTTGCACTTGCACCACTGCCCAAAACCCATCACCGGTCTCCGTCTGGCGGCGCATCGCTGTTGCCTCTCGCTCCGCATGATATCGGAATGCCGATGCGACACGGATTCCCGTCCCGGCGCAATCCCCGCCGCCGGGCGTCGCCGCGAAGCGGCACGCCCTCTCGGGCGTGCATTCGCGGGGCGTGTCGTGCGTTGCAGCTCTTCGCGGGGGTCAGTTCAGTCCCAGCGCGGCGAGGAGTCGTGCGAACCAGCTCATCTCGTCGCGCTGGCGCGCGCGTAGCGCGCGGCTGGTTTCGCGAAGCGATTCGCCGTAGGCCGGCTGGGGGTTCGCGGGGAGGCCGGCCATGATGCGCCCCGGTTCGGCGACGTACTGCGGTGTGAGGTCGCTGCCCTGGAAGAGGCCGAGCGGCGCGTAGCCGGTGTAGCCGGGGAAGATGTTGCCGAGCCGGTTGTTGCCGAGTCGGCGGATGAGCAACTCAGAGAAGACGCGGCGGTAGTCGGTCGTGACCGGGATGTCGCCGAAGTAGGGCGAGAGCGTTTCCGGATGCAGGCCCAGCCATTGGCCGTAGAAGCGGCGGCCGTTCACCGGTCCGCCCAGCACGAGCAGCGGGTTGCCGTAGCCGTGGTCGGTGCCGCCGCTGCCGTTCTGGCGCACGCGGCGTCCGAACTCCGATTGCACGATCACGGTCACCCGCGCCATTTCGCCGGTGCCGTTGAGCTCGTTGTAGAACGCGGTCAGCGCATCGGAGAGTTCGGCGATCTTGTTCTGGAAGAAGTGATAGCCGCTGCCTGCGGTGCCCTGACCGTCGTGGGTGTCCCAGGCGCCGAGATCCAGCGTCGCGAAACGCAGGCCGAGGTTGAAGCGGATGGATTGCGCGACCGTCCACAGCTGACGGGCGAAGGTGGTGGTCGGCCAGTTCGCGGGCAGGGTGGAGGTGTAGGCCTGGGAGCCGATCACGCGCAGCGCGGTGTCGGCGCGCTGGCCGGCCAGTTCCACGCCGGTCCGGCCGCCCCAGAGGCTGGCCATGGTTTCGTTGACGCCCTTGGTGCCGGCGGGCAGGCCGCTGCGGTACTGCTGCCATTGCCAGGCGCCGGAATTCAGCGAGAAATCGCTGGGGCTGGGCATCGCCAGCGACTGGGTCGAGCCGAGCAGATTCGCCGGCTGGCGGCTCGCGACCGCGAGCAGCGGCAGCGTTTCGGTGCCGCTGATGCCGGGCTGGTTCGCCCAGGCGCGGGTCATCCAACCGGTGCCGCCGCCCTGTTGTCCGGGCGTGCCCAGATCGAGGTACAGCTGGGCATCGAAATGGCTGCGGGTGACCACGGTGGGCATGCCGCAGCTGTGCACGATGGCGAGCTTGCCGGCGTCCCAGATCGTCTTCAGCCCGGTCGCGGACGGATGCAGGCCGAAACCGGTGGCGCTGTTGTCGGCCAGGGTCAGCGGCAATGCGCCGTACGTGCCGCTGGCGGCGATGTTGAGCGAGGGGCGCGCTTCCTCGTAGTAGGTGCGGTCGTTGCCGGCGATCGGCGGCACCAGATTCAGGCCGTCCATGCCGCCGCGCAGGAAGACGAGGACGACGGTGTCGTAGCTGTTCACCGCGGCCTGCGCTTCGCGCGAGAACAGCAGGCCCGGTCCGGCGGCGCCGAGCGCGGCGCTGGCGCAGCAGCCCTTGACGAATTCGCGACGGTCGATGCGGAGATCGGTCATGGCGGTTCTCCTCAGCGGCTCATGAATTCGGGGGACATGACGATCAGCGAGACCATGCTGCGCAGACGCTGCTGGTTGTAGTGCCGCTTCGGATCGCTCGCGTTCCAGGTATCGGTGTCGGTGATGACGTAGCTCGCGGGATCGCCGTTCTGCGCCATGAAGCCGACGAGGATCTGGCGTCTCGCGGCCGTCGGCAGATAGCCGAGGATCCGCTGGCACCAGAAATCGACGAGGTTGTTCGTGGTCCAGCTGCTCACGCCCGCGCGGGTGGCGTCGAGGATCGGCGCGAGCTGCGCGCTGCCGTTGGTGGTCTCGGTCAGCCAGTTCAGCAACTTCCAGGTCATGGCGTAACTGTTGGAGCCGGACCAGGCGCGGCCGATGTCGGGGTACCCGTTCGGCGCCGGCCATTCGTAGGGGAGATGGCCCATGAAGCTCATGCGCCAGAAGAGTTCGTCGGTCTTGCTGTCGCCCACCCGCGGCGTCCAGTCCACGCCGAGCGCGCGCAGCGCGGCGGCCACCATTTCGAACGGACGACGGTTCTTGGCGCCCCAGCTGTGGATGAAGGCGTCCGACAGCAGGATGTGGCGGAGGGTCAGCGCGATCTGGTTCGGCTGCTGCCAGTTCGCGCGGAAGATCGCGGCGGCGCTGTCGATCAGCGATTGCGGCGGCGTGTCGGAGACGAAGCGGCGGATCAGTTTCTTGCAGATGTATTTCGCGACCCGCGGGTGCTGGGCGACGCGATCGAGGATGTCGCGACCGTCCTTCATCGCCGGCTGTTCGGGGTTGAGGAACTTGCCGAGCACGAACTTCGGGCCGGCGTCGTGCCAGGCCTGGCGGTAGACGAACGTGCCGTCGTCCTCGGTCGGATACTGCCAGTGCCCGTCCTTGACCGACCAGCCGGTGAACGCGGACGCGGTCTCGTAGACGTCGACGTCGGTGTAGCCGAGCGGGAAGTTCGGGTCCTCGGGGCAGGGCGGCACCTGGAACGGGTCCATGAAGCCGAGGTAGTTCTCGGCGCCGAAGGTGTGCAGTTCGAGCAGTTCGCGCGCGAAATTCTCGTTCGGGCCCGAGCGCGTGTTCGAGGCGTTGTCGAGGTAGTACATCATCGACGTGCTCTGCGCGACCGCTTCGAGCATCGTACGGAAATTGCCGAGCGCGTTGGCGCGGATGACGTCGCGGTGATAGTGGACGTAGACCGGGCCGGCCGAGAAATCGGTGGCGGTGACGTTGAAGTGGTCGTGCCAGAATCCGATCGCCACTTCGAGCAGTTGGCGGCGCGAATACACCGCGCGGGCCAGGGTCGCGCGCTGGCTTTCCCATGCCGGGCGCATGCGGACATCGTAGACGGGGTCGGAGGCGACATGATCCGTCCACAGCTGGGCCAGGGATTTGCCGAGCGTGGTGTACCCGGCGGCGGCGAGACGGGCATCCATCGCGCTGTCGTCGATCGCGCCCGGGTTCAGCTGCTGGTCGACGAACGCGGTCAACCGCGCCGTGTCGGTCGCGCCGAGCGCATTGAACTGCGAGATCGACGTCGGGGTGGCGCCGAAAGTGAGGTGGTTGAGCACGCGCACCGCGAACGGCGGCTTCGGCAGCGTGATCAGATCGGGTTGCGAGATCGACGAGGCCGAAGGCCCGGCCATGCGCGGAGTCCCCGGCGTCGGTCCGTCGGCGAGTTGCAGGGTCGAGGCGACCGACTCCGGAAGGCGCGCCGGCGGGCCCTGGAAACGCAGCGGTCCGCGGATGCCGTGTCGGCGTGCGAGCGTCTCGTAGACGGTCTTGCGCAGGCGGCTGTTGGCTTTCGAGATCAGTCTGGACATGGGGGCTCCGGGTCGCGATGGGTCCGGCGGGTGGGTCGATGCAGTTTACGTTCGATTGCGCGAGGGGCGCGCGGCGGCGTCAGGAGAGGCCCAGCGATTCGAGCAGGCGCTGGAACCAGTGCCGCCGCTCGCGTTCGCGCGCCCGCAGCGCGCGCACGGGCTCGAGCGAGCTGCCGTAGGCCGGCTGCGGGTGGTCGGGCAGTCCCGCGGTCATCTGCTGCAGGGCGGTCGAGACGTACTGGGGCGCGAGATCGCTGCCCTGGAACAGTCCCATCGGCGCGTAGCCGGTGTAGCCCGGGAAGACGTCGCCGAGGCGATTGTTCCCCATCCGACGGATGATGAGTTCGCTGATCACGCGACGGAAGTCGGTGGTGACCGGAATGTCGCCGAAGTAGGGCGACAGGGTCTCGGGATTCAGACCGAGCCACTGGCCGTACATCCGGCGCCCGTTGATCGGACCGCCCATCACCAGCAGCGGATTGCCGTAGCCGTGATCGGTGCCGCCGCTGCCGTTCTGCCGCACGCGGCGACCGAATTCGGATTGCACGATGACGGTGACGCGGTTCATTTCGCCGGTGGCGTTCAATTCGTTGAAGAATGCGGCGAGGCCCTGCGACAGTTCGGCGATCTTGTTGGAATAGAAGCTGGTGCCCGTCGTGCCCTGGTTCTCGTGCGTGTCCCAGCCGCCGAGGTCGATCGCGGCGTAACGCAGTCCGAGGTTGAAGCGGATCGACTGCGCCACGGTCCAGAGTTGGCGGGCGAAGGTCGTGGTCGGCCACGCGACCGGCGTCGTCGGCAGGGTGGACGTGTAGCCCTGCTGTGCGATCAACTGCATCGACGCGTTCGCACGCAGGCCGGCGACCTCGACGCCCGTGGGGCCTGCCCACAGGCTGGCGATGCTCTCGGTCACGCCCTTGGTGCCGGCGGGCATGCCGCTGCGATACGCGCGCCATTGCGGCGCGCCCGAGCTGAGCGAGAAATCGCTCGGGCTCGGCATCGACAGCGCTTCGGTGGAGCCGCGCAGGTTCGCCGGCTGGCGACTGGCGACCGCGAGCATCGGCATGGCGCCGCTGCCGCCTCCCGGACGCGTTTCCCAGGCGCGGGTCATCCAGCCGGTCGCGACGTTGAGATTGCCGGGCGTCCCGAGATCGAGATACGCCTGGGCGTCGAAATGGCTGCGCGTCACCACCGTGGGCATGCCGCAGCACTGGACGACGGCGAGTTTGCCGAGGTTCCAGATCTCGTGCAGACCGGTGGCCGACGGATGCAGGCCGAAGCCCGTCGCGCTGCCGTTCGCGAGCGTCAGCGGCAGCGCGGCGCCGTCGCCGGTGGTCGGAATGCGCAGGGTCGGGCGCGCTTCCTCGTAGAAGCCACGGTCGTTGCCGTCGATCGGCGGTACCAGGTTGAGGCCGTCGATGCCGCCGCGCAGGAACACGACGAGCACGGTGTCGTACGGGTTTTCGGCCGCGTGCGCCTCGGGCGCGAAGAGCAGGGTCGGGCCTGCGGCCGCGACGGCCACGCCCGCGCCGAAGCCCTTGAGGAATTCGCGACGGTCGAGTCCGAGGTCGTCCCGCTCGTCCCGGTTCCGGTCGTGCCGATCAGGATTCGAGGTGTGCATGGGATCTCCTCAGCGGCTCATGAATTCGGGGGAAATCAGGATCATCGACACCATGCTGCGCAGGCGCTGCTGGTTGTAGTGGCGCTTCAGGTCGGTGGTGGCCGAGGTGTCGGTGTCGGTGATGACGTAGGTCGCCGGGTCGCCGTTCTGGGCCATGAAATTCACCAAGACCTGCCGGCGAGCCGCGGCAGGCAGATAGCCGAGGATGCGCCGGCACCAGTAGTCGACCAGATTGTTCGCCGTCCACGACGGCACTTCGGCGCGGCTGAGCGCGAGGATCGGCAGCAGCGGCGTCTGCGCGGCGTCGGTGTCGAGCGCTTCGGTGAGCCAGCTCAACATGCGCCAGGTGCTGACCATGTTGTTGGAGCCCGACCAGGCGACGCCGACGTCCGGATAACCGTTCGGCGCGGCCCAGTCGTAGGGCGCATGGCCGGTCGTGGCGAGCCGGCTCATGAAATCGTTGCTGCGGCTTTCGCTGATGCCCTTGATCGTCCAGTCGCTGCCGCAGGCGCGCATCGCCGCGACCATCAGTTCGAAGGGGCGGCGGTTCTTCATGCCCCAGCCGTGGATGAACGCGTCCGAGAGCAGGATGTGGCGCAGGGTCAGCGCGATCTGGTTCGGTTGCTGCCAGTTGGCGCGGAAGATGGCGGCGGCGCTGTCGATCAGCGACTGCGGCGGCGTGTCGGAGACGAAGCGGCGGATCAGCTTCTTGCAGACAAACTTGGCCACGCGCGGATGGGTGGCGAGCCGGTCGAGGATGTCGCGACCGTCCTTCATCGCCGGCTGTTCCGGGTTCAGATACATGCCCAGCGCCAGCTTCGGGCCGGCATCGTGCATGGCCTGGCGGTAGGCGAAGGTGCCGTCGTTCTCGTTCGGGAACCCGTTGCGTCCGTCGCGCACCGTCCAGCCGGTGAACGCGGCGGCGGTGTCGTACACGTCGAGATCGGTGTAGCCGATCGGATAATTGGGATCCTCGGGGCAGGGCGGTACCTGGAACGGATTCACGAACCCGAGGTAGTTCTCCGCGCCGAAGGTGTGCAGTTCGAGCAGCTCGCGGGCGTAGTTCTCGTTGGGACCGGAGCGCGAATTGCTGGCGTTGTTGAGGTAATAGAGCATCGCCGTGCTCTGCGCGACCGCTTCGAGCATCGTGCGGAAATTGCCGAAGGCGTTGGCGCGGATCACGTCGCGGTTGTAGTGGACGTAGACCGGCTGCGCGGCGGAATTGGAGATCGCGACGTTGAAGTGGTTCTGCCAGAAATCCACCAGCACTTCCTGCAGTTGCCGGCGCGAGTAGGCGGAGCGCACCAGCGCCGCGCGTTGCGTCTCGCGCGCGGGCGCGGAGCTGTCGGTGGTGACGAGGCGATGATCGGCCCACAGCTGGGTGAGCGATTTTCCGAGCGTGGTGTAACCGGCGCCGGCGAGACGTGTCTCCAGCGCGCTGTCGTCGATCGCGCCGGGATTGAGCTGCCGGTCGACGAAGGCGGCGAGTCGGGCCGTGTCGTTCGCGCCGAGCGCGTTGAACTCGGCGATCGACGCGGGCGTCGCGGCGAAGGTGAGATGGTTGAGCACGCGCACCGCGAACGGCGCTTTCGGCAGCGTGATCAGATCCGGACGCGAAATCTGCCCGGTGGAAGGGCCGGCGAGCCGCGGTCCACGGGTCGCAGGCGCGCTGCCCGGTTCCGTCTGCGGCGTGGGCGCGTCGTCGCGCGCGAGGCGCGGCAGCGGCTGGAAGCGGAGCGCGCCGCGGATGCCGTTGCGTTGCGCGATCAACCGATAGATCGCCTTGCGGAAACGACTGGATCTCGGGATCGGTCTGGCCATGGAAAGACTCCGGAACATGCCTGCCGGCGGGCGCGATGCGAACGGACGAACGACGGTAGATCCCCCGGAATCAAGCATGCCACACGGTCCGGTCGCCGCCGCTCGGCGCGCGGCGGACGCGCGAACTCCGTCACGGAGGCGTCTCGACGGATGCCCGCGGATGACGTTTTTTTAACGCGGCGAGGGGCGTCCTCGCCGAGAGCGTTTCATTCGGGACCCATCAGGCCGATGGAGAGCGCTCGCCGAGGATGGCCTCGCACAGCGCCGCCGGATCCGCGATGACGACGCTGCGGCTGCGATCCGCCAGCGCATCGGGCCGCGTGTAGCCCCAGGCGACGCCCAGGAAGTCGATGCCGAGCGCGGCGGCGGCTTCGGCATCGCGGATCTCGTCGCCCACGTACACCGCTTCCGCGCGCGTGCGGCCGCAACGCCGGATCGTCGATGCGAGTTTCGCGCGCTTGCCGAAGACGGAGACGCCGCAGGCGAGCGCATCGACGTTCGCGAGCAATCGCTCGCCCAGGACGCGACGCACGTTGTCCTCGCTGTTGGACGTGACGATGGCGATGCCGACGCCGGCGCGTTCGAGCGCCGCGAACAATGCGTCGACGCCGGGGAATACCGCGATGCCGTCGATGTCCTCCCGCATCAGACGGCGCATCTCGCGGGTCACCCCGGGCAGTTTCCACCAGGGCAGGCGGAGGCGGGCCATGATCGCGCGCGCATCGAGACCGCGCATCGCCTCCCATTCGGCCGCATCGAGGCGCGCGAGTCCGTGGCGCTCGGCGACCACGGGCATCGTCCGCGCGAACCAGGCCATCGAATCGGCGAGCGTGCCGTCGAAATCGAACATCGCCAGCCGGTAGCGGGGCATCGCCGACGCTCGTCGATGCGATTACTGCGCGGTCCAGCCGCCGTCGATCGGGAACGAGGCGCCGGTGACGTTGTGCGCTTCGCGCCGGCACAGCCACAGCGTCATCGAGGCGATGTCCTCGGGCAGGGACATGCGCTGGCTGGGCTGTTTTTCGGCGACCAGGGCGCGCACGCCGTCATCGCGCGTCGCCGCGGGATCTCCGAGCATGCTCCGACGGGCTTCGATCTGCGGCTCGATCAGCGCGGTCTCGACCCAGCCGGGGCAGATGCAGTTGACGGTGATGCCGCCGCTGTCGCGGCTGCCGCTGGCGGCGTATTCGAGCGCCGCGACCTTGCTCAGGCCGACGATGCCGAACTTGCTGGCCACGTAGGGCGCCTTGTTCACCGAGGCGACGAGTCCATGGACGGAGGCGATGTTCACCACGCGGCCGTAGGCGCGCGCGGCCATGCCGGGCATGGCGAGGCGCATGGTGTGGAACGCGGCGCTGAGGTTGATCGCGAGGATGTCGTTCCACTTCTGCGTCGGCATCTCCGCCAGCGGGACCGCATGCTGGATGCCGGCGTTGTTGACCAGGATGTCGACCGGCGACCAGGTCCCGATCGCCGCCATCATCGTTTCGATCTGTTCGGGATCGCGGAGGTCCGCGCCGAAATGGCGGACATCGGCGGCGCCCGCGTCGCGGACCGCCTGCAGCGCGGCGTCGATCTGTTCCGGCGTGCCGAGGCCGTTGATCGCGATCTTCGCCCCGGCGGAGGCGAGTCCGCAGGCGATGGCGAGGCCGATGCCGGACGTGCTGCCGGTGACGAGGGCGGTGCGGGAGGCGAGGTAACGGTCGGACATGGCGGTACCCGTGGGGAGGGGCAAAAAAATGCGCCGCTGGATCGACGGCGCGGAAGGGGAAATTATGCGCTATCGCGGCCGGAGCGCAGGCCGGGCCCCGGCCGCCCTGCGTGGCGCGTCACACCAGGCCGGTGGCGTAGAACGCGCCGATGGCGACGAACACCGCCGCGGTCTTGATCAGGGTGATGGCGAAGATGTCCTTGTAGGCCTGGCGATGGGTCAGCCCGGTCACGGCCAAGAGCGTGATGACCGCGCCGTTGTGGGGCAGGGTGTCCATGCCGCCCGAGGCCATCGAGGCCACCCGATGCAACACCTCCATCGGGATGCCCGATGCGGTCGCGTTGGCGATGAAGGTTTCGGCCATCGCGGCGAGCGCGATGCTCATGCCGCCGGAGGCCGAGCCGGTGATGCCGGCCAGCGCGGTGACCGTGATCGCCTCGTTGACCAGCGGATTCGGGATCGACTGCAGCGCGTTGGCCACGACCAGGAAACCCGGCAACGCGGCGATCACCGCGCCGAAACCATACTCCGACGCGGTGTTCATCGCCGCCAGCATCGCGCCGCCGATCGCATGCTTCGCGCCTTCGGCGAAATGCGCGGTCACCGGCTTCCAGGCCAGCAGCAGGACCGCGGCGATCCCCACCAACAGCGCGCCCTGCACGGCCCAGATCGCGGCGACTTTCGAGACCTCCTGCACCACCGGCGTCGCCTTGCCGATCACCGCGGGCACGAATTCGTGGCTGGTGCCGTAGACCTGCGGGATCCACAGGGTCAACAGTTTGTTGACCACGCCGACCAGCACCAGCGGCGACAGCGCGAGCAGCGCATGCGGCAGACGGTCGTCGGCGAACGGGGCGGGTTCGTTGATCAGCGCGGCGGGATCGCCGTAGCCCTCGCCGTTGCGTTTCGCCGCGCGCCGGCGCCATTCGAGGTAGCTGATCCCCAGGATCAGGATGAACACGGCGCCGATCGTGCCCAGCCAGGGCGCGGCCCAGGTGGTGGTACCGAAGAACGAGGTCGGGATGATGTTCTGGATCTGCGGCGTGCCCGGCAGCGCGTCCATGGTGAAGGTGAAGGCGCCGAGGGCGATGGTGCCGGGGATCAGCCGCTTGGGGATGTCGCCCTGGCGGAAGAGCTCCGCCGCGAACGGATACACCGCGAACACCACCACGAACAGCGACACGCCGCCGTAGGTCAGCACCGCGCAGACCGCAACGATCGACAGCATCGCCCGCTCGGCGCCGAGCAGGCGGATGGTCGCGCGCACGATCGACTTCGAGAAGCCTGAAATCTCGATGAGCTTGCCGAAGATCGCGCCGAGCAGGAACACCGGGAAATACAGCTTGAGGAAACCGACCATCTTTTCCATGAACAGGCCGGTGAACATCGGCGCGACCAACGAGGGGTCGGTCAGCAGCACCGCGCCGAGGGCGGCGATCGGCGCGAACAGGATCACGCTGTAGCCGCGATAGGCCACGAACATCAGGAAACACAGTGCGGCCAATACGATCAGGAAAGACATCGGGGACGCCGTGGCGGGCATGGAAGGCCGGGCCAGTGTCGGCAGGCCGGGGATGCCGGCCCATTGTCCGAAGGTACAAGTGTCGCCGGGCGCCGTCGGCCCCTAGGCTTGCCGCACCCTGGCCGCCGAGCGTCGGCGGCATTCTGTCGAGGATCCGATCCATGCGCCGTACGCACTCCGCCGCCTCCCTTTCCCATGCCGCGCCCCGCCGCATCGCCCCGACGCGCAGCGGCCTGAGCGTCGCGGTCGCCGTCGGCCTGTCCGGGCTGCTGGTCCTTGCCGCGCCGACGGTCCGCGCACAGGACGCCGAGGGCGCCGAGGCCGAGCAGGGGACGCTCGACACGATCGTCGTCAGCGCCCGCAAGCGCGAGGAAACCCTGCAGGACGTGCCGGTCGCGGTCACCGCCTTCACCCCGGACGCGCTGGACAAGCTGAACGTCGAAGACCTGAGCGATCTCGACGCGCAGGTGCCGAACCTGACCATCTACGCCGCCCGCGGCTCCAGCAGCACGGTCACCGCCTATATCCGCGGCGTCGGCCAGTCCGATCCGCTGTGGGGCGTGGATCCGGGCGTGGGCATCTATCTCGATGACGTGTACATCGCGCGTCCGCAGGGCGCGCTGCTCGACGTGTTCGACGTCGGTCGGGTCGAGGTCCTGCGCGGCCCGCAGGGCACGCTGTACGGCAAGAACACCATCGGCGGTGCGATCAAGTACGTGTCCAAGCCGCTGCCGGAAGAGGTCGAGGGCTTCGCCTCGGTCACCATCGGCAACTACAACCAGCTCGACGCGAAGGCGGCGATCGGCGGCTCGCTGTTCGGCAAGGACAGCGGCCTGCGCGGGCGCGTCGCGGTCGCCAGCCTCAATCGCGACGGCTTCGGCGAGAACATCGACACCGATCAGCAGGTCAGCGACAAGGAAATCAACGCGCTGCGGCTGAATCTGGGCGCCTACTCGGGCGACGATTTCGACGTGCAGTTCGCCTTCGACTGGATCGACGACAAGTCGGGCGTGCGCGGCGCGCGGATGCTGGCCCCGAACCGCTTCGCCCCGACCGTCGCGCCGCTGGACGACCGCTACGACGTGCGCAACGGCATGCCGAACGTCAACAACACCGAACTGAAGGGCGGTTCGATCGCAGTGAACTGGCGCCCGAACGAGAACTGGGCGTTCAAGTACGTGGCCGCCAAGCGCGAATCGGACACCGAGACCAACATCGACTTCGACACCCTGCCGAACAAGATCGCCGACGTGAAGGCGTTCTACAGCGACGAGCAGACCACCCACGAGATCCAGGCCAACTACGACGGCGGCGGTCGCGCCCGCGGCGTGTTCGGCGTCTACAAGTTCGACGGTCGCGCGGGCGGGCGGGTCCTGAACAACTTCTTCAATCTGCTGTTCGGCGACACCCGCGGCAACGTCTTCACCAACAGCGTCGCGGTCTACGGCGACTGGACCTTCGATCTCACCGACCGCCTGAGGCTCGATGTCGGCGCGCGCTACACCGACGAGGACAAGCATGCGGTCGTGCTGAACCGCTTCTACACCGACGCCACCTACACCACGCTGCGCCCGATCGCGCCGATCGCCGCCAATTTCGACAAGACCATCAACTTCCAGAACGTCTCGCCGAAGGTCTCGCTCGACTTCCAGGTGAACGACGACATCATGATCTACGGCCTCGCCAGCCGCGGCTTCAAGTCCGGCGGCTACAACATCCGCGCCCAGTCGGTCGCGGTGCCGCGTTCGGCCGAGCCCTTCGACGACGAATCGGTCGACAGCTTCGAGATCGGCAGCAAGATGTCGCTGTTCGACCAGCGCCTGTTCCTCAACCTGTCCGCCTTCCACAATCGCTACCGCGACATCCAGTTGTCGGTCTTCACCGCCTACGACAGCAACGGCGACGGCATCGACGACGCGTTCTTCGGCGACTTCACCAACGCCGGCCGCGGCACCGTGAACGGCCTCGAGGCGGAGTACCAGTGGCTGCCGAGCGATCACTGGGCGATCACCGGCAATCTGGCCTGGCTCGACGCCGAGTACGACGAATACATCTTCAAGAACGTCGACATCGCCGGGCAGCAGGAGTTCACCAACGCGCCGGAATTCTCGGGCGCGTTGAACGTGGAGTACCGCACCCGCCTGGGCGACATGGGCAGCCTGTCGGCGCGGGTCGGCTACAGCTACCAGAGCGACGTGGTCGCGACTACCGAAGTGGTCCGCGACCCGGTCACCGGCGCGACCGCGACGCCGATCACCCAGGACGGCTACGGACTGGTCAGCGCCGGCGTGATCTGGAAGTTCAACGACGCCTGGACCTTCTCCCTGCAGGGCAGCAATCTGACGGACAAGGAATATCTGACCACCGGCTACAACCTGGTGTCGTCGCTCGGCGTGTTCACCGGCTTCTACGGCCCGCCGCGTCAGGTGACGTTGACCGCGCGTTACGACTTCTGATCCCTCGGACATCTCCTGTGGGAGCGCCGGAAGGCGCGAACGACCGCGGAAAGCCTGCCGTGGAGCCGTTCGCGCCTTCCGGCGTTCCCACAGGACGCTCTGCGCTATGCTCCGCGATGTTTCCGATCGGTCCTGCCATGACGTGAACGTCGCACGCGCCCAGGGGATGCCTTCGCCATGCTGACCGCGGGCGGCGTGTTGCTGGCCGCGCTGCTCTGGGTCGGCGCGATGTTCGCGATCGCGGTGTTCGGCGAACGCCGTCCGCAGGCGTTCGCACGCCACTGGGGCGGCATCTACGCGCTCTCGCTTGCGGTCTACTGCACGTCCTGGACGTTCTTCGGCACCGTCACCCAGGCCGCGCGCTACGGCTGGCCCTTGCCGCCGACCTTCGTCGGCACGCTGCTGCTCTACGTTTTCGGGATCGGCCTGCTGGTGCGGCTGGTGCGCCTCGTGCGCGAGAGCAACAGCACGTCGGTCGCCGACTTCGTGGCCAGCCGCCTCGGACAGGACGGCTGGCTCGCCGCGGCGGTGACCTTCGTCGCGGTGCTGGGGATCGTGCCCTACATCGCGTTGCAGCTGAAGGCGGTGGCGATGAGTTTCGCGCTGCTCACCGGCGGCGATGCGGGCGAAGTGCCGGCGTGGCAGGACAGCGCGCTCTACGTCGCGCTGGCGATGGCGGCGTTCGCGATGCTGTTCGGCACCCGCAGCGCGAGCGCGGCGGAACACAATCGCGGTCTGATCCTGGCGATGGCCTTCGAGGCGCTGCTCAAACTGGGGGCGATGCTCGCGATCGGGCTCTTCGCGTTTTCCCTGCCGGTCGACCGGTCCGCGGTCGAACTGCTGCGCCCGCGGGCGGGCGACCTGTCGGGGTTCGCGCCGCTGGTGCTGCTCGGCGTGCTGGCGATGTTCACGCTGCCGCACCAGTTCCACGTCGGTGCGGTCGAATGCCGCGACGAACGCCATGTGCTGCGCGCGCGCTGGCTGTTTCCGCTGTACCTGCTGTTGATCGCGCTGCCGGTACTGCCGCTGGCACGCGCGGGCGATGCGCTGCTCGGCGCCGCCGACGTGCCGTCGGACCTCTACGTGCTGGCGCTGCCGTTGTCGCAGGGACGCGAGGGCCTGGCGCTGCTCGGGTTTCTGGGCGGACTCAGCGCCGGTACCGGCATGGTGATCGTCAGCACGCTCACGCTGAGCCTGATGATCGGCAACCATTGGCTGACGCCGCTCTGGCTGCGCGGCGCGTGGGCGCCGAAACGCGATCCCGCCGCGCAATCCGACCTGCGTCGCGCGGTGTTGATCCAGCGCCGCATCGGCATCCTCGCGATCGTGCTGCTGGCGTGGGGTTACAGTCGCCTGATCGCCGGCAACGACGCGCTCGCGGATGTCGGCGCGCTGTCGTTCTCGGCCCTGGCGGCGCTGGCGCCGGCGCTCGGCTTCGCGCTGTGGCGGCCGCAGACGCCACCGCGCGCGGTATTGCTCGGAATCGTCGCCGCGGTCGCGCTATGGGTGTGGCTGTTGCTGGTCCCGGTGCTGGTCGAGGCGCGCGGGCTCGGCGCCGTCTGGTTGCGCGAAGGCCCGGGCGGCTGGTCGTTGTTCGCGCCGGACGCGTTCTTCGGTCTCACCGGTTGGAGCAGGCTCGGTCGTGCGGTGGTGATGAGCCTGTTCGCGGGCGTGACCACCACATGGATCGCCTCGACCTGGGGCACCGCGTGGTGGCAGGCGGGCCCGCGCCGCGCCGGCGCGCGCGGTCTGGCCATCGACACCTTGCGCGAGGCCGGGCGCAGATTCCTCCCGCGCGAAACGGTGGAGGCCGCGCTGCAGGGCGCGCCGGCCTCCGGCGCGGTGCCGGCGCTCCAGGAAGCGCGTCTCGAGCGCGAACTGGCGAGCGTGCTGGGCTCGGCCTCGGCGCGACTGCTGCTCGATGCCGCCCGGCGCGAGGCCGGCCGCGACTTCGACACCGTCGCGGCGATCGTCGGCGAGGCCTCGCAGGATCTGCGCTTCAACCAGCGCCTGCTGGAGGCCGCGCTGGAGAACATGAGCCAGGGCATCAGCGTGGTCGATCGCGATCTGCGTCTGGTGGCGTGGAATCGCCGCTATGCCGAGTTGTTCGGCTATCCGGAATCGCTGCTGCGCGTCGGCGTGCCGGTCGCGGAACTGGTCCGCTACAACCTGCGCCACGGCTGGAACGCGTATTCCCTCGAGGACGAGGTCGAGAAGCGCCTTCGCCACATGCAGGCCGGGACGCCCTACGTCAGCGAGCGCATGTTCCCGGACGGCGCTGCGGTCGAAGGTCCGATCGTCGAGATCCGCGGCAATCCCATGCCCGGCGGCGGTTTCGTGGCCACCTTCACCGACGTGACCGCGTTCCGCCGCGCCGAAGCCGAGCTGATCCGGAGCAACGAAACGCTGGAGCAGCGGGTCGCTGATCGCACGGCGCGGCTCGATCAGGCGCGTGCGGAGGCCGAGCGCGCCAACGACGCCAAGAGCCGATTCCTCGCCGCGATCGGCCACGATCTGCTGCAACCGCTGCACGCCGCGCAGTTGTTCACCGATGCGCTTGCCGAGCAGTCGCCCGACGACGCCCGTCGCGCGCTCGCGCAACGCATCCGCGGCGCGCTCGATTCGACCGGCGATCTGCTCGCGGGCCTGCTCGACATGTCGCGGCTGGAGGCGGGCGGACTGGTGCCGCAACCGCGCCCGTTCCCGCTCGCCGATGTGCTCGAGCCGCTGGCCTCGGAATTCCGAGCGCTCGCGGAGGAACGGGGGCTTCGCTTCCGTTTCCGGCCGAGCCGCGCGTGGGTGCGCACCGACCCGCAGTTGTTGCGCCGCGTCCTGCAGAACTTCCTCGCCAACGCGGTGCGGTACACCGCGCACGGCGGCGTGCTGCTCGGCGTGCGCCGGGTCGGCGATGCGCTGCGAATCGAGGTGCACGACACCGGGCCGGGCATTCCCGCGTCGCAGCAGGTCGCGATCTTCGAGGAGTTCCGCCGCGGGGAGGGCGCGGCCGGGCAGGGGCTCGGCCTCGGTCTGGCGATCGCCGACCGCATCGCGCGCCTGATCGAAGCGCCGCTGCGCCTGCGCAGCGGCGTCGGGCGCGGCACCGTGTTCTCGCTGACGCTGCCGGCGATCGCGCCGCCGCGCCAGGACGCCGCGCCGGCGGCCGGCGAACTCGAAGGACTGCGCGTCCTGATCGTCGACAACGACCCCCAGGCGCTCGCCGCGCTGCGCGCAATCCTGGAAGGTTGGCAGTGCCGCGTGGACGCCTTCATCGACGGCGCCGGCGCGGAAGCGCTGCTCGCCGCCGGCGCCGATCCGGCCTTGTGGCTGTTCGACTATCACCTCGGCGACGACGGCCGCGACGATGCCGGCGATACCGGCGTCGCCCTGCAGGCGCGACTGGCCGCGCGTTTCGGGGCCCGTCCGACCCTCATCCTCAGCGCCGACGGCAGCGGCGAAGTGCGCAGGATCGCGCTCGAACACGGCCTCGGCCTGTTGCCAAAACCGGTGAAGGCGCTGGCGCTGAAATCCATGCTGCGTCGCCTGTCGACGGCGCGCGCGGCCTGATGCCCGGACGCATCGCATCGCGGCCGTGGCGGGAATGCGCAGCGCATCGGCCCGATGTCGCGATGCGCGGCCAGGCGCTGCGGCTTCTATAATCCGGCTTTCCGACGGAAGGTCCGCATGCCTTACACCCCCATCGTCGCCACCCTCGGTTACGTGCTGTCGCCCGATCGCGAGCAGGTGCTGCTGATCCATCGCAATGCCCGCGAGCACGATCAGCATCTGGGCAAGTACAACGGTCTCGGCGGCAAGATCGAACCCGACGAGGATGTGGTCACCGGGATGCGGCGCGAGATCTTCGAAGAAGCGGGCATCGACTGCGAGGCATTGGCGCTGCGCGGCACGATCAGCTGGCCCGGCTTCGGCAAGCATGGCGAGGACTGGTTGGGGTTCGTGTTCCTCGTGACCCGGTTCCGCGGCGTGCCCTACGCGTCGAACCCCGAAGGCACGCTGGAGTGGGTGCCGGTGAATCGCATCCTCGATCTGCCCCTGTGGGACGGCGACCGCCATTTCCTGCCCCTCGTCTTCGACGACGACCCGCGCGGTTTCCACGGGGTCATGCCGTATCGCGACGGCAGGATGGTCTCCTGGGCCTACTCGCGGATCTGAATCGCCGGTCGCGACGCCGTCGCGGGCTCAGAGCGGGCTGTCGCGGCGCGATTCGATGTCGGCTGCGAGCAGCGAGCGCAGCGTGCTGCATCGCTTGCGCACGGTTTCGTAGTCCTGTTTCGACAGCGGGCCGTCGCGGCCGTCCGCGACCACCGAGGCGATGGCGCCCTGCAACGGGCCGTAGCCCTCGTCGTGGGCGGTGCGCGAGAGGTACATCCCGCCGGTTTCGTAATACCACCGGCGCAGGCCCCGGCCCAGCTCGCGCAACTGTTCGTAGGTGACGCTGTCGTCGTGCGGCCATTTCGGCAGCAGCGACGTCGCTTTCCACAGATCGGCGTAGACCTCGATCCGGCGCTTGCGCAGGTCGAGATCGACTTCCCCTGCGTATTTCTGCGAGAGCACCGCGCGTTCGCTCCAGACCTTGCCGAGCCACGCCGCGAGCGCCACGACCACGGCGCCGCCGCCGCCGATCGCGGCCAGCACCGCCAGGACCACCTGAACGATCGAGGATTCCATGTCCGCTCCGCATCGCATGTCTCCGGGGAGTATGACGCGATTCGCGGGCGCCGACGGTCCGAAGCGGTGGCCGGGCGCGACGGTCCGGCGCATCGGGTCCGGCGGTGGTCTATGCTCGGCGCTCCCGGTCGCGACCGGTTTTCGCCCTCCATCCCGTCTTTAGGTCGCATGAAACAATTCGTCCTCACGCTCATCGCCGTGCTGATCGGCGGATTCCTGGCCCTCCTGGGCTACGACCATTTCATCGTCAAACCGCGCGAGGCCGACATGGCCCGGTCTGCCCCCGTGCCGGTCGATATGACCCGGGCGCGGAGCGAGGCGAAGGCGGTGGCGGACGAAGTGGAGGCGTCGGTCCAGCGCAGCGTGGAGACCGCCAAGGCCTCGATGGCCGCGGAAGCGCAGGCCATGGACCGCCGCGCGATGGTGTCCGACGCGGTGCGTCGCGCGACCATGTTCCGGGTTTCGTTGACCGAGTATTACCAGGCCAACGGTCGCTGGCCCGCGGATGCCGACGAGGCGGGTCTGCCGTCGCCCGAGGAAATGCGCGGCGGTGCGGTGCGCGCGGTTTCGTTGGGCAAGCGGGGACAGGTCTCGATCGCGCTCGACGACAACTTCGCGCCCGGCAGCGCGATCGTGCTCGAACCGGTCACGGACGCGATGGGCGCGATCGACTGGCGATGCCGGGTCGAAGGCGATCCGGCGCTCAAACAGTCGCTGCCGCGCTGCGAGGGTTGAGGCCGGTGCGCGCACGGGTCGTCTGCCTGCGTCTCTGGCTCGTGGCGATGTCTCTGTCGACGCTCAACGCCCTGCGCATCGTGCTCACCGACTGGCCCGGATTCGCGAGGTCGTTCCCCGGCGCCGAGGTTCCGATCGGTCGCGGGTTGGCGACGACGCTGCCGCTGCTTCTGCTGGTATCGCTCGCCGGGCTGTGGCGGTGGCGGCGCTGGGCCCTGCAACTGCTGGTCATCGCGACCGTCGCGACGCTCGCCTTCGACGCGATCGCGCGCGGACCGTGGTTGCACATGGTCGCCGCGGTGGTGTCGCTCGCGATTTCCGCCGCCCTGCTGTGGTGGAATCGCGACGGCTTCGCGCTGCGCAAGGAGGAAGCGCGATGAGCCGAACGCGTACGTTCGTCGTCCTGCTGGCGCTGATGCTGTCGTCGGGGTGCCGCAGCCTGACGCACGCGCCGGTCGCGGCGTCTGGGTCGTCGCCGAACCCGTCGCCGGGCATCGCCTGCGTCGAAGGCATGCGCCCGATGGTGCGTGAGACGCTGTATTTCGGGCGCAACCGACCCGACGGCGGACAGGTCTCGGACGCGGCGTGGCGCGCCTTCGTCGACGATGTCGTGGCTCCGCATTTCCCCGATGGCTTCACGCTCGTTCCGGCCGCAGGCTACTGGCGCAGCGGCACCGGCGCCATCGTGAGCGAGCCGTCGATGCTCTTGATCGTGTTGCATGTCGACGACGCGGCATCCACGGCGTCGCTCGGGGCGATCGCGAAGGAATACAGGCGTCGATTCGCTCAGGAGTCGGTGCTGCGCGAACGCGGGCCGACCTGCGTCGCGTTCTGATCCAGGCGGAACCGCGCATCGCCGCGTCGGGACGCGTCCGGCGGCGTTCTCAGTTCCGGCGCACCAGCACCACGGTGATGTTGTCCGAGCCGCCGCCGTCCAGCGCCGCGGCGACCAGACCGTCCACGCACTCCTGCGCACTGCATTCGGTGTGCCCCAGGACCTGCGAAATGCTCGCGTCGTCGACTTCCTCGGTCAGCCCGTCGCTGCACAGGAGCAGCTGCATACCCGGGCGCAGCTCGCCGGAGAGGGTTTCGACGTTCAGGTTCTGCGGATCGGTGACGCCCAATGCCTGGGTGACCACATTGCGGTGCGGGTGGGTGCGGGCCTGATCGACCGTGATCGCCCCCTGCGAAATCAGTTCCTGCACGTAGCTGTGATCGTGCGAGAGCTGGGCGAGATTGCCGTCGCGCCACAGATAGGCGCGGCTGTCGCCGACCCAAGCGACCTCGAAGCGATTGCCGAGGATGCGCAGCGCGACCACGGTGGTGCCCATCGGCAGCGCATCGCTGCGTTGGCGCGAGGCGCGGATGATTTCCTCGTCGGCGGTGCGGATCGCCTGGGCCAGGGAAACCCCCTGGCGGATCTCGCGGACGATCGTTTCGCGGGCGAGGGCGCTGGCGACTTCGCCGTATTCGTGACCGCCCATGCCGTCCGCGACCAGCCACAGTCCGAGGTCGCTGTCACCGTAATAGGTGTCCTCGTTCAGTTCGCGGCGCAAGCCCGCGTGGGTCAGGTGACCGAATTCGATCATGCAGCGGCCGGGGGAAAGGGAGTCAGCCATATTCGAAAGGGACATACGCAAAGCGGGGATGAAACCGGACGACATCCGGAAAATCAATCGCTTGACTTGGACCGCAGGCGTGATGACGGTCTTGATCGCGACATCGCCCGGATGATTCTGCCCGCTGGGGCCTCGTCGATCCGTCCGACTTGGCCGTGAGGTTGCTGGACGCCGAGCCGTGAAACGATTCCGATGCGATGCCGAAGCGGGCGGCATCGGGATCGTCGGCGGTGCGAAGTGGAATGACCTCGATTCCTTCGGAAACCGGCAACGAATTCAACGGCTTGCGGCATGCCGGGAGGCGTTCGCGCGCGCCTCGCGGCGCTCGCCGCCGGTTTCACATCTCGCGCACGAGGCGGAAGCCGACGTCGTCGTAGCCGCGGCTCGCGTCGAGCGGGCGTCCACCGCCGGCGCCACGCCAGCTGCGACCCGCGGTCATGCGGCGCGCGCAACTGCCGCCGGCGCAGTCGTTGAGCCATTCGGCCACGGCCTTGCCGCTGTCGCTGCGCGACGCGGCCTGGGCTTCCGCTGCGGTCGGAAGCCGGTAACGGTACTTGCTGCGTTGGCTCTGCCAACGCGCATAGGCTTCGGCGTCCTGCCACGAAATGCAGACGACGGCGCCGTTCCCGGATTGCTCGAAGCCCGGCGTCTGCCAGTCCCGTGGCGCCAGCACGCGCAGCAGCGAGGCCTTCTCGCGGCAGAGCGACGCCGGGCGGCCCGTGGCCTTGGCGAACGCGGCGTAGTCGTCGCGGGAGACCGAGGATCGCGACACGGCGACCAGTTTCCCGCCGGCCTGGACCAGGGTCATGTCGCCGAGGGTGTCCGCGACCCGGTCGCCGGGCTGCGCGATCTTCGTCGCCCGGGCCTGGAGGTTCGCCAGGGGGGCGCCGCTCAGCCCGAGACTGCGGGCCGATGCGACCACACGCTGCGCAGCGGCGCGGTCGAGCGATTTCTGCGCCTCGTCCATCCGCGAGGACAGGGCGGCGATCAGGCGCTTGCGGGTCTGCGCCATGCGTGCGCTGCCCCGTGCGCCGTCCTGCTCGGCGAGCCGGGTCATCCGGCTGAGCAGGTCGCGGACGACCGCATCGTCGCCGTTGCGCAGCCGGCGCTCCGTTTCGGTACCGAGGGCATCGAACAGGCGGTCGCTGACCGCCGCCAGGCCGATATGGCTGGAATCGGTCCGCCAGGCGGTCATGACGCTTTCGTAGGCGTTGTCGCCGGCAGGCGAGGTGAGCTTGCGCTGTCGGATCTGCCGCTCGGCGTCGCTGATGAAGCGCTGCGCGGCCGATTCCGGGGCCGCGCGCAGCATCGCGTCGGTCGGGTCGGGGACCGGCGCGCCGAGCGTCGGATCCAGGCCGGCGTTGGCCGGCAGCGGTGTGCCCCCGGACATGCCGCCGGTGTAGTTCGCGAGCGCGCGTTCGGTGTTGCGACGGTCCATCTGCACCAGCAGCGCGATCCCGCCGATGACGACCGTCGCCGCGATCGCCGCGATCGCGATCTGCTTCGGACCGGTGCGGCTGCGGGCGCGCGCCAAGGCGGCGCGCAGCGGCTGCTTCTGCGCGTGCGGCACGCGACGCATCCCGTTCAGCATTTCCTGGGCGTCGTTGAAGCGTTCGATCGGCGATTTCGCCAGGGCGCGATCGAAGAACCGCTGCCAGTGCGCGAGATGCACCGGCAGCCGCGGGATCGGATCCTGCACGTGCTTCAACGCCATCGACAGCCCGTCCTGGGCCTTGTAGGGCAGGCTTCCCGTGAGCATTTCCCAGGCCAGCACGCCGAGGCTGTACAGGTCCGCGCGCAGGTCCACTTCGGTGCCGCGCGCCTGTTCCGGCGCCATGTAGGCGGTGCTGCCGACGGCGACGCCCGCGGTGGTCACGCGCGACCCATAGCCGCGGCGCAGGGCGATGCCGAAGTCGGTCAGCATCGGCCGCTCGGCTTCGTCGAACAGCACGTTCTCGGCCTTGACGTCCCGATGCACGATCCCACGACTGTGGGCGTAGGCGAGGGCGGAGAGCAGGGCTTCGAGGATCTCGCGGACCCGGGATTCGTCGCGGGTGAGATTGCGTTTGCCCAAGTGCCCGCGCGGGAACACCGGCATCACATGATAGGGCTGGCCCTCGGCGGTCCGTCCCACTTCGTGGATGTGGACGATGTGCGGGTGGTCGAGGCGGGCGATGGTGCGGGCCTCGTTCTCGAACCGGCGCCGGCCGGTCTCGTCGGTCAGCACCTCCTGGCGCATGACCTTGATGGCGACCTCGCGGCCCAGGGACAACTGTTGGCCGAGATACACCGTGGACATGCCGCCATGCCCGAGAATGCGCAACAGGCGGTAGCCCGGAATCTCCGGCATGCCGTCCTGAGGCTGCTCGATCTGCGTCGAACCCATGCACCGCTCCCCTGTTTCGGCCATGAGGATACCCGGCGGAACGGGCGGCGTGAATGCACTCCCATCCCGATTTCCATGACGGTATTCTCATCCTCCCAACGGAGGAAGCGCGCGTCATGCGGAAATGGCTGAAACGGTTGGCATGGACGGCGATGGCCCTGTTCATCATCCTGGGCAGCCTCTGGGCGATCTCCCGGTGGCGGGGACCGACCGACGCCCAGGCCGCGGCGCTGGCCGTCATTCGCGAGCCGATCCCGCCCCTGCAGGGCAGCAATGCGTTCCCCCCGCTCTGGCAATTGCCCTATGCGATTCCCGAGGCCGAGCGGGAGGCGGTCTTCGCCGAAGACGTTCGCCGCATGCGCAGCGGTTCCCGCGCGGACGCCGCGACGGCGGTGGTCGCGATGCTCGGCACCAGCGTCGCGGAAGGCCGTTATCCGGCCTCGACTCCCACGGAGGTGCTGGGGCGGTTCTGCAATCTCGGGGAGGACTGTCTGAAGAAGGTGTCGGCGGACCGCGCAGGTTATGCCGAGCTGGTCGCGCGGTACGCCGCGCTCCTGGATCGCGCGGACGCGTTGCGGTCGCATGCCGGCGTGCGCCAGAGCTTCGGCTATCACTACGGCGCGCCCATGCCTGCCTTCCAGTACGCTCGTCTTCCCTTGACCCGGCAGGCCTTGTTGTTCCTGAGCGGCGAACGCGATGCCGCCATGGACGCCGCCTGTCGCTCGGTGTCGACCTGGCGTCGGCTCGGCAGCGACAGCGATTCGCTCATCTCCAGGCTGATCGGCGTCGCCGCCGTCGACGCGCATGGTCGCCTGTTCGCGCAGATGCTCGCCGAAACGCCGCGCGATGCGGCGCTGCCCGCGTCGTGCGTTGCCGCGTTCGCGCCGCCTTCCGGGCTCGAATTGTCGATCTGCCGGGCCGTTCGCGGCGAATTCGCGTTGACGGACACCGTCATCGCCGCGGTACCGGACGATCCCGCGCTGCTCGATGCATGGTGGTCCAGGCGCATGCCATCGCTGTTCTTCGATCCGACGATGAGCGCCGCCGACATCGCCGAGCCCTACGCCTACCATTGCCGCTCCGACGCGGCGCGGGCGATGGCCGAAGACGCGCGGGTCGACGCGCCGGAAAAGGAACGGGGGCTCCTGAGGCTGGAATGCGTCAGCAACCTGCAGGGGTGCATTCTCGGCGACATCGCGACCCCGGATTTCGACGACTATGCGGCGCGCGTGCAGGATAGCAACGCCCAACTGCGGCTGGTAGGCCTGTTGCTGAAGTTGCGCGGGGAGGCCGGGGATGCGCGTCCGTTCGAGGCGCGGCTCCGGGACGAAGCGGCGGCGATCGGCGCGTCGGCGCGGGCGCCGACGCTGACCGCGGACGGTACCGCCGTACGCATCCGCAACTCTTCGACCTCGCGCGGCGAATTCCGCGAACTGCCGCTGCCCGCGTATTTCAGGGTCGGCGACGGCGCATCACGTTGAGGGCGCCGCTTCGTCGCGACGCCGCTTGCGCCGGATATACAGCTGCTTGCGCACGCGGGCGACCACCTCGCCCGATGCGTCGACGACATCGGTCTCGAACCAGCGCAGGTGCTTCTCGCCGTCGGCCGCGGCCGTGCGGATCTCGTCGAGGGTCGCGTCGTCGAGCCTGAACAGGGCGCGCACCGTGCCGCGGCCGGGCTTCACGAACCGGATCTCGCCCGCCTGGTCCCAGACGATGTAATCGCGACCGAGCGCGTGGATCGCGAGCAGCATCCAGAACGGATCGGTCATCGAGAACAGACTGCCGCCGAAGTGGCTGCCGACATAGTTCCGATTCCACCAGCGCATGCGCAGTTCGACCTCTGCGCTGCGCCAGTCGTCGGAGATGCCGCGCACCCACACGCCCGAGCACAGGAACGGCGGCCAGAGATTGAGGACGCGGCGCAGCCCGCGTGCCGACAGTTCGCGACGCACGCCGGGTCAGACCAGCAGCAGCGACGACATCTTGCGCCGGTAGCGGCCGACGAGGTCTTCGTCCTCGATCACTCGGAAGGCGTCGATCAACGCGCGCCGCGGCAGCCCGTCGGCGTAGGCGCGGTCGCGGCGGAGCATCTCGATGAACTGTTCGAGTCCGTCCTCCGAACGGCCTTCGACGATGCGACGCACGCCCAGCAGATGACGCGCGTGCAGATCGCCGGGGTCGGCATCGACGGCCGCCTGCAGGCTGTCGGTGGAGGGCGCGTCCTTCAGCAATGCGGCGAACCCCAGGCGCGCACGCGCTCGCACGGCGCGGTCGTCGGTGGCGAGATTCGCGGGCAACGCGTCGAGCAGACGCTCGGTTTCGTCGGCATCGCCGGTGCGCAGCAGCGCGAGGGCGAGATCGAGCTTGAGTTCGTCCTTGTCCGGGGCGGCGGCGATCTCCTCGCGAAGCCGCGCGACCTCCGCCTGCGGATCGAGGGTCTCGGCCTCGGGCGCGTCGTCTTCGTCCCCCGCCGCTTCCGCCGGCACGATGCCGTGATGCTGGAGGAATTCGCGCAGCTTGCCCTCCGGCAGCGCGCCCTGGAAGCCGTCGAGCAACTGCCCGTCCTTGACCAGCACCACGGTCGGGATGGAGCGGATCTGGAAGGCGGCAGCGAGCTCCTGCTCGGCGTCCACGTCGACCTTGGCCAGCAGGAAGGCGCCGCCGAATTCGGTCGCGAGTTTTTCCAGGATCGGTCCGAGCGACTTGCACGGACCGCACCATTCGGCCCAGAAGTCGAGCAACACGGGCGTGTCCAGCGAGCGCTTGAGGACGGCGGTTTCGAAGTCCTGCGCGGTCGCGTCGAAAACGTGGGGGCTGGTGGCGTGCATGGGGCGTTCCGGAAACGTGAATGCCCACTATTGTGCCAGCGCGGGCCGTTTCCAAGGCGTGGGCGCGCGGCGGCCCGCGATCATTCGCCGTCGAACAGCAGGTTCGCCGGCGAGTACTGGTCGGTCAATGGCCGGTATCCGGTCGCTTCCGCCTGCGGTCGAGCCTCGAGTTCGGCCGCGACGATCCCGACCCGGAACAGTCTGTCCTGCATGCGTTCGCCGCGGGCGCGCATCGCTTCGGGCGAGGGCAGGCCGTCGCGGCCGGCGAGGATGATGCGGTTGCCCAGGGTCATGTCGACCACCCGGGTTTCGCCGAACACGGACTGATAGGTCGCCGCCTCGTAGGGCGCCAGCGGGCCGACCGCGAAGGTGTTGGAGGCGACGACGCCGCCCGGCGCCAGCAGCGATCGGACCTCGCCGACGAATTCGCGGGTCATCAGGTGCTCCGGCACGTAGACCCGCTCGTAGGCGTCGATCACGATCAGATCGTAGCGCTCGCCCCGCCGCGCGCTGCGGCGCACGAAGACCCGGCCGTCGCCGATGTGGGTGCGCAGCCGCGGATCCTCGCGATATCCGAAATACCGTTTGGCGACATCGACCACGGCGGGGTCCAGTTCGACCACGTCGATCCGCAGTGCCGGGTCGATCCTGCGCATCGCGCGCGGGATCACGCCGCCCCCCAGGCCGATCACCAGCACCCGCCGCGCCCGCGGATTGGCGAGCAGGCCGGCGAATACGCCGCGGGTGTAGGGCACGGCGAGCAGATCGGGCGATTCCCGGTAGACGCAGGTCTGCAACCCGTGCCGGCGCGCGAACGACAGACAGCGATGCTCCGCGTTCTCGGTGACGAGGATGTCGCGATACATCGACTTCTGCCGATACACGATGCGGCCGGAATCGGCCACGGCGCTCGGCGAACAGCCGCCGGCGAGGAACGTCGCCGCCGCGAGCGCGAACGTCGCGAACGCCCGCCTCATGCCTTCACGCGCGGACGACGGCGATCCATGGCGCAGAGCGCCGCGCCGATCGCGAAGGAGATCGCGATCAGGCCGAACACGATGGTGTCGATCTCGAACAGCAGGACCAGATAGAACGTGGTGAGGATCGTGCCGCCGGCGGAACCGAGGGTCGAGGCGAAGTACAGGCGCCCCGCGGATTGGCCGGAGCGATCGAGGTCGCGGATCAACAGCCGTACCGCGTAGGGCGAGACCATGCCCGAGAACAGGGTCGGCGCGCCGAACATCAGCAGCGCCGCGAGCAGGGCGCCGTAGCGCGGATCGGCGATGGCGAACGAGAGCGCGTCGAAGACCGCGTCGCCGAACAGCACGATCGGCAGGGCCAGGATCGCCTCGGCCATGAGCAGCAGGCCGAGGCCGACGGGCGAGGGCGCGCGCAGCGAGAGTTGGCCGCC
This sequence comes from Pseudomonadota bacterium, assembly GCA_049324395.1. Classification (GTDB taxonomy): domain Bacteria; phylum Pseudomonadota; class Gammaproteobacteria; order Xanthomonadales; family Xanthomonadaceae; genus Lysobacter_I. The sequence continues at coordinate 68,251 of JBMOOY010000053.1, forward strand.
GATGAGATACCCCACCGCGAGCGCGGCCATGAACACCGCGATCAAGGCGCCCCAGACGAAGATCGAACTGCCGAAATAGGGCGCCATCAGCCGCCCGCCCAACAGTTCCACGCCCATCACGAAGAAGCCGCTCCAGCCGGCGGCGAGGTACAGCGCCGGATTGCGCCAGCGGCCGGGTCTGGCCGCAGAAGCGTCCGTGCCAGGCGATGGCGCGGCGAGGTCGGATGCGCGAACGGACATGCGACGGGTCCCTGAAGAGCTGTCCGGCATTGTGCCAGCCCGTCCGGTGCGCATTCCAATGTCAAAAGGACTTGACATTGGAAATCTGGAATGTAAATTGAACATTACATTATGTAATGCAGGAGAGACTTCTATGGCGTTGTCCGTCTGGTGGCGTTTGGGGTGGGTCTCGCTCGTCGGTTGTGCGCTGTGGCTGCTGCTCGCCGGTGCGGAGCGGGTGTTCGGTTGGGATGCCGGGATGCTGGGCATGGCGTTGCTGGTCGGCAGCGCCTGGTGCGCCTTGTACGCCGTATCCCGGCTGCCGGGCGAGGCACTGGCACGGTCGGCGTCGCCGGCAGAGTGGCGGGCACGGATCGGTGCCGGGTTCACCCTGGTCGCCATCGTCTATTTCCTCTCCAAGGCCCACGTCCTCGACGACGCGGCGTTTCCCCACAACCACGACGCCAACGCGGTCGCGCGCAATCTTGTGCTGCTGCTGGTCGCATGGTCCGTGTTGTCGCAGGCGCTGGCATCGCGAATGAAAGGCGTGGTCGACATGGACGAGCGGGATCGCGAGATCGCGATCCAGGCGGCCGGCTGGGGACGCGGCCCCTTGATCTTCTGCGTCATCGGCATCGCGGCGATGCTCGCGTTCACCCCGGGCGATCGCCTCGGCTGGGCCACGCCTCTCGCGATCGGCAACCTGCTCGTGTTCGCGCTGATGTGGGGCTGGCTGTGCGAGTACGCGGCGACGATCGTCCTCTACGGTCTGGATCGGAGAGCGGCGCATCATGCATGAGAGCGAAAGTCTCCTGCTGCGGCACGGCTGGTGGGTCGGCATGCTGGTGGCGAACCTCCTGTACGGCGGACTTCTGTTCGGCATGCCGCTGGCGGCCGCCATTCCCGGTGCGGTTTTCCTGGTGCTGACGAACGCCTATTCGATCTTCACGATCAGGACGAATCGGGCTGGCGCCGTCCGTGTCCGCAACGTGTCCAGCGAATCGCAGGCGTGCATGAACTGGCTTTGGACCGCCGGTCTGCTGGTCGGATTGGCGCCGGAGTTGTTTCTTTCGTCGCAGCGTCCGGGCGGAAAGTACCTGCTCCTGGCGGTTTTACTCCTCTCCGTGCATTACGGTCAGATCAGGCTCGCTCTCGGTTGGGAAGGCACGGATCCCGCGCCGGACGAACGCGACAGAAAAATCGCCAAGGATTCCGCGGACCTGATGTATGCGGCGTTGACTCTGATCGTCGTGGCGACGCCGCTCGTCCTGCCGTTGGGAGCCGATGTCCGGGACCCGCTCGAACGCTCCCGGGGCTGGTTCGTCTGCTATTTCATCGCCTGCTTCCTGGTGTCGCTGCTGGTCGGCCAAACCTATGCGCTTGCGGTATATGCGATCGAGATATTCCGGTCCCGCGCGGCGCGTGAAGATCGATGAGCCCGTCGCAGGAGTATCCGATGCGCCCGATATCGACCGCCGCAGGTATCGCGTCTTGAGCGACAATCCGATCGCCAACCGAATCCGCCGTCTGCGCTTCGAGCGTGGGGAGATGACCCAGGAGGCTCTGGCGCGGGCCTGCGGTGTCACCCGGCAGACGATCATCGCCCTCGAAGCCGGGCGCTACACGCCTTCGCTGGAACTGGCGTTCCGGATCGCTCGGACGTTCGGCGTGGGCGTGGAGGAGGTGTTCCAATGGCAGGAGGACGCATGAGTATGCGCATCCGTTCCGCGCGCCTGGCTGGCGCGTTCGCTCCAATATCCGCGACGGCTGCCGCGATCGCCGCCGGCATCGCGCTCGAAGGCTATTCGCACCGCGACTATCCGTTGGCCTATCTCGGCGCGGACGGCATCCCCGGTGCGCTTGCGTTCAATCTGTTCGGGTTCCTGTTGCCCGGGATGCTCGCGTTCGCGGTCGCATGGTCGTTGCGTTCGACTCTGCCCGCTCGGGGATCGTGGCGGCCGCGGATCGGCGCGCGACTGGCGATGCTGTCGGCGCTGGGCTTCGCCGCGCAGGGCCTGCTGCCGCTGCAGCCCGATCAGGTCGATGCCGCCGTCAACGGGCTCCATGCCAGCGCCTGGATGCTGTGGCTGCTCGCATGCGCGTCGGGCGCGGCGCTTCTGGCGTCCGGCGTGCGCGGGGCGATGCCGGCGAGTGTGGCGGTGGCGATCGGCGTACCCGTATTGGCCCTGACGCCCTGGACCGGTGCCATGGTCGCGATCGGACCGCGGCTGGCGTTCCTGGTCTGGCTGCTGTGGATCGCGGCGTTGCCCTGGATTCCGCCGTTGCGACGCGGCTGATCTCGATCCGTTCGCCCCAGGCGACGACTCAGCCGTGCTTGAGCTTCAGTCCGAGAATCGTCGCGGAGAGCAGGAAGGTGACGACGTTCGCGAGGATCATCGGCATCGAATCCAACGCGATCCCGTAGACCAGCCACATCGCGATGCCCGCCGTGAACACCACGTACATGCCGAGGGAAATGCTGCGCGTGTCGCGAGTGCGGATCGTCTTGATCGCCTGCGGCACGAAGGCGAGGGTGGTCATCGCCGCCGCCATGTAACCGGCCCATTCCATCGACATCACTCGTTCTCCGCGCCGGGACGGCGGTGGACCTTCCCGTCCTTCATCACGAAATCGACCTTCAGCACGACCGAGATATCGGCCAGCGGGTCGCCCGGCACCGCGACGATGTCGGCGCGCATGCCCGGCTCGACGACGCCCTGATCGTCAGCGCCGAGCACCTGCGCGGCGAAGAAAGTGGCCGATTGCAGCGCGTAGGCGGGCGGGATCCCGGCCTCGACCATGTAGAGGAATTCGCGCGCGTTCTCGCCGTGCGGGCCGACGCCGGAGTCGGTGCCGAACGCGATCTTCACGCCGGCGCGGTAGGCGCGGCCGGCGGTGTCCTGGATCTGGGCGCCGATCCGCGCCGCCTTCGGCCGGACGATGTCCGGAAAGTAGCCGTCGACCTTGGCCTTGTCGGCGACGAAGCGACCGGCGGCGATCGTCGGTACGTACCACGTGCCCTTCTGTTTCATCAGGCCCATGACCTCGTCGGTCATGTAGGTTCCGTGCTCGATGCTGGTGACGCCCCCGAGGACCGCGCGTTTCATGCCTTCGGTGCCGTGCGCGTGCGCCGCGACCCGGTAGCCGTAATCGCGGGCGGTGTCGACCACGGAGCGGACTTCGTCGACCGTGAACTGCGGCGCGTCGCCGGACCGTGCGTAGCTGAGCACGCCGCCGGTGGCGGTGATCTTGATGACGTCGCTGCCGTCCTTGTAGCGCTGGCGCACGGCCTGGCGCGCGTCCTCGACAGAATTGATCACGCCTTCGGTCGGCCCGGGCGGGCCGACCAGATGCTGCAGCGCCGAGTTCATGCCGTTGGTGGGATCGGCGTGACCGCCGGTGGTCGCGATCGACTTGCCGGCCGCCCAGATCCGCGGGCCGTCGACCAGCCCCTGGCTGATCGCGTCGCGCAGATGTGGCGCGACTTCCCCGCCGAGATCCCGCACGCTGGTGAATCCGGCCATCAGGGTCTTGCGCGCGTAGTTCACGCCGCGCAGGGCGAAATCGACGTCGTCGAGGCGGAAGCCTTCCTCGTAGCTGCGCGGGCTCGATTGACTGCCGAGATGAACGTGCAGGTCGGTCCAGCCGGCGGTGCAGGTATGGCCCGACAGGTCGATGCTGCGCGCGCCGGGGATGTCGGCGCGCCCCGGTCTGACTTCGGCGATCCTGCCGTCGCGGACCACCACGGTCTGCGCGCCGAGCATGCGGCCGCTGCGGCTGTCGAACAGTCGTTCGCATTGGAGGGCGGTGTCGGCCGCGCCCGCGCGAAACGGTGCGAGACAGGCGAGAGCGAGGGCGGCTGCGGACGCGACGCGGGGCATGGCGGGACTCCGACGGGACGTCCCGCGATCATAGCCGGTCGGCGGCCGGCGTGCGCCGACCATCGGCCGTCGCGATGTTCAGACCTTGATGTCCATCGGTTCGACCTTCACCGCCGGCAGCAGGCGCTCGGTGAAGTACTTGTCCTGGAAATACTTGATCTTGTCGCAGAGCACCGGATGCGGGATGCCTTCGTAGAAGAAGATTTCCTTGTCGAAGCCGATCGCCTTCAGCTCTTGCGGCAGCATCAGCGCGCGCCGCTCTTCCGACTCGCTGCGACTGAACTCGCGGCCGCGGGTGAAGCTGTCCTTGCGCACGGTGGTGTAGCCCAGCATTTCCGAATAATCGTTCGCGTCCTGCTGCTCGCGCGGCGCGTACACGATCTGCAGCGCGTGGTTGGTGATCATGGTGCGCGACAGATCCTTGCCGTAGGTCGCGTCGAGCTGCGACATGCTCTGGATGATCGGCAGCAGGCGGATGTTGTAGCCGGCCATGTACGACACCGCGGTGGAGATGATGTCGACCTTGCCGATCGAGGTGAATTCGTCCATCAGCAGCAGGCACTGGTGCTTCAGTTCCTTGTTGTTCTGCGGCAGTTCCTTGGTGTTGATGTTGATCAACTGGCTGAAGAACAGATTGATGATCAGCCGGCTTTCGGCCAGCTTGTTCGGCTGGATGCCGATGTAGATCGTCATCTTCTTCTTGCGCACGTCGGTGAGCAGGAAGTCGTCGGCGCTGGTGACCGCATCGAGGATCGGGTTGATCCAGGCGTTCAACGGTTCCTTGAAGGTGCCGAGGATCGAGGCGAAGGTCTCGTCCGCCTGCGACAGCATGCCCGCGAACGCGGTCTTGGCGTGGCTGCTGAGGAACGGCCGCTGCGAGAGGTCCTTGAGGAACGGCTTCAGTTCGCTCTTGCCGTCGCCGGAAGACAACCGGTAGATCGCGCCGAGGGTCGGCGGCTTGGAGAAGGGGAAGCCGATCTTCTGGTCGTCCTCGTATTTCTCGAACAGATACAGCGAGAAGGCCATGAAGGCGTTGCGCGCCTGGCTGACCCAGAACTTCTGGTCTTCGGCGCCATCGGGATAGAGCATCGCTGCGATGCTCATCAGGTCGGAGACGCGGAACGCCGGATCGTCGGAAACGTAGGTCAGCGGGTTCCAGCGGTGGCTGCGGCGATCCTCGGCGAAGGGATTGAACAGATAGATCTCGTGGCCCACGCTGGCGCGCCAGCCGCTGGTGAGATCGAAGTTCTCCTGCTTGATGTCCAGGACCACCATGGACTCCTGGTAATCGAGCAGATTCGGGATGACCACGCCCACGCCCTTGCCCGAGCGGGTCGGCGCGGCGAGGATCACGAACTGCTGCCCGCCGAGGCGCACGATCTTGCCGCAGAACTTGCCGATGACGATGCCGTTCTTGTGCGGCTTGAACATTCCCTTTTCGGACAGGTCGCCGCCGGTGGCGAAACGCGCGTCGCCGTGCAGCGCGCGCTGCCTGGGAATCATCGCCATCACCGCCAGCACCAACCAGGCGCCGACCGGCAGACCGAATCCGATCGCGCCGCTGGTCTTGATCTTCTTGGCGTACGGCAGGACCTGAGGTTGGTCGACGACCTTGAAGTAGTTCCACCAGGTGTTCCACTGCAGATCGACCCCGCGCAGTTTCAACTGCATGAGGACGATGTAACCGGACAGGTAGAAGCCGACGGCGACGGCGGCGATCAGCAGTAGGCCGAGAAAGATGAGTTTGGGCTTGAGGTTGGCGTTCTGATTCACGATCGGGCGTCCTGCGGGGGGTCAGAGGGGCCGGTGGGGCGAGCGACGGTCGACGCGGGGATCCGCGCGGCGGCGGGGTGGACGGAAGTGCCGTCGGGAAAGGGTGGGGCAGGGCGTCTGCGGCGTCGCCCCTGCGGCATCGGCTTCATGGCATCGGCCCCAAGCGACGGACATCATGCGAGGAACCTCATGCAGCCGGTCTCGCGGAATCGTCGATGCGCAGCGGACGGGCGAGGCGCCGCGCTCGAATCGTTTCAATTGAAACCTTTTGCGTCGCCCGCATGATCCGTTCATCCCCTGTCGGCCCGGCGATCTTAGAGCGTGTCGTGCTTTTTTTCATGCTCGGCAACGTGCGCGCCGACCGCACGAGCAGGCTGAGCGTACCGGCATCGAAACGTATGCGGCGATCACGGAAACGTCGCCGCATCGCCTCCCAATGGCTTCCGGGAGCCGTTCGAAATGCCCGCGAAGCCGGCATTCTGAGACGGGCGCCAAATTTTTGGCTATCCTAGACCGTATGGATTCGTTGACAGCCGATTGCGGGCTGTGGACCATGGGCTCGGGCAAATGGAGGACAGGGGATGCCCCGGTTTGCAGACAACAATCGTCGCCGGATGGACGACACGATCGAGGGGAGGATTCGGCCTTGCTGCCCGGTATGGAACTGATGGGGTGCCAGGGACTGGCAGTACCGTCCGAGGTCATGCAGCACGTGGTCCGGGTGGAGTCGTCCTACAACCCCTATGCCATCGGCGTCGTCGGCGGTCGTCTGGTCCGTCAACCCCGCAATCTGCCCGAAGCGCTCGCGACCGTGCGAATGCTGGAGAGCCGTGGCTTCAATTTCTCGATCGGTCTGGCCCAGGTCAACCGTTACAATCTCCACAAATACGGCCTCGACTCCTACGAGAAGGCCTTCGAGCCCTGTGCGAACCTCACCGCTGGCTCGAAGATCCTGGCCGAGTGCTATCACCGGGCCGGTGGCGATTGGGGCAAGTCCTTCAGCTGCTACTACTCCGGCAACTTCTCGACCGGCTTCCGCCACGGCTACGTCCAGAAAATCTACGCATCCCTGCGTCAGGGCCGTGAGGTCGAGGCCGAGCCCACGACGCCGGCGATCGAGGTCGTCAGCCGCGCGTCGCGCCGGACCGTTCCCGTCGCCCGTCATCCCCTCTACGCGGGAGAGGCTCCCGCGACCGTCGCCCAGACGCAGCCCCCGGCTCCCGCCGGCATCGAACAGGCGATGATGGCAGCCATGCCCGCTCCGGCGCTGGCGTCGCCGGCACCCAGGACTCGCGCCGAGCGTGCCCGCGACGCCCGGGTCGTGCCGACCTCGCGGGTCGAGTCGATCGAACCGCAGGCGATTCCCGAACCTGTCGCGGCGACACCGGTTGCCGCGGCCCCGCAGACCGCGATGCCCGCCGTTTCGGCGAACGTCGCGATCGCGCGCGCCGTGCCCGCTCCGCCACCCGCCGGCGTCGCCCGCGCGGTCGCCGCCGAACCCGCTCCCGCTCCGGCCCAGTCCGCACCGAAGCGCGGGGACCGGGGGCCGGACAGGGCGTTCATCGCCACCGATCCCCAGCAACAGCAAGATGATGCTTTCGTGTTCTAGCCCATGTCCGAACCGGTGCCTGTACGGGCATGTCATTCGTCGCAAGCGTTCCACCCTCACCATGGAGATGAAATGATGAAAATGACCCACCGTCAGGCCAGCAGCCGGATGTCCGCGCTGTTCATGGCTCTCGTGTTCGTGGCCGTCCTGGCCGTGCCGAACATGCTGTTCGCCCAGACTTTCGAAGGCGCCGATCAGCGCGTCTGCGGCTTCTTCGACGACGTCCGCGGCCTGCTCAACATGGCTTCGGTCGCGATCGTGACCATCGCGGTCATCATCGCCGGCTACCAGATCGCGTTCGCCCACAAGCGCATTTCCGACGTGGCTCCGATCCTGATCGGCGGCCTGCTGATCGGCGCGGCGAGCCAGATCGCCGGCATGCTGCTGCTGGGCGACGGCGCCACCGCCGACGCCGACTGCACCGCGATGCTGGTCAACGCCCTGCCGATCGTCGCCTGATCGCAACGCCGAAGCGGTAATATCCAAGCGTTACTTGCTCGGCCGTCCCCGGACGGCCGGGCTTCGATGCAGCAGGCCCGTCGTTTCGACCGGGTCCCCGTTCGGGAGTGGGGACCGTCGCCGAAGGCGGAACGCTCGGGCCGGGCATATTCCAGTCGCAATCGCTCAGTCCCCCGGTCATTCCAAGGAGATCAATCCATGAAAATCTTCACCCGTCAGACCCAGTCCCTCCTCATGGCGATCGTGTTCGTGGCCGTCCTGGCCGTGCCGAACATGCTGTTCGCCCAGACTTTCGAAGGCGCCGACCAGCGCGTGTGCGGCTTCTTCGACGACGTCCGCGGCCTGCTCAACATGGCTTCGGTCGCGATCGTGACCATCGCGGTCATCATCGCCGGCTACCAGATCGCGTTCGCCCACAAGCGCATTTCCGACGTGGCTCCGATCCTGATCGGCGGCCTGCTGATCGGCGCGGCGAGCCAAATCGCCGGCATGCTGCTGCTGGGCGACGGCGCCACCGCCGACGCCGACTGCACCGCGATGCTGGTCAATGCCCTGCCGGTGGTCAATGCATAAGAACGTGCTCTTCCGCGGCTGTACCCGCCCCGCGATGTTCATGGGGGTGCCGGTCGTGCCCTTCTTCATCGGCGCGGGCGGGTCGCTGTTGCTCGCGGTCTATTTCGGCCTGCAGTACCTGCTGCTCATCCCGATCGTGATCTTCGTGATGAGACACATGGCGCGGCGCGACGAAATGATCTTCCGCCTGCTGGGACTGAACCTCCAGTTCAAGCTGCGGGCGCGCAACGTGAGGGAGCACGGGGGAATGTGGGTCTTTTCCCCCAACGCCTATCGCACCACGCAGCCCGGCGGGAAGCGCAAGTTGTCGGGTCCCTTCATCCTCAGCGGCAGGATGACGGGGCCGGCGAACGCCGCCGGTCGCGGAGCGCCGCGCAAGTGATCCATCGATCGCGCCGCCTTCCTCTCCGGGAAGCGCGGCGCGATCGGCGTCCAGGGGCCGATCCGGCGGGATTCCGGAGTATCGGGGCTTTCCGCCGATCGCGCTTCAGGACCGTCGCAATCCGTACGACGGATGCGTTTCCTCCGTCGCATCTCCGGCCCGGGACTTCCCGGCGCCGGGTCCGTTCCATCGACAGTTCCGGTTGACAGGCGCATGTTCAGTCCCGACACCTCCATCAGCGAATTCGTACCGTTCTCCTCGCACGTCGCTCCGAACGTCATCAAGACGCGCGATGGCGACTACCTGATCGCGTGGCACCTCGAAGGCTTGCCCTTCGTCGGCCGCGAGGAGTGGGAGATCGAGCATCGCCACAACACCTTCAACCGCCTGTTGCAGACCCTGCGCGCGCCGGATTTCGTGAACGTCGCCTTCTGGGCCCACGACATCCGGCGTCGTCGCCGGATCAACATCAAGAGCCAGTTCCGGCATCGTTTCAATCAGGACATGTCGGACGCCTACTACGGCGCGTTGTCCTCGCAGAAGATCATGCAGAACGATTTGTATCTGACCATGGTCTACCGTCCGATCGTCGGCGGCAAACGCCTGATGGAGAAGACCGCCGAGCACGCCAAGCTCAAGGCGGAGGAAGAGCAGGCGATCGCCAAGCTCCTCGAGCTCGCCGGCAACGTCGAGGCGGTGATCAAGGACTATTCGCCGTACCGCCTCGGCATGTACGAAGGCGCGAACAACGTCGTCTTCTCCGAAACCCTCGAATTCCTTGGCTACGTGCTCAATCGCATCGAAGAACCGGTGCCCGTGCTGCATGCGCCGATCTACAACTATCTGCCGGTCAGCCGGCACATGTTTTCCTCGAAGAGCGGCGATTTCGTCATCAATACGCCGAACGGCGCCAACCATTTCGGCGCGATCCTGAACGTCAAGGAATACGTCGACGGCACCTATCCCGGCATCCTCAACGGTCTGAAGTACCTCGACTTCGAGTACGTGGTCACCCACTCGTTCAGCCCGATGGGCCGGCAGGACGCGCTCAAGGTTCTCGAACGCACCAAGGGCATGATGATCTCCTCCGGCGACAAGGCGGTGAGCCAGATCGTCGAGTTGGACTACGCGATGGACCAGCTCTCGTCGGGCAATTTCGTGCTCGGCGAGTATCACTTCATCATGGCCGTGTACGCCGACACCCAGGAATCCCTGGCCCAGCGCATGGCGACGACGCGCGCCGAACTGTCCAACGCGGGTTTCGTTTCCTCGAAGGAGGATCTCGCGGTCGCCTCTTCGTTCTATTCGCAGTTGCCCACCAACTGGAAATTCCGCACGCGCATCGCGAACATCAGTTCGCTGAATTTCCTGGGCCTCTCGCCGCTGCACAACTTCGCCTCCGGCAAGCGCGACAACAATCCGTGGGGCGAATGCGTGACCACGCTCCAGACGACCAACGGCCAACCGTACTACTTCAATTTCCACGCCACCCATCCGGCCGAGAATTCGCTCGGCGAAAAGGCGATCGCGAACACGATGGTCATCGGCAAGTCCGGTACCGGCAAGACCGCGCTGATCAACTTCCTGCTCAGTCAGGTCCAGAAGTACAACCCGTCGCCGACCATCTTCTTCTTCGACAAGGACCGCGGCGCCGAGATCTTCGTTCGCGCCTGCGGCGGCAACTATCTCGCCCTCGAGAACGGCCAGCCGACCGGATTCAACCCGTTCCAGTGCGAACGCAACGAGGCCAACGTCCAGTTCCTGGCCGACCTCATCAAGGTGCTGATCGGCAAGAAGCAGTACACCTCGCGAGACGAAGAGGACATTTTCCGCGCGGTCGAGAGCATGCTCGATACGCCGATGCACCTCCGCAGCATGACCAATTTCCAGAAGAGCCTGCCCAACATGGGCGACGACGGCCTGTTCGCGCGCATGCGCAAATGGACCAACGCCGGCTCGCTGGGCTGGGTCTTCGACAACCCGGTCGACACGATCGACCTGCAGAAGGCCAATATCATCGGCTTCGACTACACGGACGTCATCGACAACCCCGAAGTGCGCGTGCCGGTGATCAATTACCTGCTGCACCGCCTCGAAGAGCTGATCGACGGTCGCCCCCTCATCTACGTCATGGACGAGTTCTGGAAGATCCTGGACGGCGAGGGCGGCCTGAAGGAATTCGCGAAGAACAAGCAGAAGACCATCCGTAAGCAGAACGGTCTCGGCATCTTCGCCACCCAGAGCCCGGAAGACGCCCTCAAGAGCTCGATCTCGGCCGCGCTGATCGAACAGACCGCGACCATGATCCTGCTGCCGAACCCGAACGCCAGCCGCGAGGACTACATCGAAGGCCTCAAGCTGACCGACGCCGAATATCAGGTGGTGAAGGGTCTGGACGAGCGCTCCCGTTGCTTCCTGGTCAAGCAGGGCCATGCGTCCAGCGTCTGCCAGCTGAACCTGCGCGGCATGGACGACTCCCTGGCGGTCATTTCGGCTTCGACCGACAACATCGAGATCCTGCACCAGGTCCTGGCCCGGAAGGCGGCCGAGAAGGGGGTCCCGGAGGTGGATCTGCACCCCGACGACTGGCTCGAGGATTTCTATGCCAACCGCAAGGGGTCCGGCAAACGCCCCGGCCAGTCCTCCGGGGACAGCCGCCGGGCGGCCGGCGCTTGACTTCGTGACCGAAATCGCGTTTTAACCCGTTATGTTAGATACTAATAGCATTCAGGTAGATCGGCCCCGAACAGCCTGAAAGGTTCCAATCCCGCACTGGAGGCGTCCTCATGAAGACCGACCGCAAGTCCCGTCCCGCTCGCAAGGCCCCGTTCCTGACCAGCCTGGCGCTGGCCTGCGCACTCACGATCGGCAGCGCCGGCGCGGGCATTCCCGTCACCGACGTGGGCAACGCCACCGCCCATTGGACGAACAGCATTTCGACGTACATCAGCAAGATCCAGGACTACGCCGAGTACGCGACCGAAGCCACCCGCGAGATCGACCGCATCCGCAACCTCGCCACCCAGGCGACCTCGCTGATGTACAGCCTGCAGACGCTGGGCATGACCAATCCGACCATCCGTTCGCTGGACTACGGCATGCAGCGCTGCTCGCCCGACTTCAGCGGCTTCTCGCTGTCGGACGTATTCCAGTTGCTGGCGCCGAGCCTGACCTCGAGCATCCCCGAACAGCAGCGCCGGATCTGCCAGCAGATCGTCCGCCTCGAGAACGAGAAGTACAACGAAGGCGTGAGGATGCTGCAGAATCTGCAGCAGCGGACCTCGGAGATTCGCCGCCTGCAGAATCAGTTGTCCGGCAGCGATACCAGCGGCAAGATCGATTCCAATATCGGCCAAGGTCAGGCGGTGATCAGCCAGACGCTGGCCGACATCCAGTACTCGAACGCCATCATCAAGGTGTACGAGAGTCAGATCGATTCGCTCAAGCAGGATTCGCGCTATCTGGCCGAAGAAGCGCTGAACGGGCGCAAGCAGGGCTTGGGCGAATCGCTGCTGTCGACCGCTGTCCAGACCGGCGCGCTCTGCGCAGCGCTGGATGTCGCGGGCGACGACTTCGACTGCCTCTAAGCTACGCTGGCGCGATCCGGATGGTCCGGATCGCGCCATTCGCGCACCAGCCGACCTCTCCGTCGGCTGGGCCCGCCGATACAGGATCCTGCGACAGGGTGGATAAATGTTGAATGGAATGATGGCTGGTCTCTCCGCCGCGGGCGGCGACTTCGTCGGGGCGCTGCTGCGTCCCGTAGCGCAATCGTTCGGCGATATGGCGTACTACGCCCTGATCGCTCGCTTCATCCGTAACGAGATCGACCAGTTCGGTTTCCAGATGATGGAGCGCGTCTCCTCGACCGTCGCCGCTGTCGCGCTGATCCTGGTCACCATCTGGGTATTCTTCCAGGGCTTGCGGATGATCACCGGTCAGAGCCGCGAGTCGATGATGGCGCTTGTCGTCAATGCCCTGCGCATCACCTTGATCGTCGCTGCCGCCACCACGATCGGCATCGGCGGCAACGACATGCACCAGTTCGTGAGCGAAGAGCTGCCCTCTGTCATTACCCGTGCGGTCACCGGCGACGAGTCGGATACCGCAGAAGAACAGATCGACGAGAATCTTGCGGCGATGCAGTTCGCGATGTCCAGCATCGATGCCATCAATATCGTGCAGGATCCAACGCTGCAGAGCGACAAGAAACAGGCGATGATGATGGTCGCGGTGGGTACGGCCGGGCCTGCGATGGTCGGCGGTGCGATGTTGCTGCTGTATCAGGTCGCGATGGCGCTGTTCATCGGCCTCGGACCTTTCTTCGTCCTGTGCCTGATCTTCGACCAGACCAAACAGTTCTTTCAGCGATGGCTGATGTACGGTATCAGCACCATGTTCTCGATGGCGGTCCTGTCGGCCATGATCGCGATCGCTACGAAGGTCGTCCTCGCGGTGGCCGGAGCATTCTGGGTATCGACCACGCTTGGCGCGCTGACCGGCTTGTCCTTGAATCAAGGCATGAACACGATCGCCCTGCAGCAGGGCGGCGTCGGTCTGCTGCTCACGGTGCTCATCATCAGTACGCCTCCGATGGCGGCGAATTTCTTCAACGGTGCGGTCGGCTACTTCAGTCCGAGTTCTGCAGTCGGCACGGCGGGCTATCGTCCGGGTCAGATGGCAGGCGGTGCACCGACTTGGTCTCAGCCTTCGGCTCCTTCCAGCGTTGGTCGCCCGGGCGCCAACCCCGGCGAGCCAGGGTTCCGCGGATATGCGCCCCAGTCGCTTCCCGCCTATGGCAGCGCGCAGGTCAACAGCGGAATGAGCCAGGCACCGATGCAGAGCACCTACAACAATCCTGCGACCAATCCGAACTACGGCATGCAACCTGCCGTTCAGCCTCAAGGCTTGCGTGGAGCCGCCGCGAACCCCAATCAACCGCAGCAGACTCCGCCCAATACATGAGAGAGGTCAGCCTCATGAAGATGGCCAGATTGGCTATGTTGCCGTTGTTGATGCTGTGTTCGTCGATTACTTACGCCCAGGTGCAGGGGCCCGCGGGTGCGCATCACGGTTGTCCGCAAGGCTATACGCCGACGGGTGGCGCTGGTGCGGGCTGGATGGGATGCGCGCCGATCTACGATCCCAGCATGCCGATCGGCTCGGCGCCGCCCGCCCCGCCGGATCCGGGCCCGCGTTGGGAATTCCGATGGGGCGTCATCGTCGTCGACTCGGAGCGAGGCAAATTCGCGGGTATGGATGGCTACGCCGATCCGCGCAAAGCGACACGCAATGCGATGAAGCAGTGCAAAAAAAACGGCGGAAAGCGCTGCAAGGTCTTGGTCGAGTACTACAACCAATGCGGTGTATTGGTCGCGGGCGATGCTTTCACGGTGGCTTTCTATGGGCCTGTGATCGAGGAAGCGAGCAAGCGGGCGATGGCGCAATGCAGTAGCAAAACGCCCAATTGCCAAGTCTATTACGCCGGCTGCAGCTACCCGGTCGAGAAGGAATACTGAAAAATCCGATGCGGAGCGCCCGAGTCCGCATCCACGAATGCGTCAGAAACCAAAGGGCCCGCCATTCGGCGGGCCCTTTGTCTTGCGTCTCTCCGCATGCGGTGGGCGAGGCGAAGGGCTGGATGTGGTGCCGGAAGTGGGACTCGAACCCACACGCTTTTAAGGGCGGCGGATTTTGAGTCCGCTGCGTCTACCGATTCCGCCATTCCGGCGCGGGCGGTCATTATAGCTCGTGTACCGGATCCTGCGGATCAGGCGGCGTGGTCGAACGTCAGTTGCTTCGTCGAGTACACGTGCCAGCCGTCTCCGACGGCGTCGAAGATGCCGCAGGAGGTCATCGAGCGCTTGTAGATATGCAGCGACACCGCGGTCTCGGTGTCGCTGGGGTTGAGGATGGTGTGGTACTCGTGCGGTGGAATTAGGCTGCCGGCCGAACCGGTGCCGGCGATCAACGCGCCGACATCGGTGAAGCGGTAGCGATCGCCTTTACGCTCGCTCAGGTCGTACTGGGTGATTTCGAGTTGGCCGTGCCAGACGCCCTCGACGCACCACAGGCCTGCGTGATCGTGGATCGGCGTGCCCTGGCCGGGTCCCCAGGTCATCGCGATGACGTCGTAGCCGTACTGCTGGCTGGTGTAGAGCTCGCGTCGCGCGTAATGCCCATCGACCGGCTGCAGCACGCAGGGCGGCAATTCGACGCTGCCTTCCCGCATCATCCGGCACAGTCCCTGGCGCAGGGACTGGACAATGGCCGCGTCGTCGCCGAGACGAACCGCTTCATTGATTGTTTCGATGAGAAGCGCGCGACCCCGAAAATCGTTCAGCGACATAACGAATCCCCATGTAGGCATTCCGCCGGGTTATGGGGCCAATCTTAGCAGGCCGCGGGATCGCGCATTCCCCGTGATCGCAGCGAAACGGGTATCGGTGGTTGTGCGACACACAACCGACCGATCTGCGGAATTGCCTCGATGTTGGGCGGGGCGGTCGATCCCGAGGGTCGCGGCCGCGATTCAGCCCTTGAAACCGCCGCCGCCGCCGCGCGGGCCGCGATTGCCGCCCGGCCTGGAACCGCCGGGGCGGGGGCCGCCGCCGGGGCGCGGCGCGCCAGGACGACCGCCGGGGCGGTTGCCAGCGGGGCGCGGACCACCGGGCTTCTGTGGGCGAGGGCCGCGGGGACCCCGTCCGGGCATCTCGCCGTACGGGTTGAAGCCGCCGCCATGCGCGTGATCCGACGGGAAGCTCGGCGCGTTGCCGGGGTGACCGTAGGGCTTGGCGGCGCGAGCGGGCTTGGCGCCCTGGCCGGCGCCGGGGCCGCTGCGGTCGCCGAACGGGCGCTGCCCGCCGGGTTTCTTGCCGTAGGGCTTCTTCGGGCCGCGCTGGTCGGCGTTGCGATGTCCGCTCGGACCGGTGTCGACGCCTTCGGGCACGTACCAGGTGCGGAACGCCGCGGGATTGCCTTCCGGCAGCGGCTTCGGCCCCTTCATCTTGCGCTGCTTGAACGGCTTGTTCTGCGCCTGTTTGGCGGCGGCTTCGCCGCTGACGGTCAGATCGCCGCGCTTCTTGCCGCGGCCGCCGCGACCCCGATCTTCGCGGACATGGTCGAAACGACGCAGTTCGCGGCCTTCGTCGGCGGTGTTGTGGCCGTTGACGTACGCTTGGCTGCGGCCTTCGCGACCGACATGCACGGTCGCCTTCGCGGCCTTGCGCTGGCCGATCACCGGCTGCAGGGTCAGCGCCGGCGGCGGGCCTTCCTCGAGATTGAGCTTCTTGCGCAGGGCGTCGACCTGGGCGGCCGGCAGTTCCTGGCTCTGGCCGCGCAGCAGGGGCTGCGGCAGCACGACGTCGCCGTAGCGGATCCGCTTCAGGCGGCTGACCTGGCAGCCCTGCGATTCCCACAGCCGGCGGACTTCGCGATTGCGGCCTTCGCTCAGCGAGACGCGGAACCAGTCGTGCGAGTCGGTACCGCCGATGCGTTCGATGTCGTCGAATTTCGCGGGGCCGTCTTCGAGCGCGACGCCGCGGCGCAGGCGATCGACGAGTTTGTCCGACACGTCGTCCTCGCCTTCGGGCGCGCGCACGCGGCAGACGTACTCGCGTTCGATCTCGAACGACGGATGCATCATCGCGTTGGCCAACTCGCCGTCGGTCGTGAGCAGCAGCAGGCCGGTGGTGTTGATGTCGAGGCGGCCGATCGCGATCCAGCGCGCGCCCTTCAGCACGGGCAGTTTCTCGAAGATCGTCGGGCGACCCTCGGGGTCCTCGCGGGTCGTCACCTCGCCTTCGGGCTTGTTGTAGATCAGCACCCGGGCGGGTTCGGTCAATGCGCTGGCGACGAAGCTCCTGCCGTCGATCTCGATGCGGTCGCCGCTCTTCACGCTCATGCCGACCTGCGCGGTCTCGCCGTTGACCTTGATCATGCCCTCGGCGATGCGCTGTTCCAGCGCGCGGCGCGAGCCGAGCCCGGCCTGGGCCAGCACCTTGTGCAGGCGTTCTTCGAGACGCGGGGCTTCTTCGGCGGGCGCTTTCTCGCGTTTGAGCGAAAGGGTGCGGGGTTGTTGTTCTTTCATGTCAGGCTCCGGTGCTGTCGTCGTCGTCGACGAGGGCGGTGTCGGGATCGTCGGACGCCGGTGCGGCGTCGCGTTCGTGTTCGGGGAGAGGGCTCGGGACGTCGTCGCGGGCCGGTTCGGGGGAATGTTCGGGGGCATGTTCGAGTTCGGCCATGACGCTGTCGTCGTCGTTGGCGGCGTCGGTGGCAGGCTCCGCGTCGTCCGAGCCCTCCTCGTCGTGCAGGTGCGCCGAGAGCACGCCGGGTTTCGGCGCATCGGGATCCTCGAACGACAACTGCGGATCCAGCTCGCCGAAATCCTTCAGTTCGGACAACGGCGGCAACTGATCGAGGCTTTTCAGGCCGAAATAGTCGAGGAAGACGCGGGTGGTGCCCAGCAGTTCGGGCTTGCCCGGCACGTCGCGATGGCCGACAGAACGGATCCACTCGCGCTCTTCCAGCGCCTTGATGATGTTGCTGCTGACCGCCACGCCGCGGACCTGTTCGATCTCGCCGCGCGTGATCGGTTGGCGGTAGGCGATGATCGCGAGGGTCTCGAGCGTGGCGCGGGTGTATTTGGTCTGGCGTTCGGTCCACAGTCGGGCGACCCAGGCGTGGACGTCGGCCTGCACCTGGAAGCGATAGCCGGAGGCGGTCTCGACCAGCTCGATGCCGCGTCCGGCGCAGCCTTCGCGGAGGTCGACGAGCGCCTGCTCGATGCTGCCTTCCGGCGCGGGTTCGTCGAGCGTGAACAGCGCGCGCAGTTGGACCAGCGTCAGCGGCTGGTTGGCCGCGAGCAGCGCGGCTTCGACGATGCGGGTGATGAGGTGTTGATCCATGCGGGTCGGTCGTGATGATGGGCGCGATCGCGTCGGCGATGCGCGGCCTCAGGTCTGCGGGAGATCGGGGGCGAGGGCGGGCTCGGTGGCGTCGTCGTCGAACTCGCTGCTCAGGTCCGGCGTGATGGCGTCGCCATGTTCGCTGGTGGCGAGCGACTTCAGGTAGATCGGCGCCAGCGGCGCCTCCTGGACGATGTCGAGCAACTGTTCCTTGGCCAGCTCCAGGATCGACAGGAACGTGACGACCACGCCGAGCTTGCCCTCGCGCGGCTCGAAGAGGGACTCGAAGCGATGGAAGCTGCCGTCGCCCAGGCGGGTGAGGACGTCGGTCATGCGCTGGCGGACGCTCAGGGCCTCGCGCTTGATCGAGTGGCCGGTGAACAACTCGGCGCGCTTCAGCACATCGTGCAGCGCCAGCAGCATTTCCTTCAGCTGCACCGGCGGCGGCAGCTTCACGCTGGCGCGATCGGGCACGAAGGCCACGACTGGCGAGGTGTCGCGCTCCATGCGGGGCAGGGCATCGAGATCCTCGGCCGCTTGTTTGAAGCGTTCGTAATCCTGCAGGCGGCGGACCAGGTCGGCGCGCGGATCGTCTTCCTGGCCTTCCTCGCTGGGCGGCCGCGGCAGCAGCATCCGCGATTTGATCTCGGCCAGGATCGCGGCCATCACCAGGTACTCGGCGGCCAACTCGAAGCGCATCTCGCGCATCACCTCGATGTACTGCACGTACTGGCGGGTGATCTCCGCGACCGGGATATCGAGGATGTCGAGATTCTGACGACGGATCAGGTACAGCAGCAGATCGAGCGGCCCCTCGAAGGCTTCGAGGATGACTTCCAGCGCGTCCGGCGGGATGTAGAGGTCCTGCGGGATCTGCAGCACCGGTTGACCCAACACCATCGCGAGCGGCATCTCATGCTGTTGCGGGGCATGCTGCTGCGACGCAGGCGGCGGGGCGACCTCGCCCTGCGCTGCGTCCGTCCGCGCGATGTCGGCCGACGCCTCGGGCGCGGTCTCAGTGCTCATGCGACGACAGGATCATGGGGTTCTGACGAGGTGCGATGACGGTGTGGGCGATGGTCGGGCGAGGGTCGAACGAGAATCCGGGACGACGATGGGGCAAGGCGGCCGGACGAGGGAATCGCCTCGGACGGGATGATGCGGTCGCGGCAGCCTCTGCGGGCCGGTCCGGTCGATCGCGTCGCCACAGCGTTCCCGGCGGAGCGGAGAACCGCGGGCCGGCGTGCTGCGGCTCAGGTTGAAGCTGCGTGCCCCGTCGAAGCGCAGGCAGACCCTGCGAAGCGCAACAGGCGCCACGACCATGGCCACGGCGACCGCCATGCTTCCGGGCAGGGGTGCGAACGGGTCGGGTCGTAGGCCAGGGGCCGGAGCAGGGCGACGGAAACCTCGGTCGGGGCTGGCGGAAGCCGTCCTGCGGTTCCTGCCGCCATCGAGGGGACGCCGGGGCCGGCCTCGAAACGATGCGTCAAGGGTACGGGCTGGGGGCGCCCGTGTCCAGCGCAACCCTGGTGTCGGATGCGGCGGTGCCCGACATCGGGCGTTCGGACGTTGGCTTATCCTAGGCGCCCGCGAACGCCGAGATTCCGCCGCATGTGGTACGTCATCGAGGGCTACGACGCCCCTGGATCCCTGGAACATCGCCTGCAGGCCCGACCGGCGCACCTCGCGCGGCTGCAGGCGCTGAAGGATGCGGGGCGCCTGCTCTTGGCTGGCCCGTGCCCGGCCATCGACGCCGAGGATCCCGGTCCTGCCGGGTTCAGCGGAAGCCTGATCGTCGCCGAATTCGATACGCTCGCCGCCGCCCGCGCCTGGGCCGATGCCGACCCTTACGTCGGCGCGGGCGTCTACGCGCGGGTCGACGTCCGTCCCTTCCGGCCGGTGCTGCCATGACCGCGCCGGAGATCGTCGGCCCCCTCCCGCGGGAGGCCCGGGTCGAGGCGATCCGCGATCTGCTCGCGGCCGCCTTCGCGCCGAGCGCACTTGAGGTCCACGACGACAGCCATCTGCATATCGGCCATGCCGGGGCCCGCGATGGGCGAGGGCACTTCCGGGTCCGCATCGTGAGCCCGGCCTTCGCCGGCATGACGCCGGTGGCGCGGCACCGTGCCGTCTACGCCGCGCTCGGGGGCTTGATGCAGACCGACATCCACGCCTTGTCGATCCAGGCGACTGCCTGATCGGGCCGGAAATGCTGCGCTGCGGCATCGCGGACATGCCTTTCGGCTCGCGAAATCTGGAATGAAAACATGGAGTTGCGCGATATTCGCGCATTGCGACCCACTCGAAGCATGACGCTTTGCACGGCCTTGTGAAAACGGTTACATTGGCCCTCGGCGGGCTTCCGCCGGGCGAGGACGGTCGATGGGTTCGAGCGTGACGATCCGCGATGTGGCGCGAGTGGCGAAGGTGTCCGTCGCCACGGTGTCGCGCGCGCTCAACGGTCACGACAACGTCACCGAAGAGGTCCGCCGCCGCGTCCTGGCCGTTGCCCATGAGCTGCGGTACAGCCCGCATCACGCCGCGCGGAGCCTCAGCAGCCGGCGCACCCATACCATCGGGGTGGTCCTGCCCGACCTCCACGGCGAATTCTTCTCCGAACTCATGCGCGGCATCGACCAGGTGGCGCGCGAACGCGGCCTGCACTTGTTGGTCTCGAGCTATCACGGCCATCCCGAAGAGCAGGCCTCCGCGCTGCGCGCGATGCGCGGACGGGTCGACGGCCTGCTGGTGATGTCGCCGCATGCGGGCGATCTGGACTTCCTCAGCGAGAACCTCGCGGCGCTGCCGGCGGTGCTCATCAATTCGCAACCGACCGACGGCGACCAGATCGCCCTCGGCATCGACAACTACGGAGGCGCCAGGACGCTGGTCGAGCACCTCATCGCGACCGGGCACCGTCGCATCGCCTTCATCGCCGGCCCCGAACACAATTTCGACGCCCATGAGCGTCTGCGCGGTTTCCGCGATGCGATGCGGGCGATCGGACAGGCGGACCCCTGGGTCGTGCCCGGCGATTTCGGCGAGGCCTCGGGTCACGCCGCGGGTCGGATGCTCCTCGACGCGAAGGCGCGCCCGGACGCGGTGTTCGCCGCCAACGACATGATGGCGCTGGGATGTCTGTTCGCCTTCAGTCAGGCCGGCGTCCGCGTCCCGAAGGACATCGCGCTCGCCGGTTTCGACGACATTCCGCTCGCCCGTTACGTGGTGCCGTCCCTGACCACCATGCGGGTCAACATCGCCGAGCTGGGTGCGCATGCGATGCGGATGCTGCTCGACCTGCGCGACGGGACCGACCCCGGGCATCGACAGGCGCCGATGGTGCCCGAATTGATCGTCCGCGAATCCACCGTTGCGAAAGCGGCCGGCGGGAGGGCTGGCTGATCCAGATCCGATTTTTTTCGTTCGTCGATGTAACCGGTTACACGCGACCAGTCGCGCATTCGTACAACTCGATGTCAGCATGCCCTCGGGAGGGGCGCAGTCATGAAGCAATCACGTCGTGAGACACCCCGCGGAATCCGGCGCTCGCTGTTGAGCTGCGCCTTGATCGGCGCCCTGCTGGCCGGCGCTCCCGCGACGTTCGCGCAGTCCACCGGCGCCACCGTTCGCGGCCAGGCCGCTGCGGATGCGCGGATCACCGCGGTCAACGTCGCCACCGGCCTCAGCCGCACCGTCGAAGCGGGCAGCGACGGCGGCTACGTGCTCGTCGGGCTGCCGCCCGGCACCTATCGCATCAGCGTCGAATCCGGCGGCCAGACCACCAGCCGCGACGTCGTCCTGCGCGTGGGCGAGACCGTGAGTCTCGACGAAGGCGACGGCGCCCCGGCGCAGGGCGAACTCGACACGGTCGTCGTCGTCGGTACGGCCCTCGCCGAGACCCGGACCTCGGAAGTGGCGACGTACGTCAGCAAGAAGCAGATGGACGCGCTGCCGCAGTCGTCCCGCAACTTCCTGGCGTTCGCGGACACGGTGCCCGGGATGATCTTCGAAACCGGTCAGGACGGTTCCAGCAAATTGCGCGGGGGCGCCCAGAACTCGAACGGCATCAACGTGTTCATCGACGGCGTGGGCCAGAAGAATTATGTGCTGAAGGGAGGCGTGAGCGGGCAGGATTCCAGCAGCGGCAGTCCTTTTCCGCAACTCGCGATCGGCGAATACAAGGTCATCACCTCGAACTACAAGGCCGAATACGATCAGATCAGCAGCGCCGCCATCTCGGCGGTGACCCGTTCCGGCACCAACGAGTTCGAGGGGCAGTTCTTCTGGGATTACACCTCGCAGAAGATGCGCTCGGACACGTTCGCGGAAGATCGCTCCGGCAACAAGATCCCTTCGAGCGAAGAACAGTACGGCGCCTCCTTCGCCGGTCCGCTGATGAAGGATCGGTTGTTCTTCTTCGCGAGCTACGAAGCCAAGGAGATCGACCGTCCGCGCGAAGTGAGGCCGGGCACGAACGCGTTCGACCGCTCCGATCTGACTTCGGAACTCGCCGCCTATCTCGGCGGCAACGGCGCGCCCTTCGATCAGGACATGTACTTCGGGAAACTGACCTGGCTCGTGAACGACGATCACATGATCGAGCTGTCCGCCAAGCGCCGGGACGAAGAGGAACTGACCGGCATCGGCGACGGGCCGAATACCGCGGGCTACGGCACGAGCAAGACCAACGAAAGCACGCGTTTCGACCTGCGTTGGCAATGGAACGGCGGCGATTGGTACAACGATCTGCATCTGACCAGCGAAGACGACCAGTGGAGTCCCAGGCCGATCACCATCGGGCCCGGATACCAGATCGTCGACACCCGTTCCGGCAACACGTTCGGCGACACGATCCTCAACGTCGGCGGCGGGCAGGATTACCAGGACAAGGGGCAGAACGGCTGGTCGTTGCAGAACGATTTCACGTTCACCGGCTTCGACGGTCACACGATCAAGGCCGGCGTGAAGTACAAGTCCGTCGAAATCAACGCCTTCGAGCAGCAGCCCTACAACGCGCAGTATCGGGTCGACTATTACGAGAACCTGGACGCGGGCCGCACCGTGCTCTCGACCTTCGTGCCTTTCCGGGTCGAATTCGGCGCGCAGTTGCCCGGGAGTCCCGATCGGGATATCCGCTCGACGAACAAGCAGTACGGCATCTACCTCCAGGACGACTGGGAGGTCAACGAGAAGCTGACGTTGAACCTCGGTCTGCGCTACGACTACGAACGCAGCCCGGGCTTCGAGAATTACGTCACCCGGCCCGACCTGGTCGCAGCGCTGCGGGGATGGTCCAACATCCACGGCCCGAACGTCGACTACGACATCGAGGACTACATCAGCACCGGAGGCAACCGCAGCGCGTTCGACGGCGCATGGCAGCCGCGGGTCGGTTTTTCCTACGATCTGTTCGCCGACGAAAGGCACGTGATTTTCGGCGGCGCCGGTCGTTCCTACGATCGCAACCTGTTCGACTATCTCGCGCTGGAACAGTCGAAGAGCACGTTCCCACGCTACGCCTTCTCGTTCGATACCGCCGATCACCCCTGCACCGTCGGCGTCGGAACCTGCCTGGCCTGGGATCCGAGTTATCTCGACCCCGCGACGCTGGCTGCGCTCGTGGCCTCGAACCCGAATCTGGGCGCCGAGGTGAATCTGATCAGCAACGACATCAAGACGCCTTATTCCGATCAGTTCAGCATCGGTATGCGCAACGTCTTCCAGGTGGCCGGCCGCGATTGGACCAGCTCGGCGACCCTGGCCCATATCCGCAGCCATGACGGCATCGTGTTCACGCTCGGAAACCGGTGGCCGGACGGCAGTTTCCGCAATCCGGCGAATCCCAACGCCACGTGGGGCGGACAGCCGTGGGGATTCCCGATTCCCGGGTTCGGCACGCTGATCCTCGCGGACAACGGCATCGAGACCAAGGTGAACCAACTGCTGTTGTCGCTGGAGAAGCCCTTTTCCCGCGAATCTCCCTGGGGATTCACCGTCGCCTATACCTACAGCGACGCCAAGGAGAATCGGTTGAACGCGGCGAATTCGGACGAGCACTATCTGTTCGATTATCCGAATCTCGACGGACAGCCGTTCCTGCGCTCGGTCGGCATTCCGAAACACCGTCTGGTCGCGACGGGCATTTACGAATTCCTGGGCGTCACGCTGTCCGGAAAACTGACGCTGGCCAGCCCGACGCCCAAGGACGCCGTGAATTGCCACGACACCACGAGCTTCGACAACTGCTTCTTCGATCCGTTCACGCCGAGCGACGGCATCGGGTTCAAACAGTTGGATTTCGCGGTCCGCAAGGAGTGGGATACGGGCGCAGGCATCAAGTTCTACGTCCGCGGCGATCTGTTCAATGCGTTCAACTGGCGCAACTACACCGACTACGATACCTGGCGCGGAGGTCCGTCTCCGGACTTCAATCCGAACTTCGGTCGCCGCAGCGGCAACGGTACGGTCTGGCCGCCGCGGATGTTGAAGATTTCGCTGGGTTTCAGCTGGTAAACGTCCCCCGGTCGATCCGTGGATCGACCGGGATCCGAGGATCTTGGAGAAGGGTTTGATTCGTTCCCGCACGACCGCTTGCATCCGTTTCGCCGCCGGGTTGGGGGCGATCCTCTCTCTCGCCCTGTTCGCCGGTTGCCGTCATTCCCCCGAGGCGGCGCCGGCCCTCCCGGCTTCTTCTTCCGTGCGGGCATCGGTTCAGCCGTTGCCCGCCGCGTTCGACGACATCGAGCGGCGGACGTTCGACTATTTCTGGGAAACCACCGATGCGCGCACCGGCCTGGCGCCCGATCGGCATCCTTCGCGACCGTTTTCCAGCATCGCGGCGATCGGATTCGCGCTGACCGCCTATCCGATCGGCGTCGAGCGCGGCTGGATCGCGCGCGGCGAGGCGGCCGAACGCACGCTGGCGACCCTGCGTTTCCTGCGCGATGCGCCGACCGGTCCCGAGGCGACCGGCGTTTCCGGATATCGCGGGTTCTACCATCACTTCCTCGACATGCGCAGCGGGCATCGCTTCGACAAATGGGTCGAGCTGTCGAGCGTCGATACCGGTCTGCTGATGATGGGCGTGCTGTTCGCGCAGAGCTACTACGATCGCGACGCTGCCGCCGAGCGTGAGATCCGCGCCATCGCCGAGACCCTGTATCGCCGCGTCGAATGGACCTGGATGCAGCCCCGCCCGCCGCTGATCGCGATGGGATGGAAGCCGGAGACGAAGACGTACATCGAACACGACTGGAAGGGCTACAACGAGGCGATGCTGGTCTACGTGCTGGCGCTCGGATCGCCGACGCACCCGGTGGAGCCCGACGCGTGGCAGGCCTGGACGCGCAGCTACGGCCGCAATTGGGGCGAGCAGGAGGGGCAGACGCATCTGCGGTTCGGCCCGTTGTTCGGCCATCAGTACAGCCACGTCTGGATCGATTTCCGCGGCATCCGGGACGACTGGATGCGGGACAAGGGACTCGACTATTTCGAGAACAGCCGTCGCGCGACCCTGGCGCAACACGCGTATGCGATCCGGAACCCGATGGGCTGGAAAGGCTACGACGGCAGCGTGTGGGGATTGACCGCGAGCGACGGGCCGCATGGCGGTCGTTTGGCGTATCGCGGCGCGCTGCGCGAGTTCCGCGGCTACAGCGCGCGCGGCCCCGGTCCGGTCGACGGTTTCGACGACGGCACCATTGCGCCGACGGCCGCGCTGGGGTCGTTGCCGTTCGCGCCGGAGGTCGTGATTCCCGCGGCCGAAGCGATGCGCACCCGGTACGGCGACGATCTCTACGGTCGCTACGGGTTCGTCGACGCCTTCAATCCGAGTTTCGAATACGACGCGCCGCTCGCGACCGGCCGGGTGGTTCCGGGCAAGGGTTGGTTCGCCAGCGATCATCTCGGCATCGACCAGGGGCCGATCCTGGCGATGATCGCCAATCATCGCGACGGATTCGTCTGGAACGTCATGAAGCGCAATGCGCACATCCGGCGCGGCCTGCAGCGGGCGGGCTTCCGCGGCGGCTGGCTCGACGCCGCCGGGACGACGGCGCGATAAGGTGTCGCGATGCGCCCACTCAGCGTGATCCGAATCGTCCTGTCCGTCGTGCTCGCCGTCTTCGCCGTGGGCGGATGCCGTCGTGCGGACGAACGCACGACGATCCGGTTCTGGGCGATGGGGCGCGAGGCCGAAGTCGTCGGACAGTTGATTCCGCAGTTCGAACGCGAGCATCCCGGGCTGCGGGTCGAAGTGCAGCAGATTCCGTGGACCGCTGCGCACGAGAAGCTGTTGACCGCCTACGCCGCGGATGCGTTGCCCGACCTATGCCAGCTCGGCAACACCTGGGTGCCCGAGTTCGCCGAGCTGCGCGCGCTGGAACCGCTGCAGCCCTATGTGGATGCGTCGAAGATCGTCATCCAGGACGATTATTTCCGGGGCATCTGGGACACGAACACCATCGACGGCCGTCTCTACGGCGTTCCCTGGTACGTCGACACGCGCCTGTTGTTCTATCGCCGGGATCTGCTCGCGGCGGCCGGATACGATGCGCCGCCGCGGACCTGGAACGAATGGATGCGGGCGATGGAAGCGATCAAGCGGCAGCGCGGCGAGGATCGCTATGCGGTACTGCTGCCCTTGAACGAGTTCGAGCAACTGTTGTCGCTGGCGATGCAGCAGGACGATCCGCTGCTGCTCGACGGCCGCGGCAATCTCGACAGCCCCGGGTTCCGGCGCGCGCTGGCGTTCTACGCCGGGATGTTCGAGGCGGATCTCGCCCCGCCGATGTCGGAAACCCAGATTTCGAACGTCTGGGACGAGTTCTTCAACGGCCTGTTCGTGTTCTACGTTTCGGGTCCCTGGAACATCCGCGAGTTCAGGCAGCGCGCGCCGAAGGGGCTCGAAGATGCCTGGGCCACGGCGCCCTTGCCCGGACCGTCCGGGCCCGGTGCCGGCATCGCCGGCGGGACCAGTCTGG
Organism: Pseudomonadota bacterium; assembly: GCA_049324395.1. Lineage (GTDB taxonomy): Bacteria > Pseudomonadota > Gammaproteobacteria > Xanthomonadales > Xanthomonadaceae > Lysobacter_I. The sequence goes on from JBMOOY010000053.1 coordinate 95,034, forward strand.
TGCTGTTCCGCAATTCGCCGCGCAAGCGCGAGGCGTGGGCCTTCGTCGAGTTCCTCTCGCGACCGGACATCCAGCAGAAATTCCATGCCGAAATCGGCGATCTGCCCCCGCGGCGCAGCACCTGGGCGCATCCGTCGCTGCGGACGGATCCTTACGCCGCCGCGTTCCGCGATCAGCTCGAACGCGTGAAGCCGACGCCGAAAGTGCTGGAATGGGAGCGTATCGTCCAGGAAATGCGGCTCGCCAGCGAGCGCGTGGTGCGCGGCGGTCAGTCGCAGGACGCGGCCGTGCGCCAACTCGATGCGAGCGTCGACCGGATCCTGGAGAAGCGACGCTGGGTGGAGGCGCGTCGCGCCGCGGACGGGAGCGGCGCACCATGAATCGCTCGCTCGCCGCCTGGACCTTCGTCGGCCCCGCGCTGATCGTGCTCGGCGTGTTCTTCGGGCTGCCGGTGCTGGCGGCGCTGCTGCTGAGCCTCAGCGATTTCGATCTCTACGCGCTGGCCGACTGGAAGAACCTGCGCTTCGTCGGCCTCGATAATTATCTGGACCTGCTGCGCACGCCGCTGTTCTGGAAATCGCTGGGCAACACCTTCTACTTCGTGATCGTCGGCGTCCCGCTGTCGATCGCGGTCTCGCTCGGCGCGGCCCTGCTGTTGAACGCCCCGGTGGCGCGTTTCCGCGCCTTCTTCCGAACGGCCATGTTCGCACCGGTCGTCACCACCCTCGTGGCGGTGGCGGTGATCTGGCGCTATCTCTTCCACACGAGTTACGGACTGGTGAACTGGGCGCTGGGGCACATCGGCATCGCGCCCGTGGACTGGCTGGGCGATCCGGCCTGGGCGATGCCGACGATCATCCTGCTCGCGGTGTGGAAGAACTTCGGCTACAACATGGTGATCTTCCTCGCCGGACTGCAGGCGATCCCGCAGGATCTGTACGAAGCCGCGCGGATCGACGGCGCTTCGCGCTGGCGCCAGTTCCGCCACATCACCCTGCCCATGCTCGGCCCGGTGCTCATGGTCGTGAGCGTGATCACCGTCGCCGGCTACTTCCAGTTGTTCGCGGAGCCCTATGTGATGACCCGGGGCGATCCGTTGCAGAGCACGGTCAGCGTGCTGTATTTCATGTTCGAGGAGGGCTTCCGCTGGTGGAACCTCGGCCGCGCCTCGGCCGTGGCCTTCCTGCTATTCCTGATCATGTTCGCGGTCACGACGCTGATGCTGCGGCTCGGTCGCCGGAAGGGGCTGGTATGAGCGCTTCCGGACACCGTGTCGTCGGCGAATCCCGCGGGCATGCCTGGCTGGTCAACGGTGGTCTGCTCGTCCTCGCGTTGCTGAGCGTGTCGCCGTTGCTGTGGATGCTGTCGGTCTCGTTCATGCCCTCCGGTGGCGCCAGCCGTTTCCCGCCTCCGATGCTGCCGTCCGCGCCCACGCTCGACAACTACCGGGCGCTGTTCCAGCGCATCGGCATGGGCGGCTATTTCCTCAACAGCGTGCTGGTATCCGGCGCGACGACCCTGTTGTCGCTGGCGATCAATGCGATGGCCGGGTATGGCTTCGCCAAGTTGCGCTTCGCCGGGCGCGAGCGGCTCTTCAAGCTGCTGCTGGCCGCCCTGGTGATTCCCTCGCAGGTCGCGATGCTGCCGCTGTTCCTGATGCTGAAGCAGATCGGGCTCGTGAACAGCTATGCCGGTGTGATCGTTCCGGGGCTCGCCTCCATTTTCGGTATCTTCCTCGTCCGACAATACGCACGCTCGATCCCGGACGAACTGATCGAAGCGGCCAGGATCGACGGGGCGGGCGAGTGGCGCATCTTCTTCTCGGTCGTGTTGCCGATGCTCAAACCGGTGCTGGTGACGCTGGCGATCTTCACGTTCATGGGCACCTGGAACGATTTCATGTGGCCGCTGATCGTGTTGACGGATCAGTCGAACCACACCCTCCCGGTCGCGCTGGCCTCGCTGTCTCGCGAGCACATCCAGGACGTCGAAATGATGATGGCGGGCGCGGTGGTCACCGTGCTGCCGGTGCTGCTGTTGTTCCTGATGCTGCAGCGCTACTACATCCAGGGCCTCCTGCTGGGGAGCGTGAAGGGGTGAGGGCGCGCGCTTGCGAGGCACTGCCTCGCGCGCGCCCGAACGCCCGTGCATGGATGCACGGGCCGGGTCATCCGGAGCCCGTGGAGCTGCGCCATGGGTGAGGGCACGCGTTTGCGAGGCACTGCCTCGCGCGTGCCTGAACGCCCGTGCATGGATGCACGGGCCGGGTCATCCGTAGCCCATGACGTTGCGCCATGGATGGCAGCCGTTCTCTCGCTTCGCTACACGACACCGAGATCCCCCATGCGAAATCCGCTGTATTTCCCTCTGATCTCCTGCCTCTTGGCGATCCCATTCGCCCACGCGGACGACAGCATCACCCTCGATACCTTCGACGACCCCGCGCAGTGGCGCGTCATCGCCTCAACGCAGGTGTCCGGCTCGATCCGCGCCGACGACGGCGCGCTGTGCCTCGACTACGATTTCAACGGCGTCTCCGGTTACGTCGGCGTCCAGCGCGACATCGCCATCGACTATCCGGAAAACTACCGCTTCGAATTCGTGGTGCGCGGCGAGTCTCCCGCCAACGATCTGCAGTTCAAGCTGATCGACGCCAGCGGCGACAACGTCTGGTGGGTCAACCGCCCTCGCCACGAGTTCCCGCGCGTCTGGACGCCGGTGCGCTACAAGCGCCGGCACATCGGCAAGGCGTGGGGCCCGGGCGCCGATCCCGTGCTGCGCAACAGCGCGAAACTCGAATTCACCCTCAACAACAGCAGCGGCGGCAAGGGCAGCGTCTGCTTCGACGATCTGCGCTTGACCGCGCTGCCGCCGGATGCGGCCGCGCCGGCGATCGAAGCGGTGCATACGACGGTCGGCGGTCGCGATGCGGTGGCGGCGGTCGATGGCGATCCGGCCACGGCATGGCGCGCGTCTACCGGGCAACGGTTGTCGCTGTCTCTCGGCGCTTCGACCGAGTTCGGCGGCCTGCGTCTGGACTGGTCAACGGGTGCGCAGCCCGAGACCTATGCGGTCCTCGCCTCGGACGATGGCAGGACATGGCGGACGCTGCGCGAGGTCGTCGGCAGCGATGGCGGGCGCGATTGGATCGCGACGCCGGAGAGCGAGGCGCGACACATCGCTGTCGAGATTCTCGACGCCGGCAGGCGCGAAGTCTCCCTGGCCGAAGTCCGCGTCGAACCGCTGGCGTTCGCGGCCACGCCGAACGACTTCGTCGCCTCGGTGGCGCGGGATCGGCCGCGCGGTCGTTTCCCGCGTGGGTTCAGCGGCGAACAGGCGTATTGGACGATCCTCGGCGTCGATGGCGGACGCGAGCAGGGACTCATCGGCGAGGATGGCGCGATCGAGGTCGCGAAGGGCGGATTCAGCCTCGAACCCTTCATTCTCGTCGACGGTCGCATGCTCGCCTGGGCCGATGTGCAGGCGACGCAGTCGCTGCTGGACGGTTATCTGCCGATTCCGAGCGTCGACTGGACGCATCCCGACGTGCGATTGCGCACAACCGCGTTCGTCGATACGGACGTCGCCGGCCGACGCACGCAGATCGTCGCCCGCTACCGGCTGCGCAATCCCGGCGCGATCGCGCGCGATTACACGCTTGCGCTCGCGGTGCAGCCCTTTCAGGTCAATCCGCCCAGCCAGTTCCTCAATACCACCGGCGGCGTCAGCCGGATCGCCTCGCTCGCGTTCGCGCAGGACGGGATCGTCCATTTGGACGGCCGTCCGCGGGTCCATCCGCAACGCGCGCCGGATCTGGCCTTCGCGACGAGTTTCGACGGCGGTATGGCTGCGGAGCGTCTGGCGACGGGCACGCTCCCGTCGACGGCATCCGTCGACGATCCGACCGGCCTCGCCTCCGGCGCGCTGCTGTATCGCTGGCGGCTCGGCCCGGGCGAGTCCCGGGAGATCGCGCTCGTGGTGCCGTTGTCGTCGGAAACGCCGTTCTGCGAAGGCAGCGCCTGCGAGCCCGAATCGCGCCAGGCCATCGTGGCCGAGCGCTGGCGCGCGACGCTCGACGGCGTGCGCTTCGTCGTGCCGGCGGAGGGGCGACCGCTGGTCGACACGCTGCGCACGGCGCTGGCGCATCAGCTGATCTCGCGGATCGGCCCGCGCCTGCAGCCGGGCACCCGTTCCTACGCGCGCAGTTGGATCCGCGACGGCGCCATGATCTCCGAGGGCCTGCTGCGGATGGGGCGCGCGGACGCGGTGCGCGAGTACATCGCGTGGTACGCACCGTACCAGTTCGACAACGGCAAGGTGCCGTGCTGCGTCGACGATCGCGGCAGCGACCCGGTGCCGGAGAACGACAGCCACGGCGAGCTGATCTTCGCGATCGCCGACTACGTGCGGCATACCGGCGACGATGCGTTCCTGCGGCGAATGTGGCCGCATGTGCGCGGCGCGTTCCGCTACATGGAAACCCTGCGCGCGAGCGAACGCACCGAGGCCAATCGCGCGCTCGATCCCGCGTTCTACGGAATGATGCCGGCGTCGATCAGCCACGAGGGCTATTCGGCCAAGCCGATGCATTCGTACTGGGACGATTTCTGGGCGCTGCGCGGCTACAAGGATGCGGTCTGGATCGCGGAGCGTCTCGGCGAGCGGGACGAGGCCGCGCGCATGGCCGCGGCGCGCGACGAATTCCGCGCCGATCTCGAAGCGTCGTTGCGTGCGGCGACGTCGCGTCACGGCATCGACTTCCTGCCGGGCTCGGCGGAACTCGGCGACTTCGACCCGACCTCGACCACCATCGCGTTGGCGCCGGCCGGCGAACAGCATCGTCTGCCGCAGGATCTGCTGCGCAATACCTTCGAGCGCTATTGGCGCGAATTCGAGCAGCGCCGTGACGGCAAGCGCGAATGGAAGGACTACACGCCCTACGAGTGGCGGAACGTCGGCGCCTTCGTGCGCCTCGGCTGGCGCGGGCGCGCCTGGGAGGCGACGCGCTTCTTCTTCGGCGACCGCGCGCCGCAGGGGTGGAACCAGTGGGGCGAAGTGGTGTCCCGGACGCCCCGCAAACCCTTCTTCCTCGGCGATCTGCCGCATGCCTGGGTGGCGTCCGATTTCCTGCGCTCGGCGCTCGACATGTTCGTGTGGCATCGCGAAGAGGACGATCGGCTGGTGATCGCGGCGGGCATCCCCCCGCACTGGCTGGACGGCGAGGGCGTCGCCATCGAAGGATTGCGCACGTCGTCGGGCGCGTTCGGCTACGCCTTGCGACGCGACGCGCGGGCATTGACGCTCGACTTCGGCGCGGATGCGCGCCTGCCGTCGGGCGGTGCCGTCCTGCCGTGGCCGTTCGACGACGCATCGCCGGGCCGCACCCTGATCGACGGCCGGGCGGCGACATGGCGCGGCAACGAACTGCGGATCCCGCCCGGCGCGCGTCGCGTGACGGTGGCGTTGCACTGAAAAAAAGCCCCGGCGATCGGATCGCCGGGGCGCGCGTCCCACGGAGGGGGAGGGGGACGAGCGGGGAAACCGTTCAGTAGGGCGAGGGCTCCGCGAGCTTGCGCCCGTGGCTGGCGATCACTTCGGAATACCAGCGTGCGCTGTCCTTCGGCGTACGTTCCTGCGTGCCGTAATTCACGTGGACGATGCCGAAACGCTTGGAATAGCCGAGCGACCATTCGAGGTTGTCGAGCAGCGACCACACCATGTAGCCGCGGATGTCCACGCCGGCGTCGATGGCATCGCGGATCGCGCGCAGATGCTTGTGCAGATAGTTGATGCGCAGCGGATCGCAGACGTGGCCGTTCTCCGCCACCGGCGGGTCGAAGAAGGCCGCGCCGTTTTCGGTGATGTAGACCGGGACGTCGCCGTAGGTGCGCTTGAACCACAGCAGCAGGTCGGTGAGCCCCTGCGGGAACACTTCCCAGCCGGTTTCGGTGTAGGTCGCGAGCGGCTGCCGCACCGCGCCGGCCTTCAGCGGGTAGCTGTCGTTGGCGCGGGTGACGCTGCGCGTGTAGTAGTTGATGCCGACGAAGTCGAGGGGTTGCGCGATCAGTTCGAAATCCGCCGGATCGAACTCGGGCCAGGCGTCGCCGAAGATCTCCTTCAACTCCGCCGGATAACGGCCGAGCAGCGCCGGATGCAGGTATTGCTCGTTCATGTAGGCGTGCGCGCGCCGGGTCGCGGCCGCGTCCCCGGCGTCGTCGCTGGCGGGATATTTCGGCTCGATGTTCACGACCAGGCCGATTTCGTGCCTGCCTTCGTCGCGATACGCCCGCACCGCGGCGCCGTGGGCGCGCATGAGGTTGTGGCTGGCGATCGGCGCTTCGTATCGGCTGCGGTGGCCCGGCGCGAGCGCCCCGTGCAGATAACCGCCGTCGGTGATCACCCACGGCTCGTTCAGGGTCACCCACTTCTTCACCCGCCCGTCGAGCGCGCGGTACAGCACCCGTCCGTATTCGGCGAACCAGTCGGCGCTGTCGCGGTTGAGCCAGCCGCCCTTGTCGTCCAATGCGGCCGGCAGATCCCAGTGGTAGAGCGTCAGCAGCGGTTCGATGCCGTTCTCCAGCAAGGCATCGACCAGCCGCGAGTAGAAATCGAGACCGGCCTGATTCACCCGGCCGGTGCCCTCCGGGAGGATCCGCGACCACGACACGCTGAATCGGTAGGCCTGCAGGCCGAGGTCGCGCATCAGTTTCACGTCATCCCGCCAGCGTCGGTAGTGATCGCAGGCCACGTCGCCGGTATCCCCGTTGAGGGTCATGCCGGGGGTGTGGGCGAAGCGTGTCCAGATGCTCGGGCCGGCGCCATCGGCCAGCGGGGACCCTTCGATCTGGTGCGCGGCCGTCGCCGCACCCCACAGGAAGCCCCTCGGAAACTGGTACCTCGTGTCGGCGGACTGCGGCATGGCGGGGTTCCTCGGAGGCCTCTGGAGTGGCATCATGTAAACGGTTACATGAAGACTACAGCATGCTCCCGGCTTCGAAAACCCTTCCCGCGACCGATCGTCGCGACAGGGACCAGGCCCAACCCGGAGAAGGACTGAAGATGGCGACCGTCGCGCTCGATCGACTCCGCAAGGTCTACCCCGACGGACACGTCGCCGTGGCCGGCGCCAGCCTGGAGGTCGCGGCCGGCGAGCTGCTGGTCCTGGTCGGCCCGTCCGGCTGCGGCAAGTCGACCCTCCTGCGGATGATCGCGGGCCTGGAGGAGATCAGCGACGGATCGCTGCGGATCGACGACCGGGTGGTCAACGATGTCGCGCCGAAGGATCGCGATATCGCCATGGTGTTCCAGAGTTACGCGCTGTATCCGCACATGACCGTGGCCGAGAATCTCGCGTTCGGCTTGAAGCTGCGCGGGTATCCCGGCTCCGAGATCGAATCGCGCATCCGTGCGGCCGCGGAGATGCTGGAATTGGGGCCATTGCTGCAGCGTCGCCCGGCGGCGCTGTCCGGCGGACAGCGCCAGCGCGTCGCCCTCGGGCGGGCCCTGGTGCGTCAGCCGAAGGTGTTCCTGCTCGACGAACCGCTGTCCAACCTCGATGCGAAGCTGCGCACGGCCATGCGCACCGAGATCGCGCGGCTGCATCGCACGCTGGGCACGACCATGATCTACGTGACCCACGATCAGGTCGAGGCGATGACGCTCGGCCAGCGCATCGTGGTGATGCGGGGCGGCGAGATCCAGCAGATCGATACGCCGATGGCGCTCTACCGACGCCCGGCCAATGTCTTCGTCGCCACTTTCCTCGGCAGCCCGGCGATGAACCTGGTACGCGGTCGACTGGTGGAAGAGGGCGGTCGACCGGGGTTGGCGCTGGGCGAAGGGCTCGTGCTGCCGCTGGTCGGCCTGCACGACGACCCGGCCTGGCGGGGGCGCGAGATCGACGTCGGACTGCGTCCGGAACACCTGCGTCCCTGCATGGCCGACGAGGTGGCGGATTTCGGCGCCCAGCTGGAGATGGTGGAGTCGCTCGGCAGCGAGGCCTACCTGCACCTGCGTTTCGGCCCGCAACCGCTGGTCGCGCGGCTCTCGTCGGACGATCCGCCCGCCCCGGGAGGCCTCCTTCCCCTGCGGGTCGCGCCCGGGCAGTGGCACCTGTTCGACCCGGACAGCGGCCAAAGGCTTTCCGCCGACGGGTGAGTTTCCCGCGCCGCAGCGTTCTATATACTGCGGGGACGGTGCGGCGTTCTTGTCGCATTGTCGCCAGCAAAATCAATCGGTTGGCGAAATCTCTTCAACCATTTTCCTGTCTGCGCCAGCGCCGGTCCGTCCGGTCGGGCGGGCGGAGCCACCGAACAGCGCATGCGTCTTTCCACGATCAAGCTTTCCGGCTTCAAGTCCTTCGTCGACCCGACCACCCTGCACCTGCCGACCAACATGACCGGCGTGGTGGGTCCGAACGGCTGCGGCAAGTCGAACATCATCGACGCCATCCGCTGGGTGATGGGCGAAAGCGCGGCCAGCCGCCTCCGCGGCGATTCGCTCACCGACGTGATCTTCTCCGGCAGCTCGGCCCGCAAACCGGTCTCGCAGGCCGCGGTCGAACTGATCTTCGACAATTCCGATCACACCATCACCGGCGAATACGCGGCGTTCAACGAAATCTCGGTCAAGCGCACCGTCAGCCGCGACGGCCAGAGCAATTACTACCTCAACGGCACCAAATGCCGTCGCCGCGACATCACCGACCTGTTCCTGGGCACCGGCCTCGGCCCGCGCAGCTACTCGATCATCGAGCAGGGCATGATCTCGCAGGTGATCGAGGCCAAGCCCGAGGAACTCCGGGTCTATCTCGAAGAAGCCGCCGGCATCTCCAAGTACAAGGAGCGGCGCCGCGAGACCGAAACCCGCATCCGCCACACCCGCGAGAATCTCGACCGCCTCAACGATCTGCGCGAGGAAGTCGGCAAACAGTTGCAGCACCTCGCGCGTCAGGCCCGCCAGGCCGAGCAGTATCAGGCGATCCAGGCCGAGCGGAAGATCAAGGACGCGGAGTGGAAGGCGCTGGAGTTCCGCGTGCTCGACGCCCAGTTGCGCGCGTTGCGCGAAGGGCTGTCGGCCGAGGAGACCCGACTGCAGCAGATCATCGCCGAGCAGCGCGAGGCCGAGCGCGAGATCGAGACCGGCCGCGCCCGCCGCGAGGCCGCCGCCGAGGCGCTCAACAAGGCGCAGGCGGAAGGGTACGAGGTCGGCGGGACGCTGGCACGCATCGAACAGCAGATCGCGCACCAGCGCGAACTGTCGCAGCGGCTGCAGCGCGCCCGCGACGAGGCCGAGCAGGCTCTGTCCGAGATCGGCGTCCACATCCGCAGCGATCAGGAACGTCTCGACGCCCTGCGCGCCGAAATCGCCGACGCCGAACCGCGTCTGGACGCGCTGAAGGACGCCGACGCCGACCGGCAGCAGGCCCTGCACGAAGCCGAGGCGAAGCTCGCCGACTGGCAGCAGCGCTGGGACGCGCACAGTCGCGCCCAGAGCGAAGCTGCGCGCGCCGCCGACGTCGAGCGCACCCGCGTCGATTACCTCGACCGGCAGTCGCTGGACGCCGAACGCCGGCGCGAACAGTTGGCGCAGGAGCGCGGCGCGCTGGATCTCGGCGCGCTGGCCGACGCCTTCGCCGGGCTGCAGATCCAGCACGACGAACGCAGGACCGCCCTCGACGGCCTCAACGCCGAACTCGACGCCCGCAAGCAGGCGGTGGTCGAGATGCAGGACCAGGTTCGACACGCCCAGACCGAACTCGCCGACGTGCGCAAGCAGGCGCAGGCCGCGCGCGGTCGTCTGTCCTCGCTCGAAGCGCTGCAGCACGCGGCGCTCGGCCAGGAGCAGGGCGCAGCGGTGGCCTGGCTGAAGGCGCGCGGGCTGGATTCCGCCGCGCGCGTCGGCGAAGTGCTCAAGGTCGAAGCAGGCTGGGAAAACGCGGTCGAAGGCGCGCTCGGCCAACTGATCGAAGGCGTGCTGGTCGAATCGCCCGGACATTCCATCGAAAGCGCGCTCGTCGACGCGCTGGGCGAACTGGGCGAAGGCCGATTGGCTCTGGTCTCGTCCGACGCCGGCGACGACGCGGTCGCGCCCACCTCGCTCGCGGCGAAGGTGCAGGGCCCGGCCGCGATCCGGCGGATGCTGTCCAAGCTGCACGTCGCCGAAACGCTGGCGGAGGCCCGGCAACTGCTGGAGCGTCTGGGCGACGGCGAATCGGTCATCACCCGTCAGGGCGAGCGCGTGGGCGCCGGCTGGGTGCGCGTGGTGCGTTCCGGCGCGGCCAAGCAGGGCGCGCTGTTGCGCGAACGCGAAATCCAGAGCCTGCGTGCCGACATCGAAGGCCTGCAGCAGCGCGAAGCCGAACTCGATCGCGACATCTCCGGCCTTCGCGACCGGATGCTCGCCGCCGAGCAGCAGCGCGAGGACGCCCAGCGCTCGCTGTATCTGGCGCACCGCAACGTGTCCGAACTCGCCGGCCAGTTGCAGAGCCAGCAGGGCCGCCTGGAGTCCGCGCGCGGCCGGATCGAGAAGATCGACGCCGATCTGTCGCAGCTCATCGAAGCCATCGACACCAGCGCCCTGCAGGCCCGCGAAGCGCGGTCGCGTCTGGAAGACGCGGTGTCGCGGATGGGCGAACTGGAAACGACCCGGCAGACGCTGGAAGCCGAGCGCCGCAGCCTCGCCGAGGCCCGCGACGCCGCCCGCCAGACCGCCCGCGAATCGCGCGACGCCGCGCACGCGCTGGCGCTGAATCTCGAATCGCAGCGCGCGCAGGTCGTGGCGCTGGCGCAGGCGCTCGAACGCATGGGCGGCCAGCGCGGCCAACTCGACGCGCGCCTGGGCGAACTCGCCTCGCAGCTGACGGACGGCGACGCACCGGTGATCGAACTGGAGCGGCAGCGCCAGACCGCGCTCGAACAGCGCGTGCTGGCGGAGAAGCGGCTCGCCGCCGCGCGCGCCGAGCTCGAGGGCATCGACAACGAACTGCGCGGCTACGAACAGACCCGCCACCAGCGCGACGAGCAGTCGGTAACCCAGCGCGAAGCGATCTCGCAGCGCCGGCTCGACCAGCAGGCGCTCGCGCTGAAGGCCGAGCAGCTCGCCGAAGCGGTGGTCGCCGGCGGTTTCGTCGTCGAGGACGTCCTCAACACGCTCGCCGAGGACGCCGCGCCGCGCGACTGGGAAAAGATCGTCACCGATTTCGACGCGAAGCTGCGCCGCCTGGAGCCGGTCAACCTGGCCGCGATCCAGGAACACGCCGAGGCCGCGCAGCGCAAGGATTACCTCGACGCGCAGAACACCGACCTCACCACCGCGCTGGAAACGCTGGAAGAAGCGATCCGCAAGATCGACCGCGAGACCCGCGGCCGCTTCAAGGACACCTTCGACCGGGTCAACGCCGGCGTGCAGGAGCTGTACCCGCGGTTGTTCGGCGGCGGCCACGCCTATCTCGAACTCACCGGCGAGGATCTGCTCGACACCGGCGTCGCGATCATGGCCCGCCCGCCGGGCAAGCGCGTCTCGAACATCTCGCTGCTGTCGGGCGGCGAGAAGGCGATGACCGCGGTCGCGCTGGTGTTCGCGATCTTCCGCCTGAACCCGGCGCCGTTCTGTCTGCTCGACGAAGTCGACGCGCCGCTGGACGAGGCCAACGTCGGTCGTTTCACGTCGATGGTGTCGGAGATGAGCGAGCAGGTGCAGTTCCTGTTCGTCACCCACAACAAGGCCACCATGGAGGCCGCCCATCAGCTCAGCGGCGTTACCATGCGCGAGCCGGGCGTGAGCCGCCTGGTGTCGGTCGACCTGGCCGAGGCCGCGCGCCTCGCCGGCGCGGCCTGACCCCTTCCTGGAGATCAACGCGATGTCGGACATCTGGCTGTTGCGTATCGGAATCGTCGTCGCCGGCCTGCTGCTGATGGCGGCCATCTACTTCTTCGGCCGCCCGCGGAGGCCGGACCAGGGACGCAAGTTGCGCGGCGACGAGCACGCCGATCGCGCCGCGCCGCGCGTGGAACCGCAACTGGCGCCCGACGCCCGTGCCGGCGTCGGCGCGCACGAGCCGCCGGCGTTCGCCGTCGACGAGTCCGAACGACAGCCGCCTCCGTCGGGCCCCGAAGTCGGCAAGCGCGATCGCGAGGAATTCGACAAGATCGTCACCCTCTACGTCGCCGCCCGCGCCGGGCAGGTCCTGCGCGGCCCGGACATCGTCGTCGCCGCCGAGAAGGCCGGTCTCAGCTACGGCTACATGAACATCTTCCACCGCCTCGTCGACGGCCGCCCCGACAGCGGACCGATCTTCAGCGTCGCCAACATCAAGAAGCCCGGCAGCTTCGAGATGACCGACATCCAGACGATGGAAACGCCGGCGATCGCCTTCTTCCTGACCCTGCCGGCGCCGATTCCTGCGCTCGACGCGTGGGAAAAGATGCTGCCGACCGCGCAGCGCATGGCCGAACTGCTCGACGGCGTGGTCCTCGACGAATCGCGCAACGCGATCGGACGTCAGCGCATCGCCCACATCCGCGACGATCTGCGCGCCTACGACCGCCAGCACGAAGCGCCGCCGATCTCGAAGAACACCCGCTGGTGAGATGACCCGCGACCGCCCGTCCGTCGCGGTCCGCGAGACGGAGATGGGCGATCCTGATGCGCTCCGCCGGCCGGATGCCCCGCGTTCCGGCGCAACGTTCCGTTTCCTTCCAGGCCCCGCATGACCGACGTCGCCGCCCGTATCGCCGACCTCCGCCGTCGCATCGAAGACGCCAACCACCGCTATCACGTCCTCGACGATCCCTCGATCCCGGACATCGAATACGACCGGCTGGTCCGCGAACTGGAAGCGCTGGAGGCCGCGCATCCGGAATGGGCCGAAGCGGATTCGCCGACCCGCCGCGTCGGCGATCGCCCGTCGTCGACGTTCGACGAGGTGAAGCACGCGGTTCCGATGCTCTCGCTCGGCAATGCGTTCACCGACGAGGAAATCGAGGACTTCGTCGCCAGGATCGAGAAGGAAACCGGCGACGGCGACCCCTCTTTCTCGGTGGAACCGAAACTCGACGGACTCGCGATCAGTCTGCGCTACGAGCGCGGGGCCTTCGTCCGCGGCGCGACCCGCGGCGACGGCAGCACCGGCGAAGACGTCACCGCGAATCTGCGCACGGTGAAGGCCATTCCGTCGAAGCTGCAGGGCAGGGGCGAGGAGATTCCCGCCGTGCTGGAAGTGCGCGGCGAAGTGTTCATGCCGAAGGCCGACTTCAATCGCTACAACGCCTGGGCCCTGGAGCATGGCGCGAAGACGCTCGCCAATCCGCGCAACGGCGCCGCGGGCTCGCTGCGCCAGAAGGACCCGGCGGTGACCGCGACCCGCCCATTGAGTTTCTACGCCTACGGCATCGGCGAAGTCTCGTCGATGCCGCCCGGGGTCGAGACGCATTCCGCGACCCTGGCCTGGCTCGAACGCCTCGGGCTGCCGGTGAGCCCGGAAGCCTCGACCGCGCGCGGCGTCCGCGGCGTGCTCGCGTTCTATCGCGATCTGGGCGAGCGACGCGACGCCCTGCCGTACGACATCGACGGTTCCGTCTACAAGCTCGACCGCTACGACCAGCAGCGCGCGATGGGTTTCGTCTCGCGCGCCCCCCGCTGGGCGATCGCGCACAAATATCCGCCGCTGGAGGAAGCGACCGTCGTCAACGCGATCGAGGTGCAGGTCGGCCGCACCGGCGCGCTGACCCCGGTCGCGCGACTGCAGCCGGTGAAGGTCGCCGGCGTCGTCGTCAGCAACGTCACTCTGCACAACGCCGATCAGATCGCGCGACTCGACCTGCGCGTCGGCGACAGCGTGATCGTGCGCCGCGCCGGCGACGTGATTCCGGAAGTGGTGCGGGTGATCGAGGCGCGTCGACCGCGCGGTGCCGACGGCGAACCGCTGCATCCGCCGTACGTCCTGCCGGACGCATGCCCGGTCTGCGGCTCGGCGGTCGAACGCGAAGAAGGCGAAGTCGTCGCGCGTTGTACGGGCGGCCTGTTCTGTCCGGCCCAGCGCAAGCAGGCGCTGATCCATTTCGCTTCGCGCCGGGCGATGGACATCGAAGGTCTCGGCGAGCGCATCGTCGACGACCTGGTCGAATTCGGTTTCGTGAAAACGGTGGCCGACCTCTACGCGCTGACCGTGGACGATTTCCTGGAGATGAAGCGCCGCGCCGACGCACGCGACGGCACCACGCCGGAAACGGTCAAGGCCGGCAAGGTCGCGAGCAAATGGGCGGAGAATCTGGTCGCCGCGATCGACGCCAGCCGCGAGACCGCGCTGGAACGCGTGCTGTTCGCGCTGGGCATCCGCGACGTCGGCGAAAGCACCGCCAAGACTCTGGCGCGCTGGTTCGGCGCGCTCGAGCCGCTGATGGCCGCCGACGAGGAGACCCTGAAGCAGGTCCCCGATGTCGGACCGGTCGTCGCCGCGCGCATCGCGCACTTCTTCGCCGAGCCTCACAACCGCGAGGTCATCGCCGCGCTGATCGACAACGGCGTGCGTTGGAAGGAGGGCGCGCCGCAACGCGCGACGGAAGGCCCGATGGCCGGCAGGACCGTCGTGCTCACCGGCGGTTTGGCGTCGATGTCGCGCGACGAGGCCGGCGCGAAACTCGAAGCGCTGGGCGCGAAGGTCTCCGGCAGCGTCTCGAAGAAGACCTCGATCGTGATCGCCGGCGAAGCCGCCGGCAGCAAGCTCGCGAAGGCGCAGGAGCTGGGCATCGAGATCTGGGACGAAGCCCGCCTGCTCGAATTCCTCGCCGGACATGGCGCGGCATGAGCGACTGGCGTCCGAGCGCATCGCCCGACGCCCTGCGCCTGCGCGCGCGGTTGTACGCGACGATCCGCGCGTTCTTCGCCGAGCGCGGCGTGCTCGAAGTCGAGACGCCGATGATGTCGCTCGCCGGCAATACCGATCCCAATATCGCCTCGTTCGCGCTCGAATTTTCCGGTCGCACCGACGGCGCCCCGCGCACGCGCTGGTTGCGCACCTCGCCGGAATTTCCGCTCAAGCGCCTGCTCGCCGCCGGCGTCGGCGATTGCTACGAACTCGGTCGCGTGTTCCGCGACGGCGAGGCCGGGGGGCGCCACAACCCGGAATTCACGATGCTGGAGTGGTATCGCATCGGCTGGGATCATCATCGTCTGATCGACGAGACCATCGCGCTCGTCCAGACCGCGCTGGCGCTGGTCGAGCGTACCGCATCGGCGACCGTCACCACCTATCGCGCGCTGTATCGAGACCGGCTCGGCCTCGATCCTTTCCTCGCGGACGAGACGGCGTTGCGGGCGGCGCTGGGCGATATCCGCATCGACCCGGACGGACTCGGTCGCGACGACTGGCTCGATCTGCTGATGACCCATCGGCTGCAGCCGTCGTTCGCGCCGGACGAGGTGCTGGTGATGCGGGATTACCCCGCATCGCAATGCGCGCTCGCGAAGCTGCGGATGGGCGAGGGCGACGAGCCCGCGGTCGCCGAGCGTTTCGAGCTGTACCTCGGTCCGCTCGAACTGGCCAACGGCTATCACGAGCTGGTCGACGCCGGCGAACAGCGCGCGCGCTTCCTCCGCGATCATGCGACGCGCTCGACGCGCGGGGCGGTCCGGCCGCCGCTCGACGAGGGGCTGCTCTCCGCGCTGGCGGCCGGCCTGCCGCACTGCGCGGGCGTGGCCCTGGGGGCGGATCGCCTGCTGATGGCGATGCTCGGCACCGACCGGATCGCCGACGTGCTGGCCTTCGACTTCGCGCGGGCTTGACCCGGGTTTCCGCTGAAAGGCAACGCCGATCGAGTCGGCGTTGCCGCGGCACTGGGATGTGCCGCTCGCGAATCAATCACTTAAGCGATTGATTCGGCGGGAGCGGGTTCGGGCATGTACCGAGCTCGCGACCACTGGACACGTCCAGGAGGGATTTGTTCGGTGTTGCCGAAAACGGTTACCTGAACATTCGTCCGATGGCGCGCGGCGCGGCCGGAAAATTCGTCGCCCATTCATCCTCGGCCGCTACATTGGAGCCACTCATCACGGGGGTGTCACGATGCGCAACACACTGGTTCTGATCGCAACCGTCCTGCTCGGCGGTCTGACCGGCCTGCCGGCGCAGGCGCAATGGAACAACTACGGCTACAACGGCACGGTGGTCCGCTGCGAATCCCGCGACGGTCGCACCGAACGCTGCAGCGCCTACGGCGACGTGCAACTGGTTCGCCAGTTCTCGGACAGCCCCTGCATCCGCGGCCGCACCTGGGGCAGCGATTCGCGCGGGATCTGGGTCAGCGGCGGCTGCCGCGCCGAGTTCCGCGTCGAATCGGGCTACGGCAACGGCTATGGCTACGATGACGACGACGATTACGGCTACGGCGGTTACCACAACACCGGTTATGGCGACGACGGCCTGTTCCGCTGCGAATCCCGCGACGGACGCACCGAGCGTTGCGGCAGCGGTGGCGGTCGCGCCGAATTCGTCCGCCAGCTTTCGAACAGTCCGTGCATCCGCGGCCAGACCTGGGGCAGCGATTCTCGCGGCGTGTGGGTGAGCGGCGGCTGTCGCGCCCTGTTCCGCACGGGTTACGGCTACGGCAACGGCGGCTATTACGGCAATGGCGGCAACGACCTGGTGCGCTGCGAGTCGCGCGACAATCGCAGCCGCAGCTGCCCGATGAACGTCGGTCGCCGCGGCGAGATCCGCCTCCTGCGCCAGTTGTCCGACAAGCCCTGCATCGAAGGCGATACCTGGGGCCAGACCCGCAACGGCGTGTGGGTGACCCGCGGTTGCCGCGCGGAGTTCGTGGTCGGTCGCCGCAACGGGCCGTACGGCGGCTATCCGTATCCCGCCGATCGTCCGCCGCCGGGCGGCTGATCCTCTCCGGCGCGACTCGACCGTCCACGACGACCCGGCTTCGGCCGGGTCGTCGCATGTTCGGCTCATGTTCGGCGCATGCGCGATCCCGCCGACGGACGGCGGCGTCGGCCCGGTACAATACCGACATGGAAGACATCACCGATTACGCGCGCTACGACCGCATCCGCCCGATCCGCTGGACCGGCGAAACCCTCGAACTGCTGGACCAGCGCAAGCTGCCCTTCGTCGTCGAATACGTGGAATGCCGGACCAGCGCCTCGGTCGCGGTCGCGATCCACGCCCTCATCGTGCGCGGAGCGCCCGCGATCGGCATCGCCGCGGCCTGGGGCGTGGTGCTCGCGGCGCGCGAACTGGACGCCGGCGGCGGCGCGCAGGACGCCGCCGAGGCCGCGCAGCGGCTGGAACCGGTGCTGCAGCAGCTCAACGCCGCGCGGCCGACGGCCGTGAATCTCGCTTGGGCGCTGCAGCGCATGCGCCGGGCGCTCGCCGACGCCGGCGAGGACTGGCGCTCGGTGCTCCTGCGCGAGGCGCAGGCGATCGCCAGCGAAGATCTGGCGGCCAATCACAGGATGGGGCGCCTCGGCGCGCAACTCATCGCCAACGGCAGCGGGGTGCTGACCCATTGCAATACCGGCTCGCTCGCCACCGGCGGTTTCGGGACCGCCCTCGGCGTGATCCGCGCCGGCGTCGCGCAGGGGCGGATCGCGCGGGTCTACGCCGGCGAGACCCGGCCCTGGCTGCAGGGCGCGCGGCTGACCGCGTGGGAACTGCAGCAGGACGGGATCGACGCCACCCTGATCGCCGATGCCGCCGCTTCGCACCTCATGAAGACGGGCGAGGTGCAGTGGGTGATCGTGGGCGCCGATCGCATCTGCGCGAACGGCGACACCGCCAACAAGATCGGTACCTACCAGCTCGCGATCGCCGCCCGTTACCACGGCGTCAAGTTCATGGTGGTGGCGCCGTCCTCGACGGTCGACATGGCCACGGCCAACGGCGCCCGGATCGAGATCGAAGAGCGCGACCCGGCGGAACTGCTGGGCATCGGCGGCACCCGGACCGCGGCCGAGGGCATCCGTGCGTGGAATCCGGTGTTCGACGTGACCCCTTCGGAACTGATCGACGCCATCGTCACCGAACGCGGCGTGATCGAGCGTCCGAACCGGGTCTCGATGCAGACGTTTTTCGGTCACTGACGCGGTTTCCGGCGCGCCTGCGCGCATTCGCGGCGCGCGCCCCGGGGGCGTGGCGAACACCTCCGGCGGCGTCTTCGCAAGTGGCTGTTTCCACTGAGGAAAAACGCCTCCGAAGCAGGGGCGTTCCGATGCCGCGCGTGGTACAATTTCGTCTTCGCGCCGAGCGTTCGCGCGCGCCCTCCGGATGGACCTGCGCCCGGCCTCCCGCATGCGGAGGCGGTCGCCGGCGTCGTCCCGCGGTCGCCGCCCGTTCCGCTCCGCCGCCACTCCAGCACAAGACGTCGTAATGACCGAACTCGCCAAGGAAATCATCCCCGTCAACCTCGAAGACGAGATGCGCCGCAGCTATCTCGATTACGCCATGAGCGTGATCGTGGGCCGCGCGCTCCCGGACGTGAGGGACGGCCTCAAGCCGGTGCACCGTCGGGTGCTGTTCGCGATGAACGAACTCGGCGCGCACAGCAACAAGCCATACTACAAATCGGCGCGTATCGTCGGCGACGTGATCGGTAAGTACCACCCGCACGGCGACCAGTCGGTGTACGACACCCTGGTGCGCATGGCGCAGCCCTTCTCGCTGCGCTATCTGCTGGTGGACGGGCAGGGCAACTTCGGCTCGGTCGACGGCGACAACGCCGCGGCGATGCGCTACACCGAAGCGCGCATGGCCAAGCTCACCCACGAGCTGATGGCCGACATCGACAAGGACACCGTCGATTTCCAGCCGAACTACGACGAGAAGGAACAGGAACCGACGGTGATGCCGTCGCGCTTTCCGAACCTCCTGGTGAACGGCTCCGCCGGCATCGCGGTCGGCATGGCCACCAACATCCCGCCGCACAACCTGTCGGAAGTGATCGACGCGACCGTCGCCCTGCTCGACGATCCCGAAATCGACATCGACGGGCTGATGCAGCACATCCCGGGCCCGGATTTCCCCACCGCCGGCATCATCAACGGCGTCGGCGGCATCCATCTGGCCTATCGCACAGGCCGTGGCCGCGTCCGCATGCGCGCCCGCGCCGAGGTGGAAGTGGCCGACAACGGTCGCGAGGCGATCGTCGTCACCGAAATCCCGTACATGGTCAACAAGGCGCGGCTGATCGAGAAGATCGCCGAGCTGGTGAAAGAGAAGAAGATCGAGGGCATCAGCGAACTGCGCGACGAGTCCGACAAGGACGGCATGCGCATCTACATCGAGGTCAAGCGCGGCGAGTCGGCCGAGGTCGTGCTCAACAACCTGTACGCGCAGACCCCGATGGAATCGGTGTTCGGCATCAACATGGTGGCGCTGGTCGACGGTCGCCCGCAGTTGCTGAACCTCAAGCAGATCCTCGAAGCCTTCGTGCGCCATCGCCGCGAAGTCGTCACCCGCCGCACCATCTTCGAACTGCGCAAGGCCCGCGCCCGCGCCCACATCCTCGAAGGCCTGACGGTCGCGCTCGCCAACATCGACGAGATGATCGAGCTGATCAAGACCTCGGCCAACCCGAACGAGGCCCGCGAACGCATGCTCGCGCGCACCTGGGCGCCGGGCCTGGTCGCGAGCCTGCTCGCCGCGGCGGGCAGCGACGCGTCGCGTCCGGAAGACCTGCCGGCCGGCGTCGGCCTGCTCGCGGACGGCTATCAGCTGACCGAGATCCAGGCCAAGGAAATCCTCGAAATGCGCCTGCACCGCCTGACCGGGCTGGAGCAGGACAAGCTGACCGAGGAATACAAGGAACTGCTCGAAACGATCCGCGGCCTGATCGAGATCCTCGAAAATCCGGAACGTCTGCGCGAAGTCATCCGCGACGAATTGAAGGAGATCAAGGACGCCTACGGCGACGCGCGTCGCAGCGAGATCCGCGCCAGCGAGGAGGATCTCGACATCCTCGACCTGATCGCGCCGGAGGACGTGGTGGTCACGCTGTCCCACGCCGGTTACGCCAAGCGCCAGCCGGTGACCGCCTATCGCGCGCAGAAGCGCGGCGGCAAGGGCCGCAACGCCGCGGCGACCAAGGACGAGGATTTCATCGACCAGCTCTGGCTGGTGAACACCCACGACACCCTGCTGACCTTCACCAGCAACGGCCGCGTGTTCTGGCTGCCGGTGCATCAGCTGCCCGACGCCGGCCCGAACGCCCGCGGTCGCCCGATCGTCAACTGGCTGGCGCTGGAGCCGGGCGAGAAGATCCAGGCCGTCGTGCCGGTGCATGCCTACGACGAACAGCATTACGTGTTCTTCGCGACCCGCAACGGCACGGTCAAGAAGACGCCGCTGACCGAATTCGCGTATCGGCTGGCGCGCGGCAAGATCGCGATCAACCTCGACGAAGGCGACGCCCTGATCGGCGCGTCGCTGACCGACGGCGAGCGCGACATCCTGCTGTTCGCGTCGAACGGCCGCGTCGCGCGCTTCTCGGAAGCGCACGTGCGGCCGATGGGGCGCACCGCCACCGGCGTACGCGGCATGCGTCTCGCCGACGGCGAGGCGGTGGTCAGCCTCATCGTCGCCGATCCCGCGGGCGATGCGCTCGACGAGGAGAACGTCGCCGACACGGGCGACGTCGTCGCCGAAGCGGCGGTCGAATCCGCCGAGACCGGCGCCGAATCGACCGATCCCGCCGAGCTGGCCGAATTGGCCGACATCGGGCGCGACGACGGCGACGCGTTCTACATCCTCACCGCGACCGAAAACGGCTACGGCAAGCGCACGCCGCTTGCGCACCACCCGCGCAAGGGTCGCGGCACGCAGGGCGTCATCGGCATCCAGACGACCGCGCGCAACGGCAAGCTGGTCGGTGCGGTGCTGCTGCGCAGTGTCGACGAAGTGCTGCTGATCTCCGACGGCGGCACCTTGGTGCGGACGCGCGCGGCGGAGATCTCGCGCGTCGGCCGCAACACCCAGGGCGTCACCCTGATGCGCCTTTCCGAAGGCGAACGGCTGCAGGCGCTGGAGCGCCTGGACGGTTCGCTGGACGAGGACGAATCCGCGGAGGGCGTGCAGGCGCCCGCGATGTCCGCGGACGCGCCGCAACCGACCGCCGGGTCGATGGAACCGCCGCCGGCCGGTCCCTGAGCCACCCCCGGCATCGCGACGACAGGCCGCCTCCGGGCGGCCTTCGTTTTTCTGCGGATCTCCGGGTGTGTTCCGGGCGGGCGGAACGTCGCTTCGGGCACGTTCGGGGGTACGCTCACGGGGCACCGATGAAAACAGCAACACGTGATTTCCGGCCCGGACCGGCTAACGTACGCTGGCGTGCGTTGGCGGCCGTTAAAGTTAAAAAAAAGTCAAAAAATTGTTCAAAAAAAGTGATCCATTGACCAAAAAGCTCTCTATACTCCGCCCAACATCCAGGAGGCCATATGTGTCGCTCGTCGCGGTTCGGGGTGGTGGGTCGGGTTCGCGGTCTGGTGGGGAAATGGGTGGCGGGAGCGGGGCTGGTACTGGTCCTCGCGACGCTGCCGGGATGCGGTAACCGGGAGAGCGGACAGCTCCCCGAAGTGAGCGGCGAGGCCATCCAGGCCAAGCGCGACGAGATCAAGACGTTCGCCGTGGTCCGGGCCTATCCCGACCAGGACGGCGATACGCTGGCGATCGCGCTGGAGTTCTCGCGGCCGCTGGTGGGCACGCAGGAATTCGACGAACTCATCGCCTTCGACAATCCGCCCTCGGAAAAGAGCGGCTGGAAACTCGACGACAGCGGAAAGATCCTGCGCTACCCGTTCGTCGCGGTGAACACCGATTACACCCTGAAGATTTCCGGCAAGCTCGCCGCCGCCGACGGCAGTACGCTCGGCCGCGACGTCGAGCAGAAGGTCTATACCGGCGAACTCAAACCCGCGGTCGGTTTCGCGTCGCAGGGCAGCGTGCTGCCGGCGCGCGAGAGCCGCGGTCTCCCGGTCGTCTCGGTGAACGTTCCCGAGGTCGACGTCGAGTTCCTGCGCGTGCGCGAGAAGTCGCTGTCGCAATTCTTCGCCGAGTACCAGCGCGGCGGGCGTCGCAGCGGTTGGGAACTCGACAACGAATACGGCGACAACACGCCGCTCTCCAAGCTGGCCGAACCGGTCTTCACCAATCGTTTCGTGCTCGGCGGCAAGCGCAACGAGCGCATGGTGACCTATCTGCCGATCCAGGATGTCGAGGAGCTGCAGGAACCGGGCCTGTATTTCGCGGTGATGAAGCGCACCGGCCAGTTCAACGACCAGTACGAGACCACGTTCTTCACGGTCAGCGACATCGGCCTGCACGTCCGCGCCTACAAGGACAAGTTGTTCGTCCACACCGCGTCGCTGCAGGACGGCAGCGGCATTTCCGGCGTCGAACTGCAGGTGCTCGACGGCCCCGGCGAGGTCGTGCTCAAGGGCGAGACCGACCGCAACGGCAACGCGATGCTCGGATACAAGATCTCCGCGCCGCACGTGCTCATCGCGCGTCGCGGCAAGGACGTGTCGCTGCTGCCGTTCAATCAGCCGGCGCTGGATCTCTCGGAATTCGCGGTGAGCGGACGCGAGCCGGCGTGGTTCGACGTGTTCGCCTGGGCCGGTCGCGACCTGTATCGACCGGGCGAGGTGGTGCGCGTCTCCGCGCTGTTGCGCGACAACGACGGCAAGCCGGTCCCGAACAAGGGCAAGCGCGCGCAGCCGCTGTTCGTGCGCCTGAAACAGCCCAACGGCAAACCCTTCGTCGAAAGCCGGATCGAAGCCGGCGTGCAGGGTTACTACAGTTTCGAGAAACTCATTCCCGTCGAAGCGCCGACCGGCCGTTGGCAGGTCGAATTCCGCACCGATCCGGCGAGCGCCGAAGCGGTGCAGGGCATGACCCTGCGGATCGAGGAATTCCTGCCGGAACGGATGAAGCTCGATCTCGAGACTGCCGACGCCGTGCTGCGGCCGGGCAGGCCGCTGGCGCTCAAGGCGACCGGCGCCTATCTCTATGGCGCGCCCGCGGCAGGCAACCGCTTCACCGCCAAGCTCGCGGTGGCGGTGGAACAGCATCCGGTCGAAAGTCTGCCGGGCTATTTCTTCGGCGATCCCACGATCTCTCTGCCGAAGGACGCCAACGATGTCGTCGATACCGCGCTCGGGCCCGATGGTCGCCTGACGCAGGACATCGCGCTGCCTTCCGAGGTGAAGGCGACGACGCCTGTGGCCGCGATCGTCTCCGGCAGCCTCTTCGAGACCGGTGGGCGCAGCGTGAATCGTTCGCTGAAGCGGGTGATGTGGCCGGCCGATGCGTTGGTCGGCGTGCGCCCGCTGTTCGACGACAAGGACGGCGCCGACAGCGACAGCGACGCCGGCTTCCAGCTGCTGCGCGTCGGCGTCGACGGCAAGCCGCGCCCGGCCAAGGGGCTGAAAGTGACCCTGGTGCGCGAACATCGCGACTATCACTGGAATTACGACGAGGACGAGGGTTGGGATTTCGATTTCACCTCGCGCTTCGAGAACGTCGAGACCCGCACGATCGACGCCGCCGCCGGCGCGGTGCGCTTCGCCTTCCCGGTGGAGTGGGGCGCGTATCGTGTCGATGTGCTCGATCCGGCCACCGGTCTCACCACGCGCTATCCCTTCGAGGCCGGTTGGAGCTGGGACGACGAGAACCGCGGCCTGGACGCGCGCCCCGACAAGGTCAAGGTTGCGCTCGACAAGACCGCCTACGCGATCGGCGACGCGCTGAAGGTGACGTTGACTCCGCCGCATGCCGGCAAGGGCCTGCTGATGGTCGAAGGCGATCGCATGCTCTACGTCCAGGAAGTGGACGTGAAGCGCGGAAGCACGTTCGAGATCCCGGTGACCAAGGATTGGGAGCGTCACGACATCTATGTCACAGCGCTGGTGTTCCGCGGAGGCAGCGCAGCCGACAAGATCACGCCGGCGCGCGCGGTCGGCGTGGCGCACGTGCCGATGGATCGCAGGGCGAGACGCGTCGACGTCGGTCTCTCGCTGCCGAAGAAGATGCGGCCGGAGCAGACGCTGACGACCACGGTCGCGGTGCCGAAACTCGCCGGCCAGGAAGCGTTCGTCACCGTGTCCGCGGTGGACGTGGGCATCCTCAACATCACGCAGTTCCCGGTGCCCGACGCCAACAAGCATTTCTTCGCCCAACGCCGGCTCGGCGTCGACGCCTACGACGTCTATGGCCGCGTGATCGAAAGCCTCGAGGGCGAGATCGGCCGCATCCGTTTCGGCGGCGACATGGCGCTGCAGCCGCTGGCGCAGGCGCGCCGGCCCACGTCGAAGGTGCAGACGGTGGATCTGTTCTCCGGTCCCGTGAAACTCGATGCGAAGGGGCAGGCCAAGATCGCGCTGAAGGTGCCGGACTTCAACGGCACGCTGCGGGTGTCGGCGCTCGCCTATTCGGCGGATCGCTACGGCAACGCCGACGCCGAGATCGTGGTGCGTGCGCCGATCGTCGCCGAGGCCAGCTATCCGCGCGTGCTCGCACCGGGCGACCGCAGCAACGTCACCCTCGATCTCACCAACTTCACCGGCAAGCCCGGCGATTTCAAGGTGCAGGTGGAAGGTCTCGGACCGCTGTCGGTGGCCCAGGGCGCGCGCAGCGCGAAGCTCGCCGTCGACGGCAAGACCACGCTCACGTTCCCGCTGACCGCGGGCGAGGGCTACACCACTGCGAAGATCCGCGTCCGCGTGGACGGCAACGGCTTCAAGGTCGACCGCCGCTTCGACGTGCCGGTTCGCCCGGCGTGGCCCAGCGTGCTCAAGACGCGCACGCTGACGCTGAACAAGCTCGATCCGATCGCGATGGACCTCGCGCTCGCCGACGGCCTCATGCCCGGATCGGTGACCGCGCAGATGACGGTCGGCGCGCTGCCGCCGATCCCGTTCTCCGGCGCGCTGCAGGGTCTGCTCGAATATCCCTACGGTTGCGCCGAGCAGACCACCAGCAAGGGCTACGCCGCACTGGTGATGGATGCGGACACCGCGCGGATGCTCGACGCAAAGGGGCTCGATGCGGCGACCCGCAAGGCGCGGATGGAGGGCGCGTTCGGCCGTCTGGCGTCGATGCAGACGGCGAACGGCCACTTCTCGATGTGGGGCGACGACAGCTACGTCAACGCGCCGCTGACGCCGTACATCGTCGAGTTCCTGCTGGATGCGAAGCAAGCCGGTTTCGCGGTGCCGGAAGCCATGCTGCAGAAGGCGTTGAAGCGGTTGAACGAGGATCTGCTGGCCGGCGGCAACGAGTTCTACGGCCAGAACCATCGCGATCACCTGAAATTCGCCTACCAGGCGCATGCCGGCTACGTGCTGGCGCGGGTCAACCGTGCGCCCCTGGGTACCCTGCGCGGTCTCTACGACAACGACCGCGGCAAGGCGAAGAACGGTCTCTCGCTGGTCCACCTGGGCATGGCGCTGTCGTTGCAGGGCGACAAGGCGCGCGGCGGCAAGGCCATCGCCGCCGGATTCGCCTACAACAAGCCCGGCGACCGCTACGAGTATCTCGGCGACTACAGCAGCCCGCTGCGCGACAGCGCGCTCATGATCGCGCTCACCCACGAGCGCGGTCTCGACAAGCCCGAGTACGACAGCAAGGTCGTCGCGCTGGGCAAGGAGCTGGACGTGCGCCGCAACGAGCGCTGGTTCTACCTGAGCACGCAGGAGCAGGTCGCGCTGGCCCGCGTCGGCCGTGCGTTGCTCGCGGATCAGAAGAAGACCATCGCCGGCACGTGGCGTCTGGGCGATGTCGCCGATCCTGCGCCGGAGCGGCGCATGCAGGGTCGTCGCGTCGACTTCACAACGCTGTCGCGCGGCTTCCGTTTCGAACCGCAGGGCGCGACCTCGGCGGGCAGCGGCGGCGCGCTTCCGCTCTACGTCAGTCTGGAAGTGGCCGGCGTGCCGCGGACGGCCCCGGCCGAGGACAAGTCGGTGATCGGCATCGAACGTCAGTGGTACACCACCGATGGGCAGCCGTGGAAACCCGGTCCGATCGCCGAGGGCGAAGCGCTGATCGTCTCGGTGACCATCACCGCTGACCGCTACATGCCCGACGCGATGCTGATCGACCTGCTGCCGGCCGGCCTCGAGATCGAGAACTTCAATCTCGGCGACGGCAAACAGTGGGCCGACGTGGTCGTCGACGGCATCGAGATCGCCGACCGCGCCAGCGCGGCCGATGTGATCCACGAGGAGTATCGCGACGACCGCTTCGTCGCCGCGCTCAAGCTCAACGCCGGACAGAAGGCGCGCGTGTTCTACCTGGTGCGCGCGGTGACGCCTGGCACGTATACCGTGCCGCCGTCGCTGGTCGAGGATATGTACCGCCCGCAGCTGCGCGGGGTGGGCAGATCCGCGCCGGCGACGATCACGGTCGTGCAGCCGAAGTAGGTACCGCGCGCTGCGAAGCGCGATGCGCCTCGAACGTCGTCCCGGCCCATGCCGGGACGACGCGAGAGCAGGGGGCCATCCGTCCCTGCAAACGGTCGTCGTCCCCGCCATCGGCGGACTCCACCTGCCACATCCCATCGGCATGAACCCCAGATCGCGTCGTGTACTGACTTGGCTGCGCTGGAGCACGGTCGCGTTGTTGTCGACGCTCCTGCTGTTGGACTTCGCGTTTCCGCCGCAACTGCCGCGCGCGCGCGACACCAGCACACTGGTGGTCGCGCGGGATGGGACGCCGTTGCGCGCGTTCGCGGATGCGGACGGCGTGTGGCGCTATCCGGCGACGCCCGAGTCGGTGTCGCCGCTGTATCTCGAAGCGTTGCTGAACTACGAGGACCGCTGGTTCTGGCAACATCCCGGCGTGAATCCCGTGGCGCTGCTGCGCGCGGGAGCGCAGATGGCGACCAGTGGCGAAGTCGTCTCCGGCGGCTCGACCCTGACCATGCAGGTGGCGCGCATCCTCGACGCGAAGCGCACCCGGCATACCCGAACGCCGTTCCGCAAACTGCGCCAGATCCTGCGTGCGCTGCAACTCGAAGCGCATCTGTCGAAGCGCGAGATCCTGATCCTCTATCTGGAACGGGCGCCGTTCGGCGGTACGATCGAAGGCGTGGAAGCGGCGAGTTGGGCCTATCTCGGCAAGCCGGCGTCGCGGCTGTCGCATGCGGAAGCCGCGCTGCTCGCGGTGTTGCCGCAGTCGCCGAGCAAACGCCGGCCGGACCGTCATCCGGAAGCGGCGCAGGCGGCGCGCGACAAGGTGCTGGTGCGGATGGCCGATCTCGGCGTCTGGACGCGCGCGGAGGTGGACGATGCGCGCATCGAACCGGTCGTTTCGCGACAGTTGCAATCGCCGATGATCGCCGCGCTGCTCGCGCAGCGCCTGCGCGGGGCGCAGACGAAGACCCAGAAGTCGATGTCGGAGCGCTCGGATCCGAACGGGAACGCCTCCAGCACGAGTGTCTCCACCAGGATCGTCTCGACGATCGACGCGAATCTCCAGCGCACGCTCGAAGAGCGGGTTTCGGCGTATTTCTCGAATCTTCCGGAACGCACGTCGGCGGCGCTGCTGGTCGTCGACAACGAGACGATGGAGGCGCGCGCCTATGTCGGATCGTTGCGTTTCGGCGATCGCGAGCGTCTGGGGCATGTCGACATGGTGCGTGCGTGGCGGTCGCCGGGTTCGACGCTCAAGCCCTTCCTCTACGGCATGGCGATCGACGACGGTCTGATCCACTCCGAAAGTCTGCTCGTCGACGCGCCGCAGAATTTCGGCGACTACCGGCCCGGGAATTTCGGCGAATCCTTCAACGGCCCGATCGGTGCGGCGCAGGCGTTGCGATCGTCGCTGAACGTGCCGGCGGTCGATCTGCTCGATCGCATCGGTCCGCAGCGCTTCGCCGCGCGTATCGGCCACGCCGGCCTGGCGATGAAGTTTCCCGGCGATTCGAAACCCAATCTCGCGCTGATCCTCGGCGGCACCGGCGTGCGGTTGGAGGACCTGGTCGGCGCGCACGCCGCATTCAACCGCAACGGCATCGCAGGTCGCGTGCGCTACACCCCGCAGGATCCCGCGATCGACCGTCGCGTACTGTCGCCCGGCGCGGCGTGGATCGTGCGCGACATCCTCGAATCGAATCCGCGACCGGGCGAACTGGAGCAATACGACCGCGGCTCGCGCCCGCGCGTGGCCTGGAAGACCGGCACCAGCTACGGTTTCCGCGATGCGTGGGCGGTGGGCGGTACGCGTCGCTATACGGTCGGCGTCTGGGTGGGACGTCCCGACGGGACGCCGCTGCCCGGACAGTACGGCGCCCTGACGGCCTTGCCGCTGTTGTTCGAAGTGGTCGACTCGCTGCCCGGCAACGCGCGCGACGCGGTGGCGTCGAAACCGCCGCCGAACGTCGCGCGGGTCGAGATCTGCTGGCCGCTCGGGATCGCCGCCGAAGGCCTGCCGTCGTCGCTGTGCCAGCGCCGGTTCGAGGCGTGGACGCTCGACGGCGCGGTGCCGCCGACCTTCGCCGAGCGCGGTGCGCGGCTGTGGAGCGCGGGTCGCGAGCGGTTCGAGATCGACCTCGATAGCGGCCGGCGCATCACCGCCGTGTGTTCGTTGCCGCACCGCACGGAGACGCGCGAGATCGCGCGCTGGCCGGCGCTGGCATCGCCCTGGCTGGGGGCGGAGACGCGGCGCGCCTCGACCCTGCCGCCGCTGGCCGACGACTGCATGCCCGACGGTCGCGATGCCGACGAGGAACTTCGGATCGACGGTCTGAACGACGGCGCCACGCTCGCGGCCGCGCCCGGCAGCGCGCATGCCGTGCGGCTGTCGCTGCGCGCGCTGGGGACCGAGCGCGAGGTGCAGTGGCTGCTCGACGGGCGCTGGATCGGCGAAACCGCCGGTCGCGAGCCGCTGGTGCGCGATTTCGGCGAACCGGGCGAACATACCCTGACCGCGCTTTCGGCCAGCGGCGCCTGGGCGACCCTGTCGTATCGGGTCGTCGCGCGCGATCTTGCGGAGTGAGTGCGCGGAGTCGGCGCGCGGCCCGCGCCGCGTCAGGCCGGGGCGTGACCGCCCGTAGCTCGCCGACTATCATGCGGCTTCGGCCTCGGGCGATCCTTCGGGGCTGGACGATTCCGGCCGAACATCCCGAAGGTTCCGAGGCATGCTTTTCAGTTCCTGGCAGTTCATCCTGTTGTTTCTGCCGATCTCGTTCTTCGGCTATTTCTGGCTCAACCGCCTGCGCCTGATCACCGCCGGCAAGGTCTGGCTGGTCGCCGCGAGCCTGTTCTTCTACGCCTACTGGGACGTCGGCTATCTGCCGTTGATCCTCGGCTCGATCCTGCTGAATTATGCGGTCGGTACCGGCCTCGCCCAGGGGCATCGCCCGCACGAGGCTGGCGCCGCCGACGCGCGCAGGGCCGGCCGCCATCGTCTCAATCGCAAGGTGGTGCTCGCGACCGGCATCGCCGCGAACCTCGTCCTGCTCGGCTACTACAAATACACCGATTTCCTGATCGGCAACGTCAACGCCGCGTTCGACACCGCTTTTCCGCTGCCGCACATCGTCCTGCCGCTGGCGATCAGCTTCTTCACCTTCACCCAGATCGTCTATCTGGTCGACAGCTATCGCGGCGAGACCGCCGAGTACGACCTGCTCAACTACGCCCTGTTCGTGACGTTCTTCCCGCATCTGATCGCGGGACCCATCGTCCAGCACAGCCAGATCATGCCGCAGTTCGCGTCGCGCTGGACGCTCTCGCCCCGACGCACGAACATCGCGAAAGGCCTCTTCATCTTCTCGATCGGCCTGTTCAAGAAACTCGTGATCGCCGACCAGTTCGCGGTCTGGGCCGATGCAGGGTTCGACGGCGGCCGGGAACTCGCGTTCTTCGAGGCCTGGGGCGCGACCTTGTCCTATACGTTCCAGCTGTATTTCGACTTCAGCGGCTACTGCGACATGGCGATCGGCGCTTCGCTCCTGTTCAACATCTGGCTGCCGATCAACTTCAATTCGCCGTACAAGGCGCTCGACATCCAGGATTTCTGGCGGCGCTGGCACATCACCCTCAGCAGTTTTCTGCGCGACTATCTCTACATTCCGCTCGGCGGCAATCGCCGCGGCGAGATCCGGACCTACCTGAACGTCTTCATCACGTTCGTGCTCGGCGGCCTGTGGCACGGCGCGACCTGGATGTTCGTGATCTGGGGCGCGCTGCACGGCATCGCGCTCGCGGCCCATCGTCTGTGGAAACGCTTCGGTCGACCGATGCCGAAGGCGGTCGCGTGGCTGCTGACCTTCGTGTTCGTGTGCGTGACCTGGGTGTTCTTCCGTGCGAAGACGCTCGACGACGCGCTGCGCGTCCTGCGCGGCATGATCGACGTGCGCTCCGCGTTCGGGCGCGATGTCGCCTCGTTGCCCACCGCCGACCTGGCCTGGGGCGGGACGCTGTCGGATCTGCTGCTGAAGATCCTGCCCGCGAGTCTGGTCGGGCAGGCGCCGGTGTACCTCGCGATCGCGATCGCGTTCGCGATCGTGTCGCGTCGCAACGCGCTCGAACTGGCGCAGGGGCGGATCGGTGCCGGTCGGATGGCGTTCGCCGCGGCGCTGTTCGCGATCGCGCTGTATTTCGCGCTCTCGGCGACCAGCACCGTCTTCCTGTACTTCAATTTCTGAGCGGAGTCGTCATGAAGCACCGCATCATGAAGCGCCGCATCGCCGTTTTCTTCGCCGTGGCCGCCGCGATCCTGGCCGTCGTGCCTGTGGTCAACCTGCTGTCCGCGAAGGATCGGCAGTCGATCCGCTGGAAGGACCCCGCATTCTTCTACAACGTCGACGCACTGTCCGCGTTCGCGTCGCGTGCGCTCCTGCCGCTCGGCATCAGCACCGATCCGAAGCAGGTGATCGTGGGGCGCGACGACTGGCTCTATCTCGGCGACGAATATCAGCTCACGCTCAGCACGGACCGGCGCCCGGCGACGGCGGAGGATGCGGCGATCGCAAAGCGCATCGCCGATGCGACCGCCGCATGGGACGCGTACTGTGCCGAGCGCGGCGTCCGTCTGTTCCGGGTCATGGTGGCGCCGAACAAGGGATCGGTGTACCCCGAGCGCATGCCCGATTGGGCGCGACCCGCGTCCCCGAACGGCACCGACGCGCTGTTCGCGGCGACCGGACACGGGCGCTGGATCGACCTGCGTCCTGCGATGATCGCGGAGCGGGACAAACATCCCGTGTCGATCTACTACGAGACCGACACCCACTGGAATCATCTCGGCGCGGGGCTGGCGTTCCGCGCGTTCGCGCGCGAGATCGCCCGCGACGCTCCCGAATTGCGCTGGCCGGACGAGAAGACGTACGCCATCAGTCGGGTCGATCCGCGCATCGGCGGCGATCTCGCGCGCTTCCTGCGGATTCCGAACGTGTTCCACGACGAGGAGCCGATCACCAACGCGTTCTTCCTGCCGGTGCAGACCACCCGATACGACTACGACACCGGCAAGGTCGTGCAGAAGGGCGGCAACCTGCCGGTGGATTCGCCGCTGCGACCGTTGCTGGTCCGCTCCGAGGGCGCGCTCAACAGCGCGAAGGTGCTCTGGCTGCGGGATTCCTTCGGTCAGGCGATGTCGCCGCTGATGGCGGCCACGTTCAGCGACGTGATGCAACTGCACTGGGACGAGGCGCTCAAGCCCGATCTGCGCCTCGCCCGGTTGGTGGAGGCGTGGAAGCCGGACTACGTGTTCATCACCGTGGTCGAGCGTTCGTCGCGCGATCCGAAACTCTCGACGCCGCCGCCGGCTGCGGGCGCGCCGGCGGTCTCCCGGACGACGGGCGAGGCGACCGACGCAGCCTCGGTTGCGGCTGCAGCCGCGCCTGCGGCCGCTGTCGCCGACGTCGCGCTCGGCGCCACGGTCGTCGCGACGGTCAACGCGATCCAACATCTCGCCGCGGACGGCGGCGAGGGCCGCTATCGCGTCCAGGGCGGCGATCCCTATGTCGATTTCGCGTTCCCGACGCCGGTCGATCCGGCGCGCACGCCGTATCTGCGCGTCTCGATCGAATGCGACGACGGCAGTCGCGCGCTGCCGGTGCAGATCTTCTGGCTCACCGACGGCATGGAGTACTACAACGAGCAGAGCAGCGTGCGGATGACGTTCGATGTCGGTACGCGCGTGTTCGATCTGCGGACGATGTCGGGACTCGCGCGCGGCGCGGCGATCCGGCGCCTGCGATTGGATACGGATGGCGGTGCGGTGTGTGCGCGAATGCGCCTGTCGCCGCCGGAGGCCGGCGCCGCGCGTTGAGCGCGGCGCGGCCCGTGCTTCAGCCGAGCAGCGACAGCATGTGTTCCGCGCTCGAGACGCGGAATTCGCCCGGGGCCTCGACTTCGAGCAGTTTCACTTCGCCGTTCTCGGCGTACAGCGCGAAACGCTTGCTGCGGACGCCCATGCCGTAGGCGCTGGCGTCCATTTCCAGACCGAGCGCCTTGGCGAAATCGCCGTTGCCGTCGGCGAGGATTTCCATGCCGGCGGGCGCGTTCTGGCTGGCGGCCCATGCCTTCATCACGAACGGGTCGTTCACCGACATGCAGGCGACGCCGATGCCCTTGGCGCGGAAGTCGTCGAAGTGCGCGATGAAACCGGGGAGATGCTTTTCCGAGCAGGTGGGCGTGAACGCGCCCGGCACGGCGAACAGCACGATCTTCTTGCCTTCGAAGAAGCGGTGCGTGTCGATGGTGTCGATGCCGCCGTCGATGCGCTTGATGTTCACTTCGGGAATGCGGTCGCCGATCTGGATGGCCATGCGGAACTCCTGGGCGGGGTGGGGTGGGTGGGTGCCACAGTGTAGGGGGAACCCGAAGGTCGGCGCGACACCCCTTGAAAAACGCCGCTCGGCGCCTATTTCCGTGACATGGCGGCGCGGTGCCGCCTTCACAGGAGAAACCCATGAGCCTCATGCGCTACCAGCAGGCGTGGCCGGCCCAGGCCCGCATTCACGACGATCTCAAGCAGATTTTCGACCGTTTTCTCAATCCCGCCGACAATGCGGACGAATCGGCCGTGGTCACCAGCCAGTGGGTGCCGCGCGTCGACATCAAGGAGGAAGCGGATCGCTTCCTGATCCTCGCCGATCTGCCCGGCGTCGCGCCGCAGGATGTCGAAGTCCTGATGGACAAGGGCATCCTCAGCATCAAGGGCGAACGCAAGACCGAATCGGTCGAACAGTCCGAGCGTTTCTCGCGGATCGAACGCCGCTACGGCAGCTTCCATCGCCGTTTCGCGCTGCCCGACACCGCGGACGCGGACGGCATCACCGCGACCGGCCACAACGGCGTGCTCGAGATCTCGATTCCCAAGCGACCGGAATCGACGCCGCGCCGGATCCAGGTCGGCGCGCAGGGCTGATCCGACTTTCGCGGGCGGATTGATTCAACTACGGACGCATCCGAGTACGGATTCATTCGAGCAAGGATTCGTTCGCGTACGGATCCATCCGCACTCGTTCCGCGGGCTTCGTCCATGGGCGAAGCCCGCGTTCCATGGCCGCGCCGGCATCGTGCCGCGCGCGGTCGGTTCGTTATAGTGATCGGCATCCTCGCGCCACGGGCGGAATCGCGACATGCGCTTCAAGGACTACTACGACATTCTCGGGGTCGAACCCGGTGCCGGCGAGGCGGAAATCAAGACCGCCTATCGCCGGCTCGCGCGCAAATATCATCCGGACGTCAGCAAGGAGCCGGGTGCGGAAGAGAAGTTCAAGGCCGTCAACGAGGCCTACGAGGCCCTGCGCGATCCGGAGAAGCGCAAGGCCTACGATCAACTCCGCGCGCGCGGGTATCGGCCCGGTGACGAAGTGCAGCCGCCTCCCGGCGGCTTCGGCGGCGGCGGTTTCGACTTCGATGAAATCTTCGCCGGCGGCGGCAACGGCGGCTTCAGCGATTTCTTCCAGGAACTGTTCGGTCGCGCCCGCGGCGGCGCTCACGGCGCCGGTCCCGGTGGCCGTCCCCGAGGCGACGGCGCCGTGCGCGCGAAATTCGCGGTGCCGCTCGAAGCCGTCTATCGCGGCGATCCCGTCCGGGTCTCGGTCGGGGGGCGGTCGTTGGAAGTGCGGGTCCCGAAGGGCGTTCGCCCGGGCCAAGCCATCCGTCTCGCCGGTCAGGCGCCCGGCGGCGGCGATCTGCTGCTGGAGATCGAGTACGCGGCGCATCCCCAGTTCGAGGTGGACGGCCGCAACATCATCCACGTGCTGGCGGTGGCGCCGTGGGAGGCCGCGCTCGGCGCGTCGCTGAGCGTGCCGACGCTCGGCGGCGCGGTCGAACTGAAGATCCCCGCCGACTCCGAGTCCGGTCGCAAGCTGCGTCTGCGCGGTCGCGGGTTGCCCGGTGCGGGCGGTGCGCCGGCGGGCGATCAGATCGTCGAACTTGAAGTGCTGGCGCCGCGCGCCAATACCGAAGAGGAACGCGAGGCCTATCGCCGCATGCGCGACGTGTTCGGCGACGACTGGCGCCGAGCCTGAACGCGGACGCGTAACGCGGACACGAAAAAGCCGCTCGGGAGAGCGGCTTTTTCGGTGCGTGCGGCGGCGGTGTCAGCCCAGGCCGGACACGTATTTGGTGATGGTGTCGGACAGTTCGGTTTCGCTGAAGGGCTTGGTCAGGTAAGCCTTGGCGCCCTGGCGCATGCCCCACACGCGATCGGTGTCCTGATCCTTCGTGGTCACCAGCACGATCGGGATGTGCTTGGTGGTCGGCTCGCGCGAGATCGTGCGCGTCGCCTGGAAACCGTTGAGATTCGGCATGACCACGTCCATCAGGATCAGGTCCGGGATTTCGCGCTTCGCGACTTCCACGCCCGCGGCGCCGTCCTCGGCGGTCAGGGCCTCATGGCCGAGTTTTTCGACGATGCGGCGAATGCCCATCAGCTGCGACGGAGAGTCGTCGACGATCAGGATGCGTGCCATGCGGGGCCCCTTGGATAACTGTGCCCAGTGTAGTGGTCCGGGGCGTCGGCCGGAAGTCGGCGCCCCGCTTTTCTTGATGCAGCGCACAACGGCCGGAGGCCCGATCCGCCGCCTCAGCCGATCCGCACCAGGGTGCGCCCGAAGGAGCCGCCGGCCAGCATGCCGGCGAAGACGCCGGGCAGTTCCGCCAGACCGACCTCCCGCGTGCAGATCGCGTCCAGATGCGCGGGTTTCCAATCCGAAGCCAGGCGTCGCCAGACTTCGTCGCGGATCTCGCGGGCGGTGCCCGCCGAGGCCACGCCCAGCAGCGACACGCCGCGGATGATGAAGGGCATGACGGTGGCCGGCAGGTCGGCGGTCGCCGCCAACCCGGCGCTGGCGACGTTGCCGTAGGGCCGTGTCCGCGCGAGCAGGCTGGCCAGCATGGTCCCGCCGACATTGTCGAGCCCCCCGCCGAAACGGGCGTTCTCCAGCGGCCGGGCTTCGGCCAGGACCTCGCGGCCGAGCACCTGGGTCGCGCCGAGCGACATCAGATAGTCCGCATGCTCGGACTTGCCGCTGATCGCATGCACCTCATAGCCGGCCCGGCTGAAGATGTCGACCGCCAGCGAGCCCACGCCACCGGTGGCGCCGGTCACGGCCAGTGGCCCCAGCGCCGGCGTCTGCCGGTTCTCCTGCATCCGCAACAGGGCGAGACCGGCGGTGAACCCGGCGGTGCCCAGGATCATGCTCTCGCGCAGGCTGAGTCCGGCGGGCAGGGGGATCGCCCACTTCGCTTCGATCCGCGCATATTCCGAATAGCCCCCGTCGCGGGTTTCGCTGAGACCGCACCCGGTGACGAGGACCGCGTCGCCTTCCCGGAACGCCGGGTCGGTCGAGGACACCACGTGCCCGGCCACGTCGATTCCCCCGACCAACGGGAAGAAGCGCAGGATCTTGCCTTCGCCGGTGCCGGCGAGGGCGTCCTTGTAGTTCACCGACGAATAGGCGGTCCTGATCACGATCTCGCCGGGGGCGAGGTCGTCGATCGAGATGTCCTCGATTCCGCTGCGGTAGCCGGCGGCGTCGTTGCGGATGCGGAAAGCCTGGAAGGTCTTCATTGCGGATTCGGGCATTCGGGCGGGTTCAATGGCTGCAGAAGTCGGTTCGTATCCCGGGGCGTCCCGTTGCGATAAGCATCGCAGGCGATGGCATCGAGTCGATCGAGGAGATCGCAGAAAATATCAGGTACGTACTTCTCGACTTTCCAGGGCAATGGCTCGCCTGCGACGACCTCTCGCCGGCAAGGCACGGCGTAGACATGCGTCGACCAGCGCCCTTCCGGCGATTCGATCGCGATCGTCGCGCTGGGCATATCGGTGACTTCCGCGGAATAGTCGCGATCCAGATCGCGGAATCCGCCGTTGTCGATCATCGCGGTCAGTACCGCGTGTTGATCGGGCGAAAGCGCGAAATCGAAGAGCATCGGATTCGCGGTGTCGGTATACGACGGATTTTTCGTGGAGGCGTCCACGGCGAGTCGGGTCCTGCCGTCGCCGTCGATCTGCAGCGAGAACGTCGGGCAGCGTCCGTAACAGGGGCTGCGCGTAAAGGCGATACTGTAGGGCGAGCGAGCGACAGCCGCCCTTGCGGGGTGAGCGTCGGCGCTCGCATCCCGTGCATTGGCGACGTAGCCGGCGAGCGCCGACATGACGACGAGCGCAGCGGCGGCGACCAGCGCGGTTTGGCTTTTCATTGCATCTTCCTGCGCGCCAGGTGCGTCGTTCAGCGCAATTCCTTCCGCCGCTTCTCGTCCAGCCACTTGTCCGCCTGCGCCGGCGTGTAGTCGCGCATCCAGGCGAACAGCGCGTCGACATCCTCCCCGTGCCAGAGGTCGTGGCGCTGGTCGCGGTGCAGGAAGCGTTCCTCGACCATGCGGTCGATCATGCCGATGAGCGGCGCGTAGAAGCCGTCGACATCGAGGAAGGCGCAGGGTTTGCTGCCGAGTCCGAGCTGGCGCCAGGTGAGCATCTCGAACATCTCGTCGAGCGTGCCGAAACCGCCGGGCAGGGCGACGAAGGCATCGGCGAGATCGAACATCCGCGCCTTGCGCTCGTGCATGTTGGCGACCACTTCGAGTCGGGTGACGCCGGTATGGGCGACCTCCCATTTCACCAACTGTTCCGGAATCACGCCGACCACTTCGCCGCCGTGTTCGAGCACCGCATCGGCGACGATGCCCATCAGTCCGACGTTGCCGCCGCCGTAGACCAACTGCAGGCCTTCGCGGGCGATGCGGGCGCCGAGCGCCATCGCGCGTTCGGCATAGGCGGGTTTGCTGCCGGCGTTGGAGCCGCAATAGACGCAGATGGATTTCATGGGGGCTGTCGTGGAAGGCAACGGGTCAATGGTCGGAGCGGAGGAGCATCATGCCCGACATGCGCCGGATTTTCTCGCGTCGGGCGGCCGGCGTCATTGCCATCAGCATGCGCCAGAACCAGATGCGCGGGATGGTGCGCTTCAGGCGCAGCCCTTCGTCCCAGTGCGAGCGGAATTCCTCTTCGCGCCAGCCGTAGGGCGAGAAGAACCGGGTGTTTTCGCGCGGCCCGAACACGAACGGCGCGTTGCCGGCGCGCACCACCGGCGACCACGTCTTTTCAAGACGCTTCAGCAACAGCGGCGACGCCAGATCGCTCAGCCACCAGCGCGCTTTCGCGACATCGTGCAGGTCCCGGGCGAGGGCGGCGACGTCCTCGGCCTGCAGATAGATCAGCAGGCCTTCGGTGATCGCCAGCACCGGCCCTTCGGTGGACGCGTTCGCGAGCACGTCGCGACGGACATCCGCGTGGCGCAGATCCGCGGCGACGAATTCGAGCCTGCAGCGCGGCGTTTCTTCGGCCATGCCGGCGCGGAAGTAGTCGATCATGTCCGGCATGTCCACGTGGATCCAGCGCAGGCCGGCGGGCAGATCCATGCGATAGGGCCGGGCATCGAGTCCCGCCGCGAGATTCAGCACGGTCCTGGCGCCGTCGCGCACGCAGCGCGCGACGATTTCGTCCATCACCGCGGTGCGCACCACCAGCGGCCAGCTCATCGCCTCGCCGTCGGGCAATTCGTGGACGATGGCTTCGCCGCGTTCGCCGCCGAGGCGGCGTGCGTACGGGTCCTGGAAGAGCGCGTCCGGACGCTCGCTTTCCATCGCACGGTAGATCGCGACCCACAACGCGGTGTCGGAGACGTTGCGGATGGAGGGATTGCCGGGGTTCATGCCGTCCTCACTGGGGGGCGCGGGAGAGCAGCCACTGGACGAGTGTAACCCCGGCGAACCCCGCCGCCGCGGCCATCGCGAACGACACGCCGACGTGCAGACCCTGGCGCAGTGCGACCGCGAGCACGACGAAGAATGGCAGGCCGCCGAGCACGAACCAGAAGATGCCCATGGCCGTATCGGCGACCCGACGCGGATCGTGGGTGTCGACGTAGAGCCAGCCGAGCACCAGGAGCGAGGTGACCGGCAGCGAAGCGACCAGGGCGCCCATGTACCCCGGACGTTTCGCCAGTGCGGAGGCGAGCAGCACGAGCGCGACGGTGATGCCGATCTTGATCGCGAATTGCAGGTTCATGCGCATCTCCCGGACGAGACACTGCGCGGTCCCGAAACGCGGAACGCCAGACTCGCGTCTGGCGTTCCGGATGGTATGGGCTTGCGGCGGATCTTCAGTTCGCCTTGTGGATCGCCCGCTTGTGCACCGCCATCGCCGCGTCGTGCACCGCTTCCGACAGCGACGGATGGGCGTGGCAGATGCGGGCGAGGTCGTCCGCGGAACCGCTGAACTCCATGGTCAGCACGCCTTCGTGGACCAGTTCGGACACGTTGGCGCCGACCAGATGCATGC
Source organism: Pseudomonadota bacterium (assembly GCA_049324395.1). Classification (GTDB taxonomy): domain Bacteria; phylum Pseudomonadota; class Gammaproteobacteria; order Xanthomonadales; family Xanthomonadaceae; genus Lysobacter_I. The sequence goes on from JBMOOY010000053.1 coordinate 133,834, forward strand.
CGAGCACGCGGTCGGTTTCGGCGTGCGCCAGCACCTTCACGAAACCGGCCGGTTCGGCCATCGCGACCGCGCGGCCGACGGCGGCGAACGGGAAGCTGCCGGCCTTGTACGGGACGCCTTCGGCCTTGAGTTGTTCCTCGGTCTTGCCGACCCAGGCGATTTCCGGTTCGGTGTAGATCACCCACGGAATCGTGTCGAAATTGACGTGACCGGGGAGGCCGGCGATCAGTTCCGCCACCGCGATGCCTTCCTCGAAGCCCTTGTGCGCCAGCATCGGGCCGCGGACGCAGTCGCCCACGGCCCACACGCCGTCGACGCCGGTATGGCAATGCTCGTCGACCACGATCCGGCCGCGCTCGTCGAGCTGCACGCCGGTGCCTTCGGCCAGCAGGCCCTTGCTCGCGGCCTTGCGGCCGACGGCGACCAGCAGTTTGTCGAACACGACGCTCTGCTCGCCGGAGGCGTCGGCGTAGGTGACATGCACTTCGGTCGCCTTGCCCTTCTTCTTGACTTCGGCCTTCGAGACCTTGGCGCCGAGCTTGATGTCGAGGCCCTGCTTCTTGAATTCGCGGGCGGCGATCTTCGCCGCTTCGGCGTCGGCGGCGGCGAGGAAGTCCGGCATCGCTTCGAGGATGACGACCTCCGCGCCGAGGCGGTTCCACACGCTGCCGAGTTCGAGGCCGATCACGCCGGCGCCGATCACGCCCAGGCGCTTCGGCACTTCCGCGAAGTCCAGCGCGCCGACGTTGTCGACGATGGCCTCGCCGTCGAACTTCGCGAACGGCAGTTCGATCGAATCCGAACCGGCGGCGAGGATGACGTTGGTGCCCTTGAGCTCGAGTTCGCTGCCGTCGTGCTGCTTCACTTTCACGACATTGCCGGCGTGCAGGGTGCCGAAGCCGTAGAACGCGGTGATCTTGTTGGCCTTGAACAGCTGGGCGATGCCGCCGGTGAACTGCTTCACGATCTTGTCCTTGCGCGCGACCATCGCGCCGACGTCGATCTTCGCGTTGTCGAAGCGGATGCCGTGGTCGCCGAAGATGTGGCCCATGTTCCAGAACTGGCGCGAGGAATCGAGCAGCGCCTTCGACGGGATGCAGCCGACGCGCAGGCAGGTGCCGCCGAGCGCGGGCTTGCCGTCCTTGCCGAGCGCGGCGTCGATGCACGCGGTCTTCATGCCGAGCTGGGCGGCGCGGATCGCGGCGTGGTAGCCGGCCGGGCCGGCGCCGATGACGATGACGTCGAAGTGTTCGATCATTTCAGTGTCCTTTGCTTCTACCTTCTCCCACTGGGAGAAGGTGCCCGAAGGGCGGATGAGGGTGCGACGCAGCGGTGGCGGTTCGATGTCGATGGTCTCGCCGAACCCTCACCCCCAACCCCTCTCCCGACGGGAGAGGGGAGCGCACATCACATGCCTAGGAGCATGCGGTGCGGGTTTTCCAGCTGGTTCTTGATGTCGACCAGGAACAGCACCGCGTCCTTGCCGTCGATGATGCGATGGTCGTAGCTCAGCGCGATGTACATCATCGGCGCGATCACGACCTGACCGTTCTCGGCGATCGGGCGTTCCTTGATGGCGTGCATGCCGAGGATCGCGGACTGCGGCGGGTTGACGATCGGCGTCGACATCAGCGAACCGAAGGTCCCGCCGTTGGTGATCGTGAAGGTGCCGCCCTGCAGGTCCTCGAGCTTGAGGCCGCCTTCGCGCGCCGCCTTGGCGTAACCGGCGATCGCGCCTTCGATGTCGGCGAAGCCCATGCGCTCGACGTTGCGCAGCACCGGGGTCACGAGGCCCTTGTCGGTGGCGACGGCGATGCTGATGTCGGCGTAGCCGTGGTAGATCACGTCGTTGCCGTCGACCGAGGCGTTGATGATCGGATGACGCTGCAGCGCGTTCGCGGCGGCCTTGGCGAAGAAGCTCATGAAGCCGAGCTTGATGCCGTTGGCCTTCTCGAACTGCTCGCCCAGCTCCTTGCGCATCGCCATGACCTTGCCCAGGTTCACTTCGTTGAACGAGGTGAGCATGGCGATCGAATTCTTCGACTGCATCAGGCGCTCGGCGATCCGGGCGCGCATGCGGGTCATCGGCACGCGTTCTTCCGGACGCGCGCCGCCAGCGATGCCGGCGGTTTTGCCGCTGGCGTAATTGACGATGTCTTCCTTGGTCACTGCGCCGCGACGGCCGGTGCCCTGGACCTCGGCCGGATTGACGCCGCTGGTCGCGGCGGCGAAGCGCGCGCCCGGCGGCAGCTCGGAGGCGGCGGGCGCCGCGACCGGCGCGGCGGCCTTGGCGGCAGGCGCTGCGGGCGTCTGGGCGGGGGCGGCCGCTGCAGCGGGTTTCGCTGCTTCCGCCGCTCCCACGGCGCCTTCCTCGATGATCGCGATCACCTGCTGGCTGTTGACGGTCGCGCCTTCGGCGAATTTCAGTTCCCGGATCACGCCGTCGACGGTCGAGGGCACTTCCAGCACGACCTTGTCGGTCTCGAGGTCGACGATGTTCTCGTCGCGCTTCACGGCGTCGCCCACCTTCTTGTGCCAGGTGGCGATGACGGCGTCGGAGACGGACTCGGGAAGAACGGGAACCTTGATTTCGGTGGCCATGGGCGACGTCCTGACAGCGGTATTGAAAAGGTGAACCGGCGCCCGAGGGCGCCGATGGAATGCATCACTCGTCGGCGTGGTCGCCGTTGAGCGGATTGACCAGCGCGTCGGCGATCAGCTTCAGCTGTTCCTCGACGTGGTCGTTGAAGTGACCCGCGGCGGGCGAGGGCGAACGGGCGCGACCGGCGTAGTGCAGCGTCTGCTTGTCCTGCAGGCAGGCGCGCAGATGATGCTGGATCTGGTACCACGCGCCCTGGTTCATCGGTTCTTCCTGGCACCACACGACCTGGTGCGCCTTCGAATAGCGCTTCAGTTCGGCGCTCAGCGCGGCGCGCGGGAACGGATACAGCTGTTCGATGCGGACGATCGCGACGTCGTTCTGTTCGCGTTTCTGCGCGTCTTCCAGCAGGTCGTAGTAGACCTTGCCGCCGCAGACCACGACCCGCTTGACCGCCTTCGGGTCGGCGCTGTCGTCCGCGATCAGGTGGCGGAAGCCGCCGTTTGCCAGCTCGTCCAGCGTCGACACCGCCAGCTTGTGGCGCAGCAGCGATTTCGGCGTCATCACCACCAACGGCTTGCGCGTCTTCATGCGCATCTGCCGGCGGATCATGTGGAAGGCCTGCGCCGGGGTGGTCGGGGTGCAGACGATCATGTTCTCGAGCGCGCACAGTTGCAGGAAGCGTTCCAGACGCGCCGAGCTGTGCTCGGGGCCCTGGCCTTCGTAGCCGTGCGGCAGGAACAGGGCGAGACCGCAGAGGCGGCCCCATTTGGCTTCGCCGGACGACAGGAACTGGTCGATCACCACCTGCGCGCCGTTGGCGAAATCGCCGAACTGCGCTTCCCAGATGTCGAGGGTCATCGGATCGGCGGTCGAATAGCCGTATTCGAACGCCATCACCGCTTCCTCGCTGAGCAGCGAGTCGATGATGACCGCGTCTTCGGGGCTCTTGACCAGCTGACGCAGCGGCATGTGGTCCACGTCGGTCTTCTGGTCGTGCAGGATCGCGTGGCGATGGAAGAAGGTGCCGCGGCCGCAGTCCTGGCCGACCAGACGCAGGCGATAGCCTTCGTCGAGCAGGGTGGCGTAGGCGAGGTTCTCGGCGAAGCCCCAGTCGCCGCCGAGCTCGCCGGCGGCCATCTTGCGGCGATCCTCGTAGATCTTGGCCACGCGCGCATGCAGGGTCGCGTCCGCGGGCAGCGTATTGATGATGCGGGCCAGTTCGTCCAGCTTCGCGCGCGGGACGGCGGTGTCGACCGCGTCGCCGAGCTTGCCTTCCAGCAGCGGATGCCAGTCGATGGCGGTGGCGCTGGGATTGGACGGGGCCAGTTCCGTCGTGACCACGCCGTCGTCGAGCTTCTGGCGGTAGACGTCGACCATCGCCTGCGCTTCGCCGGCTTCCAGCGCGCCGTTGGCGGTCAGCCGCTCCGCGTACAGTTCGCGGGTGGTCTTGCGCTTGCGGATCACCTGGTACATCAGCGGCTGGGTCGCCGCGGGCTCGTCGGCTTCGTTGTGGCCGTGGCGGCGGTAGCAGACGAGGTCGATGACCACGTCCTTGCCGAACTGTTGGCGGAAATCGAAGGCGAGTTCGGCGCAGAACGCCACCGCTTCCGGATCGTCGCCGTTCACGTGCAGCACGGGCGCGCCGACCATCTTCGCGACATCGGTGCAGTACAGCGTCGAGCGCGCGTCCTGACGTTCGCTGGTGGTGAAGCCGACCTGGTTGTTGATGACGATGTGGATGGTGCCGCCGACCGCGAATCCGCGCGCCTGCGACATCTGGAAGAGTTCCATCACCACGCCCTGGCCGGCGAACGCGGCGTCGCCGTGCATCAGGATCGGCACGACCTGCTTCCGCGCCTGGTCGCCGCGACGCAGCTGGCGCGAACGCACGCTGCCGGCGACCACCGGGTCGACGATTTCGAGATGCGAAGGGTTGAAGGCCAGCGCCAGGTGCAGCGGGCCGCCCGGCGTCTGCACGTCGGCGCTGAAGCCCATGTGGTACTTCACATCGCCGGCATGGGCGCGGTCGTCGTGCTCGAACTTGCCCTCGAATTCGTCGAACAGCTTGCGCGGCGGCTTGCCGAGCGTGTTCACCAGCACGTTCAGACGGCCGCGGTGGGCCATGCCGAGCACCACGTCCTTCACGCCGTCGCTGCCGGCGCGGCGGATCATCACGTCGAGCATCGGGATCAGCGCGTCGCCGCCTTCCAGCGAGAAGCGCTTCTGGCCGACGTACTTGGTGTGCAGGTAGCGTTCCAGGCCTTCGGCGGCGGTCAGGCGCTCCAGGATCCGGCGCTTCTCGTCGCGGCTGCGCTTGAAATCGCCGCCGGCGGTTTCCAGGCGTTCGTACATCCAGCGGCGCTGTTCGGCGTCGGTGATGTGCATGAACTCGGCGCCGATGCTGCCGGTGTAGGTGGCCTTGAGCAGGGCGAGCAGATCGCGCAGCTTCATGCGCGGTTTGCCGGCGATGCCGCCGGTGCTGAATTCGTCGCCGAGGTCGCGGTCGGTCAGGCGATGGAAGTCCAGGCCCAGATCGGGCGCGGCCGGCTTGTCCATCATTCCGAGCGGATCGAGGTCGGCGGCGAGGTGGCCGCGCGAACGATAGGCGGTGATCAGGCGGCCGACCGAACGCTCGCGTTCGTCGCCCGGACCGGTGGAGGCGGCGACCACGCCGCGGGCGGCCTGGCGCCCGGCCTCGGCGATCGCGTCGACGACCGCGGAGTGCGGGATGTCGTTGCCGTCGCGGCCGCGGATGCCGTCGAAATAGGCCTTCCATTTCGGACCGACGCTGTCGGGGGAGACCAGATACTGCTCGTAGAGGTCCTCGATGTACGCGGCGTTGGCGCCGAGCTGGGAGGACTGCGCGAATTGCTTCAGGAGACTGTCCACTCGGGGATCACACTCGAATGCGGGGAGCGCGGGGAAAGACGGGGTAACCGCTTGATCCGCCGGGAAAACCCCGGGCGGGTCGACGGGCGGGCGAAAGAACCGGAATTATAGCCGCAGGCCTTGCCGCGACGCACCACCGACGGCGGCTGCGACCCTTTGGACCTTGGTCGGAGTGCGCTCGACGCGGGGGACACCGAAGGCACGCAGGGCCATTCGGGGTCGACCCGCGGTCGCGCAGGATGCGACTTGGTCGGCCGTCTGCCCGGCGCGGGGATCCGCTGGTATGGTCTGCCGCATCGGCGATCGGGGGGCTGCGATGCGGGGACGAGGCAGGGAGTGGATGCTGGGCGCGTGCGTGGTCGCCAGCCTGGCCGGCTGCGGCGATTCGGTGGGCGGTACCGATCGCGCGGGCAAGGCCTTGCTGGCGACGGACATTTACGGCTGCCCCGATCTGACCGGAACCTACGCCTTCCCGCCGCCGGGCGAGAAGGGCGTGTCCTACGCGGGCTCGATGCTGGAGGAATTCCCGATCGAATGGGGCAACCGCGTCCCTGCGAACCAGATCCGGGCGGTGTCCGTCCGCCGCATCCGCCCCGGCGCCTTCGAATTCCGTTTCCAGGTCCAGGACGCCCGGGTGATGCAGCACCTGGCGTTGATCCGCGAGTTCTACAAGCCGCGGTATCGCGAGTGGTATCACCTGCTCCGGGAACCCGAACGCAGCGCCTACATCGCCCGCCACGGCGCGGAGAACCACGCCAGGCGGGTGCGCGAACTGGGTCCTCCCGCCGAGATCGTGCGCGAAGTCCGCTCCGGCACCGATGCCGCCTGCCGGGATGGTTGGCTGGAACTGCCGAGGCAGTACATCGATCGTCCGATCCGCCTGACGCTGGGCGAGGACCGTTCGATCCTGGGCGAGTCCGGCGAGCTGAGCACCTACGACATCCCGATCTGGTGCGGGGACGGTTGCAAGGACCTGAAGATCCCGACCGGAACCTATACCGGCACCCTGCGGTGGCCGCGCGACGATGCGCAACGTCCGTGGCGGGCCGAGGATGCGGCGACCCGTGTCGTCTTCGAGCGTCCCATCGACGAGATCGAGGCCGAACAGCGCGCTCGGACGGAGACGCAGCGACGCAGCGACGAGAAGCGGTTCCTGCCGGCGGGCGCGATCCGCGATCGGCTCCAGGCGATCGCGCCCGCGGGCACGACAGTCGACGGGGTGACGGTCGAAGGCGGCAAGGTGCATGTCCGCTACACCGCCCCCACCGCCGAGATGGATGGACTGCTGGAGCGGGTCGCTGCGGCGGGGGGCATCGGCGTCGCCCAGGCGCCGCAGGAGGTGCAGCGGATCGTCACGTCCGGGCGGTTTCGTGTGCGCAGCGTCGAATTCGTGCTCACCGATTCGCCGTTGGTGCTGCGCGACGCGCGTGGAACCGACTCCTCGTCTGCGCCCGCCGTCGTTCAAGCGGGCGACGGTTCGTCCGATGCGCCGGCTTCGTCGATGCTGTCGTTGTCCGCCGCGGACGCGCCGTCGACCGGGGCCGCGTCGGGCCGTTCTCCCGCAGCGACAGCCGCGCCCCCAGCGCCGCAGACGCCCCCGGCCGGCACGGCCGATCCCTTGGCGATCCAGCGTCGCGTCGCGCCGCTGTTTCCCGCGGGGTGCCGGATCGTCGATGTGCGCTATAACGGGAAATTGGTCGTACTGAAGGGGCAAGCGGAGCAGCATGGCTGCGTGTCCGCGGGCCTGCGCGCGCTGGACGACGCCGGCAGCCGGCCCGAATTGCAGTCGATCGAGGGCGATGCCCGCGGCGGTTACGGCTTCCGCATCTCGATCAGGCCCTCATCGCTGACGCGGCGCTGAAGGGCGCGATCGCGCCTCAATCCCCGGCGCGTTTGCCCAGTTCCGAGACGATCAGCAGCACGCCGCCGAGCACGACCACGACGGTGCCGAACGCGGTCTTGCCGCCGATGAGGGCGGCGATACCGATGCAGGCATACCCCGCGACGGCGATCGCCAGGCTGAGCGGCGTATGCCGGGGGCGACGCCAGGCGCCCGGATCGCCGAAGCGGCGCGTCAATTGCAGTGCGCGAATCAGGAACGCGCCGCCGATCGACAGTGCGATCCAGAGCCAGAGATGCGGCAGGGTGCCCCTGGACGCTGCGCTCCCGCCCAGCCAGAGGGCGGTCCCGATCAGCGCGAACGCCACCGCGTAGAGGCAGATCAGGGTGAACAGGCGCAGCACGTTCAGACGCCGAGGACGCGGTATTCGGTGACGATCCTCGAGCGTTCCCAGACCGGCTGGAAGCCGTCGGCGAGCTGGCGGGCGCGTCCGCCCTGGTCGATCGCGCCCTCGCCGTCGAAACGATTGCCGAGCGTCCTGAAGTAATAACCGCCGCCGTCGTTGACGACGTAGGCCGAAGCGTAGCCGCGATCGGCGGGATCGCTCGCTTCGCGGAAGGCGAACACGCTGGGCAGCCGCTGCGCCAGGGCGATCAGCGGCGCATGCGCACGCTGTGGCGCGCCGGCGTCCTGCAGGAGGATGCGGATGTCCACGCGCTGACGCCGCGTCGCCAGCGCGCGGAGCGCCTCCAGCACCTCGGGTGCGTCGAAAAGGCCCGGATCCAGCGCCCGGCTGTAGATCGACAGTTCGCGACGCGCGCCGGCGACGATGCCGCAGACGATCGCCACCGCGGCGTCGCGGTCCTCGATCGCGGTCGGGCCGCCGAGCTGGCGGCGCATGTTGCGGTGCTCGATCCCGGCTTCCATGTAGCGTTCGCCCTCGGGCACGAAACCGTGGCGAGCGTAGAAACCGATCGCGGACACCTGCGCGTGCAGGCTCACTTCCGGCCATTGCCGACGCTCGGCTTCCGCGATCAGGGCCTCCAGCAGGGCATCGCCGACGCCGCGGCCGCGCCAGTCGCGCAGCACCGCCATGCGTCCGATGGTGCGCTCGGGCGTGAGCCGTCCGGTGCCGATCGGACGCCCATCGGCGTCGCGGGCCAGCACGTGCGCGCAGCGCGGGTCCAGGTCGTCCCATTCCAGTTCGATCGGGACCTGCTGCTCCTGCACGAACACGGTTTCGCGCACCGCGCGCAGGGCGTCGAGGCCGGTGGCGTAGTCGATCGCTTCGACCCGGAATGCGGGATGGGATGCGGGATCAGCCATGAGTCTCGTCCTCGTCGCCGATATCGAGCCGATAGTGCCCCTGCGCGAGCAGGTCCAGGACCAGCGTGCGGCCGTCTTCGGACAACGCGTCGTAAGCGGCCTCGTCGACGACGTCCGCGGCCGCCAGCGCGCGCGCATCCGCGAGCGGAAGCGCGTGGACCTGGCCGGCGAGATAGAGCTTGCCGACGCGACGGTTGCCGTCGCTGCGTCGCCAGGCCGCGCGCGTCCACGGATGGCGCGCCAGCACCGCCCCTTGCCGCAGGTCGAACTCGACCTCGATCCGCGAGCGCGGCGGATCCGGATCGAGCGGGTCGCCGACGCTCCGGTAGAGCGTCATGAAGCGTCCGAACCAGTCGCCCAGGCGTTCCGGATCGTTCATGCGCAAGGCGTTCAGGCCCGCGATCGCGCGGCGCATGGCATCGCCGTCGATTTCGTTCGCGTCTTTCGGCGGTGCGAGGTCCGCATCGGTGTAGCGCACGGCTTCGTCGGCATCGGCCAGGAGGGTGTCGACGAAATCGCCCAGCAGTTCGGCGGCGCTGGGAGCGCGCATGCCGACGGAACAGGTCAGGCACGCGTCCTCGGCGACGCCGTGATGGGGCACGTTCGGGGGCAGGTAGAGCATGTCGCCCGGGCCGAGCACCCAATCGTGGGTCGGGTGGAATTCGCGCAGCAGTTTCAGGGCGACGCCCTCGCGGAACGCCGACGACGGCACCCCGCGGCCGAGCGACTCGCTCGCGTCGATCTGCCAGCGGCGGTGGCCGTGCGCCTGCAGCAGGAACACGTCGTACTGGTCGATGTGCGCGCCGACCGAGCCGCCCGGCGCGGCGAACGAGATCATCACATCGTCGATCCGCCAGCGCGGCAGGAAGTCGAACGCATCGAGCAGCGCGCGCACGTCCGGATCCCACTTGTCCACGTCCTGCACCAGCAGGGTCCAGTCGTGGTGCGGCATGCCTGGGAATTCGTCTTCCGCGAACGGCCCGGTGCGCAGGGTCCAGCCGTCGGCGGCCTTGTCGTGGATGACGATCCGCGACAGCGCGCGTTCCTCGCAGGCCAGGCCCGCCAGATCCTCCGGCGTCAACGGCGAGACGAAATCCGGGAAGGCGTTGCGGACGAGCAGCGGCCGTTTCTGCCAGTAGTCGCGCAGGAAGCGCGCCGGCGGCATGCCGAGCGGGCCCTTGCCGGTCGCGTCGATCTCGAACGGCAGCGTCTGCGCGGTCTTGCGTTCCGTCATCTCAGATCTCCTTCGCCAGACGCTCCGCCAGGCCGATGTAGCTGCCCGGCGTCATGTCCAGCAGGCGTCGCTTCGCATCGGCCGGCAGATCGAGGCCGGCGATGAATCCGCGCATGGCCGCTTCGTCGATGCCGTGGCCGCGGGTGAGGGCTTTCAGCTGCTCGTAGGGGTTGGGCAGACCATGGCGACGCATCACCGTCTGCACGGCTTCCGCCAGCACTTCCCAGGCGGCGTCGAGATCCGCGGCCAGCCGTTCGGGATTCGCGCTGAGCTTGTTGAGACCGCGCAGCAGCGCGTCGTAGCCGATCAGCGCATGCCCGAACGCAGTGCCGAGCGCGCGCAGCACGGTCGAATCGGTGAGGTCGCGCTGCCAGCGACTGATCGGAAGCTTGGCCGCGAAATGCTCGAACAGGGCGTTGGCGATGCCGAAATTGCCTTCGGCGTTCTCGAAGTCGATCGGATTGACCTTGTGCGGCATCGTCGAGCTGCCGACTTCGCCGGCCTTCACCGCCTGCCTGAAGTATCCGAGGGAGATATAGCCCCAGACGTCGCGGCACAGATCGACGCAGATGGTGTCGATGCGCTTCTGGGCGTCGCAGATTTCCGCGATGCCGTCGTGCGGTTCGATCTGGGTCGTGTAGGGCTGCCAGTCCAGGCCCAGCGACTCGACGAAACGCTTCGAGAACGCGGCCCAGTCCACTTCGGGATAGGCGGCCAGGTGCGCGTTGTAGTTGCCGACGGCGCCGTTGATCTTGCCGGGCATCTGCGCACCGGCCAGCAGTTCGCCCTGGCGCTGCAGTCGGGCGACGACGTTCGCCAGTTCCTTGCCGACCGTGGTCGGCGAGGCGGTCTGGCCATGGGTGCGCGAGAGCATCGGCAGCCCGGCGTGTTCGTGGGCCATCGCGCGCAACTTCTGGATCAGATCGTCCAGCCGCGGCAGCAGCGTCGTCTGTCGCGCTTCGTTGAGCATGAGCGCGTAGCCCAGATTGTTGATGTCCTCGCTGGTGCAGGCGAAATGCACGAATTCCAGCGACGGGGCCAGTTCGGCGTCGGCCTTCATCCATTCCTTGATGAGGTACTCGACCGCTTTGACGTCGTGGTTGGTGGTGCGCTCGATCTCCTTGACCCGGGCGGCGTCGGCCAGCGACAGCGACGCGGCGCGGGCGCGCAGGCGGCCGGCGGCGTCCTCGGCGATCGGCGGCAGTTCGACGATGCGAGGCTCCGCGGCCAGCGCCAGCAGCCATTCGATCTCGACCTTCACCCGCGCCTTGATCAGGCCGTATTCGGAGAAGATCGGGCGCAGCGCGTCGACCTTGCCGGCATAGCGGCCATCGAGCGGGGACAAGGCGAGAAGCTGGGCGTCGGACATGGGGGCGGGCGCGGTGCGGGGAAGCGCGCATTGTAAACGCCCGTGGGCGTATGCTCCCCGAGAGCGCACACCGGGAGTCGAGCCATGGCCAGACGCAACGCCATCCCCGCCGATCCGGCCGGCCGGGTGCCCGATCCCTACCGCACCGAGCGCGACAGCATGGGCGATATCCGGGTCCCCGCCGATGCCCTGTGGGGCGCGCAGACCCAGCGTGCGGTGCAGAACTTCCGCATCTCCGGCCGGCCCATGCCGCGCGGTTTCATCCGGGCGCTGGGCCTGATCAAGGCCGCCGCCGCATTGACCAACGCCAATCTCGGCCTGTTGCCCAAGTCCCGCGCCGCCGCGATCCGCAAGGCCGCGCTGGAAGTGGCCGAAGGCGAGCACGACGCCCATTTTCCGGTCGACATCTTCCAGACCGGCTCCGGCACCTCCAGCAACATGAACGCCAACGAGGTGATCGCGGCCCTGGTGATGCGTGCCGGCCGCGGACGCGTGCATCCCAACGACGACGTGAATCTCGGCCAGAGCTCCAACGACGTGGTCCCGAGCGCGATCCGGGTCGCCGCGCTGCTGGCGACGACCGAGGATCTGTTGCCCGCGCTGCGCCATCTGCGCGCCACCATCGACCGCCGCGCCCGCGAAGGCCGCAAGCTGGTCAAGACCGGGCGCACCCACCTGATGGACGCGATGCCGCTGACCTTCGCCCAGGAACTCGGCGCCTGGTCGTCGCAGCTGGATTCCGCCCGGATGCGCATCGAGGACGCATTGAAGCGACTGCGTCGCCTGCCGATCGGCGGTACCGCCATCGGCACCGGCATCAATGCCGCGCCCGGCTTCGGCAAGCGCGTCGCGCAGACGCTGTCGGTGCTGTCCGGAGCGCGTTTCGTCAGCGCCGACGACACCTTCGAAGGCATCGCCGCGCAGGACGACGCGGTGGAACTGTCGGGGCAACTCAACGCGTTGGCGGTCGCGTTGATGAAGATCGCGAACGATCTGCGCTGGATGAATTCCGGGCCGCTGGCGGGCCTCGGCGAGATCGAACTGCCGGGGCTGCAACCGGGCTCCTCGATCATGCCCGGCAAGGTCAATCCGGTGATTCCCGAGGCGGTGGCGATGGCCTGCGCCCAGATGTTCGGCCATCACGCCGCGATCACGGTGGCCGGGCAGAGCGGCAATTTCCAATTGAACGTGATGATGCCGCTGATCGCCGCCGATCTGCTGGACGGCATCGGTCTGATGGCGAACGCGATGCGCGCGTTGGCCGACGACGCGATCGCCGGAATGCGTTTCCATCCCGAGCGCATCGCCGATGCGCTGGCGCGCAATCCCATTCTCGTGACCGCGCTCAACCCGGTGATCGGATACGAAAACGCCGCCGCGATCGCCAAACAGGCGTATCGCGAACGGCGTCCGGTGTTCGATGTGGCCTTGGAGAAGAGCGGCCTGGGCGCCGCCGAATTGCGCCGCCTGCTGGATCCGGCGGCGCTGACCGAAGGCGGTCTGCGCGGAGGCGCGGGCGGCGGCGGTTGAGGCCGGCGCCCGCGGGCCCTCACTTCGCGCTTTCGGCGCTGGCGGCTTCGGCTTCCGCCGCGGCGTCGCTGTGATCGCCGGCGACGTCGACATCGACGTCGGCGTTGATATGGGTACCCGGGACGTCGACGTTGAAATCGCCGTCCTTGCCGCAGTCGTCGACGTCCTGCTGGTCCATCTTCGCGTAGGGCTGGAACGCGGGAAGGGCCGCGGCCAGGCGGTTCTGGGTGTCGAGCAGCGCCGGCAGCTTTTCGCACAGTTGGACCGCCGAACGTTTGATGCCTTCGGCCTCCGCTTCGATCTTCTTCTCGATCTGCTCGGTGTTGCCGGTGAGCACGCCCTCGACCGCGGCGCCGACGGCCTTGCCGGCCAGATCCGCGCCCTCCAGGCCGATGCCGATGCCGGCCTCCGCGATGGCGACGACATGGCCGCGATATTCGAGCACCAGCTTGCGCTGGGCGTCGTCGAGCGGAACGGCCTTGCCGTCGACGAGCAGATCGCCGGCGGGGGTGATTTCTGCTTTCGCCGTCCCGTCGCCGGTCAGGTCGATGTTGTTCTTCGCCAGTTCCTCGCGGGCCTCGTCGGTGGCCTGCTTGACGGCCTTGCCGATGATCGTGGTGGGTTCGCCCTTCGGGTCTGCGGTGGCGGGAGCCTCGTCGGAGCAGGCCATCAGCGGCGCGCAGGCGAGCAGGGCGACGGAGAAGTTGCGGAGAGCGGTGCGCATGGCGGAGCCTCGGGAATGGACGGGGAAGAGCATGTCGCGTTCGTGGGTGGCGCGCATCTGTCGGAGGTGGGGGGAAGGGCGCCCGGGATCGCCGGGGCGATGCGAACCGGCGATGGGCCGGTTCGCATCCATTCGTCCTCAGCCCTCGTCGCGCCAGCGGCGGAGGCGGGTGGCGAGGACGATCATCGCGATGCCGATCGCCGCGCCGATCCACAGTTCGAGGGTGCCGAAGGCGGCCCAGCTGTGGCTCATGTCGAAGAGCCTCGCGAAGTCCTGCGGCCCGTCGATCTGGATGTTCTCCAACTGCGCGCCGACCTGTTCGTTCGCGTTCCAGGTCATCGGGACGATGCTCAGCAGGCCGCGGAAGACCACGGTGTACCACATCGCGCCGTGCGGGAATTCGGCGCCGGAGATCGCACCGGCGATGCCCGCCATCATGCTCACCATCGCGCAGCCCAGGATCGGCACCAGCACCGCCCACAGGAAGGGCAGGCGACGGGCCCAGGACGAGCAGAGCATCAGCCAGCCCACCGTCGGCAGCGCCCAGAGGATGTAGACCGGCAGCATGCTCAGCGCGCCGCCGAGGATGCGCAGCGGATGCGATTCGAGCAGCAGCGCGCTGGCGTCGGGGATGCCGTTGAGCATGAAGGCCACCGTCATCAGCAGCAGGATCGCGGTGCCGATCGCGATGCCGACGCCGATGCTCAGCGCCGGGGCCAGCACCAGCGCCCAGCTCGCCTTCGAGAACACGGTGACATTGTCGGAGACGGGCAGCGACTTCCAGAACAGCACGCTGCGGTCGCGACGTTCGTCGTAGAGCGAACCGAGGGCGTAGAAGAACACCACGAACACCATCACCGCCAGCGCCAGGCCCAGGCCGCCGAGGAAGAAGATGTCGCCGGTGCCGCCGATCGCCTGACGGGTGGCCTCGGTGCCGCCGTCGACGACGATGCCGCTGTGCTGCCAGTCGATCTTGCCCGCGGCCTTCGCCCGCTGCAGCATGATCGAACCGCCGATGATGCCGATCAGGGTGAACAGGCAGGCGATGATGCCGGTGATGATCGGCGCCCAGAGGAAGCCGCCGCGGTTTTCCCAGAATTCCCGCTTGAGCAGCAGCTTGTACTTCTGCGCGAAGCCGAAGCCGCCGGCGGCGGTCCGGGCCTGCGGCGCGGAGGGGGATTGGACGGAGGTGTTCATGCGTAGGTCCCCTTCATGGTGGCGACGAACAGGTCGGCGAGACCGGGAATCCGGGTTTCGCCGTAGGCGGACAGCTGCTGCTGCGGCACGCCGTCGAACAGCATCACGGTCTTGCCGAACGGCAGCGCGCGTTCGTCGATCGGTTTCATGGCCCGCGCCTCTTCGGTGCGGTCGGCGTTGAGCAGCACTTCGACGTAGCGTTCGCCGAGGCTTTCCATCGTCGCGTCGAGCACGATCCGGCCGTCGCGGATGAACATCACGTCGGTGAGGATGTGTTCGATCTCCTCCACCTGGTGGGTGGTGATCACGATGGTCTTCTGCTCGTCGAAGTAGTCCTCGAGCAAGCGCTGGTAGAACTGCTTGCGGTACAGGATGTCGAGGCCGAGCGTCGGCTCGTCCAGCACCAGCAGCTTGGCGTCGATCGCCATCACCAGCGCCAGGTGCAGTTGCACGATCATGCCCTTCGACATTTCGCGCACGCGCATCTTCGGGTTGAGCTGGGTGTTGGCGAGGAAGCGTTCGCACTTGGCGCGGTCGAAGCGCGGATGCACGCCGGCGACGAAGTCGATGGCCTCGGACACCCGGATCCAGCGCGGCAGCACCGCGACGTCGGCGATGAAGCACACGTCGTTCATCACTTCGTCGCGCTCGGTGCGCGGATCGCGGCCGAGCACCTTCAGTTCGCCGTCGAACGGGATGAGGCCGAGCACCGCCTTCAGCGCGGTGGTCTTGCCGGCGCCGTTGGGGCCGATCAGGCCGATGATCTTGCCGGGGCCGATGTCGAAATCGGCGTTGTCCAGCGCGACCTTGTTCTTGTAGGCCTTGCGCAGGCCGCGGGCGGTGACGACGGCGTTCATGCTTCACCTCCGTTGGTCGCGGGCCGCATCAGTTCCTCCATGCTGAGGCCCAGACGCTGGATGCGTTCGAGCACCAGCGGCCATTCCTCGCGGAGGAAACGATCGCGTTCGCTCGACAGGAGTTTCTTCGCCGCTTCTTCGGTGACGTACATGCCCAGTCCTCTGCGTTTCTCGACGAGCGCCTCGTCGGCCAATTCCTGATAGGCGCGCGAGACGGTGATGGGGTTCAGTTGGTATTCGGCGGCCACCTGGCGCACCGAGGGAAGGGGGTCGCCCGGCTTCAGAAGACCGTCGAGCATCATGGCGATGACCCGGTCCTTGAGCTGGCGATAGATCGGAGCGCCGTCGCTCCATTGGATGGCGGTCATGGTCAGCTCCCGTTGCCGCTGCGCAGTCCCTGCGCGAAGGAGAAGAAGGGCAGCGCCATCGATTCCCGGACCCGGGCGCGACGGAGGCCGCTGGTGGTTTTGACGGGGCGCGTCTGCGGCTGCGTTTCGGCGGCCGGAGACGCGGTGTCGGCGATGTCGGCGACGGCCCGGGCCGGCGCGCCCGGGACTCGGACCGGGGTGCTGGCGATCAGACCGACGGTCAGCAGGCTCAGCGCGACGCCGAGGGCATGAAGCGTGTGGAGCATTCTGCGGGGCATGGTCAACTCCTGTTCGCGTTGACTGGTGTTGTATGCAACTATAACACCGAAACACGCACCGTCAAGCCCCCGTAGAACCATTTCTCCCCAACTGAAGTCATACTCCGGACCTCCAGACCCCGGCCGGAGCCTCCAGATGCCCAGAATTCTGGCGAAAATCCTTTTGACGACAGGGCTTTGCATCCTGTCCGCGTTCGCCGTCGCAGCCGACGCAGACCTGCTCGACCACACTTACCGCCCGCTCGCCGGCAAAACGCCGGTGCACCTGGGCAAGACCTACCGCGGCCAGGTGCTGCTGGTCGTGAACACCGCCAGCAAGTGCGGCTTCACCCCGCAGTTCGAAGCGCTCGAAGGCCTGCATGCCCGCTACAAGGCCCGCGGTTTCGCGGTGCTGGGCTTTCCCTCCGGCGATTTCATGAGCCAGGAATTCGACGAGGAAAAGAAGATCCAGGAGTTCTGCACGCTGACCTACGGCGTGAAATTTCCGATGTTCCAGAAGGTGCACGTGGTCGGCGACGAGACCACGCCGTTCTACCGCGCTCTGGGTGCGGCGACCGGCGAACGCCCGAAGTGGAACTTCCACAAATACCTGATCGGCCGCGACGGCAAGGTCGTGGCCACGTTCGGCAGCCGGACCAAGCCCGATGCGCCCGAGGTCGTCGAGGCGATCGAGGCGGCGCTCAAGGCGCCGATGCCGGCCGCGGCCGGCAAACGCCGCTGATGGGCGTCGCGGCGATTGCCCGCATCGGCGCCGGCCGCGACAATACGCGGTCGACGCCCCCCGGCCCGGGGCCGGGCGCGAGGCGTCGGGACCGTTTTTTCCGGAGAGATCGATGAGCGTTCGTTTTCGCGGCCCGGCCGCCTGGATGGCGGCGGCGCTGCTGTTGATCGCGACCCTGACGCAGGCGCAGGACAAGACCGAGCTGACCAGCGAGCGCGAGAAGGTCAGCTACATGGTCGGCGCCGATGTCGGCCGTTCGGTCGCGGCGGCCGGCCCCGACATCGACATGGCCGCGTTCGAGCGCGCCATCCGCAATGCGTTTTCCGGTGGGAAACCGCTGTTGTCCGACGAAGAATCGCGTACGGTCGGCACCGCCCTGATGCAGCGCATCGCTGAACGCAACGGCCGTCCGGTGCCTGGCCTGCCGCCGGGCGCCCGCCCGCCGGCGGTGGCGAAAGACAAGGTCGGTTTCATGATCGGTACCGATGTCGGCCGTTCGCTTCAGCCGATCCAGGACGAACTGGACATGCCGATCTTCCTGCAGGCGGTGCGTACGATGATGTCGTCGTCGAAGCCGCTGCTGACCGATGCGGAGATGGATCGCATCCGCGAGGATTTCTCCAAGCGGATGGACGCCCGCGAAAAGGCGCGCGCCGCGGATGCGGGGCGTCGCAACGCCGAGGCAGGCGCGGCCTTCCTGGCGAAGAACAAGACCGAGAAAGGCGTGATTTCCACCGCTTCCGGCCTGCAGTACCGCGTGCTCCGCCAAGGCAACGGGCCGCGTCCGCGCCGCACCGATCGCGTGCGCGTGCATTACCAGGGCATGCTGATCGACGGCACCGTGTTCGAGACCACCTACGGCGGGCAGGCGCCCGAATTCGCGCTTGATCAGGTCATCGCCGGATGGACCGAAGGCCTGTCGCTGATGCCGGTGGGCGCGAAGTACCGCCTCTGGATTCCGGCGTCGATCGCCTACGGCGAGCGTGGGCATCCGCCCAGCATCGGACCGAATCAGACGCTCGTGTTCGACATCGAACTGCTCAGGATTCCCTGAGCGGGATCGCAGGACGCGTCATCCCACGGAGGCCGCGGCGCGGTCGTCCATCCCCCACACGAACCCATGGAGCTTCACGCATGACCGTCGCCCGCAACACGCTCGTCGCCTTCGCGGCCGCCTGCGCCTTCGCATTCGCCCCGCAGGTCGTCGCGCAGCAGTCGGGCCAACCCGCGCTCGCGACCGAAAAGGACCGGGTCAGCTATGCGATCGGCGTCGATATCGCCCGCTCGCTCAAGAACATCTCCGGCGAAATCGATCCGGCCGTACTGCAGCGCGCGATCGGCGAAGCGCTCGCCGGCAAGCAGCGACTGGGCGACGACGAGGTCGCGCAGGTGCTGCAGGCCTTCGGCCAGCGCATGCAGGCGAAACAGGCCGAAGAGCGCAAGGCCGTCAACGATCGCAACGTCGCCGCGGGCGAGGCCTTCCTGGCCCAGAACGGCAGGAAGCCCGGCGTGATCACCACACCGTCCGGTCTGCAGTACCAGGTGCTCGTTCCGGGCGCCGGCGCCAAGCCCACCGCGTCGAGCACCGTGCGCGCGCACTACGTCGGCACGCTGCTGGACGGCACCAAATTCGACAGTTCCCACGATCGCGGCGAGCCGGGCACCTTCGGCGTGTCGATGGTCGTGCCGGGCTGGACCGAAGCCCTGCAGTTGATGCCGGTCGGCAGCAAGTACAAGCTGTGGATCCCATCGAAACTCGGCTATGGCGAACAGGGTACGCCGGGCGGTCCGATCCCGCCGGGCAGCCTGCTCGTGTTCGAGGTCGAACTGGTCGAAGTGCTCTGAACCGCCCGCGACCGATCCGCGTCCAGTCGTTGTTCCCCCGGCATTCGATACATCCATCCCCCGTCCCATCCGAACCCAGACCGCATAGCCGCCGCGCTGCGCACCACCCAGGAGTCCCGTTGATGAATCTCTCGCGTAATTTCACCGTCGCCGCCGCCGTCGCCTCGTGCGCGCTCGCGCTGGCCGCCTGCAAGCCGATCGACAAGAACGCCGCCGGCGACGACAAGGCCGCCGACGCCAAGACCGAAGACGCCGGCAAGGGCGAGGGCGCCGTCAAGATCGCCGGTCTCCCGACCGAAAAGCAGCAGGTCAGCTACATGATCGGCATGGACATCGGCAAGTCGCTGAAGCCGATGAAGGACGACATCGACATGGCCACCCTGCAGCGCGCGATCAACGACGTGTTCGGCGACAAGAAACCGCTGCTCAGCGACGAGCAGGCGATGCAGGTGATGCAGGCCTTCGCCGTCAAGATGCAGGCCAAGCAGCAGCAGGAAATGGAGAAGAAGCAGGCCGAGATGGCCGCCCAGGGCAAGAAGAATCTCGAAGCCGGCAAGGCCTTCCTCGCCGCCAACGGCAAGAAGCCGGGCGTGGTCACCACCGCGTCGGGCCTGCAATACCAGGTCGTCACCGAAGGCAGGGGTCCGAAGCCGAAGGCCGACGACTCGGTGAAGGTCCACTACACCGGCACGCTGCTCGACGGCACCAAGTTCGACAGCTCGCTCGATCGCAACGAGCCCGCGCAGTTCGTGCTGAACTCGGTCGTTCCGGGCTGGACCGAAGCCCTGCAGCTGATGCCGGTGGGCAGCAAGTACAAGCTGTGGATCCCGGCCAGCCTCGGCTACGGCGAACAGGGCACTCCGGGCGGTCCGATCCCGCCGAACGCGACGCTCGTCTTCGACGTAGAACTGGTCGAGATCGTCAAGCAGTAATCGCGCGCCTGCGCGAACGGAGCGCCGCCCGCCGCGGCGGCGCTCTTCCGACACGGCGCGGATGCGTCGTGGATGCTCCGGATCGAGCGGCGAACAGCAAGAGAGCGAGGCCCGCATGCGCGTCACCATCTTCGGCACCGGCTACGTCGGCCTCGTGACCGGAACCTGCCTGGCCGAGGTCGGCCACCACGTCGTCTGCGTCGACATCGACGCGGGCAAGATCGAGGGGCTGCGCAACGGCATCCTGCCGATCTACGAGCCCGGTCTGGAGCCGATGGTGAAGACGAACCATGCCGAGGGCCGGCTCGAGTTCACCACGGATGCCGCCTCGGCCATCGCCCATGGCGACATCCTCTTCATCGCGGTCGGCACGCCGCCCGACGAGGACGGCAGCGCCGACCTGCAATACGTGCTGGCGGTGGCGAAGACCATCGGCACGCATCTGCAGCGCCCGGCGGTGATCGTCGACAAGTCGACCGTGCCGGTCGGTACGGCGGACAAGGTGCGCGCTACCATCGCCGCGGCGATGGCCGCGCGCGGCGCCGACGTCGCCTACGACGTGGTGTCGAACCCCGAATTCCTGAAGGAGGGCGCGGCGGTCGAGGACTGCATGCGACCGGACCGTATCGTCATCGGCGCGGACAACCCCGCGGCGGTGGAGAAGCTCAAGAAGCTCTACGCGCCCTTCAACCGCAACCACGAGCGGATCGTGGCGATGGACGTGCGTTCGGCCGAGCTGACCAAGTACGCCGCCAACGCGATGCTGGCGACCAAGATCAGCTTCATGAACGAGATCGCGAACATCGCCGAACGCGTCGGCGCCGACGTGGAGATGGTGCGACAGGGCATCGGCTCGGATCCGCGCATCGGCTGGCATTTCATCTACCCCGGCGCCGGTTACGGCGGCTCGTGCTTCCCGAAGGATGTGCAGGCGCTGGCCCGCACCGCGCAGCAGGTCGGCTACCGCGCCGAACTGCTGGACTCGGTGGAAGCGGTCAACCATCGCCAGAAGAAGCATCTGTTCGAGCTGATCGAGCGTCATTACGGCGACATTTCCGCGGTGCGCGGCAAGACCTTCGCGGTCTGGGGGCTGGCGTTCAAGCCGAACACCGACGACATGCGCGAAGCGTCCAGCCGGACGCTCCTGCAATTGCTGTGGGATGCCGGCGCGAACGTGCGCGCCTTCGACCCCGAGGCTTCGCACGAGGCGCGGCGGATCTTCGGCGAGCGCGCCGACCTGGCCTTGTGCGATCACGCGCAGGACGCGCTGCAGGGCGCCGATGCGCTGGTCGTGGTCACCGAGTGGAAGCAGTTCCGCAGCCCGGATTTCGCGAAGCTGAAGGCGGTGCTGAAGGACAGCGTGGTGTTCGACGGCCGCAATCTCTACGATCCGGGCGAAATCGAGGCCGCCGGTCTGGCCTATTACGGCATCGGGCGCGGTCGCTCGATTCGCACGGATTGACCGATGTCCACCGGGGAAGGGCAAGCGCTGGAGGCGAGGGTGGTCGAGCTGGAAACCCGGCTCGCATTCCAGGAGCATGCCCTGTCCGAACTCAGCGACGCGCTGGCCGAACTGCGCGTCGAAGCCGCGCGCAGCGCCGACCTGCTGCGCCGCGTGCTCGAAGACCTCAAACTCCATCGCGGCGATCTGATGGCCGACCCGGCCACCGAACCGCCGCCTCCGCACTATTGATCCGTACCGACATGAGCGATTCCCTGCGCGACCAGCTGCTGGGCCTCGGCTTCAAGCCGTCGCCGAAGCCCGACAAGAAGCCGGAGAGGAAGCCGGAACGCAAGCCCGACGCATCGTCGCGTCCGAACCGCGACGCCGCGCGTCCGGCGGGCGCCGGAAGGCCGGATCACCGCGGAAAGCCGGGCGGGCACGCGAAGCCGCATGCCCGGAGAAACGACGCGCAGGCGCCGCGCAAGCCGCGTTCGCAGGAAGAGATCGACCTCGCCAAGGCCTATGCGATCCGCGCCCAGCGCGAGAAGGAAGAACGCATCGAGGCCGAGCGGCTGAAGCAGGAAGAGGCCCGGAAACGCCGCGAGGCCAAGGCGGCGCTGGCGGAACGGCTCAAGGACAAGGGCCTGAACGATCCGAACGCCGAGATCGCCCGTCACTTCAGCTACGGCAACAAGATCAAACGCATCTACGTCAACGAGACCCAGCTCAAACAGCTCAACGCCGGCGAACTGGGCGTCGTGCAGCTCGACGGCCGTTATCTGCTCGTGACCGCCGAAGTGCTGGCCGAAGCCGAAACCATCTTCGCCCCGGCGGTCGCGCTCAAGGTCGATCCGAACGCCCCGGCGGGAGAGGATCCGTACGCGGACCCGCAGTATCAGGTGCCGGACGATCTGGTCTGGTAGGGGCAGACCGGTTTGCCAGGCGCCGGTTCCGCGCCGCAATCCGCTGTCAGAATCGCACGTACTCCTGATCGAGCCGGAGCCGCCAGAAAATCCGGAGCAGGCAGGCCGGTCCGTCGGACAGGCGGCCATCGCCGCCTTCCTCGGCGGACCTTCCCAGGATGTCGCTGTTCGCGTCGTACAGATCGATTTTCCAGCTCGGCGTGAATCTGCGCGCCACCGACAGGGTGTCGCGCAGCGCGTCTTCCCATCGCACCCCTTCCGACGGGACGAACGCTTCGATCATCGGGCGGCGTTCGTCGCCATGCGGCCAATCGTCGCGTATGCGCGGGTCGAGCAGTTTTCGTTGCAGGCATCGTTCGATCTTCCGGGTCGCGATGCCGGCGGTTTCGCCGGAATAGACGAAGATCCAGTGACTGCGCAGCGTCGGACTCACGAGAACAACTCGTCCACCGGCGTCGCCAGCAGCGCCTCGGCGCTGTGCGCGAAGGTCCGCAGACTGGAGATGCCGAGGTCGCGGACCAGTCGGTGCGCGGTGTGCGGGAGCGGGGAATCGGCGATGTCGTGCGGGGCGAGGTTCTTGCCGCCGACGCCCGGCAGCAGGTCGACGCCGGCCGCCGCGTAACAGTGCTGGACCATCGCCGAGCAGTACAGCGCGCCTTCCTTCGCCAGCAGATTGCCGCGTTTGCGTAGACGCGTGCTGTACATCGCGAGCATCGTGCCGACCAGTTCGCTCAGCGAATAGCTGGTCAGACCGGACAGCAGGTCGAGTCCCGCGGTCAACACCTGCCGGGTCTGGGTCTCGTCGAGCCCGAAATCCAGCACCGCCACGTTCGGGAAGGCCTCGGCGTCGTAGTAGCGGGACAGCCGGTTTTCCTGGACGCCGAGGCGCATCTGCTTGTAGCGCACGTCGAGATCGGATTCGAGCACCCACCAGTGGCCGTCGCTGCGCCGTTCGCTGAAGAGGAACGCATGCGACCACAGGCTGCGGTGGCCGTCGTCGGTCAACGGCGCCTGCGCCTTGCGGATCAACTTGCTGATCCCGTCTCCGCCGGCGCACAGGCCGATCCGGCCCGGGGCCGCGTGCGCGAGCAGGAAGGCGGCGTTGTCCCGCGGACTGTCGAGGGTCTGGCTCATCGGATGGCTCTCGTCGAATCGGATTCGCCCGCATCGCGCATCGCGTCGATCGCGGTGCGGATGAGACCTGCCGTGTCCTCCGGCGCTTCCATCGGAAACAGATGACTGCCGGCGGCCCAGTACAGCCGCGATCCTACCAGCGCCCGGGTCGCACGCAGGCCGACGAGGCGCAACTCGCGCGACTGGCGACCGCCGATGAAGGCGATCGGCGCGCGGAGCCGGGCGCCGATTTCGGCGACCCGTCCGGTCGGCAGGGAGCGGTAGATGCGGAATTCCACGTCGCGGTCGAACAGCAGCTCGCGCTGGCCGCGTCCATCGGGGACGGTGCAGTGCTCGACGTAATCGCGCAGCACCCGCGGGTCCCAGCGCGCGAACGCGGCCTTGGCCGCGTAGTGGGCGTGCGCTGCCGCCACGTCCGGCCAATGCCTGCGCCGCTGCAGGGTGGCGTCGAGCGGCATCATCAGCCGATCCAGCCCGGTCCGGCGGCCCAGGCGCACCGCCGCCGCGCTCAGCCCGGAGATCACCGGCGAATCGAGCAGCACGATGCCGGCGACGCGCGCGCCCAATCGCTCCGCCGCGAGCACGCTGAGGTAGCCGCCGAGCGAATGCCCGGCCAGCCACAGGCGGCCGTCGGTGCGGGGCAGGGCGTTGACGAATTCGACCAGTTCGTCGACCAGATACGGCCAGCCGACGGTCACCGGGCGCGTCGGATCGTGACCGAAACGCAGCAGGCCCGTGCCCGCGAACGCCGGCCCCAGCGCATCGAACAGCCGCCGGTAGACCGGCAGCGGGAAGCCGTTGGCGTGGGAGAGAACGAGAGTGTCGATCACGGCGGGCGAGGGCAGCGCCGACGGACGAGCGCCGTCGGTCACTCCGGATCGTAATCGAGATTCGCCGCCAGCCAGCGTTCGGCCTGGGCGAGCGACACGCCCTTGCGGCGGGCGTAGTCCTCGACCTGTTCCTTCGATACGCGCCCGACCACGAAATATTGGCTCTGCGGGTGGCTGAAGTAGTAGCCGGACACCGCCGCGGCGGGCAGCATCGCGAAGCTCTCGGTCAACGACATGCCGGCGTTCGCGGGGGCGTCGAGCAGCCGGAACAACGTCGCCTTCTCGCTGTGCTCGGGGCAGGCCGGATAGCCCGGCGCCGGGCGGATGCCGCGATACTTCTCGTCGATCAGCGCGTCGTTGTCGAGCGCTTCGTCCGCGGCGTATCCCCAGAATTCCGTGCGCACGCGCTGGTGCAGCCGCTCCGCGAAGGCTTCCGCGAGGCGATCGGCGAGCGCCTTGAGCAGGATCGCGTTGTAGTCGTCGTGGTCGGCCTCGAACCGCGCCACGTGCGGCTCGATGCCGAGGCCCGCGGTGACCGCGAAGGCGCCGATCCAGTCGGGTTTTCCCGTTTCCTTCGGCGCGATGAAATCGGCGAGGCAGAAGTCGGGTCGATCCGCGGGTTTGTCGACCTGCTGGCGCAGGAAGTGCAGGGTCTCGGGGCGCCCGTCGACATCGACGACCACGTCGTCGCCGACGGCATGCGCCGGCCAGATCCCGAACACGCCCTTCGCGGTCAGCCATTTCTCCTCGACGATCCGCGCGAGCATCGCCCGCGCGTCGCGGTAGAGTTCCCGGGCCTGCGCACCGACGACGGCGTCGTCGAGGATCGCCGGGTACTTGCCCGCCAGCTCCCAGGTCGAGAAGAACGGCGTCCAGTCGATGCACTCGACCAGTTCGTCCAGCGGGTAATCGTCGAGCACGGTCAGCCCGGGCGTGCGCGGCTGCGGCGGCGCGTACGCGTTCCAGCCGCCGTCGAATTTCTGGCCGCGCGCCTTCTCCAGAGACACCAGCCGCTTGGCGTCGCCGCGATTGCGGTGGCGCGCGCGGATGTCGGCGTAGTCGCTGTCGTTGGCGGCGACGAAAGGCGCGCGCAGTTCGGTCGAGATCAGCGACTGGGCGACGCCGACGGCGCGCGAGGCATCCTTGACCCAGACCGTCGGCGCCCGGTAATGCGGGTCGATCTTCAGCGCGGTGTGCGCGCGCGAGGTGGTCGCGCCGCCGATCAGGAGCGGTGTGGCGAAGCCCTGGCGCTGCATTTCGCGGGCGACGTGGCTCATTTCCTCGAGCGACGGCGTGATCAGGCCGGACAGGCCGATGATGTCGGCGTTCTCTTCCTTCGCGCGATCGAGGATGGTCTGGGCCGGCACCATCACGCCGAGGTCGATCACCTCGAAATTGTTGCAGGCCAGGACCACGCCGACGATGTTCTTGCCGATGTCGTGGACGTCACCCTTGACCGTGGCCAGCACGATCTTGCCGTTGTTCCTGCCGGCGTCGCCGGTGCGCAGCTTTTCCGCTTCGATGTACGGCAGGAGGTAGGCCACGGCCTTCTTCATCACCCGCGCCGATTTCACCACCTGCGGCAGGAACATCTTGCCGGCGCCGAACAGGTCGCCGACGGCGTTCATGCCGTCCATCAGCGGGCCTTCGATCACGTCGAGCGGTCGCGTCGAAGCGGCGCGGGCCTCCTCGGTGTCGAGGTCGATGTACTGGTCGATGCCGTGGACGAGCGCGTGGGCGAGGCGCTCGCGCACCGGCTTGTCGCGCCAGCGCAGATCTTCGGTCTTCTTCTCGCCCTTCTTGCCCTTGTAGCGATCGGCGATCTCGAGCAGGCGCTCGGTCGCGTCCGCGCGACGGTTGAGGACCACGTCCTCCACGCGCTCGCGCAGGTCCGGGTCGAGGTCGTCGTACAGCGGCAGCGCGCCTGCGTTGACGATGCCCATGTCCATCCCGGCGCGGATCGCGTGGTACAGGAACACCACATGGATCGCCTGGCGGACCGCTTCGTTGCCGCGGAACGAGAAGGAGACGTTGGAGACGCCGCCGGAAATGTGGCTCAGCGGGAAGCGTTTCTTGAGTTCGCGCGCGGCCTCGATGAACGCGACCGCGTAGTCGTTGTGTTCCTCGATGCCGGTGGCGACCGCGAACACGTTGGGGTCGAAGATGATGTCCTCGGGCGGGAAGCCGATCCGTTCCGTCAGCAGCGCATAGGCGCGGGAGCAGATCTCGACCTTGCGCGCGTAGGTGTCGGCCTGGCCCTGCTCGTCGAAGGCCATCACCACCACGGCCGCGCCGTAGCGGCGGACCAGGCGCGCCTGGCGCAGGAATTCGGCTTCGCCTTCCTTGAGCGAGATCGAATTGACGATGCCCTTGCCCTGCAGGCATTTCAGCCCGGCCTCGATCACGGCGAACTTCGAGCTGTCGACCATCACCGGGATGCGGGCGATGTCGGGCTCGGAGGCGATCAGGTGCAGGAATTCCACCATCGCCTTCTCGGAGTCGAGCATGCCTTCGTCCATGTTGACGTCGAGCACCTGGGCGCCGTTCTCCACCTGCTGGCGCGCCACCGCGACGGCCTCGTCGAAACGGCCTTCGAGGATGAGTTTCTTGAACTGCGCCGAGCCGGTGACGTTGGTGCGTTCGCCGACGTTGACGAAGTTGCTTTCGGGCGTGATGACCAGCGGCTCCAGGCCGCTGAGTCGGGTGAAACCGGGCAGTTCGTGCATCGCCTCGTCCCTGGGAATGGCGTTCATGCGGCTGCCGTCTCGACCGCGGCGATGGTCGCCGGACGGCGCGGCGGCAGGCCGGCCACGGCCGCGCCGATCGCGCGGATGTGCGCCGGCGAGGTGCCGCAGCAGCCGCCGACCACGTTGAGCAGGCCGGACTCCGCGAATTCGCGCAGCACCGCCGCCATGTCCTCCGGCGTTTCGTCGTAACCGCCGAACGCGTTCGGCAGGCCGGCGTTGGGATGCGCGCTGACGTAGGCGTCGGCGACCTGGGCGAGCACGTCGACGTGCGCGCGCAGGTCCTTGGCGCCGAGCGCGCAGTTGAGACCGATCGACAGCGGTGCGGCGTGGCGCAGCGAATACCAGAACGCCTCGGCGGTCTGGCCCGACAGCGTGCGCCCGGAGGCATCCGTGATCGTGCCGGAGATCATCACCGGGAGTCGCGCGCCGCGGGCCTCGAAGGCTTCCTCGATCGCGAACAGCGCGGCCTTGGCGTTGAGCGTGTCGAAGATGGTTTCGACCATCAGGATGTCGGCGCCGCCGTCGATCAGGCCGTCGGCCGCTTCGCGGTAGGCGACGCGCAGTTCGTCGAAGGAGATCGCGCGGAAACCCGGACGGTTGACGTCGGGGCTGATCGAGGCGGTGCGGCTGGTCGGACCGAGCACGCCGACCGCGAACCGCGGTCGCGCCGGGTCGGCGGCTTCCGCCGCATCGCAGGCCTCGCGGGCGAGCCGTGCGCCGACGAGGTTGAACTCGCGCGCCAGATGCTCCAGGCCGTAGTCGGCCAGCGAGATCGTGGTCGAGTTGAAGGTGTTGGTCTCGATCAGATCGGCGCCGGCTTCGAGATACGCGGCATGGATGTCGCGGATGATGTCCGGCCGGGTCAGGCTGAGCAGATCGTTGTTGCCCTTCTGATCGTGCGCGCAGCCGCAGCCCGGCCCGTGGGCGTGATCGGCGGCGGCTTCGGCGTCGAAACCGCCGGCGAAGCGCGTGCCGCGATAGTCGTCCTCTTCCAGACGATACTGCTGGATCATCGTGCCCATCGCGCCGTCGAGCAGCAGGATGCGTTCGCGCAGCGCGGCTTCGAGCCGGGCGACCCGTTCGGGATTCAGCCAGGGAAGCGCGTTCACGGCCGGGTCCCGATCAGCGAAATGACCTCGAAATGCGGCGGGCGCTTCTCGCGGGTCACGGTTTCGGAGGTGGCGATGTCGAGTCCGGCCTTTTCCATGAATTTGCGCAGCTCCTTGTCGGTGAATCCGAGATTGACGTGGCCGTAGGCCTCGACCGCGGCGCGATGCTCGTGCCTGGCGAGGCTGCTCAGCAGGAGCCGGCCGCCCGGGCGCAGCACACGCGCGGCTTCGGCCACCGCCACCGCAGGCCGGGCGGCGTAGGTCAGCGCATGCATCAGCACGACCAGATCGAAATGCCCGTCTTCGTAGGGCAGGGCGTGCATGTCGCCCTCGCGGACCTGCACGTTGGCGAACCGGCGCAGGCGTTCGCTGGCGGCCGAGACCACGCGCGGGCTGGCGTCGATGCAGACGTATTCCTGGGCGTGCGGCGCGAGCAGTTCGGCCAGCACGCCGTCGCCCGAGGCGATGTCGAGGACGCGTCCTGGCGCCAGCAGCGGCAGCGCCGAACGCGCCAGCGCTTCCCAGGTCCGGCCGGGGGAATAGTGCCGTTCCATGTCTCCGGCCACGCTGTCCGCCCAGTTGGCGTCGGCGGCGCGGGCGGCCAGCACGGCGGGGATGCGCTCGGCGTCCTGGCGCAGCAGGGGATCGTCGCTGCCTTCGCGCAGGGTGCGCCAGAGGGCGCGCTGGGCGTCGTCGAGGGCGGCCTCGTCGAAACGGTAGTAGGCCGAGACCCCGGCGCGGCGGTCGCGGACCAGGCCGGCCTCTTTCAGCCGCGCCAGATGGGTCGACACCCGCGGCTGGGCCAGTCGGGTGATCGAGGACAATTCGGCCACGGTCAGCTCCTCCCGTTCGAGCAGCGCCAGCAGGCGCACGCGGGTCGCGTCCGCCAGCACCTTCAGTCGGGCCGACCAGGCTTCAAGATCCATCGTCCGGGCCTCATATCTCAATATCGCGATACAAAGATGATTGTCGGCCCCGGAGGCCGCGAGGTCAAGCGCGGACGGTCGCGCTGGGGTTGGGCGGGCCCCACGGCTACAATATTGGTTTCGATTTCATCGCGAGGGTGCGACCGTGGATTTCCGCTTCACCGAAGAGCAGTTGATGATTCAGGACGTGGCCCGCCGGATCGCGCAGGAGAAGATCGCGCCGAGCGCCGAGCACTTCGATCGGACCGGCGAATTCCCGGTCGACAACATGCGCACCCTCGGCGAAAACGGCCTGATGGGCATCGAGGTGCCGGCCGAATACGGCGGCGCCGGCATGGATCCGATCAGCTACGTGTTGGCGATGATCGAGGTGGCTGCGGCCGATGCCGCTCACTCGACGATCATGTCGGTGAACAACTCGCTGTTCTGCAACGGCATCCTGAAGTTCGGCACCGAAGCGCAGAAGCAGCTCTACGTCCGCGCCATCGCCGAAGGCCGCGAGATCGGCGCCTTCGCGCTCACCGAACCGCAGTCCGGTTCCGACGCCACCGCGATGCGCTGCAAGGCGACGAAACAGGCCGACGGCAGCTTCGTCGTCAACGGCAAGAAGAGCTGGATCACCTCCGGCCCCGTCGCGAAGTACATCGTGCTGTTCGCGATGACCGAACCGGAGAAGGGCGCCCGCGGCATCACCGCGTTCATGATCGACACCGCCCGCGAAGGTTTCCATCGCGGCAAGACCGAGCCCAAGCTCGGCATCCGCGCGTCGGCGACCTGCGAGATCGAGTTCGCCGATTACCGCGTGAATCCGGACGAAGTGCTGGGCCAGGAAGGCGAGGGCTTCAAGATCGCGATGGGCGTGCTCGATGCCGGCCGCATCGGCATCGCCTCGCAGGCCATCGGCATCGCCCGCGCCGCCTACGAGGCGACGATCGCCTACGTGAAGGACCGCAAGGCCTTCGGCGCGCCGATCGGCACCTTCCAGATGACCCAGGCCAAGATCGCCGACATGAAGTGCAAGCTCGACGCGGCCACGCTGCTGACGCTGCGGGCGGCCTGGCAGAAGGGCGAGTTCGAGAAGGGCGGCGCGCGTTTCGGCAACGAGGCCGCGATCGCCAAGCTGACCGCTTCGGAAGCCGCGATGTGGATCACGCACCAGGCGGTGCAGATCCACGGCGGCATGGGCTATTCGAAGGAAATGCCGCTGGAGCGTTACTTCCGCGACGCCAAGATCACCGAAATCTACGAAGGCACCAGCGAGATCCAGCGCCTCGTGATCGCCCGCAACGAAACCGGCCTGCGCTGAAACGCGCGCCCAACCGACAGAACCGCACATGACCAAGAAAGCACCCGCGCCGCGCGGCGCCAACGCCCGGAAATCCGATCGCGGCGAAACCCGCCTGCTGGATCCGGTGTTCCAGGCCATCCGCAAGCGCGCGGCCAAGGGCGGCCAGGACGACGCCAGCGCCTTCGCCGACGCCTTCTACCGGCGGATGACCGAGGACGAGTTGCCGTTGCACGGCGCGGAAGGCTGGGCGGCGCTCGCCAACGACTTCCTCGAGTTCGCGCGCGTCCGCAAGCCGGGCAGCGCCAGCGTCCGCCTGTTCAATCCGACCCTGGCGAAGCATGGCTGGGAATCGCCGCATACCGTGCTGCAGATCGTCAACGACGACATGCCGTTCCTGGTCGATTCGGTGACGATGGCGCTGGCCGAACGCGGCGTCGGCGTGCACGTGCTCGGACATCCGGTGGTGAAGATCGCACGCGACAAGGCCGGTCGCCTCAAGGGCGTCGGCGAAGGCGCGTCCGAGTCGCTGATGCACCTGGAGATCGACCGCCAGTCCGCGGCCGGCGCCGCCGACATCGAAGCGGCGATCCGCAGCGTGCTCGACGACGTCCGCGCGATCGTGGCCGATTGGCCGGCGATGCGCGACAAGATGCTGGAAATCGTCTCCGGTTTCGACGCCAGACGGATGCCGGTGGACGAGGCCGGTCGTCGCGAAGCGCAGGAATTCCTGCGCTGGGCCGCGGACGAACATTTCACCTTCCTCGGCTATCGCGAATACAAGGTCAGGAAGCAGGGGGGCGAGGACGTGCTGGCCGCCGACGCCGACACCGGGCTCGGCCTGCTGCGCGACAAGACGCCCGGCAAGCCGCGCAAGCTGACCTCGCTCGCGGCCCACTACATGCCGCAGTCCGGCTCGGTCGACGCGCTCATCCTGACCAAGACCAATTCGCGCTCCACCGTGCACCGACCGGGCTACATGGATTACATCGGCGTGCTCGGTTTCGATGCCGAAGGCCGCCCGATCAGCGAACAGCGTTTCATCGGTCTCTACACCTCCAGCGCCTATACCCGCCGTCCGTGGGAGATTCCGCTGGTCCGCGAACGTCACGAGCACGTGATGCGCAAGTCCGGCCTGGCGCCGACCGGTCACAGCGGCAAGGCCCTGCGCCACATCCTCGAGAAACTGCCGCGCGACGAGCTGTTCCAGTCGAACGAGAACGAACTCTTCGACCTCGCGTCCGGCGTGCTCAGCCTGCAGGAGCGCGTGCGCAGCCGTCTGTTCCTGCGCCAGGACCGCTACGGACGGTTCTACTCGATCCTGGCCTATCTGCCGCGCGACCGCTACAACACCGAGATGCGCCTGCGCATCGAGACGATGCTCAAGGACGCGCTGCACGCCGACCGCATCGACTCCACGGTGCAGATGGGCGATTCGCCGCTGGCGCAGCTGCACATGCTGGTGCGTCCGCGCAAGGGCGAGGCCGTCGACGTCGACGCCGCCGGCATCGACGCGAAGCTCTCCGCGATCGTTCGCAACTGGCAGGACGATCTGCGCGAGGCCCTGGTCGCGCGCCACGGCGAAGAACGCGGCCTCGCGCTCGCCAACGGCTTCGGCCGCGCCTTGCCGGCCGGCTACATCGAGAAGGCCTCGGCCGCGATCGCCGCCGACGACGTGGAGCAACTCGACGCGCTCACCCCCGCGAACGATCTGCGCCTGAGCCTGTACCGCGATCCCGACGGCGGCCTGCGCTTCAAGTTCTACCGCCTCCACGACGACATTCCGCTCTCCGATGCGATGCCGATGATGGAGAACATGGGCCTGCGCGTGATCTCGGAACATCCGTTCCGGATCGAGTCCGCCGGCGTCGTGGCCTATATCCAGGATTTCGAGGTCGAGGCCGCGCGCGGCGACATCAACGTCGACGACCTCGACGAGACCTTCGAGGACGCCTTCGGGCAGATCTGGCGCGGCAACGCCGAGAACGACGGCTTCAACCGGCTCATCCTCGCCGCGAACCTGTCGTGGAAGCAGGTCGCGATGCTCCGCGCCTACTGCAAGTACCTGATGCAGATCGGCGTGCCGTTCTCGCAGAGCTACGTCGAGGAAACCTTCGCGCGCTATCCGATCCTCGCGCGACTGATGACCGAGCTGTTCGAGGCCCGTTTCGATCCAGCCACCGGCAACGAATCGAAGGCCGAGATCAAGGCCGGCGCCGACACCTTCCGCAAGCAGCTCACCGCGCTCGCCGGCGGCGACGTGGCGGTCCTGGCCGCGGTCGAGCCGGTGATCGCCGCCCGCGCCGCGAAGCGGGATCTGCAGGTCGAGGCCGCGCGCAACGCCATCACCGCGCTGCTCGACCGCGTGTCGAGCCTCGACGAGGACCGCATCCTGCGCGCATTCGTCGGCGTGATCGAAGCGACGCTGCGCACCAACTACTACATCACCTACCGCAACGGCCGCTACCGCGACGGCGTCCGCGCCGACGGCGGCCCGGCCGACTACCTCAGCTTCAAATTCGATTCGTCGAAGGTCCCGGACCTGCCCAAGCCGCGCCCGTACCGCGAAATCTTCGTGTGCGGTCCGCGCGTCGAAGGCGTGCACCTGCGTTTCGGTCCGGTCGCGCGCGGCGGTCTGCGCTGGTCGGATCGCCGCGAGGACTTCCGTACCGAAGTGCTGGGGTTGGTCAAGGCGCAGATGGTGAAGAATACCGTGATCGTGCCGGTCGGCTCGAAGGGCGGCTTCTTCTGCAAGCAATTGCCCGATCCGTCGACCGATCGCGACGCCTGGTTCAACGAAGGCGTGGCCTGCTACAAGCGTTTCATCAACGGTCTCCTCGACATCACCGACAACCTGGTCGACGGGAAGGTCGTGCCGCCGGGCGAGGTGGTCCGTCACGACGGCGACGATCCGTACCTCGTCGTCGCCGCGGACAAGGGCACCGCCACGTTCTCCGACATCGCGAACGGCATCGCCCAGGCGCACGGTTTCTGGCTCGACGACGCCTTCGCTTCCGGCGGTTCGGTCGGTTACGACCACAAGGGCATGGGCATCACCGCGCGCGGCGGCTGGGAGTCGGTCAAGCGCCATTTCCGCGCCATGGGCCGCGATTCGCAGACCCAGGATTTCACCTGCGTCGGCATCGGCGACATGTCCGGCGACGTGTTCGGCAACGGCATGCTCCTCTCCGAGCACATCCTGCTGGTCGCCGCGTTCGACCATCGCCACATCTTTCTCGACCCGAACCCGAACGCCGCGGTCTCGTTCAAGGAACGCGATCGCATGTTCAAGTTGCCGCGTTCGAGCTGGGACGACTACGACCGCAAGTTGATCGGCAAGGGCGGCGGCGTGTTCCCGCGCTCGGCGAAGTCGATCCCGCTGTCGCCGGAGGTCAAGACCGCGCTCGGCATCGAGTCCGACGCGACCTCGATGAGTCCGACGGAGCTCATGAACGCGATCCTGAAGGCGCCGGTCGACCTGCTGTGGAACGGCGGCATCGGCACCTACGTCAAGGCCACCGCGGAAACCCATGCCGACGTCGGCGATCGCGCCAACAACGGCCTGCGCGTCAACGGCAACGAACTGCGCTGCAAGGTGGTGGGCGAGGGCGGCAATCTCGGCCTGACCCAGCTCGGCCGCATCGAAGCCGCGCTCAAGGGCGTCCTGCTCAATACCGACTTCATCGACAACTCCGCCGGCGTCGACACCTCGGACCACGAGGTCAACATCAAGATCCTGCTCAACGGCGAAGTGCAGAAGAAGAAGCTGAGCGTGCCCGAGCGCAACAAGCTGCTCGCGGCGATGACCGACGAGGTCGCGCAGCTGGTGCTCAACGACAACTATCGCCAGAACCAGGCGCTGAGCCTGATGCAGCGGATGTCGCTGAGCCGGCTCGGGTCGAAGGCGCATTTCATCCGCACGCTCGAATCGCAGGGCCTGCTCGACCGCCAGATCGAGTTCCTGCCGAGCGATGCCGAGATCGCGGACCGCAAGTCGCGGCGCATCGGCCTGACCCGCCCGGAACTGTCGGTGCTGCTGTCGTACTCGAAGATCGTGCTGTTCCAGCAACTGCTCGATTCCGACGTGCCGGAGGATCCGTACCTGTCGAAGGAACTGGTCCGCTATTTCCCCGGCCCGCTGCAGAAGAAGTACGAAAAGTCGATGCAGCAGCATCGGCTGAAGCGCGAGATCATCGCCACCGCGGTGACCAATTCGATGGTCAACCGCATGGGGGCGACCTTCACGCTGCGCATGACCGAGGACACCGGTCGTTCGCCGGGCGAGGTCGCCAAGGCCTTCACGATCACCCGCGAAACCCTCGATGCCCGCGATCTCTGGGCGCAGATCGACGCGCTCGACGGCAAGGTGCCGGAATCGGTGCAGGTCGACGCCCTGCAGACGATCTGGTCGCTGCAGCGGTCGATGACCCGCTGGCTGCTGTCGCGACCCGGTGCGATCCCGGGCATCACCGCGGCGGTCGAACGCTATCACGACGGGTTCCGCGAAATCCGCGCCGGCTCGGGCATCCTCCCGGCTTCGATGCGTCCGGCCTACGACGCCAGCTTCGCCGACTGGAAGGCCAAGGGCCTGCCGGAAGCGCTGGCTAGGCAGCTCGCCGCGCTGCCGTATCTCGAATGGTGCTGCGACATCATCGAGGTCGCCCGCGCGCGCAAGCTCAAGCCGGTGGACGTGGCCAAGGCGCACTTCCGTCTCGGCGACGCGCTCAAGCTGCCGTGGCTCTATGCGCAGATCGACACGCTCGCCGTCGACGGCCGCTGGCACGCGGTCGCGCGCGGCTCGCTGCGCGACGAACTCGCCGCACAGCAGCGACTGTTGACCATGCAGGTGCTGGATGCGCCCGGGGCGAACGTCGACGCCAAGGTCAAGCACTGGATCGAACGCGACGACGCCTCCTTGCGGTTCACCCTGTCGATGCTGGCGGAACTGGCGGCCCAGAAGTCGCTGGATTACCCGACCGCATCGGTCGCGGTACGCCGCCTGTCGATGCTGTCGGCATAACGTCGGGTCCGTCCGCCGGACCCGCGTGGAGGCCCCGGTCGCCGGGGCCTTCGCGTCTCCGTCGTCCGCGCACGCGTCGCGCGCATCCGCTATCCTCGCCGGGCGGGGTTCGCCCGCCGCGACCGGAGCCGCAGTGACCATGCAGCGCATCGCCTTTCTCGCCAGTCCCACCGCCGATGCGCAGACCGCGTTGAGCGCGATGGTCGCGCGCCACGGCCAGTGCGCGCCGGAGGAAGCCGATGTCCTCTGCGCCCTCGGCGGCGACGGATTCATGCTGCAGACCCTGCACCGCCACGGCGATCTGGGCCGCCCGGTCTACGGCATGAAACTGGGCACGGTGGGATTCCTGATGAACCAGTTCGGCGAAGGCGATCTGACCGACCGACTCGCCGCCGCCGAGCCCGCCAAGCTGCGCCCGCTCGAAATGCGCGCGCTGACCGAGTCCGGCGCCAGCGTCGCTTCGCTGGCCTACAACGAAGTCTCGCTGCTGCGCCAGACGCGGCAGGCCGCGCACATCGCGATCGAGCTCAGCGGCCAGACGCGACTCGACGAACTGATCTGCGACGGCGCGATGGTCGCCACGCCGGCCGGAAGCACCGCCTACAACTATTCCGCGGGCGGTCCGATCCTGCCGCTCGGCAGTGGCGTGATCGCGCTCACGCCGATCGCCCCGTTCCGCCCGCGTCGCTGGCGCGGCGCGCTGCTCAAGGCCGACACCGAAGTGAAGTTCCGGGTGCTCGATCCGTACAAGCGTCCGGTCAGCGCCACCGCAGACTCGCATGAAGTGCGCGACGTGGTCGAGGTCGCGATCCGCGAATCCCGCGACCGCACCGTCACCCTGCTGTTCGATCCCGAGCACAACCTCGAAGAGCGGATCCTGAGCGAACAGTTCGTGGCCTGATCGCACGGCCGCTTCGTTGCTCGCTGGCGCTCGATGGGCGGGCGTCGGCGAATCATGGGCGGCGCATGCCATCGTCCTTGCGATTCGCGCGAAACCGCGCATCCCGAGCCCTGCACACGCTGCGCGCGCTGCCTTCGGCATTCGCGGCATCCATGCGCCCGACGACCGGGTCCGGCCGATGCCGTCGCCGGGACGGATCGTCGTCGAACCGTCGGTAGCGTAAAAGAGCGACGAACAGGATCACGAGATCGCGACGACCTCATCGCCCCGATGATTGCGCAGGAAAACGACCACCCATTAGATAAAGCAAGCGCAAAACAATGGAGAAAAGGATCATGGATTTCCGATTTTCATCTGAAAAACATGCATTTCGACGCATCTTCCGAAAATTATCGTATTGCCCCTAAACTCCTTCGCGCCGCTGTCGACTGGATGCTCAAACGCGGACCGGTGGGTCCGTCGAATCCGATGCATCCAGAGGAATCGCGCAGATGGTCGCTGTCTATACCGGTAATGGGCTTGGTCTGTTCAATACGTCGCTGACGCAGCTCGGCAACGCCGGCGGCGGCCGGATCGGG
Source organism: Pseudomonadota bacterium (assembly GCA_049324395.1). Classification (GTDB taxonomy): domain Bacteria; phylum Pseudomonadota; class Gammaproteobacteria; order Xanthomonadales; family Xanthomonadaceae; genus Lysobacter_I. The sequence goes on from JBMOOY010000053.1 coordinate 170,443, forward strand.
CAGGGCGCAACGAGCCAGTACGTCAATCTCGCCACCGGCAATCTGGTGCTGCAGGACCTCGACGAAAGCCTGCTCGTGCGCGGTCTGGGCATCGGGCTTCTTCGCACCTACAACAGTCGCGGCACGGTCGCCGGCCAGGGCCAGGACGGCTGGGTCACCGGTTACGAACGCAATCTCACGCTCAGCGGCACGCTGAATACCGCCGGCAGCACGATGGTGTTGGCGATCGGCGACGGTCAGACCGTGACGTTTGCCTGGTCGGGTACCCAGAACCTGTACGTCACGACCGCCGGCGATGGCGCGAACGACACCCTGCGATGGGATGCTGCGACTTCGACGTGGACGCTGGTCGAAGGCAGTACCCGGCGCGAAGAACAGTTCGCCAATCACGACGACGTCGTTCTCCGGGGGCGCCTGCAGCGCATCCGCGATCTTCGTTCGGATGGCGCGTCGCCCGTCCAGTACGACGTCCTCTACGATGCCGTCGGCCGCGTTTCGGAGGTTCGGTCCGTGGACGGCGCCGGGAATGCGGCGGATGCGATCGTGTTCGGTTACAACCTCGCCGGTCAGCTCGCGACCATCCAGACGCGCGAAAACGGCGTCCTGAAATCGCAGGTGAGCTACGGTTACGAATTTGCCAACGGTTCCGGCCGTCTGACCTGGGTGCAGACCGATCTCACGCCGCACAACGCCGCCGACAATACCTGGGACGCGGCGAATCCGGCTAACAACGACGGCAGGCTGTTCCGGACCAGCTATACCTATGCGAGCGCCGCTGCCGGCGACCTCCGCATCGCCAGCGTCGCGACCAGCGATGGCGTCTCGGTGTCCTACACCTACGAAAGCGACGGCGTCGGCGGCTTTCGGGTGACGTCGGTCGTGCTCGGCGGCGGACCCGACTCGCCGCAGCAGACCACGACATTCGTCTACGGGAAGAATGCGACCGACGTCATCGACGGGAACGGTCGCGTCTGGACCTACCAGTACGATGCCGATCGTCGGCTGACCGCAGTTCTCGATCCTGCGGTCGGCGGCCTGCGCCGCAAGACGGAATATCAGTACGACGGGGCCGGGAAGGTCATCGGCATCCTCGAATCCTCGTATGCCGGCGCCGCGCCCGGTCTGAAGACGACATTCCAGTACGACGCGAATGGAAACCGCATCCTGCAGCAGGATCTGCTCGGCAATACCGTCGCGTGGGCGTACAACGCCGCGAATCAGGTCATCTCGGAAACCCGCTATATCGTTCCGGCGACGATCCCGGTGGGCAAGGGGATGTACGTCCCGCCGTCCGGCGAGCTGACCAGGCATTTCGTCTACGACAATCGCGATCGCCTGCGCTTCGAGATCGACGCCACTGGCGCGGTTCGCGAACTGACCTATGCGACCGGCGGCAACGGCATCGGTCAGGTTGCCAGCGAACGCCACTATCTCGGTTCGATCTACTCCGGTCCGTTCGATGAAGCATCGCTGCTCGCCTGGGCGACGGACGCGGGCAACAAGCGGCGCGCCAACAGTGCGCTCACTTTCTACGGCTACGACATCAAGGGTCGGCTTGCGCAGCAAGTGAACTACGCGACCGTGTCCGACGACGCGAACGGCAACGGCGTGCTGGACGATGCGACGGCCATCGTCAATCATGTGTACGACGCCCAAGGGCTTTTGCGGCAGAAGATCACCGTCCACGGCCCCGGTCGTACGGTCGGGGGCGCGCCGCCGGCGAACAGCGAAGTCGTCGACTACGTCTACGACGGCATGGGCCGTCTGCTGAGCGCGCTCAGCCGCAACGCATCGACGAGCGCCATGCCTGATCCGCGCATCGACCCCGCCGGACATGCGGCCTGGCTGGCGGCCAATGATGCGACCACGCTGCTCACCACCTATGCCTACGCCGACTCCGGTCGCCAGATCTGGACCACCCACGACAGCGGCATGATCCGTCTGGATCAGTACAACCGCACCGGTCAGCTCGGGATCACGACCGAATTCGGCGGCGAAAACCGCTATACCTACAATTACTACGACCAGCGTGGCCAGCTCCGCGCCCGGCGCGAAGCCAGCGGCGGCACCAGCTACTTCTTCTACGACGATGCCGGTCGCCTGACGGGCACCGTCGACGAGACCGGCGCCGTCGTCGAAACCCGATACAACGACATCGGACAGCCGATCGCGGTCGTCGCCTACGCCATCGGCGTCGATACGACCGATTGGTTCGCCCAGGTCAAGGGCGCGGCCACCTTCGTGGTCAAGGATCGTCTGTTGTTCTCTGTCGATCCGCCTGCGATGGGCGCTTCGGATGTGTGGGTCCAGATCGACGCAGTCAACGACCGTCGTGTGCACCGCAGCTACGATGGCGCCGGCCGTCTCGAGACCGAGACCGACGGTATCGGTCTGGTCACGACGTATCGGTACGACGGCGCATCCCGCCTGCTGTCGACGACGATCGCCAAGCCGGGAGACGCTTCGGTCTCTCCGCGAACGACCCGCCTGTTCCACGATGACGCCGGCCGGGTGCTCGCGACCCTCGATCCCGAGGGCTATCTGGTCGAGACCGTCTACGACGCGTTCGGCCGTGCAGCGAAAACCGTTCGCTACGCCACGATCACCGTCGCGGCCTACCGGGAGAACGGGTCCTTGCAGCAACTCCGCCCTGCGGCGGCGGCGGGAGACCAGGTCACCCGCCTGTTCTACAACGCGCGGAACCAGCAGATCGGCATGCTCGATGCGGAGGGTTACCTTACCGAGTTCATCTACGACGAGACGAACAACCAGCGTGCGGTCAAGGCCTATGCCAAGCGACTGACGGGCCTCAACGGCAGCGAGAGCTTCGGGGCGCTGCGCACGGCCGCGACGACCAATCCGCCGATCGAACCCTTCCGCCTCACCCAGCGCAGTTACAACGCGCTGGGACAATTGACCGTCGAGCTGAATCACGAGGGCACCGTCACCCGATTCACCTACGACGATGCCGGACGGCTGGTGAAGACGGCGGCGACCGCCGCCACCAGCGAGATCCGGGAAGGCAACGCCCGCTACGACGTGTTCGGCAATCTGATCGGCGAACTCGGCGGCGAAGGCTCGACCCGTCTGCTGCCCGGGATGACCGAGCCGCAGATCGACGCGATCTATGCGCAATACGGCGTTCGCCACAGCTACGACACGATGGGTCGGAGAATCGAGAGCATCGACGCCGCCGGCAACAAGACCTGGTATTTCTACGACGATGCCGGTCGCCAGACGTTCGTGGTCCGCGGCGTCCACGACGGCAACAACATCCAGAATGCGCAGGGCGAGGTCGTCGAGACCCGCTACAACGCGTTCGGGGACGTCGTCGACAGCATCGCGTACACCGGACGGATCACGCTCGCGAACGCGGGCAGCCGCGCCAGCGCGCAGCAGGCCATTTCGGCGCTGGCCATCGGCGGCACCGACAGTCGCGTCCAGCTTCGCTACGACATCCGGGGATTGCTCGCCGAGCGGATCGACGCGGAAGGGTACCGCACGCTGTTCGGGTATACCGCCTTCGGCGAATTGCGTACGCAGCAGGATCTGGAGTCGGACGGGAGCGTTCGACGCACCTTGACCAACAGCTACGACAAGCGTGGATTGCTGACCGGACAGACCGAAACAGGGGGCGTACTCACCCGAAGCACCAGTTCGCTTCTCGATGCGTTCGGACGGGCCTACAACAGAACCGATGCGCGCGGCAACACGACCACGATCGGTTACGACCGTCTCGGCCGAGTGGTCTCGCAGACGGCGAACAACGTCAGCGGTCGAAACGAAACGGTGACGATGTCCTACGATGCCTTCGGTCGAACGGTCGAGGTGACCGACGCGCTCGGTCGCACCACCGGCTACGTGCACAGCGACAACGCGCGCAGCGTCGTCATGACCACGCCGGAAGGCGTGCGCATCACCACGGTCGACAACGGATTCGGCCAGACGCTCACGGTGTCGCAGACGCTTCCGGACGGTACCGTCGCCACGACCACGACGACCTACGACAAGGACGGCCGGGTGCTCGACGTGACCGATCCGCTCGGTCGAGTCGATCATCGCGAATACGACGCGCGCGGACTGCTGGTCGCCACCATGGACGGCTCCGATCGCCGGGTGGAGTATCGCTACGACGCGGCCGGACGGGTGCTGAAGCGGATCGAGGACCCCAACGGTCTGGCCCTGACGACGACCACGACCTACGACGGCCAGGGACGCGCGCTCGGCATCGTCGATGCGAGCGGTCGCGAAACCCGCATGACCTACGATCGCAAGGGCAATCTGGTCAAGACGATCCTGGCGCCTTCCGGCATTTATCTTCAGACGACCTACACCTGGGATCGCGACGGTCGCCAGTTGACGGTCACCGAAGGCGCCGAAACCCCGAGCGCTCGGACGATCGCCTACGGCTACGACAATTTCGGTCGTCGCATCAGCGAGACGCTCGCACCGGGAACGCTGGATCTCGTCACGACCTATGCCTACGACGCGAACGACAACGTCGTCCGTCGTACCGACGCCAGCGGCCGCGTCGTTCGTTATGCGTACGATGCGGTCAATCGCCTGCGCTTCAGCGTCGACGACAAGGGTGGCATCACGGAATACGCCTACGATGCGGCCGGTCGCGAAAAGATGGCGCGCGTCTACGCTGCGCCGGCCAACATCGCCGGTCTGTCCGCGATGCCGGGCGAAAGCGATATCGCCGGGCTTATCCTCAATCAGTCGCTGCGCAACGACGCGAAGGACGAGACCCGCTTCAGCATCCACGATCGCGATGGTCGTCTCATATTGAGCGTGGACGGCGATGGCGGTGTGATCGCCTACGGATACGACAGCGCCGGTCGCGCGACCACCGAGCGCAGGCATATCCAGAAAGCGACGTTGACCGCGGTGCTGCGTGACAGCCTTCGCGCGGGCACCGCGACCGTCGCCGAGGTCGGGGTCGCCGCCGATGCCAAGGACATGCAGGTCCGCCACATCTACGATGCGGCCGGACAGGCGGTCTTCACCGTCGACGCCTTCGGCGCGGTCGAGCGTACCTACTACGATCGCGCCGGTCGCGCCGTTGCCCGTGTGCGTCATGCGACGGCGATCGACCCCTCGACGATCGGCAACGGCACCAGCGCGGCCCAACTCGCCGCGATGGTCACGGACAGCGCCGCCGATCGTGTCGAGTACTTCGTCCATGATGCAGCCGGCCGCGTACGCTACACGTTGGATGGGTCCGGCGCGTTGAGCCAGACCGATTACGATGGCGCCGGCCGGGTCGTCCAGGCCCGGGCGTTCGACGTTTCCATGCCCGTGACTTCGACACTGCGTGCCCGTTTGTTGGCCGGCACCGCGTCGGAAGCGGATTTCTCGGCGTTCGCGACGGCGAATGAAGCCACTGCGCGCGCCGAGTATCGCGTCTACGACCCGGCCGGTCGCATGCGATACTCTGTGGTCCGCTACGCGGTCGGCGCAGGCGCGGTCACCGAGTTCGGTTACGATGCTTCGGGTCTGGTGGTGTCCAGGCTGCAGTACCTCATCACGATTCCGTTCGATCCGACCGATACGACCTACGAGCTGTTCAACGTCTTGTCGTCGACGGAGGCTCGCACCACCAAGTACTTCTACGACGGCGCCGGTCGTCAGCGCTTCGTGCTCGACGCCACGGGAGCGTTGACGGAGACGCGGTACGATGGCGCCGGCCGGGTGACGGACACCATCGCCTACGGAAACCGGCCGCCCGGCGTGCCCGTCACGACGGACGAGCTTGCCGCATGGACCGGCACGCAGGCCGCCGCAGATATCCGCCGTGCGAGATCCGTCTACGATGCGGCGGGCCGTGTGTACCAGGACATCGACGCCGCCAACGTGGCCGAAACCTATCTGTACGACGGCGCAGGTCGGCTCACGACCCGGACCGATCGGAACAACAACATCTGGACATACGAATACGACGCCGGCGGTCGCCTTGCCGCCGAATACAGTCCGTCGGTCAGGGTCGCGACGATCGGCGCCAACGGGTTGCCTTCGAGCGAGAATCGTTCGATTCTGACCCGGTATGCCTACGACGGCGTCGGCAACCTGGTGTCGAAGACCGAGAACGCCAATGCGCCGAGCATGAGCGAACGGCGAACCACCGTATACGAGTACGACAGCCGCGGCCATCAGGTCCGCACCATTTTCGTCGATCCGGGTGCGATCGATCCCGCGTCCGGACAGATCCTCGACACCGGCATCCAACCCACCATCGAAGTCCTCTACGACGCACTCGGTCAGGCGGTCGTGCAGAAGGATGTGCGTGGCCACTACAGCTATCGGGTATACGACAAACAAGGGCGTTTGGCCTACGAAATCGACCAGGAGCGGCAGGTCACGACCTACGCCTACAACGTCTTCGGAGAACAGACCCAGGTTCGCCGCCACGCCAACGGCCTCGGCAACATCATCGGATGGAGCGCGGGGCAGGCGATCTCCCTCGCCCAGATGCAGTCGCAGGGTCAACCGGCCCCGAGCGTCGACGACAGGGCCATCTTCACGCAGTACGACCTGCGCGGCCTGAAGACGAAGGTCGAACTGACCTCCGTCGGCTATCGCACCGGCAGCGGCACCGATGCGACGGGGACGCCGACCACGACCTACGGTTACAACATCTATGGCGATCTGGTCACGGAGTCCGTGCTCCTCGAAGGCGTCGCCGGCAGCGGTACCGAGCAGTGGGCGACCGCGTATCGCTATTACGATGCGCTCGGTCGCAATACGCTCACGGTCGATGCCCTGGGTTACGTCACCGAGACCCGATACAACGCGACCGGAGAGGCGTCGGAGACCATCGAGTATGCGCGTGCCCTGTCCGGGACGCCGAATGTCGGCGTGCGGCCGTCGCCTCCGGCGCCCGGAGACGCTTCGATCGGTCAGGATCGCATCACGCGCTGGACCTATGATGCGGTCGGCCGCAAGCTGACCGAAACCTCCGTCCGGCAGTACGGCCGCACGGACGGCAGCACCGGAAGTCGCGACGTGACGTCCGTGTTCGGCTACGACGGCGGGGGCCGGCTGACGTCCATCAGCGACGACACCGGGACCACGATCACCCGCTACGATGCGCTGGGCCGCACGCTCTCGGTGGAAGAACCGGTGCGCGCCGTGGTCGTGCAGGGGCTCGACACCGCGTTGGGCGCAAGCACGAGCAGCGACCTGACCACCGCGCATGTGTACGAACAGCGCTCTCCCTATACCGAGATGGCGTACGATGCCTTCGGCAATGCGGTCGAGGTGCGGAGGTACGCCAACGGCAAGCCGCCCACACAGGCGGCGACCGCCGACGACAGCCGCGATCAGGTGGTTCGGACGCGTTACGATCGTCAGGGACGCGCGGTGTGGACCCGCGACGGTGAGGGCGCGATCGCGACCCGCAGCTACGATGCCGCCGACAATCTCACCGGCGTTCGCTACACACTGAAGGGCAACGACAGCCGCAACGCCGTCGTCTCCGTGGTCAATACCTACGACAAGACCGGCCGTCAGCTCACGACGACGACCACCCGCGAACGATTCTCGAACGGAGTCTCGCAGGGGAGTGTCGTCGATACCGGTGAGGTCGTGACCTACAACGCCTTCGGCGAGATCGCCACGAAGACCCTGCATGGGCTCGATGGCACGCTCGTCTACCGTTACGATGCCGCCGGTCGATTGATCGCATCCAACGAAAGCGGCGCTTTCCGGAATTTCGGCTACAACCTCGCCGGGCATCAGGTCTACGCGTCGCAGAAGGCCTATCTCGAAACCGTCAATAGCGTCGACACGGTGGTGGATGCGGTCACGATCACCCGTGTCGACAAGCTGGGCCGAGCGGTGCGGGTCACCCTGCCGTCGCACACGACCGATACGTCCGCATCCAGTACGATGACCCAGACCGTCGATCGCTGGGGCAACGTGCTGCGGATCGTCGACACGCGCGGTTATCAGACCGATTACGAGTACAACAGTCTGAATCAGCTGGTCCGCGAGATCAGGCCGTTGACGAAGGTGGTGCACGAGAATGGCGGCGCGGAGTGGCGGCGTCCGGAGAACCGGCGCTACTACGACGCGCTCGGCCGCCTGGTCGCGACCCGCGACGCCAACGGCAACCTGCGCACGACCGAGTACGATGCGGCCGGACGCATGGTGGCGTCGAAGGATGCGTACGGCAATGCGACCCGATTCGCCTACGATGCGCTGGGCAATCAGCGCGCGACCCAGAACCCGCTCGGCTACCTGACCTACAAGGAATACGACCGAGCGGGCCGAGTGGTCCGGATCGGCGATTATCTGCCCAACGCCAATGGATCGACCCGCGACAAAGCGACGCTGCAGCGCTACGTCCTCAACGAGAACGGCGACCGTATCGAGGTGTTCAACGCTTCCAGCTCCGTGGGTGCGAAGTACGACTACGACAGCCGCGGTCAATTGATCCGAAGTCAGACGCAGATGGGCGTGGTGATGGAGTACGCCTACGACGTCGCCGCGCGCAAGATTCTCGAGCGCAATGCGTTGTCGATGGTGGATAACGCACCGACCTATACCGACCGCGACAACGAGACGGTGCGTCGAGACGAGTCGAGCTGGAACTACGATGTCTTCGGTCGACTGATCGACCACAACAATCTCAGCGGTCGCGACAGCAATTACGTCTACAACGCCGAGTCCGCCCAGCTCAGGCAGGAGAGCGGCGAAGGTGGCCTGACCGCGGACAACCAGGTGGTCGCCCCGTCTGCCGACAAGCGCATCTCCTACTACGCCAACGGTCGCATCCGCGAGGTCATCGAGGGCGCAAGCCGCTATAGCTACGAGTACGATGCGGCCGGCAACAAGATCGTGGAGCAGGTCACGACCACGGACGCCTATGGCGCCACGGTCCGCACAAGGACCTTGGCCACCTTCGACAGCCACAACCGGGTCGAGCGCGTCGTCCAGGAAGAGTTGAACGACCAGGGCGTGGTGACGAAGCGGATCTTCGATCTGCTGACGGAATATGACGCCAACGGCAATCGTCGTCATGTGCGCGCGGCCTCGGGCTACGGCCCCAACGTCGACGGTATCCCGATCGTCAACAACCGGCCGGTGGTCGTCGGCACGATCGAGAGCCGTACGGTCAGGAAGGGCATGGTCTCCGAGTTCGGCCTGCTGCCCACGGATATCTTCCGCGACGCGGAACAGAATCCTCTGGGGTACACCGTCGCCCAAAGCAACGGATCCGCCTTGCCGCCGTGGTTGACGCTGACGCAGGATCCGGTCACCAAGGAGCTCCGGTTCGTCGCGAATCCGCCGGCGAATCTGGCCGATCAGGACATCGTCGTCAGGCTGACCGCTTACGAAACCGGAAACGTGGCGAACAGCGTCAGCGTCGATTTCACGGTGCGGGTGCGCACCAACAGCGCGCCGCAGTTGGTGCAGGCCGGCGATGTTTCGCTTCGGGCGAAGACGTATCAGCCGTGGAGCAAGGATCTCGTCGCGAGCGACTATTTCCGCGATCCCGATGTCCAGGATCAGCTCACGCTGAGTCTCGTCGATGCCTTGCCTGCGGGGTTGAGCGCCGATACCAGCAGCCCCGGTATCGTGCGCCTCAGCGGGACGCCGACCGTGTCGGGTACGTATGTCCTTCACTTGCGCGCGACCGATCAGCTCGGGGCTTCCGTCGTCAAGAGGTTCGTCGTTACCGTGGCTCCGAATGCCGCGCCGACCGTGGTCGCGGCACAGGCGCCGACCGATGCGATCATCGGCCGTCAGTTCGAATGGTCGCGCGACCTCGCGCAGGTGTTCTCGGATCCGGACGGCGATCGGCTTCAGGTCACGACCCGGCGTCTCGGCGGCGGCGCGCTGCCTGCCTGGATGTCGTTCCAGTACCTGTACGACCAGGCCACGCCGCAGATCGTGTTCAGCGGCAACGTGCCGACCAGCGAGGTCAACGGTCAGTTCTACGATATCGAGCTGATCGCAACCGATGTCGATGGCGTCTCCGTCGCGACGACGCTGCGGGTCAATGTCTTCGCGAACCGGGCGCCGGTCGCGACGGCGGGCACGCAGACCATGTCGCTGCGGCAACTCGACAACTTCAGTCAGACCTTCCCGCTGTCCGCGCTGTTCAGCGATGCCGAGGGCGACGCGCTCAACCTCTCGACGGTCTGGCCGGAAGGCTCGCCGCTTCCGGGGTGGCTGAAGATGACGGTCGATCGTGTCGCGAAGACGGTCACTTTCTCGAAGATTCAGAGTACGACGCCCGTCGTCGGGACGTTCGCGTTCAGCGTGCGTGCGGCCGATATCGCGGGTCTCACCGCGACGAAGAACTTCTCGATCACGGTGGGGGCCGACAATGCGCCCGTACGCACGTCCGTGCCGTTGCCGGACACCACGCTGGTCACCAATCGCGCCTTCAGCTACACGCTTCCCGAGGGGCTGTTCACGGATCCGGACAATGATCCGTTGACGCTCGTCGCCCATTGGGTGGTCCAGGAGAGAGAACCCGCACCCGGCGGGACGTTCCTCTGGACCGTCGATGTGCGTCCTCTCCCGGACTGGATGACCTTCAACCCGGCGACCCGTACCTTGAGCGGGTTCGTCCCGGCGACACAGACCGAGGCGATGCACATTCGCATACAGGCCACGGATGGTCGGCTGACCAGCGCTGCAAGCAACCAATTCGTCGGCGCAGCCAACGTCAACGGCGACAGCGACATCCGTATCGCCTTCCAGCAGGGTTCGAGCAATGGCGCTCCTGTCTACAATTCCGGTTCTCTCGTCAATCAAACGGTCCAGACCGGTCAGTCTTTCAGCTATACCGTGCCGGGCAACGCCTTCACCGACCCCAACGGCGATACGCTGACCTATACCGCCGACGCCAATGGCGGCGCATGGCCGTCCTGGCTCGCGTTCGATGCGGTCAACCGGAGATTCACCGGGACGCCGACCGGTTCCGGCAGCTGGACGATCCGGGTGATCGCTTCCGACGGCACCGCTTCCGCCGTGGGTACGTTCGTCATCGCCACCGCCAATGGCGGGCCGGTGTACAACGGGACACTGCCGCCTCGCACCGCACCGGTCAACACCGCCGTCTCCTGGCCGTTGCCTGTCGGGACCTTCACCGATCCCAACGGGGATCCCTTGAGCTATACGCTCGAGGTCGAGCAGCCCGGTTACTTCGAGCTGGTCTACATCGTGCAGGACGATGCATGGGAGCCGGTCTGGGTCGATCCGGTCTGGGTCGCGGCATCCGGTGTCGGACTGTCGATCGCAGCCAACGGCACGATCTCCGGCACGATCGGTGGCTTGTATTCGCGCGCCGACGACACCGTCGACAATTTCGGCAACTTGATCCAGCACTACCAGACGACCTACGACTACCGTCTGCGCATCACCGCACGCGATTCCGGCAATCTGACGGCGTCGGGCATCTTCGCCGCCAGCGCCAACGTCGCGCCCCAAGCGCCGAACATCGGCACGCTGACGATGCGTCACGGTGCGATATCCAGCCTGACGCTCCCCGCATTCATCGATGCCAATGAGAACGCGCTCGGCTACAGCATCGCCAACCTGCCGCCTGGGCTGAACTTCGATGCGGCGACGCGCACCATCAGCGGTTCGCCGAGCGACACCGGCAGCTGGATCGTCGGCTATACCGCCAATGATGGGAACGGCGGCGTGAGCAGCACCCTCTTCACCTTGACAGTAGTCGCCAACCGTGTCCCGATCGCTCCAAGCGTGTCCGCGCAGACCGGAACGATCAATGTCGGGTTGACGATGACGCTCCCGGAATTCACGGACGCCGATTTCGACGCTCTGACCTACAGCGTCGCCGGGTTGCCGCCAGGCCTCGACTTCAATCCCGCGACCCGTGTCGTTTCCGGAACGCCGACGGCGACGGGCCCTTGGGCCGTGACCTACACCGCCAACGATGGTTACGGCGGAACGGCCAGCGTCTCCTTCAACTTCACGATCGGATCGACTCCGCCACCGAATCGCCCGCCTGAGGTGAACCGCCCGCTCGATGATCAATGGGGCTTCGTGGACCAGAATTTCGATTACACCTTCCCGACCGATACATTCACCGATCCGGACAACAACCCGTTGTCCTATACGGCCACGCTTTCGAATGGCAATCCCTTGCCCAGCTGGCTGTTCTTCAACGGGACGACCCGGACGTTCTGGGGAACACCACCGGGTCCATCCACCCAGTCGTGGACGATCCGGGTCCGCGCCAGCGATGGTCTGGGCGGTTTTGCTCAGGACGACTTCGTGTTGCACGCGGAGAACAACAGCCTGATCGTGGATGGTGGGTCCGGCGACGATGGATCGATCGGAATCGATCCGGCGGGGACCGATAACACCTCCACGGACGACGGCAAGGTCGACGATTCCGGTATGGAGACCGGTCTGGTCGTGGGTGAAGACAAGGGGTCCGAAATCCTGCCGGTCGAGATTCCGCCGGTCATGGAAGCGTTGACCACGAACATTCCGTCGCAAGTGAAGGAGGAGTGGTTCGTCTACGATGCCGAAAATCGTCTGAAGCTCGTCGGCGGTCAGCTGGTCGGCGTCGCCGGTGCGCAGGGCACCTACATCGGCCTCGGCCCCAACGGAGCCGAATCGTACGGCCTGATGTACGATGCGGCCGGTCAGGTCGTCGGTCGTTACGTGAAGAACGGCGTCAACGAACTGGTCTACCGCACCACCTACGATCTGCGCGGTCGCAAGCAGTACGAATACCACGCGGAGTATCTCAATCCGGTCAGTTTCGAGTTCGGCGGCATCTCGAAAATGTACCGCTACGATGCGCTGAATCAACTCGAACAAACGCACAGCTATTACCAGAACGGCACCGAAATCGCGGCTCCCACGATCGGAGGCGAGCCGGGCGGGATGCCGATGAGCGTCGCGGGTTGGCTGTCGGGCGCCGAGGTCTATCAATACGATGGGGATGGACGTCTGGTTCGCCAGGAGACGAGGACCCGGCGCAACGGCCTGCAAGGCATCCAGTGGCGCGATCCGGGCTCACCGAACTACTACAACGAGCTCCAGCAACGCACCGATATCTCCGTGCTGGCGATCCAGAACGCGGTGGACTACAGGGATGCCGGTGGCAACAGCGGTTACGATGCGCTGGGTCGCGTTCGCGTGTACCGCTATTCGGCCAACGACTTCGTGTCGGCGACCCAGACCGTCTCCTACACCCATACCTTCCTCAGCACTTACGAGGGTTGGGAGACATACCAGGAGAAGACGGTTTCGGGAAGCAGCAGCGATACGGACTACAAGCCGACGACCAACACCCTGACCTACGATGCCTTCGGTCGTCTGTCGAAGCAGGTCGAGCATACCGAGTACGACACCGAGATCGACGACCGCGTGCGCGCCTACAGCTACAATGGCGACGGCCGGGTGCAGACCCGCCGCGAGGGCACGATCCACAACAACGGGTTCACTCAGACCCCGGACACGACCGGCGCCCGCAACAACTACCTGTTCGTGCATGCCGCCGGTCAACAGCAGGCGGAACTGCGCGAGGGCGGCCAGGTCCGCAACAGCCACTACACCTACAACACGCCGCAGATCCAGACCCTCAACGGCCGGGGCAACTACGCGGCCGGCGGCGGTACGGTGGTCGCCCTGCAGGGCGAGACCCTGCAGTCGCTGGCGCAGCGCGTCTACGGCAACAGCAGTCTGTGGTACGTGCTCGCGGATGCGAACGGGATGTCCGACCCGAACGCGGAGCTGGTCGCGGGCACGCAGTTCAATACCCCGCGCGTCAACGTCAGCAGCAACGACGCCAACACCTTCAAGCCCTACAACCCGGCCGAAGCCATCGGCCCGACCTCGCCGGGGCTTCCCTTCATCACCCCGCCGCCGAAGCAGAACTGCAATGCGTTGGCGACGATCCTGATCGTCATCGTCGCGGTGGTGGTGACGGTGTATACGGCGGGAGCGGCAGCATCGGCTTTCGGTGCCACCGGTACTGTAGGGGCAGGTACGGCCACCGCCGGTGCGGCGGCAGGTACGGTGGGCGCGGCTGCGACTGGGGCGACGATCACGGGCGCCGTTACCACGGGCGTTGTCGCATCGACGGGCGTGGGCGCTATCGGCACCGCAGCGTTGGCGGGCGGTGCGCTCGTAGGTTCCATCGGTGCGGTAGGCATCGCGGGCGCAGCGTTCATCGGCGGTGTCGCGGGCAGCATCGCCAGCCAGCTGGTCGGCAAGGCACTGGGAGTCGTCGACAGTTTCAATCTTCGTAGCGCCGTGGCCAGTGGTTTCTCATCTGTCCTGACGGCAGGGACCTCCGGAAGCGGTGTGATCGGCAAGCTTGCGGGCAATGGCAAGTACGCGAATGTCGCCAGCGGTGCTTTGAGCGGTGCAGCAGGAACCATCACATCCTACGCAGCCAACCGTCTCGCGGGTCTCGATGCCCAATTCAGCTGGCGTAGCATCGCGGCGAATGCAGTCGGCGGCGCGATCTCTGCGGGATTGACACCGGGTTTCGATCAGAACGCCACGGGCTGGAGAGCCTTGCGCAACGACATGATCGGAGGGTCCATTTCGCGCGTGATCGGCTTGCATACGCGTCGCGCGTTCGGATTCGACGACCGGGTCGACTACGGCGGCATGTTGGCCGATGCGTTCGGAAATGTACTAGGCAATGCAACGCTGAAAAGATTGGCGAGATACGAGACCGAAAGGGAATTGCTTTCCGGGCTCGCGCCGGATCAGCGGGCAGTGGTCTCCAAGGCGTTGAAGAATGGCGCATCCCCAGAGGAGGCGATGGAAGTCCTGAAGGCGATGGGCATGGGAGTTGGCTCGCCAGAGACCTATGCGTACGGGGAGGGGCCGCCCGCAGAACAGCTCATTTTGGAGACCGTCCAAGGCCCTCAAGACTTCGATCCGTATCAGATGTGGAGAGACGATTTCGCCGCATTGCGCACCGGATCCGGATTGATCAACGGCAAGGGCTATAACTTGGGCACCGTCCACAACGATCTCGTGGACTACGGTATCGCCCTGGTTGACCTGTTCGAGTCTTTCAGCTTCGGCAGCGATAACCCGATATTGATGGATTCGATTGAGGCAGCGGTTCGAGATCGCGATGCCGATAATGCAATTCTGCGGGCAGCGCGCCTGGATCCATACGACTTGCAAGGTCTCAGTATCGAAAGAATGCGCTCTGAAGTGCTGGGAGGACTCGCTGGCTCCATACAAAGCACTTACAGGCTGGCACAGGCGACGAGGGTGGTCGTATCTCAGCCGATGGCATTCATGAGAATGGGCGGCCTGTACAACTTCCTGAGCGCTATGGCCGAAGGGGGCGAAAGTCTTGGCAGGACGACGCTTGCCGGCAATCTGGCGTCCGCCGCGCCATTGCTGGGACTGGCGGTTTCCGGCCTGCAGATGTATGCGCTGAACGCCGATATCGAAGATCTGAACATCATGGCCGAAATCGGCCTGATTTCGCCATCCGCTCATCGTCGTGCGATCAGTGATGCCAAATACGAGCAGGCGGAGACGGGCGTCAGCGCTGGATTGGGCGGCGTTCCCGGAAAGGTCGGGAAAGTTCTGCAAACGTTGTTCTTCGCAGCGACATCGTCTGATGCGGAGGCCGGGCAAGCTTCGAGCAGGTTCGGACGCTCGGTCGCAGCGACAGGGCGAAGCGGTGCGACGCTGGTGCGCCGATTCGCGGACGATCTGAAGGGGACCCATCTCTCCAGCACGAAATACGGAAATATTCCGGCGGAGCATCGCTGGCGCTATGATAGATATCTTCAGGAATCAAAGAGCTCCGCCAAATTGAGTCCTGAGCTCTGGTACAAAAAGGCGCAGATCGTCTGGGCGAACAACGCGGGTGGAAACGCTTTCGAGAGACAGGTCCGGGAAGCGCTTGGTTCGCCGATGGGCAAAGGGTCGAAGCCGCTCGCCATCGGCGGTCACATCCCCGATCTTCCTGTCGGTCGGAAATTCGGCGTGACGGATGTCAAGAATGTCGAGTATCTGACCAGTTCGTCGCAGCTGGATGCATTCTATGAATACGCCAGGACAAACAGCCTGAAGTTCAATCTGGTCGTTGGTCCGAGAACAAATGCGATTTCGGCGCCTCTGCTTGATCATGTGCGCAGTACCGGTGGTAGAGTTACGCTCTTCAATCCATCAACCGGCAAGTTTTCTAGGATTGCCATTGGTGCGTCCGGCCCCTGGAGTCGATAGTCATGGCGTTCTCGTTGTTGTGCCCGATCATTGATGCGTCCACCGAAATCGATATCGACAGCCTGGAGCAGGGTCTCAGGGAATACTTCCAGGGAATTCAAGGTTGGTCTCTCGATTTTGACGATGACCCGTTCGATGACGATTCGCGTCACCTGGTGCTTCGCTGGCCGGACTGGTGGATCATGTTTTTTGTCGAGTCCGGCGATGAGGTGCTTTCGGATGCGCAGGAAATGGCCCAATGCGCGACGGAAGAGTCAAGAGGTGCGATAGCGTCTTCGGGCCGCCGTATCCGTGTGGTGTTCGCCGACGATGATCATAGGCTGTACACCAACGAGACCATCTATACGATGGAATTCTTGGAAGCCCTCGAAGGCGTAAGAGTGTTCGATCCGCAGAGAGGCGAGTTCATGGACTAAGAACGCCGCCGGAGCTTCGGCCCACCATCTCGTCCGCGATGTGATGCCCGCTGTTGAGATTTGAGCTTTCTTGTGTTGGGCAGAAAGCAGCCCTGTGCGCGATGCCGGTTTGCGGTTGGCGCCGTGCCATGGCCCGTGCCGGGCATGCGATTCCCGATCCCGGTTCCGTCACCCGGGGCCGGGCCGGGGATACAATCCAAGGATGCCCGACATCCTTCTGACCACCCTCAACGCCCGGTACTCCCACGCCTCGCTGGGGTTGCGGTACCTGCGGGCCAATCTGGGCGATCTGCGGGAGCGTTCGGCGATCCTGGAGTTCGTGATCGGGCAGAAGACCGAGGAGATCGTCGAGAAGATCCTGGCGGCGCGGCCGGAGGTCGTGGGGCTCGGTGTCTACATCTGGAACGTCGAGGAAAGCACGCGTGTGGTGGCGCAGCTCAAGGCCGTGGCGCCGGAAATCGTGGTGGTGCTCGGCGGGCCGGAGGTGAGCTACGAGGTGGGCGAGCAGCGGATCTGTGCCTTGGCCGACTACGTCATCACCGGCTGGGGCGATGTGACCTTCGCCGAAGTCGTCGGCCAGCTGCTGCGGGGAGAGATGCCGCATGCGAAGGTGATCCCCGGGCGGCAGGCCGAGTTGCAGGAACTGGCGCTGCCGTACGACGAGTACACCGATGAGGACGTGCGTCAGCGCCATCTCTACGTCGAGGCTTCGCGCGGCTGTCCGTTCAAGTGCGAGTTCTGCCTGTCGTCGCTGGACAAGACCGCCTGGCCGTTCGATCTGCAGCGGTTCATGGCGGCGATGGAGCGGTTGCATGCGCGCGGCGTGCGCCAGTTCAAGTTCGTCGACCGCACCTTCAATCTCAAGGTCGATACGTCGCTGGCGATTCTCGAGTTCTTCCTCGCGAAGATCGAGGCCGCGCCGGACGATCCGCCGTTCGTGCATTTCGAACTGATTCCGGATCATCTTCCGGAGCGGCTGAAGGATGCGATCGCGAAGTTTCCGGACGGAACGCTGCAATTCGAGATCGGCATCCAGACCTTCGATCCCGAGGTGCAGACGCGGATCTCGCGTCGCCAGAACGACGAGAATGCGGCGGAGAATCTGCGCTGGCTGCGCGCGCGTTCGCGCGCGCATCTGCATGTCGACCTCATCGCCGGGTTGCCCGGCGAGACGGTCGAAAGCTTCGCTCGCGGATTCGACAGGCTGGTCGCCCTGGCGCCGCACGAAATCCAGTTCGGGATTCTCAAGCGTCTGCGTGGCGCGCCGGTCGCGCGCCACACCGCGGCGCACGATCTGCGCTTCAATCCCGATCCGCCGTACAACATCCTGAGTACCGACGTGATCGACTTCGCGACCATGCAGCGGTTGTCGAGGTTCTCGCGTTACTGGGACATGGTGGCCAATTCGGGCCGTTTCCCGCGCACCTTGCCGCTCCTGCTGGGGGATGCGCCGTTCGATCGCTTTCTCGCCTTCAGCGATTGGCTGTACGCACGGAGCGGACAGACCCACGCGATCGCGCACGAGCGCATGGTCCACTTCCTGCAGGCGTTCCTGGTCGGCGAGGGCGCCATCGCCGAGGCCTTCGCCAACCGGGCGCTGATCGACGACTACCGGGGGCAGGGCGGCCGTTCCCGATTGGCGTTCGAGGCCGCGGATGCGGCGCTGCCGCTGCCGGCCGCGCGAAAGAAGCGCGCGACGCCGGCCCGGCAGGCCCGGCATCTGGCGGGACGCGACTGACATGGTGCCGGGCGAGCCGTCGTACCGGATTTCGCGCGGCGCGTCTCGGCGGTCGAGACGGTTTTGGGTGAGACTGCACGCATGAACGCCGCCGAACGCTCCAAGACCGACGTGCCGGCGAAAGACGCGCCGCAGCCGTTGGTCATCGCGATTTCCTCCCGTGCCCTGTTCGACCTCGAGGAAAGCCACGGCCTCTTCGAGCGCGAGGGCGTGGATGCCTACGCCGACTATCAGCGTCGACGGGAGGACGAGGTGCTGGCGCCGGGGATCGCTTTCCCGCTGGTGCGCAAACTCCTCGCCCTGAATCACGACGCGCCCGTCGCCGCGCCGCGGGTCGAAGTCATCCTGATGTCGCGCAACTCCTCGGATACCGGTCTGCGCGTGTTCAATTCGATCCAGCACTACGGGCTGGACATCGTCCGCGCGACCTTCACGTCCGGCGCGCCGACCTGGCCCTACGTCAAGCCGTTTGGCGCGCATCTGTTCCTGTCCGCGAACCCCGAATCCGTGCGTCGCGCCCTGGAGCACGGCGTCGCCGCGGCCACCCTGTTGCCGGCGACGACGGCCGACCCTTCGGAGCAGGGCGGCGCACGCGGCCGGATCCGGATCGCATTCGACGGCGATGCGGTTCTGTTCGACGACGAGGGCGAGCGCATCACCCGCGAGGGCGGCCTGGAGGCCTTCGCCCGTCACGAACGCGAGAACGCGCACCAGCCGCTGTCGGGCGGTCCATTCCGTGCGTTCCTCGACGCGCTGCACCGGTTGCAGGCGGCCTATCCGTTCGAGGATTGCCCGATCCGCACCGCGTTGGTGACGGCGCGCTCGGCGCCGGCCCACGAGCGCGTCATCCGCACGCTGCGCGAATGGGGCATCCGCCTCGACGAGGCGCTCTTCCTCGGCGGCCGGCCGAAGGGGCCGTTCCTGCAGGCGTTCGGGGCCGACATCTTCTTCGACGATTCCCCGCACAACATCGACTCCGCGCGCGAACACGTCGCGGCGGGGCATGTGCCGCACGGGGTGGCGAATCGGCCGTCGCGAGACGACTGAAACGACAAGGGGCCGTGAGGCCCCTTGTCGTGTGCAGCGGTGTTTCGAAGGTTCAGCGCGCGCGACCCGCGCTTTCGCGGCTCTCGAGCGGGGCCATTCGCGACTGGTCGTTCAGTTCGAGCTGACGCACCTCGAACGGCGCGCCGTAGCCGGCGGGCAGGTGGCTGCGGTCGAACTGCAGCACCAGCATGCCGTTGCCGCGCTTCATCCACGCCGCGCTGTGCGCCTGCGACACCGGACGCATGGCGCCGTCCGGGGCGGTGGCGTACAGGGTGCCGCGGGCTTCGTAGCGACCTTCGGAACCGGCCTTCACCGGGAGGGCCATGCGCATCGTCTTCGCGTTGAAGGCGAAGATGCCATTGAAACGCGCGGTTGGTGCGGCCACCGCGAACGCGGTCCGGGCGTCGCGCTTGACCCCGTCGGCATCGGCGAAGACCTGCAGTTCCCAGAGCCCAGGCGTGTTGCCGACGGCGGCAGGCATCTTCACGCGCGCGCTCAGCCCGCCCTGACCGTCGGCGGCGAGGCTCACGGGCCAGTTGCGGCCATCCGGCGCCACCAGCAGCGCCTCGGCCTGGACCGCCGCCGAGCGCTTGCCGCTGCGGCTGAAGTCGACATCGAAGCGCAGGCTGTCGCCGGCGAGCACGTGGTCGCGGTCGGTGCCGGCGCGCAGCACGTCGCTGCTCTGCGGCTCGTAGACGTGGACGAGGTAGCTGCCCTGGCCCTTCGGCACGCGCAGGGTGTAGGTATCGGCGCCCTCCTGCGGGTCGAGCTTGGCGACGAGGCTGCCGTCCTGCACGTCCATGCCGGCCTTCGCCAGTTGTTCGGCCGACGCGATGCTCTGCAGCTTCGCGGCGCCGGCAGCGTCGTCGATCCGCAGCGACTCGGCCTGCAGCGCGCGCGCGCCGCGGGTCGGGCTGATGCGGATCAGGCTGCCCGGGGCGGACATCTTCAGCGCCACGCCGCGTTCCAGCTCGGCGGCGTCGACGGTCTGCCAGTACTCGCGGCTCTGCGCCACGTGCGGTTGCGCCGCGCTCAACGACTGGGCGGGATCGAGCTTCCAGGCGAACGACACGGGGGCGCGTTCGATGCCGGCCGTGGGCGCGGGCAGGGCGACGAGGCGGTTCGGGGCCTGGTCGCGTCCGCCGGCGGGACGCAGCGGCTGCGCGGCGTCGGCGGCGAAGGCGGAAAGGGCGAGGGCGAGGGAGATCGCGATGGAAAGTCTCATGATGTCGTCCTCACTGGCCCGCGTCGGTGCGGAGAATGTTGTTGAGTCCGAAGCAGGCGCGACGGCTCTGGTTGTGCGAGAGCGGTTCGCCGCCGGCCATGCGCGAGGTGTCGTAGAACCACACCGAGCCCGCGGCGTTCTGGCTGCTGCAGTTGAGGAAGCCGTCGGAGCAGCTGGCGAGCCAGTTCTGCGTCGTTTCCAGACCCACGTTCTCCCAGTAACCGCCGCAGTAACTGTCGCCGTCGAACGGCGAGGAGTCGACGTCGGTGCCGACGACGCTGCGGAAGGTCTTCGGCAGGGCCGGCCGACCGCTGGTGCCGTACAGGTAGTTCGCGTTGTAGTAGACCATCCAGCTCGTCTGCTGCATGCGCACCGCGTCGTTCTGGTAGCCGAGCAGCCAGCCGACCGCGGCCTCGAAGATATTGCCGTTCATCACCGCATCGGCCAGCGGCGTACCGGCGGACGAGGGCGCCAGCGCGTTCACGCGCACGATTTTGCTGATGATGTTCGGATAGCGGCTGTCCCAGGTCGGATTCGACATGATCCAGCGGATCACGTTGCCGCCGTTGGAATGGGTGATGACGATGAGCCGGGTGATGCCCTTGGTGTTGATGAAGTTGGTCAGCTGGCCCGCGAGGCAACCGGCGGCGCGGCTATCCCACATGTACTGGGTGAAATCGCAGTTGATGACCACGTAATTGGCCGGATTCGGCAGACCTCCGCGCACGGAGTCGACCATCGCCGGTTGCCAGTAGTCGTTGTAGGCGTTGGATTGGGAGCCGGTGCCGTGGACGAAGGCCACGCCGGTATTCGCGAACGCAAACGGTGCCGCCAGGGCGAGCAGAAGCCCGCTGAGGTATCTACGCACGTTGGTTGTCCCCTCGGTTGAGTGTTGTCGTTTCCCTACGCGCGGCCCCCTGCCGCGCTTGTCCTGTCGGAGACCCGATGCGCCCTGCTGCAGATGACGCGGGGGCGTCGAGACTCCAGCCCTGCCATGCGGTGGCGAATGGCATTGGGGCCGAGGATACGGAGGCGTATTGACAGTGTCATGACGCGCCGCATCAAACCGGCGGATGGCCGAGCGAAGACCGTTCCGTTAGAACTCCAGGTCGAGCGCCGCGCAGAGGTAGTCCATGAACGGGCCGAGCTGTTGCAGATCCTTGCCGAGCGTCGCGAGCAAGCGCGGCCCGGTCATCGTCGCATCGTCGATCATGCGCAGCGCGACGTGGTTCTTGCGGCGCAGGTCGTCGAGGTGCGGGAAATCCGCGGGAAAGCCGCGCGGCGGACGCGTCAGCATCTCGCTGTCGTCGAGATCGAAACGTCTGCGGAACGCGGGCGCATGCGCGGCCGCGGCCCAGCCGCCGGGATTGTCGACGATGAACTGGCGCACGCGGCGCAGGGTGTCCGGTTGCGGATGCCAGAGTCCGGCGCCGATGAAACAATTCCCGGGCTGCAGATGGATGTAGAAGGAGGGCGCCTCGACTTCCCGGCTGCGCGCATGGAACAGGCGCGCGCCCTGCCATTCCTTGTAGGGCGCCTTGTTGGTCGAGAAGCGCGTGTCGCGATGGATCCGGAACAGCGATCCGCCGACGGTCTTCGGATCGGCGCGGTAGTGCTCGCTCGCTTCGCGCAGGGCCGGTTGCAGGTCGGAGATCAGGGCCAGGAACGGACCGCGGACGGACTGCTCGTAGTCCTGCTTGTGGGCATGGAACCATTCCCGCTCGTTGTGACGGGCGAGGCCGCGCAGGAACTTGAAGCTGCGTTCGGAGAAATAGGCGCTCACGACAGGGAGTCCTCCAATGCGTCGGCCCAGGCCTGGGCGCGATCGAGCAGGGCCAGCGCGCGTCCGTCGTCGGCGTGCGCGAGGCGCAGCGCCGCGAGTTCGGCGCGATGGCCGTCGAAGGTGAATTCGGACAGACCGCGATCCTCGCAGAGGCGGGCACGGCGATAGGCGTCCCAACTATCCCGCTCCGCGGGAGACAGCGTCTCCGGCCAGTTCCGCGCACGATAACGGAAGAGGAGTTCCGCCATGCGCGGGTCCTTGAAGCCGAAATCGCGCGCGCCGAGGGCCTCCGGCGGCGTGCCGCGCAGTTCCGGGAACTTGCGCTTGTCGGCGTCGTTGAGAAAACCGTCGTAGAGCGAACCGTCGACGTCCACGGACGGTCCGAGCGCGCCGGTCGCGGCGTAGATGCGGCGGATCTTCTCGGCCAGCGCGGGACCCGCGGCATGCAACTGCGCTGCGCGCGACTCGGCGAGCGCCGGGTCGATCCCGAGTCGGGCGAAGTCGCCTTCCCGCAGATGCGACCATGCGACCAGCATCGGACAGCGGTTGAGATGCACTTCCTTCAACGGCACGCGCGTGACGCCGGGCGGCAGTTCCGCCGCGGGCGTGTACAGGCGATCGGCGATCTCGTCGGCGTCGAGTTCGAGCAACGCGTCCGGCGGTTCGTGCAGATCGAACACGACCACCCGGTTGTCGATCCGCGGGTGCCGCGCGACCGGAGCCACGGCCGCCGCGCAGAGCCGCGCCGCCGGAAATCGCTGCGAGACGTGCAGCACCGGCGTCGTCGCGACCGTGTCGAGCAGGCTCGCCGCGAAACGCTTGTCTCGCAGTTTCAGCGCGTATTCCCAGAATCTCGGCTGCGCGTCCTTGAGTTTGCGCGCCATGCCGATCAACGCGCGTACGTCGGACAGCGCTTCGTGGGCATCGCCCTCGCGCACGCCGTTGGCTTCGGCGAGATGCTCCAGACGGAACGATGGCGTGCCGTCCTCGCGCTGGGGCCAGACGATCCCCTCCGGCCGCAATGCGTGCGCGAGGCGCATCACGTCGAGCAGGTCCCAGCGCGAATTGCCGCCGCGCCACTCGCGTTCGTAGGGGTCGTAGAAATTGCGGAACAGACCGTGGCGCACGAACTCGTCGTCGAATTTCAGCGAGTTGTAGCCGAGAGTGCAGGTGTCCGGCGCCGACATCGCGTCGAAGATCCGGGCGAACGCTTCCGCCTCGGGTACGCCTTCGCGCGCCGCGCGCTGCGGATCGATCCCCGTGATCAGCGTGGCCACCGGCGAGGGGAGGAGGTCGTCCGCGGGCCGGACGAGGAAATCCCAGGGTTCGTCGATCTGCCGCAGTTCCGCATCGGTGCGGATCGCGGCGAACTGCGCGATCCGACTCCGGCGCGGATCCGTGCCGAAGGTTTCGAGATCGTAGAAGAGGAAGCTCGCGGACATCGTTCGGGTCGTGGACTCAGGCCGCTTCCAGCGGGGTCAGGCGTTCGCGGACCCTGCGGTCGATCGCCTCCCAGTCGAGGCCGTCGAGACTGTTGCGGCCGGCCGTCGCCTCGACCAGCAGCGCGCGCTGGATCAGGCCGCGTTCGAACGCCACCGCATACGGCACGCGCATGAACGAAACCATCGCGTAGCGCGGCACGAACCGACCCGGATGACGCTCTGCGAGCGCGCGCTCGAGTTCGCGTTGCAGCAGGAAATCGGCGTCGTCCACGCGATCGCTCATTTCGCGGTAGTTCTCCAGCGCCATCTGCTGGATCGCGGCGGCGTTCGGCTTGCGCTCGGCCTCGAACGCGGCGAATGCGGTCGCGGTGTCGGGGTCGCGTTCGAGATGCGCGGCCAGCGCCACGCAGTCCTCGAACGCGCAGTTCATGCCCTGGCCGTGGAACGGGACCATCGCGTGCGCCGCATCGCCGAGCAGCACCGCGCGGCCATCGAGACGCCAGCGGTCGAGGTACAGCGTGGCCAGCAGGCCGGTCGGATTGGCGTCGAAGTCGTGGACGAGGTCCGGAATCAACGGCAGCGCATCGGCGAAGTCGCGCTCGTACAGCGCCTTCGCCTCCTCGCCGTTGCGGACCGTGGCGAAACTGACCGCGCAGCCGCTGGGCAGCGGTGCGTTCGGCATGAACAGGGTGACGGTGAACGTGCCCTCGTCGTTGGGGAGCGCGATGCACATGTAGTCGCCGCGCGGCCAGATGTGCAGCGCGTTCGGCTCCATCCGGAAACCGCCGCCGAATGCCGGCGGAATCTCGAGCTCCTTGTAGGCGTGCGGCATGATCTCGACGCGTTCGCCGAGGTCCTCGGCCCGCATCATCGCCGCGCGCAGGCTCGAGCCGGCGCCGTCGCAGCCGATCAGGGCGTGGAACGGATGCGCGATATCCTCGCCTTCGCCGACGAAATGGGCGATGCGCGCATCGAAATCGACGGCCTCGAGGCGACGATCGAAATGGACGCGCACGCCCGCGGATTCCGCGGCGTTGAGCAGCGTGATGTTCAGCTCGCCGCGACTGATCGACCAGATCACCTCGCTGTCGTCCTTGCCGTAGCGCTGGAGCTGCTGGCGTCCATCGGCGAAATGCACCATACGCCCGCGCATCACCACCGCCTGCTTCAGCACGTCGGCGTCGACGCCGGCGGTGCGCAGCGCGTTCAGGCCGCGCTCGGCGAGGGCGAGGTTGATCGAGCGCCCGCCGGCGTAGCCGTGCACGCGGGGGTCGCCGCGACGTTCGAACAGGTCGATGTCCCAACCCTGGCGGGCGAGAAGGGTCGCGAGCAGCGGGCCGGCGAGGCCGGCGCCGACCAGGGTGAGATGCTTGTCCGGGATCGCGGTCATGCCTGCCATTCCTGCACACTGCGCGCGAAACGCAGAACGTCGCCGAAGGTGTTGTAGAGCGGTGCGGGAGAAATGCGGATCACGTCGGGTTCGCGCCAGTCTCCCAGCACACCGCGCGATCCGAGGAACTCGAACAGCGCGCGTCCCCGCTCGCGTCCGCCGACGACCCGCAACGACAGTTGGCAACCGCGTTCGCCGGGATCGGCCGGGGTCACGATCCGCAGGCGATCCGACAGGCGATCGCGGATCAGGGTTTCGAGGAAGCCGGTCAACCGCTCCGATTTCGCGCGCAGCGCATCCATGCCCACCTGCGAGAACAGATCGAGCGACGCGCGCAGCGGCGCGAGTCCGAGGATCGGCGGATTGCTCAGTTGCCAGCCGTCGGCGCCCGGCGTGGGCACGAATTCCGGCCCCATGCGGAAGCGCGTGGCCTGGTCGTGCCCCCACCAGCCCGCGAAACGGGGGCGGTCGGTGCGCGCATGGCGTTCGTGCACGAAACAGCCTGCGACCGCCCCGGGCCCGGCGTTCATGTATTTGTAGTGGCACCACACGGCGAAGTCGGCCTCGCTGTCGTGCAGGCGCAGCGGCAGATTGCCGACCGCATGGGCGAGGTCGAAACCGACGATCGCGCCGGCGGCGTGGCCGAGGCGCGCGATCTCCTTCAGGTCGAACGCCTGTCCGGTGCGGTACTGCACGCCGGGCCACAGGACCAGCGCGAGACGGTCGCGGTTCTCCTCGATGGCCCGCGCGATCGCGGCCATCGAGAACGTGCCGTCGTCGCGATCGGGTTCGAGTTCGACGAGATGCGCGTCGGTCGAAAGCCCGTGGAAATGCAGCTGCGATGCCATCGCATGGCGGTCCGAGGGAAACGCGCCGGCTTCCATGAGGATGACGTTGCGGCGCGCGTCCGGGCGGAAGAAGCTGACCATCATCAGATGCAGGTTCGCGGTGAGCGAGTTCATCGCCACCACTTCCGAGGGGTGCGCGCCGACCACGCCCGCGAGGCCGTCGCGGACCAGTTCGTGATAGGGCATCCAGGGCGCGGGTTCGAGGAAATGCCCTTCGACCGCGTCGCGCGCCCACTTGTCCATCACTTCGTCGACATATGCGCTGGCGCCCTTCGGTTGCAGGCCGAGCGAATTGCCGCAGAAATACGCCATCTCCTGCCCGTGGTGGCGCGGAATGTGGAAGGCGTCGCGGTAACGGCGCAGCGGGTCGGCCGCGTCCTGCGCGAACGCTTCGTCGGTCGTGTCGATGGTCATGCGAACCTCGAAAGCGGAAGCCCAAGCCATTCCAGCGCGGTCCCGTGGTACAGCCGCGCCTGCTCGCTTTCGGAGAGATCGAGCGCCGCGATGCCGGCGCCCGGCTCCTGCTCGCCGAGCGGGAAGGGATAGTCCGTGCCGAGCATGATTCGCTCCGTACCGCAGGTGTCGATCAGATAGCGCAAGGCGCGCGGATCGGCTACCCACGAGTCGAAGTACAGGCGCGACAGGTATTCGCGCGGATTGCGGAAGTTGTCGGTGGCGACCAGATCGGGGCGCATGTTGAAGCCGTGTTCGATGCGGCCGATGGTGTACGGAAAGCTGCCGCCGCCGTGGGCGAGGCAGACCTTCAGCCTCGGCAGCCGTTCGAGCACGCCGCCGAAGACAAGGCAACAGGCCGCGCGCGACTGTTCCGCGGGCATGCCGACGAGCCAGGGCAGCCAGTATTTCGGCATCGACTCGGTGCCCATCATGTCCCAGGGATGCACGAGGATCGCCGCGCCGAGCTCGGCGGCGGCCTGGAAGAAATCGAACAGTTCCGGCGCGTCCAGGTTCCAGTCGTTGATGTGCGAGCCGATCTGCACGCCCTGCAGGCCGAGCTGGTCGACGCAGCGTTCGAGTTCCTGGATCGCAAGCCGCGGCGACTGCAGCGGCACCGTGCCGATGCCGGCGTAATGCCGGGGATAGTCGCGCACCGCCTCGGCCATGTGGTCGTTGAGCGCCTGGTGCAGGTCGTGCGCATGCTGGGGCTTCGCCCAGTAGCTGAACATCACCGGCACGGTGCTGATGACCTGCACCTGCACGCCGAATCCGGCGAATTCGTCGATGCGGATCTTCGGATCCCAGGTCTTGGGCCAGATCTCGCGGAAGAACCTGCCGTCCTTGTAGATGCGCGAGCGGCCGTCCTCGCCGTGGTGGATCACCGGGAAACGGATGTCGCCGTACTTGGCCGCCAGATCGGGCCAGTCGCGGGGCAGATAGTGGGCGTGGGTGTCGATCTTGAGCATGCGGGTCTTGTCTGCGGTCTTTCGACGGTCGTGTCCGTCGTATCAGATCGGCGCGTCGTATTTGGCGGGCGCCGGATTCAGATGGCCGCAGACCTTGCAGGTGCGGTGTTCGTGCGAACGGTAGAACCGGTCGAAGATCGGCGGGAAGTCGGTCTCGACGTCGCGCAGCGCGAAGAACTCTTCGTAGAGCTTCTCGTTGCAGCGTTCGCAGTACCAGAGCAGGCCATCGAGTTCGTGCGGCAATCGCTTGCGCTCGATCACGAGCCCGATCCCGCCGGCCATGCGCTGCGGCGAATGCGGGACGCGCGGCGGCAACAGGAAGGTTTCGCCGGCGCGGATGGCGATGTCGCGCGGTTTGCCGTCTTCCTGGACGCGCAGCACCATTTCGCCTTCGAGTTGGTGGAACCATTCCGGGCCTTCGTCCCAGTGATAGTCGGTGCGCTGGTTCGGACCGCCGACCACCATCACGATGAACTCGTCGTTGTGGATGCACTTGTTGCCGACCGGCGGTTTCAACAAATGACGATGTTCGTCGATCCAGGCCTGCAGATTGATCGGGTTGGGCAACATGGACGTTCTCCGTGGCGATCAGCCGGCCAGACGCTCGGCGAGGCCGGCGTAGAGCGGGATGCCGATCGCGAGATTGAAGGGGAAGGTGAGACCGAGCGCGGCGGTGATGCAGCGACCGACATCGGCCTCGGGCAGGCCCGCGCGGACCGCCGCCGGCGCGGCGATGTACGACGCGCTCGAAAGCATCGTGCCGAACACCGCCGCGCCGCCGGGCGACAATCCGCAGGCGTGGGCGAGGGCGACGCCGGCGATGCCGTGCAGCAGCGGCAGCACGGTGGCGAAGACGGCCAGTTTGAACCAGCCGCGGCGCAGCTCCGAGAGGCGACCGGCCGCGGTCATGCCCATGTCGAGCATGAACAGCATGAGCACGCCCTGGAACAGCGCGAAGTACATGTCGTCGACCGCGGTGATGCCGCCGGGCCCGGCGATCGCGCCGATCGCCAGACCGCCGAGCAACAGGATCGCGGTCTTGCCGGTGAAGACTTCGCGCAGGGTGTGATGACTGGCGGCGTCGGCCTGGGTGCCGCGACCGAGCGCGAGGCCGATCAGCAGCGCCGGCACCTCCAGGGCCACCAGCAACGCCACGAGCACGCCTTCGGCCGGCGTTCCGGCGCGTTCGGCGAACTGGTTGGCGGCGATGAAGGTGACCGCCGATACCGAGCCGTAGTGGGCCGCCATCGCCGCCGCCTCGCGACGGACGTCGCCCAACAGCCAGCGCGCCGCGGCGAAGGCGGTGAACGCGGTGACCGCTCCTGCCGCGAGCGTCATCGCCAACAGCAGCGCGAGCGCGGCGGGCTCCTGCCCGCGCAGGGCGACGCCGCCCTTCAGGCCGATCGCCAGCAGCAGGAAGATCGAGAGATAGCTCTGGATCTGGTTCGGGATCTCCAGATCGCTCCGCACCGCGCGCGCGAACAGGCCCAGCGCGAACGCGAGGACGACGGGCGATGCGAGATTGGCGAGCAGCAGTTCCATGTCAGCCGGCGCCCTCCGGCGGCAGCGCGGCGATGCACTTGAGTTCGATCGCGATCGGCGTCGGCAGCGCGGTGATGCCGAGCGTGGTGCGACAGGGCGCAGCATCCGCGTTCGGGAAGTATTCCGCCCAGATCGCGTTGTACGTCCTGAAATCGCGCGCCATGTCGGTGAGATAGACGGTCACGTCGACCAGATCCTCCCAGCGCGCGCCGCTGGCTTCGAGCACGGCGCGCACGTTGGCGAACACGGCATGGGTCTGCGCGGCGATGTCGTAGGCGATCAGGGTGCCGTCCGCGTCGTGCACATTGCCCGGGATGCCGTTGCTCGCGGGGTCGCGCGGACCGATCCCGGAGAGGAACAGCAGATCGCCGACGCGACGGGCGTGAGGATAGTGGCCGACGGCTTTCGGGGCGTTGCCGGCGTGGATGACGTCGTTCATCGGCAGACTCCTTCGTCTTCCGGCGTCGGGCGTGCGGCATCGGCGACCAGCAGCACGAAGATCGGATACGGCCACATCTCGAAATTCTTCCAGCCCCCGGCCCGCAACGGGCAACTGCTGGTCGATTCGGGTTCGTCGCTGCCGTCGAGCCGGACCAGCCCCATGCGCAGCTTCAGCGCGGGGCCGGTGTTGGTCGAGACCGAGGCCATCATGCCGGCCTTGTCGTCCATCTGGTCGAGGTCGATGGTCAGGATCTGGGTGTCGGCGGGCTCGTCCGCGCGCGGCGCGCGCCAGCCCGCGAAACGTTCGTTCTCGAACAACGGGACCGCACGCACGATCTCGCCCGGATGCACGCTGATCATGTGCGGTTGCACCGCCGGCGGCAGCAACGCGAACGTGCGGTCGTAGGTCTCGCCGCCGTCTCGACGCAGCACGACCTGCAGGTTCTCACGGCACGGGGACGCCGAAGTCTTGCAGTGCTCGCGCAGACTGGCCTCCATCGCCGCACGATCGTCGCTGCCGCCGTCGGCCTCCGGTTCGGCGCCGCATGCGGCATGGGCCGATGCGAGCGCCAGCAGCGCGGCGGCGAGGCGGATCTTCGGGATCATCATCGGTCGCTCCCGGAATGGCTCAGCGCCGCGATCGCGGCAGGATACTGTTCGGTCAGCGCCTGCGCGGAGCCGACGTCCAGACCCAGGCGACGTACGCGGCCGTCGTGCAGGCCGTAGATCAACCCATGCACCTGCAGCGACTGTCCGCGGGCCCAGGCGTCGCGGACGACCGTGGTCTGACAGACGTTGACCACCTGTTCGATCACGTTCAGCTCGCACAACCGGGCGTGGCGCAGAGCTTCGAGTTCGACGTCGTCCAGCGATGAGGCATGCTTCTGGGCGACGTCGCCCACGTGCCGCAACCAGTTGTCGGCCAGGCCGACGCGACTGCCGGTCAACGCCGCGTGGACGCCGCTGCAGCCGTAATGGCCGACCACGAGGATATGTTCGACCTGCAGAAGGTCGATCGCGAACTGCATCACCGACAGGCAGTTGAGATCGGTATGCACGACCACGTTGGCGATATTGCGATGGACGAAGACTTCGCCCGGCGCGAGACCGACGATCTGGTTCGCCGGCACCCGCGAGTCGGAACATCCGATCCAGAGGTATTTCGGCGCCTGTTGCCGCGACAGCCGGCGGAAGAACTCCGGGTCCTCCAGGCGCACGCGGTCCGCCCACTCGCGATTCTTCTCCAGCAATGCGTCCAGCGATTCGCTCACGGTGCGGCTCCTGTCATGGCCCGGCTTCTGTCGTGGGTGGCTTCCGTCATAGCGCGATGCCCACGTTCTTGGCTTCGGTGAAAAA
Organism: Pseudomonadota bacterium; assembly: GCA_049324395.1. GTDB lineage: Bacteria > Pseudomonadota > Gammaproteobacteria > Xanthomonadales > Xanthomonadaceae > Lysobacter_I. The sequence continues at coordinate 201,295 of JBMOOY010000053.1, forward strand.
GCGCATGGCCTCCATGCCGCCCTCGCGGCCCAGCCCCGATTGCCCGGTTCCGCCGAACGGCGTGCGCAGATCGCGCATCAGCCAGGTGTTGATCCAGACCATGCCGGTGCGCAGACGCGCGGCGAGGCCGTGCGCACGCGCGAGGTCGCGGGTCCAGATCGAAGCGGCGAGGCCGTAGTCGCTGGCGTTGGCCAGCGCCAGCGCCTGCGCGTCGTCGTCGAAGGCCTGCAGCGCGACCACCGGGCCGAAGATCTCATCGCGATTGGTCGCGCAGTCCGGACCGAGGCCTTCGATCACGGTCGGCGCGATGAACCAGCCCGGGCGATCCAGCGCCGCGCCGCCGCAGAGCACGCGTCCGCCTTCCTCGCGCGCGCGGGCGATGGCGCGCAGCACCTTGTCGAAATGCGTCTGCGACACCAGCGGTCCCATGCGTGCGTCCGAGTCCATCGGATCGCCGACCCGCAGCGCCAGCGCGCGTTCGACCAGGGCGTCGCGGAACTCGGCGTAGATGCCGCGTTCGACCAGGATCCGCGAGCCGCACAGACAGATCTGGCCGCTGTTCTGGAACGCGGAGCGAACGATCGTGTCCAGATGCGCGCGCCAATCGCTGTCGGCGAAGACCAGGGTCGGGTTCTTGCCGCCGAGTTCCAGCGAGACCTTCTTCAGCCGGTCCGCGGCGAGCGCGGCGATGCGCTTGCCGACCGCGGTGCTGCCGGTGAAGGAAATCGCCTTGATCGCGGGGTCGGCGACCAAGGGTTCGCCGATGTCCGGGCCGAGTCCGTGAACGATGTTGAGCGCCCCCGCGGGGAATCCGATCTCGATCGCGAGCCGGCCGAGCATCGTCGCCGTGGCGGGCGTGACTTCGGAGGGCTTCGCGACCACCGTGTTGCCCGCCGCCAGTGCGGGGGCGATCTTCCAGGTGAACAGGTACAGCGGCAGGTTCCAGGGCGAGATCGTCGCCACCGCGCCCAGCGGCTGGCGCAGGGTGTAGTTGAGGCCGGCCTGGCCGTGGTGCGATTCGCTCGCGAACTGGGTCGCGGCGTGGGCGAAGAAGCGCAGGTTCGAGATCGCACGCGGGATCTCGGCATCGCGGGCCAGCGCGAAGGGCTTGCCCGCGTCGCGGGCTTCCGCGTGGGCGAAGTCGTCGAGCCGGGCCTCGACGGCGTCGGCCAGTCGCTCCAGCCAGCGCGCGCGTTCGCTCGCCGGGAGGCCCGACCAGCCGGGAAACGCCGCCCGGGCCGCGGCGATCGCATCGGCGGCATCCGCGGCGTCACCCGCCGCGACCTGCGCGTAGACGCGGGCGGTGGCGGGCTCGAACACATCGAGCGTGCGTCCGCCGCGCGCGGCGCGTTCGGCGCCGTCGATGACGTGGAGGAAGGTTTGCATGGCGCAAGCTTACCGGCTGCGCCGGATGATGTCCCGGCGCACGACGCATGCGCCGGCGTAGGGTGCGCCTTCAGTGCTGGCAGCGACGGCAGAGGTAGAGCCGGCGCGTTCCGCTTTCCTGGCGCGCGATCCGGCCGCCGCAGACGGGGCAGGGCAGGCCTTCGCGGTCGAAGACCAGGAAGCGGAAGCCCTCGGGCGTGTCGGTCAGGTAGTCCTCGCGCATGCCCGCCGCCGGCTCGATGCCGCGGGTCGCATAGCTGCGACGCGGGATCGCCAGCAGCTCGCGCGCGAGGACGCGCAACTGCGCGGCCTCGAGCTCTTCCGGTCGGCGTTCCGGCCGCAGCCCTGCGGCGAACAGGACTTCCGAGCGCAGGTAGTTGCCCATGCCGGCGAGAAAGGCCTGGTCGAGCAGCAGCGCACCCAGCGCGCGACCGCGGAAGCGCGGATCGCGCAGGCGCGCCACGACCGTCGCCTGCTTCAGCGCGGGATCGAGGACGTCCGGCCCGAGCTTCGACAGGAACGGATGCGCATGGAGGTCCTCGTTGCGCCACATGGCGACATCCGATGCGGAATACAGCAGGATCGCGCGCTCGTCGGTTTCGAGCGCCACCCGCAGCGAACGTCCGGTGTCCGGGCGTTCGCCCGCGGCGGCGATCTTCCAGACGCCGTAGAGCTGGTTGTGGCTGTAGAGGGTCCAGCCGTGGTCGAAGCGGGTGAGCAGGGCCTTGCCGTGCGGGATGATCGCCTCGATCCGCCGTCCCCGCAGCGAAGCCTCGTGCTTCTTGAGCGCCGGGAAGGCGAACCATGCGGAACGGAGCGGCGGGCCGACGATGGCGGCCGCCAGCCGGTCAGCAGCGCGTCGGATTTCGGGGCCTTCTGGCATGCGGGAGTGCGCGGGATCGACGTCGTCAGGGCGGACAGGGCGGAATGGTCTGCGGTTCGTGGTACTCGAATCCGATATGGCGCTCGGTGATGCGTGCGATCCGCGCCGACACCGGCACCGCGGGGCCGGGCCCCTCGAAGAACAGCAGGCGCGCGACGTTGCCTTCACGGAGCAGACAGCCGGCGGGGCGGAACACGCCGCAACCGCCTTCCGACAGGTCGCGCACGTCGGCGGCCCAGGCGAGTTCGCCGTGCACGATCATCACCTGGATCGCATAGGGAACGCGGTCCGCGGCGCGGCGTTCTTTCAGCTGGGCGACTTCCATGCGACTTTCCCCGGTTCCGTCGTGCGCCGGCGGCGCGAGAGAGGCGAATTCCCCGAACGCCCATAGGCTGCCGGAGCGCTCGCGGCGTGGCAACCGTCGGTGCGACGAGCGCGGCGGATCAGGTCGGGAGCGGCGCGTCGGCGGGGGGCAGGGGCTGCGGTTCGAGATATTCGAAGCCGACCGAGTGCGGGTTGGCCCAGACCACGCGCGCCGGCGCACCGAAGACGTGTCGCTCGTCGATCAGCAGGTAGAGGAGGACTTCGCTCGAGACGGCGAGCGTCCAGTCGTGCGGGCGGGTCACGCAACAACCGGTCGCGGAGACGTTCTCGATCTGGCCGAGAAATCCCTCGGCGCCGCGGGCGATCAGCACGGCGCAGTCGTATTCGTGGCGTGGTGCGCGGCGGCGCTCGTCGTGGGAGGCTGCGTCGTGGGGCATGGGGAACCGGGGCGGGGGCTCGGGGCAAGGATAATCCGCCCGGTCGCGGGCACAAGTGCGGGTGGCGGCGCGCTCGCTCCGCGCCTTCAGATCGACTGCATGCGCCCGCCATCCACGGCGAGACTGACGCCGTTGATGTAGGCGGCGGCGGGCGCGCAGAGGAACGCGATCGCCGCGGCCACTTCCTCCGGACGGGCGAAGCGTCCGGCGGGCACCGTCTGGCGCATGCCGGCGGCGACCTCCTCGCCGGACTTGCCCGTGGCGCGGGAGCGGTCCTGCAGGATCTGGTCCAGTCGCGCGGTCTCGGTGTAGCCCGGCAGCACGTTGTTGACGGTGATACCGTCGGCGGCGAGTTCGCGGGAGAGGGTCTTGGCCCAACCCGCCACCGCGCCGCGAATGGTGTTCGAGACCCCGAGGTTCGGGATCGGCTCGTAGACCGAGGTGGAGATCACGTTGACGATCCGGCCCCAGCCGGCCGCGCGCATGCCGGGCAGGACGGTCTGCAGCAGCGCATGGTTCGCGAGCAGATGCCGGCGGAAGGTGTCGAGGAAGGCGTCTTCGGTCGCCGCGTGCGCAGGGCCGCCGGCAGGGCCCGCGGTGTTGTTGACCAGGGCATGCACCGGGCGATCCGCGCAGAGGGCCGCGATCGCGTCGCGCAGACCCGCGGTGTCGGCGGCATCGGCGACGACGAAGCCGTGTCGCTGGCGGCCGTCGTTCGGCAGCGCTTGTACGACCGCATTCAGGGCCTCGGCGCGACGCGCGAGCACGGTGACATCGGCGCCGAGCAGCGCCAGTTCGTGCGCCGCGGCGCGACCGATCCCTTCGGAGGCGCCGCAGACGAGCGCATGACGGCCGGAAAGATTGAGATCCATCGGGATTCCTGAAGAATGGTCGGTGCGGCGCGTTCAGTCGATCTCGGGGTCGCGGGCGCGCATCAATGCCGCGACCGCGCGCGCGTCGGCGTCGCCGCGGGCGGCGAGGTCTTCGCACACCGCGCGCCGGTTCGCCGGCGGATGATTCTGGCTGAGCTTGAACTTGAGGTCGATGCGACTCGGCTCGAAACGGAATCCGACGATGCCGCGCAACTGGTTGCGGTGGTCCTCGCGCTCGGGCTCGAAGCGCCAATCGCGGCCGACGGCGGTCTCGAACCGTGCGCTCATCCGCGCGACCAGATCGCCGAGCGCGGCCTCGTCCTCGAACGCGTCCAGCGAGCCGCGCAGGTGCGCGACCGCGTAGTTCCAGGTCGGGACCCGCGCGGCGGTCTGCTTGTCCGGATACACGGCGGGCGAGACGTAGGCGTGCGGGCCATGCACGATCATCAGCGCACGGCCGGCGTGGCTCGCCTGCGGGTTCGGCCGCGCCCAGTGCCCTTCGATCGTCACCCGCTCGCCGTCTCGCCGATACAGCACCGGGAGATGACTGGCGAACGGCTGTCCGTCGTCGCCCGAAGTGATCAGGGTGACGAAGGGCTCGGCCGCGATCAGCGCATCCAGCGCGGCCAGATCGGTTTCGATGAAATGGCGCGGCTGGTACATCGTCGGTTCCCTCCGGGCATCCTGCGTTTCAGGCCCGCGCGCCGAGCGTCCGCACCATGCGTCCGCGCAGATCGGCGTCGTCGTCCGCCTCGGGCGGCGCGATCTCGTCGAGCGAGAAGCCGCGATCCAGCGCATCTTCCTGGTCCAGTCCGTCCCAAGCGACGAACTCGGCGTCCATCAGCGCGGCGCGCGCGCTGTCCTCGCTGTCGTAGGGCAGGGTGTTGCCGTCGCTGTCGAAGACCTCGGCGGTGCCGGCCTCGCGCACCCGCAGGCGCGCCCAGACGATCGTGCGGCCGAGGCTGGCCAGCCACCATTCGGTACGCGCGGTGTCGTCGCGAGCGGTCACGGGGAGGCCTCCGCCCACAGCCACAGCAGGCCGGCCGCGAACAGGCCGAACAGGATCACGCTCAGCGACACCCGCGCCGGCGTGGCGAGGCCGCTCAGATTGCGGTCGCCGGTGGCGCGGTAACCGCCGTTGAGCAGCCACCACAGCGCCGACGGATTGGCGAACGCGGCCGCGCCGAGTTGCGCGTGCACCTGGGGATGACGCTCGCGCAGATGCACCAGCGTGAGCGGCCAGAAGATCACGAGCGCGCAGAAGCCGGCGATGGCCAGCGACAGACAGACGAGGGCGAAGAACAGGATCATGATTCAGAGGTCGTTTTCATGCGCATGGCGATAGGTGCCGATCACTTCGATCGTGCCGACGATCGCATCGTTCAGCGCTTCGAGTTCATCGGCGGGCACCCACCATTCGGTATGGTGCCCGCCGCCGACTTTCTGCACCGGGTAGCGGTCCATGTGGGTTTTGGGGACACGGAAGCGGGTGACGTGGCCGACGCCGCTGTCCCTGATATTCCAGCGGATCGCGATTTCCTGCGCGTAGCGCGCGTTGGTCACCGGATAGAAGATCGGTTGTTCGGGCAGACGCGGCGGCCAGCGGCGGAATCCGCTCGCTTCGACCAACGCCAGCTCTTCCGGCCCGGTGGGGCGGTAGAGCACGACGAGATCGCCGTCGAATTCGATCGCGCCCGACGGCTCCATCTCAGAACTCCGCCGACCCCGGCGCGCGCGGGAATGGAATCGCGTCGCGGATGTTGGTCAGGCCGCAGACGTAGACCACGAGGCGCTCGAAGCCCAGGCCGAAGCCCGCGTGCGGGACGGTGCCGTAGCGACGGAAGTCGCGGTACCACTGGTAATGGGCAGGGTCGAGGCCGAACTGGGCGATGCGCGCGTCGAGCACGTCCAATCGCTCCTCGCGCTGCGAGCCGCCGATGATCTCGCCGATGCCCGGGGCGAGCACGTCCATCGCCGCGACGGTCCTGCCGTCGTCGTTCAGGCGCATGTAGAACGACTTGATGTGTTCCGGGTAGTTGGTCACCACCACCGGGCGGCCGACGTGGGTCTCGGTCAGCCAGCGCTCGTGCTCGGTCTGCAGATCCAGGCCCCATTCGACCGGGAACTCGAACTTCTGCTTCGCGTTCTGCAGCAGCCGCACCGCTTCGGTGTATTCGATCCGCTCGAACGGCGCATCGACGAACGCTTCCATCCGGGTGATCGCGTCCTTCTGCACGCGTTCGGCGATGAAGGCCATGTCGTCGGCGCGTTCGCTGAGCACGGCGCGGAACAGATACTTCAGGAACTGTTCGGCGAGCGCCGCGTCGTCGTTCAGATCCGCGAACGCGATCTCGGGTTCGATCATCCAGAACTCGGCGAGATGCCGGCTGGTGTTGCTGTTCTCGGCGCGGAAGGTCGGGCCGAAGGTGTAGACCTTGCTGAGCGCGAGGCAGTAGCCCTCGACGTTGAGCTGGCCGGAAACGGTCAGGAACGCTTCCTTGCCGAAGAAGTCCCTGCCGAAGTCGATCCGGCCGTCGGCGGTGCGCGGCAGGTTCATCATGTCCAGCGTGGAGATGCGGAACATCTGCCCGGCGCCTTCGGCGTCGGAGGTCGAGATGATCGGCGTATTGACCCAGTAGAAGCCGTTCTCGTGGAAGAACCGGTGGATCGCCTGGGCCAGGCAGTGGCGGATGCGCGCGACCGCGCCGAAGAGGTTGGTGCGCGGGCGCAGGTGGGCGACCTCGCGCAGGAATTCCATCGTGTGCTGCTTGGGCTGGATCGGGTAGGTTTCCGGATCCTCGACCCAGCCGACCACCTCGACGGCGGAGGCCTGGATCTCGAAGCTCTGACCCTTGCCCTGCGATGCGACCAGGGTGCCGGTGGCGACCACCGCGCAGCCGGTGGACAGGCGCTTGACCTCGCTCTCGTAGTTCGGGAGGGCATCGGTCGCCACGATCTGGATCGGGGCGAAGCAGGAGCCGTCGCTGACCTGGACGAAACTCAGGGCGGTGGAATCGCGGCGGGTCCGGACCCAGCCCTTGACGGTGACTTCGCTGCCGACCGATTCCCCGGCCAGCGCCTGCTTGACGCTCTTGAACATTGCCTTGAATTCCCGCGCGACCGCGCCGATATGTGTCCAGCCGCCTAGTCTACTAGCCAATTCGGATAGAATCGCGCCCATGCCCATCTCCCTCGCTCCCGCCGCCCTGCAGCGCATCCGGTCCTATCTCGCCGCGGCTCCCGAGGCCATCGGCCTGCGTTTCGGCGTCAAGCGCACCGGCTGCTCGGGGTGGAGCTACGTGGTCGATCTCGCCCGCGAGGCCCGCGACGGCGATGCCGTCAGCGAACAGCAGGGGGTGCGTGTCTACGTCGACGCCGACAGCCTGAGCCTGGTCGACGGCACCGAGATCGACTTCCTGAAGCAGGGTCTGAACGAACAGTTCGTCTTCCGCAATCCCAACGTCAAGGCCGAATGCGGCTGCGGCGAGAGCTTCACCACCGACGCCGACCGCGCGGCCTGACTTCCGTCCCATTCCTCCGGCGTCGTCGGGGGATAGACTCCGGGGCTCGCCCGCGCCGGAGTCCGACATGTTCCGACACCTGATCCGCCCGGTCGCGTTCGCCGCCGGCATGCTGCTCGCCGTCGCGTTCGCGCCCCTCCATGCCGCCACGACTGGCGACGAAGGCGAGCGCCTCCGCGCCTTCTTCGCCGCGGAGTGGGAACGAGCTCTACGCGAAAGTCCGGAAAGCGCTTCCTTCCAGGGCGATCTGCGTTTCAACGATCGCTGGACCGACGCCAGCCTCGAGGCGATCGAGGCCCGTGCCGCGGCGGATCGCGCCGCGTTGGCCGAACTGCGCCGCTTCGATCGCAGCCGGCTCGATCCGGCCGACCAGCTCGACTACGACACCGCGCTGTGGCTGCAGGAACGCGCCGTCGCGCGCCAGAAATTCCGCGAATACCTGCAGCCGATCGGCCACCAGGGCGGGATCCAGACCGCCGACGGCATCGCCGAGGGGTTGAACTTCGCGACCGTCAAGGATTATCGCGACTGGCTGGCGCGGATGCGGGCGCTGCCGAAGGCCGTGGACCAGACCATGGCGCTGCTGCGCGAGGGCGCGAAGACCGGCAACATGCCGCCGCGCGTGCTGATGCAGCGCGTGCCGGGGCAGATCGCCGCGCAGATCGTCGACGATCCGGAAAAGAGCCCGTTCTACCGGCCGTTCGCGAAATTCCCCGCCGGCGTTGCCGATGCCGAGCGCGACGCGCTGCGGGCGGAGGCGAAGCGGTCTATCGTCGAAGGCATCGTCCCCGCGTATCGCCGTCTGCTGGCGTATTTCGAACGCGATTATCTGCCGCGCACCCGGGCCGGCATCGCGGTCTCCGAGCAGGCCGACGGCCGCGCCTATTACGACTTCCTCGCCGGCTACTACACCACCACCGGACTGAGCGCGGATGCGATCCACGAGATCGGTCTCAAGGAGGTCGCGCGGATCCGCGCCGAGATGGAGAAAATCAAGGCAGAAGTCGGCTTCCGCGGCACGCTCGGCGAATTCTTCGTGTTCATGCGCACCGACCCGAGATTCTTCGAGAAGACCCCGGAAGCCCTGCTGCAGCGCTATCGCGCGGTGTCGAAGCGGATCGACCCGGAACTGGTCAAGGTCTTCCGCACGATCCCGCGGCAGCCCTACGGCGTGCGGCCGATTCCCGACAACATCGCGCCCGACACCACGACCGCGTACTACCAGCAGGGCGCCGCCGACGGCAGCCGCGCGGGCTTCTACTACGTCAACCTCTACAAACCCGAGTCGCGGCCGACCTGGGAAATGATCCCGCTGACCTTGCACGAAGCCGTGCCGGGGCATCACTTCCAGTTCGCGCGCGGTCTGGAATTGCCCGATGCGCCGATGTTCCGCCGGACCGCGTATTTCGTGGCCTACGGCGAAGGGTGGGGGCTGTACGCCGAACAACTCGGTTACGAGATGGGGCTCTATGAAGACCCCTACGACCGCATGGGTCAACTGGCCTACGAGATGTGGCGCGCCGTGCGCCTGGTGGTCGACACGGGCATGCACGCGAAAGGCTGGAGCCGCGATCGCGCGATCGCCTACTTCAAGGACAACGCGCCGAAGGCCGAACTCGACATCGTCAACGAGATCGACCGCTACATCGGCACGCCGGGGCAGGCGCTGGCCTACAAGATCGGCCAGCTGAAAATCTCCGAACTGCGCGCCCGCGCCGCGGCCGAACTGGGCCCGAAGTTCGACCTGCGCGATTTCAACGACGCCGTGCTCGAAACCGGTTCGGTGCCGCTGGAAACCCTGGAGCGGCATATCGACGCCTGGATCGCCGCACGGCGATAGGTCCCGCGGAAACGGCGCAAGTCGCGACGATGCGCGGTTGGCGTGTCCGCCGTCCGTCGCGGCATCCGCCGCTTCCGCAGGGTGCGGGTTTCACCGCACCGGCGTCAGCACCAGGTCCTGGAAATCGAAACTGAAGTCGGTGTTCGGCGAGATCGCCTCCATGCGCGCTTCGCGCGGCGTGCCGTCCGCGCCCAGCGAGAAGGTCACGAAGGCGTCGGCGTTCAGCCAGCGCTCGTCCCAGCGCACGATGAAGGTGTCGTGCTGCCAGTGTTCCAGGGTGCCCGCCAGCGATGTCGTCCGCGAGAACGCCATGCGCAGGCGGCCGTCGCGCGGTTCGATGGTGACGTCGCCGTACCAGGGATCGCGCCAGACACCGACGTAACCCGCCAGCGGCAGCGAGGGCGTCGAACCTTTCGCCCGCGTCGCGACGTGTTTGGCCCAGCTGTCGTCGGCGTTCGATCGCGACTTCGCCAGCGCCGCGCCGTAGGCGGCGTTCCAGTCGGTCTTCGGCGCATCGAGCCAGGCATCCAGCAGCCGCAGCGTGATCGCATTGAACGCGCCGCCCAGTTCGGCATTGGTCAGCACCACGACGCCCAGCTTCTGCTCGGGGACCAGCGTCAGTCGCGACACCATGCCCGGCCAGCCGCCGGTGTGCCAGACGAGTTTCCGGCCGCGGTAGTCCGAGAGCATCCAACCCTGGCCGTAACCGACGAAGTTCGGCTTCGCCGGCAGCAGTTCGGGCACGGACGGCGTCGACACCGGCAGCGGCGTGATCACCTGCCACATCTGCTGCTGGGTCTTGTCCGCGAACAGCCGCCGCTCCGTGCCCTGCGCGTCGCGATACACGCCACCGGCGAGCTGGGCGCGCATCCAGATCGCCATGTCGTGCGCGCTGGCGTACAGCCCGCCTGCGCCGGACGCGTTGTGCCAGGTCAGTCGCGGCGCCGGCTGCAGATCCTTGAAGTCGGCGAGGGCGTAGCCGGTCGCGACCCGGTCGCCCGGCTGCAAGGCATCGCTGTTGTAGCGGGTTTCGCGCATGCCGAGCGGGCCGAAGATGCGGCTCTGCAGGAAGGCCTCGTAGGACTGTCCGGAGACCTCCTCGATCACCAGCTGCGCCACCGCGTAGAGGATGTTGTCGTAGGCGTAGCGGTCGCGGAAGCCGCCCTTCAGCGGGACGTGGCGCAAGCGCTGCACGACCTCGCGGGTGGTGTAGTCGGTGGTCGGCCAGTAGAGCAGGTCGCCCGCGCCGAGGCTCAACCCGCTGCGATGCGCCAGCAGGTCGCGGATCCGCATCTCCGCGGTCACATAGGGATCGGCCATCCGGAACCAGGGCAGGTGGTCGATCACCCGGTCGTCGAGGCTCAGCTTGCCTTCCTCGGCCAGCATGTTCAGCGCGGTCGCGGTGAACGCCTTGGTGTTGGAGGCGATGGCGAACAGAGTGTGTCCGTCGACCGGCCCCTCGCCGAGGGCTCGTTCGCCCCAGCCGCGGGCCATCACGATCTCGCCGTCCTTGACCACCGCCACGGCGATCCCGGGGACCTGGAAGGTCTTCCGCACGCTGTCGACGTAGGCGTCGAGATCCTGCAACTGCGCGGGCAGGGCGGCGGTCGGCGTCGGCGATTTCGTCTCATGCTCGGCGGAGACAGCGGTCCCGGTCGAGAACGACAGGGCCAGACCGAGCAGAAGCGTCGCGGATGCGGGGCCGAGGCGGGCAGGGCGGAGATTGCGGTGGGTCATGGCGGGCACGGGGCGGTGGGCCATCGGCCCGGTGGCCGGCACTATCCCGCATCGCGGCCGGGGGCGACACCGGCCGGAAGTCCTCCTGGACCGCCGGAAGCCCCGCGTCCCTCGGGAGATTTGCGCGCAAGTCGTTGAACCTGCCATAATTTCCGGCTCCCGTGCGGCAACCCGCCTCCGGGAGACCTTGCTCCACCGTCGCCGCACCGGCGACCGGGGGGCTTTCGGTACCGCAATTCCGCGGTCCGATATCCACAAGGACACACAACGCCATGCGTCATTACGAAGTCGTCTTCATGGTCCATCCGGACCAGAGCGAGCAGGTGCCCGCGATGATCGAGCGCTACAAGGCGCTCATCGAAACCGGCAGCGGCAAGATCCACCGCCTCGAAGACTGGGGCCGCCGCCAGCTCGCGTATCCGATCCAGAACTTGGTCAAGGCCCATTACGTGCTGATGAACATCGAGACCAGCCTCGATGTCCTCAACGAACTGGTCGACACCTTCCGCTTCAACGACGCCGTGCTCCGTCACCTCGTGATCAAGCGCGACGGCCCCGAAACCGAACAGTCCCTGATCATGAAGAACAAGGACGACAAGGACAAGGGCGAGAAGGGCGATCGCCGCCGCCGCGACGACGACGGTGCCATCGGCATCGCCGACAGCGAAGAAGCCGCCGAACCCGCCGAAGCCTGAGGAGCCAGACCATGTCCAAGTTTTTCCGTCGCCGCAAGTTCTGCAAGTTCACGGCCGAAGGCGTGAAGGAGATCGACTACAAGGATCTCAACACCCTGCGCCAGAACCTGACCGAGAACGGCAAGATCGTTCCGAGCCGCATCACCGGCACCAAGTCGAAGTACCAGCGCCAGCTCGCCGCCGCCGTCAAGCGCGCGCGTTTTCTGGCCCTGATTCCGTACACCGACAACCACAACGTTTAACAGCCGCAACGTCCGATCGCTTCGCCGGTTCGCCCCGGCGTTGTCGCCGGGCCATCGCTGGCCCTTCGATCGTTCCTCGCGCATCGCTTTTCCCGTCCATTCGGACAGCCACCAGTTGCGGCGCTCCGGCGTCGCTAACGAATACGGAGTCATCATGGAACTCATTCTTCTGCAGAAAGTCGTGAACCTCGGCAGCCTCGGCGACAAGGTCAAGGTCAAGCCGGGTTATGGTCGCAACTACCTCGTGCCGCAGGGCAAGGCCGTGCCGGCGACCGCCGCCAACGTCGCCGCGTTCGAAGCCAAGCGCGCCGAGTACGAAGCGAAGGCCAAGGCCCTGAGCGACGACGCCGAGAGCCGCCGCGCCGCGCTCGAGGGCGTCAGCGTCACGATCCAGGCCAATGCCTCGACCGAAGGCAAGCTGTACGGCTCGGTCGGCCCGCGCGACATCGCCGAGGCCCTCACCGCCGCCGGCCACAAGGTCGGCAAGTCCGAGGTGGTCATGGGCGAAGGCCCGTTCCGCCACATCGGCGAATTCGAGGTCATCGTGCACCTGCACGCCGACGTCGAAGTGCCGGTCAAGGTCGTGGTGGAGCCGGAAGCCGCGTAAGTCGCTTTCTGCCGCATCGCAACACCGCAACGGGCGCCGCAGGGCGCCCGTTGCGCTTTGAGGAGGCGGCGTCGCAGCCGGTGAGACGCCGCGGGCGTAGGTATCGGAGGCAGGCGGTGGACTTATCCACAGCTTGTTCCATCGCGGCTCCACAGCCGGGGTCATTACGATGCCTCCATCACCCGTGCATTCCTTCCCGCACCCTTTGTCCAAGGTCGCCCCGCCGGACGACCCGGAGCAGCATTTCCCGATGGCCTTCCGTCCCAACGCCTATGGCGACAATCCGCGACGTCGCGACACCTTCGGCGACGCGCGCGTCGAACAACTGCGCATCCCGCCGCAATCCATCGAGGCCGAACAGGCCGTGCTCGGCGGTCTCATGCTGGCGCCCGACGCCTACGATCGCGTCGCCGACCGCCTCAACGAGGAGGATTTCTATCGTCGCGATCACCAGCTGATCTACCGCGCGATCCGCGAGCTGGCCGAGAAGAGCAAACCCTACGATGCGGTGACCCTCGGCGAGTGGTTCGAATCGAACGGCCTGGTCGAACAGGTCGCCGGCGGCGCGTATCTGGTCGAACTGGCCAGCACCACGCCGTCCGCCGCCAACATCGGCGCCTACGCCGAGATCGTGCGCGACAAGTCGATCCTGCGCCAGCTCATCGACGCCGGCACCGGCATCGTCAACGACGCCTTCCAGCCCGAGGGTCGCGACAGCGACGAGATTCTGGCCAAGGCCGAGCAGGACGTGTTCGCGATTTCGGAAATGCGCGCGCAGGGCCGCACCGATTTCGTCGCGATCAACAAGGCGATGGCCGAAGCCTTCGACGTGCTGCAGACCCGCTACCAGAACGGCGGCGGCGTCACCGGCCTGCCCACCGGCTACACCGAATTCGACGAGATGACCGCCGGCCTGCAGCCGACGGATCTGGTGATCCTCGCCGCGCGTCCGGCGATGGGCAAGACCACCTTCGCGCTCAACATCGCCGAGCACGCCGCGATCCGGACGAAGAAGGCGGTCGCGATCTTCTCGATGGAAATGTCGGCCTCGCAGCTGGCGTTGCGCCTGATCTCCGCCAACGGCCGCATCAACGCCACCCGCCTGCGCACCGGTCAGTTGGAGGACGAGGACTGGAGCCGGGTCAGCGGCGCGATCCGCATGATCAAGGAAACCAAGATCTTCATCGACGACACCCCCGGTCTTTCGCCGGAAGCGCTGCGCGCGAAGGCGCGCCGGCTGAAGCGCGAGCACGGCCTCGGGCTGATCGTGATCGACTACCTGCAGCTGATGGCGGTGCCGGGCAACACCGAGAATCGCGCGACCGAAATCTCCGAGATCTCGCGCTCGCTGAAGGGGCTCGCGAAGGAACTGAACGTGCCGGTGATCGCGCTCTCGCAGCTCAACCGCTCGCTGGAAACCCGCGCCGACAAACGCCCGGTGATGGCCGATCTGCGCGAATCCGGCGCGATCGAGCAGGACGCCGACATGATCGTCTTCATCTACCGCGACGATTACTACAACAAGGAAAATTCGCCGGACAAGGGGCTGGCCGAGATCATCATCGGCAAGCAGCGCTCGGGCCCGACCGGCTCGTTCAAGCTGAAGTTCTTCGGCGAATACACGCGCTTCGACAATCTGGCGTTCGACTCGGTGGGGAGTTTCGAGTGACGCTGGATGACGATCCGGATGCGGTGACGAATGCGGCTTCGGGTGTCGTCATCGACCGACCGTCGGAACGAACGAGGTGCTTGTCGTCTGCGCTGGTGATGCGAGGTTCGAAGTCCCTCTGTGGGAGCGGCGGGAGCCGCGATCGGTTCCAGAAGGATCGTCCGAAGCGCATCGCGACTTCCCTCGCCCCTGCAGGGACGCCGTGCGCCGCGGCCCACTGCGCCGCGTCCGGATTTGACCGGCACCGCGGGCCGGGCGCAGACTGCGGTTCGCCCGCAACGGGCCGGGACGGCGCGATCGCCGGACCGCATGTCAACGGCAGTTCGACGTCGAGGGGACGCGCATGGACGTTTTCGAGCAGATCGGCCGCAATTACGATTGGTACCCGAACACCGCGATCGCGCTGTGCGCGATTTCGTACGACGACATGGGCGCCATTCCGGGCGAGGTCGAGAACCAGACCGGGTTGAAGGTGGTCTGGGGTCCGGCGGAGCTGGATCATTGGGACGATGTCTCCTACAGCCGCGCCTTCATCGCCGGCGACAGCGAGACCAACGAGTATTTCGTCGTCATCCGCGGGACCAATTTCGAGAGTCTGAGCAGTTGGCTCAATCAGGACTTCGATCTCGACAAGGCCAAGCCGTTCGGTCAGCTGCCGGGTTCGCCGCCGAAGGTGCCTGCCGACGCGCTGATTTCGCAGGGGACGTTCAACGGCATGTCCGATCTGATCCGCCTGCGCGATCCGGCGACGCACGCGTCGATGGTCGAATTCCTGTCCGCGCTGAAACCGCAGTACCTGTACGTCACCGGCCACAGCCTGGGCGGCACGCTCACGCCGACCCTGTTCGCGTACCTCAACGCGATGTTGAACGGCGGCGGTCCCGCGCACGGGATGGCGCTGTGGTCGTTCGCCGGGCTCACGCCCGGCGGCACGGGTTTCAACGCGTACTTCAATTCGGTCCTGATCAACGACCAGGGCTTCGAGTGGCGGATCCACAACAGCCTCGACATCGCGCCGTTCTGCTGGTGCGCGTTCCCGGATCTCCGGCAGGTCTATGCCCCGTACGGCCTGCACTGGGATTTCGCGGAAAAGGATCTGATCGCCGATCTCTTCCACGATGCGGCGAAGGCCGGGATCGGCTATGCGCATCCGCAGGCAGGGCTGCAATTGCCCGGACATTTCGAGCGCGGACTGATCGACGCCAACATCTGGGCCGCGCAGGCGTTGTTCCAGCATCATCCCTCGACCTATCAGCGGTTGGTGGTCGAGCGCTATCCGGGGCTCGGCTGAGCGACGGACTTCCCGGGCGATGATCCGCGGCGCATGATGCCGGCCATGGATCCCCGCACGGCCCTGCTGGTCGCGTCGCTGATGAGCCTGCTCAACGGCGGCGTGCTCGGCCTGATGCACCGCAGCCTGATCTTCGAGGTGCGGCGCAGCGCGGTCGACTGGCGCATCGGCACGCTCCTGTTCGCCGGCGCCGGCATGCTGATGGTCGCGCACGAGGCGACGCTCGATCCCGTGCCCGCCACCCCGTTCGGGACGCTGATGGCCGGCGCGCTGCTGCCGTTGGCCTATCTCATGGTGTTCGTCGGCGCCTGTCTCTACTGGCGCTCGATCCGGCGTTTCTGCGGCGAGTCCGACCTGTTCTGGATCTTCCTGCCGGCGGTGTTCGGCGGCGGCACGATCTTCGTGTTCACCGCGCTCTCGCCGAGCCCCGAGTTGCGCGGACTGGTGTCCTCGCTGCTGGTCGCGCTGGTGCTGCTCGCCTCGGCGCGCACCCTGCAGACCAGCACCCGCGCGGACGTGGTGATCAGCCGCCGGGTCTTCACGGTGCTGCTGTATGCCATCGGCGGCACGTTGCTGCTGCGTACCGCGTATTTCGTCGCGCTGCTGGTCGAACCCGGCATCGCGGGCCATCTGGCCTGGGCCTATCCGGCGACGGTGCTGGTGATGCTGGTGCTGCCGGTGATCGGCACGACCTGCTTCCTGCTGATGACTTCCGAGCGCGGTCGCCAGGCGCTCCAGCGCGCCGCCCACACCGACGATCTCACCGCGCTGCCGAACCGGCGTTCGATCCTGCGCGAGGCCGAGGCGCGCTTCGCCTCGCTGCGCGCACGCAGTCACGGTCTGGCGATCGCGGTGATCGACGTGGATTTCTTCAAGCAGATCAACGATCGCCATGGCCACGCCTTCGGCGACGCGGCCCTCCGTCATGTGGCCGACGTGCTCGCGGCGCATTGCGCGTCGCCGCATCTGCTCGGGCGGCAGGGCGGGGAAGAGTTCGTGGCCCTGCTGTCCGCGACCGGCGAGGACGAGGCGCTGGCGCTCTGCGAAACGCTGCGCCGCGCGGTGGCGGCGACGCCGTATGCAGGCGAGGGCATCGACCTGTCGATCACCGCCTCGATCGGGGTGAGTCTGGCCGTCGACGGCGATCGCGAGTACGACGATGTGCTGCGGCGCGCCGACGCCGCCTTGTACGCGGCCAAGGCCCGCGGCCGCAATCGCGTCGAGATCGGCCGCCCCTGAAGCGAGACGCGGCATTCCGCGCGCGGCCGAAATACAATGCCGCATGCTCCCGACGCCGCCCGACGACACGACCGACCTCCCGTCCGCCGTCCACGCCGAGGCCGGCCAACGGCCGACCCGAATCCGCGTCGATCTCGATGCCCTGAGTCACAACCTCCGCGCGCTGCGGGCCCATGCGGGCGTACCGGTGATGGGGATCGTCAAGGCGAACGCCTACGGCCACGGGCTGGTGCCGGTGGCCCTGCATCTGCAGGCGCAGGGCGTGGAACAGCTCGGGGTGGCCTTCCTGGAGGAAGGCATCGCCCTGCGCCGCGCCGGCGTGCGCCTGCCGATCCTGGTGATGGGCGGCATCTTCGGCCCGCAGATCGGCCGGTTCATCGTCCACGATCTCGAAATCACCGTGTCGTCGCTGGACAAGCTGCGTCGGGTGGAAGCCGCGGCCGAGGCGCTGGGCCGCAAGGCCACGATCCATCTGAAGATCGACACCGGCATGGAGCGGATCGGCGTCCACAGCTACAGCGCCGGGCCTTTCATCGAAGCCGCGGTCGCATCGCGCTGGTGCGCCGTGAAGGGCGTCTACTCGCATCTGGCCTGTGCGGACGATCCGGCGTCGACGATGACCGCGCTGCAACTGGAACGCTTCCTGGAGGTCTGCGCGCGGTTCGAGCGCATCGGTGCGCCGATGCCGTTGCGGCATCTGGCGAATTCCGGGGGCGTGCTGCATTTCCCGCAGACCCATCTCGACATGGTCCGCCCCGGGATCGCGCTCTACGGCGTCCTGCCCGATCCCGCGTCGCGACCGACGGTCGCGTTGCGGCCCGCGCTGGCGCTGGTCTCGCAGGTGGTCTACTTCAAGGTGGTGAAGGCGGGACACCCGGTCAGCTACGGTGCGACCTGGGCGCCGCCATGCGACACGCGGGTGGTGACGGTGCCGATCGGCTACGGCGACGGTTTCCCGCGGTCGTTGTCCTCGCGCGGCGAGGTGCTGATCCGCGGCCGGCGCCATCCCATCGTCGGACGCATCTGCATGGACCAGTTCATGGTCGATCTCGGGCCCGACGGCACCGCCTACAACGAGGATGAGGTCGTCCTCATCGGTCGTCAGGGCGACGCCGAGATCCGCTGCGAAACCGTGGCCCAGGCGGCCGGCACGATTCCCTACGAGATCCTGGTGGGTCTCAACGATCGGATTCCGCGCGAGTACGTCGGCGGGTCGGCGGGCTGACGGGGCGCATGACCGCAGACCTTCCGGTACGTCATCTGGTGATCGTGCTGGGCGACCAGCTCGATGCCGACTCCGCCGCGTTCGACGATTTCGATCCGGGTCGCGACGCGGTCTGGATGGCGGAAGTCGCGCACGAGGCTACGCAGATCTGGAGCACCAAGGCGCGCATCGCGATCTTCCTCGCCGCGATGCGCCATTTCCGCGATGCGCTGCGGGCCCGCGGGTTCCGGGTCGAATACCGCGCGCTCGACGCCCATGCGCATCCGACGCTGGACGCCGCGCTCGCGGCGGATCTCGCGCGACTGAACCCCGAACGCGCGATCGCGGTGAAGCCGGGCGAATGGCGGCTCGCCGAATCGCTTCCGCAGGTCTGCCGCGCGGCGGGCGTCGCGTGGGTCGAGCGTCCCGACCTGCATTTCCTCGCTTCGCCGGAGGATTTCGCCGATTGGGCCAAGGGCAGGAAGGAACTGCGGCTGGAATTCTTCTATCGCTGGATGCGCAAGCGCGAGGATGTGCTGATGCAGGACGGCGGGCCGGTCGGCGGACGCTGGAACTTCGACGAGGAGAATCGCGAGTCGTTCGGACGGAAAGGCCCCGGCGCGCTGCCCGCGCCGCGCGCGTTCGGCGTCGATGCCACGACCCGGGAGGTGCTCGACCTGGTGAACGCGCGGTTCGCCGACCATCCCGGCAAGCTCGATCGTTTCGACTGGCCGCTCGACGCCGCGCAGGCGGATGCGGCGCTGCGCGATTTCGTCGAGCACCGCTTGCCGCTGTTCGGTCGCTACCAGGACGCGATCTGGGCGGGCGAGCCCTGGCTGTACCACTCCCGATTGTCGGCGGCGATGAACCTGAAGCTGCTCTCGCCACGACGCGCGGTGACGGCGGCGGTCGATGCCTGGCGCGAGGGGCGCGCACCGCTGGCGGCGGTGGAAGGCTTCGTGCGCCAGATCCTCGGCTGGCGCGAATACGTCCGCGGGGTCTACTGGCTGCGGATGCCCGGCTTCCTCGACGACAACGCTCTCGATGCGGACCAACCGCTGCCGGCGCTGTACTGGACCGGCGACACGCGCATGGCCTGCATGCGCGACGCGCTCCGGCAGACGCTCGATCTGGGCTACGCGCACCACATCCAGCGACTGATGGTCACTGGTCTGTTCTCGCTGCTGCTGGGCGTGCGCCCGCGCGAGATCCATGCCTGGTATCTCGCCGTCTACGTCGATGCGGTGGAATGGGCCGAACTCCCGAACGTGCTGGGGATGAGCCAATACGCCGATGGCGGGAAGATGGTGTCCAAGCCGTACGCGGCCTCCGGAAAGTACATCCAGCGCATGTCCAACCATTGCGCGGGTTGCCCGTTCGATCCTGCGGAGGCGCTGGGCCCGAAGGCCTGCCCGTTCACCACGCTGTACTGGGACTTTCTCGACCGCCATGCCGCGCGCTTCCGCGACCATCCGCGGGCGGGGATGCAATGGCGGAATCTGGACCGGTTGGCGCCCGAGCGACTGGAGGCGATTCGCGCCCGGGCGGCCGCGCTGCGCCGCGCGTTGGCCGAGACTGCAACCATTCCGGCGTCCGATCCGTAATGCAGGGCATGAACGCATCCAACGACCTCCCCCGCACCTGTCTCATCACAGGCGCCTCCGGTGGCGTCGCCACCGCCCTGGCCACCCGCCTGCGCGCCGAGGGCTGGCGGCTCGCCCTGGTCGGGCGCGATCGCGGCCGCCTCGCGCCCGAGGAGACCGACGTCGCCATCGAAGCGGACGTCTCCACCGAGGCCGGCGCCCGCCTGGCCTTCGATGCGGCGAAGGCCGCGTTCGGCCGCGCTCCGGACGCGGTGGTCAACTGCGCGGGCGCGGTGCTGGTCGCGCCGATCGGTCGCACCGGCGAATCGCAATACCGGGAATGTCTCTCTGCGAATCTCGATACCGCATTCTTCGTGTCCAGGGCCTACATCGGCGATCTCCAGACGGAGAAGCGCGGCGGTGCGCTGGTGTTCTTCAGTTCCGTGGCGGCGGGTGTCGGGGTCGCCAATCACCCGGCGATCGCCGCCGCGAAGGGCGGCATCGAAGCGCTCGCCCGTGCGCTCGCGGCCGACGGCGCCGGCCTGGGGCTGCGGGTGAACGCGATCGCGCCGGGTCTGATGGAGACGCCCGCCACCGCGAAATTCGTGTCCAGCGATCTGGCCAGACGCGCCGTCTCGGCGCAGTATCCGCTCGGTCGGCACGGCGCGGCCGAGGACGCGGCGGCGCTCGCCGCGTTCCTGATCTCGCCGAACGCGGGATGGATCAGCGGCCAGACCATCGCGGTCGACGGCGGCTTCCTGGGCGTGAGACCCACAGTCAAGGTGAGTTGATGGCCAACGCGATCGTCTGGTTCCGCAACGACCTCCGCCTCGCGGATCATCCTGCGCTGCAGGCGGCGCTGGACGGCGGCTACGCGCCGATCCCGGTCTACATCCATGCGCCGGACGAGGAGGGCGACTGGGCTCCGGGCGCGGCGACCCTGGCCTGGCGCCATCGCGCGCTCGCGGCGCTGGATGCGGAGTTGCGCCGGCGTGGTTCGCGGCTGCGGATCTTCCATTCGCCGACCGTGCAGACCCTGCAGACCCTCGCCGCGGCCTGCGACGCCGAGGCGGTGTTCTGGAATCGGCGCTACGAACCGGCGATCGAGAAGCGCGATACCGCCGTGAAGTCCGCGCTGCGTCGTCAGGGCCTGCGCGCGGAAAGCTTCAACGGCGCCCTGTTGATCGAACCCTGGAAACCGCTGACCCGCCAACACGAGCCCTATCGGGTCTTCACGCCGTTCTGGAAGACCGCGTCGACGATGCTGCAGCCGCCGCCGCTGCGCGATGCGCCCGCGACGTTGCCCGGGGTGGACGATGGCCCGCACGGGTTGTCGCTGGAGGCGCTGGGACTGGTGCCGACGCCCGACTGGGACGCCGGTTTCTGGCGGCGCTTCACGCCCGGCGAGAGCGGGGCGCTCGCGGCGCTCGCGCGCTTCGCCGACACCGCGGTGGCGGCCTATCCCGACGAACGCGATCGCCCCGACCATCGCGGCACCTCGCGCCTGTCGCCCCACCTCCACCACGGCGAAATCGCGCCCTGGCGGATCCTCGCCACGCTGCGCGACGCGTCGGCGGCGACCGCGCACGCGGAGAGCGCGCAGGCCTACATCCGCCAGCTCGGCTGGCGCGAATTCGCCTATCACCTCCTGCATCATTTCCCGCATACGCCCGAACAGAACCTCAACCCGCGCTTCGCCGATTTCCCGTGGGCGCGTGTCGACGAGCGCCTGCGCGACGCCTGGCGCCACGGTCGCACCGGCGTACCGATCGTGGACGCCGGCATGCGCGAACTCTGGGGCACGGGCTGGATGCACAACCGCGTGCGCATGATCGTCGGCAGCTATCTGTGCAAGCACCTGCGCTATCACTGGCGCGAGGGCGCGCGCTGGTTCTGGGAGACTCTGGTCGACGCCGATCTCGCCAACAACACCCTCGGCTGGCAGTGGATCGGCGGCACCGGCGCCGATGCCGCGCCGTATTTCCGCATCTTCAATCCGGTCACGCAGTCGGAGAAGTTCGATCCCGAGGGCGCCTACATCGCGCGCTGGCTGCCGGAACTCGCGCGGCTGCCGAAGGATCTGCGGCATGCGCCATGGACGCAGCCGTCGACGCTGGCGCGGCTGGCGCCGGACTACCCGCGGCGTCCCATCGTCGGGCTCGCCGAAGGACGGGAAGCCGCGCTGGCGGCGTATCGCCGGATCTCGGGCGGCACCGGCTAGGCCGCGTTGACCGCGGCCGGCGGCCCATGGTTCACTCGCCGAAAGGGAGGGAGTCGTCCATGTCCGATCAGCAACCCGCGTTCAAACGCCCGCGCCGCGAGTCGATGTCGCGGGTCGATACCGCCTGGTTGCGGATGGAGCGGCCGACCAATCCGATGATGATCACCGGCGTCCTGATGTTCGACGAGGCGATTTCGCTTCCGAAACTCAGGAAGGTGATCGAGAAGCGCTTCCTCGCCTACACCCGCTTCCGGATGAAGCCGGTCGAGACGCCGGCCGGCATGGCCTGGCAGGACGACGAGGATTTCGATCTCGACTGGCACGTGCGGCTGTCCGCGCTGCCCGGGCGCGGGGATCAGAAGGCGCTGGAACGCTTCGTCAGCAACCTGGCGTCCAGCCCACTCGACAAGACCAAGCCGCTCTGGCAATTCCATCTGGTCGAGAAATACCACGGCGGTTCGGCGCTGGTGGCGCGCATCCATCACAGCTACGCCGACGGCATCGCCCTCGTGCAGGTGCTGCTCTCGCTCACCGACACCTCGCGCGAACCGGCCAAGGGCGCGGACCTCGGCAAGGCGTGGCTGAAGCAGGACGGCGCCAAGGTCGCGGAGCGCGTGGGCGCGGTCGAGCGCTACGCCAAGCTCGGCACGAAAATGCTCGAGAAGGGCATGGACATGTACCGCGATCCGACCCTCGCCGGCGTGCTGGCGAAGGAGGGTGGAGACATCGCCCGCGAACTCGTGCAGGCGCTCGCCCTGCCGGACGATCCGCCGTCGCTGCTGCGCGGCAAACTCGGCGTCAGCAAGCGCGTGGCCTGGGCCCCGCCGCTGGATCTGGAGGAAGTGAAGGCCGTCGGCCGCGCCGCCGACTGCACCGTCAACGACGTGCTGATGGCCACGGCCGCCGGCGCGCTCCGCGATTACATGATCGAACGCGGCGAACACGTCGACGGGCTCACCCTGCGCGCCACCGTGCCGGTGAACCTGCGTCCGTTGGAACATGCGCGCAAGCTCGGCAACCACTTCGGCCTGGTCTTCCTCGACCTGCCGGTCGGGATCGGCAACCCGATCCGCCGGCTGGAGCATGTCGCGGAGTGCATGCATCAGTTGAAGAATTCTCGACAAGCTATTGTCGCCTATGGACTTTTGGCCGCGCTCGGCATGGCGCCGTCGGCGGTCCAGGAGATGGCTCTCGAACTCTTCAGCCGCAAGGCGACCACCGTCGCCACCAATGTCCCGGGACCGCAGCAGCCGCTCTATCTGGCCGGCGGCAAGATCCGCGAAATGATGTTCTGGGTCCCCCAGACCGGCTCCATCGGGATCGGCCTGTCGATCCTCAGCTACAACGGCAAGGTCCATTTCGGCCTGATCGCCGACGCCAAGCTCATCCCCGACCCGCATGCGGTCGTCGGCCGCTTCCAGGCCGAATTCGAGAAGCTCCTCTACCTTGCGCTGATGGGCAACTGGGAACGTCCGCTGGATTCGGTGAACGCCGAGGCGATGTTGAGCTGAATCGCGGATCGGATGCTGGCGGACCGATTCCTGTGGACCGATTCTGATTGACCGGCTCTGGTTGACCGGTTCCGGTTGACCGATCCGGGCACAAGGTTGCGCTCGGCCGGGCCTTCGTCGAGCCATCGCGCGTCGATCAACCACGCGATCGATGTCTTGCCTTCCTCCGCGCGGTCTCATCCGTTGCGCCGCCCGCGCGTATGCTGGGCGTCCGATCGGAGATGACGGCGCGCGTTCCTGCGCCGGATACGGTCGGGGCGGGTGGAGTCGATTCCACCGATCACGATGGACTAAGGAGCGGACATGGATTTCGGTTCACAACGATGGATGCGCGCGCTGATCGCCGCGGGCGGTCTCTGGCTGGTGTTGTTCGCTGCCTCGGCGCAGGCCCAGGTCTGGAGCCTGAGCAAGCCGCAGCGTCAGGCGTATCTGCGCTATTACGCGCCGATCATCCTGCAGCGCGCCGACGAGGACAACGGCAAGATCGGTCGCGATTGGATCAGCAATTTCGATTTCGACCGGGACGGAGATTTTTCCAATAATCGCTACAACTGGATGCAGACGCCGCAGTACATCCAGGCGGGCGGAAATCCCAACAGCGCGTATGCGCACTGGCGGATCCGGCCCACGCTCTACACCGCCCTGATCGAGTACATGGAAGGCGGCAGCAAATCGCTGGTCCTGCTGTATCACGTCTATCACGCATCGGACAAGAACGGCGATGCGATCCACGACTGGGAACGCATCGAGATCCACATCCGCGGGGTCGCCGGCACGCCCGGAACGCTCGGCGAATACGTGAGCAACACCGCGACCACGCTGCATACCGAGCACATCGTCCGCGTGTATTCGGATTACGCCGATCTGAACTTCATGGAGACCGCGACCGGCCGGCATCTGATGGTCTGGCAGGCCGACGAGAACGGCGGCTGGCCCAACGAGCGCGAGCACGAAATACACTACGTGCAGAATCCCTACAGCTGGATTTCGGGCCGCGTGGCGATGGGCAGCGCGAAGGCCGAAGTCGACATCACCAACGACGACGACGACAAGAACGTCCACTACGTGTTCGTGCCCGAGGATTCGTCCGCCGCCGTCGCGGGCTGGAATGCGCGACCGCTGGCCTACGCCACCGCCGCCACCCAATACAGCGGCCGCGACAGCGGAAACGGCCCGAACTGGTCTGGCGTCCCGAGGATCACCTACGAGCTGCAGGATCTTGCCGACCTGCACCGTTCGAGCTGGGAGGGCGCGTATTGGCAGCAGAACTGGACCGCGGACGTCACCGACGATATCCTGCTGGAGAGCCCGATCCTCGACGAATCCGGCGGCGTGGAAGTACCTGCGGGTCTGCACAGGTTCTACCTCGGTTCGCGCGACGCCTACAAATCCAGCCAGACCGACGGGCGCGAAGGTTTCGCGCACAAGAAGTGGTTCTGGGGCAGCTATTCGGCCGAACGCAATTCCGAATTCAACTATTCCACGGATGATTGCGGCGGTTTCACGGGGCTGTGCCTCGACAGTTTCGGTTGGAGCCGCGGCGCGGTGAGCGGTCGCTACGACTCGCACGGCAATTACTGGTGGCAACACGATTATTTCGCGCATACCGGTCAGATCAACAACAGCGAACATTACGAGGCCGGTCAATGGCTGGGCGCGAACTGGTACCGGGCCGAATACGGCGGTTTCGACGGACGCTGGGTGCAGTTGTTCGACGATCGGCCCAACGATCAACCGATCTCGCCGCTCGTGTTGCGCCTGTATCTGCCGGACGATCGCTGCACCGATGAACTCTGGGTCACCGCGACAGCCGCGGGCGGGCTGGCGCCGTACACCTTCTCATGGACCGATGCCATCGCGTATTCGTCTGCGAACCACACGCCGAACACTGCCATCGTGCCGTCCTACGCATTGGCGCTGGTCACGCTGACGAGTGCGGATGGTCAGGTCCGTTCGCAGTACGTCTATTACGAGCCCGATTGCGGCGGCGGTTTTGGCGGCGTATTGCAGTAGGAGGTTCCATCGCGTCCTCGCCTCCGGCCAGCGCGGACGGGGACGCGATGCGCTGACCCGCCTCGCCTGAATCGCGCATTCCGCACGATCGCAGCGCAGCCCGCCCGGACAGCGGGCTGTCAGCTTGCGCGGCCTAGGGTGGGCGCGTTCACCGGCACCCCCGGCCGGCATCCGAGGAGTTCATCATGCGCATCGCACCCCATGCCCCTTTCGCACTCGCCGTCGCCGCCAGCCTGCTGGTCGGCGGTTGCGCCACCTATACCGGCCAGACCGATGCCCCCGACGATCCGAACCGCACCCAGCGCGGGGCGCTGATCGGTGCGGCTGTCGGTGCCGTCGCCGGTCTGCTGAGCGGCGATGACGCCACCGAACGTCGGCAGCGCGCCTTGGTCGGTGCCGGCGTCGGCGCGGTCGCCGGCGGCGCCGTCGGCGTCTACCAGGATCGTCAGGAAGCCGAACTGCGCCGCAGAACGGCCGGCACCGGCATCGAGGTGACCCGCGACGGCGATGTCATCAAGCTGAACCTGCCGGACGGCGTTACCTTCGATTTCAACAGCGCCGCGCTCAAGCCGCAGTTCCGCCCGGCCCTGGATCAGGTCGCCGCGACCATGGCCGAATACGACCGGACCATCGTGGAAGTGAGCGGCCACACCGACAACGTCGGCAGCGACGCCTACAACCAGAAGCTGTCCGAAGAGCGCGCGGGCACGGTGTCGACTTACCTCATCGGCAAGGGGCTGGTCCGGGAGCGATTCGAAGTCGTCGGGATGGGCGAACGCTATCCCGTCGCCAGCAACGACACCGACGGCGGCCGTGCCCTCAACCGCCGCGTGGAGATCCGCGTGGTGCCGTTGACGCAGCAGGGCGGTTGACGCCCGACCGACGCCCTCGCCAGCGACGGACGGCTTTCGCGCCTGCTGCGTTTCGGTCTCATCCGGTGAGACGGGGTCCGCGTACACCTGCGGCCCCGTCCCGGAGTGTTCCTCATGTCCGCAGTCGTACGTTCGGACGCCGCCGATCCCGTTTCGTTGCCGGCGGCCGTGCGGGCCGATGGCGCCGCGCTCGCGTCTCGCCTGGCGACGAAGTACGTCGACCGCATCACCGGAACGATCCTGGTGCCCGGGCGCGAGGGCCGCTACGCCGCATTCCCCGACGATCTTCCGCCACGACTCGCGCAGGCGCTGCGCGCGCGGGGCGTGGAGCGGCTCTACAGCCATCAGGCGGACGCCTGGACGGCGGTGCGGCGCGGGGAGCATGTCGTCGTGGTCACGCCGACCGCGTCGGGAAAGACGCTCTGTTACACGCTGCCGGTGGTCGCGGCGGCGCTGGAAGACCGGGCGAAGGCGCTGTATCTGTTTCCGACCAAGGCGCTGGCGCAGGATCAGGTGGCGGAGCTGCTGGAACTGACGAAGGCCGGGGATCTCGGCGTACGCGCGGCGACGTTCGACGGCGACACGCCGGGCGATCAGCGCCAGGCGATCCGCCTCAACGGCGATATCGTGGTCACCAATCCGGACATGCTGCATCAGGGCATCCTGCCGCATCACACGAAATGGGCGCAGCTGTTCGAGCATCTGCGCTATGTGGTGATCGACGAGATCCACACCTATCGCGGGGTGTTCGGCTCGCATCTGGCCAATCTGCTGAGGCGACTGGCGCGGATCTGCGATTTCTACGGCGCGCGACCGCAGTTCATCCTGTGCTCGGCGACGATCGGCAATCCCAAAGAGCACGCCGAGGCGCTGATCGGGCGTGCGGTCACGGCGATCGACGATTCCGGGGCGCCCGGCGGAGATCGCCACGTGCTGCTGTGGAACCCGCCGGTGGTCAATCCGGATCTGGGGCTCCGCGCGTCCGCGCGATCGCAGAGCACCCGGATCGCGCGCATGGCGATCAAGGCCGGATTGAAGACGCTGGTGTTCGCGCAGTCGCGGACGATGGTCGAAGTACTGACCAAGTATCTGAAGGACGTGTTCGACCACGATCCAAGGAAGCCGCCGCGGATCCGCGCCTATCGCGGCGGTTATCTGCCGACCGAGCGTCGCGAGGCCGAGCGAGCGATGCGCGCGGGACGGATCGACGGCATCGTCGCGACGTCGGCGCTGGAACTGGGCGTGGACATCGGCAGTCTGGATGCGGTGATCCTCAACGGCTATCCCGGCGGCATCGCCGCGACCTGGCAACGGTTCGGGCGTGCAGGGCGTCGGCAGCAGCCGTCGATCGGCGTGTTGATCGCCGGCTCCGATCCGCTCGACCAGTACATCGTGCGGCATCCGGAATTCTTCTCGTCCGCGCCGCCCGAGCACGCGCGGATCGCGCCCGACCAGCCGGTGATCCTGCTGGATCACATCCGCTGCGCGGCCTTCGAACTGCCGTTCCGCGACGGCGACCGTTTCGGTCCGATCGCGCCGCGCGTCTGGCTCGACCTGCTGACCGAAGACGGCGTCCTGCACGCCGAGGGCGGCGTTTGGGAGTGGATCGCCGACAGTTATCCGGCCAACGCGGTGAACCTGCGTTCGGTCGCCGACGGCAATTTCGTGGTCGTGGACCGCACCGACGGCCGTCGGACCATCATCGCCGAGGTCGATTTCGGTTCCGCGCCGCTGATGCTCTACGAAGGAGCGATCCACATGGTCCAATCGACGCCGTATCAGGTCGAGACCCTGGACTGGGAGGGACGCAAGGCCTTCGTCACCCGCACCGAGGTCGACTATTACACCGACGCCATCGACTACACCCGATTGAAGGTGCTGGAATCGTTCGACGGCGCGGTCGCCGGCAGCGGCGCCTGCCATCACGGCGAAGTGCATGTGGTCCGCCGCGTCGCCGGTTACAAGAAGATCCGCTACTACACCCACGAAAACATCGGCTACGGCCCGGTGAACTTGCCGGACGCGGAAATGCACACCACCGCGGTGTGGTGGCAACTGTCGCAGTCGGTGCTGGAAAGCCTGTTCGCTTCGAAGCAGGACGCGCTGGACGGCTTCCTCGGCGCCGCCTACGCGCTGCACGTGGTCGCGCGCATCGCAGCGATGGCGGATGCCGCCGATCTGCAGAAGGCGGTCGGCAGCGGCGACGGCGCGTGGTTCGCGGTCGCCGATGCGCGCGGACGCGGGCGGTTGCGCGCCGCGGACGGGACGGACAGCGAGATCGACCCGCAGGTGTTCGCGCCCACGCTGTACCTCTACGACAACTATCCCGGCGGGGTCGGACTCGCCGAACCGCTGTGGCGGCGTCAGACCGAGCTGATCGAACGCGCGGCCGGATTGATCGAGGCATGTCCCTGCGGTGCCGGATGTCCGGCCTGCGTCGGTCCGGTCCTGGCCGAGGACGTGGCGCGCGATCGCACCGCCAAGGCGCATGCGCGACGCGTCCTCGCCGCGCTGTCGGTCGCTGGGGAGAGCGGGTGAGCGCGACCCTCGAACGTCTGCGCACCTTGCGCAGGCAGGCGGGGCAGGGCGCGATGCCCGCATCGCCGCCGCCCGCGATGCGCCGGAACAGCGACGCTGCTCCGACAGCGGTGCAGACCATCGACGACCTGCGTCGACTTCTGCGCGTACGCGCGACCGGGCGGATCGCGCATGCGCACGCGACGCTCGATCGCGTGCTGATCGGCGAGGAGATCGCGCCCGGCCTGCGCCTGATCGAATCCCTGCATCCCGCCGATCCGCCGCCGGCGCAGCTGTCCCTGGCGTTCGCGCGCCGCGAGGACAGCGTCGCCCGCGCCGATCTGCTGTTCTTCGATACCGAAACCACCGGACTGGCCGGCGGTACCGGCACCCGTGCCTTCATGATCGGGGCCGCGCGCTGGCGTGACGACGGTCTGCGCATCCGGCAGTGGTACATGACCGCGATGGCGGCGGAACGCGATCTGCTCGCCGCCTTCGCCGCATGGCTGGCGCCCGGTTCGGTGCTCGCCAGTTACAACGGCCGCAGTTACGACGCGCCGCTGCTCGCGGCGCGTTTTCGGCTGGCGCGTCTGACCGATCCGCTGCCGGCCTGCGATCACGTCGACCTGCTGCATCCGAGCCGTCGTCGCTGGCGCGGACGCTGGGAGAACTGCCGGCTCGCGACCATCGAGCGCCGCGTGCTCGGCATCGTGCGCGAGGACGATCTTCCGGGCAGCGAAGCGCCCGCGGCGTGGCTGCGCTATCTGCGCGGCGGCGACGCCCGCGATCTGCGCCGCGTCGCGGATCACAATCGCCAGGACCTCGTGTCGCTGGCGGGACTGCTGACGCATCTCGTGCGCACGCAGACGGAATCGTCCGAAGCGTGCGGATTGTCCGGAGCGTCCGAGTTCCAGGCGACGGGCGACGTCAGATCCGGATGACGCCGGCGTCCGATGCCCGGATCAGGCGTGACTCAGATACCAGCGCCAGTCCTGTTCGCCCACTTCGGCGACGAACTGACGGCATTCCTCGCGCTTGATCGCCAGATAGATGTCCAGGAAGGCATCGCCGAACGCCTCGCGCGCCCAGGTCGAGCGTTCGAGCGCACGCAGTGCGCTCAGCCAGTCGGTCGACAGGGTCTCGCGCGCCTGTGCGTAGCCGTTGCCGACGATGGGCTCGCCCGGGTCGATCGCTTCGCGGATGCCGGTCCGCACGCCGGCGAGGATGGCCGCCGCGGCGAGATAGGGATTGGCGTCGGCGCCGCAGATCCGGTGCTCGACATGACGTCCGCTGGCCGGTCCGCCGGGGATGCGGAACGACACCGTGCGATTGTTCACGCCCCAGCTCTTGGCCAGCGGCGCGTAACTGTTGGCCTGGAAACGGCGGTAGGAATTCGCGTTGGGACAGAAGATCGCGAGCGCGTCGTCGAGCGTGGCCATCATGCCGCCGATGGCGTGGCGCAGCAGCGGCGTGCCGTGCGGGTCTTCCGACGCCATGCGATTGCGGCCTTCGCCGTCGGCGAGACTGATGTGCATGTGCAGGCCGCTGCCGGCGCGGTCGCCGAAGGGTTTGGCCATGAAGCACGCCCTGCAGCCGTGCTTCGCGGCGACGCCCTTGACGAGGCGCTTGTAGCGCACGCCCTCGTCGATCGCCTGCAGCGCGTCGTGGCGGTGTTCCAGGGTCAGTTCGAGCTGTCCGGGCGCGTATTCAGAAATCGCGGTGCGCACCGGCAGCCCCTGCGCCGCGCAGGCGGCGTAGAGATCGTCGAGGAAGGGCTGCAGCAGTTCCAGTTCGTACACGCCGTAGACCTGCGGCGCGTCCGGGCGCGAGCCGTCGCCGAGCCGGGCGGGTTGCGGGCGTCCCTGCGCGTCGCACGCGCGATCGAGCAGATAGAACTCCAGCTCGACGGCCATCACCGGATGGTGGCCGTCGGCCTTCAGCGCGTCGATCGTGCGCGCCAGCACGCGGCGCGGATCGCCGTTCGCGGCGGGCAGACCGCGCTCCGGATGCATCGTCACCTGCACCTGGCCGGTGGGCTCGGCGCGCCAGGGCTGCAGACAGAGGCTGCCCGGTACCGGCGTGGTCCAGCAGTCGGCATCGGCGACGTCCCACACCAGTCCGGTCGACTCGACATCCTCGCCGCGGATGGTCAGGCCGAGGATCGAACTCGGCAGCGGACGTCCCTGTTCGTAGATCGCGAGCAGTTCGTCGCGATGCAGCAGTTTGCCGCGCGGCACGCCGTTGGCGTCGATCAGCATCATCTCGATACTGCGGACGTCGGGGTGGCGGGCGAGGAAATCGCGGGCTTCCTGGGGATCGGCGAGCGTCATCGTGCGGGTCTCGTGGGTGCGCTCAGGCGCGGGCGTCGGGCATCGCGAGCAGTTCGTCGAGCGCCGCGTCCAGCGTGGCGATCAATGCGTCGACGTCCTCGATGCGCGTGTCCGGACAGCACAGGGTCATGTTGTGGAACGGCGTGATCAGGATGCCGCGATTGATCAGGTACAGATGCAGCGCCTGCTGCAGTTCGTCGTGGAATGCGGCCTCGGCTTCGGCGCCGGTCCGCGGCGGCACCGGGCAGAACTGGAATTCGCAGCGCGCGCCGAGTTCGGTCGCCGACCACGCCAGGCCGTGTTTCGCGATCGTGGCCCGGAACCCCTCGGCCAGACGCTTCGCCAGCGGCAGCATGCGGTCGTAGGCGGTGGGGGTCATCACTTCCTCGAGGTTGGCGCGCATGCAGTGCATCGCCAGCGCGTTGGCCGAGAGCGTGGTGCCCATGCCGCTGTGGCCGTGACCCTGACCGTGTTCGTGGTCGCCCGACTGCGCCTGCGCGCGCGCGGCGGCCATGCGTTCGGCCATCTCCGCGGTGCATCCGAATACGCCGCAGGGCACGCCGCCGGCGATGGGTTTGCCGACGACGAAGAAATCCGGGTCGAGATTCCACAGTCGGGTGCAACCGCCCACGCCGGTGGAAATCGTGTGGGTCTCGTCGACGATCAGCAGCGCGCCATGACGGCGGGTGAGGTCGCGGCAGGCCTGCAGGAAACCGGGATCGGGCAGCACCATGCCGATGTTGGTCATCGCCGGTTCGCACAGCAGCGCGCAGACGTCGCCCTGCGCCAGCGCGGCCTCCAGCGCGGCGAGGTCGTTGAACGGGATCGAACGGCTGTACTGCGTGAGATCGTAGGCCTGACCGACCAGTCCCGGACGATGCACCGTGCGTCCCGCGCGCCAGCGCACCATCACGTCGTCGACCGTGCCGTGATAACAGCCGTCGAATACCAGCAGCGTCTTCCGCCCGGTGATCGCGCGCGCCCAGCGCAGCACATAACGGTTGGCGTCGGTGGCGGTCGCGGTCACCTGCCAGAACGGCAGCCCGAAGCGCTCGGCGAGCCGTTCGCCGCAGACGACCGCATCCTCGCCCGGCAACATCGTGGTCAGTCCGCGACTCGCCTGCCCGGTCAGCGCGCGGACGATGGGGTCCGGCGAATGGCCGAACATGCTGCCGGTATCGCCGAGACAGAAGTCGATGTAGGCGTGGCCGTCGACATCGTGGAAACGGGCGCCCTTGGCATGGGCGACGAACAGCGGGCTCGGCGTCGACCAGTCGGCCATCCAGTGCATCGGCACGCCGGCGTAGAGCGAGCCGCGGGCGCGTTCGCCCAGCGCGATAGAACGCGGGTTGCGTTCGACGAACCGGGCGCGCTCGCGATGCGCGAGACGTTCCACGGCGGCAGGACGGATTCCGCTGGCGGTCACCTGACACCCGTTCCGTTCGAAATATCGAACATGCTGCTGTCGCTGTCGCAACATTGTCAAGGCGAGACGGCGCGCCGGTCGACGCGTCTCAGCCGGACAGCAGGCGGATCGCGAGGAACGCCGGCACCCCGACATAGAACAGCAGGCGTCCCAGCCGTTCCAGCCAGCGCCGCGCCTCTGTGGCGCGCTGCGGGCGCGACGCCAGCGCGAGCAGGGTGCCCAGCTCGATCACCACGCGCAGCGCCGCCGCGAACAACAGGAGGCCGATCGCCCACGACGCCCACCACAGGCCGAGCGCGACCAGATACGCCTTCAGCCCGTAGGCGTGGTATTCGCCGAAGGTGCCGCCGTAGGCGATGTACTGGTGCAGCCGGAAGGCGGGCAGCGCCGGCACGAGCGGAAACACGACGAACTTGAGGACAGGGTGGTCGAACCAGCGCCGCTTCGCCGAGGCGCGTACCCGCGCCCAGGCGACGGCGTGCGTCTGCGCGGCCTCGGCGAGCGCGGTCGTCGCACCGCCCGCGCGATGCAGCGCCTCGATCAGCGCGCGGGGATCGGCGATGGCGATGCCGTGCGACCAGCGGCGACCGGACGCGAGCCGGACATCCAGGCCGGCGCCCGGCAGCGGCAGTCGCCACGGCGCGACCCCGGCGATCTCGCGGATCGGGATCTCGATCCGGCGCGAGGCGCTGTCGAGCACCAGCGCATCGCCCTCGATCCGCACCGTCGCCGCGAACGCGCGCAGCAGCGCCCACGCGGCGATTTCGGGCGCGACGAACAGTGCGGCGAACAGTCGGATCTGCGAGAGGGGATTGGTCTGCGCGGGATCGAGCTGCAGCGCGGCCAGTCCCATCCAGAGGAGACTGCCACGCGCGAACACCCGCAGCGCCGCGGCCGCGATCCGCCACGCCGGGGACAGCACCACCGCCTCGGCGCGCCACGGACCGGCCACCGGCGTCGGGACGTCCGCATCGACCGCCGTCGTTCCCGGGTCCGCACCGTCCGCGGCCGCAGTCCGGCGGCGCAGCGCATCGAATGCGAACAACAGCAGCAACGCGATCAGACCGGTGCGTCCGACCCAGTCGCCCCACAGCACCATCAGCGTCTTCGGGGGCGGCCCGACCTGCACTTCGCCGATCAGTAGCCGGCGTTCGCCCATCGCGGTGGCGGCGAGCAGCGTGCCGGTCGCGTCGATGGTGGCGCTGACGCCGTTGGTGGTGACGCGCAATTGCGGCATGCGCGTCTCGATGCTGCGGAACGCGGCGACGGCCAGATGCAGATCGGCGCCGACCGGATGGGCGGTGAACCACGAATCGTTCGACATCCCGACGATGACCTGCGCGCCGAGACGCGCGCCGTCGACCGCCAGCATGGTATCGACGTCGTCGAGACAGATCATCGGCAGGATCGGGATTTCGCGTCCGCCCGAAACGCGTAGCGGGAACACCCGGGCACCGTCGCCGGCGCGCCAACGTCCGGCCCAGGGCAAGATTCGGCGGAACGTCGGGCCGTCGAGCCAGGGCGGCACGTACTCGGTCAGCGGGAACGGATTCGTCTTGCGATAGAAACCGAGCAGGCCGTTGCCCGGTTCCACGATCGCCGCCGCGTTGTACTCGCCGGCATCGTCGATGTCGTAGGTGCCGAAGACCAGCGGCACGCGCACGGTGTCGACGAAACGCCGGATCTCGGCGTCGAGCTGGGCGCCATCGGGACTCTTGGGATGCCCGAACGTCGTCGGGTAGACGGTTTCCGCCCACAGCAGCGCATCGACGCGATGCAGGTCGATGGCCTCCTGCGACATGCCGTAATGCGTGTCGAGGACATGCCGGACCACCGCGTAGGCGCCCATCTCGCGACGCAGGCGCTCGTATTCGAAGATGTTGGATTGCACCATGCCCGCGCGCAGCGTTTCGCCGGTGGCGGGCGGCAGCATCGCCAGACGGATCGTGCCGTAGCCGGCGAGCAGGGCGGGGACGGCGACGGCGAGCGCCAGCGGTCGCAGGGTGGCGCGCGGCCCTTCGCCGCGTTGCGCGGTCGCGATCGCGGCCGCGATCGCCTCGTTGCAGAGGATCAACAGGAAGGTGAGGCCGGCGGCGCCGCCGACATCGGCGAACTGGCGCAGCGGATACGACGGGAACAGACCGTGGCCCAGGGTGTCGTCGAGAAGCTTCGGCAACAGCCATTCGGTCGCCGTCCACGCCGATGCGCCGGCGAAGGCCCGCACCAGCGCGCCGTGACGGCGTCCGACGCGTTCGCGCACCAGCGCGAAGACGAGCAACTGTGGCTGCATCAGCGGCGCCGCCGCGAGCAGCGCGACGATGCCCGTGGTCGCGCCGAGCCCGGTGTAGGTCGCCACCGCGACGCCGAACCAGGCGAAGACCGCGGCCGCGAACGCGACGCTCATCGTCCAGCCGCTGCGCAACGCCGCACAGGCGCCGCGTTCCGCATCCAGCGCGAGCAGCCAGGGCACGAGCGCGACGAAACCGACGATGTAGGCGTTGCCGCCGCGTGCGTAGAGTCCGAACAACAGGGCGCTGGCGACGACGCCGGCCAGCCTGCGCCAGCCGGAACGCGAAAACCGGAACATGCTCAGATCGAGGGTCTCCCGGGCGTCGGATCCCGCGGCGGCGGAATCACGATCGGACGGATCGCCAGCCCCGGCGGCGCCAGCTCAGGCGGCACCACGCGGTTCTCGGGAATCGCGATCGGCCGGCCGTCGGCGTCGTGGAACACGAAATCGGGCGAGAACATCAGGATCGGTTCGATCCGCTGGCCGTCGTCGGTGGCCTGATAGTGGCGGACATAGCCTTCGGGCAGCGGAAAGTCCTCGGGGACGGCGAGCCCGATCAGCGGCGGACTGGTGCCCGGCGGATTGAAGGCGCCGAGTCCGGTCCGGATCCCCGCCTCATGCAGTCCCTCGATCACGTCCTTCATCGTCGGCACCTCGCCGGCCGGCACGTAGCGGGCCAGCTCGTCCGGCCCGGGCGGCGGGTCCGGCGGATCGGATTCATGTGTCGAACCGGGACGAGGCGCGGCCCGGATCGCACCCGGATCCGCGGGGTCGTCGGCGGGATCGGCATGGAGCGTCGATTGGGTTCCGGCGGATGCGCCCGGCGCCCGTGCCAGATCGTCGCGAACGGAGGACACGCCGTCGATGCGCGTCCAGAGATAGCCTGCGCCGGCGCCGACGAGCGCCAGCGCGAGCGCGAGGTACGACCACTCCCGGCGACGGCCGGGGCCGTGCCGGGTGATGCGCACGCCGTCGCCGTCCGGAGCGGACGGCGGGGCCGGAGGATCGCGGTCGCGTTCCTGCATTGGCGCGATTCGACGCTTACGGCGCCGGCGGGCTGTGGGTCGAGAGCGACCAGCCCATCCGCTCGTGGCCGTACTGGTTCCAGATCGGGTTCTTGCCGCCCGCGAACGAGGTGTAGCGCGCCGCGCCCGTTCCGGTGCTCCCGCCGAACAGACCGGCGGTCACCGTACCGCCCTGGTAGGTCGGATGGGTATCGTCGGACTGGATGTAGTCGTAGCTGCTCGAAGAGGACACGAAATGCGTGTTGGCGTCGCGCAGCGTCGGCTTCAGCGTGGAGGTGATGCGGGTCACGTAGCTCGACTCGCTCTCGCCGGCGACGTACTTCAGCGCTTCCGAATCGACCTGGCCGTCGCCGTTGCTGTCGTAGTCGGCGCCCATGTACTCGGCGAAGCTGTCGACGCACTTGAAGCCCTTCTGGCGGGCGTATTCGCACATCCAGTAGTTCATCTGCGCGATCGCCGGCAGGAACTTGTCGCGCAGATTGACCCTGGCGCCGGTGGTCGGGTCGTTGCAGGAGCTCAGCACGTTGTCGGCGTTGTAGCCCGGGTAGTACAGGTTCGAGATCACCTTGAGCTTGACGCCGGAATACGCGTTCGCGTTGATGTAGTTCATCGCGGCGGACACGTAGGTCTTGCAGTTGTTCACGGCGTTGGTCAGCACGCTGTAGTTGCAGGTGCCGGTCTGGTCCTTGAACGCGGTGCGCGCCTGCAGGCCGTCGTTGCCGCACATTTCGAAGGTCACCACGCGGGTGGAGGTGGCCTGCATGTACGAGCGCTCGGCGACGATCTTGTTGTTGTAGACGTCGGACGCCACCGCGCCAGACTTGGCGCGACGCACGCTCTCGATGTCCGCGTTCCACAGCGCCGCGAGGTACTCGGCGTCGACGGTCGGGGCGGAATACTTCGCGGCGCTGGTGACCGAGCCGTTGTAACCGGCGTAGATCGAGTCCCCGTAGGCCACGATCCGGTACTTCGCGGTCGTGCCGCTGCGGTCGATGGTCCAGGAAACATTCTGGTTCAGCGTACTGGCCAGCGCCGGTACGGCGGCGGCCAGGGCGATCACGGGAAACAACGCACGAACGGTCTTGCCGAGTCTTTGGGTCATGACCTGCATCCTTGTGTGGAAAGGGTGTATGCGGCGGACGCCGGAAGACTTCCGACCGCGATGCGACAACCTGATCGGCATACGGACCGTGTGGGGGACCGTTCCCTGCCTGGACCGTACGCTAGCGTTTCGTCCATCCGTCGGTCAACACGCATGACCGCCCGTGACCTCGCACTGCGTTGTACGTCGCCCCTGACACCGCTGTCTCGCGATGGCTGACGCGTTGCAACACATCGGCGAATACGCGCGAAAAGCAGGACTTTCGCGCGCATCGTCGCGCATCGGTCGAGCGCATGACGGTAAGCCTCGATGGATCGCGGCATCAGGCCGCGGGCTTGTGCGCTGCATCATCGCCTTGCGTCGGATCGCAGGTTTCCACGGCCAGCGAAAAACGGACGGGCGGAGCGGGGACGAAAAAAGCCCCGGGCTTTCGCCCGGGGCTTTCGTTTGGTGGAGGTGGGCGGAATCGAACCGCCGTCCGAAGGCACTCCATGCCCGGCACTACATGCTTAGCTCACCGTTTGTTCTCGGCCTGCGGCAACACGGTGTGCGAAGCACACCGCAGGACACACCCGCTTGATCTTGGTCCCGGTTGACGGGTCGCCGCCGGAACCGATCCCGTGATCATGACCCTACATCCACGAGCACGGGCACAAGTGGGTTCGGGGCTAGGCCTTAGGCGGCCAGAGCGTAGACGTCGTCGTTGGCGTCTGATTGTTTGCCGCTGGATTAACGAGGAAAGCTGCCCCCTCGGCATGCGCCGTGCGATTTCGCAACCCCCGTCGAAGCCAATGCACCCCCGTGACCGGGAATCCGTTTCGATGGAGTCGTTCTTTCGACCGACCCGGGCAGTATGGGGGCGGGGTCGGGCGGGATCAAGGTCGCCCGGGGCGGACCGCTCAGGCGTCCTTGTTGCGATGGCGCATCGCGCGCTGTTTCTCGCGCGCCCAGTCGCGATCGCGGGCGGCATCGCGTTTGTCGTGCGCCTGCTTGCCCTTGGCCAGGGCGATCTCCAGCTTCACCTTGTTGCCCTTCCAGTACAGCGCGGTGGGGATCAGGGTGTAGCCGTCGCGCTGGATCCTGCCGACGAGCTGGTCGATCTCGCGACGATGCATCAGCAACTTGCGGGTCCGCCGGTCGTTGGCGACGACGTGGGTCGAGGCCTGGATCAGGGGCGTGATCTGGGAGCCGTAGAGGAAGAGTTCGCCGTCGTTGATCATGGCGTAGCTGTCGCCGATATTGGCGCGACCGGCCCGGATCGACTTGAGCTCCCAACCCTGCAGCGACATTCCGGCCTCGTAGCGGTGTTCGAGGTGGTATTCGTGCTTCGCCCGCTTGTTGAGGGCGATGGTCTTGATCGGCGGGGCGGCCTTTCCGGACTTCTCGCCGGCCTTTGCCTTATCCTTTTGCGCGTTCTGCTTGCTCATTCGCGCCATTCTCCCCGAACCCGGGCGATCAGGCGAGCCCACCGAGACGAGTCGCCCCGCATGCCGGTCATCCAACGTTCCGCCCTGGTCGAACATTCCGCCGGAAAGATGTTCGCGCTGGTCAACGATGTCGCCGCCTACCCGCGGCGTTTCGACTGGTGCGAAGCGGCCCGGGTGATCGAGGCGGACGATGCGCGGGTGGTGGCGCGGCTGGATCTGGGCATGGGCGCCCTGAGCACCTGGTTCACGACCGAGAACACGTTGTCCCCGCCGCATCACATCGACATGGTGCTCCGCGACGGGCCGTTCAAACGGCTGAGCGGGCGATGGCAGTTCCACGCCCTCGACGAATCCGCCTGCAAGGTCACCCTGACCCTCGATTTCGAACCGAATTCGAAGCTGCTGGGGCCTGCGCTCGTACTGGGGTTCCAGAGTCTGGCGGACCGCATGGTCGACGACTTCGTCCGCGTCGCCGATCGCGGGGACGATTGACGATGCCGGGACCCATCCGCGTGGAGGTCGTCCGCGCCAGACCGCGGCGACACGTGTCGCAGTCGCTCGAATTGCCGCCCGGCGCGACCGTCGCCGATGCGATGGCGGTCGTGGGGCCGTTGGCGGAGGACGAGGTCGGGGTGGCGATCCACGGCGAGAAGGTCGATCGGACGCATCCGCTGCGCAACGGAGACCGGCTGGAATTGCTGCGGCCGCTGTTGATCGACCCGAAAGAGGCCCGACGTCGCCGCGCCCGCAAGTGAAACGGCAAGGATTCGCGCCGGGCGCGGAGAAAACGCGGAAACGCCGGCTCAGCGCCGGCGTTTCTTCTTGTCGTCCCTGGCCAGGTTCGGCCCGAACTGACGGCGCGCGTTCTGCGCGAGTTCGTCGTCCTGTTCCGGGAAATACTCGCCTTCCCAACGGGTGACGACGCCGTTCTCGAAGAAGACCGTGAAGTTCTTCACTTCGGTGGTGCCGCGGCGGTCGATGCGCTGGGTGGCGGTGTAGTCCCAGCGATTCTGCGCGAACGGATCGGAGATCGCGGGCGTCCCGAGCAGACTGATCACGTCCTGCTGGCTCATGCCGGCCTGCAGCTGGTCGACCGCGGCCTTGTCCATCAGATTGCCCTGGTAGATCGGCTGCTTGTAGATGATGCCGCAACCGGCGGTCGCGAAGGCGACGGCGAGCACGAGCAGGGAGGTGCGGAGCGAGCGGCGGGTGATCTTGGGCATGAGACGGCCGGCAGGAAAGGGGGTGTCGCGACCGCCGATGATACACTGACGCCGAGGCGCGCCGGCAGTCGGTCGGGGCGCCGCCGTTCATCGCGGGTTGGAAGCCGCCGCCCACAGCACAACGCCGGA
The DNA here is from genome assembly GCA_049324395.1 of Pseudomonadota bacterium. Classification (GTDB taxonomy): domain Bacteria; phylum Pseudomonadota; class Gammaproteobacteria; order Xanthomonadales; family Xanthomonadaceae; genus Lysobacter_I. The sequence goes on from JBMOOY010000053.1 coordinate 240,911, forward strand.
CGCGTTCACGGGATCGTTCATGGAAACCAAAGACCTGCGCAAGCTCGGCCTCAAAGTGACCCATCCGCGGATGCGGATCCTGGACTTGCTGGAACAGGCCCGCCCCCGGCACATGACCGCCGAGGACATCTACCGCAAGCTGGTGGAGGAGGGCGACGAGATCGGTCTGGCCACCGTCTACCGCGTCCTCACCCAGTTCGAGGCCGCCGGTCTGGTGCTCAAGCACAATTTCGAGGGCGGTCATGCCGTCTACGAACTGGATCGCGGCGAGCACCACGATCATATGGTCGACGTCGACACCGGCAAGATCATCGAGTTCGAGAGCGCGGAAATCGAACAACTTCAACACAAGATCGCGGCCGAGTACGGCTACGAGATCGAAGCGCATGCGCTGGTGCTGTACGTCCGCAAGAAGACGTGACCCCTTGGGGCGGCGCGCCGGCGCGCCGGCGCGCCGCTCCGACGCCGCGTCACCCATCGAACAGGGATTTGCGCTCGTAGCCGAGGGCTTCGAGTTCGGCATCTGCCCAGACTTTCAGCCCGATACCCGCAGCCAGCGCAGCGACGAACAGCAGGATGCCGATGGCATTCCGGATCGGCGTTGCCGCACGCGTTTCGCCGGGGCGGGGCGGAGGCGGGCCGTGGCCGAGGATCAGCATCTTCAGGCCCCACAGCAGGATCAGGAAGGTGATGACGGTGGATTTGCCGACACCACCCAGAATGAACGCTTTCCCCGAACGCGCCTGTTCGAGCACCAGAAACACGTCCCAGATCCCGTATGCGCCGGCGCCGATGAGCAGCAGCCCGAACGTCGTGGAGACGACATCCCGGTTGGCTTTGTGCCGTTTCGGTGCGGTGGGCATGGGATTCGGGTTCAGAGGACGTTCTCGAGCAACCGTTTCGCTGCCGCGCGCGCTTCCTTGCTGACTTCCACGCCGCCGAGCATCCGCGCGAGTTCTTCCTGGCGTTCCTTCGGGTCGAGCCGTCGCACCGCGCTCTGGGTCATGCCGTCGGCTTCGGCCTTGCTGACGCGGTAGTGGGCGTGGCCCTGGGCCGCGACCTGCGGCTGGTGGGTCACGCACAACACCTGTCTGGATTCGCCGAGGGCGCGGAGCTTCTGGCCGACGATCTCGGCGACCGCGCCGCCGATGCCCGAATCGACCTCGTCGAAGACCATCGTCGGTACCGCGTCCAGGCCGAGCGCGGCGACCTCGATCGCCAGCGAGATGCGCGAGAGCTCACCGCCGGAAGCGACCTTGCGGAGGGCTCGCGGGGGTTGTCCCGCATTCGCCGAGACCAGGAATTCCACCCGCTCGGCGCCCATCGGGTCGGGGCGGGCCGCATCGACCGGTTCCAGCGCGATCTCGAAGCGACCGCCGCCCATGCCCAGTTCGGCGATCAGGGCGGTGGTGGCCTGCGACAGGGTGGCCGCGGCCTCGCGCCGGGCGTGGGTCAGCACCGCCGCGGCGCTCGTCCAGGCCTCCGCGGCGCGGGCGATCTCGCCGTCGAGCGCCGCCAGCCGGCTGCCGGCGTTGCGTAGACCATCCAGTTCGCTCGCGAGCCGGTCGCGGACCTCGTGCAAGGCTTCCGGCGCGACCCGATGTTTGCGGCCGAGCTCGTGCAGACGACCGAGACGGCCCTCCAGCGCCTCGAAACGCTCGGGATCGAGGTCGAGATCGTCGCGGATCCGCTGCAGCAACCGGGTCGCCTCGTCGATCTGGATCGCGGCCGCGTCGAGCATGCCGTCGACCTCGTCCAGCCGCGGCTCGTCGCTGCGGGCGCGGGCGAGATCGCCGCGCAGGGCCTGCAGGGTCTGCAGGAGCGATGGCGCGTCGTCGCCCTCCAGCGTGGCCAGACCGCGCTCGCAGCTTTCGATCAGGCCGGCGGCGTTGGCCTGGCGGCGATGCTGGGCGACGAGATCGGCGATCGAGGCGGGTTCCAGCCTTTCGCGCTCCAGTTCGCGCCATTGATGTTCGAGCAGTTCGATCCGATCGGAGACGTCGCCGGCCTTCGACAGGACGTCGCGTTCGCGTTGCAGGGCGGACCAGTCCGAAGCGGCCGCGGCCACCGTCGCCAACGGCGGCCCGTGGCGGCCGAACGCATCGAGCAACGCGAGCTGGCGGGGTTTCGAGAGCAGGGCCTGATGCTCGTGCTGGCCGTGGATTTCGACCAGCAATCCGGCCAGTTCGCCGAGCTGGGCGAGGGTGACCGGCCGGCCGTTGATCCATGCGCGCGATCCGCCGTCGGAGCGGATGGTGCGACGCAACTGGCAGCTGCCGGCGTCGTCGCGGCCTTCGTCGAGCATCTCCTGCTCGCGCAACCACGCGACCGCTTCGGCGCGGTCGGCGAGATCGAATTCGGCGCTGAGTTCGGCGCGCTCGGCGCCATGACGGACCACGCCGCTGTCGGCGCGCAGGCCCGACAGGAAGCCCAGCGCGTCCACCAGCAGCGACTTGCCGGCGCCGGTTTCGCCGGAAATGACCGTCATCCCGGGTCCGAATTCGAGTTCGGCGGTGGAGACGACGGCGAAATCGCGGAGGGTCAGATGGGTCAGCATGGGCGGCATTTTGCCTGAAGCCGTCTCAATCCCGGAGACGCCGGCGCCTCTTGCGCGGCTCGGCGTCTGCGCCTATATCGGTGCCATGAACCGCTTGTGGGTGCCATGAACCGTCCCGCCGACCCCGGCTTCGATCCGCGAACGCTCGATCCCCGCGCGCGCCTGCTGCTGCGGACGCTGATTTCGCGCTACATCCGCGACGGCGAGCCGGTCGGTTCGCAGACGCTGGCCCGCCACGCGGGCCTGGACGTCAGCCCGGCGACGATCCGCAACATCCTCGCCGAACTGGAGGATGTGGGCCTGCTCTCCGCGCCGCACACCTCGGCCGGCCGGGTCCCCACCGTGCAGGGGTATCGTCTGTTCGTCGACAGCCTCCTGCAGGTGCAGCCGCTGGCCGAGACCGAGCTGGGCAGGCTGCGTTCCGAGCTGGCCACCGGCGCCGGCACCCAGAGCCTGCTCGGCAGCGCGTCCGAGCTGGTGTCGGCGATGACCCATTTCGTCGGCGTGGTCAGCGTGCCCAAGCGGGAGCAGTTCGCGTTCCGCCGGATCGACTTCGTGCCCCTCGAAGGCCAGCGTGTCCTGGCGATCCTGGTGTTCGCCGACAACGACGTGCAGAACCGCATCCTGCAGACCCGCCGCGGCTACGAGGCCGGCGAGCTGGAACGCATCGCCAACTATCTGAACGCGCACTACGCCGGACGGCCGCTGGCCGAGGCGCGGGCGCTGCTGCTGGCCGAGCTTCGCAACGCCCGGGAAGAGATGGAGCTGTTGATGGCGCAGGCGCTGGAACTGGCCGATCAGGCCCTGGCCAGCGACGCCGAGGACATGCTGGTCGCCGGGCAGACCCGCCTGATCGGCGCGCAGGGCCTGTCCGACCTCGATCGCCTGCGCGAACTGTTCGAGGCGTTTGCCAGCAAGCGCGAGATCCTGCAGGTCCTCGAACGTACCCTCCGCGCGCCCGGCGTGCGCATCTTCATCGGCGAAGAAACCGGCATGGCGCCGCTGGACGGGGTGTCGCTGGTCGCCGCGCCGTATGCCGCTGGCGGGCGCACCCTCGGGGTGCTCGGGGTGATCGGCCCCACCCGGATGGCCTACGAGCGGGTGATTCCGGTGGTGCAGGCCGCCGCGACGGCGCTGAGCGAGGCCCTGGGGCCGGACGACGCCCGCTAGGGATGTCCGCGAATGGCCGGGCCGGGCCTTGAATCCCCGACGCCCGACCCCATCCCAGCGCGGTCGGCGGTACAGGACCGCTTCGCCCGTTTACGGATGCCATGAATCAAGACCATACCCAGCAGGACGAACCGAACGTCGAGGCGCCTTCCGAAGCCGAAGACAATCCACAGGCCCTGATCGAAAGCCTCAAGGCCGAACTGGAACACCTCCGCGCCGAGACCCTCCGGGAGCGCGCCGACCTCGAGAACCAGCGCAAACGCCTGGCCCGCGAAGTCGAGACCGCGCGGAAATTCGCCAACGAACGCCTGCTGGGCGACCTGCTGCCGCTGTTCGACAGCATGGAGGCCGGTCTGGCGGCCGCGGCGGAAGGCGATCCGCTTCGCGCCGGCATGGAGCTGACCCTCCGCCAATTGCACCGCATCGCCGAGGCCAACGGCCTGGTGGTGGTGGCGCCGGCGCCGGGCGACGTCTTCAACCCGGAACACCATCAGGCGATGAGCATGATCGACGCCGAGGGCATCGCCCCGGGCGCGGTCGCGCAGACCTTCCAGAAGGGATATCTGCTCAACGAACGCCTGCTCCGGCCGGCGCTGGTCGTGGTGGCCAAACAGGACTGATCGCACCGGGCCGAGCGCACCGGCATGAATTCCCGCGCGATCGGCGCTTGAAAGCGCGGCGCGCCTCCCCCACACACGGAACATCGGCGGCCCGCCCGCCCCAAATTCAAGAGTAGAGGAACATCGTCATGGGCAAGATCATCGGCATCGACTTGGGCACGACCAACTCGTGCGTCGCGATCATGGAAGGCGGCAAGGCCAAGGTCATCGAGAACAGCGAGGGCGACCGCACCACGCCGTCGATCATCGCCTACACGAAGGACGGCGAAGTCCTCGCCGGCGCCAGCGCCAAGCGCCAGGCCGTCACCAATCCGAAGAACACCTTCTACGCGGTGAAGCGCCTGATCGGGCGCAAGTTCACCGACGCCGAGGTCAAGAAGGACCTCGACCTCGTGCCGTACGCCATCATCGCGCACGGCAACGGCGACGCCTGGGTCGAAACCAGCGACGGCAAGAAGATGGCGCCGCCGGAAATTTCCGCGCGCGTGCTGGAGAAGATGAAGAAGACCGCCGAAGCCTATCTCGGCGAGACCGTCACCGAGGCGGTCATCACCGTGCCGGCGTACTTCAACGACAGCCAGCGCCAGGCGACCAAGGACGCCGGCCGCATCGCCGGTCTCGAAGTCAAGCGCATCATCAACGAACCGACCGCCGCCGCGCTGGCCTACGGCCTCGACAAGGGCGACGGCAAGGATCGCAAGATCGCCGTGTACGACCTCGGCGGCGGCACCTTCGACGTTTCGATCATCGAGATCGCCAACGTCGACGGCGAGAAGCAGTTCGAGGTGCTGGCGACCAACGGCGACACCTTCCTCGGCGGCGAGGACTTCGACAAGCGCGTCATCGACTATCTCGTCGAGGAGTTCCAGAAGGACCAAGGCATCGACCTGCGCAAGGACCCGCTGGCCCTCCAGCGCCTGAAGGACGCGGCCGAACGCGCGAAGATCGAGCTGTCCAGCTCGCAGCAGACCGAAGTCAATCTGCCGTACATCACGGCCGACGCGTCGGGTCCGAAGCACCTGAACATCAAGCTCACCCGGGCCAAGCTCGAGGCGCTGGTCGAGGACCTGATCCGCAAGTCGATCGAACCCTGCCGCATCGCCCTGAACGATGCCGGCCTGCGCGCCGGCGACATCAGCGAGGTGATCCTGGTCGGCGGCCAGACCCGCATGCCTAAGGTGCAGGCCGCGGTGGCCGAGTTCTTCGGCAAGGAACCGCGCAAGGACGTCAATCCCGACGAGGCCGTGGCCATCGGCGCCGCGATCCAGGGCGGCGTGCTGGCCGGCGACGTGAAGGACGTGCTGCTGCTCGACGTGACCCCGCTGTCGCTGGGCATCGAAGTGATGGGCGGCGAGTTCAACAAGGTGATCGAGAAGAACACCACCATCCCGACCAAGGCCACGCAGACCTATTCGACCGCCGCCGACAACCAGAGCGCGGTGACCGTGCACGTGCTGCAGGGCGAACGCGCGCAGGCGGCCTACAACAAGTCGCTGGCCCGTTTCGATCTGGCCGGCATCGAGCCCGCGCCGCGCGGCGTGCCGCAGATCGAGGTCACCTTCGACATCGACGCCAACGGCATCCTGCACGTCTCCGCGAAGGACAAGAAGACCGGCAAGGAACAGAAGGTCGAGATCAAGGCCGGCTCGGGCCTGTCGGACGACGAGATCCAGCGGATGGTCCAGGATGCGGAAGCGCACCGCGAGGAAGATCGCAAGTTCCACGACCTCGTGCACGCCCGCAACCAGGCCGACGCGCTGATCCACGCCACCCGTACCGCGATCAAGGATCACGGCGACAAGGTGCCGGGCGAGATGATCGGCCGCGCCGAAGGCGCCATCGCCGAACTCGAGACCGCGATGAAGGGCGACGACAAGGGTCAGATCGAAGCCAAGTCGAAGGCGCTCGAAGACGCCGCGCAGGCGCTGTTCGGCGCCGCCAACGCCGGCCAGCAGGGCCCGGCCGACGCCGGTGCCGGCCCGTCCGCCTCGTCGCGCAACGACGATGTGGTCGACGCCGAGTTCACCGAAGTGAAGGACGACAACAAGTAATCCCGCGCGTCGGGACGAAGGAAACGGGAGGCGCGGTCCGCTGCGCGCTCCCGTTTCCGCGTTGAGGACCAGGCATTTCCAGCATCGACCACGGACCCATGAGCAAACGCGACTACTACGAAGTGCTGGGCGTGGCCCGCAACGCCAGCGACGAAGAGCTGAAGAAGGCCTACCGTCGCCTGGCGATGAAGCACCATCCGGACCGCAATCCGGGCGATGCGAGCGCCGAAGCCGCATTCAAGGAGGCCAAGGAGGCCTATGAAATGCTTTCGGACGCGCAGAAGCGCCGCGCCTACGACGCGCACGGCCATGCCGCGTTCGAGCAGGGCACCGGAGCGGGCGGGGGTTACGGTCAGGCCGACATCAACGACATCTTCGGGGATATCTTCGGGAACATCTTCGGCGGCGCCGGCGGGCGCGCCCCGCGCCGCGGCGCCGACATCGGCGTGGTGGTCGAACTCGACCTGGAAGAGGCGGTCGCCGGCATCGACCGGCGTATCGAGATTCCGACCATGGCCCGCTGCAAGCCGTGCAACGGCAGCGGCTCGGAAGACGGCAAGCTCGATACCTGCACCACCTGTCAGGGACGCGGGCAGGTCCGCTTCCAGCGCGGCATCTTCTCGATGCAACAGCCGTGTCCGCATTGCGGCGGACGCGGCAAGACCTTCGCGAACCCCTGCAAATCCTGCAACGGCGCCGGCCGCGTCGAAGAGGAGAAGGTGCTGTCGGTGAAGATTCCCGCCGGCGTCGACAACGGCGACCGCATCCGCCTGGCGGGCGAGGGCGAAGCCGGCGCGACCGGCGTGCCGGCCGGCGATCTCTACGTCGAGATCCGCGTCCGCGAGCACGACATCTTCCAGCGCGATGGCGACGACCTGCATTGCGAGGTACCGATCCGCTTCTCGCAGGCCGCGCTCGGCGACACGGTACGCGTGCCCACGCTGGGCGGCGAGGCCGAGATCCGCATTCCGGCCGAAACCCAGACCGGCAAGGTCTTCCGTCTGCGCGAGAAAGGCGTCAAGTCGGTGCGCAGTCGCGGCACCGGCGATCTCTACTGCCGCGTCGTGGTCGAAACCCCGGTGAATCTCACCACGCAGCAGCGCGACCTGCTGCAACAGTTCGAAGCCACCTTCACCGGGGAGAACGCGCGCCGCCATTCGCCGCGCTCCAGCACGTTCATCGACGGCGTCAAGAGCTTCTGGGAGCGGATGACCTCCTGAGCCGGAGGTCGTGCGCCGGGCGCGGTTTCAGGCCGCCATCGGTTTCGGCATCGGGCGCGGGCGCCCGCGTTCGGCCGGCGGCAACCAGTCGTGTCCGCCCGCGCCGTAGCGTTCGATCACCGCCTGCGCCAGCGCCGCATCGTCGAGTTGCTCCGGGTGGAAGCCCGGACGCGCATAGGCCAGCAGGTGCTTGAGCGTGCGCAGCAGCATGCCGTGTCCGCCGAAGAGATGACGGGACAACGACGCCCAGGTCGAGCCCTGCGACAATCGTCGCCCCTGGGCCAGGAAGCGCAGCATCCCGAACGACATCACCGAATAGAAGAACGGTGCGGTGACCGCCAGTCCGAGCAGGCGCATGCCGTACGACGGCGAGACCGCGCCGAGGACGTCGAAGGAGACGTGCTTGTGCTCGATTTCCTCGGCGAAATGCCATTCCATCAGCGCGCGCACTTCGGGATGCGCCTCGGCGAGGATGCCCTGGGCCAGGAATTCGTGGGCCATGAAGGCGTTGATGTGCTCGACGCAGCTCACCATCGACAATCGCACCGGCAGCGGCAGGATTCTCTCCAGCATCCGGAAGCAGTAGCGATCGACGGCGCGCTCGAAGCCGCGGAAGCGATAGCCCTGGCGCTCGAGGTTGCGCCAGTAGCGCTTGTGGGCGACGCCGTGCTCGGCCTCCTGGTGGATGAAGGCCTGCGCCGCTTCGCGCAACGCCGGATCCGCCAGCTTCGGCAGACAGGCGTTGATCGTGCGCATGTAGAAGGCTTCGTTGGCCGGCACCAGCACGGTGTAGGTATCGAGCATCGCCGCGAGCGCGCTTGCGCCGGGCAGCCAATCGCGCGGAATATCGGCGGAGAGCGGTGCGGAAAAACGACGGGCGACGAGGTCGGTGGCCATATGGGACCCCCCTGTCCCGTAACCTGTGGCAGTCCGGCAGATTACTCTCAATCATCACGGCGTGCCGTCCCGTGGCGCCGAGGGAGCGTTGTTTCGCAGGATTGAAAGTGAGACTTCATCCACAATTCGGAGCGTTCGAATGGTTGCAGGGCCGGTGATCGGCATCGTCGGCAGCGAAGGCGCCTATGGGCGCTGGCTGCGCACGTTCTTCGAGCGACGCATGGGGTCGACGGTGCTCGGACACGACCCGGCGGCGCCGTCCTCCGATCCGGTCGAGCGTTTGCTCGACGATGCGCAGGTGCTGTTGTTCGCCGCGCCGATCCGTCGCACCGTCGAGGTGATCGACGCGTGGCGCGAACGTTCCGCCGGGCGCGAACGCGGACGCCTCTGGCTCGACGTCACCTCGATCAAGCAGGCGCCGGTCGACGCGATGCTGCGTTCGCAGGCGGAAGTCGTCGGTCTGCATCCGATGACCGCACCGCCGAAGTCGCCGACCTTGAAGGGAAGAGTGCTCGCGATCTGCGAAGCGCGCCTGGACGCATGGCGGCCATGGTCGCGCGCATTGCTCGATGCCCTGCAGGCCGAGTGCGTGCGGGTCGATCCCGCGCACCACGATCGCGCGATGGCGCTCATCCAGGCGATGGGGCATGCGACGCGTCTCGCACAGGCCGGCGTGCTGCGCGGCTATGCGCCGACGCTGGGGCCGCTGTCGTCGCTGTTGCCGCTGCGCACCGCGTCGTTCGAGCTCGACGCGGCGACGATCGCCCGCATCCTTATGCTCAATCCGATGATCTACGAGGACATCCAGTTCGGCAACCCGCACGTTCCGGAGATGCTGGATCGGTTGCTGGACGAGCTGGGCGCCCTGCGCGGGCTGGTCGAACGCGGCGACGACACCGCGCGACGGGCGTTCCGCGAACGCTTCCTCGACGACAATCGCGCCGGTCTGGACGCGGGCACGCTCGCGGACGGGAACTACACCTTCGAACGCGTCGGTTATCTCCTCGCCGACCTGGTCGAACGGCCGTCGCTCGGCGTGCATCTGCCGGAAGACCGCAGCGGCTCGCTGCGCGCGTTGCTGACGGTGTTCGAACGCCACGGCATCAGCCTGTCCTCGATCCATTCCTCGCGAACGCCCGCCGGCGAAGTGCATTTCCGCATCGGTTTCGCCGACGACGTGGACATCGCTGCGCTGGACGCCGCCGCGGCGGAGATCGGCCGCGACGGGATCGGACGGGTACTCGAACGCGGTCTGCCGACGAGACGCGCAGGTGCCGGAATCCCGGGCCGGGCTTCGCCTGCATCGGCGGGCGATCCGGATCCCGATCGCGATACCGATCCCGCGACCGCGCATTGAGTCGACCGGAACCGACGTTTACCCTGTGCCGATGACTCAGCCTCTCCGATTGCTCGTCCACGGCGCCAGCGGGCGCATGGGGCAAACCCTGTTGCGGCTCGCCGCCGAACGCGACGACCTGCGCCTGGTCGCCGCCGTCGCGCGCGGATCGTCCGATCTCGCCTTGCTCGGACACCCCTTCCATCCGGTCGCCGATCTCGATCGCGCGCCGGAGTTCGATGTCGCCGTCGACTTCAGTCTGCCCGCGGCATTCGACGCCATTCTCGCGCTCTGCGCGCGACGCCGAGCGGCGTTCGTTTCCGGAACGACCGGGCTCGCGGCGCAGCAGAAGGCGGCGCTGGAAGCCGCTTCCAGATACATCCCGACGCTGTGGGCGGCCAATTTCAGCCTCGGCGTCGCCGTGCTCGACGAACTGGTCGAACGCGCCGCCGCGGCGCTGCAGGGCTGGGACTGCGACATCGTCGAAGCGCATCACACCCGCAAGCTCGATGCGCCGTCCGGAACTGCGCTCGCGCTGGGGGCGGCCGCGCGACGCGGCGGCGCCGACCCGCGTTACGCCAGCCTCCGCGCCGGCGACATCGTCGGCGAACATCTGGTCCAGTTTGCGGGCATCGGCGAGCGGATCGAACTGGTGCATCGCGCGACCAGTCGCGACATCTTCGCGCGCGGCGCGTTGCATGCGGCGGGGCGTCTCCCCGGACGCGCTCCGGGCAGCTACCGGCTGCGCGACGTGATCTGAACCCGACCGGGCCGCGTCGCCCGGTGCGAGGCGAGTGCGATGCCGTATGCGCATCGCCGAGCCAAATCGTTTCTTTCCAACGGCGATTCCGGGAATTTTCCCGGAAGATCGCCGCCTTTCCGGCGATGCCGCCCCATTCGTGATCGACCGCACGGACAGCGCGCCAAGGCGAGCGCATGGTCGGCGCCGGCGTCTGCGCACGCGCCCTTCGCGGCGGTGGCGGACGCCCATCGGCGCTACGGACGGTACCGCCGGGCCGCAGCGCTCCGATCATCCCCCTGGTCGATCGTCGAGAAAAGGAGGTTTCGCCATGTCAACGCGTTTCCATCACGCTCGCCGCACCGTTCTCGCCGCCGCGCTGGCGGCCGTCTGCACGACCGCGCCCGTCGAGGCGGCCGAGCGCATCCATCTTCGCCCCTTGGCCGACGGCGCGTCCGTCGACGGCTTCATCGTCGGGTATCGTCCCGGCAGCGCGGCCAAATCCAGCGCCGCGAACCTGCAGCGGTCGCTCGATGCCGCCACCCGGGCCTCCTTCGGTCCCGATCGGCCCGTGACCGCAAAGCGCGAGCGCACGCTCGGGATCGGCGCCGAATTGATCCGGACCAGTCGTCCGCTGGATCGGGTCGACGCGGAAACCCTGATGCGCCGGATCGCGGCCGATCCCGCGGTCGCCTACATCGAACCGAACATCCGCCTGTATCCCGTATTGACCCCGAACGATCCGCAGTTCTCCTCCCAATACGGATTCGGGACCGGCGCCGGCGGCAGCAAGGCGACGCTCGCCTGGGACACCGGGAACACCGGCGTCGGCGTGATCGTCGCCGTCATCGACACCGGGATCACCTCGCATCCCGACCTCGCCGCCAACGTGCTTGCCGGCGGCTACGACTTCATCAGCACCACCAGCATCGCCAACGACGGCGGCGGACGCGACGCCGATCCCTCCGATCCCGGCGATTGGCAGACGTTCTTCCAGTGCGGATTCGCCAATCCGCTGCCGCGCAATTCCAGTTGGCACGGCACCCATGTCGCCGGCACGATCGCCGCGGTGACCAACAACGCGACCGGCGTCGCCGGCATGGCGTTCGGCGCGAAGGTCCTCCCCGTGCGCGCGCTCGGTCGCTGCGGCGGCAGCCTGTCGGACATCATCGACGCCATCGTCTGGTCGTCCGGCGGCACGGTCGCCGGCGTCCCCGCGATCGGCGCCAACAAGGCCCACGTCATCAACATGAGCCTCGGCGGCGGGGGCGGGTGCAGTACCGCGATGCAGAACGCCATCAACGGCGCGGTCTCGCGTGGGACGACGGTGGTCGTGGCGGCCGGCAACAGCAATGCGAACGTGTCCGGTTTCACGCCCGCCAGCTGCGCCAACGTCATCGCCGTCGGCGCCACCGATTCGGCCGGCGCCAAGGCCAGTTTCTCGAACTACGGCGCCGGCGTGGATCTGTCCGGGCCCGGCGTGGGCATTCTTTCCACGATCAACCTCGGCACGACGACCCCGGGAGCCGCCGGTTACACGAACTACAGCGGCACGTCCATGGCGTCGCCGCACGTGGCCGGCGTGGTGGCGCTGATGTTGTCCCATCCGGATCCGGATCCAACACCGGCCCAGGTCGAGACGCTGATCAAGACGAGCGCCAGGCCCTTCGGCGTCGCGCCGCCGCAACCGATCGGGACCGGGATCGTCGACGCGCTGGCGGCGATCCTCGCGGTGGAGGCGGTCGGTTCGCCCTGAACGCGCGCGTCCTGCACACAGCGCCATCCACGGACTCCCGAACCCGGGAGTCCGTTTTTTGCGGTGCAGCAAATTCCGCTGGCGCCGACGGCGTCGCGCCGGTACAATTCCCGCTCGCCTGACTCATGAAGCCACGGGCCGGTGACAGACCGCGCCCGGGGCTTCGTGCAACCTGTCGCAGCCCAACCAAGGCGAAACTCCGTGACCGAAACCGCAATTCTGGTCCTCGAAGACGGCACCGTATTCGAGGGCGTTTCCGTAGGCGCGCCCGGCCTGTCCGTGGGCGAGGTCGTGTTCAACACCGCGATCACCGGATATCAGGAAATCCTGACCGATCCGTCCTACGCCCGCCAACTGGTCACGCTGACCTATCCGCACATCGGCAACACCGGCTGCACCGATCTCGACGACGAAGCGGCGAAGGTCTGGGCCTCCGGCCTGATCGTCCGCAACGTCCCGCGCCGCCCCAGCAACTGGCGCAGCCAGACGCCGCTGCCGCAGTGGCTGAAGGCCCGCGGCATCGTCGCCATTTCCGACATCGACACCCGCAAGCTCACGCGCCTGCTGCGCGACCGCGGCGCCCAGAACGGCGCTCTGATGGCCGGCGACGTCGATGTCGAACAGGCCCTCGAGGCCGCGCGCAAGTTCCCCGGTCTGAAGGGCATGGACCTGGCGAAGGTGGTGAGCACCGCCGAACGCTACGCCTGGTCCGAGGGCCAGCTCGATCTCGACCGCAACGCCTTCGTTTCCGCCGCTCCGAAGTTCAAGGTCGTCGCCTACGATTTCGGCGTGAAGCGCAACATCCTGCGCATGCTGGCCGAACGCGGATGCGACGTGACCGTGGTGCCGGCGCAGACGTCCGTCGCCGACGTGCTGGCGATGAAGCCCGACGGCGTGTTCCTGTCCAACGGCCCCGGCGATCCGGCGCCCTGCGATTACGCGATCGCGGCCATTCGCGAATGCATCGCCCGCAGGATCCCGACCTTCGGTATCTGCCTCGGTCACCAGTTGCTCGGTCTGGCCAGCGGCGCGCAGACGCTCAAGATGAAGTTCGGCCATCACGGCGCGAACCATCCGGTCATCGACATCGATTCCGGCCGCGTGATGATCACCTCGCAGAACCACGGCTTCGCGATCGACGAGGCCACGCTGCCGGCGAACGTGCGCACGACCCATCGCTCGCTGTTCGACGGCAGCAATCAAGGCATCGCGCTCACCGACGCACCTGCCTTCAGTTTCCAGGGACACCCGGAGGCCTCGCCGGGCCCGCACGACGTGGCGCCGCTGTTCGACCGGTTCGTGGCGATGATGGCGTCCGCGGCATGATTCGACCGGCACGTCGCCGGCGCCTGTTCCGCGCATTGCTCGTGCTGGCGATCGCGGGAAGTTATCCGGCTTTCGTGCTCGGTTCGGTCTACGCCGTCACGCTGCGCTCGGATCTTCCGGGCGGTCGGCATGGACCGAAGGACGCCTACCGCCACAGCCTCGCGAGCGCGACCGTGGCCTACACCGGCTCGCCGCGTTGGGTGGAGTGGGTGACGGAGGTGATGGAAAACGGCGGCGAAGGCGACGCCGCCCGCGCGATGGACGCGCACAACAATCGCCTCGGCGCGCGCATCGGCGCCCGGGCGGAAAGCTGGACCCAGATGCGGGCCGCCGTCTTCGCCGCCGTCCAGGCGGGAGGCGTGGCGGTCGAAGACCCGAACCGGATCACTTGGCTGCCGCCCGAACGGTGGCAGGAACGACTGTACTGAGGACCACATGCCCAAGCGCACCGACATCCAGACCGTCCTGATCATCGGCGCCGGCCCGATCGTCATCGGTCAGGCCTGCGAATTCGATTACTCCGGCGCCCAGGCCTGCAAGGCGCTGCGCGACGAGGGTTATCGCGTGGTCCTGGTCAACAGCAACCCGGCCACGATCATGACCGACCCGGAGATGGCCGACGCGGTCTATATCGAGCCGATCAACTGGCGCACGGTCGAGAAGATCATCGACAAGGAACGCCCCGATGCGCTGTTGCCGACGATGGGCGGCCAGACCGCCCTGAATTGCGCGCTCGATCTCGCCGACAACGGCGTGCTCGAGAAGTACGGCGTCGAGCTGATCGGCGCTTCGCGCGAGGCGATCCGCATGGCCGAGGACCGCGAACTGTTCCGGGTCGCGATGCAGGAGATCGGCCTGGAATGCCCGAAGGCCGAGGTCGCGAAGACCTTCGAACAGGCGTTGGAGATCCAGGCCAAGGTCGGTTATCCGACCATCATCCGCCCCAGCTTCACGCTCGGCGGCACCGGCGGCGGCATCGCCTACAACAAGCAGGAATTCGAGGAAATCGCCAAGCGCGGCCTCGATCTCTCGCCCGTACACGAGGTGCTGATCGAGGAGTCGGTGCTGGGCTGGAAGGAATTCGAGATGGAAGTGGTCCGCGACAAGGCGGACAACTGCATCATCGTCTGTTCCATCGAGAACCTCGATCCGATGGGCGTGCATACCGGCGACAGCATCACCGTCGCGCCGGCGCAGACGCTCACCGACAAGGAATACCAGCGCCTGCGCGACGCCTCGATCGCGGTGCTGCGCAAGATCGGCGTCGACACCGGCGGTTCGAACGTGCAGTTCGGCATCAATGCGCAGAACGGCCGCGTAGTCGTGATCGAAATGAACCCGCGCGTCTCGCGTTCGTCCGCGCTGGCCTCGAAGGCGACCGGCTTCCCGATCGCCAAGGTCGCGGCCAAGCTCGCCGTCGGTTACACGCTGGACGAACTCAAGAACGAGATCACCGGCGGCCTGACCCCGGCGTCGTTCGAGCCCAGCATCGACTACGTGGTCACCAAGATTCCCCGCTTCGCGTTCGAGAAATTCCCGGCCGCCGACGCGCGCCTCACCACGCAGATGAAGTCGGTGGGCGAGGTGATGGCGATCGGACGCACCTTCCAGGAATCGCTGCAGAAGGCCCTGCGCGGCCTGGAAACCGGCAAGACCGGTCTCGATCCCACCGGCCTCGATCTCGCCAGCGACGAAGGGCTCGCGCGCCTGCGCCGCGAGGTGAAGGAAGCCGGCCCGGAACGCATGTTCTATCTCGCCGACGCCTTCCGCGCCGGCATGTCGGTGGAGGACGTGCATGCGCTGTCGTTCGTCGACCCGTGGTTCCTCGACCAGATCGAGGAACTGATCGCCTGCGAACGCGGGATCGCCGCCGCCGGGCTCGAAGGGCTCGACGCCAGGCGCCTGCGCGCGCTGAAGCGCAAGGGCTTCTCCGACGCCCGCGTGGCCCAGCTCGCCGGCACCAACGAAACCGCCGTGCGCGCGCTGCGCAAGGCCTTCGGCGTACGCCCGGTCTACAAGCGCGTCGATTCCTGCGCCGCCGAATTCGCGACCACCACCGCATATCTGTATTCGACCTACGAAGACGAATGCGAGGCCGCGCCGTCCGATCGCGACAAGATCATGGTGCTCGGCGGCGGCCCGAACCGCATCGGGCAGGGCATCGAGTTCGACTACTGCTGCGTCCACGCCGCGCTCGCCCTGCGCGAAGACGGTTACGAGACGATCATGGTCAATTGCAATCCCGAGACCGTGTCGACCGACTACGACACCTCCGACCGCCTGTACTTCGAGCCGCTGACGCTCGAGGACGTGCTGGAGATCGTCGAACTGGAGAAACCCAAGGGGGTGATCGTCCAGTACGGCGGCCAGACGCCGCTGAAACTCGCGCAGGCGCTCGAAGCCAACGGCGTGCCGGTGATCGGCACGTCGCCGGATTCGATCGACCTCGCCGAGGATCGCGAACGATTCCAGAAGCTGGTCGATCGACTCGGCCTGCTGCAGCCGCCGAACCGCACCGCCCGCAACCAGGACGAAGCGCTGGCGCTGGCCCGCGAGATCGGTTACCCGCTGGTGGTGCGTCCGAGCTACGTGCTCGGCGGCCGTGCGATGGAGATCGTGTACTCCGACGCCGATCTCACGCGCTACATCCGCGATGCGGTGAAGGTCTCGAACGATTCGCCGGTGCTGCTCGACCGCTTCCTCGACCACGCGGTCGAGGTCGACGTCGACATCATCGCCGACAAGGACGGCAACGTCCTGATCGGCGGCGTGATGGAGCACATCGAGGAAGCCGGCGTGCACTCGGGCGATTCCTCCTGCTCGCTGCCGCCGTACTCCCTCTCGGCCGAGACCCAGGATCGACTGCGCGACCAGGTGCGGGCGCTGGCCAAGGCGCTCAACGTGGTCGGGCTGATGAATACCCAGTTCGCCATCCAGACCGAGGCCGACGGCAGCGACACCATTTTCCTGCTCGAAGTGAACCCGCGGGCTTCGCGCACGGTGCCCTTCGTGTCCAAGGCCACGGGCGTGCCGCTGGCGAAGATCGCCGCGCGCTGCATGGCCGGGATGACCCTGGCGGAGCAGGGCGCGACCGCGGAAGTGATCCCCGACTATTTCTCGGTGAAGGAAGCGATCTTCCCGTTCGCCAAGTTCCAGGGCGTCGACCCGATCCTCGGCCCGGAGATGCGTTCGACCGGCGAAGTGATGGGCGTCGGCCGAAATTTCGGCGCCGCCTTCGCCCGGGCCCAGGAAGCCGCCGGCATCAAGGCGCCGCCGAAGGGCAAGGCCTTCATTTCGGTCCGCGATCCGGACAAGCAGCGCGTCCTGGCGGTCGCCGAAGATCTGATCCGCCGCGGCTACGCGCTGGTCGCGACCCAGGGGACGGCGGCCTGGCTGCAAGGGCAGGGGTTGGCTTGCGAGATCGTCAACAAGGTCGTCGAGGGGCGCCCGCACGTCGTCGACCTGATCAAGAACGGCGAGATCGTCTACATCGTCAACACCACCGAGGGCAAGCAGGCCATCGCCGACTCCTTCTCGATCCGGCGCGAGGCCCTGCAGCATCGGGTGACCTATTCGACCACGATTGCGGGGGCCAAGGCCTTGCTGCATTCTCTCGACTTCCGCGACAGCGGCCCGGTGTGGGCGCTGCAGGAACTGCACAAGGAATTGAAAGCGTCATGAGAGCGCCACTCACCCTCAAGGGCTCGCAGCGCCTGCGCGCCGAACTCGAACAACTCAAGAGCGTCCAGCGGCCGGCGGTGATCGCCGCGATCGCCGAAGCGCGGGCCCACGGCGATCTCAAGGAGAACGCCGAGTACCATGCCGCGCGCGAACAGCAGGGCTTCATCGAAGGCCGGATCAAGCAGCTCGAAGCCGAACTGTCGCATGCGCAGGTCATCGACGTGTCCACGCTCAACGCCGGCAGCCGCGTGGTGTTCGGCGCGACCGTGACCCTGGCCGACGTCGAGAGCGACGAGGAGAAGCGCTACCAGATCGTCGGCGACCTCGAAGCCGACATCAAACAGGGCCTGATCGCGATCTCTTCGCCGCTGGCCCGCGCCCTGATCGGCAAGCACGAGGGCGATACCGTCGAGATCGACGCCCCCGCCGGCAAGCGCGAATACGAACTGATCCAGGTCGTCTACGAAGGCTGATCCGGAGCGCGCGTCCGTGTCTCAGGCGGCGAAGGCCACGGCGATCTTCCTGCTGCCGGCGTGGTCGAGTTTCGACCGGGGATCCGGCCGGCCGACGCTCGCGCCCGCGCTGGCCCGGGCCTTCGCCCGCGGCGATGCGGCTCCGCCCGCGCCGGCCGGCAGCGAAGCGCAACTGCGTCGACATTTCCACGCGACGCCGGCGCACTGGGCGCCCGCGGCGCTGACCCGTCAGGCCGATGTCGGCGATGCCGCCGGCGCGGCCTGGCTCCGTGTCGATCCCGCGCACGTGCGGCCCGATCTGAATGGCGCGCGGTTGCTCGGCATCGGCGAGCGCCTCGGGTTGTCGCAGGCCGACGTGGATGCGCTGCTGCCGGCGCTGAAGCCGGTGTTCGGCGACAGCGGTTTCGCGCTCGACGCGCCGCAGCCCACGCGCTGGTATCTGCGCCTGCCGCGCGAGGCGCGCCTGCCGGCCTTCAGCGCGCCGGACGAGGCGCTGGGCGAAGATCTGTTCGAACACCAGCCGGAAGGGCCGGAAGGCCGTCGTTGGCGCGCGCTGCTCAATGAAGCGCAGGTGGTGCTGCACAACCATCCCTGGAACGCGCAGCGCGCGGCGCGCGGCCTGGTGCCGGTCAATGCGCTCTGGCCCTGGGGCGGCGGGGTGTTGCCGGATCGGATCGCGAGCGAGGCTGCGCGCGTCCGCAGCGACGACGATCTCCTGCGCGCGCTCGCGCGCGTCGCGGGCGGCGAAGGCGCGGCCCTGCCGGTGGCGTTCGCGCCGGAATCCGGCGCGACGCTCTACGACCTTCGCCGTTTCCGCGACTTCGCCGCGCTCCAGCGCGATTGGTTGCAACCGGCGTCGAGCGCCGTGAGCAGCGGCCGCCTGAAGGAATGGCGCCTCGATGTGATCGACGGCAGCGGACTGCGACTCGAACGCGGCCACCGCTGGCGGTTCTGGCGGCGCGCCTGGGCGATGCCGCGCGCCGCGGAGCCGGACGCATGAGTCGCAGCATCCGGCGGCGCGACGCCATCGCCGCCCCGCAGGACGACGCCGATGCGTGGCCGGACGTTCCGCCGCTGCTGCGGCAGGTCTATGCGGCGCGCGGTGCGCGCACGCATGCGGAGGCCCAGCCGCGACTGACCCGCCTGTTGCCGCCGGACGCGCTCGGCGGCGTGGACGCTGCGGCGGCGCTGCTGATCGAAGCCATGGATGCGGATCGGCACATCGTCGTCGTCGGCGATTTTGACTGCGACGGCGCCACCGCCTGCGCGGTCGCCGTACGCGGCCTGCGGATGCTCGGCGCGCGTCGCCTGTCGCATGCCGTGCCGAATCGGATGGTCCACGGCTACGGCCTTTCGCCCGGGTTGGTCGAGGATCTCGTCGCGCTGTCGCCCGAACTGCTCGTCACCGTCGACCATGGCATCGCCTGCCACGCCGGCATCGCAGCGGCACGCGCCCGCGGTTGGCAGGTGCTGGTCACCGATCATCATCTGCCCGGCGAGCGTTTGCCGGACGCCGATGTCGTGGTCGATCCGAATCTGCCCGGCGACGCGTTTCCTTCCAAGGCGCTCGCCGGCGTCGGTGTGATGTTCTACGTCCTGCTGGCGTTGCGTCGGCGCCTGCGCGACGCGGGGCGTTTCGAGGGCGATCCGCCCGATCTGTCGGTGCTGCTCGATCTCGTCGCGGTCGGCACCGTCGCCGATCTCGTGCCGCTCGACCAGAACAACCGCGTGCTCGTCGCCGCCGGTCTGCGCCGTTTGCGCGCAGGGCGCGGCTGCGCCGGCCTGCAGGCGTTGATCGAGATCTCGCGCCGACAGGTCTCGACGCTGACCGCCGCCGACATCGGTTTCGCGCTCGCCCCCCGGATCAACGCCGCCGGACGACTGGAGGACATGGCGCTCGGCATCGAATGTCTGCTTTGCGACGACCCCCGCCGTGCCCGGGAACTGGCGGAGATCCTCGACGGCATCAACGCCGAGCGTCGCGGCGTGCAGCAGCAGATGGTCGCCGAGGCCGAGACGGCGCTGGCCGCGCTGACGCCAGATGCCGACGCGACGCGCGCCACCGTCTGTCTGTATCGCGAGGACTGGCATCCGGGCGTGGTCGGGCTCGTCGCTTCGAAGATCAAGGAACGTCTGCATCGGCCGACGATCGCGTTCGCGCCGAGCGACGCCGGCAGCGAGCTCCTGCGGGGTTCGGCGCGTTCGATCTCCGGATTCCACATCCGCGATGCCCTGGCCGCGGTCGATGCCCGATCTCCCGGTCTGATCGAGAAATTCGGCGGCCATGCGATGGCCGCGGGTCTCAGCCTGCGGCTGGAGGCCCTGCCGCGCTTCCAGGCCGCGTTCGAGGCCTGCGCGATCGAAGCCCTGTCGCCCGAACTGTTGCAGGACGTGGTCCTGAGCGATGGCGCCATCGCGCCGGAGCACTGCGGCATCGGCACCGCGCTGGCGCTGCGCGACGGGGGGCCCTGGGGACAGGGTTTTCCGGAACCGGTGTTCGACGACGTGTTCGATGTCGTGTCCTGGCGACCGGTCGGCGAATCGCACCTGAAGCTGGAACTGGCCTGGCCGGGCACGGCCCGACGGACGAATGCGATCCACTTCGGCGGATGGACCGGCGAGCCCCCACCGTCGCGCATGCGCATCGCATATCGTCTTCAGCCGGACGATTGGCGAGGCGGCGATGCGGTACAACTGATCGTGGTGCATCGCGAGGCCGCGGCCTGAGGGACCGGGGCAGGGCACTAGAATGCCAGGAGCCAACCCCGTTCCGCGGAGCGGCCCGTTGACTCGTCACCGCCCACGGGTACCGTCCCCGGGCTTCCTAGATCAGGGATCACGTCATGCAACGCGGATTCGCCGTCAGTGCCGCTCTCACCCTTTTCCTCGGACTCGTGTTCGGACAGGCCGCCGCGCAGCGTGCGCCGAACCGTCACGGTCCGCCGCCGCGTCCGGAACCGGCCCTGATCGCGCCTCCGCTGATCGCGGCACCGGAAGCGGAGCGACCGGTGGTGCTCCGCGATGCCGCGCTCCGCATCGAAACCGACGGCAGTCTGGCGCGCACCACGCTCGATCTCGTCGTCCACAATCCCAACGACCGCGCGCTCGAAGGCACGCTGGAATTCCCGCTGCAGCCGGGCCAGCAGGTCGCCGGTTTCGCACTCGATGTCGGCGGCGAAATGCGCGATGCGGTGCCGGTGCCGAAGCAGAAGGCGCAGCAGGTCTTCGAGAGCATCGAGCGCCGCAACGTCGATCCGGGCCTGCTGGAACAGACCGCGGGCAATCATTTCCGGCTGCGCATCTATCCGATCCCGGCGCGCGGCACGCGCCATGCGCGGTTGGTGATCGACGAAGCGATGCGCAACGACCGCGGCGCGGCGCGCCTCGAAGTTCCCGTGCATCTCTTCGCCGGCGCCGAATCCTTCCGTCTCGCGCTGCGCGCGCAGGGCCTGCGCCGCGCGCCGGAGGTCGTCGGCGCGTTCGACGGGCTGAAGTTCCAGCGCACCGGCGGCGGTTTCGTCGCGAACGTCGAGCGCAGCGCCTTCCGTCCGGAAACCGGGCTCGGCCTGCGTTTCCCGGTCGGCTCCGAACCGCAGGGCTACGTGCAGATCGTCGGCGACGAGCGCTATGCGCTGGTCGAACTGGCGTTGCCGGCGCCGATCCCCGGTGCTGTCCCGCCGCGCCGGATGCCGAAATCGATCGGCCTGCTGTGGGACGCGTCGGCATCGGCGCGGCACCGCGATCGCCAGAGCGAACTGTCGGTGCTGGACCGCTATTTCCAGGCAGTCCGCAACGCGACCGTGAGCCTGCGCGTGCTGCGCGACGTCGGCGAGGATCTCGGTCGGTTCGAGATCCGCGACGGCGAATGGGGCGCGCTGCGTCGCGCGCTGGAATCGCAGATCGACGACGGCGCCAGCGATCTCGCCGACTGGACGCCGCAGCCGGACATCGAACAGTACCTGCTGGTCAGCGATGGCCTGCAGACCTACGGCGCGCGCGCTTTTCCTCGATTGGGCAACGGGCAGACGCTGACCGCGATCAGTTCGGCCGGCGCGCGCACCGATGCCGCACGACTGACCGCGTTGAGTGAAGCCCGCGGCGGGCGTTTGGTGATGTGGCAGGGACGAGACGGCATCGACGCGGCCGCGGCGGCGCTGATCCATCCGCCGACCCGGATCCTGTCGCTGGAAGGCGAGGGGATCGAAGCGCTGCAACCCCAGCACTGGCACATCGACGCGGGCCCGATCCGGGTCGCGGGTCGGTTGACCGAACCGACGGCGACGATCCGTATCGTGCTGGAGGAAGCGGGTCGCCGGCGGACGCTCGAAGCGCGCGTCGCCGCGGACGCGCCGGTGTCGTCGCAGGTCGGTGCGTTGTGGGCCGGCTGGCGGGCGACGGGACTCGCCGGCGAACCCGAACGCCATCGCGGCGAGATCGCGCGACTCGGACAGCGTTTCGGCATCGTCACGCCCGGCACTTCGCTGCTGGTGCTCGAAGCCGCGGCCGACTACGTGCGCTACGATATTCCTGCGCCGGCCGCGCTGCGCGCCGAAGTCGATGCGCTGCGACGCACGCAGGTCGCCGAGAAGGCGCAATCGCGCAGTCGGCGGCTCGACGACGTGGCGGCGCGCTTCGCGGACCGGATCGAATGGTGGAAAAAGTCGTATCCGAAGGGGGCGCCGCCGAAGCCCGAAGCGCCGAAGGTCGCCGCGGCCGCGGACAGGGCGGCGCCGGTGGGCATGGCGGCACCGCCCCCGCCGCCTGCGCCGTCTCCGTCGAGGCGCGAAGACGCTTCCGACAACGAGGAGCTGGACGCGGTCGCGGTGACCGGGCAGCGCATACGTCGATCCGAGGCACAGAGCGCATCGCCGGCGACGACGATGGCGCGCGAAGAAGTCGCGAGACAAGGACTGGAGTCCGCCGCGAATGCGCCGGGCGAGGCCTCGACCGCCGGGCAGGGCGTCTCGATCCAACTCCAGGCCTGGGCGCCGGATTCGCCTTACGCGCGTCGCTTGCGCGATGCGAAGGCCGAGGACCTGTATACGGCCTACCTCGACGAGCGGGACAGCCACGCCGACAGCACCGCGTTCTATCTCGATGTCGCCGATCTGCTGTTGAAGAAGGATCGCCGGGCGGAAGCGCTGCGCGTATTGTCGAATCTGGCCGAGCTCGATCTGGAGAACCGTCATGTCCTGCGCGTGCTCGGTTACCGCCTGATGCAGGCGAAGGACTACGCGCGCGCGGTCGAGGTGTTCCGCGAAGTGCTGCGGCTGGCGGAAGAGGAGCCGCAGAGTCATCGCGACCTCGGGCTCGCGCTGGCCGGCGCGGGCGAGCGCCAGGAAGCGATCGAGCGGTTGTACGAGGTCGCCGCGCGTCCGTGGGATGCCCGTTTCTCGGAGGTGGAGCTGGTCGCGCTCAACGAAATGAACGCGATCATCGCCACCAGCCCGACGCGGCTCGACACCGCCTTCGTCGATCGTCGCCTGCTGCAGAACATGCCGCTCGATCTGCGCGTCGTGCTGGCCTGGGACAGCGACAACAGCGACATGGATCTGTGGGTGACCGATCCGAACGGCGAACGCTGCTATTACGGCAATCGCAACACCTATCAGGGCGGTCTGCTCAGCGACGATTTCACCGGCGGTTACGGCCCGGAGGAATTCGTGCTCAAGGACGCGAAACCCGGCAAGTACAAGGTCGAGGCGAATTTCTTCGGCGACCGCCAGCAGATCGTCACCGGCGCGACCACCCTCAACCTCGTCTTCAGCACCGGCTGGGGCACGCCGCGCCGCAAGGACGAGTCGGTGACCCTGCGTCTGAGCGGGAAGAGCGAAACGGTGTTCGTGGGCGAGTTCGAGGTGAAGTGACGTTCATCGCGTCGCCGCCAGCGCTTCTCCGATGGGGCGCGCAGGCGGCGCGGCCTTCAGTCCGAACAACGGCCGCATCCAACGCACCCGCCGCACGATTTCGAAACCGAGAAAACACAGGCCGAACGTCGCCAGTACCAGCAGCGGGCCTTCGATCGCCGGTCGCAGTCCCAGCGGCTGCGCGTTGTGCGCCAAGACCACGATCACGGTCTGGTGCAGGATGTACACGGGGAACACCGCCTCGCGCAGATAGCGCAGGGCCGGGCCGTCGCGGAAAGCGATGCCGCGCACGAAGCCGAGGATCGCGGCGATCGCGGTCCACTGGAACAGCGCCCATGCCGCGCGCTGCAGCATCCGCAGCGCGTCCGGCGGCGGAGACGCGTCGTCGTAACCGCTGCCGTAGAAATACCAGGCGATGAAGGCGTACCCGGCGAGCGCGAGCCCGGCCGCGATCCAGCGCATCCGCCGCAGCGCGTCCCAGACGCCGTCTCGGGTCGCGATCAGCGCGCCGAGCAGGAAGAGCGGCAGGTACTGCGCGTGGTTGTACCAGTCGTCGACGAGCGCGTGGGTCGATTCGAAACGTTCGACCAGGGCGATTCGCGCGATCGCGAGCAGGACCACCGGCCACAGCAGCGCGCCGACGCCGGACAGCCGTCGCCCGAGCCAGGCGCCGGCCGTGTCGGCGACCCGCGGCGCGAAGCGCAGCAGAGCCCAGGCCGCGAGCGTATAGACCCACAGATAGGCCACGAACCACAGATGGTTCCAGGTCGGCAGGGTGAGGCAATCGCCGTCGCGGCAGAAGCTTCCGTCACCGTGCAGGTAGCGGCCCCAGAAGGCAAGGTAGCCGTCGTGATAGCCGCCCGGCAACTGTTCCACGACCTCGTAATAGGCCTGCGGCGTCACCACCACCAACATGCCGAAGAGCAGTGGGACCAGCAGTCGCCAGGAGCGCTGGCCGACGAAGCCATCGCGCGACTTGCGGAACAGGAACGCCGTCGCCACGCCGGAGATCAGGAACAACAAGGACAGTCGCCAGGGGGCCGACAGCAGCATCAGCGGTTCGAGGGTGTCGGCCGCGAAGGGGCTTTTCACGTGCCAGTCCCAGGTCACGTAGTACATGCCGGTGTGATACAGCACCAGCAGGCAGAACGCGGCCACCCGCACCCAGTCCAGATCGTATCGGCGTCCCATCGGCGTCTCCATCCCGGAATCGGGCGGTTGGAAGAGGGCGCCAGTGTTCGTTCTCGTCGGCCGTACCGCCTGCGCCAAGTGCCGGATCGCATTGGAAAAGGGACGAACCGCGAGGCCGGAGGGACCGGCCGGGGACGGATCGTGCGGATCGGCCTCTAGAATGCGCGGATGCCCATCGCGACCGAGTCCGCCGCCGCCGAAGAGACCCTCGCCCCCGCCTGGTTCTGGCGCTGGCGCCGCTGGCTGGAGATCGGCTTCTGGATCGCGCTGACCCTCGTCAACGGCATCGCCAACAGCATCACCGTGTCGATGGACATCCGGCGGGTGGGACTGGATTTCGCCGCATGGCAGCCGGCGGTATGGGAGTGGTCCAGCGGGGTGCTGATCCTGCTGTTGATCCCGGGCATCGTCTGGCTGACCCGCCGCTTCCCCCTGCACTGGGGCGCCTGGCGACGCCATCTGCCGTGGCTGCTGCTGGGCAGCGTCGTGTTCTCGCTGCTGCATGTGGTCGGGATGGTCGGGTTGCGCGAACTCGCCTATGCCAGCCAGGGTCAGGACTACGATTTCGGCGACTGGCCCAGCGAACTGGTCTACGAATATCTCAAGGACGTCCGCGGCTACATCATGATCGTCTCGGTGATGGAGAGTTACCGCTTCATCGTCCGTCGCCTCCAGGGCGAGGCCAGCCTGCTGGGGGCGCCGGACGAAGGCGAACCGGTCGAACCGCTGGATCGCCCGGAACGCTTCCTGGTCCGCAAGCTCGGCCGCGAATTCCTCATCGCGGCGAACGACATCGAATGGCTGCAGGCCTCCGGCAATTACGTCAATCTCCGCGTCCGCGGCCACGACTACCCCTTGCGCAGCACGATCGCCGGCATCGAAGCGCGGCTGGATACCGCCCGTTTCGCCCGGGTCCACCGCAGCTACATCGTGAATCTTGGACGGGTGGCCTCGATCGAGCCGGTCGACAGCGGCGATGCCCGCATCCATCTGCACGACGGCACCGTCGTGCCCTGCAGCCGGACATACCGGGACGCGCTGCGCGCCCGGGTCGGGGCGGGATGATCGGTCCCGGGCCCGCGCTTGCCCGGAATCGTCCGCCGCCCTGCCGGACCGTCCCCCTGCTAGAATCGCCGGTCTTTGCTGCAACCGCACATCCGCCATGATCGAACTCAACCCGATCCGCCAGCGCATCGCCGACCTCTCCGGTCGGCTCGACGCGCTGAGGGGGTATCTTTGACTACGACGCCAAGGTCGAGCGTCTCGAAGAAGTCAACCGCGAACTCGAAAGCCCTGACGTCTGGAACGACGCCGAACGCGCGCAGGCCCTGGGGCGCGAGCGCTCGATGCTCGACAAGACCGTCAACGGCATCCGCGACCTGAAGGACGGTCTGGCCGGCGCCGGGGAACTCCTCGAACTGGTCGAAATGGAGAGCGACGACGACACCGCGCTGGCGATCCAGGCCGATGTCGAGCGCTACGCCAGGGGCGTGGACCAGCTCGAATTCCAGCGCATGTTCTCCGGCAAGATGGACGGCGCCAACGCCTTCGTCGACATCCAGGCCGGCGCCGGCGGCACCGAGGCCCAGGACTGGGCGGAAATGCTGCTGCGCATGTACCTGCGCTGGGCCGAATCGCGCGGCTGGAAGACCGAATTGATGGAAGTCAGCGCCGGCGACGTGGCCGGCATCAAATCGGCCACCTTCCGGGTCGAAGGCGACTACGCCTACGGTTGGCTCAAGACCGAGATCGGCGTGCATCGTCTGGTGCGCAAGTCGCCGTTCGACTCCGACAACCGCCGCCACACCAGTTTCACTTCGGTGTTCGTCTCGCCGGAAGTCGACGACGACATCGACATCGAGATCAATCCGGCCGACCTCAAGACCGACGTGTACCGGTCCTCGGGCGCCGGCGGCCAGCACGTCAACAAGACCGAATCCGCGGTGCGCATCACCCACGTGCCCAGCGGCGTCGTGGTGGCCTGCCAGACCGAACGCAGCCAGCACGCCAACCGCGACCGCGCGATGAAGATGCTGAAGGCGAAGCTGTACGAGATCGAGATCCAGAAGCGCAATGCCGAAAAGGATGCGCTGGAAGCGACCAAGTCCGACATCGGCTGGGGCAGCCAGATCCGCAACTACGTGCTCGACCAGTCGCGGATCAAGGACCTGCGCACCGGCATCGAACGCTCGGACACCCAGAAGGTGCTCGACGGCGATCTCGACGAGTTCGTCGAAGCCAGTCTGAAATCCGGCCTGGAGGCCGGCGCCAAACGCATCGACGCCGTCTGAACCGTCGCGGCAGGCGCGGCGGTGGCCGCGGATCCCGTGGCCGATGCGAGCCTGCGTCCCATCGCACTCCTTCGCATTCCCTCGATTCCTCCACGGACCATCGCCATGACCGACGCCCAGATCCCGCCGCACGACGAGAACGCGCTCATCGCCGAGCGACGCGCCAAACTCGCGGCGCTGCGCGAGAAGGGCGTGGCCTATCCGAACGATTTCCGCCGCGCGCACTACGCGCGCGATCTGCAGGACGCGTACGAGGACGCGGATCGCTGGACCGCCGACGCGCTGGAGGCCGAAGGCGTCCGCGTCGCGCTCGCCGGCCGGATGCTCGCGAAGCGGGTGATGGGCAAGGCCGCCTTCACCCAGATCCAGGACATGACCGGCACGATCCAGCTGTTCCTGCAGGCGAACGCGCTGGGCGAGACCTACGACGCCTTCAAGGGCTGGGACATCGGCGACATCGTCGGCGCCGAGGGCGCGCTGATGCGGACGAAGACCGGCGAGCTCTCGGTGAAGGTCGACAGTCTGCGGCTGCTGACCAAGTCGCTGCGGCCGCTGCCGGACAAGTGGCACGGCCTGAGCGACGTCGAACAGCGCTATCGCCATCGCTACGTCGATCTGATCGTCAACCCCGAATCGCGCGAGGTCTTCCTCAAGCGCTCGAAGATCGTGTCGGCGCTGCGCCGCTGGCTGGACGCGCGCCGCTTCCTCGAAGTGGAGACGCCGATGATGCATTACATCGCCGGCGGCGCCACCGCGCGTCCGTTCGTCACCCACCACAACGCGCTCGATCTCGATCTGTATCTGCGCGTGGCGCCGGAGCTGTACCTCAAGCGCCTCACCGTCGGCGGTTTCGAGCGGGTCTACGAGATCAACCGCAACTTCCGCAACGAAGGCGTCAGCACCCGGCACAATCCGGAATTCACCATGCTCGAGCTGTACGAGGCCTACGCCACGTACCACGAGGTCATGGATCTCACCGAACACATGATCCGCGACGTGGCCCGCGACACGCTGGGCATCGACGAAGTGGAGTGGGACGGCAACGCCATCGACCTCGCCAGGCCGTTCCGGCGCTGGAAGCTGGAAGAAGCGGTGCGCGAGCGCAATCCGGAGATCTCCGTCGCCGACTGCCGCGACCGCGAGGCCCTGGCCGCGCATTGCGCGCGGCTGAAGATCCACGTCAAGCCGGCCTACGGCTGGGGCAAGCTGCTGCTGGAGATCTTCGAGAAGACGGTGGAGGGCGACCTCATCCAGCCGACCTTCATCACCCACTATCCGGTCGAAGTGTCGCCGCTGGCGCGCGAATCGGACATCGAGACGGGCATCACCGACCGCTTCGAGCTGTTCATCGGCGGCAAGGAAATCGCGAACGGCTTCTCGGAGCTGAACGATTCGGACGACCAGGCGGCCCGGTTCCGGGCCCAGGTCGAGGCCAAGGAAGGGGGCGACGACGAGGCCATGCACTACGACGCCGACTACATCCGCGCGCTCGAGGTCGGGTTGCCGCCGACCGGCGGTCTCGGCGTGGGCATCGACCGGCTGGTGATGCTGCTGACCGGTTCGACCTCGATCCGCGACGTCCTGCTGTTCCCGTACATGCGCCCGGAGACCTGAACCGCCGGGGCGTTGGCTTGTCTCAGGGCGCCACGGGACTGTAACTCCCGGTACCGCTTCCGCGCATGCTGTGGCATAAAATGGGGCTGCGACAAGCACATGCGAGACAAGGCACGGAATTTGCTTTAAATTCGCTCATCAGGAACGCAGCAACGACACCCAACCACACAGGCAAGGACGCACGGTATCCGCATGTGGGGCAACTCCGTGAAAATAGTCATCGTCGATGACCAGACCTCCGCCCGCACGATGTTGCGGCACATCCTCGAGGACATCAGTCCCGAGCTGGAGGTGTTCGATTTCGGCGATTCCGAAGAAGCGCTGCGCTGGTCCGAGAACAACCGGCCGGATCTGCTGCTTCTCGATTACCGCATGCCCGTCGTCGACGGGCTCGAATTCGCGCGCCGCTTCCGTCGGTCGCTGAGCAATCGGGACGTCCCGATCGTGCTGGTCACCGTGGTCGGCGACGAACCCATCCGCCAGGCGGCGCTCGACGCCGGCGTCATCGACTTCCTGGTCAAGCCGGTGCGTCCGCGCGAGCTTCGCGCCCGCTGCCGCAACCTGCTGCAGCTGCGCCAACAGTCCGAGTCGATCAAACAGCGGGCGCTCTCGCTGGAACAGCGCCTGCTGTCGAGCATGCACGAGGTGGAGGAGCGCGAGCGCGAAACCCTGTCGCGGCTGGCGCGCGCGATCGAATACCGCGACATCGGCACCAGCGCCTATCTCGAACGCATGGCACACGTCGCCGGTCTGATCGCCGAAGGCCTCGGCATGTCCGAGGACGAGGTCCGGCTGATCGAACTCTCCGCGCCGCTGCACGACATCGGCAAGATCGCGATCCCCGACGACGTCCTGCTCAAGCCCGGCCCGCTCGACGAGCACCAGCTCGGGATCATGCGCCGTCATCCGCAGATCGGCCACGA
>JBMOOY010000054.1:0-71432 GCA_049324395.1 Pseudomonadota bacterium
CAAGGGCGTCACCCTCAAACAGCTCGAGCGCAGTACCGAGGCGCTTGCGGTCTATGAGACGCTCGACCAGCGTTACGGTACCGACCCGGACCCTGCCTTGCGTGTGCTAGTCGCCCAAACGCTGTTCAACAAGGGCGTCGCCCTTGAACAGCTCGAACGCAACACCGAGGCGCTCGCGGTCTACGAGGAGCTCGACCAGCGCTACGGCACCGACCCGGACACCGCCCTGCGCAAGGCGGTCGCCAAGGCGCTGGTCAGCAAGGGCGTCGCCCTTGAACAGCTCGAACGCAGCACCGAGGCGCTCGCGGTCTACGAGACGCTTGACCAGCGTTACAGCTCCGACCAAGACCCCGCCTTCCGCGTGGTGGTCGCCCAATCGGTGGTCAACAAGGCCGGCCTCCTCGTACAGCTCGGGCGCCACGAAGAGGCCCTCCTGATCTTCGACACGGTCGACCAACGCTACGGCACCGATCAGGACCAAGCGCTGCGCGTGCAGGCCGCCCTAGCATTGGCCAACAGAGGCGTCGCGCTCGGACAGCTCGAACGCCGCGCGGAATCCATCGTAGCCTTTGACACGGTCGACCAACGCTACGGCACCGACACGGACCCGAACCTGCGCGTATTGGTCGCCGGGGCACTCAACGGCAGCGCATTCGCTCGCATGATGCTGGCCAAACAACAATTGGACATGGAGGCCGGACGCAGAGAAAGATTGACCCGGGCCATCGACGATCTGCAGCGCGCACGAGCGCAATGCGGAAGCGATGATCTTGCCATGGTGCTGGGCAATCTCGGCTATGCCCTGTTTCTGAGCGGCGAAACCGACGAAGCGGAGGTACACACCCGCGAATGCCTGCGCCTGGGGCGGGAAACGCTGCTGAATGGACAGCGCGAGGATGCCCGGATGCATCGGGTCGAACCCCAGGACACCGACTACGAGCGCATGCTGGATCGGTTGTGGGAAGAAGTTTCCGGCGAAGCCTGAAACGCCTACCTCACAGGCGGGCGACGTCGCCCAACGCACGAATCCCCTGCACGAAGCGGGCATTCGGATGGCTCGGACAACCTTCGCCCCCACCCCGACCATCCCCCGCAGGCAGGGGGATGAAGATCAGCGATGTATCGGGAGCGATTCGTCCACCGCAGGCGCGTCGAGCATGCCGCGTTCGACGAAAAACCCCGCATCGATCCACGCACCACGCACGTCGTCCGTCCATGAGCGGGCGACGGCGTCGGGGGAACGGCCGGTGAATGCGGCGATCTCCGCGAGGGCGCGTTCGATCCGGCCGTGATCGCGGAGAGCCTGCAGGAAGCGGTAATGCAGCGGCGTGACCGGGTAGGTCGCGGTGCGATGGTCGCGCCGCAGGATCGCCACCTGCGACGGCATGGCGGCGGGAAATCCGGGGCTGCGGCCGGCGCGGACTTCGTGGTAGTACCACGCGACCGGATAGCGATATTCCGCGAGCGTCAGGCAGGGCTGCAGCACCAGCGCGCGGTCGTCGACGTCGATGGTCGGCCACGGTCGGCCTTCGTGGCCCGGGGCGTCGAACAGGCGGAACAGCGCGTGTTCGTAGTGCGCGAGGTCGATCATGAAATCGATCCAGTCCTCGCGTTCGTCCTCGGGCAGGTCGCGGTCGGGCCGCGACTGCTGCATCCAGTCGGCGAAACGGCGGCCGAGTTCATAGAGCGTGTAGCTGTCGGACGGGCAGGCGCGCAGGTATTCATCGGCGAAATCGTCGAACAGCGGGCGACCGAGCGCATGGCGCGTCGCCGGAAACTGTTCGCCGAGGCACAGCCGCAGGCGCAGCAGATAGCTGCGCTGGTAGATCGCGAGGCAGGCGGCGGGGTCGATGCGCGCGCCGGGCAGCACGGTCGCGTCGATGACCGAACGCTCCACGCGTTCCGGCGCGATCAGCGCATCGAGCATCCAGCGCTGCAGCGCGTCGAGCGCGGGCGGCGCTCCGGCGTCGCGGTTCATGCGTCGAACAGCCGGCTCTCGCCCATCACCGCGGGCACCATGAAATCCAGCGGGGTGGACAGCGCACCGTGTCCGGTCGCGCCGTCGACGGCCTCGATGGGCGCCGTGGCGACGGGCGCCGGCGCCTCGTCCGCGATCCAGCGCCGCGCGCGCAGGACTTCGTCGTGCACGCGCTCGAACGGCGGCACGTCGCCGTCCCATTCGAGCAGGGTCGCGGCGCCGCCGGTGCGTTGCCACGCGATGCGGAACAGCGACCAGACGTCGTCGCACACCGGCCGGTCGTGGGTGTCGACGATGTGCGTGCCGCAGTGCTCGTGCCCGGCCAGATGCAGCTGGACCACGCGCTCGAACGGGAACCGCGCCAGGTACGCGAGCGGATCGGTGCCGGCGTTGAAACAGGTGACGTAGACGTTGTTCACGTCGAGCAGCAGCCGACAGCCGGTGGCCTCGCAGAGCGCGCGCAGGAAATCGGGTTCTTCGATCGTCGAGTCGCGGAATCGCAGATACGTGCTCGGGTTCTCCAGCACCAGCGGCCGCTCCAGCACATCCTGGGCGCGGCGCACGCGCGCGGCGACGTGTTCGAGCACCGCCTCGTTCAACGGCAACGGCAACAGGTCGTGGCTGTTGCGACCGAGCACGCCGGTCCAGCACAGATGATCGCCGACCCAGCGCGCGCCGATCTCGTCGGCGAGACGCTTCAACCGCTGCAGGTACGCGAGATCGAGCGGATCGGTGCTGCCGATCGACATCGACACGCCATGCAGCGCCACCGGGTAGCGCTCGGCGATGCGGCGCAGCACCGCGCGCGGCCGGCCGCCGGAATCCATGAAGTTCTCGGAGATCGCCTCGAACCAGTCGACTTCGGGCCATTCGCGCAGGATGTGCTCGAAATGCGCGTTGCGCAGGCCGACGCCGAGACCGAGCCGGGTGTCGGCGATGTCGCCGGAGGTCATCGACGCACCCCGCGGCAGGCGACGACCGCTCCCCGGCGCGCGGGGAGCGGTGCGGCCGCGGCGCGCGCGCCGCGACGCGGAACATCGACCGTCATGCGCAGCTGTGCGCGCCGCTCATGCCGCTGGCGCCGCAGGCGGTCATGCCCTCGCCGCTGTAGTCCTCGATCCACTCGATCGTCGGGCCGTAACGGAACAGGTCCGGATGCGGCACCGGGGGCGGCGTTTTCGGCAACTTCGGGTTCTGCGCGCGCAACGTCGGCCAGGTCTTTTCGGCGAACACTTCGCGGGCGCGCACCCAGACGCTCTTGCCGCGATTCGGGCCGTCGGTGCTGAAGCGTTCGGCGTTGATCGGCGTGGCGCAGGAGCCGAGCGTCGCGCAGGCGTTGTGGCCCGGGTGGTTCTGTTCCTCGGCGGTACCGTACAGACCGCAGCCGCCCTGACCGGCGCAGGCGTTCTTCACGTGGCAGGTGTGGTCGGACACGCCGGGACTGGCGGGATCCGCGTAGTTGTATTCGAGCGCGGTCGAACAATAGCCCTGCCCGGCGCAGGCGTTGTCGCGGGTCCGGCCCTCGCCCTTGCAATGATTCAGGCCCATGCAGGCGTGACGGACTTCGTGTTCGCCGACCTCGGCCGGCGGATTCGCCGGGAACTTCGGGATGCCCTTGTACTTCGACACGTCGCAGCCGGGCTTGGCCTGCGTCGCCCACAGGCCGCTCACGTCGGGCAGGGTCGGTATCATCCGGACGTAGTACTGCAGGCCCGCGGTGTACCACGGTGCGTTGCCGTAACGCGCATCGAGGTCGTTGCACATCGCGGTGAGCGTGGCGAAGGCCTGGTCGCGCGGGCCGAGGTCGATGTTCTCGAAGGTCGGGGCGAGGCGTACGCTCGACGGCGTGGCGTTGGTCGGATTCAGCGACACTTGGCGCATCTGCTGCAGGATCTTGTCGAGAATCCAGATCATCGAGCGATGCAGGGCCTGGTTGAAGTAGACCTTCTGCTGCTCCGGCGGCTGCAGGAAGATGCTCTCGGTCATGATCAGCATGTACTGGTACAGCGCACTGACCACGTTCGCGACGTCGCGACGGCCCGCGGGATAGGCCGAGGCCACCGGATTGTCGGGCAGTTCGAACACGACGGCGGCCAACGCATCCGGACCGATCGGCGTTTTCGACGGCGCCGGCGGTTTCGGGCGCTTCGGCAGCTTCTCGTGCTTCGGATCGTAACCGGCGAGCTCCGACTGCAGGGTCAGGAACTTGTAGTAGTGCGATAACTCGTGCTGCGACTGGTCGTCGAATCTGCTCGGGCCGTAGCCTTCGCCCTGCGCGTCGATGGTCTGGATCGCTTCGAGCGCGGTGCGCTTCGAATTGACGACCAGCAGCTGACTGCGGCCGGCGTGACTGTCCTCGCGGCTCATGAATCCGGCGACCTGCGCCGCCGAGCCGCGCACCGGCGCGGCGACCGGGCAGGTGTTGTCGAAGGCCTTCTGCGGGAACGCGGTGTCGATGCTGCTCGGCGAGTAATTGGTCGGCTGGATCTGACGCAGGCGGTCGCCCTCGCGGAAATCCTCGTCGCGGATGTGCTTCGAGAGGATGATGCAGCGCACGAACGAGTAGATCTGGCCGATGGTCTTCCAGTCGCCGCCCTCGGGCGGTGCGTCCGCTTCGGACGGATATTCGATTTCGAGGAAATGCCACATCTGTTCGAGCGACAGTTTCGACAGCGGCAGCGCGAGCGGCTTGCCGTCGGGACCGAGCCGGGCATGGCCGGGCAGGTTGGTCGGGAACGGGCCGGGCGAACGCAGATACAACTGCGGCTGCTGTCCGAGCGAGAACAGCACGTTCGAGGACAGCGACATGTGCAGCATCTCTTCGACCGCCACGCTCATGATGATCGCGCCGGCCTTGTCGGCGAAGCGCGAGACCGGCGTGTGCGGGAAGCCCTTCGGCGTGCGGTCGATCGAATAGTACGTGTAGAGATAGATCGGAATCGTCGCCAACTCGATCTCGATCGCGGTCTGCAGGCCGGCCTTCAGTTCGGACAGCGCCTTCTCGCGCGTCCACGTGCGGTCGATGCGGTCGATCAGGCGCTTTTCGGCCGCGGTCGGCGGCCTGACCGGGTCGGGCCGGACGCCGTCCGGCTTCTTGCGGCGGGATTCCTTGCGATCGGTCATGGCATGGCTCTCTGGCTGGCGTGGTGTCGCGGAGTGACGTTGCTGAGCGGTCCGGACCGCGCGATCAGGCGCCCGGAACCCTGGTCAGCGTGTTCGCGGTGACGTGCGGGAAGGCGATCGTCGTATCCCCGATCGGGATCTGCAGCGTGATCGTCTGGCTGTACTGCAACTGCGTGTAGTCGTCGGTGCCGTCGAAGGATTCCAGCCAATAGTCGAAGGCGTATCGGCTGACGTTCGCATGACGCTGTTCGAAACCGATGTTGGTCACCGCGCCCGCGCCGTTCGCGGTGCTCACACCGAGGTGCAGGTAGTTGGTGCACGGTTTGCCGCCCTGCGCGCTCGCGGCCAGTGCGTTCGTCAGCACGAGATTCGGGTTTTCGGTGAGCGTCGGCTGCGGATTGGCCACCGGATCCAGGGTCGTGTACTGCCCGGTATTCACGCCCTGCGGCAGCGGCGACACGGCGGGGATGGAAGGCGCGCCGGTGCCGGTGTCCGCGCTGGCCGAATAGGTGCCGAGCGCGAGGATCGAATTGCCGTGCGGCACCGCGACCTGCTTGACGAGATTGAACGCCTGGGTCGGCGCGACGCTGTTCTGCACGGTGCGGTTGCCCAGACCTTCGCGATCGCCGTTGCCGTAGGGGCCCAACGGTTGCAGCGTGTCCACCAGGAACAGCAGCGAGCCGTTCTCGGCGTGGACCAGCGCGTCCTTGTTCGGCCCTTCGGCGAAATACACGCGCTGTTCGTAGAACAGGGTGTACGCGACCTGCTGCCCGGTGCCGCCGCGGTTCGGCGCGTTGCCGTGGATCGCGGTGAAGGTCGTTTCCTCGTAGTAGGTGAAATTCTTGAGGATGTAGCCGGTGGGCGAGCTCGGATCGACCTGCGGCAGCGGCATGACGTTGTAGGCGTACGGCGACGTCGGGTCGCCGGTGTTCGTGCCGGGCAGGTTCCGGTTGGTCCAGGTGCCGATCAGATGGCGCAGCGGTCCGAGCCCGGCCAGCGGAATCCCCGGCGTGGTCTGCGTCGGATCCTGCGCCAGCGGAGCGCCGAGTTCGGGCGACGTGTTGACCGGATAGATGTAGACATCGACAGCGCCGCTGTTGTCGGTCAGCCCGGCGCCGTATCGCCCGGTGAGATCGTCGTTGATGCACAGCTCGAGCATGCCGCCGGATGCGGACAGGATCGTGTACGGACCGTCGCCGATCAGGAACGGCATGCCGCCGTCGAGTCGACCGACGAGTGCGCCCATCGCGATGCCGGTGATCGGATAGCTCGTCTGATCGGCCGGCACGATCACGCCCGGACAACCGTTCGCGTCGTAGGGCTTGCCGCCGTTGGTGGCGGGATCGGCGGTCCACAGACCGTCCTGATAGGCGATGGCCACGGCGACGCCGGGCGGGATGTTCACGCCTGTCGACTGCCAGGCGACCTTCGCTTGAACCGCGAATGCAGCAGCGACCAGCATCTGTGCGGATGCCGTTTCCATGACCGACTCCTTTCGGCTTGCGCCTCGTGTCCCCGAGAACGCTCCCCCGTCCCGGACGATTCCGGAGCGCTGCGCCTCCCGCCGAGTATAAGCAGCGCCGGAAAGCTTCCACAACGCCGTCGCGCGTTGCGGCATTGCAGCAAACGCGGCGGAGTACAGATCGTGGATCCGGCGGTGGAGCGCAAACGCGAACGCCCCGCGCGGGCGGGGCGTTCGGAGGACGCGCGTCGAGTCCGGCGGGACGCCGGCCGTGGCGTCAACGTCGCATGGAGGCGAAGAATTCGTCGTTCGACTTGGTGGTCTTCATCTTGTCGAGCAGGAATTCCATCGCCGCGATCTCGTCCATGCCGTGCAGCAGTTTGCGCAGGATCCAGATCTTCTGCAGCAGGTCGGGTTCGATCAGCAGGTCTTCGCGGCGGGTGCCGCTGAGGTTGACCGCGATCGCCGGGTACACGCGCTTCTCGGTAATGCGACGGTCGAGGTGGATTTCGCTGTTGCCGGTGCCCTTGAACTCTTCGTAGATCACCTTGTCCATCGCGCTGCCGGTGTCGATCAGGGCGGTGGCGATGATGGTGAGCGAACCGCCTTCCTCGACGTTGCGCGCGGCGCCGAAGAAACGCTTCGGGCGATGCAGGGCGTTGGCGTCGACGCCGCCGGTCAGCACCTTGCCGGAGCTGGGAACGACGTTGTTGTAGGCGCGGGCGAGGCGGGTGATCGAGTCGAGCAGGATGACCACGTCCTTCTTGTGCTCGACCAGGCGCTTGGCGCGCTCGATCACCATTTCCGCGACCTGCACGTGGCGGGCGGCGGGTTCGTCGAAGGTCGACGAAACCACCTCGCCGCGCACGGTGCGCTGCATTTCGGTGACTTCTTCCGGACGCTCGTCGACGAGCAGCACGATCAGGTGCACGTCCGGATGGTTGTAGGTGATGGCGCTGGCGATCTGCTGCATCATCATCGTCTTGCCGGCCTTCGGCGGCGAGACGATCAGCGAACGCTGACCCTTGCCCTGCGGGGCCATCAGATCGAGGATGCGGCCGGTGATGTCTTCGGTCGAACCGTCGCCGCGCTCGAGGCGGAACCGCTTGCGCGGGAACAGCGGGGTGAGATTCTCGAACAGGACCTTGTTCTTCGACGCTTCCGGCGGTTCGCCGTTGATCGTGTCGACGACGGCCAGGGCGAAGTAGCGTTCGCCGTCCTTCGGCCAGCGGATCTTGCCGGCGATGTAGTCGCCGGTGCGCAGATTGAAGCGACGGATCTGGCTGGGCGAGATGTAGACGTCGTCGGGGCCGGCGAGATAGCTCGCCTCGGCCGCGCGCAGGAAGCCGTAGCCGTCGGGCAGGATTTCCAGCACGCCGTCGGCGGCAACGCCTTCGCCGTGGCGGGTCAGCACCTTCAGGACCGCGAAGATCACGTCCTGTTTGCGCGCGCGGGCGACGCCTTCCTGGATGTTGAGCTGCTCGGCGATGTCGAGCAGCTTCGGCGTGGGCATCCGCTTGAGATCGCTCAGCGAATACTGCGGGAAGCCCTCGGGCACGTTCGGCTGCGGACGCGGCTGGTACTGCGACGGGTTCTGCTGCTGGTAATTGCCGTTGCCCTCGCCGCCCTCGCCGCCTTCGTTCTGCTGCTGGTCGCGGTTGCGGAACCGGTCGCGGCGGTTGCGGAAGCGATCGCGGCGATTGAAGCGCTGGAATTCGCCCTGCCCCTGCCCGTCGTTGCGGCCTTCGCCGCCTTCGTTCTGGACACCGCCGCCGGTGGCGCCGCCTTGCGGTTGCGGTCGGGGTTCGTTCTGCGGGGCCGGCGCGGGCGCCTGGAATTCGGCGGGGGCAGCAGGCGCCGGCGGCGGAGCAGGAGGCGCGGGAGCGGGCGGCGGGGGCGGTGCGACCGGCTGCGGCGCTTCGGGCAGCGGCATGCTGGTCTGGACGGCGGTCTTGGCGGCGCGCGGCTTGCGCACGCGCTTCCCGGCGGTGTCGCCGGTTTCGGGAGTCTGGTCGGACAAAGCGGAAATCCTCGCGGCTGCGAGCGCCCGCGGTGCGCGGACGGGGGTCGGGAGTGGGTGGTCGGAGACTGGAAAGAATCGGCGCCAGCGGGCGCTCAGGTCGGGTAGAAGCTAGCACCGGCGCGGCGCGGCGGCAAGCGGTCGCGGTAGAGCGGCCTTCAGGCCGCTGTCACGTTCCGGACGAGGCGCAGGGGCCGGGTGGCCGCCCTGCGGCGGACGGTCCATCCCGTCCGTCGCGGCCGCGGGATGCGCCGTCGGTGACCGGGTGCCGGCCGTGGGCCCGGCCCTGAGGCCGGTCCACCCTCGCGAAGCCTGCGTCGCTCAGAGCGCCTTTTCGATCAGCTGCGCCAGCTGCGGCTTGCCGACGGCGCCGATCTGGGTGCCGTGGATCTGGCCGTTCTTGAAGGTCAGCAGCATCGGGATGCTGCGGGCATTGAAGCGGCGACCGAGGTTCGGGTGCGCCTCGATGTCGACCTTCACGATCCTGGCGCGCCCCTCGTATTCGTCGGCCAGCTGATCCAGCGCCGGCGCGATCATCTTGCACGGGGCGCACCACGGGGCCCAGAAATCCACCAGGACCGGCACGTCGGAATGCAGGACGAGCGCGTCGAAATCGGCGTCGGTGGCATGGGCAATCTTGTCGCTCACAGGGGATCTCCGGGTCTTGCTGGCGCGCCACGACGGCGGCCTGGGCGTTCATGAGAGGGCCGCGCCGGGCGGCCCGGTGCGGGGGCTGGGTGATGGGCCGGGTGGACGGCCTGTTACACTGCGGGTTCGCTTCGCCGGCTTCAAGGGTCGACCCCGGCCGCCGAGCGCCATTCCCGGCAGTGCGCAGAGGCCCGAAGTCTGCTGCCCCGCGACCTCCCATTGCAAGCGCGGATCCGGCTTTTCCGCCGCCGCGCCGCCCGCCTTCACAGCCAGATCATGAGCGACAAACCCTTAACCGACATCACCTTTTCCTCCTTCGAGCTGCATCCGGCCCTGCTCGCCGGGCTCGAAGCCGCGGGCTTCACCCGCTGCACCCCGATCCAGGCCCTGACCCTGCCGGTGACGCTCGCCGGCCGCGACGTCGCCGGCCAGGCCCAGACCGGCACCGGCAAGACCCTGGCCTTCCTGGTCACGGTGGTGAACCGCCTGCTCAGCCGCCCGGCCCTGGCCGAGCGCAAACCGGAAGATCCGCGCGCGCTGATCCTGGCGCCGACCCGCGAGCTGGCCATCCAGATCCACAAGGACGCGGTGAAGTTCTGCTCGGACCTCGGGCTGAAGTTCGCGCTGGTCTACGGCGGCGTCGATTACGACAAGCAGCGCGCCCTGCTGCAGGCCGGCGCCGACATCATCATCGCCACCCCGGGCCGGCTGATCGACTACGTCAAGCAGCACAAGGTGGTCAGCCTGCACGCCTGCGAGGTCTGCGTGCTGGACGAGGCCGACCGCATGTTCGACCTCGGCTTCATCAAGGACATCCGCTTCCTGCTGCGGCGCATGCCGGAGCGCACCACCCGGCAGACCCTGCTGTTCAGCGCCACGCTCAGCCATCGCGTGCTGGAGTTGGCCTACGAACACATGAACGAGCCCGAGAAGATCGTGGTCGAGGCGGAGTTCATCACCGCGGCCAAGGTCCGGCAGAAGATCTACTATCCCGCCGACGACGAAAAGATCCCGCTGCTGCTGGGCCTGCTCTCGCGCAGCGAGGGCGCGCGGACGATGGTGTTCGTCAACACCAAGGCCTTCGTCGAACGCGTGGCGCGGGCGCTGGAACGCGCCGGATACCGCGTCGGCGTGCTCAGCGGCGACGTGCCGCAGAAGAAGCGCGAATCGCTGCTGAAGAAATTCCAGTCCGGCCATCTCGAACTGCTGGTGGCGACCGACGTCGCCGCGCGCGGCCTGCACATCGACGGCGTCTCGCACGTCTACAACTTCGATCTGCCGTTCGATGCCGAGGATTACGTCCACCGCATCGGCCGCACGGCCCGTCTGGGCGCGGAAGGCGACGCGATCAGCTTCGCCTGCGAGCGCTACGCGATGAGCCTGCCGGACATCGAGCGCTACATCGAACAGAAGATTCCCTCCGAGCCGGTCACCGCCGAACTGCTGACCGCACTGCCGCGTCCCGAACGCGTACGCCCGCCGGTCGAGGCCGAGGGCGAGGACGACGCCGACGAGAGCATCAGCACGATCTTCCGCGAAGCGCGCGAAGCCCGCGCGGCCGACGAAGCCAAGCGCGGCGGCGGTCGACGCGAAAGCGGACGCAGCGGTCCGGGCGGTCGCAGCGGCGGCCGCGGCGAGCGTTCCGGCGGCGGTCGGCGCGAAGGCGGCCAGGGCGAGGGCGGTCGGGGCGAACGCCGCGATCGCGGTCCGCGCCCGCCGCGCGATGCCGCGCAGACTCCGGCGAGCGCGCCGGATACGGCGCCTGCAGTGGCGCAGGTCGAAGGCGACCGTCCCGCGCGCAAGCGCCGGCGCCGGCGCGGCGGCCAGCGCATCGACGGCGCCGAGGGCGCGCAGTCGGTCGGTCAGGCCGTGCGCGCGCTGGAAACGCCGGCCGCCGTGTCGGTCGCGCCTGCGGCGAAGGCCGAAGCGAAGCCGTCGCTGCTTTCGCGGATCGGCAACAGACTGAAGTCGCTGGTGACGCGGGCGCCGAGTTCGCGCCACTGAGCCTCGGGCGATGTCCGGCTCGGTCATCGCCGAACGGGCCTCGCGACCGACCCCGGAACGTCTGTCTCCGTCCTCAGGGCAGACCAACGACGACGGCCGCCCGAAGGCGGCCGTCATGATGCGCCGG
This sequence comes from Pseudomonadota bacterium, assembly GCA_049324395.1. Lineage (GTDB taxonomy): Bacteria > Pseudomonadota > Gammaproteobacteria > Xanthomonadales > Xanthomonadaceae > Lysobacter_I. The sequence continues at coordinate 11,363 of JBMOOY010000054.1, forward strand.
AAAGCGAGGGCTCACCCCCGCACGGGTTGCAGCGAATAGCCCTTCATGCGCAGCGAGAATTCCTGCAGCGCCTGGATGCCGCTGGCCTCGGCCTCGCGACACCACTGCTGGAGCGCCTGGAGGGTGTCCTGCGCGTTCTGGCTGCGGGTTTCGAGCACCGCGGCGAGGCGCGCGCGATACTCGATGAGGGTGCCGATGCGCGGCCGCTGGGCGACCCACTGGTGCAGCTGTTCGCGGGCGTCGGGCTTGAGCCAGCGACCATCGTCGACGATGCCCTTGCGCAACTTGCGCGGCAGCAGCGCGCGCAGCTTCTCGCCCGCCAACCGGGCTTCCTCGCGCAGCGCCGGCTTGAGCACGTTGCGCTGGTAATCGGTCATCGCCTGGAAACGATGCGCGAGCAGCGCCTTGAGGGTGTCGGTATCCGGGACCTGGATGTTCGGGCGCACGTCGAGGCTCGGCGCGACCCGCAGCACCTTCGCCAGACCGACCGTTTCCAGCGTCCTGATCGCGGCCCAGCCGATGTCGAACTCCCATTTGCGCAGGGCGAACTTGGCCGAGCTGGGAAACGCGTGGTGGTTGTTGTGCAGTTCCTCGCCGCCGATCCACACGGCCCACGGGGTGAGATTGGTCGCGGTGTCGGTGGTTTCGAAATTGCGATAACCCCACCAGTGGCCGAGACCGTTGACGACGCCTGCGGCCCAGAACGGGATCCACGCCATCTGGATCGCCCAGATCGCGATGCCCTTGAACCCGAACAGGGCGAAGCTGACGAACAGCAGCAGGGTCGGTCCGAACGTGGCGTACGGCGTGTACAGGCGACGCTCGATCCAGTCGTTCGGCGCACCCTTGCCGTACTGCTCGATCGACGCGCGGTCGCGGCGCGCTTCGCGATACAGCTCGACGCCGCGCCAGAACACCGTGGCGATGCCCTTGGTCATCGGGCTGTGCGGGTCCTCTTCGGTCTCGCACTTGGCGTGATGCTTGCGGTGGATGGCCACCCATTCGCGAGTGATCATCGAAGTGGTGAGCCAGGTCCAGAACCGGAAGAAGTGGTTGAGGACGGGATGGAAGTCGACCCCGCGATGGGCCTGACTGCGATGCAGATAGAGCGTGACCGAGAAGATCGTGAGCTGGGTGGCGACCAGCAGATAGATCAGCATCGTGCCCCAGCCGGCCTGGAACAGGCCGCCGGAAAGAAAGTCGATCAGGGACAAGGACATGGAGGCGACTCGATAGGAACTGTTGAATGATGGGGTCAGGGTCGTCGGATTGCCATACGTGCGAACGCGTATGGTGACGACCGGAGCTGCGACCTTGGTCGCATCCCTGCGACGACCGTCGCGTTTCGCGCCTGCGGACAACCTGCGGTGCGGTATGGAATGATGGCGCCGCCATGTCGATCTACGCCCTCAAACCGAAGTTCCAGGCCCTGCTGCGGCCGTTCGTGCGCCGGCTGCACGCCCTCGGCGTGACCGCCAACCAGGTGACCGTCGCCGCCTGCGCGCTCTCGGTCGCGCTCGGCGTCTGGCTCTACCTCGACGCGCCGTCGCCGGCGGCCTTCCTGCTGCTGCCGCTGTGGCTGTTCCTGCGCATGGCCTTCAACGCGATCGACGGCATGCTCGCGCGCGAGTTCGGCCAGCAGTCGAAACTCGGCGCGTATCTCAACGAACTCACCGACGTGATCGCGGACGCCGCATTGGCGCTGCCGTTCGCCGCCGTGGCGCCCTTCGCGCCGGTGTGGGTGGCGACGTTCGCGGTGCTGGCCGGCCTGAGCGAATTCGCCGGCGCGCTCGGGCCCACGGTGGGCGGCACCCGCCGCTACGACGGGCCGATGGGCAAGAGCGATCGCGCCTTCGTGCTCGGCGCGATCGCGTTGTGGTTCGGTCTCGCGGGGACGCTGCCGGCCTGGGCCGCATGGCTGTTCCCCGTGTTGTGCGGGCTGATCGCATGGACCGTCGTGCGTCGCGTGCGCAACGGCCTGCGCGAGGCCATGCCGCAAGCCTGAGCGTCGGCTGCGCGCGCGCCTGCATCCGCCGCAACGCTCGTCCCGTAACACCGGCGGGAGACACATTCGATTCGAGGTCGCGCCGCGCTCCGCGGGCATGCGATCGGTGCGCGCGCGCCGTCGCTTCCGGATTCCGCAGGTCGACGAATCGCCGCGCGAAGCGATGGCGGCGGCCGAAGATCCGATGCGTTCTCCTCTGCGACCGTTTCGACCCGGTCCCACCATCACCATCAAGAAGAGAGACACGATATGGAAATTCGTCTTAGCGCCGCCATCGGCACGGTCCTGTTCGCGCTCGCCACGATCGGACCGCCGTCCCCGGCGATCGCCCAGAACTCGCCCTGGTCCCGCCTCGCGGCATGCGATGCCGCCTTCACGCAGCATCGTTATCGCACCGCACCGCTCTCGCCCGGCGAGAACGCGAACGAGCCCGCGTGCGCGGCACGCCGCGACACCTGCCTTGCGGCCGCCGGATCGAATGCGATCGCGCGCAACGAGTGCATGATCGAGTACAACCTGTGCGTTCTCGGCGGACAGGGCGCCAACAACCGGCTGCAGAGTCCCTATGGCTTCGGCATGATCGCCGAATGCTATGTCCACAGTTACGTCGAGCCCGGCGACCTGAGCGCGACCTACTGCGACAACGCCCGCGCCCTCCGCGATCTCGCGATCTTCGAGTATCAGGCCTGCCAGGACATCGCCGATCCCGATGCGCGGTTCGCATGCAGCGACGCGGCCATGACCAAGGCGTGGATATCGTCGGGGGTGATGAACTGCGAGTGATGCGTCGCGTTCGCATGCGTCCGGGCTCATCGGCCTGAAGCGCATCCTCCCGCCCGGGCTGCGGCCCGGGCGGGAACCTTCCAGACCCTCTCGAAGACGGCCACTTCGCGCCGCGCGGGACCGACACCTGTCGGCGCGACAACGGCGCCGGATGCGGATCATGATGGTATCGTCGTGAGCCCGGGAACCGCCCGGATCCGGTTCCGCCACGACCACTCTCGATACGACACGATGCTCGAACGCGCCATCGCCGGTCTCATCATCGTCTTCATCCGCCTGCTCACCGGCGCGCAGGCGTACTGGCGCGGCATCCGGCCGCATGCGGCGCAGCGGATCTATTTCGCCAACCACGCCAGTCACGGCGATTTCGTGCTGTTGTGGGCCTCGCTGCCACCGTGGCTCCGCCGGCGCACGCGCCCGGTCGCAGGCGCGGACTACTGGAACCGGAGCGCGTTGCGCCGCTTCGTCGGCGGCAAGGTGTTCCGCGCGGTGCTGATCGACCGCGAACGCCGCGAAGGCAGCGCGGATCCGATCGAACAGATGGTGCAGGCGCTGGCCGGCGGCGATTCGCTGATCCTGTTCCCGGAAGGCACCCGCAACACGACCGACGCGGTGCTGCTGCCGTTCAAGAGCGGCCTGTTCCATCTCGCGACCCGCTATCCGCACGCCGAACTCGTGCCGGTCTGGATCAACAACCTCGCGCGGGTGATGCCCAAGGGCGAAGCGCTGCCGATCCCGTTGCTGTGCACGGTCACCTTCGGCCCGCCGCTGGCGCGGATCGACGGCGAGGACAAGGCCGCGTTCCTCGTCCGCGCGCGCGATGCGATGCTCGCGCTGCGTCCCGAGGACCCCGACGACGCGACGCCGAGCGACAACGACGACGACGTTCCGCCCCCGAAAGACCCTCGCCCATCCGCGCCCGTGGAGCCCGCCTGATGCACAATCCGATCCCGTCGCTGTACGCCCTGCCGATCTTCCTCGGCGCGGTCGCGGTGCTGACGATCGCCTCGATCGTCGGCTGGATCCTGAAGCTGCGCCACGCCCCCGAGGAACCGCACGCCACCATCGACAACCTCAACAGCCGCATCCGCGCCTGGTGGTGGATGGTCGGCGTGCTTGCGGTCGCGTTCTGGATCGGCAAGGGCGGAGTGATCGTGCTGTTCGCCCTGCTCTCGTTCTTCGCCCTGCGCGAGTACATCACCCTCTGCTACACCCGCCGCGGCGACCATCTGGTGCTGCTGCTGAGCTTCTTCATCGCGCTGCCGATGCAATACGCGCTGGTGTGGATCGAGTGGTACGGGCTGTACGCGATCTTCATCCCGGTCTACGCCTTCCTGCTGCTGCCGATCTTCGCCGCGCTCTCGGCGGACACCACGCGCTTCCTCGAGCGCGCCGCCAAGGTGCAGTGGGGATTGATGATCTGCGTGTTCTGTCTGTCGCACGTCCCGGCGCTGATGACCCTGAACATTCCGGGCTACGAGGGCCGCAATCTGCTGCTGATCGCCTTCCTGGTCATCGTCGTGCAGGGCAGCGACGTGCTGCAGTACGTCTGGGGCAAACTGCTCGGCCGGCACAAGGTCGCGCCCGCGCTGTCGCCCTCCAAGACCTGGGAAGGCCTCATCGGCGGCGTCGTCAGCGCCACCGCGCTGGGCGCGCTGATCCACGGCATCACCCCGTTCACGCCGCTGGAAGCCGGGCTGGTCGCGCTGGTGATCTGTCTGATGGGCTTCTTCGGCGGGCTCGTGATGTCCGCGATCAAACGCGACCGCGGCGTCAAGGACTGGGGCCACATGATCGAGGGCCACGGCGGCATTCTCGACCGCCTCGACTCGGTCGTCTTCGCCGCGCCGATCTTCTTCCACCTCGTGCGGTACGGGTGGCAGTAGGACGACGACGCGCGCCACGCATCCCGCCCATGACGGATGCGGCACCGGAACGCCCGTTCGGGTTCAGCCCTTCGCCCCGAGCCACGCGCGCAACGACGCCGGTTTCACCGGTTTGGTGAGCACGGCGCAGCCGTATTCGCGGGCGGCGTGCTTCAGCGCATCGCTGCCGTCGCCGGTGAGCATGGCGGCGGGAATGTCGCGTTGCGCGCGCCGCCGCAGTTCTGCGACGACGCCGAGGCCATCGAGTCGGTCGTGCAGGTGATAGTCGACGAGCAGCACGTCGGGGGGCGTTCCGGGCGTTTCTTCGAGGCGCGCGAGGGCTTCGTCGGCGGTCGCGGCGGTCGACGCGATCGCGCCCCAGCGACCGAGCAGCGCGCGCATGCCGTCGAGGATTTCCGGGTCGTTGTCGACGCACAGCACCCGCAGCCCGGAGAGCGCGTCGGACGCGAGCGCGGGCGCCGGCGCCGGCGCCCGCATCGGCGTCGCCGCACCGGCCGGGACGCGGATCGAGAACACGCTGCCGAAACCGACCCGCGAATGCACCTGCAGCGGATGGCCGAGGATGCGCGCGATGCGCTGGCAGATCGACAGGCCGAGCCCGAGACCGCGCTCGCCGCCGAGATCGACGCCGGGTTGCGAAGTGTCGAAGCGGCGGAATTCCTCGAAGATCTGGCCCAGGTGGTGCGCGGGAATGCCCGGGCCGGTGTCCCAGACCTGCAGTTCGACCGCGTCGCCGCGATGGCGCAGGGCGAGCAGCACGCCCCCGTCGCGCGTGTAGCGCAGGGCATTGGCGAGGAAATTCTGCAGGGCGCGACGCAACAGACGACGATCGCTGCGCACGAAGGCGCCCGTGCGGGCATGCACGCGCAGGCTCAGGCCGCGGCCTGCGGCGCTGGGCGCGTACTGCGCGGCGAGTTCGCGCAGCAGCTCGGCGGCGTCGAAATCGGCGATGTCCGGCTTGAGCGCGCCGGCGTCGAGCCGCGAGACGTCGAGCAGGCCGTCGAGCAGATCCTCGGCCGCGCGCAGCGCCGCGTCGACGCGCTCGGCCAGCCGCGTACGCTCCTCGGCATCCGCGGTTTCGCGCAGCGCCGAGGCGAACAGCCGCGCGGCGTTGAGCGGCTGCAGGACGTCGTGACTGACCGCGGCGAGGAAGCGGGTCTTCGACTGCTGCGCCGCTTCGGCCTCGCGGGTGCGCTGTTCGACCCGCTGTTCCAGGGTTTCGTTGATGTCGCGCAGGGCCTGCTCGGCGTGCTTGTAGTCGGTGATGTCGTTGAAGCTGGTGACGTAACCGCCGCCGGGCAGCGGCTGGCCGCGCATCTCGATCACCTGGCCGCTGTCGCGGACACGCTGGAATACGTAGGGCTGGCCGGCGCGCAGATGCGCGAGGCGTCGCCGCACCTGTTCGTCGACCGACACGGTCTGCGGGCCGAGTTCGTTCATCTCGGCGCGTTCCGCGCTCCAGCGGATCAGGTCGGCGATCGGTCGGCCGACATAAAGCATGCCGTCGGGATAGCCGAGCATCTGCTGATAGCGGCGATTCCAAGCGATCAACCGCAGATCGGCGTCGACCACGCTGACGCCCTGGCTGATGTTCTCCAGCGTCGTCGACAACACCTGGCGGTTGAAACGCAGTTCCTGGCTGGCCTCGTCGAGCAGCGACACCACTTCGCCCAACTCCATGCCGGATCCGCGCAGGGCGCTGGTGAGCGTGAGCCGGGCCGACGCGGCGCCGATGGCGGACGCGAGCAGGCGCTCGGTGAACTGCACCAGCGCGCGATCGGCGAGCTGCTGCGGCTGCCACGCGCGGCGCGTCGTCGATTCGGCGATGGCTTTTTCCTCGAAATGCTGGTCGAACGCACGCCGGGCATGACGTTCGCCGACGATGCGTTCGGCCAGGGCCAGCAGTTCGCCGCTGCGCACGCTGCCTGCCCAACCGCCCGGCCCCAGCGGAGAACGCTGCGCGTAGGGATCGAGATAGCTCGCGGCGCGCAGTTGGTCCTGCAGCGGCGGGCGGCGGCGCGCCGACACCAGGAAGAGCGCGCCGATGTTGAACAGCAGCGCCCAGAACACGCCGTGCGTGAGCGGATCCCAGCCGCTGAGGCCGAACAGCTGCTGCGGCCGCAGCCACGACAATCCGAACGGCCCGTGGGCGATCCAGTCGGCGCCGAAGCCGCCGCTGCGCGCGAGCGCCGGCAGCAGCAGCGTGTAGGCCCACACCGTCGCGCCTGCGAGCACGCTGGCGAAAGCGCCGGCGCGACTCGCGCCGCGCCAGTACAGGCCACCGATGACGGCGGGCGCGAACTGCGCGACCGCCGCGAACGCGAGCAGACCGTGCTGGGCGAGACTGTCGCCCGCGGCCGCGGCGATGCGGTGGTAGGCATAGGCCATCAGCGCGAGCAGCAGGATGGTGATGCGTCGCACCCACAGCACCTGACGGTCGATGCCCGCCTGTTCTGCCAGCGCGCGCCGGCGCAGCAGCAGCGGCATCACCAGGTCGTTGCTGACCATCGTCGCGAGCGCGACGCTGGCGACGATCACCATGCCGGTCGCGGCCGAGAATCCGCCGATGTAGGCGACCAGCGCGAGCGCCTCGCGGTCCAGCGCCAACGGCAGCGCCAGCACGTAGGTATCGGGCGACGCGCCGCTGCCCGACAGGGCCGCCTGGCCGGCCAGGGTGATCGGCACCACGAACAGGCTGAACAGCATGAGATAACCGCCGAACATCCACCGCGCCGGCCGGATGTCGGCCGGGTCCTGGCATTCGACGACCGCGACGTGGAACTGTCGCGGCAGGCAGACGATCGCGGTGAACGCGATCAGCGTCTGGGACACGAAACCGGCGGGCAATCCCGGCGCGGTGACCGCGCGCGTGGCGTCGACGATGCGCGCGCCCAGCGGCGCCTCGCCCGGCAGATTGAACAGCGCCAGCAGGCCGATCGCGATGAAGGCCAGCAACTTGACCAGCGACTCCAGCGCCACCGCCAGCACCATGCCGCGGTGGTGCTCGGTGGCGTCGATCTGGCGCGTGCCGAACAGGATCGCGAACGCGGCCAGCAGCAGCGCGACGTACAGCGCGGGATCGGCGAACAGGGCATCGTCGCTGCCCGGCGCCAGCACCTCGACGCTCATCGCGACCGCCTTGAACTGCAGCGCGACGTAGGGCACCGCGGCGATGAGCGCGACCGTGGCGACCAACGCGGCCAGCCCGGGCGCGCGACCGTAGCGCGAGGACAGGAAGTCGGAGATCGAGACGATCCGGTGTTCGCCGGAAATCAGCACCAGGCGTTCGAGGATGCGCCAGCCGAACAGCAGCAACAGCAGCGGCCCGAGATAGATCGGCAGGAACCCCAGCCCGGTGCGCGCGGCGGTACCGACCGCGCCGTAGAACGTCCACGACGAACAATAGACCGCCAGCGCCAGCGCATAGACCACCGGGCGCGACCACTGCCAGCGCGGCGCCGGCGAGCGACGGTCGCCGATGTAGGCGACCGCGAACAGCAGGCCGACGTAACCCAGCGATACCAGCAGCAGCACCCAGCCCGCGATCATGCGTCCCCTCGCCCGGAGCGGTCCGCCCAGTCTACGGCGCGCACGCGCGGGCCTGTCGTCCTGCGACCAAGGTCGTAGACGGTCGCGACGCGCTCAGCCGGCGACATCGGCATGCCGTTGCGCGATCTCCCGGGCCATCTCGTGCACGCGGGCACGCAACTCGTCCGGCGCGAGCACCTGCGCCTCCGGCCCCAGTCCCAGCACCAGCCGCGCGGCCTGTTCGACGTGTTCGATCGGCAGGATCGCGCGCGACCAGCCGTCGGTGTCGGGCAGCGCCTCCGCGACCGCGCGCCGGGCGTAGGCGCCCTGTTCGGACAGAAACTTCAGGCCCGCCGCGGTCAGGCGCAATTCGGCGCGGCCGGGCCGCAGGCCGGCCTCGAAACGCGCCACGTCCGCCGCCCACCAGGCGGCGAGATCGAAGTCCGGCGGGCGTTCGAAGTTCGCATCGGCGTCGACCGCGAGCGCGCGGATGTTCGACACCCTGAAGATCCGCGTCTTGCCGCCGCCCGTCGCGACCAGATACCAGGCGCCGGCCTTCAGCACGAGGCCGAGCGGTTCGACCGTCCATGCGCGCACCGCAGTCCAGCTCTCGTAGGTCATGGTCAGCGGATGCCGGTCCAGCACCGCGCGCGCCAGCGCCGGCAACTGCGGCAGCGGGTCTTCGTCGCGATACCAGTCCGCGGGGTCGAGATGGAAACGATCGCTCATGCGACCGGCGCGTTCGTCCCAACCGCGCGGCAGCGATGCCAGCAGCTTGCGGCCGGCGCCGGTCGCCGCCGCGCCGAGCCCCAGCGCCTGCGCAGGACCGGGCAGCCCGATCATGAACATCGCCTCGGCTTCGTCCGCACCGAGTCCGGTCAGGCGCGTGCGGTAGCCGTCGACCAGCCGGAATCCGCCGCCGGGCCCGCGTTCGGCGTAGACCGGCACCCCGGCTTCGGCCAGACGCTCGATGTCGCGGTAGATCGTGCGCACGGACACCTCGAACTCGGCCGCCAGCGCCTCGGCGGTCAGACGTTCGCGCAGTTGCAGCAGGATCAGGATCGAAAGCAGTCGGCTGGCGCGCATCGGAGTCCCCGGCAGGCAGTTTCCAGTCTATGCCTGACGCAGGTTGTCAGGTATCGGTCGCTATGGTCTTCGCACCTTCACCGCACACAGGACCCCGACCATGGCCGCTCCCGCCGATCCCGCCCGACGCACCCTGCTGATGACCGCCGCCGCCGGTGTCGCGGTGTCGGCCGCCGGTCGCGGCGTCGCATCCGCCCCGCCGCCGGACGCCACGACGGCGAGCCCACCGCCGCCCGGCAAGCCCGGCGACTTCGACTTTCTCGCGGGCGAATGGAAGATCCGCCACCGCCGGCTCAAGACCCCCGGTACCGACGACTGGGACGCGTTCGACGGCGAAGCGACCTGCTGGACGATCCTCGGCGGCATCGGCAGCGTCGAGGAACTGCGCATTCCCGCGCGGCATTTCAGCGGCATGGGACTGCGCCTGCTCGACATGGAAAAGCGCGTCTGGTCGGACTTCTGGGTCAACGCGAAGTCCGGCGTGCTGACCGCCCCGGGCATGCCGGGCCACTTCATCGACGGTGTCGGCATCTTCCTCGCCGACGACATGGACGGCGAGACCCCGATCAAGGTCCGCGGCATCTGGGATCGCATCGCCCCGGACGCGTGCCGCTGGCGCCAGGCGGTGTCCCATGACGACGGCAGGACGTGGGCCGAGAACTGGTTCATGGATTGGGTGCGGGCATGAGCGCGCACGACTTCGACTTCTTCCTCGGCGATTGGCGCGTGCGGCATCGGCGTCTGCGCGAACGCCTCGCCGGGTGCGACGCGTGGGTCGAATTCGACGGCACCTGCCGCACGCGCAGCCTGCTCGGCGGCGCCGGCAACGTCGACGACAACGTCCTCGCCCTGCCCGACGGCGCCTACCGCGCCGTCACCCTGCGCACCTTCGACGCCGCGACCGGTCGCTGGTCGATCTGGTGGCTCGACGGACGCCACCCCGACCGCCTGGACCCGCCGATGACCGGCGGATTCGCGGACGGCATCGGTACGTTCTACTGCGACGATGTTTTCGACGGCAGACCGATCCGCGTCCGTTTCCTCTGGCATGCCGTCGACCCGCGCGCACCGCGCTGGGAACAGGCCTTCTCGGCCGACGGCGGCGCCACCTGGGAGACGAACTGGATCATGGATTTCGCGCCCGCGCCGGATTGATCGCGTCGCCCGCGCGGCGATCAACCGCCGAGCTTGCGCAGCTCGTCGACCAGGTCCTTGCCGAAATTGACCAGGATCTTGCGTCCGGTGGCGATCACGGTGCGCGCCGCCGGATGCGCCAGCGCGCTCGGCACGAGCGGATGGTCGATGATGATCGACTCGATCGCCGACGCCAGGGATTCCAGGAACGCGTCGAGCAGGAGATCCGCGGTCAGCTCGCGTTTCCTGCCGATCGCGATCATCGCCCTGGCGATGAATTCGCGCGCCAGCAGCAGCGAGAAATAGCGCCAGAAGATGTCGGCGTGGCCGTCGTCGTTCGGATCCAGGAGCACGGACTTGAAGTTGGCGCTCCTGCGGATCCGCGCGATGTCGGTGAACGGCGGTTTCGCGTTGAGGTAATGGTCGATCGCCTGTTTCGCCGTCACTTTCGACAGATCGGAGCCGACGCCCTTGAAATGGCCGTTGGCGAGATTGGAGGCGATGGTGGAAACCGCGTCGCGACCGAAGTTGACCAGCAACGCGTTCCGCACTTCGTTCAAGACTTCCAGCTGCTTCTCGCGTTCCTTCAGCCGCTCGACGTTCCTCGCGATCGCCTCGGCGATGCGCTGCGGGCGCTTGAGCTTGCGGATCCTGCCGGCCGCCGCGAACACCTTCTCGTAGCCCTTCTCGATCCGGTCGAGCTGATCCTTCAGCGCCTGCAGCCGCTTCGAAAGCTTCTTCGCCTTCGATATCCGCTGCTTGACGCGATAGACCTTGCGTCCCCACTTTGCCACCTTCCCGGCGCCGCCGGTCGCGGCCGTGAGGACCACGTCCGACAGGAAGTCGAGCGGATCGTCCCAGCCGATCACCGACCAGAGCTGGCTGGCGATGCTGGGGGAGGTATCCAGCTCCCGCGACAGCCGTTCCAGCTCCTGCTGCTGGGCTTCGTAGGCCTTGTAGGTCGTCACCGCGTCCTTCGCGCTCGCGTCGACGGCGTTGAGCGCACCGAAGCCCATCGCGATCGGCTGGAAGTCCTGGTCGACGGCGCAACCGAGTTCGACGATGCGCTTGCACTTGCCCGCTTGCCAGCCCGCGAAGATGTGCATCCGGTTCACGACGTCGACGGTGAAGAGGTCGTACACCTCCTGCGGCACGTCCCGCCCGCGGTTCGCCGTCGAATACCGCATCCAGGCGAGCCGAACCCATCCGAAATACTCGTGGGCCAGCACTTTCTGCAGCCACTGCGCATGCGCGAGCTGGAGTTCGATCGAGGCCATGTCGTTGACCGAGCGGACCTCGAACAACAGTTCCTCCAGCTCCGCGTCGAACGCCAGGATCGCCGCTTCGTCGTCCGCCGGCAGCGACACCGCGTCGTCGAACAGGCCGAGCGCGGCCATCGACTGCAGCAGGCCGTCGAGTTCCTCGATGCGTTCCTCGCGCACCGTCGCCGTGCGGATCTCGTTGGCGGTCTGCAGGTCCGCAAGCAGTTCCGAGCCCGCGTCGTAGCGCGCGCGGATGGCGTCCAGGGTCGCTTCGCCGATGGGCACGGGGCCTTCCGCCTCAGTCCGGGAGCGCGAGCTGATCGCTGCGATCGGCCAGGATCACCAGGTTCGTCGGCACGTCCACCCGCCATGGCGCACCGAACGGCACGCTGCCGGTCGCGTAGACGGCACGCGCCGTGGTGGCGCCGGCATAAGGACGATCGAGCGCGAAACCGGTCGGCCCGATCGGCGCCCGGACCTCGTAGGTCACGCCTTCGACGACGATTTCCCGGCCGATGTCCTGGTCGGTCGGTGTCCAGCGGCTGTCCACCAGCGTCGCCGAGGTCGAACCCCGTTCCAGCGCGAGGTGGCCCGAACCGCGCGCCCGATCGGCGTGCTTCGCCAGCATCAGTTCGAGCCACAGCCCTTCGTAGGCGCCGGTTTCGATCGAGGCCGGCTCGGCGTCGGCGGCGATGGCGCGCTCCGCGCCGAGCAATCGCTCATGCTCCGGCAGCGCGTAGTTCGACAGATAGAACAGGATGCCCGGCTCGTGTCCCGGCGTGACCGGTACCACCACGCGCGCGCAGCCGCTGCGCAGGAACGACTCGAACACCGGATCGTCGTGACGGACCGCCTGTCGCGCGCGGTAGGCGGTGCGCCGACCCCAGAAATAGGGGAAGAAGAAGTAGGTCATGTTGGCCCATTCGAAGGCCTGTTCGTAGAACCGCACCAGCGGCGACAGCCGGTCCGCACGCCCGGGGTCGATTTCGGTGTGCTGGGCCGGGCCGGTGCCGAACGCGGTGACCGCATCGTGGTTCGCAGGCGCCCGGCGCAGGATCGCCGTCGCCCACTTCTGCAGTTCCTCGCGTTCCGCCCTGCGGTTCAGCGCGGCCGGTCGCCCGTCCAGACCGAGCGCGAACGTGGTCTCGATCCGCGCCTGCTGCAGCGCTTCCTCGTAATCGTTCATCGCCTTCGCATGCGCGGATTTCAGCGCCGCGTAGGTCTTGATCTGCCAGCCGGCGAAGCCCTTGTCGGTGATCCTGCAATTGAGCACCACGTTGAGCGAGAGCGTCTTGTCGAAATGGCCGTGCGCGGTGAGCGAAATCGGCAGGCCGGCGTTCCAGGCGACGTCGCCCGGTACCGACGACAGCACGAAGAAACGGTCGGTGTCGCCGACGCCAGCGACGACGATCGTGGACAGATCGCCCAGATGCACGCGCGCCTGGAAATGCTGCGCCGCGCTCGGATGCGCGCTCAGCGCGAGCCGCCCGCTCACCGGCGCATAGCCGTCCGGAATCTGGATCATGTCGGCGAGCACGTCTTCCGCGGTATCCGCATCGGTGCCTTCGTCCGGCGCCGATGCCCACGCGAAACCGACCTTCTTCGTCCGTGGCGGCGGCGGCTCGATGTCGATCGCGCCGAATTTCCGCGCCAGCGCGAGATAGGTATGTTCCTGGATGTCGGCCGCCGACAGCTCGAACGCCGGCGGCTTGGGCACGGAGACCGCGGCCGCGGCCTCCCGGTCGAACAGCGACAGCGCGGGTTCCGGGACCGTGAACTCGATCAGCAGCCGCGTGCCGTAATGCCGCAACTGCACTTCCTGCACCTTGGTCAGCCATTTGTAGACGCCGGCGATCGACTCGGCCGGCGCGCCCTCGCGGTGCGCGTTGTCGATCGCATGGGTGTTGAGGTCGGTCCACTCGGTCCGCAATACGCGACGACGCAGGCTGCGCGCGTGCTTGCTCGTGCGCTCCACGGTTTTCGAGATCACGTCCTTCGCCACCCGCGACGCGGTGCTGCGGGCGTCGTCGACCGTCCTGCCGGCGGACGCGGAGAACGAGGCTTCGACGTCGGTCAGACCGTAGCTGCCGCTCATGTTGACGCCGGTGTCGATGGTGAATTCCTCGCGGATCGCGCGGGACGCCTCGATCTGCAGTTCGAAGCGGTTCGCGGTTTCGAGCGATCGCTCCGATTCGGTAACGGTTTCGGTCTCCGTCTCCTCGGTCGTCTCGTCGGATTTGCGCAACTGGTGTTCGCGCTTCTTCACCTCGCCGGCCAGCACGTTCTCGATGTGCGAGATTTCGACCGCGCGGTAACCCACCAGGCGTTCGGTGGCGACGACCAGATCGCCCCAGCCGAGCGCCTGGATCGCGCCGTCCGCGACCGGCGCCGGCAACGACTCCGGCGGCGGCAGCGAATCGTCCATGCGGTCGCCGAGGCCCAGTTCGTACGCGGCGCTCAGGTCGGCGACGACGCCGGCGCGCAGTCCGGCCAGTTGCGACAGCGCCTGGTCCAGCGGCTGCTCCTCGCCGTAGCGCGCGCTCAGTTGTTCCAGGACCTGTTGCGTCTGCGCGCCCAGGCCGCCGAGGACGGGACTGCTTTTCGCCTCCTTCAGCGACCGCGCGACGAATGCCGTCGTCGCGAGCGGTGCGATCGACGGGATGTCCGCGTCGGGCTTGGCGAGCTGCGCGCGCAGCCGATCCTCGGCGAGCAGCTCGTCGAAGCGCGCAGCGAGATCGTCGTACCTGCGGTAGGTCAGCGCCGCGGCGACCGGCCCCGCGACCACGGCCGTCGTCGACGCCGGCAACGTCGAACCGGTGCCGTTCCCGGCCGTCGGCGTGGCCGCGGCGCGCAGCAGCGCGCGCTCGCGATCACCGGGACGCAACGGTACCCTCGCGTCGCGATACCGCGCCCGCGACGCGTCGTCGTTCGCGAGCACCTGGGCGCAGGCGCGCACGATCCGTTCCAGTTGCGCGCGATCGCGCTTGGCGTCGGCCAACAGCTTCTGCAATCGCCACGATTCGCAGGCGATCGCCGCATCCGCGCGGAAGTCCTTGTCCTCGCGCAGCCCGGACACGCTCATCTCGCGGCCCGCGTACTGCAGGCGCGCCTGGAGGAAGGCGTCGCCCTGCGCTCCGCCCGCGGCGGGATCCAGCGCGTCGAGCCGCTCGATGGCGCCGGACGACGACAGTGTCTCGTACAGCGCATAGAGCAGTTTGCGCTGTTCGTCCGTCAGCGCGTTTTGCGGCGAACCGGTTTCGAGGATCGCGTCGACCTCCGACCGCATCCCGGATCTGCCCAGGATCAGATCGGGCAGCGCTTCGCTCGGCTGCCGCCCTTCCGTCCGCATCGCCACCATCCGGAACACTTCGCGCGTATCCGAGCCCATGCCGTTCTCCCTTGTCGCCGACGCGACCCGCCGTTGTCGTCGGGACAACGCCGAAACACGAGACAGGCGGACAGGCGCGATGCGGTCCCGCGCCGGGCTTCCACGACCCGGAAACGAAGAAACCCGCCGTGAGGCGGGTTTCTCGTCGGATCCGAACAAGCCGGGACGGCTTATTTGATCTTGCCTTCCTTGTACATCACGTGCTTGCGAACGACGGGGTCGTACTTCTTGACCTCCATCTTCGCCGGCGTGTTCTTCTTGTTCTTGTCGGTGGTGTAGAAGTGGCCGGTGCCGGCCGAGGAGATCAGGCGGATCTTGTCGCGCTTGGAAGCCATGGTGGATTACTCCTCAGATCTTTTCGCCGCGGGCGCGAAGCTCGGCGAGCACGGCGTCGATGCCGTTCTTGTCGATGGTGCGCAGGGCCTTGGTGGAAACGCGCAGCTTCACCCAACGGTTTTCCGAAGCGACCCAGAAACGGCGCTCGTGGAGATTGGGCATGAAACGACGGCGGGTCTTGTTGTTCGCGTGCGACACGTTGTTGCCGGTCGCGACGCGCTTGCCGGTGACTTGGCATTCGCGGGACATACGTACCTCTCGATAAGAACGCGCGACGCGGGTCGTGCGATCCGTGGATGTTTCCCATAGCCCGGGAGACGGCGGCCCCGGCGTCGGTTCGGGTCGCGAAGACCGGAACGTCCACCACGCGATGCGGGAAGGCAGGTGTCGCGACGGCTTGCGGACGGGATCGCGTTCCGGTCCTCCGGCGGCCTCGACGAGGCGATACCGGGCGCAGCGAGCCGCGTATTATGCCGAGGAAAGCGAGCCCGGACAAGCACTTGGCCCGAATCGCCGCGGCAGAAGCGGAAGTCGTCGATCTCATGTCATTGTGAGACGAGAACCCGCCCCGGCTGGGGGAGAATAGCGCCCGCCGCCGCCGACCGCCTGCCGCTCATGACCGCTCCCGTCCCGCCCGTGTCCCTGACCCGCCATCTGATCGAGGAGGAGCGGCACGGCCACATCTGCGCCGACCTGCGCCTGCTGATCGAGGTCGTCGCCCGCGCCTGCAAGGGCATTTCCGTGGCCGTGGGCAAGGGCGCCCTGGGCGGCGTGCTGGGCGATGCCGGGACAGGCAACATCCAGGGCGAAGCGCAGAAGAAGCTCGACGTGCTCAGCAACGAGATCCTGCTCGAGGCCAACGCCTGGGGCGGCCACCTCGCCGCCTGCGCCTCCGAGGAGATGGACCACTGCCAGCCGATTCCCGACGCCTTCCCGCGCGGCAACTACCTCCTGCTGTTCGATCCCCTGGACGGCAGCAGCAACATCGACGTCAACGTCAGCGTCGGCACGATCTTCTCGGTGCTGCGCTGTCCGGACGACGTGCCCGAGGTCCGCGACGAACATTTCCTGCAGCCGGGCACCGCCCAGGTCGCCGCCGGCTACTGCATCTACGGCCCGAGCACCATGCTGGTCCTGACGATCGGCCACGGCACCCACGCCTTCACGCTCGATCGCGAAGCCGGGTCGTTCCTGATGACCCGCCGCGACATCCGCATTCCGGAGCAGACGAAGGAATTCGCCATCAACATGTCCAACCAGCGGCACTGGGAAGCGCCGATGCAGGACTACGTGCGCGACCTGCTCGCCGGCAAGGAAGGCCCGCGCGGCAAGGACTTCAACATGCGCTGGATCGCCTCGATGGTCGCCGACGTGCATCGCATCCTCACCCGCGGCGGCATCTTCATCTATCCGTGGGACCGCAAGGACCCGGGCAAGGCCGGCAAACTGCGGCTGATGTACGAGGCCAATCCGATGAGCTTCCTCGTGGAACAGGCCGGCGGCGCCTGCACCGACGGTCGCGGGCGGATGCTCGAGATCGCGCCGACCCAGCTGCACCAGCGGGTGCCCGTGTTCCTCGGCTCCCGCGACGAGGTCGAGGTCGCGACCCGCTACCACCGCGACCACGACGGTCGCGCATGAACGCCCGGGAAGACGCGCGGGATTTCATCCGGGTCGTGCCCGACGCCATCCCGCGCGCGCTGTGCGCGGAGATCGTCGAACGCATGCGGCGCAGCGACCGGTTGCAGGAAGGCCGGATCGGCGGCGGCCTGTATCCCGAGTTGAAGAAGAGCCGCGACCTGAGCATCGCCGGCGTCGCCGAATGGCGCGATGTCGAGGTCGCGCTGAACACCGCGGTGCTGACCGCGGTGATGGGGTATCTGCGCGAATACCCGCAGGCGCTGATCGCGCCGCTGATGCTGCAGCACCAGCCGCCGGGCGGCGAGCTGCGTCGTCTCGTCGCCGAGGATTTCCCGGAGATGCCGGACGAACAGCTGCTGCAGCTGACCCGCACCTGCCTGCGTCCGGGACAGACCAACCTGCAGTGGTATCGCGCCGGCGAAGGCGGCTATCCGTACTGGCATTGCGAACTGTACCCGCGCGACACCAGCTGCGAGACCCTGCATCGGCACCTGCTCTGGACGATCTACCTCAACGAGGAGTTCGAGGAAGGCGAAACCGAATTCCTGTTCCAGGAGCGCAGGATCCGGCCGCAGACCGGCGCGCTGCTGATCGCGCCCGCCGCTTTCACCCACACCCACCGCGGCAATCGCCCGCAGGGCGGCGACAAGTTCATCGCGACCAGCTGGATCCTGTTCCAGCGTGCGGAAACGCTGTTCGGCCGGAAGTGAAGGACGACGACGCGAGTCGCGGGGTTTGACCCGCCGCGACAAGCGATATCGACGGCCACGCCGCCGGAAACGAGAAGGGGGCGGTCGCTCCGCCCCCTTCTCGGGAATCACCCGTGCGATGGCTCACATCGCGTCAGCGGGTCCTGGCGACGTAATAGGCGCCGACGGAGGCAGCGGCGGCGGCGCCGGCCCCGCCATCGCCGATCACGCCGCCCATCATGGCGCTACCGGCCATCACCTGGCCCTGCCGGTAGGGAACCGAACGCCCGGCCCAATACTTGAGCGAGGCGCGGGTGGCGCTCAGGCCCGACAGCAGCGCCTTGCCCGACTCGGACTTGGGATCGAGCTTGGCGATCGCTTCCTCCTCGAGCTTGGCGATCGAGGCATCGGCCGAAGCGTAGCTGGTCGCGAGCGCGAGGGCGGAATCGGTCCGTTCGAAATACGAGAACTCGTAGGCGGTGAAGACCGCCGCATGGCTGGCCATTCGCTTCGCCGAGGGCAGCAACGGATCGGTGCCCACCAGCGGGCTGTAGATCTTCACGAACTCTTCCGTGGTGACGCCGTGGTCGTATCCGCATTCCGTGGCGACGCGCTCCAGCGACGTGATGGAGGACGTGGGTCCCTTCGCCATCAGGCAACCGACGTACGTGTTCTGTTCGAGACCGATCCTGTTCATGGGATTGTCGGCAGCGAGCGCCGAAGCGCTGATCAGGCTGCCGAGCAGCATCGCGGGCGCGAAGATCTTCGTTTTGGTCATGTCCATATTTCCACCTCACCTGTGTGTGAATGAAAGTCGGGAACCGCCGGATCCGGCGCGTTTCCCGCTCGTTCGTCCTGCCGCGGCTCCTGCCGCGGTCGGTTGCGTAACGCAGCGCAACGCCCGCACCATCGCGAACCGTATACGCTGCAGCGGCGCTTCTGCCTTCCATGCAGGAACGCCGTGTCCATGAATCGTGATCGCACGACTTGCGGTTGGGTTCACGCGGTACACGATCGAAACCGGCCAGAGAGGGACCTCGACGCGGATGCGATCGCGGCCCGGATTCATGCTGCAGGGCAACAAAAAGACCGTCCTGGCGGCAGGAGTCGCCCTCAAGGCGCGCCCGAACGCGGCCGATTCAGCCGGAAGCACGGTCGTTTCCACGCGCGACCGACGCCCGAAGCCGCCGCGATCGCCCTGCGCCCGCACGGGGTTCAGCCGCCGATCGACGTCGCGGATGACTTGAATCGGTTGCGTCCGTCGACATAGACGAGCTTCGGCAGGAACGCCGAAGCTTCTGCATCCTCCATCGAGGCGAACGCGGCGATGATGAGGATATCGCCCACCTGCACGCTGCGCGCCGCGCTGCCGTTCACCGAAATCGTGCCCGATCCCGCATCCGCGGCCATGGCGTACGTCACGAAACGAAGGCCATTTGAGACGTTCCAGGCGTGGATCTGTTCGAACGGCCGAATTCCGGACGCGGCGAGAAGATCCGCGTCGATGGCGATGGATCCTTCGTAGTTCAGTTCGGCCTGGGTGACCGTGACCCGGTGGATCTTGGCCTTGAGCATCGTGATGTTCATCGAAGTCCCTTCCTGATCGAATCATTCGCTGATCGCAAACAGGCGCCAGTCCCGCGCCGCACGCGCGAATGTACCACCCCGAGCCGCGCAGGGCGAGCGCCCGTCATCAGCGTAATCGCGTTCCGTGACACGACGTGAAGGCGGGGTTCGGATCGATTCGTGCTATCGTCCGGAGCGTCTAGCGACACCGCAGAACCCGCGTTCCGGATGCGCAAGTCCACCGGCAACACGTAGCGCGCTGCGGCAAGGACAGTCCGGGATGGGCCCCGACCCGATGGCGCCCGCCCCGGAAGTGCGGATGCGGAGACCGCAGAGGACGAGCCATGACCGACGCCCCGGCCGATCAGGGAAGTGCCAACGATCTCGAACGCCTGCGCGACCGCCTCAGGACGCGGCTGGCGAACGAACGCGAGACCGACCCCGGGCCACGTCGCGCCGAAGCGACGGGACGCGCGCCGGGCAGCGGACTCTCGTGTACGCAACAGCGGCTCTGGTACCTCGACCAGCAGGGCGCAGGCGCCGCGTACAACCTCACGGTGATCGTGCGATTTCGCGGCGCGCTGGACCGGCACGCCCTGCGATCGGCGCTGTTCGCGCTGGTCGAGCGTCACGAGCCGCTGCGCACCTGTTTTCCGCTGGTCGAAGGCGAACCGGTGCCTCGGCTGCTCGCGCCCGCCGCGTTCGCGCTCTCGGAAAACGACGCGGGTCCCGAAGCGATCGAAGATCGCGAACGCTGGATCGAAACCATGGGCGCGAAGGAGTCGGGCCGCACCTTCGCGCTCGAAACGGATGCGCCTTTCCGAGGCACACTGCTGTCGCTCGGCGATGGCGACCATGCCCTGCTGCTGAGCGTGCATCACATCGCGGCCGATGGCTGGTCGCGCGGCGTTCTGCTGCGGGAGTTGCTCGCTCTGTATGCGGCCTTTTCCGAGGGCGCCGACGATCCGCTTCCGCCGCTGCCCATCGCGTTTTCGGATTACGCGGCCTGGCAGCACGGCCAATCCGGATCGGATGCGATGCGCGAGCACATCGCTTACTGGCGAGAGCGCCTGCGCGATGCGCCGGCGCAGATCGAGCTGCCCGCGGATCGCCCGCGACCGCGACGGCCGAGCTACGCCGGCGACAGCGTCGAGCTCGCCCTGGACGCGACGCTGACCTCGGGCGTCTCGGCGCTGGCGAAACGACACCAGGCGACGGTGTTCATGGTCTTGCAGGCCGCGTTCGTCATCGTCCTCTCGCGCCTGTCCGGTCAACAGGACATCGTCATCGGCACTCCGATCGCGAACCGTCGCTGGAAATCGGTGGAAGGCCTGGTCGGCTGTCTGCTCAACACGCTGGCGTTGCGCACCATCATCGAGGACGAAACCACCGTCGACGCCCTGATCGAACGGGTAAGACAAGCAACACTCGATGCGTATCGGCACCAGGATCTGCCCTTCGAGAAACTCGTCGAAGCCCTGCAACCGGTGCGCCGCCCCGGCTCCAGCCCGGTGTTCCAGGTGCTGTTCGGCCTGCAGAACACGCCGAGCCATGCCCTGCGGCTGCGAGGGCTGGAGATCGAGGCGACCGACGTGCGCAACCGCAGCGCCGTCGTCGATCTGACGCTGTTTCTGCAGGAATCCGGCGATGGCATCGTCGGCACCCTCAACTATGCGACCGACCTCTTCGACCGCGAGACCGTGATCGGGTGGGCCGACTGCCTTCGTCACGCGATCGCGGCCATGACCCGGAACCCGGAGCGCCTGGTGCGGACGCTGCCGCTCCAGGACGCGAATGCGGGGCGGGCGCTGTTGGAGAGGCTGAACCCGCCGGCGCCGCCGGCGCCACCGGAAAGCACCCTGCATGGCCGGTTCGAGGCGCAGGTCGCGCAACGGCCGACGGCATTGGCAGCCAGCAGCGATAGCGAACGCCTGACCTACGCCGAATTGAACGCCCGCGCCAACCGTCTTGCGCGCCACCTGCTCGCCAGCGGCGTGTCCTCCGGCACCCGCGTGCCCGTACTGATGCCACGGAGCATCGAGATGCTGGTCGCGCAGCTCGCGCTGCTCAAGGCCGGATGCACGTACGTTCCGATCGATCCGGACACGCCTCGCGAACGGCAGGAGATGATCCTGCGCGACTGCGGGGCGGCCGCGGCCATCGCGGGACCCGGAATCGCTCGCGTCGCTGGGCTGATCTGGATCGTCCCTGCGGACGCCGCGCAGGCGATCGCGGCATGCGAGGAAACGAACCTGCACGATCCCGGCACGCCGCCCGCGCCGGCGTACGTGATGTACACCTCGGGATCGACCGGCATGCCCAAGGGCGTGATCGTCGGCCATCGCGCCGTGCTGCGACTGTGCATCGACAACGAATATCTGAACGTGACGCCCGAGGACGGCGTCGCCTATTGCAGCAACCCCGCCTTCGACGCTTCGACGTTCGAGGTCTGGGCGGCGCTGTTGAACGGCGCGCGACTGGCGGTCGTACCCCATTACGCGAGCCTGGATCCGATCGAGCTCGAACGCGTCCTCGACGCGCAGGACGTCACGATCCTCTGGTTGACGACATCGTTGTTCAACCAGTGCGTCCGCGCTTCCGACACCGTCTTCGCCCGGCTGCGCTGCCTGCTGTTCGGAGGAGAGGCGGCGGATCCCGCGATCGTGCGCCTGCTCGCGGACAGAGGGCCTCCACCGCGGTTGCTCAACATGTACGGGCCGACCGAGACCACGACCTTCGCGACCTGGCACGCCGTGACCTCCGCGACGGCGATCGCCGGCAGCCTGCCGATCGGACGACCGATCACCGGTGCGCGGGTCTACGTGTTGGATCCCGACCTCGCACCGGTTCCGGTCGGCGTCGTGGGCGAAATCTACATCGGCGGTTCGGGCGTCGCGGCGGGATATCTCGATCGGCCCGAACTGACCGCGCAGCGTTTCCTGCGCGATCCCTTCGTCGACGCGCCGCTCGCGACCATGTACAGGACCGGCGATCGCGGTCGATGGCGCTCGGACGGTGAGCTCGATTACCTCGGAAGAACCGACGCGCAGGTGAAGATCCGGGGCTTCCGGGTGGAACTCGCCGAAATCGAGGCGCGGCTCAGACACCATCCCGACGTGAAGGATGCCGTCGTGATCGCCGTCGAACCGATCGCTGGCGAACGACAGCTCGCCGCCTACGTTATCGCCACGGAGGGCCGAACGCCCGACGACGGCGATCTGGCCGCACACCTGCGCTCCGCATTGCCGGCCTACATGGTGCCCGCGTCGATCGTCTGCCTGCCCGCGTTTCCGCTGACTCCCAGCGGGAAGCTCGACCGTCGTGCGCTGCCGCAGCCCGACGCAGGCGATCGATCGATCCAGACGTGGGTGGCGCCCGGCACGACCCTCGAGATCGCGCTCTGCGAACTGTGGCAATCCGTGCTCGCGGTTCGCCGCATCGGCATCACCGACGATTTCTTCATGCTCGGCGGCAACTCGCTGTCCGCGGTGCGGCTGGTCAATCTGATCCGACAGCGTTTCGATCGCGCCGTCAGCCTGCAGGGCTTCATGGAGACGCCCACGATCCGTCAGCTCGCGGCGTTGCTGGCCGAGGACGGGGGCACGACCGGTCATGCGATCGAGGCGCTGACGCCGGATCCCGCGAATTCGCTCGAACCCTTCCCGCTCACGCCGATCCAGCTCGCTTACTGGGTCGGGCGCAACGGCGTGGCCGAGCTGAGCAACATCGGCGCCCACGCCTATGCCGAAGTCAAGGTGGTGCGCCTGGATACGGAGAAATTCGAGGCGACGCTGAATCGAATGGTCGCGCGCCACGCCGCGCTGCGCACGGTCGTCCGCCCGGACGCCACCCAGCAGACGATGGCGACGGTGCCCGTCTATCGCGTGGCGGTCGACGACTACCGCCGGGTGGACGAATCGCGGCGTCGCGAGGGCCTGGACAGGACCCGAGCGGCGATGTCGCATCAGGTGTTCGACGGCGGCATCTGGCCGCTGTTCGAGGTGCGGATCAGTCGCTTGAACGATGACGACGCGATCGTTCACTGCAGCCTCGATGCGCTGGTGCTCGATGCCTCGAGCGCCATGGTGCTGCTCGACGAATTCATCGCCGTCTACCTCGATCCCGAGCGCGAACTGCCGGCGCTGGAACTCGGCTTCCGCGACTACGTGCTGGCGCGCGAGGCGTTCTCCCGTACGGCGCAGTTCCTGGAAGCCAAGGCGTACTGGACGGCACGCCTGTCCGACTTCCCGCCGCGGCCCGATCTGCCCTTGGCGATCGAACCCGCCCGGATCACTCACCCGAAATTCGAACGCCGCTGTTGCGTGGTCCCGGCCGCGCAATGGCAGGCCCTGCAGGCGATCGCGAGAACCCATCAGATCACGCCGACCGTGCTCATCCTGGGGTGTTTCGGCGAGGCCTTGTCGCGCTGGACGCAACAGCCGCGATTCGCCCTGAATTTCACCCTCTTCAACCGAATTCCCTTCCATCCGGAGGTCGATGCGATCGTCGGCGATTTCACCACCCTCGTGCTGCTCGAGATGTCCTACGAAGATCGCACCGTGCCGTTCCTGGAGCGTCTGCGCCGGCAGCAACGACAGCTGTGGACGGATCTGGAGCACCGCTATTTCGACGGCATGGACATGCTGCAATCGCTGCGGCGGGTCGGCGAGGCGGTCGGCGGATACCCGGTCGTGGTCACGAGCACGCTCGGGCTGGCGCAGGGTCGGACGCTGGCGTCGCTGCACGACAGGATCGCCGGAGCCGAGGGCTACAGCATCACCCAGACCTCGCAGGTCTGGTTGGATGTGCAATTGTTCGAGCAGGGCGGTGGTCTGCGATGCAACTGGGACAGCGTCGTCGGACTGTTCCCGGAGGGGATGCTCGATGCCATGTTCGCGGCCTTCGACAGCCTGCTCGCACGGCTGTACTACGAACGCGACGCGTGGCACCGACCGGTCGACATCGATCCGCCGCCCGCCTTGTGCCGCGCGATCGAGGCGACGAATTCCGCCACGTTCGATCTCGCGCCGGGCCTGCTGCATGGGCCGGCGCTGGCGGAGATGCGGAGACTGGGCGGAAAAACGGCGATCCTGACCCGGACGCGTCGCGTCGCCTACGACGAACTCGAAATGCGCAGCCGCATCCTGGCCCATGCATTGATCGCGGGAGGCGCGCGGCCCGGCAGCCTCATCGCGATCGTGATGGAAAAGGATTGGCGCCAGATCGTCGCGGCGCTCGGGATCCTGCGCGCAGGCGCGGCCTACCTGCCGATCGACGCTTCCCTTCCGCAGGAACGCATCGCGCTGCTGCTGAAGAACGGCGAAGTCGAACAGATCGTGACCACGCCGGCCGCCGCCGAACGCTGTCCGTCGCACGATGCGCGCAGGCATGTGCTGCGCGAAGAGCTCCCCGACGTCGATCCCGAGACGCTGGGCGAACCCGTCTGCATGGCGCGCCCGGACGACCTCGCCTACGTCATCTTCACTTCCGGGTCGACTGGAACGCCGAAGGGCGTGATGATCGAGCATCGGGCCGCGCTGAACACGGTACTGGACATCAACCGGCGACATCGGGTGCGCGAGGACGACGCGGTGTTCGCGCTTTCGAGTCTCAGCTTCGATCTGTCCGTCTACGACATCTTCGGTCTGCTCGGCGCGGGCGGTACGGTGGTCCTGCCCGAGGCGTCCGACGCCCGGGATCCCGCCGCGTGGCGCGATCTGTTCGCGATCGCCTCGCAGCGCGAACCGGTGACGATCTGGAACACGGTGCCGGCACTGATGCGCCTGCTCGTCGAAGACGTCGAAGCCAGGCCCGGCCCTGTCGATCTGCGTCTCGCGCTGCTCAGCGGAGACTGGATCCCGCTGGACCTGCCCGAGCGGATCCGCGAGGCGATGCCCGCGGTCGAGGTCGTCAGTCTGGGGGGGGCGACCGAAGCCTCGATCTGGTCGATCGCGTATCCGATCGGTTCGGTATCGCCGCAGTGGAAGAGCGTCCCCTACGGCAAGGCCCTCGACAACCAGACGATGCACGTGCTCCAGAGCGACTTCTCGCCGTCGCCGGTCTGGGTCGCGGGCGACCTGTACATCGGCGGAACGGGTCTTGCCCGCGGTTACTGGCGCGACGAGGAGCGGACTGCGGCGAGTTTCGTCCTGCATCCGCGCACGGGCGAACGGTTGTACCGGACCGGCGATCGTGGACGCCTGCTGCCCGACGGCAACATCGAATTCCTCGGCCGCAGCGACCAGCAGCTGAAGATCCGGGGATATCGCGTGGAGCCGGGCGAGATCGAGGCGCGCCTGTTGTCGCATCCGGACGTCGCGACCGCCATCGTGGTGGGGCGTCCGGACGCCTCCGGCGACAAACGACTGGTCGCCTACCTGACCGCAGCCGGTGCAGAGCCGCCCGATACCGATTCGCTGCGTGCCCATCTCGCCGCAGGCCTGCCCGAATACATGGTGCCCGCCGCCTTCGTCGTGCTGGATGCGATGCCGTTGACGAGCAACGGCAAGGTCGATGTCCGCAGTCTGCCCTCACCGGTCGGCGCCATCGACACGATGCGGGTTCGCGAGCCGCCCGAGGGGGAGATCGAGGAGGCTCTGGCGGAGATCTGGCGGTCGCTGCTGGACCTCGACCGGGTCGATCGCAACGACCACTTCTTCGAACTCGGCGGGAATTCGCTGATGGCGGTCCAACTGGTGACCCGCATCCGCAGCACGATGGAGTGCGAGGCGCTGCTCGCCGACGTGTTCGCCGCCCCGCGACTGGTCGATCTGGCGGAACGCATCCTCGATCGCCAGATCGCCAGTTACGATCCTGCGGCCCTGATGGATCTCGCGCGACAGGCCGGCATGCAGGACGAGTCGGCCGGCATCGAATGATCGACGCGGGGCTCCGCGGAACGCGTCCGGCCCGTTGGCTCGATCAGAACCGTCGGGTCAGACGCAGTCGCAGGCTCCGGGGCTCGAACGCATGGAAATGCAGATCCTCGACGCCGTCTGCCGGCTCGCCGGGCAAGCGCGAGGCGTAGTAGTAGTCGATGTCGTGGTCGCGGGAATCGAACAGGTTGAGAAGATCGAGTTCCAGCGTCCAGTGCGTCCAGTGCTTGCCCAACGATGCGTTGAACAGCAGGGAACCGTCGCTCGAGACGCTGTCGTCCTCGATCAGCGGATAGGGGCCGAGGTGTCGCGCGCGCAACGACGAATACCAGCCGTTCCGCCATTCGGCCGTCCACTCCGCCGAGACCACCAGGGGGACCGCGCCGGGAATCCGCGAACCGGCGGGATCCGCGTCGGAGAAACGCGCCCGCGTCCAGGAGGCCTCGAGGGCCAGCTGGTTCCGCTTGCCCGCGAACACCGACCAGCCGATCTCGACGCCATGCCTGTCGGCGGGACGGCTGGCCTCGGTGTTGCCCGCATCGCCCACGAAGAGCAGCTCGGAATCGAGCGCCAATCGCCACAGCGCCATCGTCACCTGCCAGTACCCGGGCCTGTACCAACGCAGCCCGATCTCTTCGCCATGCGTCCGCACGAGCGGCGTCACCGGCTCGACCGGATCTCCCGATAGCGGATCGATGCGAATGGTGGTGCCGCGGGCGTCGTTGGAATGGAAGCCCTGCCCCGCATTGGCGTACAACTCCAGCGCATCGTTGACGTTCCAGGCCAGCCCCGCTTTCAGCGACGCGATGCCGTCGGACTTCCGGCCGTCGTTTTCCGGCTGCAGAGCGCGCACGTCGAAACGGTAATGGTCGTGGCGCGCGCCGAGCGTGATGCGCCAGCGATCCGAAGGCCGCCAGAGCGCCTGGACCCAGAGCCCCAGGCTTCGCTCGTCGACGCGATCGTCGCGAATGGACGACACGAACCGGCGATCGCGCGTACGCGACAGGCCGACGCGGTCGATATCGTCGCGACGGGCCTGCAACCCCGCCGAAAGCGTCCAGCGGTCCCCGCTCCAGACGCTCTCGACGTCGAAGCCGCTCACCTGCCGGCGATCGAACTGCCGGAACTGGTCCCCGTTCGGCGGATCGTCGAGGCCGTAGGTGAAATTCGACCACAGGGACAGCCGGTAATCGATCCAGTAGGCGCCGAGGGTCGTCTCCGCGCCGAACAGGCGACCCGTCCATCCGGTCGACAGCGACGAGCGCGAAGAGCGCCCCCCGAGCGTGGTGTCGATCGAACCCAGTCGATCGATGATTCCGGATTCGACCGCGCGCTCCGGAATCTGGTCCGGCGAATTCCAGCGATTCTCGTAGCCCAGCAGCATCGCGTGCGCTTCGCCGCCGCCGAGCGGCCAGCTCACCCGCAGCAGCGCGTTGCGTTTGCGCACGTCCTCCGAAATGTCTTTCCATGGGCCATCGTAGGTCTGCGCCTCGATGCCCCAGGTCAGCAACGCGTCCGAGACCTCGACGCTATCGCCCGCGACCGCACGGCCGTAACCGAACGCACCCGCTTCGAGCTGGAGGAAGCCCCGGTCCACGCGGTCGGCGATGTGGAAGTCGACCGTTCCAGCGGAAGAGAAGTCGCCGACATCGGCGTAGTACGGTCCCTTGCGGTAATGCAGGCCCCCGATCATCTCGGGAATGATGAAGTTGAGGTCCGTGTAACCATGGCCATGACCGTGGGTCCGCAGGTTGACGGGCATGCCATCGACGAATGTCGAAAAATCCGTGCCGTGATCCAGGTTGAAGCCACGCAGGAAATACTGGTTGGCCTTGCCGGATCCCGAGTGCTGCGTCGCCGCCATCCCCGGCACGTACTCGACCAGATCGCCGGGACGGAGGAGCGGGCGACGTTCGATGTCTTCCAGGTCCAGCCAACCCTCGGAGGCGCTGTTCGCCTCGCCGATCAGGTTATCGCGACGGCCGATGACGTAAACCCGGTCGAGTTGCGCGGCGGGAGGAGACGCTTCCTCCTCCGGGGCCGGGTCGGGCGTCTGGGCGGACGCGGCAGCGGTGGCGCCGAAGCACAGGGCGATCGCGAAAAAAGGCCTGCAGATCCGATCCATGGCAATCCTCTGTCGTTGGTGCGCGGTATCGCGACCCTACGCCGCCGGCGCCCATCCGGCGCCGGCGATCATCAGGCATGCCGCGGAGGCATGCCGTCGTCTTCGCCTACTGCGTCGTCTTCGGGTAGCGCGCCCATCGGAACGAGTTGAGCACGACCCAGCCCATCGAGACGTGATGGAAGACGTCCATCAGATGCGAAACGATGCCCACCCGCTGACCCGCCATCCAATGGCTCAGATGGTGCATCACCATCAACAGGAACATGAGGATCGCGAGGATCAGTCCGATCCAGCGGAAAAAGCGGCTCGATCCGAACGCATAGACGCCGATGGCCGTGAAGACATAGATGCCGGACAGGATCTTGAGCAGGAAGAGACCCTCATAGCCGGGATCCGTGCGCAAACCGACGAAATCCGTCTCGGTGAACATGCCCTGCAGGAGCATGCCGATCAGCGTCGTCGCCAGCAGCGTGAGGGACGCGACCCAGCCGAGCGCGATCTGTTGGCGAAGTGACTCTTCTGAATGCTTCATTGGTTCGACTCTCCGTGTGTGTGCGTTCTCGACCGGCTCCGCCGCCGAAGGACGCTCATCCGACGTGTTCGCGCAGATGGGCGGCGATGCGCTCTCCAATCACCATGCAGCTGAGATTCGTGGGAACTCTCGGAATCGCCGGCATCAGCGATGCATCGGCCACGGACACATTATCACAGCCATGTATCCGGCCGCGGCCGTCGACCACCGCCATGGCGTCGCTTTCGGGGCCCATGCGCAGGGTACCGACCGCATGCCAGGAGGGCCGTACCGTCACCTGCAGCATGCGCTTCAGCATGTCGTCGGCGTCGATCACGCGCTGGCTGCAGGACATCGGGCGACCCATCAGTCCGTCGAGCGGCGCGTGGGCGATGAGATCCCAGGCCAGACGCACGCCCGCCATCATCCTGTCGAGATCGCCATCGGTCCCGAGCAGGTTGAGCATGATCTTCGACGACAACGCGCCTTCGCGCCCGACGAATTCGAGGCGCCCCTCGGATTCGGGGTTCGCCAGCACGCTGGAAAGCCCCGAGACCGCGGTCTCATCGCCGAACGCGCCCACCCCGGGAAGATGCGCGGCGGGAACATCGGCGAGGGCGAACAGCTGGAGGTCGCAGGACGAAGCGCCACCGGCGCTGTCGAACTGCAATACGCCCTGATGGAGCGACGCGGCCCGCGCGGCGGAGCGCTGTTCCGATCGCGTCCAGAGACTGACCGCCGGATGATCCCTGAGACCCTGTCCGACGCCCGGCAGGGCCAGCCGCACGGCGACACCGGCGCGTTCGAGCGCACCCGGTGGACCGATGCCGGAGCGCGCGAGCACCGTCGGCGAACCGATCGCGCCCGCGCACAGGACGATGTGCCGGGCTTCGTGGACCTCGACGCCGTTCGCACCGACGACTTCCACGCCGGTCGCGCGGATCGTCCCCGTGCCCGGGGCCAGCAGGAGTCGAAGTGCTTCCCGACCGTTCAGCACCGTCAGGAATCCATGCGCGCGCGCGGCATCGCCCAGGTAGAGGGATGCCGTGGAGCGTCGACGGCCGTCGCGCATGTTGTGCGGAGCCGGCCCGGCACCGGCGGCGCCGTCCGTCCGCATGTCGACCCGAGGAAATCCGCGGGCCGCGCAGGCCTCGACGAACGCACGCTGGAGATCCGACGCCGCTTCATGTTCGGCTTCGGGAGCCGGGGCGGGGTCGCAGGCGATGCGGTCGACCGCCGCCCGCCACGGACGCATGGCCTCCCATCCCCAGCCGGCATCAACCGCCGCGGCCCATCGCGCGTAGTCCTCCGGCCGCGCGTGCATCGCGACGGAACCGTTGATGGCGGATCCCCCGCCGAGGATCCTCGCCATCGGATACGGGAGCATGACCGTGGAACCGATGCCGGCGTCGCGGGCCTGCGCCTCGAAGGGCCAGTTGAAACCTTCGAGAACGGGAAATCCCGCGGCATCGAGTTCGGCGGGCAGCGGCGCGCCGAGCGGCGTGTCGCCCGCCTCCAGCAGCAGAACCCGACGACCGCGATCTTCGGCGAGTCGCGCCGCGACGACGGCGCCCGCGGTGCCGCCGCCGACGACGATGCAGTCGTATCGTGGGCTCATGCCGAACCGGCGACGAAGACCACACCGACGATCGCGATCGCGCAACCCAGAATGCGCAGATAGCGGGTGAGCGCGCCGCGGACGGTCATGCCGTGGCCGATCGCCACGCCGAGGATGTGGATCGCGGTGGTACCCGTCAGGAATCCGCCGGCGTAGAACACCGGATCGGCCGCGCCGGGCATCTCGAGACCGTGAGCATGCCCGTGCAACGATCCGAACAATGCGGTGACCAGCATGATCGGCCAGCGATAGCGGTCGTCCCGGACCAGCATGATGGCGATGCCGAGAACCAGCACGGACAACGCGATCCCGAGTTCCGTCGCCGG
Organism: Pseudomonadota bacterium; assembly: GCA_049324395.1. GTDB lineage: Bacteria > Pseudomonadota > Gammaproteobacteria > Xanthomonadales > Xanthomonadaceae > Lysobacter_I. The sequence goes on from JBMOOY010000054.1 coordinate 42,122, forward strand.
CCATTCGTGCCCGTAGATTCCGAACACCGCGCCGACGATCATCGCGGTCACGAAGACCGCGGGAACGATCCAGACGTATCGACGACCGAGCTGCGCGCTCACGATGCCCACGCTCAACATGGCGAGGAAGTGGTCCGGGCCGAAGACGGGATGCAGCAATCCCGTCAGGAATCCCTGCGCGGAATCCGCGGTGTGCGCGAAGGCGCCGGCAGGCCAACTCGATGCGATCGCACCGAGGACGACGGAACCCGCTGTCCCGCCTCGCGGACGCGAAGGTCCGCTCGTTTCCGCAAGTCCGCTTCGGAGCGCTTCCATCAGTCCTCCGTCATGGCCAACATCTCCTTCAGCTCCTCCGGAGACAGGCGATCCAACATCTCCGGATCCGCTTTCACCGCGACGAACAGCGACATCTGCCGGACCGTAGCATATTCGAACATCCTGTTGAGCGGAAGTTCGAACCCGAACTCGTTCTTCACGCGCGCGAACACGCGCGTGGCCATCAGCGAATTGCCGCCGAGATCGAAGAAATTGTCGTCCGGACCGATGTCGGTGGCGCCGAGCACATCCTCCCAGATCGAGAGGATTTCCGTCTGGATGCGTTCGCGACCCGATGACGCCGGATCGCGCTGCGACGTCGCCACCCCGATCGTTTCGGCGGGCGCAGTCTCGACGGGAGGAACGGCGCTCGGGATCGTCGCGGTGCCGATCCGGTTCGTGGCGGATCGCGGAATCCAGTGCCGCGTTCGCTGGAACGGATAGGTCGGCAGACGGACGCGACGCGGAGACGCGCCCGCATGCAACGGCCTCCAATCGATGTCGACGCCGGACATCCACAGGCCGCCGAGCGTCTCGAGCATTGCCGCACGACCGCTGCATCCCGCGGTCAGCCCGGAGATCGGAACCGCTCCGTCCGCTTCCGACGCATCGATGGCGCCGAGCGACAGCGGGATGGCGCCGTCGATCCTTTCGATCTTACGGCGCGCCGCATCGAAGCGCGCGAGCATGGACGGTTGTCTCTCCCAATAGCGTCGATCCGTCGACGATCGTTGATGAGCATCCTCGGCGCTCAACACCAGCGGGATCGCGGGCGGACGCAGAACGACATCGGACAGGACCTCGGCGTAGGCCGCAAGTCCGGCATCGGAAGCCGCGATCGCGCAGTCCGCGTCTTCCGCGCTTCCATGGGCGATTCCCAGCGCTTCGAGTCGTTCGCACAAGGCGTCGATCGCTGCGGCGGGGCCGCACACGACGCAATGCAGCGGCCCCCGGATGGTCGCGATGCGACAGGCGGTCCCGTCGATCGCCGATCGGACCCGCGCCTCGGCTGCATCCACGCGACATCGCCGCCATTCGCCCTCCGGCTGCAACAGCCGCGCCTGAGCGTCGATCAGACCCAGTGCCGTCTCCAGCGGGAAAACCCCCGCGATACATGCGGCGACGCACTCGCCTACCCCGCTTGCGAGCACCGCGGCTGGCGCGATGCCCAGCGTCGTCCAGAGCTGCGCCAGCGCGTACTCGGAGGCGAACCGCAGTCCATGCGCGGCCCTGCGCACGTCCGGATCGTTCCGGTTCGGGATCGACGATTCGACGAGACGTGCGCGGAGATCGTAGGCGGCGATATTCTTCAGCACATCCGCGCAGCGATCGAAGGCGGCCGCGAAAACGGGCTCGTCTTCGTACAATCTGCGGATCGCGGGCGCGTCGAGGCCTTCTCCGGTCGAGACGTAGACGACCTGCGGCGTCCGGCGCCGGGCGCATTCGCGCATCGACAGCGTCGGCGCGCTCAGAGCGCGCGCGGCCGCTTCCGTTTCCTCGCACACGATGGCGCTGCGCCATTCGTGCGCTCTCCGTCCGAGCTGCAGCGTGTACGCCACGTCCACCAGCCGCGATCGGGGGGCGCGGCTCAACGCCGCGGCAAGATTGTCCGCCGACTGGCGGCACGCCTCGCGGCTGCGGGCGGACACCAGCAACAATTCGGGGCGCGCGTCGACCGGCACGTGCGCCGTCGACGGCGCCTCTTCCACGACGACATGGGCATTCGTTCCGCCGACACCGAAGGAGCTCACGCCTCCCCGGCGAGGCGCGTTGGTCGGTGCAGGCCACTCGCGAAGCTCCCCGTTGACGTAGAACGGACTGCCGGCGAAATCGATCTTCGCGCTCGGCACCGCGGCATGCAGGCTCGGTGGAATCTGGCGATGTCGCAGCGACTGGACCATCTTGATCAAGCCCGCGATTCCGGACGCGGAGCCGAGGTGGCCGATGTTCGTCTTGATCGATCCCAGTGCGCAACGCTCGCCCGAGGGCCTCGGACCGCCGAAGACGGCGCGCAGCCCCTGGAATTCGATCGGATCGCCCAGGGCGGTGCCGGTCCCGTGCGCCTCGATCGACTGGATCGAGTCCGGCGCGCAGTCGGCCTGCGCCAGCGCATCCGCGATGACGCGCGCCTGGCCCTGAGCGCTCGGAGCGGTGAAGCCGAGCTTCAGCGCGCCGTCGTTGTTGATCGCGGTGCCGCGAATCACGGCGTGGATGGTGTCGCGATCCTCGATCGCCCGTTTCAGCGGCTTCAGCACCACCATGCCCACTCCGCTGCCGAAGACGCAGCCGTTGGCGTCGTCGGCGAAGGCGCGGCAATACCCGTCTGGCGATGTGATATGGCCCGCGAAGTAGGCGTATCCGGACGGGCTCACGGTACTCGACAGGGTCACGCCGCCCGCGATCGCGATCTCGCAATCCCGCGACCGGGTCAGACTGCGGCAGGCTTCGTGCACCGCCACCAGCGACGTCGAGCATGCGGTGTTGATCCCGAGGCTCGGGCCCGTCAATCCCAGTTTGTAGGACACCAGGGTCGCTGCGTAGTCGGGTTCGTTGAGGCTGAGGATCCCGATCAGATCCGCGCTTCGGGCGACGTCGCGATTTCCGATCAGATGCTCGTACAGATAGAAGTTCGTTCCCTTGCCCGCGAACACGCCGATCCGCTCGCCGCCGCGTTCGTCCGCATAGCCGGCATCCTCCAGCGCCGTCGCCGCGCACTCCAGCAGCAACCGCTGCTGGGGATCCATGATCGCCGCCTCGGCCGGCGTGAGATCGAAATACGCGGCGTCGAAACGGTCGATATCCGGCAATACCGGGCCGGCCTTGACGTAGTTCGGCGCCGCCAGTTCCCCGGGATCGACCCCGGCCTCGCGCAGCGTCCGGTCGTCGAAGTGCCTGACCGCGCAATGCCCGGCGGCGAGGTTGGACCACAGCGCATCCACGGATTCCGCATCCGGAAATCTGCCGGCCATCCCGATGATCGCGACATCGTCGCCGTGCGGGACGCCATCCGCGACCGGCGCCGGCTCGCTTCGCGCCACGACGGCCTGTGCCGCGATCGCGCCATCAAGGTACTCGGCCAACGCCTCGATCGTGGGGTATTGCAGCAGTTCGTTGATCGACAGCGGCCGATCGAAACCCGCGTTCAACTCGTTCATCACCTCCATCAGCCGCAGCGAGTCTCCGCCTGCCTCGAAGAAATTCTCGCGAACGTGCACCAGCTCGTTGCCGAGCACCCGGCACCAGACGCTCCAGACCCGGCGCTCGGTCTCGGAGCGCGGCAAGACGATCGACGTCCGTTCCGGGCCGATGTCGTCCTGCGGTACCGGCAGGCGGTCCAGCGCGAGCTTGCCGTTCGCGCTCAGGGGCAGGCCGTCGAGCGCGAGGATCCGCGCGGGGACCATGTATTCCGGCAAGCGTTCGGCCAGAAAATCGCGCAACGCCGCCTCGTCCGCGCCGCCCGCACGCTCGGGGACGACATAACCGACGAGCCGGCTGCCATGATCGTCGGCAACCCGTCTCACGGCGGCTTCGCGCACGTCGGCGTGCGATGCGAGGATCGCGGAAATCTCGCCGAGTTCGACCCGGTAACCGCGGATCTTCACCTGCATGTCTTCGCGACCGAGGAATTCGATCACGCCATCGTCGCGATATCGCCCCTTGTCGCCGGTACGATAGAGGCGTTCGCCGGTGGCCGGATCGACGATGAAGCTTCGGTCCGTCTTCTCCTGATCGCGCCAGTAGCCACGGGCCAGTCCGGCGCCGCCGATGTAGAGATCGCCGACCACCCAGTCGGGCAGGGGACGCAACGCGGCATCGAGGACGTGGAAACTCTGGTTGGGCAACGGTCGGCCGTACGGAATGCTCGCCCACTCCGGATCCACCGCGTCGATCGGAAACCGGATCGACCAGATCGCGCACTCGGTCGCGCCGCCGAGACTGACGACGGCGACGCCGTCGGCGACCGCACGCAACCGATCGGGCAGGGTCACCGGAATCCAGTCGCCGCTGAGCAACGTCAACCGCAACGACGGCATCGCGCCGTCCGCGACGGAATGGGCGTAGTCGACGAGCATGTTCATCAGCTGCGGCGCGGAATTCCACACGGTCACCGATGCGCGTCGGATGAGCGTGTGCCAGTGGCCGGCATCGCGTCCGAGCGCTGCTTCCGGAATGACGATCGCTGCCCCGGCCGCGAGCGTCCCGAAAATATCGTAGACGGAAAGATCGAAACCGAGATCGGAGACGGCGAGGACCTTGTCCCGATCGTCGACGGCATGCAGGCGGTTGATGTGGAACACCGTGTTGACCGCAGCGTCGTGCGCGATCATCACGCCCTTGGGTTGGCCGGTCGATCCCGACGTGAAGATGACGTAGGCCAGGTCCGTGGGCGCTTGGCGCGGCGTCGGCGCGGCCACCGGAGACGGGAGGTGCGTATCGATCTCGACGTCGATGCGCATCACGCCTTCGGGCAGCGCATCCTCGCCGGGAAATCCGGGCAGCGCGAGCACGATTCCGGCAGCGCCTTCGATCAGGATCTCCCGGCGGCGCAAGGCGGGCCAACGCGCGTCGACCGGCAGATACGCGGCGCCCGAGAGCAGTACCGCCATCACCGCCACGATCTGCTCCGGTCCGCGATCGCCGCAGATCGCCACCAACCGACCGGGCTCCGCACCGGCGACGACGAGCCGCGCCGACAGCGATGCGGCGTTGGCCAGCAGCGACCCATAACTCAGCGAGCGGGCGCCGCATTCGACCGCGATGCGGCGGGGATCGCGCAGGGCGTTCTCGACGAACGGTGTGTGCAGACAGATCGCCGGGGTCGACGCATGGGTCGCGTTGGCCTGCGCGCGTCGCGCCAGTTGCTCGGCCGGCAGGGCGACGACCGCCTCGCGCTCCCAGATCACCGGCTCCGCGGCGAGCGCGGCGAGCAGGCGCGCGAACGCCTCGAACATGTCTTCGATCACTCCGGGCTGGAACAGCGCATCGGCGGCATCCCAGTTGACGAGCAACTCCCCGCCGATCTCGAAGATCTGGCAGTCGAGCGATACCTGGGGCGTCTGCGAGATGCCGTAGACCATGGGCCCGAACGCGGCGAAGGCGTCGCTGCTTTCGCCGCGGCTGCCATCCAGCATCAGCGTGCTGGTGAAGACGATCGGGAAGGAGGCTTCGAGCGTGGCGCCGCGGCTTCGATTGATCTCACGGATCACTTCGACCGCACCGAACTGGCGGTGCTCCATGTCCCGCAGGCACTGCGCCTGCACCCGCGCCGCGCGCTCGCGGAAGGCGCCGCCCTCCGATGCGTCGATCTCGACGAGCATCAGGGTGGTGAAGTCGCCGACGATGGCGGAGACCTCGGGATGCATGGGCAAGCGGTTGAAGAGGGTCAGGTTGACGCAGAACCTGGGGGCCGCGCTCCAGTGCCCGAGCACTTCGGAAAACGCGGTCAGCAGCAGGTTCGACGGCGTGATGCCGAACGCGCGCGAACGCGCCCGCAGCGCCGCCCATTGCTCTTCCCGCATCCGGATCGAGCGACGACGCAGGGCATCGCGACGGCCGGGCGGACGCTTCGACGGCGGCAACTGCGGCGGCCCCGGCAGCGCATCGATGCGGGCCATCCAGTAGCGTCTCGCGCGTTCATGCGAGGGCCCTTCGCGGTACTCGATTTCGGCCAGTACGTAATCGCGGAATCCCAAGGCGAGCGGCTCCGGCCGAAACGTCGGATCGGCGTGGAACCGCGCCCATTCGCGCAGGATGATCATCATGCTCCACGCATCGACGGTGAGGAAATCCCACCCCATGCACAGGCGTCGGTCGCCGCCGGGAAGGTTCACCAGGCGGATGACGTAGAGCGGCCATCGCTCGCAGGGAATGACGTCTTCCGACAGCGCCCTGCGAATTTCCGCGAAGGCATCGGTCGCCGCGGCTTCATCGAGTCCGGAAAGGTCGTGAACGACGATGTCGTAGGGCGGGACTTCCTGCAGGACCCGCTGTCTTCCGTCGGCGTCGACGACCGCACGGAGCATGCCGTGGCGGTCGATCACCTTGCGGAAAGCGTCGCACAGCCGCGCCGGATCGACGTCGCCGCACGCGAACTCCATGTAGACGTGCGTCGAGGTGCCGCCGAGCGCGAGGTTGTCGTTGCGTCCGAACCAGTACGCGTACTGCACGGGATTCAGCGGAAACGGCTCGTGCGCCCGCGCGGGATCCGGAACGACGACCGGATAGGCCTCGTCGACGATCGGCGCCGAGCGGTTTTCCAGATACCGGATCAGGGCATCCTTGTGCTCGCCGAGCGCCTGCTGCAGCTCCTGCGTGATCGCGCCGGGCGCGGCATGCACGTGCAGCCGACCGTCGCGGAGCTCGATCCGGACCTGTTTCTCGGCGAGTATCGCCAGGAGTTTCTGCATCGCACTGACCCTCTGTCTGCCCGGGCGCGTCGCGCCTTCGGTTCCTTGTGGTGCACATGTCGCCGTACGTTCGTCGTGGTCCGGTCCTAGGCGTCCGCGACGAGCGCCAGATACCGTGGAATGACGGCCTCTTCGAACAGTGTGTAGTGCGTCCCGGGGACCCGTTCGCAGACGATCCTTCCGGATGCGTGCGCCGACCATCCCCAGTCGGGTCGATCGTACGCCGGATGTCCGGAGAATTCCGCCACCACGTCGCGCTCCACGCGCACGACGACCAGATCGGCCTTCACGGTGCCCGGGACGTAGCGCGCGCCTGCGGCGACCAGATCGCGGAAGATCGCATGGGCCGGCGCGAGCGCGCCGTCGTCGTCGCTCATCCCCAGCGTCGCAAGCGCCCCGCGCAGCCGTGCGTCGGGATCTCCGCCGTCCAGGGATGCGCCGGCAAGGCGCTCGACCGGCAATCCCAGACCCAGGTCCTGGAGGAACCAGACGAGCAGTTCGTCGTCCGCAAGCTCGGGGCGAAGCCAGGGCGCCGGACCGTCGAGCAGGACGACGGTGCGCACAACCTCCCCGGCGGCTTCCAACTGCGCCGCGATCTCGAACGCCAGCATCGCCCCGGTGGACCAGCCGCCGAGCGCATAGGGGCCTTCCGGCTGGACGGCGCGCAGTCGGTCCACATGATGGCGGGCGAGCGTCGTCAGATCGGTGCGCAACGGCGCCAGACCCGGGTCGGCGGTGATCTGCAGCCCGTACAACGGCCGATCCAGACGACGTCCCAATGTCGAATAGGCCATCACCGATCCACCGGCGGGATGCACCATGAACAACGGAAGACCCTTTCGGGCGTCGTTGATGCGGACCGCGCCCGACGCCTGCGCGACCCCCGATTCCCCCCGCTTCACCCGTGTCGCGAGCGCGCGGACGGTGCGCGTCGTCCAGAAATCGCTGAGCGTGTACGTCTGGCCGTACGCCTGCCTGATCGCCGCGAAAATCCGGATCGCGTCGAAGGACTGGCCTCCGATCTCGAAAAAGTCGTCGGTCACGCCGAGGGCATCGAGTCGAAGCACGCGCTGCCAGATATCGCGGATCCGCGCTTCGTCGGCGTCGGCCGGCGGCTCGTGGCGGGGCGCGGCGGACTGCGCCTCAAGGGCGACGGGCGCGCGCGCGAGCGCGTCGCGATCGATCTTGCCGTTCGCGGTCACCGGCAGGCGCGGCAGGACGCGCCACAGCGCGGGGACCATGTAGGCGGGCAGCGTTCCCCTCAGGAACGCCTCGAGTTCGGCCGCGACGACGCGTTCCCCGTCGCGGCAGGCGATATGCGCGACGAGCACCTGGCGCCCATTCGCGGCCAGTCCCGGAGCGACGACCGCGTCGGCGATCGCAGGGTGGGCCTGGAGCGCGGCCTCGATCTCGCCGGGCTCGATGCGGTGCCCCTGCAGCTTGATCTGGAAATCCGCACGCCCCATCCACTGCAGACAGTCGTCGCCGAGCCGACGCCCGAGGTCGCCGGTGCGATACCAGCGCGCGCCGGTGCGCGGATCGACGAAGAAACTCCGCGCGGTCTTCTCCGGATCGTCGAAGTAGCCGCGCGCGAGACCGCGTCCGCCGATGCAAAGCTCGCCGCGAACCCAGCGCGGGCAGGGCCGGCCATGGCGACCGATCACCTGCCAGGGCTGCCCCTGCATCGGGTAGCCGTAGGGAATCGTGGGCCAGGTCGGGTCGACGGTCGCGATCGGATACTGGATCGACCAGATCGACGCCTCGGTGGCGCCGCCGAGACTCACGATGCGGGCGGAAGGCGCGATCGCACGGACGGCATCGGGCAGGTCCAGCGGAATCTTGTCGCCGCTGAGGAGCACCAGGCGAAGTTCGGGCAAACGCGCGCCGCGCTTTTCGGCGACCTCCACCAGCAGGCTCATGAGCGCCGGCACCGAGTTCCAGACGGTGACCCGTTCGCGCAGGAGCAAATCGAGCCAGTGATGCGGATCGAGGGTCGCCCCGGGATCGGGATACACCAGGGTGGCGCCGGCCGCGACGGCACCGAACAGATCGTAGACCGACAGATCGAAGCCGAACGAGGAAACGCCGAACACGCGGTCCGTTTCCGCGATCGAGAAACGGCGGTTCACGTCGTCGATCGTGTTCATCGCCGCGGCATGTTCGATCATCACGCCTTTCGGACGCCCGGTGGTCCCGGAGGTGTAGATCACGTACGCGAGGTCGTCTCCGCGTACCTGCGGCGCATCGTCGTCGCCATGCGGTGAATTGGCTTCGAGCGGATCCGTCGCGCGCAACCGCCCTTCGGTCATGGGGCCGACGGACAACGCCGCGACGCCGGAGGGCAATGCCGTCTCGACACGTTGCGCATCCTCGACCAGCACCGCCTTGGCGCCGCAGTCCTCCAGCAGGAATCGTACCCGCTCCGCCGGCAGCGCCGGATCGATCGGCACATAGGCCGCACCCGCGCGCAGCACGCCGAAGGCCGCGACCGCGAGCGACCGGCCACGATCCATCATGATCGCCACCCGGTCGCCAGGGCCGAGCCAGCGCTTACGCAGGCGCGCGGCGCAGGCCGCGCTACCGGCGTCGAGTCCCGCATAGTCGAGCGCGCCCCGGGCATCGACGACCGCGACGGCCTCCCCGCGCTTCGCCGCCTGCATGCCGAGCGCGTCGTGGAGACGGGCGTCGGGCCGCCAGAACGCATCGTCCGTCGCCGAACCGACACCCTGCGATGCGGTGGCCATGGGCGCGATCGCGCCGCTGAAATCCACCGGTCTTCGCCACCCGCCCGGTTCGGCCGCGAGATGGCGCAGCAGCGCATCGAATGCGGCCCACATTTCGTCGATGAGCCCTGCAGGGAAACAGTCTTCGATCAAATCCCAGACGGCGTAGAGGCCGCCGTCCGCAAGCTCGAAGAACTGGTGGTCGAGAACCGTCTGCGACGTCTCGAGCACCTGGAACGCGGGCTTTCGATAGTGGCGTATCGCCAGGCCGCTGCCGACCACGAACGGACTCGGCGCGCTGCCGAACGAGCCTCGGCTCCGGTTGAGCGCCTGGAGCACCTGCATTCCGCCGATCTGCAGATGCCGCAGATCGAGCAGGACCTGATGCTGGATGCGCCGCGCGTTCTCGACGAAATCCGCCGCGGCGTCCAGCCGGATCTCCAGCGGATAGAGCGAGGCGAAATTGCCCAGCATCTCGGGCAGATCGGGATGCACATCGGGGAATCGCCGCGTCACCATCTGGCTCAGGACGAAATGGTCGCTATTGCTCCATTCCGCCAGTACGCAGGCGTAGGCGGCGATCATGGCATTGGACGGCGTCAGACCGAAGGACGCGGCGGTGTCCTTGAAGGCGCTCCACTGTGGAGCGTCGAGCACCAGCGCCCGGCGTTCGAGGTGCGAGCGGCGGCGACGATTCGCCGCATCGACGAGCGGAAGCGCCGGCGGTGCGGGCAGCGACGGCAGTCGGTCGAACCAGTAGGCCCGTGCGACGTCGCCTTCCGGGGACTGCCCCAGGCGCTCCAGGGCCAGCACGGCATCGCGGTAGGACAAGGTCAACGGCGCGCCGACCGCGCGCCGACCGCTGTAATAGCCGTCGATCTCCTCCAGCAGTTTCGACGTCCCGAATCCGTCGATGAAGAAATTGTTGTGGTTGTAGTGGATCCGCGATCTGCGCTTGCCCGCGTCCCGCCATGTGGTGATGCGCAGGTCGAACCAGGGCCAGCGATCGAGGGGCAACTCGCTGCGCGCCATTTCGGCGCGAACACGGGCGAGATACGCTTCGACCCGTGCGGGAGGCGCGTCCGACAGATCGCACACCGGGAACGAGACCGGTTCGAATCGAGGCAACAGCTGGAGTTCGATCGCCTCGTTGACGATGCACAGCTCGCGACGGTGGCGGCGCAACGCGGCGTTCCAGGCGTCGGTGAAGGCATCGACGTCCAGATCGTCGTGATCGGTCTCGGAGTAGGCATGCGGGCGGACGTGGTACTCCATGTACGGATCGTCGGCCAGGTAGAAACCGAGTTGCAGATCCGACAGTGCGAACGGCTGCAGGTCGCCGTCGGGATCGGCCCGCGCGACCTCTGCGGCGGCGGCATCGCCCGTCGAAGCGCTCATCGCGAGAATGTCGGCCATGAGCGCATCCCTGTGCACGACCAACCGCCGCCGGAGATCCTCGGTGAGCGCGCCCTTCGGCGCGTCCAGGCGGAGTTTGTCGTCCTCGACGCGAACGCCGATGCCCAGCGACGACAATTCCTCCAGCAGCCTCGTCAACTCGCTCATCGTTCCCTCCGTCGCGCGCCCGTCCCGCGCGCGAAATTCCTGTGGTCAACGGACGGCCACGAGGGCCCCCATCGGCCAGCGCGGGTGGTACTGCGGATCGGGGAACACGTGCGGATCGCCGAATCCCGCCTCGGCGAGCGATGCCCGCCAATCGGCCAGCGTCATGAAACCCGAGCTTTCCCTGACGCCGGGTTGCAGACGCGCGCGGTTGTAGCCGTGAAAGGTCATCGGAAAAAGCTCCACGCACATGAAATCGCGTGGTCGCTGGCGGAAATTCTCGGTCATGACCAGCCAGCCGCCGGGAGACAGCAGGCGGCCGAGCCCCAGGAGGGCTGCGCGCAGGTCGACGACATCGTGCGCGACGTCGTCGAGAATCGCGAGATCGAAGCCGCCCTGGGAGAGACCCGCCGCGCCGATGGCGTCCAGATCCAGCGTTCGGAATTCCATCCGCTCGAACAGCGCCGCGGGCGCATTGCGCCGGAACCACTCGCGACTCCATTCGACCAGGAACGGATTGATATCGGTGTAGACGTAGCGACGCAGCGCGGAGATCGCATCCGGAAACCCCTCCAGTTCCAGCGCGCGGCGCAGCACCGAGCCGATGCCCGCGCCGCATTCGAGCACCGTCGCGCCGGCCGGCTGCTTGCGGAGCCGATCGAGCAGCAGTTCCGCGGCGAGGCTGCGCTCCACGAATCGCTGCGGCAATTCCAGGGTCAGGCGTTCCCACAACGCCTGCATCCGCTCGAACCCCAACTCGGTGCGCAGCACGACGATGCCGTCGACTCCCTGCGAGAGCTCCGTCGCCCGGCGCTCGAACACGCCGAGCAATTCGCGCACCGCCGCGAAGGGCGGACGAGAGGATGCCAGTCTGTCCGCCTGCGCCCCTTCTTCCGGAGAGACGGCCAGTCCTTGGACGCGATGCATGCGCGCCTCGTCGTCGATCGCCACGCGACCGGTATCGACGAGATATCCGAGCAGTGCCTTGCGCACGTTGCGCCGGGTTGCGACGACCGGATCGACCGCGTCCTCGTGTCCGATCGGCGCACCCAGAAAGGCCTCGACGGACGGCGCGCCATTCGTCTCCGGCATGCCGCAGAACATGCGCCGAACCGCGTGGTCGACCAGCAGTCGGATGCCATCGAGGTCGGCATCCAGCCTTTCTCCGTACAGCGACGATGGATCGATGGTGGGGTGCATGTCGTGGCGCCGCGCGTCAAAAAACGAAGGTTTCGGAAGGCGCGTCGTCGGCGGGAGCGTCCCGCGACACGAGCCGCTGCATGAGCAACTGGTTGTAGATCGCGTCGGCGATCACCGAGGTCTTCTCGCCCAGCAGTTGCTGGGTCGGCACGTCGATCCCGTAACGGGACCGCAGTGCGTTGCGTAGATTGATCGACGACAGCGAATCCATTCCGTACTCGGCCAGCAAGGTCTCGGCGAATGGCTGCGAGGCGTCGTCGAAGACCGATTCCTCCACGCCGAGGACTTCCGACGCCACCGTCTTCAGCTGCGACAGGATCGCGTCCATGCGCAGCGCCGGGCCGTCGCTGTCCGCTGCCTCGGGCCCGGGAACCGGCGGTCCCGCGGCCTCTTCGCCGGCGGTTCCGTGGGCGACCCTGTCCGGAGCCGGCAGCGTCGAAGCATGCCCCGACACCGGCCGCAACCCGACGCCGTCGCTTTCCGCATAGACGACCTGGTGCCACAACGGATGGATCGAAGGCGCGGGAAAGCGGACCTCGCGAAAGCCGCACAGCGCAAGCAACTCGGCCCATGCCTCGGGAGACGCGGCGGGACCGCCGGTCACGCGCAGCCAGGAATCCGCGAACCGCCACCACCCCTCCAGCAGTCCGTAGGTGACATGGGCATAGAGCGGATTTCCGGTCAGTTCCTGCAACAACAGGATGCCTCCGCGCGCCAACAGCGCCTTGCAGTGACGCAGGGTCCGTTCGAGATCCTCCGTCGCGTGCAGCACGTTCGCCGCGATCACGATGTCGTACGCGCCGAGGTCCAGGCCCTGGGCGGCGGGATCGCGCTCGACGTCGAAGGTCCGGTAGGCGACATACGCCGGGAAATCCAGCGCGACCCTGCGATCGTTTCCGATGAAGGCGGCGGAGATGTCCGTGAAAGTGTATTCGGCGATCGCTTCCGCATGCGGAACGAGCGCTCGCACGACATGGCGGGTGGTGGCGCCGCGCCCGGCGCCGACCTCGAGCAGGCGCACGCGCGCGCCTGGGCGTGCGTGCGCGCGACGCGCGACCTCTTCCGCAACGAGGTCCGCGACGACGACGCTGCCGTGCCGCACCGCAGGGTCGTTGAAATAGCTGTCCGCCGCCCAAGTCGACGTCGGTTCGGAAAATGCGACATCGACGGCGGACAGCCGTCCGGCGACGATCCCGGGCAGCGCTTCGAGCATCGCGCCGACATAGTCGCGCAGCGCGGGATTGCCCGCGGCCGCGGGGAGACGATCGCGGATCGCAGCGGCCGAAACCGCGAGCCCGCCTCGCGCTTCGGGTCCGGGTCGCAGCAGTCCGTTCGTTTCCTCGAGATAGCCATGGTCGACGAGCTCGTCGACGGAACGTCGGAACCATGGTCGATATGCCTCGACGATCCCCGCCGCCATGGTCGCCGCCTCCCGCGTCCGCGGCGGATCGAACGGGCACAGCGCCGACAACTGCGCGTACAGCGCCTCGACGATCGCAAGATCGAGCGAACGGCCGTCGGCGATCATGGCCTCGATCTCTCGCGACGGAATCTCCGCGGGCATCGACTCGCGCCGATCCGCGCCGTCGTGCGGAAACGTCGCATCGGACACGTCGAGGCGAAACGCGGGATCGATGCCGATCGCCTCGAGATCGACATCGGCGCATACCCGCAGATAGCCGTATTGCCGGAGCGGCGCGCTCAGTATGCGGAGGGCGGCGGACACCGCCTCCGGCGCACGGATCGAGGCGAACCCGGCGCGTGTCATGCGCATCCGGTGGAAGTCCGTCGCGACCGCACCGACCTCGCCCCAATAGCCCCAGTTGACGATGCGGATGCGGCCGCGCGCGCCTTCGCCCCAGGCGAGCGCGAACGCGTCCTCGAAGCAGCTCGCCGCCGCGTAGTTGCCCTGCCCCGCGAGCGTCGCGAAGGCATTGATGCTGGAGAAGAAGAGCGCGAAGGCGAGACGGTCCGGATCGAAGGCCTGCGCGAGTCGCACGCAGGCATCGACCTTCGGCGAGAGCGCAGCCCGCAGTTCGAGATCGGAAAGTCGTTCGATGGAACGGTCCGCGAGCACCATCGCGGCATGGATCAGGCCGTCGACCCTGCCGAAGCGCGTCTCGATTTCCAGACGCACTTCCGCCAACCGACCGGAATCCGCGGCATCGCCCTGGATGTAATGCACGGGCCGACCGAGGAGAGCGAGATCGTCGAGCGCCGACTGTACGGATGCGCGCGGCCGCCGCCCCATCCACACGAGTTGCAGATCCGGCACATGTCTCAACAGGGCCTCGCTGAAGACGCGACCGAGGCCGCCGGCGCCACCGACGATCAGGCACACGGAACCGGGAGCGATCGCGAAGCCGGCGGACGGCGGGGGATCCACCGGACAAAGACGGCGCACGCGCCAACGGCGGTTGCGATACGCCAGCACGGGACCGGGCGCGAAATCCGCGCGCAACAACGCGTCGAGCGGCAACGGCGCATTCCCGGGAATATCGAGCAGACGCGGACGCCAGTGCGGATGTTCGCGGGCGATGGCGCCGATCATGCCCTGCAAACCGGCGTGGACAGGACTGGCCCGACCGCGTCCGGAAACATCGAGCGAATCGCGGGTCACGACCAGCCAGTCGAGCGGCCGATCGCCGTATCCCGCGGCGAGCAACCCCCGTGCCAACGTCAGGCAACGGAACACGCCTCGCGATTGCGCCTCGAGAATTCCGTCGTCGTCGAGCGCGGATGGCGCGTCGGAATCGACCAGCCAGACGATGCGTGAAACAGCGTCCTGCCCCTCCAGCGCGCCGCGCAGGGACTCCTCGTCGGTCTCGCAGGAAGGCGGCAGGAACCGCACGGCGCCTGCGAACGCTGCAAACGCGGATCGTGTCCGCTCCGTACCGCCGGCGACCAGAATCCCGCCCTCGGAGGCATCGGGCCGATCGACGACGTCGACCGGAATCCATGCCGGCGCGACGAACAACTCGCGTGCCGTGCCGTCCTCATCGACGATGGTGCGCGAAGCGGCGCCCGCCGCGCCGGCGATCGTCAGTCCGACGAAGCGGACGCACAGCGCCCCGTCGCGATCGCAGAGGTCGATATCGAAGCGCCGCGCGCCGCCCGCATCGTCCGTGGCCTGCTCGTGCAGACGCGCGATCGCCCAGCCACGATCCGGACTGGCATGGAAGACGTCCACGCGCGCGCAGGCGGCCGGCCTCGACGTCGAGGTCAGACGCCAAGCGGTCTCCGCGTCCATGTGGAAGCCGACGACGGCCTGCAGGGCACCGTCGAGGATCGCCGGATCGAGCACGAACTCTCGCTCGCGATCCGCGGATCCGGCGGGCAGCGCGAGCTCCGCGATCAATTCGCCGTCGCCGACCCGCAGTTCGCGGATCGTGCGATGCGTGTCGCCATAGGCGAAGCCGATCCGGGCGAAGGCGTCGTAGCAGGCCTCCGCGGCATGGCTGGCGCGACGACAGCGAGCCCGAACCTCCTCCAGCGCCACACGCGGGCGTTCGCAGTCCGCCCATCTCCGGAGTCGACCGGTCACGCAGGCCGCATCCGGTACGGGAGCCGCGGCAGGGAGACCGATCTCGAACCGGACGCCATCGGTATCCTGAGCATGCAGCCAGACCGACAGGGTGGCCGGGCCGGCGGCCGCGAACGGCGCACGCCAGCGCACATCCTCGAAACGCAACGCATCGTTGGCGCGATCGCTCCGTCCTGCATCGCCGCGCAGGGCGATGGCGTCGTGGGCCGCGCGCGCCAGTTCCAGCGACATGACCGCCGGCAGCAGGCGCACGCCGTCGATCCGATGATCCATGAGGAAGCGCTCGTCGCCGTCGAACGCGGCATCGATCCGCCTGGAGACGACCTGCGCTTCCGCCAGGCGCAACGACGACCCTTGACGATGCACCGACGGCGCCTGCCGCACGGGATGCGGCAACGGGAAGCGCAACATGTCGAAGACGTAGCCGGGCAGGCTGCAACGATGCGGCGCCTCCGCCGCGAACGCCGCGGGCCAATCGACCCATCCGCCGCGGACCCAGCACGCCACCGCCTCCTCGGCCGCGACCTGCGAATGCAGGATCTGCGCGAGCGAAGCCGCCGAAGGCGCATCCGCGGCATCCGGCGGACGATGCGTATCGACGTGGCCGTGCGAGACCGATGCCACCGCATCGCCGTTCCGGATCGCCGTCAGGCGTTCGATCAGCGTCCGCCTGGAATCGACGACGAATCCCAAGCGATGGGACATCGCTTCGCGACCGCAGGCCAGCGTCCAGCTGGCATCGAGCAGTTCGACCGCGTCGTCCGATCGCTTTTCGACGTGCCCGAGCAGGGCGGCGACCTGTCGCTGCAGAGCGGTCGCGGTCCGGGCGGACAGGAGGATCGGAAAGGCCATCGCCCCCGTAAGCGGCCGCGGCGACGGCATGTGCTCCTCGACCACCACGTGCGCATTGACGCCACCGAACCCGAAGGAACTCACGCCGGCGCGTCGCGGCGCCTCGCCGTCCGGCAAGGAGGGACGCGGCCAGGGACGCGCTTCTTCCACGATGTAGAACGGGGTGTCGTCGGTGACGACGTAGGGATTGCGTGGTCGGCTGTGCAGGCTCGGCACCAGCGTTCCGTGCCGCAACTGCAGCACGACCTTCATCAGCCCCGCGATACCGGCGGCGATTTCGAGGTGGCCGATGTTTCCCTTCACGGAACCGAGACCGCAGTACGCCGTCCCCGATGTCGTGCCGTGCCGTTCGTGCAGCCGGTCGAAGGCCGACTTCAAGGCCTCCACCTCGATGGGATCGCCCAGCGGCGTGCCGGTGCCATGGCACTCGATGTAACCGATCGTCGACGGATGCGCATCGATCGAGGCATACGCGCGATAGACCAGATCGGCCTGCGCGCGCGGATTCGGCGCCGTGAGCGAACGGGCCGCGCCGCCATGGTTCTCGACCGTCGACCGGATCACGCAGTGGATGTGGTCGCGATCGCGCTCGGCGGCGGAGAGTCTCTTCAGCAATACCAGGCCGACGCCTTCGCTGCGCACATAACCGTTGGCCTCGCTGGAGAACGTCTTGCAACGCCCGTCCTTGCTGAGCATGCCCGCGCGACCGAAACTGGCGTGCAGGTAGGGGGTCAGCAGCAGGTGTGCGCCGCCGGCCAGTGCGAGTTCGCACTCGCCGCCCTGGATGGCGCGCACCGCGCGGTGCAAGGCGACCAGCGAACTCGAACAAGCGGTATCGATCGCCTCGTTGGGACCTCGCAGGTCGAGGAAATGACTGATCCGGTTCGCCGTGATCGACGACAGCATGCCGGTGGACGTGTATCCCTCCGCCGGACGGTCCGCGCGGGCGACCATGCGGACGTAGTCATGGACCATGATCCCCACGAAAACGCCGGTATCGGTCCCTGCGAGCGAGCGCGGCGCATAGCCGGCGTCCTCGATCGTGCGCCATGCATGCATCATCAGCAGTCGCTGATGCGGATCCATCAGCGCCGCCTCGCGCGGGGAAATGTTGAAGAAGAGCGAATCGAATTGCTCGACGCCTTCGATGAAGCCGCCCGACCGCATTCCGACCTCGTCGCCGACGGGATCGTCGGCCAGCGACGCCCAGTCCTGCCGGTCCGACGGCACGCCGGCGATGCAGTCCCGACCTGCGAGCAGGTTGTCCCAGAACGCATCGAGGTCCACGGCCATCGGCAGCGCGGCGCTCATTCCGACGACCGCGATCGGTTCGGGCGGCGCCTGACCGACCGGCTCCGATCCGCGATCGTTCGAGGGCGGGTCTTTCCAGTAGCGGCTGATCCATCGCGGTATCCGGTACGCGCCCATTGCGGTCGTCCCTGCCGTCAGGCGTCGTTCGCGCGAAGCGCATCGACGGGCGCCAGCCGCGATGCGCGCAAGGCGGGAAGCACCCCGAAGGCGAATCCGATCGCGATCGCGACCAGCAACGGAGTCGCCACCACGCCGGGCGCCACGCTCACCGCCCAGTCGGACCATCGCGCCAGCGCGAAGATGGCCGCTCCGCCGATCAGGACGCCGGCGCAGCCGCCCATCAGGCTGAGCAGGCAGGCCTCCGTCGCGATGAGGATCACGATGTCGCGCTTGCGCGCGCCCAATGCGCGACGCAGGCCGATCTCGGCGCGTCGTTGCATCACGTTGAAGTAAGTGACGGCGAAGATCCCGACGCCGCCGAGGACGAGCAATGTAGCCGCCAGGAACTGCGCGATCTTCTGGATGAGCACGTTGCTCACCCGGGTGGCTTCGTTTTGTCTGACGAGCTCCAGGATTTCGAAATTGTCCTGGCCGTTCGCGGTCAGCTCGGGCGACTTGCGCAGCACCGCCGCGACCGAACGCTGCGCTGCGGCCATGCTCTCCCACTCGCGCGCCTGGACCAGGAAATGCGACATACCCTGCGCGTGATACAGACGCCTGATCGAGGTTCTCAAGGGAACGAAGACGTTCGTGTCCTCGCTCTTGCCGTCGAGGCCCAGCCCCTTTTCGCGAAGCTCTCCCACCACTTCGAACGGCACGCCGGCGATGACCAGGGTGTCGCCGACCATCGAATCGCCGGCCCGCAACGACCGGGATACGCCCGCACCGACCACCACCACGCGCTCCATCCGTCCGTCGTCGATCTCGTCGATCAGCCGCCCTTCGCCGAGGTGCCACTGCCTGGCGTCGAAATAGGCTTCGGTCACGCCGAGCACCGTCGTGGGGAAGCTGTTCGCACCCGACCTCACCACGACGTTGTTCCGCTGCAGCACCGGAAGCACGCGCGCGACTTCCGCAACATCCCTGGCGATGGCTTCGGCATCGCGGAGGGTCAGTCGCGCCTGGATCGCCGGACCCGAACGGCCGATCGCCGACCTTCCGGCCTGCACCATGAACATGTTCCGGCCCACCACTTCGCTCAGCGCCTGCAGGCGACGCTGAGTCCCTGCGCTCGAGGCCATCATCGTCATCAGCGAAGCGCTCCCCATCGCGACCGCCAGGATCGCGAGGAACGATCGCAGCCCGGACACGCGCAAGGCGACGAACAGGATCGTCGCCTGGAGCCGCAACCTGTCGATGAATGCCGATGAAGTCATTCCGTGACGTTTCTCCTGGCCGGAATGCGCGTCCTCGCTCACTGCTGCCGGAGCGCGACCACCGGATCCAGTTTGGCGGCGCGGCGCGCGACGAGCAGCGCACTGAGGACGGCGGTGACCACCGCGGCGAGGATCGTCGCCGCGAGAATCGGGAACGGCGCCCTGCTCATCACAAGACCGAAACGCTCGGCGAGATAGGGCGCGCTGGCGACGATGATCGCCTTGGCGAGCAGCAGGCCGAACAGCGATGCCGCCGCCACCACGACCACGGCCTCGATGGTCAGTTGCCAATGCACGTCCCGAGCGCGAGCGCCGAGCGCCTTGCGCAGGCCGATCTCCGACGTCCGCGACTTCACGCTCATCACCATCACCATCGCGATCACGATGCCGGAAAGGGCGAATCCGATCGCCGAAGCCAACGCGACGAAGCGCTTGATCGTCGAGAAGGACTCGTCGAGGCGCTGCTGGATGTCGACCGGCGTGACGATATGGAAACTTTCGCCGTGCGCGGCGTCGTAGGGATGGATTTCGTGGAGCACGGCGGACACGCGTTCCGCGACATCCTTCATGCGACCCGGATCGGACAGCACGAGGGTGGCGCTGGTGATGGCGTCGACCTTCATCACCTGCTCCATCAGCGTCGTGTACGGAATCTGGATGACGTCGTCCTGGTCGTTGCCGTGCGGATCGAGCCCGATCCGGTCGAGCACGCCCTTCACGGTGAACGAGATGCCGTCGATGGACACCTGCTGTCCGATCGGGGACCCGTCGGGGAAGAGGACGGCGGCGATCGACGAACCGAGCAGCACCACGCGCGCGCGGGTGCGAACGTCGGCCTCGGTGAAGTACTCGCCCTCGCTGACGCTTCGATCCCTGATCCGCTCGGCGCGTTCGGAATTGCCGATGATCAGCGCCGTGGTGGCGTTGGGGCCGATCTTGACCACGCGCTGTCCGCCGAACACGAGCGGATCCCAGTCGACGATCTCCGTGATCGAAGCGCGGATCGTCTCGATGTCCTTGATGGTCAGGCGTTCGCCGTCGTTGGTCCAGTTGGCGTCGCCAGATTCCGTGGCCAGCATGATCGAATCGGTCGGATAGATCCGACCGAAATAGACGGTGAACCGGTCTCGCGTGTTCACCAGCGCGATCGCGACGAGAACCGTGGCGCAGACGCTGATCACGATGCCGACCGACATCAGGATCGTCTGCAGGCGAAAACGCAGCAGGCGCGAGACCGCCATGCGCAGCAGCAGCGCGGCGTTCATGCGGTCACCGCTTCGGGTTCGCCGCGGACGTCGCCCACGATGGCGCCGCCGCTGACGGTGATGACCCGCTCCGCCTGTCCGGCGACGTCGGCGTCGTGGGTCACGAGGACGATGGTGGTGCCGCGAGCGTGCTGTTTCCGGAACAGGCCGAGGATCTCGTCGGATGCGGCCTTGTCCAGATTCCCCGTGGGCTCGTCGGCGAGCAGGATCTTCGGCTGGTTCACCAGCGCTCGCGCGATGGCGACCCGCTGCTGCTGTCCGCCGGAAAGTTCGCTGGCGTAGTGGCTCATCCGGTCGGAGAGACCGACCTCCGCGAGCGCGGCTTCGCCCAGGCTCCTGAAGTCCTTCCTGTTGGCGTACAACAGCGGCAACTGCACGTTCTCGAGCGCGGTCGTCTTCGGCAGGAGGTGGTAGCTCTGGAAAACGAAACCGATGAATCCGTTGCGCAGGCCGGCCAGCTCGTTGTCCGACAGTCCGTGGACCGGACGACCGTCGAGCACGTACTCGCCCGAGTCGGGTCTGTCGAGCAGGCCCATCAGGTTCATCAGCGTACTCTTGCCCGATCCGGACGGTCCCACGATCGCGACGAACTCGCCCTTGCCGATCGTCAGCGACAAACGGTCGACCGCGCTGACCGGCGCTTCTCCGTTCTTGCGATAGGTCTTGCTGACGTCCCTGAGGTCAATCATCTCCTTCGCCTCCAGCTTCGGCAATCCAGCGCTGTCCGTCCACGAGAACGATCTCGCCGACCTCGAGGCCGGAACTGATTTCGATTTTCTGTGAAGTGCTCGCGCCTGTACGGACCTTCCTCTTGTCCCAGCCGTTCCCTTGACGCACCAGAACGTAGCTGACGCCGTTTTCCCTGATCAGGGCGCTTCTGGGCAGGGCGATGATATCAGCTTTCGATTGCAGCACAACGTTCACTCGGGCGGTCATTTCGGGCCGCAACGGCAGCGCGGATTTGTCCTGGATCTCGATGATGACGATGTAGTTGACGACGCTGTTCAGCAACTGCGCTTTCGGCAGAATGGCGCGCACGACGCCCTTCTGCGGCTCGGAAGCATAGGCATCGACGGTGAAGTCCACCGGTTGCCCGACATGGATCCGCCCGATGTTGCTTTCGTCGATGTAGCACTCGATCTGCAGTCGCTGCAGGTCGACGATGGTCACGAAAGTCGGCGCCGAAAAGCTCGCGGCGACGGTTTCTCCCTGATACGTGCCGACCGACTCGATCGTTCCGGAGATGGGCGCCGTGATCGTCGCGTAGCCGAGCTCGATCCGCGCCTGCCTCAGCTGCGCCTCGATGCGTCGCACCACGGAGCGCTTGACGTCGACGTCGCGACGGAAGCCGTCGACCTGGTTTCGCGCGATGCCGATGTCGTCCAGACGTTCGTATCTCGAAAGCTGCGACTGCGCGTACGCCTGTTCGGCCCTCGCCGCGATCAGCTCGGCCTCGATCGCATCGATCCGCGCGCGCATTTCCGTGGTGTCGAGGACCGCGAGAACATCGCCTTTTTCGACCGAATCGCCGACGTTGACCTTGAGCTGCTCCACGACCCCGGAGACCTGGGAGCCGACCTTCACCTGGCCGCCGACGTCCGGCTTGATGGTGCCGATGGCGACGATCGAATCCTCGAGCGTGCCCGACGCGGTCCGCATCGTCGGCCAGTCGCGGGTCGTCTGCTCGGCGGGCGCCGGTCGGAACGCGAAAACGGTGATCGCCGCGATTGCGGCGATCACGAGTGCGAAAACCATGAGCCGCTTTGTCATTGCAGGTCGCGCCTCGAGCAAAGCGGGAGCAGGCAGTTGCGAAGGCGCGAAGCGAGTCCTGCGCCGCGCACCGCCTGCGACCCGCTCCCCCCTTCATGGGGTCGCTGGTGATCGCATCGTCCGATCATCCGAGCTTATTCATTCGACCGCACGGTTGCAAGCCATCGTCGCGGCCGCGAATCGCGTTCGCTCGGAACGGCCGATTCCTCGGCGGGATCCGGGCGCGCATCGAGCCCGGCGCGCCGCGACGGAATGCGGCCGGCTCGGCACGCGAACCCCCTCGCACCGCACGACGGCTCGTCGCGAAACGGTCGCCGCCCGAGTTGGAGTATATTGAGCCACGCACGCCGGGAAGCGCTCCAGTCGGAGGTTCCTCCCGGAGGAAAGGACCCCACGCGGCCGGACCGCGAAGGTGAAGGAGCCAGCCAGTGAGCGGAGCCGTCCACGCAGTCCCCGCCTACGACGTTCCCATGCGCGAACGCGTCGCTCTGCGCCGATGCCGCGTCCCGGAGCGCAGGAGGATCGGGCGGTACGCGCGATCGCTCCGGGCGGGACGCTGAGAGGCGCCGCGGATGCGCATCGTCGCTCTGATGTGGCGGCAATCCGCCCCCTTGTTCCTGCTGTGCGTCCTGAGCGATGCGGTCAACGCCGTGACCAACCTCGGGCTGATCCTCCTCGTATCCACGGCGTTGCGGGACCCGTCCAGCGTCGCGCAACTGTGGCCGCGCTTCGCGCTGTTCATGCTGCTGGTCATCGCGACCAGCGTCCTGTCCTCCTCCGCGGTCAACCGGCTGGTCAGCGGCTGCACGCTCACCATGCGACAGGCCCTGCTCAAGGCCATCTTCAGAACGCCTCTGCGCACGCTCGAGGACATCGGGCCACCAAGACTCCTCACCACGCTCGGCGAGGACGTGGGCCAGGTCGGCGTTTCCATGCCGGGATTGATCGGCGTTCTGCGCAACTTCATCTTCCTGACCGTGGCGCTGGGCTACCTCGGCTGGATGTCGCCGATCGCGCTGGGGCTGGTGGTCGCCGCCACCGTCCTCAGCGTCGTCGTGCACCAGCTGTGCTGGCGATACGCATCCGGGATCCTCGCCCTGCTGGGCAAGCAGCGGGAAGTCGCCGCAGGGATCGGCAGGGATCTCATCGACGGCCTGAAACAACTCAAACTGAGCAGGCGCCAGCGCGAGCAGATGACCGAATCGGCCTCCCTGAATCAGCAGCGCATCAACGTCCTGCAACAACGCTCCGCGCTCATCTTCAGTCTTTCCGGCTCACTGCATACCGTCTGGATCTTCAGCCTCCCCCTGCTGTTGATCTACGGTTCCTCGATCGGCCTCATCAGCGCGGAAACGGGGCACACCGCGCCGCTGCTGATGTTCTTCGTGCTCACGCCGCTGATCGCCGTCATGCAGGGGTTCCAGACCAACGCCCAGGCGACCTTCGCCCTCAACCGGATCCAGGAGCTGACGGGCCTGCTGGAGCGCGACCTGGAGAAGCAGCCCGCAGCGCCCGCCGAAGCGTCGTCCTCGATCCGGCGACTGGAGGCGCGCGCGATCACCTACGCGTACGAGCGCGACGGCGAACCCGATCTGGTCATCGGGCCGATCGATGTCGTCCTGCATGCGGGCGAATCCCTGTTCATCGCCGGCGGCAACGGCAGCGGCAAGACCACTGCGGGCAAGATGCTCTGCGGCCTGTATACGCCCCACAGCGGAACGTTGCGCGTCGACGATGTCGAAATCGACGATGCCAACCGCGATCTCTACCGCGAGCGGGTCGCGGCGCTGTTCAGCGATTTCTCGCTGTTCAGATCGTTGGCCGGGAGCGACTACGACCGCCGGGTCACCGACAGCGCATCCGAGATGTTCGAACGGACCCGTCTTGCGCACCTGGGCCTGTCGCGGGAAAGCCTGCTGGACCAGGCGGCGCACTTCTCGACCGGCGAGCGACGCCGGGTCGCCCTGCTGCTGCTGTTGATGGAAAACCGTCCGATCGTATTGTTCGACGAGTTCGCCGCGGAACAGGACGCCGATCACAAACTCTGGTTCTACGACGAACTGCTGCCTTGGCTGAAGCGCAGCGGGAAGATCGTCATCGCGATCACCCACGACATGCGCTTTCTGGACCGCGCCGATTTGTGCATGACCTTCG
Source organism: Pseudomonadota bacterium (assembly GCA_049324395.1). Taxonomy (GTDB): domain Bacteria; phylum Pseudomonadota; class Gammaproteobacteria; order Xanthomonadales; family Xanthomonadaceae; genus Lysobacter_I. The sequence continues at coordinate 66,599 of JBMOOY010000054.1, forward strand.
ACCGCGGGCGACCTCCGGTCTGCCGGCGCGGGACGTCGGACCAGAATCCTGTCGGAGCGTCCTGATGCCGCGAGGCGTGCTTCGCGATCGCCCTGCCTGCACGGACCGTCGAGCGCGACCGGTCCGTTCCTCTACCCGGTGACAGTGTCATGTGCGGAATCGCAGGTTTTCTGGATGCCAAAGGCGCGACGCGAGCGGAACCCGAGCGTATCGGGATCCTGCAGCGCATGGGCCGACAGCTCGCCCGCCGCGGCCCGGACGACGAAAGCCTGTATTGCGACGACGCCCTTTCGCTGGCGTTCCGGCGGCTTTCGATCGTCGACGTCGACAACGGGCGACAACCCTTCCGCAACGCGGACGGCACTCTGTTGGCCGTCGTCAACGGCGAGATCTACAACCACCGCGAACTCCGCGAAGGACTGAAGCGCGAGCATCGCTTCAGGACGCGCTCGGACTGCGAAATCGTTCTGCATCTCTACGAGGAACTCGGGGTCGAGGCATTTTCCAGGCTCAACGGCATCTTCGCGGCCTGCATCTGGGACGTGCGCGAGCGCCGCCTGGTGTTGGCGCGCGATCATCTCGGCGTCAAACCGATGTTCTTCTCGGACGGTCCGGACGGCTTCCTGTTCGCATCCGAGATCAAGGCGCTGCGGGCCCACCCCGGGTGTTCGACCGAACCCGGGTGGGACGATTTCCATCTCGGCGGGCCTCGCGACGGCATGCACGACCCGCGCTATGCGTTGCGTCTGCCGACCTATGTCGAGAACGTCGACACGCTGCCGGGCGGACACTACATGACGGTCCAGGATGGACGTCGTTCCGGACCGACGCCCTACTGGCGCATCGAGGACGCCCGGGTCGACGTGCCCGGGCGTGCTTCGGCGATCTGCGAGCGATACGCCGACCTGTTGGAGGATGCGGTCCGGATGCAGTTGATGAGCGACGTCCCCTTGGGCGTGTTCCTCAGCGGCGGGCTGGACTCGTGCGCGATCGCGGCGATCGCGAGTCGCCATCGCCCCGACATCCACTGTCTGAACATCGTCGAAGAGACCGTGGAGGCTTCCGGAGACGCGGCGGCCGCGCGCGAGCTCGCGGCGCATCTCGGCCTGCGCCTGTCTCAGGTCCGCTTCCGCGCCGACCACTTCCTCGCGCGCCAGCCGCTCGGCCTCGCGGAGCTCGAATACTTCGTCTGGATGCTGGACATGCCGTTCCTGGATCCGGAAATCTTCTTCAAGCACGAGGCGCACAGATTCCTCAAGACCGACGATCCCGAGCTGAAGGTCGTGCTGCTGGGCCAGGGCGCGGACGAATTCGCGGGCGGTTACTCGAACAGCTATGCGGACCCGCAGCCTTCATGGGACCGCTATCTGCGGATGCAGCGGATGGCCGGGTTCGCCTCTCCCTATCGCGACTGGATGTCCGTGGACAGACTGCGCGAACGCGACCTGCCGTCCTACCGTACCGTCATGCGGACGTTCGTCGGTTCGCTCCAGCGCTACAACCTCTGGCACGAAGACCGCACCAGCGCCTCCCAGGGCGTCGAATCGAGGGTTCCGTTCCTGGATCGACGGCTCGTCGAATTCCTATGGTCCATCCCGGAGCCCTTCCACCGCGAGTTGTTCTGGGACAAGGAGATCGTGCGCAGGGCCGCGGCGCGCTGGGTGCCTGAACCGCTGTGCCGTCGCCGCAAGGTGCCTTTCTTCCAGGGACGGGACATGTCGTCGGTGACGACGATGTTCTTCGTGTTGTTCAGGAACGCATGGCCGGCGTTCGTCGAGAAGTACATCGACGCTCCCGACAACCAGTTCGATGGCCAAGCGCTGTCGCGATTGGCGGAAAGGGCCGCATCCGATCCTGCAGCCCTGATCGCGCTTTTCCGCGCCATGGCATTGGCGATCTTCTCGCGGCAGGGTCGCGATGCCGGGCGCGACCACTACCCCGATTTCATGACGCCGCCGTCGCCGCTCGCCGAAACCGGCTGATCGCATCCGCCGGATGCGCTGCTGCGGAGCGCATCCGAGGCGTCGCCCTCGCCGGGTCGGGAGCCGCGTGTACTCAGTTGCCGTGCAACCACTTCTGCAGCGGATGATTCGTCTCCGACGGCGGCGGTTTGCTGCTCGTCGCCTGCCACAGGACGATCTGCCATCGTCCGCCTCGAAGGGCCCAGACCCGCGTGGTAACGAAATCGACGCTGCCCTTCCAGCCGTCGAAGACCCCGGAAACCCGCTCGGGGCCGTTGACGACCACGACGTCGCCGTACGCGCGCGCCGCCATCGTCCGGTTGAGATAGGCGGAATACATGCGCCCCTTCGTTACCGTCACCAGATACTTGCCCTTGTCCATCCTGACGCCGTCCGAACCGATATGGATCGCGTCGGCGGCGATGGCCGAATCCAGGAACGCAAGGTCCTTTTTCACGAAGGCCGCGGCGAGTCTCGCTTCGAGCGCCTGCACGGTCTTCAGATCGCCATCGGGCGTCCGCTTCACGTCGGCCGCCCGGGTCGAGAGGCTCCCTGCGATCAACAGGAAGCAACCGGCGATGATCGCCGCTGCGTGCGCCATGGGTCTGCTCTTCACTGTGGCTCTCCTTGTGCTGGAAGTGGACGTCATCCGGTTCGTGGCCGCCGGATACGGCGCGCCGGCGGCCCCGGCAGTCTCGCACGATTCCGCGGCGGAACCATCGCGGCCCGGACGGATCACGACGCGCGGAACGAATAGCTGAGGGAAACCACCTCGTTCTCGGCGAAAACGCAGTGGTACCAGCCCAGCGGATTCACGAGGATCTCGCCCGGTCCCAGCCTCGCCTCGAGCGAGCGAGCGCCGGCGTAACGTGGATGTCGCGCGAGATCGACGGCGGTGGGATCGACCTGACAGGGCTGGCTGTTGGTGTAGGCCTTCGACGGATACAGATATTCGCCCTGGTCCGGGGAAAACAGCAGGAGCCGCTTGTAACCGTAGAGCTGGGCCAACAGTCCGTGGAGGTCGTCCCGATGCAACAACGTCACCGGGCGGGTGCCGGATCCGCCCCGGCCCATCCACAGCTGTCCGAGCGCGGGCGGGCCATGCCGGTCGAAGAAGGGCGGCGGAAACGCGCGCTGCATCGCCGCCGGGATTTCGCAACCATGGGTGTAGACCTCGCCGTCCGCCGTACCGGCCAACGCGCCCACCAGATTGGCGATGTCGCGCTGACGGACGATTCGAGGATCGATGGACAACATGTCTTCGCCGAACCGCGTCGCGAAACCATCGAGGGTGTCGGGGATCTCCCAGTGCTCCAGCGCTCCGGTCACGATGACGGGACGTTCCTGCGCCAGACAGTCCAGGACCTCCGCCGTCGACGGCTTGTGCAGACGTTCGACCCGCTCGACCGGCGGCAGCGAACGACTGATCCGGGCCGCCTCATCGAATCGCGCCACCGTCGCCGCGGACGGCCTGCGCAGCAGCAGACCGAGCGAGAAAGCCAGATTGAGGTCGCCCTGGACGTCCATCTGACGCGCGAAAGTCGGCGAGCGGAACTCGATGGCCTCCGGGTTCTCGAGGATGAATCTCGCGATCGCCGACGTCATGCGCACCGTGCTGACGGGCTGCGGGTGCGCGCCGTGCGCGTACGCGAGGCGATCCGAAGAGGCCACGACATGGAAGACTTCGGACGCTGCGCCGTCGATCTCGAAACCGCAGATGCCGCCGGCGTCGCCGCCCTGGTAAGCCTCCTGCATCCGCTCGAACAGTTTGTGGCCGAGTGTTTCCATGTCGGACTCCTGACGGCATCAGATGGATTGGAGCAGTCCCGTTCGCATGCGTCTATCCCCGCCCCCGCATCGCCGCAGCCAGAACTTCCGCCACCGCGGCCGCGTGCGGCGGGCTCATGATCGTCCAGTGGTCGCCGGCGATCTCGGCGACATTCACTTCTCTGCCCAGCCGCTGCGCGCATGCACGGGCTGTCGTCGCGTCCATCGAATCGGACGCATACAGAAAATCGACGCGGGCCAAAATCGGGCCCGGGACGTGCGACGTCCCGGCGCGGAACAACCTGCGGCGCATCGCGATGACGGCCGGATCGGGCGCTTCGCCGGAGCGCGTTCCCGGACCCGCCGACGCCGGCCCGGCCGAGGGTCCGGATCGGCCGCCGAGTCGCCACAACAGCGCATCGTCGGGCTCCTGCCGCGCAGATGACGCATCGTCCGATCCGCGCCAATCCACCAACGCGACGCCATCGACCTCCCGACCCGAGGCCTCCAATTGACGCGCCATCTCATGCGCGATCGCACCGCCCAGCGACCAACCGGCCAGACGAAACGGGCCCTGCGGCCGGATCCTGAGCACGGCATCGACGTAGCGCGCAGCCATCCCGGCGACCGAGTCGTGGCATTCCGTTTCGCCGGGTCGCGTCTGCAGACCGAACACCGCAGGGCCCTCCGGAAGCAGGCCGACGACGTGCAGATAGGCGGCGGTATCTCCGCTGACGTCGTGCACCAGGAACAGCGCGTCGCGGTCCCGTCCTTCGCGCATCCGGACCACGCAGGCCGGCAGCGCATCGCGATCGATCGCAGCGGCGCGTGCGGCCAGCACCGCAAGCGTGGGATCCTCGAAAAGCAGGGTCAGCGCGATGTCGATGCCCGTGGCGCGCGCCCGCTCGATCAGACGCATCGCCAACAGCGAGTGTCCGCCGAGGTCGAAGAAGTGGTCGTGCCGACCCACCCGCGGGATCTGCAGCAACTCTTCCCACAACTGCGCCAGCACCTGCTCCCGTCCCGCCCGCGGCGGTTCGTACGCCCCCCGACGGTGCGCCTGCTCTCCCGGCGCCGGCAGCGCCCCGCGGTCCAGCTTCCCGTTC
>JBMOOY010000055.1:0-67638 GCA_049324395.1 Pseudomonadota bacterium
CCGCGGCGCCGGTGCGTCCCCGGATCGTTCCGGTGGTGCGCGCGGTGCGTCGTCGCACGGGTCCGCCGGCCATCGCCCGCCCGGTCGTCGGCGGCGCCGTCGCCGGTCGCTGCAACTGCCCGCGCCATGGCCGTCGCATCGTCAACGTGGCCGGTCCGACCACGATCCGGGTCCGCTGCCGCTGATCCGAGCGCACGGACGCACGCCCCGCACCCGTCGAGGACGAAACGGAGCCTTCTCCCATGCCTGCACGCAACGCCCGAGAGTTCCTGCGCGTGAAGGTCCGCGGCCTGGCGGCGCGATTGCGCCGCCTCGCCAGGATCGACAACGCGTTCGTCGGTCTGCGTCCGCAGGACATGCCGCACGCGCCGTCCCGCGCGCACTTCGACGCCGCCAATCAGCGGTTGTCGCGGGTGGAAGGCGAGATCCGCCGCCGCTTCGAGGACGTGCGGGCGTCGGTCGAACAGGCGCCGATCCAGCGCGTGCTGATCGACATCGCACTGGTCGAGCGCGAGCTCGATCGCGCGCGCCGTCTGTTCGGCATGTTCTTCGAGGTGTTCGCCCAGCGCGGCACCAGCTTCGCGCCGGCGCTCTCGGCGCACGACGCGATCGCCCAGGACTGCTACCAGGCGATCCGCGATGCCGCACCGCGGGTCTTCCGCGGCACCCTGCTCAAGCCGGTGTGCTACATGGAGCACGGCTATTCTCCGGCGACGATGCGCCGCGGCGTTTCGCTGGGACGTCTGCTCGGCGAGGCCAATCCTTTCCCGCTGATCCGCATTCCGTGGGACCGCGATCATCCGTGGCAGGCGGTGTTCCTGCACGAGGTCGCGCACAACCTGCAGGCGGACCTCGGCATCTGGCAGGAGAACCGGCAGGCGGTGGTGCGTCGGATCATCGGCCAGCTGAGGCAACCGTTCCTCGCCAGCACCTATGGTCGCTGGCACAAGGAAATCTGGGCCGATCTCGCCGCGCTCTGCCTGGGCGGCCCCGCCGCCGCGTGGGGCATGGCCGAGTTCCTCGCCCATCCCGCGCCGCGCACGATGACCTTCCGCCCCGGCGGCGCGCATCCGACCGCCTACCTGCGGGTGCATATCCTCGCCGAAATGCTCCGTCGCCAGGGCTTCGATCGCGACGCGGCGCGATTGGAGCGGATCTGGGGAACGCTGTACCGCCCGGAACGCGGGCATCGCATGCCCGGCATGCTCCTCGGCAGCGCGCGCCAGGTCATTCCTCAGGTCGTCGACGAAACCATGTATCAGACCCGCCGCAATCTCGCACAGCGCGCCGTCGCCGACATCATTCCGTTCGACCGCAGCCACCAGGCCGCGATCAAACGCGGCGCACGCCTGCTCGAGGAGCGTCGGATCGATCGCATCGAGCTGCCGCCGCGGCACCTCCTCAGTGCGGCGAGCTACGCGCTCGCGAGCGGCCGGATCCATCCCGACCAGCTCTCGACCGACGTGATCGGCCGCCTCAACGAGGAAACCCGCGCCACACGCAACGGCGCAAGGCGCCCGCAACGCGACATCGTCGCCGCCTAGCGTGCCGCCCGAGTCGCATCCGAATCCGCACCCGAATCCGCGTTCGAGTCCACCAGGAGATAGAACATGTTCAACACCTCATCCGATTCGCAACCCGGCTCTTCCGGCAGCGGCGCGGGCGGCACGCCGTCCAAGGCGCAACTCGCGCTCGACAATCTGCTCCGACGCGAACTGAGGGTCGGCGACCCGCGCAACGCGCAGCAGGTCGCGAAAGCGCTCTACGATCGCTACCAGTCGGAACCGCGCGCGCGCGCGATCCAGAGCGAGGCCGAAGGGCTGCCGTTCCTGCGCAGCGCGCCGCGGTTCGCCCCGGCCGCGGTGGAGAACACCGCGACCAGCGTGGACCTGAAGCAGGCCATGAGCGACGTCGACAAGGATCTCGACAACCTCGCCCGCAGCAATCTGCTCAAGGACATCGACGCCGAACTCGGCGGGTGGTCCGACGGCATCCGCAATTCGGTGCAGGAAGGCGTGAACGCCGCGCGTTTCGGCCTCGATCCGCGCAATCGCGACCGCGCGATCGGAATGCGACGCACGCTCGGCGACTACGCCAGGCTGGCCCGTCTGGTCGGCTCGCTGAATCCGTCCTCGACCTACGAATTCCGCAGTCTCGCGCAGAGCATCGACGAAGTCTGCGCGGTGATCCTGGTGATGCTCGGCGAAAGCATGGCCAACAACGGCTTCGCCGGCGGTCGGTTCCTGCTGCAGGCGCCGTTCACGGAAATGCAGACCCGCCGCGACGCCTGCATCCATTCGCTGCAGAACCTGCTCGGCAGTCTGTCGTACCAGAACTCGGCGAACGAATGGCCGCGCGGCATCGACGCCTACCGTCGGCTGTTCGATGCGCTCGAAGCGCAGGGCCAGGGCGATCTGCGCGCGCTGCTCACCGAGCAGGAGCTCACCCGCGTGCTCGACGACATGGTGCGTCGCGCCGCCCACGGCAGCGCCGAGGGCCTGCGCGCGCTCGGCTCAACCGCGCAGATCGAACTCAACCGCGTCTACCGGCTGATCAATTTCGGTTATCGCCTGGTCGATCCGGAGTCGCCGCCGCTGACCTCCTTCCTGGAATCGCTGCGACTGTTCGCCGACGGCTTCGGCCAGGCCGGCGGTTCGCGCCTGCTGCGCGTCGCCCGCCCGCCGATCGTCTTCTATGGCCTCTACGGGATCGAGGAGGAAGCGGCGGCCGATCGCCGCATCGTCAACCTGACGATCGCCCGCGGCCGTTTGGCCAGCCAGGTCGACTGCCTCGCGCGCTGCGCCTGCGACGACATCAGCTGCCAGGTGATGCTCGACAAGATCCTCTACGACGTCGATCGGGCGATCGACCTGTACGCGGTCGGCAGCACCGACCTCGGCCTGCCCGAGATCCGCGCCGCCTCCTACAGCTACCTGATCGAGGCCTTCCTCGGTCTTGAGGTGAGCGGCGCGCCGACCGGCACGCTGTACTGCCCGGATCTGCCGGCGTCGCTGCAGACCACGCTGACCCAGATCGTCGGCGAACTGCGGCCGCTGACCGATACCGAAGCGGACTGGGAAACCACGAACACCCGTTTCGAGACGCGACGCACGACCAACGAGGCAATCGCCGGGAGCACCTTCAACTTCACCGATCTGCTGCACCAGGAACTTTGCCTGCAGCTGCAATCGGAGCGTCGCTGGGAAGCGCTCGCCGACCAGATGAGCGCGAACTGCATCCCGATGTCGACCCTGTTCGGCGAGGAAGGCGCGATCGTGGTGATGCTCGAGAACGCGATGGACGACGTGGTGCTCAACCTCGCCGCCAACACGACCGTCAACACCGACTGCGGCCTCGACGGACCGGACATCCCGGCCCACTTCGAGACCTCGCTCGACACCATCGCCCAGGATCGGCTGCGCAGCGGCGGATTCTGAGCAACGCCAAGACTCTGCCAGGAGAAGATCATGCGAACCACGTTCCAGACCCCGCAGCAGCAGGCCGTGGCGTTGGACATCGTTCCGCCGCAGGCGCAACCCGCCGCCTGCGTTCGGCCGGCCATCGTCCGCCCGCCGCCGCCTCCCGTGAAACGCGCGAAGCGCAACGTCGCCTGCATCCCGCAGACGACCGCGATCGCCAGGCTGCACGCCGAGGATGTCCCGCTGTTCCTGCCACCGGTCGGCAAGAGCCGCATCCACATGCAGTACTACGCGCAGAACCTCGCCAGCGTGCGTCAGGTGCTGGCGCAGCAGGAGATCTCGCGCGGCATCGACCGTCGCCTGCCGCCCGACGACGGCGGGACCATTCCCGGCACGTCGCCGGGCACCACGCCCGGAACGATCCCGGGCACCGGCCCGACGCCCGATATCGATGCCGTCGGGCCGCATCTCGGCGACATCGGCTACGCGATGTTCGCGAGACTGATCGCGATCGCCGCGCAGTTGGCCGACATGGACAAGGTCACGGTCTTCAGCCATCTCGACAAACTGCTGAAAACCGCGAAACCGAACATCGACATCGCCCTGCGCTTCCTCGACTACTACAAGATGTTCAGGACCCACGCCGCGTTGAAGCTCGCGGTCGCGCCGGAGCCTTACCTGGAACTGGCGAAGCTCGCGCAGGAAGGCAGGAATATCGACGACGCGTTCGCCGAACTGCTCCATCTCGGCGCCGAGACCATGATCGAGGCGATGAACTGCTGCATCGAGGAAGCGCCCGCCGACTGGCGCCAGGATCGGCTGACGCCCACGGTCGCCGTCGCCCCCCAGCCGTCCGTCGAAACGCCGATACCGTACGGCGATGACATCGCCATCGCCGCGGCCGCACCGGCCGCCCGGATCGGCAACAAGCGCGCCAAGAAGACCTCCGGCTCTCGCAGCAAGCGTTGATCGAGGAGAAACATCATGAGTTTCCAGACACACGAAACGATCCAGCGCCTGTGGGAGACCTTCCTGCGCGAGCAACTGGACAAACTGCCCGCGGGCGAACGGCAGGCGTACGAAGTCGAGTTCGAACAGCGACTCGGCGAACTGCTGCGCTCGGGCAACGGTGCCGCGCGCGGCGAACAGGGAATCCTGGACCTGGTCGGACTGGGCAAGAAGGGGCCCGTCGACTTCGCCGAGATCACGTATCCCTACATCGAGCCGGATTTCGACGACGCCGTCATCCCGAGCCAGCTCCACGCGGCTGCCGAGCTGTATTACAGCTGGCAGCACGAACGGATGAAGGTGTTCGAGGTCGTCGAAGTGCTGCAACGCCTGTTCCGCATGGGCAAGATCCGCGTCCAGCGCGGCCCCGGCGCGCAGGGCCTGTACCGACTCGACAAGCTGCGTCCGCTGCGTTACACCAAGCAGGACCGCATGATCGCCTACCGCCGCGCGTTCAATTACGGCAACGTGCAGGTCCCGGCCGGCGCCGTGGTCAATCGCAACTTCCACCGCCAGCTCGTCGGCTTCATGGTGTCGATCAGCCAGTACTTCCGCGACATGCTGATCGGCGAAGTGATCCGCGGCGGCCAACTGATCGACCAGCGTCCGTTCGGCAGCATCGCGACCATCCAGCGCATCGGCCTCGACATGCGCTACGCCCTGGATCGCAGCACCTACGGCAACATCTTCTCGCTGGCGATGGAAGTCGGCCACTACCTGGTGCAGGTGCTGGAGATCCTCGACACGCCCGACATCAAGAAGGCGTTCGACGCCAACACCAAGTGGGACGTGATCGAGATCGTGTCCAATCGCCATCTCGGCGGCACCGCCGAGCCCTCGCAGCGCGCGAAGATGGCGGAAAGCGGACGTCGCATCCTCAAGTTCGCCGCCGACAACGATTTCAAGACCGTGGTCGATCCGATCCTGTTCCAGTCGACGATCCGCCCGTTGGGGTCGCACGCCGACGCGTGGGTCGCGGCCTACCGGATGACGCCGGAAGGACGCGGTTTCCCGGGCATCACCCCTGCCCTGCGCAACGTGCTCGGCGCCGCGTCCGCTCCCGCCGGAGCGTGATCGGCCCGACACGAAGGTCGGGACGGCGAAGGAACCGCCGTCCCGGCCGCGTCGCCGGACGCGACGTCCACCGACACGCCCCTCAGCGAACAGGCCCGCGCCATGCTCGACCAGGAACTCGAAGTCAGTTTTCGCGCGAAGCGCAGCGCGTACGTCGTCGATCCGCTGCTCGCGCTGTGCTCGCCCTACGGTGCGCAGCTGGTCAGCCGCCTGTCGGCGCTGGCCGATCTCACCGTGACCCGGACCTTCTGGCAGGCGATCGACGCCAGCGACTATTACCGCCGCGATCCGCTCGGCTTCTGGCCGAGCGCGATGCGCGAGACGCTGCCGGCGTCGACCGCAGACGATTTCAACCAGGCGCTGACCCTGTGGGAAGACGAGCGCACCCGCACCGATCTTTCGCGCTGCCGCCTGCACTGGGTCATCGACAACGTCAGCGAATCGCTGTTCCCGGACGGCACCCGCGCGGATCTGATCGAGCGTTACGAAGCGCTGCACCAGGCCTTGACCTCGCGCTGCGATCCCAACGACGACGCGACCGAAAGCGCCGCCTTCTACGGCACCATCGACAGCCTCGCGCTCGCCGCGGCGCTCGGCAACGCCTGCGTGCTCACGCTCGCGCCCGATCTGCCCCAGGCCTGCCTGCGTACGGTTTGCGAACATGTGGGCCTGACGCTGGAAGAACCGCCGGAAAGCTCGCAGGAACTGGTCGCGCTCGAACAGCGTCGCGTGCGCGAACTGATCGTGACCGCCGGCGCCTCGTCGCTGATGTGGGGCGGCCTGCGCATCGCCGTGATCCATCCCCTGCTCTACGGCGATCTGATGCTGCGGATCGACGCGACCGAACTGGAATCCGCCGAACGGATGGTCCTCGATCGGGTCGCGCTCGATCGCCGCTTCGATTACGCCGAACCGCCGCCGGCCGTCGTCGGCGGCGATCCGTGGCGCGCGGCTCGCCACTTCTGGCACGTCATCTGAACGAGGTCGCCTCATGAACGCCGTCGCCACGCCGCGTCGCCCCTCTTCCCGTCGTCCCGCCGCTGCCGCGCCCGCCGCGCGCGGAGCCGTCGCCCGCGGGCGCGCCGCCGACCGTCGCGGCGCACCGTCGGTCAACGCCGACGAGCTGGTGATCGTCGGCGTGAGCGGGCAGATCGCGCATCCGGTCGGCCGCGCAAATCCCTACCGCATCGGCTACGACGGCGTGCCGCGCGTGCTGCCGGGCACCGGCGGCATCGTGATGAATCGCCGGATCGGCGATCTCTGCATCGGTCTGGCGGGCGATCACATCGAGCCCGGGGTCGCTCTGCACAACAACGGCCGCGAGGTGGTCGGTCCGCGCGACGGCCCGAACAATGCGCTGATGACCTACGCCTGCGTCGGCAACACGGTCGAAGTGATCAGCGGACGCATGACCGGACGCCGCGGCGTGGTCACCGGCAAACACGGCGGCATCAATCACGTGCTGGTGGATTTCCCGACCGAAGTGCTGGCGCGGCTGGCGATCGGCGATCGCATGCAGATCCGCAGCCACGGGCTGGGCGCGCGATTCCCGGAGTTCCCGGAACTGGAGCTGATGAACTGCGCGCCCTCGCTGCTGCGCCGCTGGGGCCTGCGCGTGCGCGACGGCGCGCTGCACGTGCCCGTCACCCATTTCGTGCCCGCCTCCATGATGGGCTCGGGACTGGGCAAGAACACCGCTTGGCGCGGGGACTACGACATCCAGATGGCGGATCGCGCCCTGCGCAGGCGCCATGGCCTCGGCAGCCTGCGTTTCGGCGACATGGTGGCGATCGTCGATGCCGACACCCGCCGCGGGCCGTCGATGCGCCCCGGGCGCGTCACCATCGGCATCATCGTCCACGGCGACAGCACGGTCAGCGGCCACGGACCGGGGGTCACCCCGCTCATCACCGGTCCGACCGCACGGCTGCGGCCTTTCCGCGATCGCGGCGCGAATCTGGCCGCCATCCTCGGCATCCGTACCCCCGTCCCGCCCCGGGAACGTCCGACGCTCGCGGAGCTGGACCCGCGTCGCGCCTGCATCGCGAGCGAACTGCCGCCGCGACTGTCGTTCGCCACCGGCGGCCAGGGTGGCGAGTGAGGGCGACGGACGCACCGTCCGCCCCCACCCCGTCCCCGAGGGGATCCGCGCCTGGCGGACATCGGCCATGCGGTATCGGTTCAGGCGACGAACGGTGGACGTTGGACGAAACGGAATGCGTTACCAACGTCACTACATCCGTTACGGACGGAGATCGCTCGACAGACAGGGGACAGGGGGCTTCCCGAGTGGGCGACGGAGCGCCCGCAAGTGCCACGCCCGGGGGCTCCTGCCGCCGCCGTGGTTTCGCCGCACTCGTCACGAGCCCAGGACGATGAACACCCGAAAGGACGCCATCGCACCGCTGTCATCGCAGATCGGTACTCCCCCGACGAACGCCGTCCTCGCGGAGTTCAGCGTGGACAACACGCCCTGTCTGGTCGTGGACGAAGAGAGCCCGCTGGGCAGAACGCTCGGCGCGGACGCCGACGCTGCGGGACGTCGGCTCGGCGCCCTGGATCTCGGCGGTCGCCGTTACGCGATCTATGCCCGCCCGCAACCTCCGCGCAGCGGCGGCGCGGCCGATGCGGATCCGCTGGCGTCGCTCACGGCGCGCGAACTGCAGATCGTGCGCCTCGTGTGCCTGGGCTGCGTCAACAAGCAGATCGCGGACCGTTTACGCATCAGCGAATACACGGTCAAGACCTATCTCAAGCAGATCTTCTGCAAATTGAACGTGCACAGCCGCTCGGCGATGGTGTATCGCTGCGCGGCGCACGACATCACACTGCGGGACGCGCAGCGGGCGCTCACTCCCGGAGCTTGAGCAGCGCGATCCACGCCTTGTCGCTGAGGCCGCAGGCGCGCTCCTCGTTCATCCGGCACGGGCCATCGCCACGGACCGGCGGCGCGAACACGCCGCGCGCGTTGAGCGGCACCTTGCGCATCATCACCGTATGCAGCAGATTGCCGCCGATCGCATAGAGCTTGCTGTCGCCGTTGAGATTCACGCCCACCACGATGTCGCAATGGCTCTTCAGCCCGCGTCCGCCCCGTTCGAAGAAAGCGATCAGATCGCGATGGTTCACGATGCGCGGCTCGCGCGAGTAGCACAGCAGATCGCCGATCTCGGGTTTCTCGCGACCGGGCGCGACCAGCCGGTAACGCCTGCGCGTCGACGACGGGTCCCAGGCGTCGAAGATGTAGGCGACGTGTTCCTGCGAGAAGCCGAAATCCTCGACGCCCGCCGCCTTCATCACGTAGGACACGAAGGCCGCGGACCACGGATTGTCGAGAATGAAGGCGCGGCAGGCCGCGTTCTCTCGCCAGTCGGCGGAGATCGACTCGCATTCGCTCGCGCCTTCGATGCCGCGCATGTTCCGCAACGCCGGCGTACGTCGCCAGTAGTCCGCCACCCGTTGCCAAGGCCGCGCCCCGCTCGCCAGCCGCTCGCCCTTGCCTTCCGCTTCCATCGGGATGCGGCCGTCCTTCCAGCCGACCCGCCCTTCGCCGTTGATGAACGGCGCGTACCACTCGGCGTGCTCCCGGCAGGCGACCTCGGCGATGCGCAATCGCAAACCGGTCGGCTGCGGACCGCGGCCGGAAAAATCGCAGGGCGCGTCGGTTGCCGCGGCGCGCCCGGCGGAGAGCAGCGCGCAGAGCGCGATCATCGTATGGAGCCAGGACTGCAGGCGCATGGTGCGCTCCGGGAAATTCGGTTCGACGCAAGACACGAAGCGTAACCGTTGCCCGCGACGACGCAAACGCCGTCTGCGGCCGTGCGTCGCGATCAGGCCGGAGCGTGGCCGGTCGCGCCGGAACAGAACGTGGCGTAGTCGATGTACCCCGGGAACGCGCGGCCGGGCGCGCAGATCGCGCAATCGGGATCCGCCGACAGCCGCGTCTCGCGGAATCGCATCGACAGCGCGTCGAACTGCAGCAGGCGGCCGCTGAGCGGATCGCCGATGCCGAGCAGCAGCTTGATCGCTTCGGTGGCCTGGAGCAGACCGATCACGCCGGGCAGCACACCGAGCACGCCGGCCTCGGCGCAGTTGGGCGCATTCTCCGGCGACGGGGGCTCCGGGAACAGGCAGCGATAGCACGGCGCGGAGCCGCGCCGGCGACCGGCATCGAACACGCTGACCTGCCCTTCGAACCGATGCACCGCGCCGTAGACCAGCGGTTTGCCGAGCTTCACGCAGGCGTCGTTGAGCAGATAGCGCGCCGGGAAATTGTCGGCACCGTCGACCACGACATCGACGCCGTCGAGCAGGGCCTCCACGTTCGCCGCGTCCACCCGCTCGGGCACCGTCTCGACCCGCGTCCTCGGATTGAGCGCGCGCAGCGCGGCGGCGGCGGAGTCGACCTTCGGCGTGCCGATGGCCGCGTCGGTGTGCAGGATCTGCCGCTGCAGATTGCTGCGGTCGACGATGTCGTCGTCGGCGATACGCAGGGTGCCGACGCCGGCCGCAGCGAGGTAGTACGCCGCCGGCGATCCCAGTCCGCCGGCGCCGACCAGCAACACCCGCGCGGCTTCGAGCCGGCGCTGGCCTTCGAGGCCGACCTGCGGCAGACGCAGATGCCGCGAATAGCGCTCGGCGAAGTCGGCGTCGATGCGCTCGTCGGGCAGCATGGTCGGCAGCCCTTCGGCGATCCAGCGCGCGGTGCCGCCGGCGACCGACGACAGGTTCGTGTAGCCCTGCTCCATCAGCATCTGCGCGCTGCGCAGCGAGCGCATGCCGCTCTGGCAGATCAACACGATCCCCGCCGCGCGGTCCGGCAGATGCGCGCCCGGCGCATACACCAGCTCGCCCATCGCGATGGCGCGGGCTCCCGCGGCCATGCCGGTCGCGCGCTCGTGGGCCTCGCGGACGTCGATCAGGATCGCGCCGTCGCGCAGACGTTCGAGGGCTTCCTGCGGGACGATTTCGTGGACGGTCATCGCGACGATTCTCGGGCGGACAAGGATTGTAGAGGCCGGTCCCCGCTCAATACACCAGCACGTTCACGACCGCACCGACCTCCAGCGTCGATTCGCCTTCCGGCAGCACGATCAGCGCATCCGAATCCGCGGCGGCGCGCATGCGGTGCGAGCCGTCGGCGGGATTCGGTTCGACCCACAGCGTGCCGTCGTCGTCGCAGGACAGCCGCCCGCGCAGGAATTCGAGACGCTCATGGGTCTTGTGCCAGCCCGTGCGCAGGCGCGCGCGCAGCCGCGGGCGGGGCTCGGCGCGACCCTGCAGGCCGTCGAACAGCGCACGGCCGAGCGTCAGGAAGGTCGCCAGCACCGACACCGGATTGCCCGGCAGGCACAGGAACAGGGCATCGCCCAGGCCACCGCCGCCATCCATCGCCGAGCGCGAACCCGCCAGCAGCACCGGCATGCCCGGCTTCATGCGCACCTTCCAGAAATGCACGTGGCCGTCGCGCTGGAACAAGGCCGGCAGATGATCCTTTTCGCCGGCGGACACGCCGCCGCAGGTGATGACCACGTCGAACGCATGGCCGGCATGGCGCAGCGCCGACGCGATCGCCTCCGGATCGTCGGGCAATCGCGGCCAGGCCACCGGCTCCAGCCCCTCCGCGCGCAGCAGACCCATCAGCAGTTCGCGGTTGCTGTCGTACAGTTCGCCCGGCTGCAGCGGCAGACCCGGTTCGATCAGTTCGTCGCCGCTGGTGAAGACGGCGACGGTCGGTCGGCGCACGACGGAGAGACGATCCATTCCCTGTCCCACCGCCAGCGCGATCCGCGCCGGCGTCAAGGGCTGCCCCGCGGCCAGCAGGGGATCGCCGACGCGCACGTCCTCGCCGGCGCGACGCACGTGCTGGCCCGGCTTCGGCCTCTGCAGCGCATGCACGCGATCGCCGTCGACGCGGGCGTTCTCGCGGATCAGGATGGTATCCGCGCCCGCCGGCAGCGGCGCGCCGGTGGTGATGCGCACACATTCGCCGGCAGTGATTCGCAGATCGATCGTGCGACCCGCGAATTGTTCGCCGACCAGACGCAGACCCTCGTCGGCGCAGGCCGCGAGATCGTCATGGCGCAACGCGAACCCGTCCATCGCGGAATTGTCGAATCCCGGCTGATCGACGACCGCCGCCGCATCCTCCGCCAGCACACGCCCGTGCGCCTTCGCCAGCGCGACGCGCTCCGCCGGCAGGCGCCTTGCGGCGGCGATGCGCGCGACGATCGTGCGGGCTTCGTCGAAACCGATTCGTGTGGGGAAGTTCATGCGGGAGCGGGCTGCGGATCGAAGCCGGCCGACGCGAGATCGGCCGGTGTGTTGAGGTTGCCGAAACGGAAGCCGGCGAACGTCGCCGCCGGCAGCGCGAGCCGCGATTGGAGACGATGGATCGCGCCGTCACGCGCGGCGATGGCCTCGGCGCAGGCCGCGCGCAGCGCGTCGCGACGCCACAGCGCCACCAGCGGCTGCGGCCCGTCGTCGTCGATGGCGAATGCGCCGTTCTCGCCCCGCTGCGAAACCAGCGTCCGCAACAGGCAATCGTTCGCGCCGACCAGATCGACCGGCAGCGTGAACAGCCATGGCGTCGTGCAGGGCTGCGCCAGCGCATCGAGTCCGCCGAGCGGGCCGAGGCCCGGCACGTCATCGGCGACCGCATTCAGTCCATGCGCGCGATATCGCGCGTGGTCGCCATTCGCCGACACCAGCACCGGCCCGTGCTCGCCGGGAAAACGCCGCGCCCAGCGCAGCACCTGCGGTACGCCGCCGCGTTCGAGCCAGGCCTTGTCGAGACCGCCCAGTCGCGATGCGCGACCGCCGGCGAGCAGACCGAGGGTGATGCTGTCGGGCGGGATCGGATCCATCGCGGCCTCGGATACGACGGCGGGAGGAACCCGCCCTACTTGTTCCGCTTGTGATGCCGGACCATCCGCTGCCGCTTCTTGAGCTGACCTTCGGTCAGCACGTTCTTCTTGTCCTTGTACGGGTTCTCGCCTTCCTTGAACACGAAGCGCACGGGCGTGCCGATCAGTTTGAAGCGCTTGCGGAAGAAATTCTCGAGATACCGGCGATAACTTTCCGGCAGGTTGCGCAGGCGCGTGCCGTGGACCACGAAGGTCGGCGGGTTCTCGCCGCCCGGGTGCGCGAACCGGAGTTTGGAAACATGGCCGCGGACCGACGGCGGCGGATTGGTTTCGTAGGCGATTTCCATCGCCTGGGTCACTTCGGAGGTGCTGAGCTTGAACGTGGCGGAGCGATGCGCGCGGTGGATCGCGCCGAACAGCTCGCGCAGGCCCGAGCCGTGCTTCGCGCTGATGTGCACGGCCTCCGCCCAGTTCACGAACGAGAGCTTGCGCGACAGCAGGCCGTCGGTCTGCTCGCGCTGGTACTGGCTCAGGCCATCCCACTTGTTGACCGCGACCACGAGCGCCCGACCGGCATCGAGCACCGCGCCGAGCACGCTGGCGTCCTGATCGGTGACGCCTTCGCTGGCGTCGAGCATGATCACCGCGACCTGGCACTGCTCGATCGCCTGCAGCGTCTTGACGATCGAGAACTTCTCGACCGCCTCCTCCACCTTCGACTTGCGGCGGATGCCGGCGGTGTCGATCAGACGATACTTGCGACCGTCGCGCTCGAGGTCGACCGCGATCGAATCGCGGGTGGTCCCCGGCACATCGGAGGCGATCATGCGCTCCTCGCCGAGGATCCGGTTCACCAGCGTCGACTTGCCCACGTTCGGGCGACCGACGAACGCGATGCGGATGCGTTCGGGATCGTCGTCCAGCACCTCGGCATCGCCGTCCTCCGGCAACCGTGCGAGCACCTCGGCCAGCAGTTTGTCCAGACCGACGCGGTGCGCGGATGAAATCGCGAGCGATTCGGCGATGCCGTAACGCGAGAAATCGGCGATCGCGGCGCGGCTGTCGATGCCGTCGGTCTTGTTCACCACCAGCAGGGTCGGTCGGTCGGCCTTGCGCAGCCAGCGCAGGATCTCGTCGTCGAGCGCCGACGGGCCTTCGCGACCGTCGACGATGAACAGGACCAGATCCGCCTCTTCCGCCGCGGCGCGCGACTGGCGCGCGGTCGCGCCGGCCAGGCCCTCCTCATCGCCGGCGATGCCGCCGGTGTCGACGATCACGAACGGCCGCGCCTCGTCGAGGCGGCAGATGCCGTAGTTGCGGTCGCGGGTCACGCCCGGCTCATCGTGGACGAGCGCGTCGCGGGTCCGGGTCAACGCGTTGAACAGCGTCGACTTGCCGACATTGGGACGACCGACGAGAGCGACGAGGGGCAGCATGGGTCTGCTCGGAGGGAAACGTTGCGGAGGAGCGCCGGGAAGCGCGCGGCCCCGGGCAGTCAGACTACCCGGGGCCGCGAATGCTTGCCAGCGAGGGACTTACTGCAGGCGCCAGGCGCTGAGATCGCCGCCGACGGTCTGCACGACCAGGATGCCGTCGACCACGACCGGCGCGGCGCGGACCGCATCGCGACCGGCGCGGACGCGGGCGCCGAAGTCGCCGTTGTCCATGCGCAGCCAGTGCAGGTAGCCCTCGAGGTCGCCGACCACGGCGAACTCGCCCTGGACGGCCGCGCCCGAGAGGCTGCGGCGGGCCAGACCGGCCTGCTGCCACATCGCGGAGCCGCCGCTCTTGTCGAGCGCCCAGACCACGCCGGCGGAATCGGCCACCACCACGCGGTCCGCACCGACGCCCACGCGACCGACGCCGCCGTGTTCCTGCGACCACAGCGGACGGCCGCTGGGCGCATCGACCGCAAGGGTCTGCTTCCGGTAGCTGGTGGCGTAGAGCGTGGTGCCATCGAGCGCCGGCGCGCCGTCGACGTCGGCCATGCGGTCGAGTTCGGTGCGGCCGTCGGGCTGCGCCACCGGGTGGTCCCACAGCGGCCGACCGTCGATGAGCGACAGCGCCGCGATCGTGCCGTCGTCGTTGCCGACGAACACGAAACCCGGGCCCAGGGTCGGCGCATCGTTGCCGCGCACGCTGAGCGAAGGCAGATCGTGATTCCAGAACCAGCGGCGCTGGCCGTTGGTGGCGTCGAACGCGGTGATCCGGCCGTCGTTCGAGCGCACCAGCACGGTGCCCTGCCCGATCGCCGGCGCGGCGATGACTTCGTTCGGCACCTTGGCGGTCCACTTCTCGGTGCCGGTGGCGGCATCGAGCGCAACGACTTCGCCGTCGAGCGTGCCGACCACGACCAGTCCTTCGCCCGCACCGGGGCCACCGGTCATCGGAAGCTTGCTGCGGTATTCCCATACCCGCGCGCCGGTCTGCAGATCGAACGCGCGGACCCCGCCTTCGACCGCGGCGGCGTAGACGCGACCGTCGGCGATCGCAGGCCCCTGGGTCAGCCCGAGACGCTTCTCGCCGCTGCCGGCGTTCGCCGACCACAGCCGCGACACGGTCGCGGACGGCACGAAATCGTTGAGTTCGGCCGGCTTGCGGGCGGCCTTGGCCTCGGAGTCGCCGAGCTCGAACCAGCCCTTGACGGTGCTGCAGCCGGTCAGGGCCACGACGACGGTCAACAGGGCGATGCGCAGCGGCGCGGCGGGATGGAACCGTGCAGCGTGAGACGGTGTGGAAGTCATCGTGTGCGGTGTGCTCAGGAGGCGGATTCGGGTTTCGGCGGCGTACCGCCGGCCTGCGACAGCTTCAGCTCGACCAGGCGCCGCTGCGGGGCGGCGACGTCGAGCTGGCCGAGGGCTTTGTTGTAGGCGTCGCGGGCCTGCGCCTTGCGGCCCAGCGCGTACAGGGCGTCGCCGCGGACTTCATGGGCGACGGGATCGTCGACGCCGTTGAGCAGGGTCAGCGCTTCCTCGCCCTTGCCGGCGTCGATCAGCAGGCGGGCGAGGCGCTGCGACACCACGGCGGACATCGCACCGTCCTCGTCCTTGATGCCGCGGAGCGTGGCGATGGCGTCGTCGCGCTTGCCCGCGTCGACCTGGGCCTTCGCCAGATCCAGCGCGACCAGCGTCGCGAACGGGGTGTCCTTGAGCGCGGCGGCCTTGGCCTGGGCGTCCTTGATCTCGCCCTTCTCGATCCGGTCGAGAACGGCCTGATATTCGTCGCTGGCCTTCATCTGCTTGGCGGAGGCCTGATCCTTCCACCAGAACCAGCCGTAGATCGCCGCGAGGCCGAGGGCCACGCCGCCGATCAGGCCGGCGGAATTCTGGCGCAGCCATTTGCGTACGCGTTCGCTTTGTTCGTGTTCGTCGAGGAGATCGTCGATCGCCATGGGTCGGATGTGTCTCGAAAAGATACGTCGGTCTGTGGAAGGCGCGACCCGGAGCCGGCGCGGACGCGTCCAGCGCCGCCGCGACGTTGTATCAGGCGGCGGCTGAATCTCGGCCGTCGCGCGGACGTCTGCGGTCGACGCCGTCCCGGATCGCGCGCGACGCGACGGGACGGTGGCGAATCGGCATGCGGGGCATGCGGGTTCCGGGGATTCGCCCCGGCGGGGAGACGGCATCGGGTACCGAACGGGGCGCGTCGGGAAGCTGCGCATCGCGCAGTCCGACGACCTGCCGGGACCCCTCAGCGATCGACCGGCTGGAGAGAACCGTCAGAGGATACCGTAAAGCGCACCACATTCGCGCGAACGTAGGGCGTCAGGTCCAGCGGCTGGCCGCGGTATTGCACGTGGACGGCGTTGGCGTTGCCGAGCACGGCCTTGCCGATCTGCCCAGGCTGGAACACCCGCTGCTGGCCCGGCTGGACCAGCGCCTGCTCGATCACGCTGCCGTCGGGCGCGGTCAGGCGCACCCAGCTCTCGCCGTCGAAGCGGACCGTGAGGTCGGCCGAGGGTGCAGCGGCACGGGTCGGCATTGGCGTAATCGAAGCGACCAGCGGCACCTGCTCCGTCGCGGGCGCCGATGTCGGCAGGCCGCCGGCCGGCTGGTCCGAAGGTTCGGCGCCGGTCGCGGGCTGTGGCAGGGTCAGGGTCGTGTCGCTGTCGAGCGACACCGCGCCCAGGGCCGGATCGAGGTGGGAACGGGTCGCCAACCACACCGGCACCGCGATGGTCGCGGTGATCAGCACGTAGACCAGGCGACGACCGGTCTGTTCGGCCACGCGCTGCATTCTCGGGGTGTAGGTACGCGGCACCAGATCGGTGGCCTGCGCGGTCGGTACCGCCGGGCTTTCGGCGATCGAATCCGCCGGCAGTCCGAGCAGCTTGGCATAGCTGCGCAACTGACCGCGGACGAATACCGGCGCGCCCAGCTTCGCCCAGTCTTCCCGCTCCAGCGCTTCGATCACGTGGGTCTGGATCTTCAGTCGCGCACCGGCTTCGGCCGGGGTCAGGCCCGCGCGGATGCGGGCCTGGCGCAATTTTTCGCCGATGCCGCGCACGGTGTCGGGCATACCGGTTTCGAACGATGTCATCGCGTGTTGCTCCCCAAAGCAAAGCGTCCATTCATTGCATCGACGACGCCCGCCGGAGCGTCGCATCCGATTGTCGCGGAGGGCGCCGCCTCAAGCCGCATGCGCCGTTCCGGTTGGATCACCGCCCGCCTCGCCTCCCCTCGGCGATTCGAGCGTCTTGCGGAACTCGGCCTGGCGCCGCGTACGATCGGCGACCTGACCTTTCAACTGCCCGCAGGCGGCGTCGATATCGTCGCCGCGGGTGCGCCGCACGGGCGCGATCATGCCGGCCTCGTTGAGCTGCTTCTGGAACGCGCGGATCGCGACGTCATCGGGGCGCTCG
This sequence comes from Pseudomonadota bacterium, assembly GCA_049324395.1. Classification (GTDB taxonomy): domain Bacteria; phylum Pseudomonadota; class Gammaproteobacteria; order Xanthomonadales; family Xanthomonadaceae; genus Lysobacter_I. Next base: position 17,229 of record JBMOOY010000055.1, read on the forward strand.
AAACGGGTGCCGGGGAACGGATTGAACGGGATCAGATTGACCTTCGCGGCGTCCTTCATCTGCACTGCGTTGTCGAACGCGCGCATCAGGCGCAGCAGCTCGCGCGCGTGCGCGGGCTGATCGTTGACGCCCTTCATGAGGGTGTATTCGAAGGTGACCGACTCGCCCTTCTTGCGCTTGGCGTAGCGCACGCAGGCGGCCATCAGCTCGGCGATCGGATACTTCCTATTGAGCGGGACGAGCTGGTCGCGCAGTTCGTCGTTGGGGGCATGCAACGAGACCGCGAGCGATACGTCGCTTTCCTGCGCGAGGCGGTCGATCATCGGCACCATGCCGGCGGTCGACAGGGTGACGCGCTTGTTGGCCAGACCGTAGCCGAGATCGTCGCGCATCACGCTCATCGCACGGACGACGTTGTCGAAGTTCGCGAGCGGCTCGCCCATCCCCATCATCACGACGTTGGTGAGCCTGCGCTGCTTGTGCGGGACGTTGCCGAGATGGCGCGCCGCGGTCCAGACCTGGCCGACGATCTCGGCGGTGGAAAGATTGCGATTGAATCCCTGGGTCGCGGTCGAGCAGAACGTGCAGTTCAGCGCGCAACCGACCTGCGAGGACACGCAGAGCGTACCGCGGCCCTTGTCGGGGATGTAGACGGTTTCGATGGCGTTCCTGCCGTCCATGCCGAGCAGCCACTTGTGGGTGCCGTCTTCGGACGGTTTGTCGAACTGGATCTGCGGCACGCGCACTTCGGCGTGCGCTTCGAGCTTGGCCCGCAGGGCCTTGCCCAGGTCCGTCATCTCCGCGAATTCGGTGACGTGACGGTGGTGGATCCACTTCATGATCTGATGGGCGCGGTAGCGCTTCTCGCCGAGGGTTTCGGCGAAGAAGCGCTCCAGGCCCTCGCGATCGAGGTCGAGCAGGTTCTGCTTTTGCGCGGCCTCGTTCACGGGTCTCTTACCGCGGGCACAGCTCGGTGGCGCTGAAGAAGTACGCGATTTCGATCGCGGCGTTCTCGAGCGAATCGGAACCGTGCACGGCATTGGCGTCGATCGACTGCGCGAAATCGGCGCGGATCGTGCCCGGCGCGGCGTCCTTCGGATTGGTGGCGCCCATCAGTTCGCGATTCTTCGCGACCGCGTTTTCGCCTTCGAGCACCTGGATCATCACCGGGCCCGACGTCATGAACTCGACCAGCGCGCCGAAGAACGGACGCTCGCGATGCACGGCGTAGAAACCTTCGGCTTCCTTGCGGGAGAGATGCTTCATCTTCGCGGCGACGATCTGCAGACCGGCCTTCTCGAAACGGGAATAGATCTCGCCGATGACGTTCTTCGCGACGGCATCGGGTTTGATGATCGAAATGGTGCGCTCAAGCGCCATGATGTGGTGTCTCCGGGGGTAGACGGCCGCGATCAAGCGGCCGAAAGATAACATGAATGGGAAGGAAAAACCCGCGTGCGGACGCGGGTTTAGCCGATTCGGCTGCAGAGGATTCTAACCCGGAGCGCGGTCTCCTTGCATCCTTGTCGACGATCACGTTTTGCAGTCCGGCGCAGAAGCGTGTACGCTCAAACAAGCGTTTGATTCACCCTTCCAGGCCTCGGAACGCGGGCCCCCGACTCGGAACCCGGAGCCCGCGATGAGCAAAGCCCAGTTTTCGACCAAGGAAAGGATTCTCGACGCCGCGGAAACCCTGTTCGCCCTCTATGGCTTCGGCGGCACTTCGCTGCGCCAGGTCACCAGCCAGGCGGACGTGAACATCGCGGCGGTGAACTATCACTTCGGCAGCAAGGAAAACCTGGTCAACGAGGTCTTCCGCCGCCGCATGGACGAAATGAGCGCCCAGCGTCTCGCCCGGCTGCAGGCCGCGGTGAAGGCCGATCCGGCCGATCTCGAAGGCATCCTGGCCGCCTTCGTCGAACCGCCGCTGGCGATGGCCCAGGACCGCCACGGTGGCGGCGCCTTCATCCGGGTCATCGCCCGCGCCTATGCGGAAAAGAACGACGGCCTGCGCCGCTTCCTCTCCGAACAGTACGGGCACGTGCTGCGCGAATTCGCCAAGGCCATCGCCGGATGCATGCCGGGGCTCAGCAAGGAAGAGCTCTACTGGCGCCTCGACTTCCTCGCCGGCGCACTGACCTACGCGATGGCCGATTTCGGGATCATCAAGCGCCCGGCCGGCGTGTCGGAACTCGAACACCGCGAACGCGCCGCCCGCGAACTGATCCGCTTCGCGGCCGCCGGTTTCAAGGCCGGCAAGGTCAACTGACCGCCGCTCCGCCCCCACATCTCCCTTTGTCATCAACAGGATGCAGAACATGTCTCAGAAACCGCTTATCCGGCGCGCAGCGGTGCTCGGCGCCGGCGTGATGGGTGCGCAGATCGCCGCGCACATGACCAACGCGGGGGTCGACACGGTGCTGTTCGATCTGGCCGCGAAGGACGGCGACCCGAACGGCGTCGTGCTGAAGGCGCTGGCCAACCTGGGCAAGCTCTCGCCGGCCCCTCTGGCGAGCAAATCCCTCGCCGAGGCCATCGCCCCGGCCAATTACGACACCGGCCTGGAAGCGCTGCGCGGCTGCGATCTGATCGTCGAAGCGATCGCCGAGCGGATGGACTGGAAGCAGGACCTGTATCGCAGGATTGCCCCGTTCGTGAGCCCGGACGCGATCCTCGCCAGCAACACATCCGGCTTGGGAATCAACAAGTTGGCGGAAGTTCTTCCAGAAGAACTTCGTCATCGTTTCTGCGGCGTCCACTTCTTCAACCCGCCGCGCTACATGCATCTGGCGGAGCTCATCCCGGCCGCGGGCACCGACGCCTCGGTGCTCGAAGGGCTCGAAACGTTCCTGACCACCACCCTCGGCAAGGGCGTGGTCTATGCCAAGGACACCCCGAACTTCATCGGCAACCGCATCGGCGTGTTCTCGATCCTGGCCACGATCCACCACACCCATGCCTTCGGCCTCGGCTTCGACGAGGTCGATGCCCTCACCGGCCCGCTGGTCGGCCGGCCGAAGTCGGCGACCTACCGCACCTCGGACGTCGTCGGCCTCGACACCATGGCCCACGTCATCAAGACGATGGCGGACACCCTGCCGAGCGACCCCTGGCACAAGTACTTCCAGGCCCCGGCCTGGCTGGGCGCGCTGATCGAAAAGGGCGCGCTGGGCCAGAAGACCGGCGCCGGCATCTTCCGCAAGATGGGCAAGGACATCGTCGTCCTCGATCTGGAGAAGCAGGACTACCGCGCGTCCGACCGCGTCGCGGCGCCGGAGGTGGTCGAGATCCTCAAGACCAGGAACCCGGCCGAGAAGTTCGCGAAGCTGCGCGCGAGCGAGCACCCGCAGGCGAAGTTCCTGTGGGCGATGTTCCGCGATCTGTTCCACTACAGCGCCTTCCATCTGGCCGACATCGCCGACACCGCCCGCGACGTGGACCTGGCGATCCGCTGGGGGTACGGCTGGAGCCTGGGCCCGTTCGAGACCTGGCAGGCCGCGGGCTGGAAACAGGTGGCGCAGTGGATCGCCAACGATATCGCCGCAGGCAAGGCCATGAGCGACGCTGCGCTGCCGAGCTGGGTGCTCGACGGCCGCGACGGCGTGCATGGCGCGAGCGGCAGCTTCAGTCCGGCCAAGGGCGCCGACCTGCCGCGCTCGACGCTCGCTGTCTACCGGCGTCAGCGCTTCCCCGACCCGCTGCTCGGCGAGCGCTTCGCCCCCGGCGAGACGGTCTACGAAAACGACGGCGTCCGCCTGTGGCACGACGGCGACGGCGTCGCCGTGGCCTCGTTCAAGACCAAGATGCACACGGTCAACAACCACGTGCTCGATGGTCTGCAGGAAGCGATCGGCATCGCCGAACGCGACTTCAGGGGCATGGTGATCTGGCAGCCGAAGGAGCCGTTCTCGGCCGGCGCGGATCTCGCCGGCGCGCTCGGGCTGCTCGCCGCGGGCGACGTGAAGGGCTTCGAGGCGATGGTCGCCAACTTCCAGGCGACCAGTCAGCGCATCAAATACTCGCTGGTGCCGGTGGTCGGCGCGGTGCGCGGTCTCGCCCTCGGCGGCGGCTGCGAATTCCAGATGCATACCGCGCGCACCGTCGCGCACCTCGAAAGCTACATCGGTCTGGTCGAGGCCGGTGTGGGTCTGCTGCCGGCCGGCGGCGGCCTGAAGGAGTTCGCGGTGCGCGCCTCGCAGGCGGCGGGCCCGGGCGGCGACGTCTTCGCCCAGCTGCGGCCGCTGTTCGAGAACGTGGCCATGGCCAAGGTGTCGACCTCGGCGATCGAGGCGAAGGAACTGGGCCTGCTGCGCAAGGACGACGTGATCGCGTTCAACGCCTACGAAGTGCTGCACATCGCCAAGCAGCAGGCGCTGGCGCTGGCCGAGTCCGGTTACCGTCCGCCGCTGCCCGCGCGCCGCATCCAGGTCGCCGGCGACGTCGGCATCGCCACCTTCAAGATGATGCTGGTGAACATGCTGGAAGGCCGGTTCATCTCCGAGCACGACTACGAGATCGCCAGCCGCATCGCCACCGTCCTGTGCGGCGGCGAGGTCGACCGCGGCGCGATCGTCGACGAGGACTGGCTGATCCGCCTGGAACGCGAGCATTTCGTCGCCCTGGCGCAGATGCCGAAGACCCAGGCCCGGATCAAGCACATGCTCGACACGGGCAAGCCCCTGAGGAACTGAGGTTCGAGAGCGGTCGCGCCATGCGCGGCAAGCCGAATCCCCGTTTTCACGAATCTCGAATCCAGGAATACACCATGACCAAGATCGTTCAAGACGCCTACATCGTCGCCGCCACCCGGACCCCGGTAGGCAAGGCCCCGAAGGGCGCGTTCCGCAATACCCGTCCCGACGAAATGCTCGCGCATGCGCTGCGCAGCGTGGTCGGCCAGGCGCCGGGCATCGACGCCGCCCGCATCGACGACGTGATCGTCGGCTGCGCGATGCCGGAGGGCGAACAGGGCATGAACGTGGCGCGTATCGGCGCGCTGCTCGCCGGCCTGCCCAACACCGTCGCAGCGCAGACCGTCAACCGCTTCTGTTCGTCGGGTCTTCAGGCGGTGGCGATGGCGGCCGACCAGATCCGTCTGGGCAACGCCGACCTGATGATCGCCGGCGGCACCGAATCGATGTCGATGGTCCCGATGATGGGCAACAAGGTGGCGCTGAGCCCCGAGGTGTTCGCGAAGAACGAGAACGTCGCCATCGCCTACGGCATGGGCATCACCGCCGAGAAGGTCGCCGAGGAATGGAGGGTCTCGCGCGAGGATCAGGACGCGTTCGCCCTCGCCTCGCATCGCAAGGCGATCGCGGCGATCCAGGCCGGCGAGTTCAAGGCCGAAATCACGCCCTATGAAGTCGTGTCGCGCATTCCCGACCTCGCCGGCAACGCGGTGAAGCTGAAGAAGAGCCTGATCGAGATCGACGAAGGCCCGCGCCCGGACACCTCTGCCGAGGGTCTGGCCAAGCTCAAGCCGGTGTTCCGCAACGGCATGTTCGGCGGCACCGTCACCGCCGGCAACGCCTCGCAGATGAGCGACGGCGCGGCCGCGGTGCTGCTGGCTTCGGAACAGGCGATCAAGGATTACGGTCTGACGCCCCTCGCCCGCTTCGTGAGCTTCTCGGTCGCCGGCGTGCGCCCGGAGGTGATGGGCATCGGCCCGATCGCGGCGATCCCGAAGGCCCTCAAGCAGGCCGGCCTGACCAGGGACCAGCTCGACTGGGTCGAATTGAACGAAGCCTTCGCCGCGCAGGCGCTGGCGGTGATCCGCGATCTCGGCCTCGACCCGGACAAGGTCAATCCGCTGGGCGGCGCGATCGCCCTCGGCCATCCGCTGGGTGCCACCGGCGCGATCCGCACCGCGACGATCGTTCACGGCCTGCGCCGTCGCCGGCAGAAGTACGGGATGGTGACGATGTGCATCGGCACCGGCATGGGCGCCGCGGGCATCATCGAAGCGCTGTAATCCGACGACCGGCGCACGGGACGCATACCGCGTTCCGTGCGCCGTGACGGGTCGGCTGCGGCCCACGGCAGACCGGCGGGAGTCGGACCGGGCCGGACCGCTTCAGGCCATTTCGGCCACTTCTTCCTGCGCGATCTGATCGCGACCGCTGCGTTTGGCCACGTACAGCGCCGAATCCGCGCGCAGCCAGAGGCTGTCGTAGTCCTCGCCTTCGTGCTGCAGCGTGGCGATGCCGATGCTCAGGCTCGGCCGCAGCGCCCCGGCGAACGGGAATTCTGCGCTGCGCACCGCATCGAGCAGACGCTGGGCCACGGCCGCGGCCGCGACGTGGTCGTGCCCCGGCAAGAGCGCGCAGAACTCGTCGCCGCCCAACCGACCGAACAGATCGCTGCCGCGCAGCGAGCCGTAGCAGATCCGGACGACGTGCGACAACGCCTGATCGCCCGCGGCGTGGCCGTGGCGATCGTTGATGAGCTTCAGATTGTCCAGGTCGAGCATCAGCATCGAGACCGGCTGTCCGCGGATGCGCGATTGGCGAATCGCCTGCTGCGACAGTTCGACGAAGAAATGCCGGTTGTAGGCGCCGGTGAGCGCATCGTGGATCAACAGCCTGCGCAATTTGGCGTTGTCGGCGTACAGCATGGGCACCGCCAGGCCGAAATAGCTCCCGGCGCCGAGCGTGATCATCGCGAACTGCAGGATCAGTGCGTGATTGCCGAGGTCGAGGGCGTACACCAGCACCACCACCGCGAAGCTGAAGAGCGCGATGGAAATCATCGATTCGACCGTTCCCTGGGTGTGGACGATCCACAACTGCAGCACGATCGCCACGAAAACGATGAACAGCAGCGGCTCGTTGTCCGGCGCCTGCGCGATCGCCAGCAGCGACAACGTCACCGCTCCCAGCACCAGCGCCAACTTGAGCAGGAAGGGGGCATGGCTGCTCTGCGGGCGCGGAAGATCGTCGAACGCGTACAGGCGGTGCGTGACCGGGATCCGCAGGCGCTCGGCGAGCGCGCGCAGGATCAACGCCAGCAGCGGCCCGAGCGCGATCAGCCCCGCATAATCGCCGATCAACCACGGCAGGATCAGCGACCAGGCGTCCTCGACGGTCACCAACCCGACGATGTGGGCGACCCAGACGCCGCCGACTGATGCGATCAGGGCGGAGATGATGCCGCCGAGCAGGAAGGCGCCCACCGTGCGCGCCATCGAAGGCGGGGCGTTGCGCGGGATGGATTGCACCACCGCTTCCGCCGCCAACCAGAATGCGGCGCAATGCACGACCGCGAACAGCAGGCCGTCGAAGATCATTTCGGAGCCCGACAACCGCCCTTCCCGCTGGAAAGTGGCCACCGCACCGAGCACATTGGCGACGGTCAGCGCCGGCCACGCCCGCCACCGGAACACCGCGATTGCGGCGAAACTGACGGCGGTCGGCGGGAACCAGAGACTGGCGAACGGGGCGTATTCGAGCATCCTGGCGGCGTAATACGCCGCCATCCACAGGCCTACGATCACGAGGGACGCGAGCGCCCAACTCATGCCGCTCGCGGCCCGTTGCGCCGGTTCGACACCGAACGCCCTCGTCTCGCCCATTCGTTCAATCCCCCCGGTCACGCGGCGAACACGCTGTCCTCTGGCCGTCCCGGGCCCGAACCGGCGCCCCTCCCCGGCACCGTCGATGGCCTCAGGATAGCCGACGCGAGGCTGTCCACGGCGGCCTGCGGCGGAATCGACGCGATGCCCGGCAGAACGACCGTCGACCGTTCAGGTCGACGGTCCGTTCGATGCCCGGACCGCGCGCCTGGGCGCACCTTCGCGCCAATCGCGCCAGGCGTCGCGGGCCTGGAACCACCAGTAACTCAATTGGGCCCCGAGGAATCCCGCCGGTTTCAGCGCCGACACCAATCCATAATCGGAGAATTCCCGCCAGCGTTCGTCGCCATCGGCGATCGCGGACGCGAGCACCTCGCCGGCGAAGGTCGTCGGCGCGACGCCATGCCCACCGAAGGCCTGACCGACCCAGAGGCCGTCGTCGATCCGGCCGATCTGCGGCATCTCGTGCCGCGCGTAACTCATCAGTCCCGACCAGGCGTACTCGATCCGGACATCGGCGAGTCGTGGATAGACCTTGACCAGATCGCGACGCAACAGTCGATGCACCGCATCCGGCGCGCGATCCCGCACCGAGATGCGACCGCCCCAGAGCAGGCGGGTATCCGGCAGCGGACGGTAGTAGTCGAACGCGAAGCGGGTGTCGTAGACCGCGGCGGCGGTGGCGATGGCTTCGCCGAGTCGCGCGCCCAGCGGCTCGGTGACCATCACGTAGGTGGCGATCGGCAGCACGCCGGCATCGACCTCCCGACGGAGTCCGGCGAGATAACCGCCGCAGGCCAGCACGACGTGTTGCGTGCGGACTTCGGCTTGCGGCGTGCGCACGCACCACCCCTTACCGTCGCGCTGGAGCGCGATCGCCGGCGCGGCTTCGTACAGGCGGGCGCCCTGCGCTTCCGCGGCCGCGGCGATACCGCAGGCGTATTTCAAGGGATGGAAATGGAAGGCGTTCGCCTCGAACAACGCGTCGTGGTAGCGCTCGGTGCGCAACAGCTGCCGAACCTCGCTGCGATCGCGCCATTCCCACTCGACGCCGAAATGCTCGGCGAGCAGACGCTGTCGCGCCCGCAGCACCCGCGCATCGCGGAACCAATTCGCCCACAACGCCCCGGCCTCGACCAGATCGCAGTCGATGCCGTAACGCCGGCTGCGTTCGCGGATCGTGGCGACGGCCGCGACCGTTCCGCCGTGGAGGGCCTTCGCCCGTGCCGGCCCCAGATCGCGCAACAGGGCGTTTTCGCCACGCGAAAAGCCCGAAAACACGAAACCGCCGTTGCGGCCGGAGGCACCATGGCCCAACGCACGGGATTCGAGCAATACCACGCCTTCGCCGCGCCCGCGCTCGCACAATCCGAGCGCGGTGTTCAATCCCGCGAAACCGCCGCCGACGATGCAGACCTCGGCCTCGATACGCCCCTCGGGGGACGGCCGCGCCTTCGTCGGACCGAGCGTGGCCCGGTAGTACGTTTCGTCCGCGCCGCTCATCGCCTGGACAGCAACGGCATCAATCGAGATCGACCACGCCCAGTTCGCTGAGCGCGTTCTGCATCATGCCGCGCGCAGCGTCGCTCAGCGATTCATGGTCGAGCGCGTAGCGAATGGTGGCCTCGATCAATCCCAGATGCGTGCCGCAGTCGAAACGCGTGCCCTGGAAGCGGTAGGCGTGGACCGGCTTGTGCGCGAGCAGGGTCGCGATGGCGTCGGTCAGCTGGATTTCCCCGCCCTTTCCGGGACGGGTGCTTTCGAGCAGACCGAAGATGCTGCCGTCGAGCACGTAGCGGCCGACCACGGCGAGGTTGCTGGGCGCGTCGGCGGGTTTGGGCTTTTCGACGATGTCGGTGATCCGGCCGCTGCGCGCGGAGAAATCCTCGGTGGCGACAATGCCGTAACTGCCGGTCTGCTCGCGCGGCACGTCCTGCACGGCGATCATGCTGGCGCCGCTGGCCTCAGCCGCGTCGGCCATCTGCTTGAGCGCGCCCGGCCCCCGATTCCAGATGAGATCGTCGGGCAGCAGGACCGCGAAAGGCTCGTCGCCGACGATGGGTCTGGCGCACAGCACCGCGTGCCCCAGACCCAGCGCCTCCGCCTGGGTCACGAACACCGCGCGCACGTGCGGCGGCAGGATGTTGCGCACCAGATCGAGCTGTTCGAGCTTGCCGGAGCGCTCCAGCTTCTGTTCGAGCTCGTAGGCCTTGTCGAAATAGTCCGCGACCGCGTGCTTGTAGCGGTTGGTGACGAAGATCAGCGTGTCGCAACCGGCCTCGACCGCCTCGTCGACGGCGTACTGGATCAGCGGCCGATCGACGATCGGCAGCATTTCCTTGGGAACGGTCTTGGTCGCCGGGAGAAAACGGGTTCCGAGCCCGGCGACCGGGAACACGGCTTTGCGGATACGTGCCATCGGTCAGGCCATCGGTCGCTGCGATCAGGTCTTGCGGGCGTTGCGGGCCGGAAATGCTACCACCGTCGCCGCATGCGTTTGCGCGTCGTCGCCGACGCTGGTCGGCACGAACTCGGGCACCGCCTCGCGCAGGGTCGCGGCCAGCGCGTCCAGATCGTAGGCGGCGGACGCTTCCCGCAACCGCAGCAACGCCTGGGCGATGGCTTCCGCGGGCACCGCGCGCGGTGCCGCCTGCAGGATCTTCGGGTGCGACGTCGGGCGGTAGCGCTCGTCGGCGTGGAACAGGGTTTCGTGCAGCTTCTCGCCCGGACGCAGGCCGGTGTAGACGATGGCGATGTCGCGCCCCGGCTGCTTGCCGGCCAGTCGGATCATCTGCTCGGCCAGGACCTTGATCGAAACCGGCTCGCCCATGTCGAGGGTATAGATCGCCTGCTGCGAGCCGATGGCCGAGGCCTGCAGGATCAGCTGGCAGGCCTCGGGAATGGTCATGAAGAACCGGGTCACCTGCGGGTCGGTGACGGTCACCGGCCCGCCGCTGCGGATCTGTTCGCGGAACAGCGGCACCACACTGCCGGCGGAATCGAGGACGTTGCCGAAACGCACGGTGACGAACCGGGTGGAACGCGGATCGGCAAGCGACTGGCACAGCATTTCGGCGAGTCGCTTGGTCGCGCCCAGCACGTTGACGGGGTCGACCGCCTTGTCGGTGGAGATCAGCACGAAGGTGCCCACGCCCGACGCCGCGCTGGCGCGGGCGACGTTCTCGGTGGCCAGCACGTTGTTGCGCACGGCCTCGCGCAACTGCGCTTCGAGCAGCGGCACCTGCTTGTAGGCGGCGGCATGGAACACCGCGTCGGGCTTCACCAGATCGAGGGCGTAGCGCATGACCGCCGGGTCGCCGCAGTCGCCCAGCACCGGCGCGAGCTCGATCTCGGGAAAATCCCGGCGCAACCACATCTGGGTGGTGACCAGCGACAGCTCGTCGATCTCGACCAGCGCGATGCGGCTGGCGCCGTGGCGCGCGCACTGGCGACACAATTCGGAGCCGATCGAACCGCCGGCGCCGGTGACCAGCACGCTGCGTCCGCCGAGCCAATCGCGCATGGCCTTCCAGTCGGGCACCACCGGCGCGCGACCCAGCAGGTCCTCGATCGCGACTTCCTTCAGTTCGCCGGGCAGCGAGCGGCCTTCGAGGATGTCGTTGAGCCGCGGCACCATCCGGAACGGCAGACCGGTGCGTTCGCAGGCCTCGATCACGCGGCGCATGCGCTGCGCGTCGAGCGAGGGCATCGCGATGACGAGGAGTTTGGCCGCGGTTTCGGGTGCGATCCGGTCGACGTCCTCGATCCGTCCGAGCACCGGAACGCCATGCAGATGGCTGCCGCGCAGCTTCACCGCATCGTCGAGGAAGCCCACCGGCTGATAGGCGCCGGTGCGGCGCAGATCGCGGACGAGGGCTTCGCCGGCCTGACCGGCGCCGAGAATCAGCACGCGGATCGCCGATTTGTCGCTGTTGATCCGGCCGTGGTCTTTCCACGAGCGATACAGCAGACGCGGCGCGCCGAGCATCAGACTCATCACGAACGGATACATCACCAGCACCGAGCGCGGAGCCTGGTCGAGGCGGTTGTAGATGAAGAGCACCAGCAGCATGGCCAGCAGCCCGAACATGCTGGCCTTGAGGATGTTCAAGAGGTCCGGGACGCTGGCGAACCGCCAGACGCCGCGATACAGGCCGACCTGCCAGAAGACGAGGCCCTGGGAGATCAGCACGAGGAAGGATTCGGTGGTCCACAACGCAGGCGCGCCCAGCGGCTCGACCATGGCGTAACGGAACTGGACCAGCCCGGTCCAGCACAGCCACACCATGCAGAGGTCGTGGAGGACGATGGTCGCGCGAGGCCAGGCGCCGGCGATTCGGTCCGAGAATGTGCTCATGCGCCTCTTTCCCCGTTCGCGGCGGGCGTCGGCCGGCGACGAAGCCAGCTCCACGACACGCTCCCCAGCGTCAACCACAATGCCACGACCATCGCGTTTCCTTCTGCCGTCGCCCCCCCGAGCCAGACCATGAGACCACATCCCGCCGCCGTCCATGCCGCGAATCCCACGGTCGCCGGCACGTGGCTGCCGGCTCGGCGCGCCCAGCGCTGGTAGGCATGTTCGACGTGCGGGGTCCACCAGCGTTCGCCGCGCAGGATGCGCGACACCAGGGTGAGGCCGGCGTCGATCAGGAAGGCGCCGAGCGGCAGAGCCACCAACGGCCATGCCTCGACCGGCAGGGCGTCCAGCGCCAGCCCGGCCATCAGCGCCAACCCGAATCCCAGCGCCCCGCTGCCCACATCCCCCAGAAAAATACGCGCTCTGGGGAAGTTGAACGGCAGGAAACCCAAGAGTGACCCGATGAACGCCAACCCGAGATGAACCGCCAGCGCCCCTCCGGCGAGCCATGCGAAGGCCGCTGCGACCAACGCCGCCTGACTCGTGGCGAGACCGTCGATCCCGTCCATGAAGTTCCAGACGTTGATCAGCACGAGCGACAACACGAACACCGCGATCGCGACCGCGCCGCCGGATCCGGACAGATAGAAACCGGCCATCAACCAGCCCGATGCGACCGCATGCACCGCCAAACGGGACCACGGCGACAGCGGACGGTGATCGTCGATCCAGCCGATGCCCGCCACCAGCAGCAGGCCGAAACCTGCGCAGGCCAGGAGCACGATCTCGCGTGGCTGCCGGAGCGCGAGCACCATGATCGCCACCAGCAACGCGAGCAGGATCGCGATGCCGCCGCCGCGCGGCGTCGCCACCGCATGACTGCGGCGCTCGCCGGGCTCGTCGAACAGGCGGCGACGGATCGCATAGGCGCGCGCGCCCCACGTGCCCACGGCGGCGATCGTCGCGAACAACGCGCACCACAGCAGGGCGCCGGCGGATGCGCTCATCGGACGGAGGAGTCCATCAGACGACGGCGTAGTTCAGCAGCGGCTTCACCGTGCCCCACTCCTTGCAGCTCGGGCATTGCCAGTGGTGGCTGCGCGCACCGAATCCGCAGCGGTTGCAGCGATAGCTCGGGTTGCGGACCAGCAACTGTTCGGTGACGTGCTTGAGATCGTGGAGCGTGGCGGTCGGATCGGTATGGTCGGCGATGCTCAGATCGATCAGCGCCGCCTCGCCGCGGACCGACGGTCGCTCCTTCAACTGCCGCGCCAGATAGTCGCGTGCGGCATGCACGCCCTCGCCCGCCTCGACCAGCCGGGTCAGCGCCAGCACCGGGGAAATGCCGCGGTAGTGCTCGCACATCTCGGTGAGGAAGGCGCGCGCGCCGCTCGGATCGCCGACGCGCTCGTAGCACACCAGCAGGTTCGGCAGGATTTCCGGCAGGTAGTCGGGGTCGTGCCGCGCGGCGCGCTCGTAGGCGCGGATCGCCGCGGGATGACGCCCCTCGTCGAATTCGATGCGGCCTTCGAGCATGCCCGCGCGGACCGCGGTCGGATCGGCGGCGTAGGCGCGGGCGATCGCTTCGCGCGCCTGCGCAAGCTCGCCCGCGACGCGATGCCGTTCGGCCAGTTCGCACTCGAACTGGGCGATCAGCTTGCCCATCGGCTCGCCGGTGACCGCCTCGAAGCGGGATGCTTTCTCGATCGCCTGTTTCCAGTCGCGCTCGGCCTGATAGATGCCGATCAGATGACGCAACGCCTGCGGCGCACGATCGTCGAGCTTTGCCAGGTCGGTGAAGACGGTCTCCGCGCGATCGAGAAGACCCGAGCGCATGTAGTCCTCGCCGAGCGCGAGCAGCGCCTGGACCCGCTGCTGGTCGCTCAGGTCGGTCCGCTGCACCAGTCCCTGGTGCAGGCGGATGGCGCGATCGACCTCGCCGCGGCGGCGGAACAGATGGCCGAGCGCGACCTGGGTCTCGAAGGTGTCCTTGTCCAGCTCGGCGACGTGCAGGAACAGTTCGATCGCCTTGTCCGGCTGTTCGTTGAGCAGATAGTTCAGGCCGCGGAAATAGGTGGTCGACAGTCGACTGACCTGATGGTCGCTGTGACGCTCGCCGCCGCGACGGCCGACGATCCAGCCGATCACCGCGGCCAGCGGGATCAGCAGGAAATACCAGAACCACTCGGAAACGAAGGCCATTTCAGGGCTCCGGCAGCGAAGGAACGGAAGCACCGGCATCGCCGGTGCCGGAGGAAGTCGGCGTCGCGCCCGATGCGGTCGCGTCCGAGGCGGCCGAGCCGGGGCCGACGGCCCGCGCGCGCCGAAGTTCGCGACGCAAGGGCATCGCCACCGAAATCGCGATCGCCAGGCCGCCGATCAGCACGCCGGCCAGCAACGTGCACAGCAGGATCACGCCCAGTCCGGCGCGGACCTCGATCGCGCCGAGGTCGACGGTCGCCGGCTCGGCATTGAGCACGCCGAGCACCAGGCCGACGACGAGGAACACGATGGCGAGGAACGCGCGCAGTGAACGCATGGATCGGTCGCGGGTCGGTGATGGACGGTTCGCGGTCGCCGAGACAACCGACCGTCAGTGTATGCCGACCGTCGCCGGAAGACGACGGCGTTCTCCGCATGGCGGAGTCCGGGCGGAGAAGATACGGGAAGAGGATGCCGACCCGCGGCGCGCGGCGGCGAGGACCCGGAGGATCAGTCTTCCGGCGGCAGGGGCACGACGTCGCTGACGCGGTCGCGCAATTCCTTGCCGGGCTTGAAATGCGGCACGTGCTTGCCGGGCAGCGCCACGGCGTCGCCGGTCTTGGGGTTGCGACCGGTGCGCGGCGGGCGGTAATGCAGGGAAAAACTGCCGAATCCACGGATTTCGATGCGATCGCCCCGGGACAGCGAGCCGCCCATCATCTCCAGCAGCGACTTGACCGCCAGATCGACGTCGTCGGCCTTCAGATGGCTCTGCCGCTGGGACAGGATCTCGATCAGTTCGGACTTGGTCATGGGCGTTCGCATTCCTTACAGGCGGACCGCGCCGGCCGGCGCCGCGGGGGGCTCGCCGGCACCCCGTTCCCCCCGCGGGCCGTGGAGCGGATGACACGGAAGCCATTACTCGGAGCGGTTTTCCAGCTGCTCGCGCAGCAGCGCGCCCAGCTTGGTCGTGCCGCTCGCGGCGTCGGCGGAGGCCTTGTTGTACTCGGCCAGCGCTTCCTGGGTTTCGGCTTCGTCCTTGGCCTTGATCGACAACTGCAGGGTACGGCCCTTGCGGTCCATGCCCACCAGCTTGGCTTCGATCTTGTCGCCGACCTTCAGATGCTGACTGGCGTCGTCGACGCGGTCGTAGCTGATGTCGCGGGCCGAGACGTAACCCTCGATGCCGTCGCCCAGGTCGATGGCCGCGCCCTTGGCGTCCACTTCCTTGACGGTGCCGGAGACCTTCGAGCCCTTCGGGAAGGACGCCATGAACTGGCCGAACGGATCCTGCTCCAGCTGCTTCACGCCGAGGCTGATGCGCTCGCGTTCCGGATCGACGGCGAGCACGACGGCTTCGAGGGTATCGCCCTTCTTGAAGTTGCGGACCACGTCCTCGCCGGTGGTGTTCCAGCTCAGGTCCGACAGATGGATCAGGCCGTCGATGCCGCCGTCGAGACCGATGAAGATGCCGAAGTCGGTGATCGACTTGATCTGGCCCGACACCTTGTCGTTCTTCTTGTGGGTGGCGGCGAACACTTCCCACGGGTTCTGGGTGCACTGCTTCATGCCCAGCGAGATGCGGCGACGCTCTTCGTCGACGTCGAGGATCATGACCTCGACTTCATCGCCGACCTGCACGACCTTCGACGGATTGACGTTCTTGTTGGTCCAGTCCATTTCGGACACGTGGACCAGGCCTTCGACGCCCGGCTCGATTTCGACGAACGCACCGTAATCGGTGACGTTGGAGACCTTGCCGAACATGCGCATGTTCGACGGGTAGCGGCGCGCGATGTTGTCCCACGGATCCTCGCCCAGCTGCTTGAGACCGAGGCTGACGCGGTTGCGCTCGCGGTCGTACTTGAGCACGCGGACTTCGAGTTCCTGGCCGACTTCGACCACTTCGGACGGATGACGGACGCGCTTCCACGCCATGTCGGTGATGTGCAGCAGGCCGTCGATGCCGCCGAGGTCCACGAACGCGCCGTAGTCGGTGAGGTTCTTGACCACGCCCCTGAGCTTGGCGCCCTCGACCAGCTTCTCGAGCAGCTGCTCGCGCTCTTCCGAATGCTCGCTCTCGACCACCGCGCGGCGGGAGACGACCACGTTGTTGCGCTTGCGGTCGAGCTTGATGAGCTTGAACTCGAGTTCCTTGCCTTCCAGGTACACCGGGTCGCGGACCGGACGCACATCGACCAGCGAGCCCGGCAGGAACGCGCGGACGTCCTTGATGTCGACGGTGAAGCCGCCCTTGACCTTGCCGCTGATGCGGCCGGTGATGGTTTCGTTCTTCTCCAGCGCTTCTTCCAGCTCGTCCCACACCATCGCGCGCTTGGCCTTGTCGCGGGAGAGGACGGTTTCGCCGAAGCCGTTTTCGAGAGAGTCCAGCGCCACCTTCACGGTGTCGCCGACAGCGACGTCGATCTCGCCGGCGTCGTTACGGAACTGTTCGATGGGGACGATGCCCTCGGACTTGAGGCCGGCGTTGATGACGACGACGTCGGTGCGCACGTCGACGACGACGCCGGAGACGATCGAGCCGGGCTTGAGCTTGGCCAGATTGGCGGCCTGGCTCTGTTCGAACAGTTCTGCGAATGATTCGGTCATGGGTTGATTACTCGGTTGATGACACAGACCGTGCGCCGGATCGCGGTCGCGCGGTCCACCCGTTGCGGGCCTGGGCGGGATTGCCTGTGGCCTTGGTGAGTGAGTTGGAAACACCGGCGCAGGGCGCGGGGGCGCCGGATGCGTCGGACCGTCCTGCCGGGAAACGCCCGCCGGATGCGAACGTCCGCTTCGACGGATCAGGAACGCGGCGCGGGCAGAAGCGCCAGCACGCGTTCGACGACCGTGTCGATGCCGAGGCCCGTGGTGTCGATGCAGACGGCGTCTTCGGCCGGCCGCAAGGGCGCCACCGCGCGATTGGCGTCGCGGGCGTCGCGGGCGAGAATTTCTCTCAGCAGGTCGTCCAAGATAACGGAAACCCCCTTGTCTTTCAACTGCTTATACCGCCTCTCGGCCCGTTCCTCTGGACTGGCGGTCAGAAAGACCTTGTAGCGGGCGTCCGGGAAGATGACCGTCCCCATGTCGCGACCGTCGGCGACCAGCCCCGGGGGGCGACGGAAGGCGCGCTGGCGGTCCTTGAGGGCGGATCGGACCTCGGGCACGGCCGCGATGGCCGAAGCAGCGGCACCCGCGGTTTCGGTACGCAGCTCGTCGGTGGCGTCCAGGCCGTTCACGATCACCCGGAGTTCTCCGTCGGGGGCTTCCTCGAACCGGATCTGGACGTCGAAGGCGCAGCGCACGAGGGCCGCGGGGTCGGCCAGGTCCAGCCCGGCCCAGCCGGCAGCCACCCCGACCGCGCGATACAGGGCGCCGGAGTCCAGATAGTGCCAGCCCAACCGGTCGGCCACCCGACGGCTGATCGTGCCCTTGCCCGAACCCGAGGGGCCGTCGATGGTGAGCACGTCCACGGGGGCCGGGGTATCGGAATCGGACATGGACGCGGACTCGACTGGGGGCGGGACCCTCATTCTAGCCGGCGACATCCCACCCCCGGCGGCCATCGGCGACGACCGAACGAACCGGGAGCGGACGCAACCACTTGAATGCCCTGACAAATACCGGCAGAATAGCGGGCTGTTTCGGTTCCCGCTTCATTCCCATCCACATCAACCGCGTTATCGCCGAGGTTTCCCATGAAGGTCTTGTCCTCCCTGAAGTCGGCGAAGGCCCGTCACCGCGACTGCAAGGTCGTCCGCCGCCGTGGCAAGGTCTTCGTGATCTGCAAGTCGAATCCGCGTTTCAAGGCGCGCCAGCGCTGAAACGATAAAAGCACGTTCAAGGCGCGCCAGCGCTGAAACACGAAAGCGTGCTCGAGGCGCACCGGCGCCGAAGCCGCAGGCTCCGCGAAGGCGCATCGACGCCGCTCCCGGATACGACAAGGGCCGCCCCGCGCGGCCTTTGTCGCGTCTGGGCGCCCGATCGCGATTCCGTACCGCGGTCGTCGCACCGCCCGCCGCGATGTGCTTACAATCGCCCGCCGGTCGTTCCATGGGCCGCGCCCACCGCAATCCGCCTGAGGAGGTCCCCCGATGCGTCGTCTCCCCGCAGCACTGTTCGCCGCCGCCCTGCTCGCGGCCGCCCCGCAGGCCTTCGCCGATAAACTGCTGATCGAACGCGTCGACCAGGAAGCGGGCATGACCCTTCCCGCGCGCGGCATGCGCATGGCCGATGTCGAGCGCAGGTTCGGTCCGCCCAGCCAGCGCCTCGACCCCCGCGGCGGCCAGAGCCGCAAGTGGCCGACGATCAATCGCTGGACCTACCCCAACTTCGTCGTCTACTTCGAGAAGGATCGCGTGATCGACGCCGTCGCCATCCGCGCCGGCAGCAACGAAGTCGGCCCCAAGCCCCCGATCAAGTAAGCCTCCGAATGTCCGAAGTCGTCCGTTTTCCGGCGGAGTGGGAACCCCAGTCCGCCGTTCTGATCGCTTGGCCGCATCCCGAAACCGACTGGGGCCCGCGCCTGGTCGAGGTCGAGGAAACCTACATCGCCCTGGTCGCCGCCATCGCCACGTTCGAGGACGCGGTGATCTGCATCGCGGACGACGATCTCCAGACCTACGCCGAAGCGCGGCTGCGTTCCGCGCGGGTCGACATGGACCGGGTGCGCTTCGTCACCGTCGAATACGACGACACCTGGCTGCGCGACAGCGGGCCGATCACGCTGAGGCGCGAGGGCGACGGCTTCCGTCTGCTCGACTTCCGTTTCACCGGCTGGGGCGGCAAGTTCGAGGCCAGCCGCGACGACCGGCTGGTCGAAGCGCTGACCGCGCAGGGCGTGTTCGCGAACGCGACGCGCGAGCAGATCGACTTCGCGCTGGAGGGCGGCGGCATCGAGACCGACGGCGCCGGCACGCTGCTGACCACCTGGCGCTGCCTGCACGAGCGCCATCCCGGCGCGACCCGCGAGCAACTCGGCGCGAAACTCGCAGGCTGGTTGCGCCAGGATCGCGTGCTGTGGCTCGATCACGGCTATCTGGAAGGCGACGACACCGACGCGCACATCGACACCCTCGCCCGCTTCGCCGCCGAGGATGCGATCGTCTATCAGGCCTGCGACGACGTCGCCGATACCCACTACGAAGAACTGCGCGCGATGGCCGCCGAGCTGTCGCGATTGCGGACCCGCGACGGACGGCCCTACCGGCTGTTCGCCCTGCCGTGGCCGAAGCCGATCTTCGACAACGGCCGACGCCTCGCCGCGAGCTACGCCAACTTCCTCATCGTCAACGATGCGGTCCTGATGCCGTCCTACGGCGATGTCGCCGATGCGCGCGCGCAGGAAGTCATGGCCGAGGCCTTCCCGGGCCGGGTCATCGTGCCGGTACCCTGCCGGCCGCTGATCTGGCAGAACGGCAGCCTGCACTGCATCACGATGCAGTTGCCGGCGGGCACGCTGGCCGACTGAGGTCGCGAGATGCGCGCACCCCTTCCCGCACCCCTTCCCGCACCCCTTCCCGCACCCCTTCCCGCATCCCTTCCCGCATCCGTTTCCGCATGCGCGCTCGGACTGGCGCTGCTGCTGCCTGCACAGTCCGGCGTCGCCGGAAAGCCGAAAGACGATCCGACGATGGCGACGTTCGTGTTCTCGCGCAGTACGCCCGATCCCGGCGCCAGATCGCTGCAGACATTGTTCCTGCATCGGGACGCGCAATGCACGCTGTTCAAGGGCATCGGCCATGCCGGACTGACGCGTCTCGGCGCCAAGCAGAAGTCCGCGTGGGCGCCGGGCGGACAGCCGGTCTTCGTCTCGGTGACGACGTCGGAATGGACGCACGGCGGCGAATCGCCGAACCGCGACGTCATCGTCCTCGCGACCCGGCACGACTGCAGGACGTTCCACGGCTTCGTCCCCGAGCAGGGGCATCGGTACAGCGTCGGACACCGGCTCAGCGACAATCGATGCGCGCTCGAGATCGTGGACATCGCGACGGGCCTGCCGCCGCCGGACCTGGCGGAGCACGATCCCGCACCTTGTCGCGGCGCCCCCTGACACGACGACTTTCGGCATCCATCGACACGCACCGGATGGCACCATGAACAAGACCACGCTCCCCGTCGCCCTGATCCAGGAACAGAACCACGGCTTCGCCGATGAGAATCTGTCGGCGATCGAAGACCGCGTGGGCGAGGCGGCGCGGCGCGGCGCGAAACTGGTCCTGCTGCAGGAATTGCACAACGGCGCGTATTTCTGCCAGCACGAGTCGGTGGAGGAGTTCGACCGCGCGGAAGCGATCCCCGGCCCGAGCACCGAACGTCTTTCGGCGCTGGCGAAACGGCATGGCGTGGTGCTGGTCGGCTCGCTGTTCGAGCGCCGTGCCGCCGGCCTGTACCACAACACCGCGGTGGTCTTCGACACCGACGGTTCCATGGCCGGCAAATACCGCAAGATGCACATCCCGGACGACCCGGGGTTCTACGAGAAGTTCTATTTCACGCCGGGCGATCTGGGCTTCACCCCGATCGACACCTCGGTCGGCCGACTGGGCGTGCTGGTGTGCTGGGATCAGTGGTACCCGGAAGCCGCGCGACTGATGGCGTTGGCCGGCGCCGAACTGCTGCTGTATCCGACCGCGATCGGCTGGGATCCCTCCGACGAACAGGCCGAGAAGGAGCGTCAGCGCAACGCCTGGATCCTCAGTCATCGCGGCCATGCGGTCGCCAACGGCCTGCCCGTGCTCTCCTGCAACCGCGTCGGCCACGAGCCTTCGCCGCTCGGCGCCGCGGGGATCGACTTCTGGGGCAACAGCCACGTTCTGGGTCCGCAGGGCGAGTTCCTGGCCGAAGCCGGCACCGAGCCGACGATCCTGATGGCCGAACTCGACCTGGCCCGCAGCGAGCACGTCCGTCGGATCTGGCCGTTCCTGCGCGACCGCCGGATCGACGCATACGAGGATCTGCTCAGGCGCTATCGCGACTGACGCCGCGCGGACGCGCCATGACGGCTCTCCTCGTTCCGCGGATCCGCGATGCCCGGCTGGAGGACGCCGATGCCGTACGTGCGCTCTACGCGCACGAGGTCGAGAACGGATTCGCGAATTACGAATACATGCCGCCCGACCTCGAGGAGATGCGTCGGCGTATGACGGCGATCCGCGAGTCCGGCCATCCCTGGCTGATCGCCGAGATCGACGGCGACTTCGCCGGTTACGCCTACGCGAGCCCCTTCCGCAGTCGCGCAGGCTATCGCTGGACGGTCGAGAACACGGTCTACGTGCGGCCGGACCGCCACCGCCGAGGGATCGGCAAGGCGCTGCTGGAGGCGCTGATCGAACGCTGCACCGCATTGGGCCATCGGCAGATGATCGCGGTGATCGGCGACGCGACCAACGCCGCTTCGATCGCCCTGCACCACGCCATGGGCTTCGAACACGTCGGCACATTCCGCGGCATCGGCTGGAAAGCCGTCGACGACGGCCCCGGCCGCTGGCTGGACAACGTGCAGATGCAGCGGCCTCTCGGCCAGGGCGACACCGCGCCTCCGTCGCCCATCCCGTCGACCCGGGAGTGAGCGGTTGCGCCGTAGCGACCGTTCGTCGCCCGGGACTTGCATAAAAACGAACGGTCGTTCTATAAAGCCCGCATGACTCCGGCCAGCCCCAGCGGAAAAGGCGCCGCCACTCGCGACATGATCGTGGAGCGGGCCTTCATGATCGCCGCCTCGGCGGGCCTGGAAGGCCTGTCGATCGGCCCGCTGGCCGATGCGGTCGGCATGTCCAAGAGCGGCGTTTTCGCGCATTTCGGCTCGCGGGAGGACCTGCAGTTGGCCGTGCTCGACCTGGCCGCGCTGCGCTTCGGCGAGCACACTCTCATCCCGGCGCTGAAGGCCCGGCGCGGGTTGCCCAGACTGCGCGCGATCTTCGACCGATGGCTGGAATGGCTCGGAAGCGATCGCGGCGGCTGTCTGCTGCTTTCCGCGGTCAGCGAGTACGACGATCGGCCGGGCGCCCTGCGCGACCGCGTGATCTCGCACCACATGCGCTGGCGCAGCGAATTGATCCGCGCCATCGCGCATGCGATCGAGGCCGGCGAACTGCGCGTCGATATCGACAGCGAGCAATTGGCGTTCGAAATCAATGCCATCGCACTCGCCGTCCAGCACGACCTTCCGATCGTCGGCCTCGACACGGCCGCAGCGCGCGGTCGGCGCATGTTCGAACGGCTGATCGCGCACGACGCCTCCACCGACGCCTGACCCCCACCTCCCCGCTACGAGGATCGCCATGTCTCGAATGCCGCCCAAAAATAGCACGACCGTTCGATCCAACGACACACAACCCGGAGAGACAACCGCATGAGCCCTTCCCTCCTTGCCCTCGTCGTGTACGCCGCATGGACGCTCGCATTGCTCGCCGCCATCGGGACGATGCGATTCCAGCTCAGCGTCAGCGGCCAACGCGCGCCCAATCGCTTTTCGCCGACCGGCGACGACGTTTCGCCGTTCTCCGGCCGTCTGTGCCGCGCGCACGCCAACTGCTACGAAAACCTGCCGGTGTTCGCGGCGCTGATCGTCGCGGCCGCACTCTCCGGGAATGGTCAGATCACGGACGGACTGGCCCTGTGGGTCGTCGGCGCGCGCATCGGACAATCGACGACGCATCTGATCTCGACGCGCAACCGCGCCATCCTCGTGCGCTTCCTGTTCATGCTCGTCCAGATCGCGATCGAGGCCTGGTGGTGCATCGCACTGCTCATGACGTGGTCCGGAGCGCGCTCGTGAACGCCTCGACAGCGGGACGCGGCCCGTTCACCGCA
Organism: Pseudomonadota bacterium; assembly: GCA_049324395.1. GTDB lineage: Bacteria > Pseudomonadota > Gammaproteobacteria > Xanthomonadales > Xanthomonadaceae > Lysobacter_I. The sequence goes on from JBMOOY010000055.1 coordinate 40,181, forward strand.
CAGAACCACCGCTCGCCCTCGCCGCCCGGCGCCGCACGCCGTGTCCGACGCGGTACGCCGCTGCGGCTGGTGGCGGTACGGCTGGCCTTCCTGATCGGCGGCTGGTTGCGCCCGGACAAGACGCTGGCGCGTGCGGCGGAACTGTTCTGCACGCCCTTCCGCTCCAGCCGCGAACGTGCGCGGACGACGCCGCTCGAAGGCGCGGTCGAACGCGCGCTGGTCGTCGACGGGCTGTCGATCATGACCTACGTGTGGGGCGATCCCGAACGCCAACCCTACGTGCTGTTCGCGCATGGCTGGTCGAGCCACGGCACGCGCTTCCGGCGCTGGGTCGCACCGCTGCGCGAGGCGGGATACGCCGTGGTCGCCTTCGATCAGGCCGGCCACGGCAAGAGCGGCGGACGGCTCACGACGTTGCCGGATTTCGCCTGTCACCTCCACGCGGTCGGACATCGCTTCGGTCCGGCGGCGATGGTGGTCGGGCATTCCCTCGGCGGTGCCGCGACCGCGGTCGCGCTCGCCGGCGGACTGCAGGCGGAACGTGCGCTGCTGATCGCGCCCGCAGCCGATCCTGTCGCGGCGATGGAGCGCTTCAGTCGCTTCGTGTGGCTGGGCGCGCACTGGGGCGCGCGGCTCGCTGCCCTGTTCGAGCGCAACACCAGGGTGCCGATGGACGCATTGCAGGCGCACCGCGTGGCGCCGTCGCTGACCCAACCGGCGTTGATCGTCCACGACCTCGAGGATCGCGAAGTCCCGTGGTCGGAAGGCGAGCGTTACGCCCGTTTGTGGCGCGACGCGCGCATGATCACCACTCGCGGGTTGGGCCACGACCGCATCGCCGACGCGCCGGAGATCGTCGCCGACGCGATGCGCTTCCTGCGCCGCGATGTCGTGGGCGAGCGCATCGTGTCCTCGCCGAATCTGCCCTTCGGCATCGCCTGATCGGACGCCGCGACGCGACCGCAGCCGCCCGTCCTCGCGAGGGAGGGAGCCTTCGGATCGGCGCTCGGATCGCGCTGCGCATCCCATTCCGGCGCCTTCCTGCTGCGGATGCATCGCATTCGGTTGCGTCGGGCCCGTACCGGGCCCGACAATCGAGGCCCGACAATCGGGGGCCACGCCGCCTTGGCGTCCCCGCCGACCCGACCCTCTCGATGACCGACGCCACCGACGCAGCGCTTCCGAATCCCCTCGCCGACCAACCGCACACCATCGTCGAACGCGACGGCGTGCGCTACACCCTGCTCGGCACCGCGCACGTGTCGAAGGCCAGCGTGGATGCGGTGCGGGGCGCCATCGCCACCGGCGCCTACGACACCATCGCGGTCGAACTGGACCCGCAGCGCGCGCAATCGCTCACCGATCCCGACGCGCTCGCGCGACTCGATCTGGTGAAGGTGCTGCGCGAAGGCCGCGCCGCGCTGTTCGCGGCCAATCTCGGCCTCGCCGCCTACCAGCGTCGGCTCGCCGAGCAACTGGGCATCGAGCCCGGTGCCGAGCTCAAGGCCGCGGTCCTCGACGCCCGCGAACGCGGACTGTCGCTGCACCTCATCGACCGCGACGTCGGCCTGACCTTCAAGCGCGCGATGCAGAAACTCGGCTGGTGGGGCCGCGCGAAGGTGTCCGGCGGCCTGATGGCCTCGCTGTTCTTCGACGAGAAAGTGTCCGACGAGCAGATCGAGGGTCTGAAGGAAGGCGATATCCTCGAATCCAGCTTCAGCGAATTCGCGGCCGACAGCCCGGTGCTCTATCGCACGGTGATCGCCGAACGCGACGAATACATGGCCGCGAAGCTCCGCGACATCCCCGCCGCGGGCGCCGCGCGCGAAGTGTTGGCGGTGGTCGGCGCGGGCCATCTGCAGGGACTCGCGAAGCATCTGGCCGAGGATCGTCGCGAACCGGCCGCGCTCTGCGGCGAACTCGAATCGGTCGAGACGAAGTCCTCGTTCCCCTGGTTCACGCTGCTGCTCGCGGTGTTCGTACTGGGCGGTTTCGCCTGGGGATTCTGGCGCGGCGGCGTCGAGGTCGGCGGCGACCTGATCCTGCAGTGGGCGCTGGTCACCGGCTCGTTGGGCGCCTTGGGATGCGCCCTCGCCGGCGGTCATCCGCTGAGCATTCTCACCGCGTTCGTCGCCTCGCCGATCACGCCGCTGCATCCGGCCCTGGCCTCGGGCACGCTGAGCGCGCTGGTCGAAGTCTGGGCGCGCAAGCCTACCTACGCCGATTTCATGGCATTGCGCGACGACGTGCAGAGCATCCGCGGCTGGTGGCGGAACCGCGTCGCCCGCGTCCTGATGAATTTCTTCCTGACCAGTCTCGGCACCGCGATCGGCGTCTGGACCGGCGGCGCGAGAATGCTCGGGAAACTGATCGGCTGAGGCGAAGCGGGACTCAGGGCGTCGGTAGCGGCCTGCGGTAACGCTTGAGCAGCAGCACCCTGCCGAGCCAGAACAGCATCAGCAGAAAGACCGTGAGCACCGGGATCGACAGGTATTTCATCTGTCGCACCGGCTCCGGGAAGATGTCGGCCTGACCGAAGAACAGCGACGTGGTCGACAGGAACAGCGCGAAGCACATCCGCCAGAGGTGCCGGGCCAGCCGATGATGCGCGCTGCGGATGCCGCCAGCGATCAGCATGCGCAGGTCGAGCAGCACCGCGACGACGCCCACGGCGCCGAACACGAAGAAGCCGGCGGCCGCCTCGGCGGCGTCCGCGCCGCCCGAACCGGCATGGCCCGCGGCGCGCACGCCCAGGAGCAGCATCGTGGCCACGACGCCAAGACCGAGCGCGAACGCGACGACATCCGGCCAGCGCTTGCCCGGCGCGGGGCTGCGCACGGCGAACAACGAGGTCACGACAAGATAGAAGGTCAGTGCGCCGACGACGGCCGACAACGGCTCCGGCTTCATCACCGCGAGCGCGATCGCGGCCACGCACATCACCAGCATCGCATAGACGAAGACCGTGCCGCTTCTGCGATGCAGACGCCCACCCTTGCGCGCCGCCATGGCGATCGCCCCGGAAAGCAGGGCGATCGACCCCGCAGCGATATGAACGACCAGCATTCCGATTCCTTCGGTTCAGTCCTGTTTGCGTGGAGTGTCGCGTCCGCCGACACGTTTGGCAACGTGCCGGCGGACGGTGTCCGGTTCAATCCGCCTGGGTGGACGCGATGGCGGCGATCGCTCCGACCGGCGCGACGCGCCGACCTCTGGCGCGCGCGATCGTGCGCGCCGTGGAAGCGCGCAAGTCGTCCAGCACGGCGTAGATCGTGGGCAGGAACAGCAGGCTGACCACGGTCGAGAACGCCAGACCGCCGGCGATGGCGCGCGCCATCGGGTAGTACGAGATCTCGTTGGAGCTGTTCGGGGTGGACAAGGCGATCGGGACCATCGCCAGGATCGCCGTGCCCATCGTCATCAGGATCGGACGCAGACGCTCGCGACTGCCTTCCACCAGCGCCTCGGTGCGGGACAATCCGCGTCGGCGCAGGTTGTTGATGTGCTCGATCATGACGATCCCGTTGTTCACCACCACGCCCATCAGCACCAGGATGCCGATGAAGGCCATGATGTTGAATTCGGTGCCGGTGAGCCAGAACAGCCAGTACACCCCGAACACCGAGAACAACACGCCGCTCATGATCGCCACCGGGAACAGCAGCGATTCGAACACCGCGGCCATGATCACGTAGATCATGACCAGCGCGATCACGAGGTTGAACAACATCTGTATCATCATCGTGCTCTCGTCGAAGACGCGCACGCTTTCGAAGCTGTAGCCGTAGCCGGCCGGGAAGCCGACCGTCTTCAACGCCTTCTCGACCGCCTCGCGCGCCTCCGGCACCGTGGTCTTGCCGACCGGGGTGGCCTCGATGGTGATCGAGGTCTGCCGGTTGATGCGCTGGATCTGATTCGCCGACGGCGTCACGCTGACGTCCACGAGCGACAACAGAGGCACGCTGCGACCGTCCCGCGACAGCACGGTGAACGCTTCGAGGTCCTGGACCCGGAACCGTTCGGCGCCCGCGAACCGCGCCCAGACCGCCACTTCGGTGTCGCCGCGACGGAAGTCGCGCAACTGCGAACCGCGCAGCGCCAGACCGACGTAGCTGGAGACTTCCTGGGCGCTGAAGCCGAAGGCGGCGGCGCGCTCGCGATCGACGCGCACCCGCAGCTCGGTGTTCCTGTCGCCGATGTTGATCCGCACGTCCCGCAGGATCTCGATTCCGGACAGCACCGGCAGCACGTCTTCGGCCAGCTCGTTGAGCACCTGCGTGGAGTCGCCGACGAGCAGGACCTCGACCTTCTTGGGCGCGCCGCCCTGGTCGTCGGGATCGCCGACGGTCAGCTTGGCGCGCGCCGATCTCGGCAGCGCCTTGCCGATGGCGTCCTTCAGGGCCTTGAGGTCGCCGTCGAAATTCTCGTCGAACGTGACCCGGGTCGACGCGCCGCCGCGGCCGCCGCCCTCGCCGAACCAGGAATAGATCTGGGTGATGTGGAAGCGCTCGCGGTTGCTTTCGAGGAAGGCCTCGACCCGCTTCACCTCTTCCGACATCTGTTCCTTGGTGTAGCCGCCGTTCCACTGGTACTCGACGGAGGTCTCGGGACCGTCGTCCCCGCCGAACATGTTGGTCTTGGTCATCATGACAGGCGCGATGCTGATCAGCGTGATCAAGGCGATGCCGAACAGGCTCTTCCCGCGATGTTCGAGCGTCCAGCGCAGCAGTTGCGCATAGCGCACCTGCATCCGGCTGATCAGACCGTGCGAATCGCCCAGCGTCGGCGGCGTCTTCAACCGCGCCGAGATCATCGGGATCAGGCTGACCGCGACCAGCCAGGAGGCGAGCAGCGAGACCGAGATCGTGATCGCGATCTGCGAGAGGTAGATCGCCAGCACGTTGCGCTCGCCGAACAGGTTCGGCACGAACACGACGCAGTGGCAGAGGGTGCCGGCCGACAGCGCGATGGCGACGTGCCGGGTTCCCAGCAGCGAGGCCAGCCTCGGGTTGTCCGGGTTCTTCTCGCGCTCCTGATAGATGCTCTCGACCACCACCACCGCGTTGTCGACGAGCATGCCGACCGCGAGCAGCAATCCCATCATCGACAGGATGTTGAGGGTGACCCCGGCGAAATACATGAAGCCCAGCGTGATCACGAAGCAGATCGGGATCGCCAGGGTGACCATCAGGGTCGAGGGCCAGTGCCGCAGGAAGAAATACAGCACGATGATCGAAAGCAGCAGCCCGATCACGCCGGCCTCGGCCAGTTCCAGCAGCGAACTGGTCACGCTCTCGCCCTGGTCGTTGATGATCTTGACCTGGATGTCGCGCATCGCAGGCAATTGCCGGATTTTCTCGACTTCCTCCTTGGCGAGCCTGGAGACCTCCACCAGATTCGCGCTGCGCTCCTTGAACACGTCGATGCCGACGGCGGGGAAACCGTCGAGGCGTCGACCGTAGTCCATGCGCACGGGCTTGAGGCGCACCTCGGCGACATCGCGCAGACGCAGGCCGTTCTGCGCGATCACCAGGTTGCGCAGTTCGTCGAGATCCTGGATTTCGCCGACCGGCTGCACCCGGACGCGCTGCACGCCATCGTCGACCTTGCCGGCCGAGAGCGTGAAATTGGCGTCGCGCAGGCGCGACGACAATTCGTTGAGATTCAAGCCGTAGGCGTTGAGACTTTCGGAGGACAGCGCGATCTCGACCTCGTTCGGCGTCGCGCCCGATACGTCGACGCGGGCCACGCCCGGCAGGCGTTCGAGCCGGCGTTTGAACTGCTTGTCGATCAGATCGTAGGACTGGTCCAACTGCTGGGTCTTGCTCGCCAGCCGCACCGCGAGGATCGGCTGGTCGTTGGAGTCGAAGTTGCCGACGAAATACCGCTGCATGTCGCTCGGCAGCTCGTCGCGGATGGCGTCGATGCGTTCGCGCGCCTCCGAGGCGGCGATCGCGACGTCGCGCTCCCAGTCGTTGAAGAAGATCGCGATCGACGCCGAATCGCCGGTGGCGGTGCTCTGGACGGTCTGGATGCCGGACATCGTCGCCAGCGCTTCCTCGGTCGGACGCAGGATGCTGCGTTCGACCTCTTCCGGCGTCGAGCCGGGATAAGGAAGCTGGGCGAAGATGACCGGAAAATTCGCGGCGGGGAACGCTTCCAGCGACAGGCGCGTCGCCGCGATCAGACCGATCACGAACAGCGACACGAAGAACATCACCGTGGTGACGGGGCGCTTGATGCTGAATTCGGCGACGCTCACGACGGCATGCTCCCCGATGGCATGCTCCCCGGCGACGGGCCAGCCGGAGGCAGCCCCTTGTCGTCGGCTTCGACGGCGTCGAAGTCCTCGTCGCGGTTGGCGCGCGCGCGGCGGGCGCGGGCGACGTAATGCGCGTCCGGGCGCCTATCCAGCAGGTCGTACACCACCGGGATGACCACCAGGGTCAACAGGGTCGAGACCAGCAGGCCGCCGATCACCGTGATCGCCATCGGCGAACGCACTTCCGCGCCTTCGCCGAACGCCAGCGCCAGCGGCAGGAAGCCGAACAGCGTGCACAGCGTGGTCATCATGATCGGACGCAGACGAGAACGCGCACCCTCGATCAGCGCGTCGCGCTTGGCCATGCCGGATTCGCGCGCCTGATTGACCTTGTCGATCAGGATGATCGCGTTCTTCACGACCAGACCCACCAGCAGGATCAGGCCGATGAAGACCACCACCGACACCGTCGACCCGGTCGCCAGCAACGCCAGGATCGCGCCGACCAGCGCCAGCGGAATCGTGAACAGGATGACGAACGGATGCAGCAGGGATTCGAACTGCGAGGCCATCACGAGATAGACCAGGAAGATCGCCAGACCGAACGCGAACAACAGCGAGCGCAGCGATTCGGACAGTTCCTCGCCCTGGCCGCCGATATGCATGCCGATGCCGGCGCCGAGTCCGCCCTCGGCCTCGGCGACCATGGTCTGCACTTCGCGGACCGCGGTGCCCAGGTCGATGTCGCGCAGATTCGCGGAGACGATCGCCACGCGGACCTGGTCGGCGCGATGGATTTCGCTCGGACCGACGGTGGATTCGACTTCGGCCACCGAATCCAGGGTCACCGGATTGGCGCTGCCCGGGTTCACGATCAGGCGACGGATGTCCTCGACCGTCGAGCGGTCGCTTTCGCGGGCGCGCACCAGCACATCGATCTTGCGGCTGCGGAAGCTGTAGCGGGTGGCGACGTCGCCGCGGACCTTCTTCACCACCGCATCGGCGATCTGTCGCGTGGTCAGGCCGAGCGCGGCCGCGCGTTCCTGGTCGAAGTGGATCTGGATCTCGGGGAAACCCTGCTCCACCGTCGACTGCACGTCGGCGTAATGCGGATTGGCGCGCAGCAGCTCGGCCATCCGGCGGCCGGCGCGCTGGATGCCCTCCAGATCCTGGCCGCGCAGTTCGATCTCCAGCGGCATCGCGAAGCTGAACAGTTCCGGGCGGCTGAAATCGACCTGCGCGCCCGCGTAGCGACCGGCGCTTTCGCGCAGACCGTCGATCAGCGCGCGTTCGCCCGCTTCGTCGCCGCTCTCGCCCATGACCACGGTCAGCTTGCCGATGTTCTCGCCGCTCTCCGTGGGATTGGCGTCGAGTCGCGTGCCGCTGCCGCTCACGCCGTAAAGCACCCGCACGCCCGCATCGCCGGCATGGGCCTGCTGCAGCTCGCGCACCACCCGATCGGTGTCGCGCAGCGGCGTACCGGGCGGCAGTTTCACCGTCATCTCGAAACGGTCCTGGGCGAGCTGCGGGATCAGATCGGTGCCCAGCATCGGGACCGCGAGCAGACTGAGCGCGAACGTACCGGCGGCGAGGCTCAGCACCAGCGCCGGACGAGTCAGCGCACCGGGCAACAGGCGCAGATAGCCGCTTTCGAGCCTGTGGTACGGCGCCATCGCGATGTCGCTGAGCTTGCGCATCGCCGGACCGATCACCGCGGACAATCCGCGCCAGATGCGCACGAACACGAACGACAGCCCGAAGAAGATCGCGCCGACGATCATCGACAGCAGGTGCACAACGGCGGCGATGGGCTTCTGCCAGCCCTTTTCCGGCTCCCAGCGCGGATGCGCGGCTTCTTCCGGAAACGCCATCGGGGCGCGGTCGCGCCAGCCGCTGAGCATCGGAATGAGCGTCATCGAGACCAGCAACGAGATCGCGATCGCGGTGGCGACGGTCAGGGCCTGGTCGCGGAACAGTTCGCCGGCGATGCCCTCGACGAACACCAGCGGCAGGAACACCGCGATGTTGGTGAGCGTGGATGCGACCACGGCCATGCTGACCTCGCGGGTCCCCTGGATCGCGGCCGAGAACACACCGAGGCCGCGCTCGCGGGCCTTCGCGATGCTTTCGAGCACGACGATCGAGTCGTCCACCACCAGGCCCGTCGCCAGCGCCAGGCCGCCCAACGACATCACGTTCAGGCTCAAGCCGAACTGCTTCATGAAGAAGAACGTCGCCACGATCGACACCGGCAGCGACAGCGAGATCACGAACGTGCTCCAGCCGTCGCGCAGGAACAGGAAGATCACCAGTACCGCGAGCAGGCCGCCGAGCACCGCGTCGAGCTTGACGTCGCTGATCGCGTGGCGGATGAACTGCGACTGGTCGTCGACCGTGGTCAGCTCGACGTCCTCGGGAATCTCCTTGCGGATCTGTTCGAGCCGCTTCACGATCGCATCGGCGGTCGACACGGTGTTGGCGTCGCCTTCCTTGTAGATCGCCAGTTCCACCGCTTCGCGACCGCCGAGACGGATGATCGCCTCGCGCTCCTTGTGGCCCTGGCGCACCTCGGCCACGTCCTTCAGCCGCACCGGCATGCCGTTGGCGGGCGAATTGGAACCGCCCGAACCCTGCAGCGAACTCGCGGCGGCGATCGCGGCGGCGGAACCCGTCGACGCGGCCACGGCCAGCATCTGCTGCGCCGCGCTGGAGGCGCCATCGCCGCTGCCGGCGGCGCGCGTCGTGACCAGCATCTCGCGCATTTCCTCGATGCTCGCGAACTGGTTCACGGTGCGCACCAGGTAGCGCTGGCTGCCCTGCTCCATGCGGCCGCCGGAGATGTTGATGTTCTCCTGCTGCAGACGCTGGATCACGGTGTCGATCGACAGGCCGAGCTGGGCGAGTTTCTGCTGGTCGATCTCGACCTGGACCTCGTCCTCGAGGCCGCCGCCGACCTTGACCGCAGCGACGCCGTCGACCGGTTCGAGTTTCTTCTTGAGATCGTCGTTGGCGAAACGGCGCAGTTCAGCCAACCGGCGCATCGTCGCGACGTCGTCGATCGCCGCCTTCGGATCCGACTTCGCCGACAGGACGAGGCGCATGATCGGCTCGGTCGAGGGATTGAAGCGCAGCAGCACCGGCGGTTTCGCTTCCAGAGGAAGCTGCAGCACTTCCATCTTGTCGCGCACGTCGAGGCTGGCCTGGTTCATGTCGGTGCCCCAGGCGAACTCCAGCACCACATCGCTCTGTCCGGTCCGCGACACCGACTTCAGCTTGCGCAGGTTCTTCACTACGCCGAGCGCTTCTTCCATCGGCTCGGTGATCAGGGTCTCGATCTCGGCCGGGGCCGCGCCGACGTATTCGGTGCGGACGGTCAGGGTCGGATAGCTCAGATCGGGCAGCAGGTTGACCTTGAGGTTGTTCAGCGCAAGAACGCCGAACAGCAACATGGTCAGCCAGAACATGGCCACGGTGACACGACGCCGGGTCGAGAATGCAACGATGCCGGAGCCGGCGGCGATATCCTCGTCGCGATCGGCGGGGGCGGGATCGTTGCGAGCGGAACCGGGCGAGCTCACGATTTTTCACCCGCGGGCTTGGCGGCGGCGACGCGCTTGGGCGCCGGATCGCCGATGACCTGGATGAGGCTGCCGTCGCGCAGCGCGACCTTGCCGGCGGTGACGATGCGATCGCCGGCCTTCAGACCGCTGCGCACTTCCACCCACTGGCCGTCGAAATAGCCGAGCTTCAGCGGGACGCGCGCCGCCTTGCCGCCGCGCACCGCGAACACCGCAGGTTCGCTCTCGTCGTCGAGCAGCGCCGTGCGCGGGATCACCAGCGCGTCGGCGCGCTGGTCGTAATCGATCTTGATGCGACCGAACATGCCCGGCTGCAACAGGCCGCCGCCCTCGAAAGCGCAGATCACCCGGAACGTGCCGCTGCCGGCGTCGACCACCGGAGCGACGCGATCGACGCGTCCCTGGAACGGGCGACCGGGAAGCGCATCGACCATCAGCTGCACCGGCAGGCCGGACTTGAGGGTGGCCAGTTCGCGCTCCGGAACGTTGAGGGTCGCTTCGAGCCGCGATGTATCGACGATCCGGAACACCGCGGAATTGAGCTGCACGAAATTGCCGGACTTGATCATGCGCTCGGCGATCACGCCGGAAATCGGCGCGACCACGTTGGCGTATGACAATTCGAGATGGGCCATGCGGTTGACCGCACGGGCGTTCTCGAGATCGAACTTGAGCTGATCGAGATCGTTGGCGCTGAGCAACTGCTGCGAGAACAACTGGCGCGAGCGGTTGTAGTTGGCTTCGAGCTTGCGCAACTGCGCTTCGCTCTGCGCGGCCTGCAGCGTGGCGCGGGCGGAATCCAGACGCACCAACACCTGGCCGGCGCGGACTTCCTGGCCGACCTCGGCCAACACCTGCAGGGCCACACCCGAGGTCTTGGCGACCACCTGGGACTCGGCGCGCGCCTCGAGCGGCGCGGTGCCGGTATAGCTGGCGGCGATCGGGCGCCGCGCCACGGTCACGGCCTCGACCGGCACCGCTTCCTCGGCGGCCTTCTTGTCCTGTTCCTCGTTCGCCTTGGCGTCGCCCCCGCCGAACTTGCAGCCGGAAAGCGCCAGAGTCCCCAGCAGGACGCCCAGTCCGAGGAGGCGGGCGAGCGACGGCCGGGCTGCGGATGCATGCGGAGTGTGGGCAGCGGACATGGTGGGCATCTTGGGGGGGGTGGTCTTGAGGTGTTGTATCAAGGTATATCACCCATTCAGACAGGGCATCCGCCAGAGGTCATAGTGACTCGCGGCGCAGGCCGCGCCCGCGAGCCCGCGTCGCGGCGACGGACACGGACTGCGTCGAGCCACGGGCTCAGGCTATACTGTCCGGATTGCGCGCACGCGACACGTCCGAGGACGGACCTCGCGTTCGCGATGCCCCGACATCACGCCCGGACATGACGCCAGATATGACCCGATCGACGAATCGTTATCCGCTGCTCGCCGGTGGTTTCGTCCTCCTCGCCGCCCTCTCGGCGCAGGCCCAGACCCCCGCCGGCTCCGCCGAAAAAGGCAAACAGCTGACCTACACCTGCCAGGGCTGCCACGGCGTCACCGGCTACAAGAACGCCTACCCCACCTACAGCGTGCCGAAGATCACCGGCCAGTCCGCGGAATACATCGCGAACGCGCTCCTCGAGTACCGCAAGGGCACCCGCAAGCATCCCACCATGCAGGCGCAGGCCCAGAGCTTCTCCGAGCAGGACATCGCCGACATCGCCGCCTACCTTTCGAGCCTGAAGAAGTGAGCGACGCCCTCATGACGAAGCGCCCCATCGCCATCGCCCTCGCCCTCGGCTTCGCCCTGACCGGCTGCGGCAAGTCCGAAACCGGCCACGCCGACGCCGCGGCGGCCCACAAGGCCGAATTCGCCCACATCGGCGCCTTCGACGGCGACGCCGCCCGCGGCGAACGCATCGCCGCCGACAAGCAACTCAGCGGCACCGGCCAGGCCTGCATCGACTGCCACGGTCCCGGTGGCGCCAAGCCCATCGACGTGACCTATCCGGTGCTCGCCGGCCAATACCAGGACTACCTCTTCCACACCATCCAGCAGTACCGGGATGGCGGTCGCGAGCATGCGCTCATGACCAATCAGATCAAGGGCGCGGTGGACGCGGGCAAGCTCGACGATCAGGGCATCGCCGATCTCGCCGCCTACTTCGCGACGCAGCAGGGCCCGCTGGGCGACCTCCACGGCCGCTGAGTCCCCGCACCGACGCCGATGCACGAACGGGAGCCGCAGCGCTCCCGTTCCTTTTTGCGACGACGCCGTTTCGATCGCGACCCATCCGCGCTGCCGCCACCCTCAGGGCGGTGGCGGTGGGCGACGCAGACTGTCCTGATCCTGCTGCAATTCGGGCTTGAACGGCACATCCGGCGGCGGTCGTGCGATGGCTTCCTGGTCCTGCAGGTTCGGATCGTCGATGGTGCAGCCGCCCCCGGCCTGCAGCAGCGAGACCGTGCACATGATGCGTTTGCTGGTTCCGGGCAACGGGATGGCCACGTTCTTGATGCCGCGGCGCACCCATTCCTCGAGCAGGTTCTCATGCGGGATCCAGAACCGGTCGAACCGCGTCGGCGTGTAATCCAGCGGCGGACGTTTCAGCCAGGTGCCCATTCGGTCGATCTTCTCGAAATCCTCGATCACGGTCCCAGGCGGCAGACCGCCCCCGACGCGCCCGCCGTCGCCGGGCAGACGGATGCTCCCGTCGTTGTTGAACAGGCCCGGCCCGCGGCCGGCGGTGCTGTTGCCGGGGACATTGCGGTTGGAGGCGCCCCAGTCGTCGCCGCGCACGGGACTCGGCGCCGCGCCGGGGCGTGGAGATGGCGACGGACCGGCACCGCTCGTGGCCGCGGCGGCAGGTCGCCCGCTGCCGTTGGCCTGGGGCCGCCCACCGGGAGCCGGTGCGGTGGAGGGCGACGTCGATCGCCCCGTCCCGGGCGCGTTGCCCGGTGTCCTTGCAGCGGCCGGCGCGGCAGCAGTGGCCGCTGGTGGCGCCGTACCGGTACCGGCGGCCGGTGCGGGCGACGGCTGCGGCCGCAGTTGCACTTCGCCGGGCTGCGTGCGCAGTTCGGGGACACGCAACTGCGGCACGCGCGCGGCCACCGGCGGCGCTTCGCGCACCGCCACTTCCGTCGGAAGCTGCTGCGCTTCCACTTCCGCGACTTCGGTCCGGAGCGTCGGCACCCTCGGCGCCGCCACGCGGGGGGTCGGACGGTCGATGGCCTGGATCTGCGTCCTTTCCTCGAAGGTCTCGATCTCGGCGGCCTGCGGCGCCAACTCGGGAACCCGCACCTGCAATCTGGGCAGAGTCGGATCGCGCTGCACCGGCGGAGGCAGAGCGAAGTCGATATCGGGTTTCGGCGTTTCGGTCACCACCAGCGGCTGAGGCGCAGCCGCCTCGGTCGGCGGGGCGGGGGCTTCTTCGGCAGCACTGGTCGCCGGCGGCATCGGCGCCGCTTCTGCGGCAGTTGCTGGAGGAGCGGAGTCCGCGACAGCCGCCGCCGACGCGGCCGCTGCGGCAGGGGGGGCATCCAGTTCGCCCGGCGCCGGCTCGCCGCCGGTCTCGACAGGCGTACCGACGCCGATGTATTCGACCAGCGTCGCTTCCCCGTCCCGCTGCGCTTCGGGCGGCGCATCGCCGATCGGGACCAGCCCCAGCCACAGCAGCAGCACCGCGAACACCAGGTGCAACAGGCCCGATGTCGTCGCGGCGAAGCGACGCACGCCACGCTGATCGCGCGGGGCGGGGTCCCACTGCTGACGGGCGAGTCGCGCGTAGGCCCGCCAACGATCCAGCGGCGGCGATGCCTTGGGCACCGGTCGCGGCGGTCGCGCGGCGAAAACGGCGACGTAATCGGCGGCCGGCGCGCCGAGGACCGCGCCCGAAGACGCGCCCATCGAAAGGAACCAGGCGCGCCAGGTCGGGGGAAAGCCGCCGAAGGGGCGATCGGCATGCAGCGGAAAGCGTCGCCGATGGCGCTGCTGCAGGACCTCGATCAGTTCCGCGGCGGAAAACACGCGCGGGAAGGCCCGGTCAGACCGACGAACGCGCGATGTAGGGGGCCGTTCCGCTGGCGTGATCGGTCTCGTCGCGCACGGCGGTCACCCCAGGGACTTTCTCCAGCAGGGTCTTCTCGATGCCCTGCTTCAGGGTCACATCGGCCATGCCGCAACCGTGGCAACCGCCGCCGAAGCCGAGCACCACCACGCCCTCGGCAGTGACTTCCCTGACCGCGACGTGGCCCTTGTGCTGGGCCAGTTGGGGATTGATCTCATGCGTCACCACCCACTGCACGCGCTCGATCAACGAGGCCGAGGCCTCGGGCGCGACGCCCTTGATCCTCGGCGCCCGGATCTGCAACTGGCCACCGGTGGCCTGGGTGGCGTAATCGATCTCCGCGCCGTCGAGGTACTGGACGCTGCCGGCGTCGAGCCAGAGGGTGAAGCCCTCGCAGTCCACCGCCCACTCGTCGCCCTGCAGGTCGCCGGGCTCGGCGAATTCCAGACGCACGTCGGCACGCGGCGTCCCGGGGTGGAGGGCACTGAGGCGCACGCCGAGCCCCGGCAGGGCTTCGCGTTCGATCAGACGGCGGAAATGCGACTGCGCGGATTCGGAAATCTGGATCATCGGGCTATTCTAGCGGTCGTACGCCGGCGCGCTCGTCAGCTTTTCGTTACGCCGGCGGAACAGTGTTCAGCTTGACCGATTGCGCACAGGAGCCGCACGTGTCCGACCTCATCCCCCTCGCCCAGGCCCATTGCATCCCCCGCCGCGGACACGAGCACCGTCTGCCTCCGGCGCAGATCGCCGAGCTCATGCCGCAGCTCCCGGGGTGGGAGCTGGCCGAGAACGATCATGCCCTGGTCAAGACCTTCGTCTTCCCCGACTACTACCGGACGATGGCGTTCGTGAACGCGTTGGCGCACATCGCGCACCGCGAAGACCACCACCCCGACCTCGGCGTCCACTACGACCGCTGCGTCGTGCGCTTCTCGACCCACGACGTCGGCGGCCTGAGCGAGAACGACTTCATCTGCGCGGCGAAAGCCGACGCGCTGACCCGCTGAAGGACGCGCGCCACGATGGGCAGATACACGTTCGTCGCCATGCTGTTCCTGATGGCCGTCTGCGGCCTGATGATGGGCGGCATGGCCCTCTACGAAGACGCGATGTTCCGCATGAAGGGGCGGGACGCCGAGATGGTCGCCACCGATCCGCCGAAGTGGCTGATCGTGCGCGATGGCCGGTATTTCGCCCGTCGCGTGAACGTGAAGTACGTGGGTGCGAACGGCGAGATCGCGGTATCGGACAAGTACGTTTCCGCGGACGAAGTGCGGCGTCTGGCGCAGGGCGAGCGCATTCCGGTGCGTTATCTCGAGGGCGAACCCGAGCGCGCCCGGGCCGCCGGCGACGAAGGCGACAATCCCTGGGGCTGGCTGATCGTCGGTACGCTCTCCCTGGGACTCGCGCTGTACGCCAGGAAACTGCTGCACCGGGAATCCCGACGCTGAGCGGAGACGCCGTCCCGGGCGTGCTCTCGACTTCCGCAATACGACACAGGTTCCGCGACCCCATCGGTCGCCTCGAGGATGCGCGTGGGCGAGATCACCGAAGTCATCGACGAGGGCAATGCGGGCGAAGGCGTGGACAGCGCCAGCCTGTTCCGCGCCGCCTACCCGGAATTGAAACAGTTGGCGCGGTCGCGGCTCGCCCGCAGCGGACCGATGACCCTGCTCGACAGCACCGCCCTGGTCAACGAGATCTGGCTCCGACTCTCCGGCCAGGCCCGCCTGCATGTGGACACCCGCCGGCGCTTCTTCGCGTACGCCGCGCAGGTGATGCGCACCGTGATCGTCGACCAGTTGCGCGAACGCAACGCGGTGCGACGCGGCGGCGGCGCCCGCGCGCTGACCCTCGACACCGCGCTGGGCGATGGCCTCGCGACCGACGACGAGGCGCTGCAGGTCCACGAGGCGCTGGCGTCGCTGGCGCAACTGGAGCCGCGTCTCGCGCAGGTGGTCGAGATGCGCTATTTCGGCGGCATGACCGAGGTCGAGATCGGCGAGGCCCTGGGCCTGACCGAGCGCACCATCCGGCGCGACTGGGAAAAGGCCCGGTTGCTGCTCGCCTCGATGCTGACCTGAGCGTACGCCCCGGGATGCGCAGGCGTCGATGTCCGGTTCGCGCCCCGAGAGCCGTTCGGGCCGGCGTCATCACCTGCCGATGCGCATGAAACCACTGCCCTGCCCGCCTGCCGACTGGCCGCGCTTCTCGGCGCTGATCGATGCGTGCCTGGAACTGCCGCCGGCCGATCGCGGCGCCTGGCTCGACACCCTCGACGAAAACGACGCGCGCTACGCGTCGAGCCTGCGCGCGCTGCTTGCCGACGGCGAACGGCGTTGCAGCGGCGACTGGCTGGAGCGCCCGGTCGGCGCGGACACGCACGCGGAGGACGCCCGCTTCGCCGCCGACCAACGCATCGGCCCCTGGCGTCTGCTGCGTCCGCTGGGCCGCGGCGGGATGGGCGAAGTCTGGCTGGCCGCGCGCGCAGACGGCGCCTATACGCGCGAAGTCGCGCTGAAACTGCCGCACGCGCATCCGACGGAGGCCGCACTGCGCGAACGGTTCGGGCGCGAACGCGACATCCTCGCCGCATTGACCGATCCGCGGATCGCGCGCTTCTACGATGCCGGCGTCGATGCCGACGGCCAACCGTGGCTGGCGCTGGAACACGTGATCGGCACGCCGATCGACGCCTACTGCGCGCAACACGATCTCGATGTCCGCGCGCGGCTGGCGTTGCTGCGCGATGTCGCCGGCGCGGTGCAGGCCGCGCACGCGCGTCTGGTGGTGCATCGCGATCTGAAGCCCGCCAACGTCCTGATCACCGCGACCGGAGAGGCGAAGCTGCTCGATTTCGGCATCGCCAGACTGCTCGGCGAGGACGACGACGGCCTCACCCAGTTCGGCGGCCGCGCGGGCACGCCCGACTATGCCGCGCCGGAACAGCTCGAAGGCGGCGCGGTCACGGTCGCGACCGACGTCCACGCGCTCGGGGTGATGCTCCACGAACTGCTGACCGGACAACGGCCGTTCCCGCCCCGTTCGCGGCTGGGACGCATGCTCGAAACGCGCAGCGAAGCGCCGCCGGCCTCGACCCGGGTCGATGGCCGGCGTCGTCGCGAACTGCGCGGCGATCTGGATGCGATCATTGCCAGGGCGATCGCCGCGGATCCCGTCGACCGCTACGCCTCGGTCGAGGCGTTCTCGGAGGACCTGCGACGCCATCTGGAATCGCAGCCGATCCACGCTCGCCGGATCGGTCGCTGGCGGCGCGCGATGAAATTCGTCGATCGGCATCGCCGCGCGGTCGCCTTGGCGGCGGCGCTGGGACTGTCGATCGCCGCCGGCGTCGTTGGCATCCTCTGGCAGTCGCATCGGGCCGAAGAGGAGGCGCGACGGGCCACCGCGGTCAAGAACTTCCTGATCGAGGTCTTTTCGGCCAGCGATCCGCGGATCGCTTCCGACCAACCCCGCGGCAACATCACCGCGAAAGCGCTGCTCGACGCGAGCGCGAACAGGATCGAGACCCGCTTCGCGGACGATCCCGACCTGCAGATCGAACTGCTGCGCACGCTCGCCGATCTCTATCGCGAACTCGGCGACGAGGAACGCTACCGAGAACTCCAGTCGCTGCAACTCGCGAAGGTCCGCGAACGCCATGGTCCGCTGCATCCGAACATCCTCCACGGCGCGGTGGAATCGGCGGCGGAAGCCTGCAACGCGTCCGACTGGGACGCCTGCGACCGCAACCTCGTCGAAGCCGACCGCCTGCTCGCGGCCGCCGGCGACCGCGATGTCGAACTTCGTGCGCACTGGTGGATTTCGCGTGCCCGTCGCTGGCAGGCCGAGGACGGCGGCGAGACGAAGGCCGAAGACGCGTTCCGGCGTTCGATCGACGGCTTCCGACGCAGCGCGCCGCGCAGTCGCGGCCATGTGACCGCGCTGCACGAATACGCCGGCTTCCTCACGTCCCGCCGCGCCGACCACGCTGCCGCGATCGCGACCTATGGCGAAGCGTTGGCGCTGGCGGAATCGCTGCCGGATCGCAACGACGCCGAACTGCAGACCCTGCACGGCAATCTCGGTCTGGTGTACCAGCAGCTCGGACGCCTCGCGGAAGCCGGCGAATCCTTCCGGCGGGCCGCGGATATCGCGGACCGCACCACCGGCGCGGAATTCCCGACCGCCTGGGTGCCGCGCGCCAACGCCGCGCGCACGATGCACCTGGCCGGACGCCGCGACGCCGCGCACCGCGAGTTCGACCGTCTGCTGCCGCTCCTGCCGAAGCACGGCGAGCACGCGCAGGACGCGGCGAACGTGCATGAAATCTACGGCGAGCGGATCTCCGCCGAGGGGCGTCCCGAACTCGGCATCCCGCATCTGGAAGCGGCCGAGGCGATCTATGCGAGAGAAGCGGCGCATCCCTTCAAACTGCGCTTGACCCGCCGCTATCTCGGCGAAGCCTACGCCCGCGCCGGCCGCGACGCCGACGCCGGGCGCCTGCTGAAAGCCTCGCTCGACGAATATCTGCGCGAACAGAGCGACGACCAGCAGCCGGTGATGGCGATCCGCGAAAGCTGGGGCCGCTGGCTGCTCGCGCAGGGCCGGGTCGGCGAGGCGCAGACGCAGTTCGACACCGTCGTCGCGCATGCGCAGGGACGTACGCTGTCGCATGTCGCCCTGGCGCACGGCGGACTCGCGCGGGTCGCGCTGATGCGCGGACGCCCCGTCGACGCGCTGCGCCACAGCGCACGGGCCCTGTCGACGTGGGAAGCCGTCGCCGGCTTTCACGACGTGCGCATGCATCCGTACCTGCAGCGCATCCATGCGGATGCGCTGGCCGCGAACGGCCGCCGCGACGAAGCGCAACGGCTGGAGGACGCCGCGGCCGAGGCGAGCGCGCGCTACGACGCGCCCGGCACCCCCACGACGCGACGGCGGCCCCTGACCGGGAAACGCTGAGCCCAGCGATCCGCCGTCGAATCGTCGTTTCGACCGATATTCCGAGGACATCCCGACCGATCGTCGCCGGCCATGTCCGGTTTCCGCCTCGAACATGCGTTCGGCAGTCGTCCTTCCTTCCGGAATCCGCCGACGTGCGCACACGCCCCCGCAGCCTCTCTTCTGTTCCCGCCCCGCCGACCTCCGACCGGCCGGCGTCCGCCCGGCTGGCCGCCGCCCTGCTCGTCCTCGCATTGTCCGCCTGCGGCGGCAAGCCAGACGGCGAAACGGCCGGCAAGGAGGATACCGGCGGCATCCCGAGCGTCATGGCCGCCTCCGACGGCCCGTTGCCGAACGCCTGCGCGCTGATCGACGCGAACCAGGTGCAGACCGTCCTCGGCCAACCGGCGGGAATGATGGGCGACGACCCGGAAAACTGCGTCTGGGCCAGTCAGGGGCATCCGGGCAACATCGCGATGTTCATGGTGCAGCTCAGCGAGGAATCCTCGGCCGACGAAGCGCAAACCATGTACGACGCGATGGTCGGCGCGCTGGGCGGCAGCCCCGGCGACGACAGCGGCACGCTGTCGGGACTGGGCGATCGCGCCTGGCGCACGACCGGGAACGTCGATGCGGTCCGCGCGCGTGCGATCGTGGTGCGCAAGGGGCGACGCATGCTCGTGCTCAACCTCACCGGCATGCGTCCGGACAGTGGTCTCGACGCACGACTGGAGCAGGCCGCACGCGATGCGGCGACCCGGCTGTGAACGACGTACCCGCCGAACCCGCAACGCGACGCCGGATGCCGCCGCATCGGCAAGTCCTGCTGTGGATGACCGCTGCGGCCGTCGCGTTCGCGGCGATCCAGCTCGGCTGGCGCCTGTGGCTGCTGCAGGCGGGCACGCCGGCGATCGGCGTGGTCGATGTCGCCGCCGACAGTTGCCGGAGCCGACATCGCGCGAACTGCTTCCTCGGCCGCGCCATCGTCGACCCGCAGGTCCGGGGCCATCGTTACAGGCATTCCAAAATCCGCGGCGGTCGGTTCTACACCGTTGGCGAACGCGTGCCGATGCGGGTGCATCCCGACGAACGCATGTACCTCGCCGCGGTGTACACGCCGGTCGATTGGGTGCTCGGTCCGATCCGCAGCGCGGCGGTGGCCGCGCTCTGGCTGTTCGCGGCGCTCATGCCGGCGCGACGCAAGGCACTGTGGATCGCGCCCTGCGTACTGTCGCTGTTCCTGTTGTTCGGCTGACGCCGCACGCGCCATTCCCTTCGCGGACACAACCCGTCTCCATCCCCATACCTCGCCCAGGACCTCCCATGCCCGTATCGCACCGATTCCGCATCGCCGCCAGTCTCGCGCTCGTCGCGAGCATCGGCCTGCTGCCCGCCATCGCCGCCGCGCAGGCACGACGCCCGACGCTCGCGACCGACATCGAAGGGCCATCGGCGACCTTGAACATCGACCCCGATGCGCGCTGGGAGCGGGTGGCCGGTTGCGCGCGCGATCTCGCCGCTACCGGCAACGGCATCGTCTACGTGGCCGGCTGCGATGTCGGTCGGGGCGGCGCATCGAGCGTGTATCGCTGGGACGGCGCCGGATTCTCGCCGTATCCGGCGGGCGGACGCGCGAGTGCGGTCGCCGCTTTCGCCGGCGATGTCCATGCGATCGGCAGCGATGCGCTGCTGTATTCCAGCGCCGGCGACAGCGTTTGGCGACGACGCGGCACCCCGGACGGACGCCCGATCACCGATGTGGGTGCGGGAGAAGCGGGGCTGTGGATCGTCACGTCGCGACCGAACGGCGACGGCGGCAACGCCATCGCCCGCGCGTCGGCCTGTCCCACCGCGGACGGCCGGTTGCTGGCGGACGAGGATTTCTGCGGTTGGCAGGAGATGCCGGGCGCGGCGATGCGGATCTCGGTCGGAACGACGGTCTGGGTCGTCACCGCGGATCGCGCGATATACGAATGGAACGCCTCGGCCGAACGCTGGGAACGGCGCCCGGGGTGCTTCACCGACGTCGCCGTCGGCGGTCGCCATGTGTATGCCATCGCCTGCGAACGCGGCGAGGGCGACGGCGGCAAGGTCATGCGCTGGCGTCTCGGCGGCGGCTGGATCGACGTTCGCGGCGCCGGCGAGCGGGTCGCGGTCGATGCGGCCGGGAACGCCTGGGTGGCCACCGACAACGGCGGCATCTGGCGGCTCAGGTAAGGTGCGGAGCGAGAGCGGCGGGAAGCATCGTCCCGCACGCCCTCGCCGGGCCTCAGCGACGGCAGCCCGCGTTGAGCCGCACGATCAACTGACGGTTCGCATCCTGCAGCGCGCCCGCAAAAGCCGCGTAGGCCTCGTTCTCGGTGCCGTTCCAGTTGATGCTGGTCTTCTGCGAGCGGATCAGGAACGATGGCTGCGCATCGACCGTCGTCTCGTAGACCACCACCGGAATCTTGCTGACGTGGCTGCCTTCCATGTAGAGGCGGACGAGGCGGATCGAAACCGACGGCGCCTCGCCGGAGGCGTCGGAAAAGCCCGAAGCGATCAGCTGCCTGCGGATCACGCCCGCGGGATCGTCGAAATGGAAGAGGTGCTTGCCGAGTCCGCCCACCGCGCTGCGATCGGGACGCGCATCGACGACGTCGGCCAGTCGATGCGCGCAGGAGAGCCGGACCGCCGGGACGTTTTCCAGCCGGGACGTATCCATCGTGACCCGGCTGATCTTCGGCGTGCAGGCGGTCCCGGTCGCGCAGATCAGCGCGACCAGCATCCAGCGGAACGCGATCATGGCGTCTGCGCGCCCGTGCCGGCTTCGGCCGGAGATTCGGCCTTGCCGGTGTCGCCCGCAGCGGCGTCGACAGTAGCTTCGGCCTTGGCTTCGACCGCCGCTTCGGCTTTGGCTTCGACCGTCGCTTCGACCTGGGCTTCGACGGGAGCGGTCGCGGCGGGAGCGGCATCGGCCGCAACCGCAGCGGTCTGCGGCGCAGCCGCGGACGCCGCCGCCTGCGCGGCCTTGAACGCAGCGATGTCGAGCGGCTGGAAGCCCTCGAAGAACTGGGTCTTGCCGCCGCTGCGCACCCAGACGTAGTCGTCGGTCTGGCGGACCGAGAATCCGGGATAGCGTTCGCCCTTGAAGTAGACGTTCTGCTGGATCGTGCTGCGCTTCCACTCCTTGCGACCCTGCGTGCTGAAGTCGTGGACCAGCATGTCGACCGTCTGCTCGATGCCGCGATCGATCAGCACGCCCATGCTTTCGCCACCGAGCGAGGACCACCGCGCGATGTTGTCCTCGAGCCTGCCGTCCCTGATGTCGTAGTTGAATGCGTACACGCGGCTGAAGCTCGGCTTGGCCTTGACCTTGCCGTTCGACTTGATCTTGCGATCGACGATCTGCACCAGCAGTTGCACCCGGAGACGGGCGAACTTGCTGTCGACCGCGTAACGCGGATAGATCACCATCGCGTGCATCGGCAGCCGGTTGGCGTTCTGCGCATCCAGCGCGTCCCAGGTCGTCGCCATGGAGACGATCGACGGATTCATCGAGATGCCTTCCGACGCGAGCTTCGCGCGGAGCGCGGTGTCGACGCGCTTGCTGAAGTCGTAGGAGATCAAAGCGTTGCGCAGCGGGACGACCCGCTCTTCGGCCGCCTTGACCTGGGCGTTCGCGATGCCGGCGGAAATCAGGCCGCCGACGAGCCCCCCGATGATCGCACCGGTCACCGCAGCGCCCGTGGTGGACACGTCGACGCCCATTTCCTGCTGACCGAGCACGATCTCGATCGGCAGCTGATCGCCGAGCGGCATCGGCTGCGGTTTGACCACCGCGACCGCGGGCGGATAGAACGTGCGCTGGCTCGTGGGATCGGCCGCGAGAGCTTGGGTCGCGAAGGCGACTGCCACGGCGAAGGCATAGAAACGTTTCAAGCGATTTCCCCTGTTTGGATGTCTGAACGAACGGCCACGGACGCGGGCGCGATCCGGGCGACGCGGATTATAGGCGGTCTGCGACGATCCGGCTCCTGCACGATACGAAGCCGTTCCGGGTCTCCTGAGAACCGGTCCCCGCCTGCGAACGGCCCGGTTCGGATGGCGCAAACGACGTCAGCGCGGGGGCATGCCCCGACGGAGCCGATGGCGAGCGTCGAGCAGGAACCCCTGCCAGCGCATCCCCTGCTTCTCCTTCTCGGCATTGCGCTGGCCCAGCAGGTCCTTGATCGTCGCAGCGCCGGGTACGATCGCGTCCATCCCGACGCCGATGATCGTGTCGGCGAAAGAACGGAAGCTGCCTTTGGGATCGAGATGGCGCAGGAACACCTCTCTCTGCGCCTCCTGCAGCTTCGCTTCGACTTCACGCTTGATCTCTTCGATCTCGGCGGGCGATCCGCCGGGCTTCGCGGTGGCCATCCATTGCCGGAAATTCGACAGGAACGCACTTTCGCGAACCTCTTCCACGCATGGATGGTAAGGCCCCTTTGGCGACATGTGCTGCGGCACATCGTCGAGCACCAGCCGCTCGGTGAGCAGCAGCCCGGCATTCACGCCGGCCTCGGCCTTGAACAGCGCGGCGCTGAAGCTGTTTGTGATCAGCTCGACGTTGTCCGGCAACCGCTCCGTCAACAGCACGTCGTACATCACGTTCTTGATCGACCACGAATTGCCCGTCAACCGATGTTCGCCGACCTGCAGGCCGTGCGTGTGGTTGTCGGCCGCGGCCTCCCAATGGATGCCCGCCCGGCTGCGGGCGAAGTCGTAGGCCCGGCCCGCTTCGCGAAAGCTCGCGATCGACGCCGCATCGAACATCGACTCGGGATCGGGCAACCACTCGGGGTCGACGGGCGGCAGCCGTCCCTCCTCGTCCAGGAACCGGACGTAGGGCAACCCACGCATATTCTCCGGGCACAGACTGCGGCAAAGAAACCACAGTTCGTCGTACAGCAGCAGCGCCCCGAACGCACCCTCGATCACGGGATTCGGCGAGCTCAAACGATCCGATGGGGCCGTGGTGGCCCGGTGCGCGTAGTCGTAGAACGATGGCGTGGACAACCCGACGAACCCGATCCGTTTCACGATTCCCACCCCCGGCGTCCCGCCATGTCCCGCCCCGGCATTCATGGAGCCTTGCGAAAACATACGGATTCGCCCGGAAAAAGCGGTCCGCTATCCCAGCCGGTCCAGCACCTCGACCAATTCCGGCGCCAGCGGCGCGTCGAGCAGATACGGCGCGCGGCCACCGTCCAGCGCGAATTCCAGCGAAGCCGCGTGGAGGAAGAGGCGCTTGAGACCGATCTGCTCGCGCAGGCGCTTGTTGATCGCGGGATCGCCGTATTTGTCGTCGCCGGCGACCGGATGCCCAATGTGCTGGGCATGGACGCGGATCTGGTGGGTGCGACCGGTCTCGATCCGGACCTCGCAGTAGGAATGCCCGCCCCGGCGTTCGAGCGCCCGGAAATGGCTGAGCGACGGCTTGCCCTGCGCGTGGACCTGCACATGGCGCTCGCCGCCCTGGCGCAACCCGATGTGCAGCGGCGCGTCGACCGTCATCACGCCGTCGGGCATCCGTCCGACGAGCAGGGTCAGATAGCGCTTGGCGATGCCGCCCTCCTCCCGCATCAGCGCCTGCAGTTCGGTCAGCGCCGAGCGCTTCTTGGCCACGATCAGCAGCCCGGAGGTGTCTCGGTCGAGCCGGTGGACCAGTTCGAGCGACTCGCGGGGACGCAGCACGCGGAGGCTCTCGATGGCCCCGTGGCTGATTCCGCTGCCGCCATGGCTGGCCAGACCGGAAGGTTTGTTGATCGCCAGCAGCCTGGCGTCCTCGAAGACGATGGCGGCCTCCAGCGCGGCCAGCAGACCCTTGGGCGGCGGCGCCTGTTCTCCGGCCTCGGCGAGGCGCACGGGCGGAATCCGCACCTCGTCGCCGGCCTCCAGTCGGGTTTCGGCCTTGGCCCTGCCGCCGTTCACCCGGACCTGGCCGCTGCGCACGATCTTGTAAATCAGCGACTTGGGCGCGCCCTTGAGCTGACCGAGCAGAAAATTGTCGAGGCGCTGGCCGGCGCGATCCTCGGGCACGCGCACGAGTCGGACCTGAGCCGACGGTCTGGAGGGGGAATCGTCCCCGGGGAAACGGGATGAGGCCATCGGGGTCGTGATCTGCTACACTCGTTGGGCGATATAAGGGTTTGATTTCGCTAGGGAGTTGCTACCGCAGGCTGGATTCGCGGCGGCACCGGGCCGAAAGCCCACCTCCCCCGCGATCTCCGATGCAGTGCGCGACCACCGCCCCCGGGGCGGCCATGTTAGCGGCTTGTCGGCGAAGCCGGTTATCGCCGGGCGCCTGGCGTCCGTGCTCTGAACACGTCCCGAGCCGCCGCGACGTCGCGCCGCAAGCGCAACGAAGCGGGCGGCCGGCCCGGCAACACACAAGAACAAAAGCGCTCCCGCGGCTCGCCGTGGTGTTGCAGCGCTGGAATACCTGCAGCGGCCGTCCGGCCGCGCGATCGCCGTCGTCGACGGCATGAGGCGCGCGACCGGTCCGCCCGCAGTCTCCAGAGGCGAAGACGCCCACGGCGTTCCGCGCGCCCGCATCGCTGCGGGGGAAGCGCAGAGGAACGCAAGACCATGAAACGCATGCTCATCAACGCGACGCAGGCCGAAGAGCTGCGCGTCGCGATCGTCGACGGCCAGACGCTCTACGACATCGACATCGAACGTCCGTCGAAGGAACAGCGCAAGTCCAACATCTACAAGGGCCGCATCACCCGGCTCGAACCGTCGCTGGAAGCGGCCTTCGTCGAATACGGCGCGGAGCGCCACGGCTTCCTGCCGCTGAAGGAAATCTCTCGCGACTACTTCCAGACCGGCGTGGATCACCACAAGGCCGGGATCAAGGAACTCCTGCGCGAGGGCCAGGAGATCGTCGTCCAGGTCGACAAGGAAGAGCGCGGCAACAAGGGCGCCGCCCTGACCACGTTCCTCTCGCTCGCCGGCCGCTACATGGTGCTGATGCCCAACTCGCCCACCGCCGGCGGCGTTTCGCGCCGGATCGAGGGCGACGACCGCGCCGCGCTCAAGGAGGCGATGGACAAGCTGAACATCCCCGACGACATGGGGGTGATCATCCGCACCGCCGGCGTCGGCCGCGACGCCGAAGAGCTGCAGTGGGACCTCGACTACCTGCTCAGCGTGTGGAAGGCGATCGCCGAAGCCGCGCTGAAGAAGCCTTCTCCCTTCCTGATCTATCAGGAATCGCGGCTGATCATCCGCGCCCTGCGCGACTACATGCGCGCCGACATCGGCGAGATCCTGGTCGACACCCCGGAGATGTACGCCGAGGCCAAGGAATTCGTCGAGCAGGTGATGCCGCAGAACCTGCGCAAGCTCAAGCACTACACCGACGACACCCCGCTGTTCAACCGCTTCCAGATCGAATCGCAGATCGAGAACGCCTACGAGCGTTCGGTGCGCCTGCCTTCCGGCGGCTCGCTGGTGATCGACCAGACCGAAGCGCTGACCGCGGTCGACGTGAACTCCTCGCGCGCCACCAAGGGCGGCGACATCGAGGAAACCGCGTTCAACACCAATCTCGAAGCGGCCGAGGAAGTGGCGCGCCAGATGCGCCTGCGCGACCTCGGCGGCCTGGTCGTGATCGACTTCATCGACATGACCTCGAACAAGCACCAGCGCGAAGTCGAGAACCGCCTCTCGCAGGCGCTCAAGCACGACCGCGCCCGGGTCCAGCTCGGCCGCATCTCCAAGTTCGGCCTGCTCGAGATGTCGCGTCAGCGCCTGCGCCCCAGCCTCGGCGAATCGAGCCAGCTGGTCTGCCCGCGCTGCGACGGCCACGGCCGCATGCGCAGCATCGAATCGCTGTCGCTGTCGATCATCCGCCTCGCCGAAGAGCACGCGATGAAGGACAACACCGGCCAGGTGCTGGTGCAGGCTCCGGTCGAGATCGCCAACTACCTGCTCAACGAGAAGCGCCGCGCGCTGAGCGAGATCGAGAAGCGCCACGACGCGCCGATCGTGATCGTCGCCGACGAGTCGCTGCATACGCCCCACTACGAAGTCACCCGGATCCGCGAGAACGAGCTGGGCGAAGAAACGGCGAAGCCGAGCTACCAGCGCGGCACGCCGCGCAAGCTTGCGACGATCGCGCTGACCAAGGCCAATCTCAACATTCCGCCACCGGCCGCCGTCACCAACGTCAAGCCCGCGCGACCGGCGCCGATGCGCGAGGACCGCGAGGAAACGCCGCGGCCTGCGCCGCAGCCCCAGCCGCAGCTGCAGGTCGTGCCAGCACCGCCGCCCGCGTTCGCGCAGCCCGCGCCGGCGGCCACGAGCGGTGGCGTCATGGGCTGGCTGAAGCGCCTGTTCGGCGGCGAACCGGCCGCGACGCAGACGCCTGCGCGCGCCCAGCCGGGCGGACAGCCGGGCCGCGGCGATCGTCAGGACCGCAATGGCGCCGATCGCAACGGCCAGTCGCGTCGCGATCAACGTCGCGACGAGCGCGGGCCGAAGGGCCAGCAGCAGCGCGATCAGCGTCGTGACGACCAGCGCCGTGACGAACGCCGCGACGAGCGACGCGACGACCAGCGCCGCAACCCGCAGGCGCAGGGGCAACCGCAGA
>JBMOOY010000056.1:0-66365 GCA_049324395.1 Pseudomonadota bacterium
CGCCCGGCGCGCCGCCGCGGCCCGATGCGCAGACCTTCGCCCGCGCGCTGGCGCGCGGCGATCGCGCCGAGATCGCGCACGTGCTCTGCGCGATGGCCGGGGTCGCGGACCTGGATGCCGTGCGTCAGCGTCTGGACGATCCGGCGCAGCGCGCAGCGGTGGCGACCCTGCAACGCGCGCGGTGGGGGCGCGGCGACGCGTCCACGGCGATCGCCGCGATGCGCGCCGCCTTCGCCGACGGCCCGCGCTGGCGGGGCACCGTCGCCGCGCCTGCGCCGACCCTGCTCGCCCCGTTGTATCCCGGCCGCTGACGCCTGCGGCCGGGCAGCCCGTGGGGGGCATGGTGTACCCTCTGCGATTCGTTTTCGCGGAGTCGTCCCATGGCCCATGCCGTCGCCCCCCTGCCGCCTGCGAAACCCGGCACCTTGCCGCTGCACATCAAGGTCATGATCGGGTTCATGATCGGCGCGCTGGTCGGCCTCGCCGCGAATTACGCCGTGCCGCACATGCCGGGCCTCGCGCCCTGGATCGACGGCACGATCGTCTACGTCACCAAGCCGTTCGGACAGATCTTCCTCAACCTGCTGTTCATGATGGTGGTGCCGCTGATGTTCTCGGCGCTGGTGCTGGGCGTGGCCGAACTCGGCGACATCGCCAGCCTCGGCCGGCTCGGATGGAAGACGCTGCTCTACACCGCCACCGTCACCGGCGCCGCGGTCGGCATCGGTCTGGTGATGGTCAACCTGCTGCAACCCGGCACCCATCTCGAGCCCGGCCTGATCGAGCAGGCGATGAACAGCAATCTCGCCAAGGCCGGCGAGATCGTGAACAAGGGCAGCGAACTGAAGTTCATGGACCTGCTGGTCAACATCGTCCCGAAGAACATCGTCGGCGCGATGGGCGACGACAGCAAGAAGCTCGGCATCGTGTTCTTCGCGCTGATGATCGGCATCGGCCTGGTGATGAAGCCGACCCCGGGCACGCAGGCGTTCAAGAACGCGCTGCACGGCCTGTTCGAGATCTGCATGCATCTGATCGGCATGTTCATCAAGCTCGCGCCGTACGCCGTCGCCTGTTTCATGTTCACGCTCTGCGCGCAACTCGGCCTCGACGTGCTGATGAGCCTGGCCTGGTTCGTGGTCACGGTACTGTTGGCGCTGGCGATCCACGGTTTCGTCGTGCTGCCGCTGTGGGTGCGGTTCATGGGCGGCATGTCGCCGCGCGCGTTCTTCCGCGGCAGCCAGGAAGCGCTGCTGACCGCGTTCGCCACCGCTTCGTCGACCGCGACCCTGCCGGTGACCCTGCGCGTGGCCGAGGAGAACCTCAAACTGCCGCGCAAGGTCTCGCGTTTCGTGCTGACGGTCGGCGCCTCCGCGAACCATCACGGCACCGCGCTGTTCGAAGGCATCACCGTGCTGTTCCTCGCCCAGGTCTACGGCATCGAGATGGGCGTCGGACAGCAGTTGCTGGTGCTGGCGCTGTGCATCCTCGGCGGCATCGGCACCGCCGGCATTCCGTCCGGTTCGCTGCCGGTGATCGCGATGATCTGCACCATCATCGGCATCAAGCCCGAAGGCATCGGCATCATCCTCGGCGTCAATACCTTCCTCGATATGTGCCGCACGTCACTGAACGTCGGCGGCGATCTCGCGACCGCGGTCGTGGTCGCGCATCGCAGCGGAGAGCAGGAGGTGCAAGACGCCGCGCTTCCGGAGAATCTGGACGACATCGTGCGCTGAAACGCGCTTGTGGGGGCGTTCTGGCGCTGGCAGAATCCGGCCGAGAGCGCCCGTTCGGGCGCGGTGCGCGCACAAGGAGATCCGCCATGCTGAAACTGTTCGGAACGACCCTGCTCCTGATCGCCGCAGGCGCCGCCGCGGCGGGCGAAAAGAAGCCCTGCGAAACCAACT
The DNA here is from genome assembly GCA_049324395.1 of Pseudomonadota bacterium. Classification (GTDB taxonomy): domain Bacteria; phylum Pseudomonadota; class Gammaproteobacteria; order Xanthomonadales; family Xanthomonadaceae; genus Lysobacter_I. The sequence continues at coordinate 1,911 of JBMOOY010000056.1, forward strand.
ACACGCAGGAAGGCAAGTTCATGACCGGCCGTCGCTTCAGCACCTGGGACGTGGTCCCGGGCGTGTCGCTGGCCACCGCATTCAAGCGGATCTCCAGCGAGGGCACGAAGTCCGGCCTGCAGATCGCCTCCAGCGACCAGAAGACCGGCACCATCTCCTTCATGCAACAGAACGGCGGCCAGATCCTCGGCGGCGGCAGCGTGAACCTGCCCTGGAACGTCGCGATCGAAGCGCAGGGCAAGGACGTCAAGATCACGGTCACCAAGACCACCCCGGGCGGTTACAACACCAGCGCCGACTTCCAGAAGGAGTCGATGTGCGCGGTGATCGACGCGGCGCGCAATCCCTGAATCGCGAGTCGCATGCGCCGAACGGCATGCGGTGAACAGCATGCGGTGAACAGCATGCGGTGAACAGCATGCAGTGAACAGCCTCCGGTAAATCGCAAGTCGTCGCGATGCCGGCGTTCGCGCCGGGATCGCGACAGCGAAGCGCCGCGCTTCGGCGCGACCCGAGCGTGGACGTCGCGGCCTGCCGTCTGCGCGATCCACAAGGAGAGGGAAAATGCCAACGCCCGAAGAGATGCTGGACGACATGACGCGCGACTTCATCCAGGAAGTCAACGTGATACGGCGCCAGAAAAAACAGCCGGTTCTGTCGGACCGGGCCCAGGGCGTCCTGCAGGATCTGTTGCAGCAGCCCGGCGGCGCGCGCGAACACCTGCTGCCGGCGATCGAAAGCGGCAACCTGCAGATGTTGATGACGTCCGTCGGCGCCGGACAGGGGATGTACGCTCCGGGCGTCAGGGCGCTCGGCGTCAATCCGGACTCCCTCGAGCAGGCCGGCGCCGATCCCGCGATCGCGTACAACCTCAATTTCACGCTGGCCCACGAAAGTCGCCATGCGCGCGATCGCAACGAGATCGTGGACATGACCGAGACGATGCTCGACGCGGTCATCGCCAAGGCCGAGTCCCCGGATCTGCCGCACGACTACACCCAGATCGCCCGCGACTATCTGCAACGCGATCGCGTGCTCGAGCAGCGGGCGGAACTCGCGGGACTCAATGCCCATGTGAGCAGGGTGCTCGCGGAGGTCGGCCCGGATGCGACCTTGCGCGATGTCTACCAGCGATCGCCGAAGGACATGGCGGCGTACGTCGACGTGACGCCCGGCGAAGGCATGGGCGCGCCCGATACGTACGCCTACAAGCCCGGATTCGTGGTCGCGCCGAACGGCTTGCATGTCGACGCGACGCATGCGAACTCGCTGGATGCGATGGGCAGATATTTCTACGACGAGCAGAATTACGACTGGCGCCAGGGGCTGAGAGCGGTGCTGGACGCGGTCAATACCGCCGAGTCGGGGCACTCGGCGGTACGCGATCCGCGCTCGCCGCCGCAGATCGACTTCGCCGCGCTGCAGGTCGGGCCGCCGCCGGATGGGTTGATCAGGAACAGCCTGCAGCAGGTAGTGGACAGCAGCCTGCCGCCGCCCAACGATCACCGCAACCCGGATCACGCGTACTTCGCATTCCTGCAGGCGCGATTGCCCGGCGCGAGCGACGAGACGGTCGCCTACGCCATGATGGAAGCCAAGCGCGGCGGTTTGAACGATGCCTCGCGCGTCGTCGCGGATCAGGTCGGTCAGGCGCATGACGGGACGATCTGGATCGGCGGGACCCGTGGGGAGCGCATCGAGGTCGACCCCGCCCGGGCGACCCCGATGATCAAGACGACGCAGGCGCTGGACACGCACGCTTTCGAGGAGTCGCAGCGCCAACTGCATGCGCCGCCCAAGCAGTCTGGCGGCTGCGTCATCCTCTAGCAGGCGATGCAGCAGATGAGACGGCCGCAGGCGTCGGCGGCGCCCCGACATCGTGCGCGACCATCGCGATAGTGCGCGCCGACCGGGCACCGGGGCATGCGGCGCCGCGATCGGCCCCGCATCCGGCTCACGCCAACCCGACACGGGCACGGGCGCCGCGCCCAGGACGCAGCGCATCTCCGCCAACGACCTGCAGCCCCGCGCTTCTTCGCCGACCCTGTCGTTCTTTTTGCGATCAGATCCTTGACCGCCGCGTTGTCCAACGCGGTTCCCCGTAGATCGCATCAGGGTTGCGTCTAAGGACGTTTCGGTGGTGCGCTGCCGCTTCCGCCAGGGCTGTATGATTCCGATGGGCACAGGGGAGGCTCCATGCGCAGGGACGGCGTCGGGACGCAGGGGCGCGTCTTCGGTTGGGTGGTCGGATTGGCGGCGATGTGCGCGAGCGCGCTCGCGGCGCCGACGGCTGCGCGGGTGGAGGTGTCGTCCGGTCTCGCGCTCGATCCCGCGCCGGAGCCGCGTTTCGTGCGCTTCGGGGCGGAACAGGGGTTGCCTGCGCTCCTCAACGATATGGTGGTCGACCGGCGCGGCGATCTCTGGCTCGCGACAAGCGACGGGCTCGCGCGCTACGACGGCGACGGGTTCCGGTTCTGGCGTCGCACGATCGGTTCCGATGCGTCCCTGCAGCAAAACGACGTGATGGCGCTCGCCCTGGACGTCGACGACAGGTTGTGGGTCCTCAACTCGGGTGGGCTCGTGGTGCTCGACCGCGCGCGTCGCGGCATCGCGCAGATCGTGTTCGACGGCGAACATGCGGTCTGCGGCCGCGAGATCGCCGCGATGGCGGCCGATCCGGAGGGCGGCGTGCGCATCGGCACCTATGATGGCGCCGTGTGCGCGATCGGGCGCGATGGACGCATCCGTCGGCTCCTGCCTGCAGACGGCGGGGCGGGGCTCGGCGCCAGCGCGGTGGTGTTGCGGTCGCTGCCCGACGGACGCTGGCTGATCGCCACCGATGCGGGCCTGTGGCGTCTGCACGGGACGCGGCTGGAACCGGTCGCGCCGGAGCGCCTCGGCGACGCGTACGTGTTCGCGATCACCGACGACATCGACGGCGGCCTGTGGATCGGCACCGATCGCGGCCTGTTCGCGATGGCGCAGGACGGCACGATCCGTCCCGCACCGTGGCGATTGCCCGAACTGGCGAACAACGCGGTCGTCCGTCGCGATCCGCAGGGGGGTTATTGGATCGGCACCGCCGCCGGACTGTTCCGCGCCGTTTCGCGCGACGCGCCCGCGTTGCCCGTGCATGGCCGTCGTCACGCCGATGGGCTGAGCAGCGGCGTCTTCGGCATGCTCATCGATCGCGAAGGCGGACTCTGGGCGGCCTCGTATTCGCAGGGACTGTCGTATCTGCCGCCGGGTCACGCGCGCTTCGCCAGCATCGACGAGATCGACGGCGTGCCGCTGGAGCGCATCGATCCGGCGGCGGCGATCGGCGACGGCGCGGGCGGTTTCTGGATCGTCGGCAGCCGCAGGCTCTACGCGCTGCCTGCGGGCGCATCGCGACCGCAGGCGGTCGTCGATGCGAGCGCGCTCGGCGTGGAATGGCTGCTCGCCGCGACCCGATGCGCCGATGGACGCCTGTGGCTGGCCAGCTTCGATCGCGCGTTCGGTTTCGACCCGCGTTCGAAGCGCGTCGGACCGACGATCCGTTATCCCGACGACGGATCGCACACGCCGCACTCCCTGTGGTGCGATTCCGCGGGGCGATTGTGGGTCTCGCTCTACGGCGGCGCCCTGCGCGTGCACGACCGCGATGGCCGGACGCATCGCGCGCTCGCGGCCGAGGCCGTGCTCGGTGGTCCGGTCGCGGATTTCGCGCGACTCGACGCCGGCCCCGACGGCGTGCCGTGGACCAGAGACGTTCAAGGGTTGCGGCGATGGGACGGTCGTCGCTTCGTTCCGGTCGCGCTGCCCGGGGGCGAACGCGTGGACGCCTTTGCGTTCGTTGCGCCGCGAACGCTGTGGGTGGCGCGCTACGGCAGTCTCGAACGCTACGAATGGCGCGACGGGCGGGCGCGGCTGCGCGAACGCATCGACGGCGAAGCGCTGCCCCCGGTGCAGGTCGCCGGCATGCTCGCGTCGGCCGGGCAACTGTGGATGACCACGCCGCGCGGTCTGCTGCGTTTCGAACCTGCGTCCGGACGCGTGCGGATGTTCGGGGTGCGCGATGGTCTGCCCGACATCGACTTCGCGCTTGGGCCACCGGTGCAGAATGCGGTCGGGCCTGCGCTCGCCCTCTCCAAGCGCGGCATCGTCCTGTTCGATCCGGGCTTGTCGCTGCCGCCGCCGCGCGCGCCGGCGCTGTCGGTGGAAGCCATCGACCTGCGACGCGGCGAAGACACGATCGCGTTCGAGGACGACGGTGCGGCCGTGACGATGCGCCCGGGCGACCGCGATCTGCGGGTGGCCGTGCGTGTGCGCTCGCTCGCCGATCCCGCCGCGCATCGTTACCGCTTCCGACTGCGCGGTTACGATCCGGACTGGGTCCGCCAGGGCGAGCGCGGCGAACGCGGCGAGCGCGTGTTCTCGTCGCTGCCGCCGGGTCGCTACGCGCTCGAGTTCCAGGGCGCGGACGCAGACGGCGTGTGGTCGTCGACGTACCGGATTCCGATCCTCGTCGAAGCGCCTTGGTGGCGACGCTGGTGGGCGCTGCTGCTCTATGCGACGCTCGCATCGGCGCTGGTGTGGTGGCTCGCCTATCTGGATCGCGTGCGCCTGCGCCGCAATCACAACTACCAGTTGATCAAGCAGAAGCGCGAACTCGCCGAACAGGCGTCGCTGGCGAAGAGCCGGTTCCTCGCCAACCTCGGCCACGAGATCCGCACGCCGATGACCGGCGTCCTGGGCATGAGCGAACTGCTGCTGTCGACCCCGCTGGATGCGCGACAGCAGGATCGCATCCATGCGATCCGCCGCGCCGGCGAGCATCTGCTGCGATTGGTCAACGATGCCCTCGACCTCGCGCGCATCGAGGCCGGGCGCTTCGAACTCGACGAGGCCGATTTCGCGCTCGACGCCATCGTCGAGGATGTCGTCGGCCTGATGCGGCCGCTCGCGGAACGCAAGGGTCTGCGCTTCGTCGCGACCGTCGACGCCGATGTCCGTGGCGGTTGGCGCGGCGATCCCACCCGCGTGCGCCAGATCCTGCTGAATCTGCTCGGCAATGCGATCAAGTTCACCGAGCGCGGCGAGGTGTCGCTCGCGATCGCGTCGCTGGCGCCGCGCGGTCTGCGCTGCGTCGTCTGCGACACCGGGCCGGGTCTGGATGCCGAACAGCAGCGTCGACTGTTCCGCCGTTTCGAGCAGGCCGAAGGCGCGCGGACCGCCAGTCGTTACGGCGGCAGCGGGCTGGGGCTCGCGATCTGCCAGGAACTTGCGGTGGCGATGGGCGGCGGGATCGAGCTGTCGAGCGCGCCGGGCGAGGGCGCATGTTTCACCGTGCGTCTGCCGCTGGCGCCCTCGGCCGCGCCGATCGAGCTGCCGCCGGCCCCGTACCGCGAAGCCGCCGCGCGCGACGTGCTGCTGGTGGAGGACGACCCCATCGTCGCCGACGCCCTCACCGGCCTGCTGCAGACGCAGGGGCATCGCGTCGTGCACGCCGGCCATGCGCTCGCGGCGATGACCGCCCGCGCGACGCGGACTTTCGATCTGGCCTTCGTCGATCTCGATCTGCCCGGCATGGATGGTCTCTCGCTCGCCCGGCAACTGCGCGCGCAGGGCTTCGATCGGCCGTTGATCGCGATCACCGCCCGCGCCGACGCCGAGGCGGAGCCGCAGGCGATGGACGCGGGTTTCGATGCGTTCCTGAGAAAACCGCTGACCGGGACCCTGTTGGCGGAGGCGATGCTGCTCGGCGCCGGAGAAACGGCCCGGTGATCGCGGACGTGCGAACCACGCATGGCCATCGACGTCGTCGATTGGCGGTCGTCGGTGCGCGTTCAGTGCGGGCCGTGGCGATTGATGTCGTCGATGAAGGGGGCGTCGCTTTCGCGATCGAGGATCGGACGCGATTTCGCATCGGATGATCGACGCCGTCGATCATGCGTCGTGCGCACGAGCGCATCGGTTCGCGCGCTTCGGTCGTGCGCCGCATCCGTCCCGAACGCGCATGATCGCGCGTCCTGCAAAATGCACGAATCCGCGTCGCGATCCTGTGACGCGCGATGCGCTCATCGCGTGCGTCTCGTAAGGCATCGCGTTTGATGCAGGGCCGCTTTCGCGCGGGATTCAAGAAGTGCGATGGTCGTCGACGAAGACGCATGCCGGGATCAACACCATTGCGGCCGAATCGACGGAGTCGTATCTCGTCCCCGATCGATTCACGAAGGCTTCGATGGATCCTCCCGCCGATGGCGGTCGGGATCGGGCTTCTCTTCTCCGCGCGCGCAGCCGGGCGACAGCCCGGAGCGAACGGGAATCGCCACACGACAATCAGGAATTCGTCACATGAACAGATTCAGGAATACCGGTTTCGCGATCGCCCTGCTCGGTCTCGCCATGACGTCGTCGACGGAAGTGCGCGCCGAAGCTTTGCCTACCCTCGAGTGCAACGAGAGCACCTACGGCGCTTTCCAGCGGACGTCGGAAGTCGCTCCGGAAGGCACCTATATCTATTTTTACGGTTGTACCGAATACGGATGGATGTTGTTCGGCACCGAGTTCTGCGACAACGAAGGCAACTGCTACAGCGATTGAGACGGGGCGTCAACGCGCCCGAACGAAATCGCGCAGTCGCGCATCGCGAAGTCCGTCCCGGGTTTTCCCGGGGCGCGACCGGTTCGGCGTCAGGTACGTGTCGAAACCGGTCGATGCCGATGTTGGACCTTGCCCGCGCCACTGGCGCGTAGGCGTCGATGCGGAGCCGTAGGCGATCGCGCGCCATGCCGAAGCGGTGTCGTAGGACGGAACCGCCGAAGGCGATTCCTTCGTCGCGGGCCCGTCGTGGAGACTCAGTCCGTTTCGAGGCCGATATTCGCCGCCGCCGCAGGACCGGGCCGGTAAACCCGTTCGCGCGGCAGCGCCAGCGATGCGCAATCGCCATGGACATGAGGATGTTGTTCGCGCACGAGCGGGGTGACGTCCTCGATGTCGAGCAGATCTTCCTCGCCGTAACGGCGCAGCATGCGGCCGCGCAGGCCCAGCTGGATCGCGCGGCGCGCCAGCGGGCGGCCGTGCGGGTCGTGGTCGGGATCCCATTGCAGGCGTACGTCGGAGTGCGCCACGGCGTGCTGCCACTGATCGTGCGTGGCGTAGCGCGACGCGTCGAACGACGACGGCACCGCGGTGCGCAGCAGTTCGTCGAAGAAATCGCGGCGCAGCCGCACGGCGAGGATGCGTTCCTGACCTTCCTTCGTCGCCCAGCCGGCGCGATACATCATCCAGAGGAAGTTCGGCTTGATCCAGCTCATGCGGTTGTAGCTGAACTCGCCGCCGAAACGTTGGTGCTCGACCGCGTATTCGGCGATGGCCGGGCGGTAGGCCTGGTAGACGATGATGCTGGTGTCGTCGTACTGGGCGAGAATGTGGCGGCCGGAGTGCGGCCAGTGAGCCTGCTGTTGTGCGTACTTTTCGATTGTCACATCGGCAGTATAGCCTGCCGATGCGTCCGACTTCGCTTCGCGACGCGTGGCGCGGCGCGTTTACCGCGCACTGATCGCATGCACCGCCTCCACCAGCGCCGCGACATGATCCGGATTCATGTCCGGCGACATGCCGTGGCCGAGGTTGAAGACGTGGCCGTCGCGCGAGCCGTTGTTGCCCGCGGCGTAGCTGTCGAGGGCGCGGCGGACTTCGTTGCGGATGGCGTCCGGCGAGCCGTAGAGCGTCGCCGGGTCGAGGTTGCCCTGCAGCGCGACCTTGCCGGCGGTGCGGCGTGCGGCGTCGCCGAGTTCGATCAGCCAGTCGACGCCGACGCCTTCGGTGCCGGAGGCGGCGAGATCTTCGAGATACGCGGCGTTGCCCTTGCCGAACAGGATCAGCGGGGTGCGGTCGGCGCCTTCGCCGCGCTGCAGTTCCTTCGCGATGCGCACGAGGTACGGCAGCGAGAATTCGCGGTACATCGCCGGGCTGAGCACGCCGCCCCAGGTGTCGAAGACCTGCAGCGCCTGCGCGCCCGCGGCGCGCTGCGCGGCGAGATAGGCGATCACCGCGTCGGTGTTCACCGACAGGACCCGATGCAGGAGGTCGGGGGCGTTCAAGGCCATCGCCTTGATCTTCGAGAAGTTGTCGCTGCCGCCGCCTTCGATCATGTAGCAGGCCAGCGTCCAGGGACTGCCGGAGAAGCCGATCAGCGGCACGCTGCCATCGAGTTCGCGGCGGATCGTGCGTACCGCGTCCATCACGTAGCCCAGTTCGGTTTCCATGTCGGGCACGGCGAGGTTCGCGACGTCCTCGGCGGTGCGCACCGGGCGTTCGAACTTCGGACCTTCGCCTTCGACGAAATACAGGCCCAGGCCCATCGCGTCGGGCACGGTGAGGATGTCGGAGAAGAGGATCGCCGCGTCCAGCGGGAACCGGCGCAACGGCTGCAGGGTGACTTCGCAGGCCAGCTCCGGCGTCTTCGCCATCGTCAGGAAACTGCCGGCCTGTCTGCGGGTCTCGCGGTACTCCGGCAGATAACGACCGGCCTGACGCATCAGCCAGACCGGGGTGCGATCGGTGGCTTCGCGGCGGAGGGCGCGCAGGAAACGGTCGTTGCGGAGCGGGGCGATCGAGGTCACGGGAGGTCCTGGAGAAGCGAAGGTGGGCGCGTCAGTTCGGCGCGTCGACGCCCTGGGCGAAGACCAGTTGGAATCCCTTCTTGAGGGTCTGGTCGCGGGCGCGTTCGAAGGCGGCGAGGGCGCTGGCCTGGTCGAGGTACTGCTCGCGCCGGAGCGTGCTGCGCTTGCCGATCTGGCCGGTCTCGCGGATCACGGTCCAGCCGCCCAGCAGATCGGCTTCCAGCTGCAACTGGACGAAGCGGGGCGCTTCGGGGCCGTCCGGGCGTTGTTGCAGGAGGATGCGCATGCCGCGAATTGTAAGGGGTCGGGGCGCGTCCGGGCGGAGCGACCCCGGCTCAGCCTTCGAGCAGGGTCTCGATCACCGCGTCCTCGGGCACGCCGTCGACGATCCGCGCCGCCCCCGGCGCTTCCCACAGTACGAAGCGCAGGCCACCCGACAGGGCCTTCTTGTCCAGACGCATGCGCTGGACCAGCGCGTCGGCGTCGAGGCCCGCGGGCAGGGCGGTGGGGAGCCCGAACGCCGTCAGCAGATCGCGCAGGCGATCCGCATCGGCGGCCGGCGCCATGCCCAGGTGGGCCGAGAGACGGGCCGCGAGCACCATGCCGACCGCCACCGCTTCGCCGTGGTTGAGCGCGTTCTCGGCGAAGCGGCCGTAGCCCTGCTCGGCTTCGATCGCGTGGCCGAAGGTGTGGCCGAAGTTCAGCAGCGCGCGTTCGCCGTATTCGAAGGGGTCGTGCTCGACGATGTTCGCCTTGTGCTGGCAACTGCGGGCGATGGCTTCGACCAGCGGCTCGCGTTCGCGCGCGAGCAGCGCGGGTGCGTGTTCGCGCAGCCAGCCGAGGAAGGGCGCGTCGACGATGGCGCCGTATTTCACGACTTCCGCGAGGCCCGCGCGCAGCTCGCGCTCCGGCAGCGAGTCCAGTACGGACGTGTCGGCGAACACCGCGCGCGGCGGATGGAAGGCGCCGACGAGATTCTTGCCCTGCGGCAGGTCGACCGCGGTCTTGCCGCCGACCGAGGAATCGACCATCGCCAGCAGCGTGGTGGGCAACTGGATGCAGTCGATGCCGCGCATCCAGCAGGCCGCGGCGAAGCCCGCGAGGTCGCCGACCACGCCGCCGCCGAGGGCGAGGACGCAGGCGTCGCGAGTGGCGCCGAGCTGGGCCAGCGCGTCCATGACGTCGGAGAAGCGGGCGAGGGTCTTGGCCTGCTCGCCGGGCGGAATCGCGAACCGCGCCACGCGGAGGTCGGGGCGCACGTTGTGCAGCGCGATCTCCACGCGGCGTGCGTACAGCGGTGCGACATGCTCGTCGCTGACGATCAGGACGTGGCGTCCGCGGACGCGCGCGATCAGGCTGCTTCCGTCGTCGAGAAGCCCGTCGCCGATGGCGATGGTGTAGGGATGGGAGCCGCCGATGTGGACGTAGCGCATTGCGGGGGCGGTCATGTCGGGTCCGGTACGGAGGAAGGGACGGCGGAGCGATGCCGGTGGGCGTCCAGTCGGTCCGCCAGCATAGCCGCGAGCCGCGCGGCGGATTCGGCCGGAGTCTCGTCGATCGACTCGAAATTCAGGTCGGCGGCGGCTTCGTACAGCGGCCCCCGTTCCGCGGCCAGGCGACGCAACACCGCTTCGCGATCGTCGCCGGAGATCAGCGGCCGACTGCGATCCCCGGCGAGTCGGGCCAATTGCGTCTCGACCGCGATCCGCAGATGGACGACGAAGCCGTGTCGGCGCATGAGCGCGCGGTTCTCCGGGTCCAGTACCGCACCGCCGCCGGTGGCGAGCACGCAGGACGGTCCGGCCAGGGCCCCGGCCAGCGCCTCGCGTTCGCGACGGCGGAAACCGGCCTCGCCCTCGTGCGCGAAGATCGTCGGGATGTCCGCTCCGGCGCGGAGCTCGATCTCGCGGTCGAGGTCGACGAACGGTAGATCCCGCAGCGTCGCGAGGCGGCGTCCGAGCGCGCTTTTCCCGGCGCCCATCGGGCCGATCAGGACGAGGTGGGAGGGCGGCTGCATATACGTCATCTTAACAGCGCGAGCGTACGCTGCCCTTCCGGCGTCCGCCGGGAATCGTGAGGAAGTCCGCCATGTCCGTCGCCAAGATCATCGAAATCAACGCCTCGTCCGACGTCGGCTTCGAGGATGCGGTCCGCAGCGGTCTGAAAAAGTGCGCCGAGTCGGTCAAGAACATCAAGGGCGCCTGGGTCAACGAAACCAAGGTCGTGACCGACGATCACGGCAACGTGACCGAGTGGCGCGTGAACATGCGTGTGAGTTTCGTCGTGCAGTGATCTCCGCGGCTCAGCCGACGACCCGTCGACGCGCGTCGAGCGCGAGACTGCGTTCGGCGATCCGCGGCAGCGTGCGCAGCGCCTGCCGGCCGACGCGTTCGAAATGCTGCACGAATCGCGCGATCGCGGCCGGCGTCATGCCGGTCGCGGTCCGCGACGACTGCAGCGCCTTCGCCCGGCGCTCCTGTTCGCGACGCCAGCGCAGTACCGGTTCGAAACCGGGCGGCTGCAGCCACAGCAGCCGATCCAGTCGCGACCACAGCGCCGGATAGTCGCGGCCGAGCGCATCGTTGCACCAGCGCCGCCACGCGCCGTCCGGGTCTTCGTCGCGCTCCAGCGCGTTGAGCGGCCGCGCCAGCGCCGCCTCGGTTTCCGGCGGGACCTTGAGGCACCAGCCGTCGAACAGCACGAGATCGGCGGTGCGGCAGGTCGGCCAGCGCGACGGCGGCAGGCGCCGGTCGGCCAGTTTGTCGAATCGCGGCAACCGTACGGCCGCGCCTGCGCGCAGGGCGTCGAGGGTGTCGAGCGCCAATGCGATCTCGTGCGTGCCCGGCGGCCCGCGCGTGGACAGCAGCGGATGCACGTCCCGCGCCAGCCGCCGTCGTTCTCGGCGACCGAGATACACGTCGTCGAGCGACAGCGTCGCGACCTGCAGTCCGCGCGTCCGCGCCAGCGCGGCGAGCTGCGCCGCGAGGGTGGACTTGCCCGACCCCTGCAGGCCGCCGATGGCGTAGACCCGCGCGCCGTGCGCCAGCGCGTCGTCGAGCGCACCGGCGACCACCGCAGCGGCGAACCCGTGCACGGCGGGGCGAACCGCGCCGGAATTGATCGAAGTCGGGTGCGGAAGCGGAGGCATCGGGCGACAATACCCCAACGCCAACGTTCGGACCCCGCCATGACGCTCTACGCCGAAGCCCTCGCCACGTTCGATGCGCTGTTCGCGCAGGCCCGCGAGGCGGGCATCCCCGAGCCGACCGCGATGACCGTGGCCACCGCCACGTCCGCCGGGCTGCCCTCGGCGCGCATGGTCCTGCTGAAGGCCCACGACGCGCGCGGCTTCGTGTTCTACACCCATCTCGACGGCCGCAAGGGCCGCGAACTGCAAGCCAACCCGCAGTGCGCGCTGCTGTTCTTCTGGAAGGCGCTGGGCGAGGACGGCGTGCAGGTGCGCATCGAGGGTGACGTGGAGATCGTCGACGAGGCCGAAGCCGACGCTTATTTCGCGATGCGCCCGCGCGACAGCCAGCTCGGCGCCTGGGCCTCGCATCAATCGGAGACGCTGGACAGTCGAGAGACCTTCGAGCAGCGCTTCGCCGAGGCGAAGGCGCGTTTCGAGGGCGTCGACGTCCCGCGCCCGGCGCGCTGGGGCGGCTTCCGCGTGAAACCGCGCAGCATCGAGTTCTGGTACGGCGCGCAGTTCCGCCTGCACGAGCGCCATCTGTACGAACGCGGCGCGGACGGCGCGTGGACGAAGCGGATGTTGTATCCGTGAGCGTGGCCGACGGCGTCGGCGCGGGTGTCGGCCCGCGCTCGGGCCCGCGACGCATCGTCTGTCTGACCGAAGAGCCGACCGAGGTGCTGTACGCGCTCGGCGAGCAGCACCGCATCGTCGGGATCAGCGGCTTCACCGTGCGTCCGGCGATCGCGCGGAAGGAGAAACCGAAGGTCAGCGCGTTCACCTCGGCGAAGATCGGCGAGATCCTGAATCTCGAACCGGATTTCGTCGTCGGGTTTTCCGACATCCAGGCCGACATCGCGTCCGCGCTCATCAGGCACGGCGTCGAGGTGTGGGTGTCGAATCACCGCAGCGTCGCCGGCATCCTCGACTACGTGCGCCGGCTCGGCGCCCTCGTTGGCGCATCGGAGAAGGCGAACGCGTACGCCGATGCGCTTGCGCGCGGGCTCGACGCCATCGCCGCCGAGGCGGCGAGGCTGCCGCGCCGTCCGAAGGTGTATTTCGAGGAATGGGACGAGCCGCAGATCAGCGGCATCCGCTGGGTGTCGGAACTGGTCGCGATCGCCGGCGGCGACGACGTCTTTCCGGAGCGCGCGGCCTCCTCGCTGGCGAAGGGGCGCATTCTCGAAGATCCCGGCGAAGTGATCCGCCGCGCGCCGGATCTCATCCTCGGCTCGTGGTGCGGCAAGAAATTCCGCCCGGAGAAGGTCGCGGCACGCCCGGGCTGGGACGCGATTCCCGCGGTGCGCGACGGCGCGCTGCACGAGATCAAGTCGCCGATCATCCTCCAGCCGGGGCCGGCGGCGCTGACCGAAGGCGTGCGCGAGATCGCGCGGATCGTGCGCGAGTGGTCGCTGCGCGCGGGCGTCAGTTGACGACGAACCGATGCGCGTCGGCGCGGCCGACGATGGCCGCTGCGAGCAGGGCGGCGGCGACCGCGATCGCGAAATTGGCCAGATAGGCCGCCTCGACCGACACCGGAAGCAGGGCCGCGAACAGCGAGCCGCCGAGCGCCATCGCGGTCGACACCGCGACCGCTTCGGACAGGGGAAGCGCGGCGCTGTTGGCGCCCTGACGTTCCAGTGCGGACAGCGACAGGACCAGCACGGACAGACTGGGCGAAATCATCCCCATGCCCAGGCCGGCGACCGCCCAGCCCGACACCGCGACGAACACGTGAACCGGGGAGAGGACCGCGAGCGCGGCGACCGCGAGGCCCGCGCACAGTGCGGTCGTGCCGGTGCGCAGGAAGCGATGGCGACTCCAGCCGTTGCGGGCGTGGCCCTGGAACCAGGAGCCGAAGGTCCAGCTGATCGCCCCGGCGGTGAGCGCGAGGCCGGCCAGCGCCGGCGACAGCCCGCGTTCGCGCGACAGCAGGAGCGGCAGGAACGCTTCGACGCCGAAGAAGGCCGCGCAGACCAGTCCGCGCAGCGCGACGACGGTCGGCAGGCCGCGCGCCGCGATCGGGGTGCCGGTCGGCAACAGGCGCACGGTGCAGGCGAAGGCCAGCGCCGCCGCGGGGATCAGCACTGCGGCCGCCGGGCCGCCGCGGAGTTGTCCGCCGACGTGGAGCAGACAGATACCGGTCGCGGCGCCGAACGAGAGCGCGACCCGTCGGGGCGACACGATGCCCGCGGCGGCGGCGGCCGCCGTCGTCGCGCGCAGCGCCGGCCGCAACAGCAGCGCCGCGGGCAGCGCGATCAGCGGAATGACCAGGAAGATGCTGCGCCAGCCGAACGCTTCGACCGCGAGGCCGCTCAACGCCGGGCCGAACAGCGCCGGTATCGCCCAACTGGTCGCGAACGCCGCGAACACGCGCGGGCGCATCGTCGTCGGGTAGCGGCGGGCGACCAGCGCGTACAGCGCGACAGTGATGCCGCCACCGCCCAGACCCTGCGCCATCCTGCCGGCGATGAGCGTCGGCATGTCCGGCGCGAGTCCGGCCAGCAACAGGCCGCCCACGAAGCAGGCCAGCGACGCCCACAGCGGCGCCGCGGGGCCCCGGGCATCGCACCATTGGCCGGCCAGCGTGGTTCCGACCACGCTCGTCGCCATCTTGCCGCCGAACGCGAGCGCGTACAGCGGGAGGCCGTCCAGCGCCAGCGCCGCGGTGGGCATCGCGGTGACCACCGCGAGCGCTTCGTACGCGACCAGCGCGACCAGCCCGACCATGCCGATCGTCGTCGCCCGGTAGCGCGGGGCGAAGATCGAGGCCGACCCCTCGTCCTGCTGCGACGCGTGCGGTGCGGTCGTTTCCGGTGCGAGCGACATGCGGGGGTCCTGTGCGGAGAGCGATGGGCGTCCGTTGCGCGGCTTGCGTCGGACGGGTTCGACGCGCAGCATCCGACCTCAACCGGGGTTGAGGTCAAGCGATGGGCGAACTGGGCGTGGGCGAAGTGGCGCGACGCAGCGGCATGACCGTGTCGGCGCTGCATTTCTACGAGCGCGAAGGGCTGATCCGCAGCTGGCGTACGCGCGGCAACCAGCGACGGTATGCCCGCGACGTCCTGCGACGGCTGGCGGTGATCCGGGTCGCGCAGCGCGTCGGCGTGCCGCTGGCGTCGGTGCGGCACGCGTTCTCCGCTCTGCCGGATGCCCGAACGCCCACGCGCGCGGACTGGACGCGGATGTCGGCGCGATGGCGCGAGGCGCTGGACGAGCGCATCCGCGATCTGGAGCGTCTGCGCGATCAACTCGCCGAATGCATCGGCTGCGGTTGTCTGTCGCTGCGGCGCTGCCGGCTGCGCAATCCCGACGATGCGCTGGGCGAACGCGGCGACGGGCCGCGGGTCTGGGAAGGCGGCGACTAGCCGCCCCGGCGCCCCGGGGCGCGGCGCGGGGAACCGGCCCGTGCGGGGTCCTTGCGATCAGCGCGCGAAATCGCGCGAGAAGGTCATGGTCGACGCGGCGTCGCCTTCGCGCACGATCTTCAGGTCGAAACGGAGCGTGTCCGGCGGCGAGACCTTCGCGGTGCCGACGTAATCGACGTACTCGCCCGAGCGGATTTCGCGCATCGCCAGCGTTTGCCGCTGGCCCTGCAGATTGGCGACGGTGGCGTCGACGGTCGCCGGCAGCGCGGTATCGCGCCCCTCGGGGCCCTGGCGCACCGACACCAGCAGCATCACCGTGCCGGGGTCGCGTTCGATGCCGTATTGCTGCGCCATCGCTTCGGCGAGCCCCTCGGTGAGCAGCACGTTCGCGCGCACCGTCACGTCGCCGACCCGGCTCACCGCTTCCTGCGGCGCTTCGATCCGCGGTGCGGGCTTCGGCGCGTCGCCACCGCAAGCGGCAAGGGCGAGGCACAGCATCAGGGGCGCGAATCGGGGGATGTACGGACGCATGTCGGCCTCAGTCGTTGGCGGCGGACAACTCGCGTCCGCGTTCGGTGGCGTTGCGGATGGCGGCGGCGACGAGGGCGCGGAAGCCGCCGGTCTCGAAGGTCTCGATGGCGGCCTGCGTGGTGCCGCCGGGCGAGGTAACCCGGCGCCGCAGTTCGGCCGGGTCCTCGCCCGATTCGGTCAGCATGCGCGCGGCGCCGAGCACGGTCTGGCGGACCAGCGCGGCGGCGGCCTGCGGCGGCAGGCCCTCGGCGATCGCGGCGGCTTCCATCGCTTCGGCCAGCAGGAAGATGTAGGCCGGCCCGCTGCCGGACGCGGCGGTGACCGCATCCATCAGCGCCTCGTCGTCGATCCAGACCGTCTCCCCGGCCGACGACAGCAGGTCGACCGTGCGCCGGCGGCCCCGGTCGTCGACTTCAGGGCTGGCGAACAGGCCGGTGACGCCCGCGCCGAGCAGGGCGGGCGTGTTCGGCATGGTCCGGACCACGGCGATGCCGCCGCCCAGCCAGCGCTGCAGCTGTGCGGCGGTGATCCCGGCGGCGATGGACACCACCAATGGCCGCGTGGCCTGCGCCAGCGGCGCCAGGGCTTCGCACACGGTCCGCATCACCTGCGGTTTGACCGCCAGCACCCACAGCCCGGCAGGCGCGGCGGCCTCGGCGTTGTCGGTGGCGACCCGCACGCCGAAATCGCGGGCGAGGGCGTCGCGCAGGGCCTCGACCGGTTCGGAGACGCGGATGTCGCCGGCAGCCGTGCCGCGGGCGATCAGGCCGCCGATCAGGCTGCGGGCCATGTTGCCGCCGCCGATGAAGGCGATGGAGGAAGCGCTCATGCGGGCTCCGGAGACAGGGACTCGGAAGGGGATGGGAACTTCGACGGCCGCGGCCCGAACAGCGCACTGCCGACCCGGACCAGGGTCGCGCCTTCGGCGATGGCCAGGGCGTAGTCCTCGCTCATCCCCATCGACAGGGTGTCGACCTCGGGATGGCGGGCGGCGAGGACGTCGAACAGGGCGCGCATGCGCCGGAACGCGTCCCGGCGCCGTCCCATGTCCGGGTCGGGCGAGGGGATCGCCATCAGCCCGCGCAGGCGCAGCGCCGGCCGGGCGGCGATCGCCTCGGCGATGGCGTCGATCTGCTCGGGCCGGCAGCCGTGCTTGCTGGCCTCGTCGTCGATGTTCACCTGGATCAGCACGTTCAGCGGCGTCTGCCCCGGCGCGCGATGCTTCGCCAGCGCCTCGACCAGTTTCGGCCGATCCACGGTCTGCACCCAGTCGAAGGCGGCCGCGGCGTCGCGCGCCTTGTTCGACTGCAGATGGCCGATCAGATGCCATTCGATGCCCAGTCCCCCGAGCGCCGGCTGCTTGGCCAGCGTCTCCTGGACATAGTTCTCGCCGAACGCCACCGGGCCCGCGGCCGGTCGTGCGCGCAATGCGGCGGCGACCTGCGCGATCTCGTCCGCCGTCCGGGTCTTGCTCACCGCCAGCAGTCGCGCCGGCGCGCGTCCGGCGGCGGCTTCGGCCATGCCGGCGAGAAGGGCGTCGAGCGCGGAATGCGGCGGCGGTGCGTCGGTCATGGCGTGCGTTCGGGTGCGACCGGAGTCGCGGAATGGCGCAGGAAAGGTGAAGTGTATGTCGAACCGGCGCCCGGCCGATGCCGCCGCCTGCGCCCCCGGGTGCAAATCCCGGGGGCGGGGCTATACTCCGGCGCATCCCGGGTCTTCCGACCCGCACGACATCGCACCGCGGGGAGATCGCATGGATATCGCCGAACTGTTGGCGTTTTCGGTCAAGAACAAAGCCTCGGACCTGCATCTGTCCGCCGGCCTGCCGCCGATGATCCGCGTCGATGGCGACGTGCGCCGGATCAACATCCCCGCGCTGGACCACAAGCAGGTCCATGCGCTGGTCTACGACATCATGTCGGACAAGCAACGCCGCGACTACGAGGAATTCCTCGAGTGCGACTTCTCGTTCGAGATCCCGGGCCTCGCCCGCTTCCGCGTCAACGCCTTCAACCAGAACCGCGGCGCCGGCGCCGTGTTCCGGACCATTCCCTCGGAAGTGTTGACCCTGGAAGACCTGGGGTGCCCGCCGATCTTCCGCGAACTCATCGACCAGCCGCAGGGTCTGATCCTCGTGACCGGGCCGACCGGTTCGGGCAAGTCGACCACGCTCGCGGCGATGATCGACCACATCAACAAGAACGAATACGCGCACATCCTCACCGTCGAGGACCCGATCGAATTCGTCCACACCTCGCAGAAGTGCCTGATCAACCAGCGCGAGGTCCATCGCGACACCCACGGCTTCAACGAAGCGCTGCGTTCGGCCCTCCGCGAAGACCCCGACTACATCCTGGTCGGCGAAATGCGCGACATCGAGACGATCCGTCTCGCGCTCACCGCCGCGGAAACCGGCCACCTCGTGTTCGGCACCCTCCACACCAGTTCGGCGGCGAAGACCGTCGACCGCATCATCGACGTGTTCCCCGCCGGCGAAAAACCGATGGTGCGTTCGATGCTGTCCGAATCGCTGCGCGCGGTGATCTCGCAGGCGCTGCTGAAGAAGGTCGGCGGCGGCCGCACCGCGGCGTGGGAGATCATGGTCGGCACCCCCGCGATCCGCAACCTGATCCGCGAGGACAAGGTCGCGCAGATGTATTCGTCGATCCAGACCGGCCAGAACTTCGGCATGATGACCCTCGATCAGCACCTGCAGGATCTGGTCAAGCGCAGTCTCATCACCCGCCAGCAGGCCAAGGGCTACGCCAAGGACAAGCGGTTGTTCGAGTGACCGCCGTTCGGCTCGCCCGCCGCCTAGGCGATCGGCGCGCGACCCGCTCCCCGCATTCCGGAGTTCCGTCATGAGCAGCATCGACTTCACTTCCTTCCTCAAGCTGATGGCGCACCAGAAGGCGTCCGACCTGTTCATCACCGCGGGCATGCCGCCGGCGATGAAGGTGCACGGCAAGATCTCGCCGATCACCCAGAACGCGCTGACGCCGCAGCAGAGCCGCGATCTGGTGCTGAACGTGATGACGCCGGCGCAGCGCGAGGAGTTCGAAAAGACCCACGAGTGCAACTTCGCGATCGGCGTCTCCGGCGTCGGCCGCTTCCGCGTGAGCTGCTTCTACCAGCGCAACCAGGTCGGCATGGTGCTGCGCCGGATCGAATCGAAGATCCCCACGGTCGAGGAACTGGCGCTGCCGCCGATCATCAAGACCCTGGCGATGACCAAGCGGGGCATCATCATCTTCGTCGGCGCCACCGGTACCGGCAAATCGACCTCGCTGGCGGCGATGATCGGCTACCGCAACCAGAACTCCTCGGGCCACATCATCACCATCGAGGACCCGATCGAATTCGTGCACAAGCACGAGGGCTGCATCGTCACCCAGCGCGAGGTCGGCATCGACACCGACAGCTGGGAGAACGCGCTGAAGAACACCCTGCGACAGGCGCCGGACGTGATCATGATCGGCGAGGTGCGCACCCGAGAGGGCATGGACTACGCCATCGCCTTCGCCGAAACCGGCCATCTGGTGCTGTGCACGCTGCACGCCAACAACGCCAACCAGGCGATGGACCGCATCATCAACTTCTTCCCCGAGGATCGCCGCAGCCAACTGCTGATGGACCTGTCGCTGAACATGAAGGGCGTGGTCGCGCAGCAGCTGATTCCGACGCCCGACGGCAAGGGCCGCAAGGTCGCGATGGAAATCCTGCTCGGCACGCCGCTGGTGCAGGACTACATCCGCGACGGCGAGATCCACAAGCTGAAGGAGGTCATGAAGGAATCGACCAACCTCGGCATGAAGACATTCGATCAGGCCCTGTTCGAGTTGTATCAGGCCGGCGAGATCACCTACGAGGACGCGTTGCGCTACGCCGACTCGCAGAACGAGGTGCGCCTCAAGATCAAGCTCGCCCAGGGCGGCGACGCCCGCACCCTGGCCGCCGGCCTCGACGGCGTGGAAGTGGCCGAGGTTCGCTGACGCATCCCGCCCGTTCCCGGCCGCTTGTCGCCGTGAAATCGGGGCCGACAAGGAGAAGTGGGCATGCACGCTGCACGGCTCGAGGATGAGAAGGTTTCGCTGGCGATCGGGACCGGCGGTGGCGTCGGCCGCCCGTGGCTGGCGGAGGGCGAGCCCCTCGAGCCCGGCCAACCGCGGCGCCCCCCGGTCACCTCTCCGCGGGACGAGGGTTCGCAATCGACCGAACAGGCCCCGGGGTCGGAATCCGGACCCGTCCTGCGGGCGCATCCGTCTCCGCGGGACGGCGAACCGGCGCCGCGACCGGATCTCGAATGGTGCCCGGTGCTGCCGGAGAAGGACCCGGCGCCGCCGTCCGTCGAATGGAAGGCCGACCCCTGTGCGCTGCTCTCGTCCGAGGGCCGTGCGCAGGGTGGGACCTGGGGGCCGGAGACGCCGTTGCTGACGGATCCGAAGCACCCGGACCACGCGCTGTACGAGCAGGCCCTGTCGCAATTGCGGCAGCCCGGGCTTTGCGACCGATTCAACTCTCAGGCGCAGATGGCGCGCGCCGCTGCGGCCATCGCTGCCGAGGCCAAGGAGGCCGGCCTGCGCAGGATCGACGATGTGGTCGTCGGTACGGACGGCGGGAAATTCATCGCGATCGAGGGTCCGAATCCGTATGCGCCCGAAGCCCGTCGCGCTGCGGTGGATTACCGGGAGGCGCTGACGCAATCCGTCGAGCAGAGCACCGCGAAGGTCACGCCGGAGGCCTGTCGGCCGGGTCCGGGAGGGCCGGGCAGGGAGGGGGATCTGCTCTCCGCGCTGGTCCCGCCGTCGGAATCGATCGAACCCGCGCGATCCTCGCTCCTGCGTTGAGGCTTCGCCCGGAACTTCCAGATCGCGACACGGTCGGATTCCGCGGGTGCGACGGAACGCGCTCTGGGATGGAACGACGAACGCGCCGTCCGTGCGCCGCCTGCGGGCGGCGCGTTCGTTTCCGGCACGGCCGCGGGTTACAGTAACGATCCACGAACGCGGGCCGGCCACGCCGGACGCACTGACAGGACGAGGGCAGGCGGGTGAATGCAGTTGTCGAAGCGGGCTCGGAGATCGACGCGGACGCCGTTTCGGCGCCGGGCGCCGGCGATCGCATCGTCGCCGCGCTGATCGAGAAGGGTCGCCTGAAGGAAGCCGATCTCGCCCGTGCCCAGCGCGTGCAGGAGGACACCGGCGGGGAACTGCTGGCGTTGATCGCCCGCCTGGGGCTGGTGTCCGAGCGCGATCATGCCGAGGCCTGCGCCGAGGTGCTGGCCCTGCCGCTGGTGGCGGTCAAGGAATTGCCCGATCTGCCGCCGGAGGGCGTCGAACTCACCACGAAGTTCATGAAGCAGTTCGTCGCGGTCCCGGTGGGCGAAAGCGAGTCCCACGTCGCCGTGCTGATGGCCGATCCCCAGGACGCCTATACCCTCGACGCGATCCGGCTCGCCACCGGACGCGATGTCCGGCCGCTGGTCGGGCTGCGCTCCGAGATCGGCGATCTGATCGAGCGCTGGCACGGGCAGGGGCGCAGCGCGATGGGCGCGATCGTCGAGACCGCCGAGGGCGAGGCCGGCGACATCGAGGACGTGGAGCACCTGCGCGACCTGGCGTCGGAAGCGCCGGTCATCCGCCTCGTCAACCTGATCATCCAGCGCGCGGTCGAACTGCGCGCCTCGGACATCCACATCGAACCGTTCGAGAACCGGCTGAAGGTGCGCTACCGCATCGACGGCGTGCTCGAAGAGGGCGAGAGTCCGCCGGCCAACCTCACCGCGGCGGTCATTTCGCGCGTGAAGATCATGGCCAAGCTCAACATCGCCGAGCGCCGCCTGCCGCAGGACGGCCGGATCATGATCCGTGTCCAGGGCAAGGAGTTGGACCTGCGCGTCAGCACGGTGCCGACCGCGCACGGCGAATCGGTGGTGATGCGTCTGCTCGACCGCGAAACGGTGGTCTTCGATTTCCACAAGCTCGGCTTCACCGACGACTTCCTGCCGCAGTTCCAGCGCGTGCTGGAGCAGCCGCACGGCATCCTGCTGGTCACCGGTCCGACCGGCTCGGGCAAGACCACCACGCTCTACACCGCGCTGTCGAAGCTCAACACGCCCGACGTCAAGATCATCACCGTCGAGGACCCGGTCGAATACCAGATCGAGGGCATCAACCAGATCCAGGCGAAGCCGCAGATCGGGCTCGATTTCGCGCATGCGCTGCGCAGCATCGTGCGCCAGGACCCGGACATCATCATGATCGGCGAAATGCGCGATCTGGAAACGTGCAAGATCGCGATCCAGTCCGCGCTCACCGGCCACCTGGTGCTGTCCACGCTGCACACCAACAACGCCGCCGGCGGCATCACCCGCCTGCTCGACATGGGCGTCGAGGACTATCTGCTGACCTCGACCATCAACGGCATCCTCGCCCAGCGCCTCGTGCGCCGGCTGGAGCCGACCCACGCCGAGCGCTACGAGGCGTCGCCGGAGGAGATCGAGAAGTTCAACCTGCGTCGTTACCGTCCCGAGGGCACGATCCATCTGTATCGCCCGCGCGGTTCGGCGATCGCGCCCAGCGGTTACGTCGGCCGGACCACGATCATGGAATTCCTGGTCATGAACGACGAGATCCGCCGCGCGGTGATGCGCCATGCCGGCATGGGCGAGCTCGAGCAGCTGGCCCGCCAGGCCGGGATGCGCACGATGTACGAGGACGGCATCGCCAAGGCGCTCGCCGGGGTGACCACGATCGAGGAAGTGCTGCGCGTGACCGAGGACGCCTGAGGCGTCGGCGGCGGTGCAGGGGGGCGGAACGGGGGTTCTGATGAGGGGATGCGCATGAAGAAGGGAGTTCTCGTCGCCGTCGCGATCGCGACGGTCGCCGTCGCCGCGGCGGCCGGCTGGTGGTTCGGACGCGAAGGTTCGGGACCCGGCTCGGCCGCGGACGCGTCCGAAGCGGCACGACCGCTGACCGCCGCCGAACGCACCGCGCGGGCCGAGCGCCTGCGCAAGGCGCGAGAGCACCGCCACCATCTCTGGCGCGAAGCGTCCTACGTCGAGATCCGCCAGGCGGCGACCGATGGCGATGCCGTCGCCCAGCGCCGGCTGTCCGAGATCTACGAGGACTGCGCCGCCTATGCCGGACCGATGAGCGGCGCGATGCGCATCATCGGCTCGATGGCCAAGGCCAAACCCGCCTCCGAACGGACGGTGATCGGGATCTACAACGACTACAAGCGTTTCTGCGTGCAGGCCGAAGCCGATCTGCGCAGGAATCCCGGCGCCGCCGACTATTGGCTGCATCGCAGCGCCAAATCCGGCGATCTCACCGCGGAAATGCGCTATTTCGGCAGGACGGTGGTCAATCTCGACCCGGAGCAGGTGCGGTATTTCGTCGGCAAGCTGAAGGCTTCGCCCGAGCCGGACGCGATGTTCGAGATGTCGCTGCTGTTGCCGAAACTGCGCGAGGAATGGCCGGACGCCGCCCAGGCGCCCGCCTTCAACAACGCCGTCGCCCAGCACGCCTGGGCAGTCGCGGCCTGCCGCGCGGGCCACGACTGCGTGGCCGGTTCGCGGGTCATGAATCTGCTCTGCGTGGGCATGCTTTCCTGCGACCAGCCCGATTACGAACGCTATCTGGCCCTGACCACGGGGTACCTCGAACAGCGGGCGACCGTCGAGCGGCTGGTCGCGATGATCGACCGCGACATCCTCGAGCGCTGAGCCGCCCCGCCCGGGCGGCTCCGGGGAACCTTCGACGCCCGGCGGGCTCCCATTCGTCGGTGGCGGCCGATATCCTCCCACCCCTGACCGGACGCCCGCCCGCGGGCGTTCCCGCCCACGACCTTTCGATTCGCGCCCATGCCCCTGTACCGCTACAAAGCCCTGAACAGCCGCGGCGAGGTCCTCGACGGGCAGATGGAGGCCGCCAGCGACGCCGAAGTGGCGCACCGGCTGCAGGAGCAGGGCCATCTGCCGATGGAGGCCCGCCTGGCCTCGGCCGGCGGCGACCTGGCGTGGCGGAATCTCTTCAAGCCCAAACCCTTCGCCGGCGCGCGCCTGGTCCAGTTCACCCAGCAGCTGGCGACCCTGCTCGGCGCGGGCCAGCCGCTCGATCGCGCGCTGTCGATTCTGCTCGAACTGCCCGAGGACGAGGTCGCGCGCCGCACGATCCTCGACATTCGCGACGCGGTCCGCGGCGGCACGTCGCTGTCGGTGGCGCTGGAGCGTCAGCACGGCGCGTTCTCGCGCTTCTACGTGAACATGATCCGCGCCGGCGAAAGCGGCGGCAGCCTGCACGACACGCTGCAGCGCCTCGCCGATTATCTCGAGCGCAGTCGTGCGCTCCGCGGTCGGGTGATCAACGCGCTGATCTATCCGGCGATCCTGATGACCATGGTCGGATTC
This sequence comes from Pseudomonadota bacterium, assembly GCA_049324395.1. Lineage (GTDB taxonomy): Bacteria > Pseudomonadota > Gammaproteobacteria > Xanthomonadales > Xanthomonadaceae > Lysobacter_I. The sequence continues at coordinate 26,019 of JBMOOY010000056.1, forward strand.
TCGCTGTTGTTCCTGCTCGGTTACGTCGTGCCGCAGTTCGCGGCGATGTACGAGAACCTCGACAGTCCGCTGCCGTGGTTCTCGCGATTCGTGCTGGGGCTGGGACTGTTCGTGCGCGACTGGTGGTGGCTGCTGCTCGGCGTGCCCGCGGCCGCGGTGTGGTGGCTCGCCCGCCGCCTGCGCCAACCGGAAGTGCGCGCGCGCTTCGACGAATGGTTGCTCCGCCAGAAGATCGCCGGCCCGATCGTCGCCAGGATGGAAACCGCGCGCCTGGCGCGCACCGTCGGCACGCTGTTGAAGAACGGCGTGCCGCTGCTCACCGCGCTCGGCATCGGCGGCCGCATTCTCGGGAACCAAGCGCTGATCGGCGATGTCGAAACCGCTGCAGGCGAAGTGAAGAACGGCGTCGGGCTCTCGGCGGCGCTGGGCAAGGGAAAGAAGTTCCCGCGCCTCGCGCTGCAGATGATCCAGGTCGGCGAGGAGTCCGGCGCGCTCGAGGCGATGCTGCTGAAGACCGCGGATACCTTCGAGGCCGAGACCGGGCAGGCGCTCGACCGGATGCTGGCGATGCTGGTGCCGGTGATCACCGTGGTGATGGCCGTGGTCATCGGATTCATCATCATGGCCCTGCTGTTGCCGATGTACGAACTGACCGGCGCGCTCTGAGCGCTGCCGCGACCTTCCTCCGATCCTTCGAATCCACCACCCTTCACAACGGAACGACCGACATGCGCCACACACGCCCGCTTCGCCGCACCGCGCCGCACCGCTCGCAGGCCGGCATGACCCTGATCGAGATCATGATCGTCATCGTGCTGATCGGCGGCGTGCTCGCCGTGGTCGGCGGCTCGATCTTCGGCAACAAGGACAAGGCCAACCACAAGCTCGCCCGCATCCAGGTCGACAAGGTGGCCGCCATGGTCGAGCAGTACAACGACGACGTCGGCGAATATCCGCGTTCGCTCGAGGACCTCGTCGCCGATCCGCAGATCAACGGCTGGCTCGGTCCCTACGCCCAGGAAAAGGATCTCAAGGATCCGTTCAACAAGCCGCTGCAGTACACCGTGCCCGGCGAGAACGGCGCGTTCGACCTCATCAGCTACGGCAAGGACGGCCGCCCCGGCGGCAGCAGCGTCGACGGCGACATCCGCTACGGTGACGCCGGCTGATTCGCTGCCGACGTTCCGGGTCCGATGCGATGAACGCAAGCGCCGCGCGAGCTCGGACCCATCGCGCCCGTGCCGCCGCGCGCGGGTTCAGCCTGCTCGAAATGCTGGTCGTCGTGACCCTGATCGCCGCGCTGAGCGCGGTCCTGATCGGCGCGATGAACGGCGGCATGGACGGTCTGCGCATGCGGTCCGCGGCGAAGACGCTCGCGGCCGAATTGCGCTTCGCGCGCGCGCAGGCGATCGCCACCGGCACCGTGCAGCGGTTCGCGATCGTGCCCGACAAGCGCACCTGGACCGGCGCGAAGGATCGGCGCGGCGAATTGCCCAAGGCCTTCGAGGTGACCTTCACGGGCGTGCGTCAGGTGCAGTCGCGCGAAGGCGAGGGCGTGATCCTGTTCTTCGAGGACGGCGCGTCCACCGGCGGTCGCATCCAGCTGCGCCGCGACAACGCCGCCTGGAACGTCGACGTGACCTGGCTCACCGGCGAAGTCGGCCTGCACCGCGGCGAGGTCGAACGGTGACGCGCCCGCGGTCCGCGTCGCGTCGCGCAGCGCAGCGCGGCTATACGCTCATCGAAGTGGTGGTCGCGTTCGGCCTGCTCGCCTTCGGCATGAGCCTGCTGCTCGGCTCCCTGTCCAACGCGAGCAAGCAGGTGCGGGCCTCCGACGAATACGGTCGTGCGGCGCTGCACGCGCAATCGCTGCTCGACCAGGCCGGCGTCGGCGAAGCGCTGTCGGTCGGTCGGCGCGATGGCGAACTCGACGGCGGACGCTATCGCTGGGAGATGGCGGTCGCGCCGTATCGCGATCCCGGCGCGCCGCCGCGGCAGCCGCAGGCGCTCGGCGCGCCGCAATTGCTGCAACTGGATCTGACGGTGCAATGGGGCGAGGGCGGGCCGAAGCAGCGCCTGCACGTGCGCTCGTTGCGTCTGGTCACGCCCACCGACGTCAACGCCGCGGGCGTGGTGCCGTGAACGCACGCCGCCGCGCCGCCGGTTTCACCTTGATGGAGATTCTGGTCGCGACCGCGCTGCTGGCCGCGGCGATGGCGCTGGCCTTCGCGACCTTGCGCGCGGCGTCGGCGGCGGCCACCCGCGGCGAGCAGAAGGCGCAGCGCAACGAGCGCATGCGCGCGGTCGAAGGCTTCCTGCGTCGGCGCATCGCTTCGGCGCTGCCGGTCGCTTACGAGGTCGATCCGCGCAGCGGCATTCCCGCGCGCTTCCTCGGCGAATCCGATCGCATGCGCTTCGTCGCCGACCTGCCGCCGTATCTCGGTCGCGGCGGGCCGCATCTGCACGAGATCGGCGTGGTCGACGACGGCGCCGGCGGCCTGCGCCTGGAGGTCGAATTCGCGGTGGTGTTGGCCAACCAGATCGTCGAGGAGCGCGATCCGCGTCCGCCGGAGCGGCTGGTCGACGGGCTGCGCGAGGTGAAGATCTCCTATCGCGCCCTGGACGCGCAGAACCGCATCGGCGAGTGGCAGGATCGCTGGCAGCAGGTCGATCGCATGCCGATGCAGGTGCGGATCGAGATCGTCGACGCTCGCGGCGAACGCTGGCCGCCGGTGGTGGTGTCGCTGCCGCAGGCCGGCAGCTACGGCGGCTTCTCGCAGGTGCCGTTCTGATGCCCGCCGCACGTCCCTTCCGCGCATCGCGCGTCGACGCCGGCGCCGCGCTGCTGCTGGTGCTGTGGCTGATCGCGCTGCTGACGGCGGTGGTCGGCGCCTTCGCGCTGATCGCCCGCGTCGAATACCTGCAGGGGCGCACCCTGAGCCAGGGCGTCGTCGCCGATCAGGCGGCGCGCGCCGGGCTGGAATACGCGATGACCCGGGTGGTCGACTTCGACCCGACCCGGCAATGGCTGCCCGACGGACGCGAGTACGCCTGGGAGTTCGGCGATGCCGAGGTGACCATCGCCATCGTCGACGAATCGGGCAAGGTCGACATCAACGGCGCGGATCTGGACCTGCTGGCCGGGCTGCTCCAGGCCGTGGGCACCGAGCGGGGGCCCGCGCGCAAGCTCGCCTCGGCGATCATCGACTGGCGCGATCCCGACAGCCTGACCCAGGCCGAGGGCGGCGCCGAGGACGGGGACTACGCGTCGGAAGGGCTGCCTTACGGCGCCAAGGACGCGCCGTTCGAGACCGCGGCCGAGCTGCAGCTCGTGCTGGGCATGTCCCAGGCGCTGTTCGAAAAACTGGCGCCGCACATCACCGTCTACAGCGGCCAGGGCCGACCCAACGAGCAGTACGCCAGCGCCGAAGTGCTGCGCGCGATGGGCGTGGATGCGGAGCGGGCGCTGGCCGAACGTCGCCGGCCGCGGCAGCCCGGGGAGGCCGGAGCGCTCGTCGGTGCCGGCACGGGAACGTATAGTATCGACAGCCGGGCGCGGTTGCGTGGCGGTCGCGTGTCGGTGCTGCGCGCCGTCGTGCGCGCCGGCAACAGCGGGATGCCCGGTTCGGCCTACACCCCGCTGCGCTGGGAAGAAGGCGCCATTCTGCGATGAGCTCCGGAATGCGCCCGTTCCCCGCCCCGTCGGTGTCCTGTCGAGGGTTCCGAACCTTTCGGAGCCCGAGTTGTCATGTGATGACGTCGCCCGCGGCTGCGGGGCGGCGTCGCCGATCCATCGAGGACCGTTTCCGAGAGGGCTGTTTCTGAGCACGACCGCCGACAACGCGACGCCCGCCCGGGCGACATCCAAACCGTCGCAGGGCGGTTTCGGCCGTGCGTGGCCGGGACTGCGCGGCTTCTGGGCCTGGTGGCTGAATGCGCTCGGCAGTTGGCTGCCGCCGCGGCTGCGCGCGGTTTTCGGGCTGGCCCAGCAGCGGCTCCTGCTGCAGCGCGGCGATGGCGCACTGTCGCTGGCGCTCGCGGTACCGGCCCAGCCGGGCGAAGCGTCGATCCGTCCGCTCGCCGAATTGCCCTGGGATGCCGAGTCCGCCGCCGCCGAGGAGCCGCTGTCGCGATTGCTCGCGCCGCGGATCAACGGGCTTCCGCGCTGGCTGCTGCTGCCCGGACGCGGTGGTCTGCGCCGGCGGATCGCGCTGCCGGCCGCCGCCGCGGATCGCCTGCGCGACGTGCTCGGGTTCGAGATCGACCGCCAGACCCCGTTCTCCGCCGAAGAGGTCTATTACGACGCGCGCCTGATCGGTCGCCGTGGCGACGGACAGATCGACGCCGAGCTCGTCGTGGTGCCGCGCGCCAGCCTGGAGCAGGCCCTCGCCGGCCTCGGCCCCTCGTTGACCGCGACCCTGGCCGGCGTCGACATGGCCGATGCCGACGGTCTGCCGCTCGGCGTGAATCTTCTGCCCGGCGCCCAGCGCAGTCGCCGTCGAGATCCGCGCGCGGTCTGGAACCTGGCGTTGCTCGCGATCACGCTGGCCGCGGCCGGCGCCGGGCTCTGGCAGATCCGCGAAAACCGCACCGCCGCCGCCGACGCCTTCGAGGTCGAGGCCAAGCGCCGCAGTCAGCAGGCGCGCAAGGTCGCCGAAGAGAAGAAACGCCTGGTCGATCTGGTCGAGGGCATGCGCTTCCTGCAGCAGACCCGCAACGGCCGGCCGACCACGGTCGAGGTGCTGGACGAACTCACCCGTCGCCTGCCCGACAACACCTTCGTCGAGAAGGTGTCGATCGAGGGCGAACGCATCCTGATCATCGGCCTGAGCTCCGAGGCGCCGCGTCTGGTCGAGCGCCTGCAGAGCTCGAAGCTGTGGCATTCGATGAACCTCACCGGCGCGCTGATGACCGATCCGACCAAGGGCAAGGACCGCTTCACCCTCGAAGCCAAGCTGGCGGTCGCCGCGCCGCAGAAGGGCAGGGCGAACGGCAATCGCGGTGCCGCCGGGGGCGACTCCGCCGAGCGGGAGCGCGCGCCATGACGCCGGCCACCGCCGCCGTTTCGCCGCGCGAACGCTGGGCCGCCCTCGGTCTGCTGGCCGGCGCGCTGCTGGTCGGCTACTTCCTCTTCGTCCATCCGTGGTGGACGGTGCCGATGCTCGAACTGCAGTCCCGCATCGACGATCTCAAGGACCGCGACGCGCGCGCCCGCGCCACGCTCCAGCAGGCGCCCGAAATCCGGAAGCGTCTCGGCGAAGTGCGGGAACAGGCGGCGCGGCTGCCCGGTTTCATGGCCGAAGGCAGCACCGAACTGGCCACCGCGGCGCTGATCCAGCGCCTCGAAACGGCGGTCCAGCAGGCCAGCCCGAAGAACCGCAGCTGCGCGATCCAGAATCGTTCGCCGCTGACCGAACCGCGCAAGGAGCGTTTCGCCCGCGCGGTGGTGCAGGTCCGCCTGCAGTGCGGCGTGCGCGAACTGGAGGTCGTGCTGCACTCGCTGGAAAGCGGCTCGCCGCGCCTGTTCGTGGACAATCTCAACGTCACCGCGCAGCGCTTCTACTTCACGCCCGACCAGGCCCCGACCGGCGGCGGCGTCGATGTGAGTTTCGATCTGTACGGCTACGTCGCGCCCGCCGCGGGAGCGAACGCCGCGGGAGGAGAGACCGATGCGCGTCGATAGTCTCGGCCCCCGGACCTGGCTGCTCGCCGGCGTCGCGGGCTGGGCGGTGTGCCTGTGGGTGTTCGCGATGCTCGGTCTCGGCGGCAGGCTGGGCGCCGTGCCGGAGGACGTCGCGGCGCAGACCCTGCCTTCGACGAAGATCCCGTCGGCCGAACGGCCCGGCCCGCTCGGCCAGTACGACGAGATCGCCGTGCGGCCGATGTTCGCGGAGAACCGCAAGCCGCAGACCTTCGTCATCGGCGGCGCCGGCGAGGAAGCGCAGGCCAATACCTTCGACTACACCCTCACCAGCGTGCTCATCGCCGGCGAAACCCGGGTGGCGATCCTCAAACCCGCCGCCGACGGCGCCCAGCCGGTGCGGGTGAAGATGGGCGAAGCGGTCGAAACCGCACCGCAGTGGAGCCTCGCGAAGCTGGAGTCGCGGCTGGCGGTGTTCCGCGGCCCCGACGGCGAGAAGACCCTGGAGCTGCGGGTGTTCAACGGGGTCGGTGGCGCCGTCCCGCCGCCGATGGCGGCCTCGGGCGCTCCGCCGGTGGCAGGCGTCGTCCAGGAAGCCCCGCCCGGCTCCGAACAGCCGGGGCCGCAGGGCCCGCCGCAGGTCGCGAACGCACCCCCGCCGCCGCCCGCTCCGCAGAACGCGGCCGGTCCGCCGGCATCGGTCTCCACCGAAGCGCAACTGGAAGCCATCCGTCGGCGGATCGAGGCGCGCCGCGCCCAGATTCGCCAACAGGCCGCGCAAGAAGCGCAGAACGCCGGCTCGACGCCGGGACAAACACCCTGAGATCTCCACGATGACCCTGCGATCCACCGCCTACGCCTTTTTCGCCGCCGCGCTCAGCGCGATGCTCGCCGCCTGCGCCGCGACGCCGATGCCGCGGTTGCAGCGCGCCGAGGACCGGCCCGTGCGCGCCGAACCGGCGTCGACCGACGCCGGCGACGTGCGCACCGAGCCGATGGTCGACGACGATCGTGCCGAGGACGGCCGCGAGGAGGACGGACGTCCGCGCCCGCGCATCCGCCGCGGCAGCGGTCAGGTCATCAATGCCGCGGCGGCGGCCGCGCCGATGCCGGACATCGGCGCCACCGGCGGCGAGGCCACGTTCAATTTCGAGGGCGAATCGCTGCACGCCGTGGTCAAGGTGATCCTCGGCGACATGCTCCGCCAGAACTACACCATCGCCCCGAACGTGCAGGGCACGGTCACCTACTCGACGCCGCGACCGGTCAGCCCGGCGCAGGCGCTCTCGGTGCTGGAGATGATCCTCGGCTGGAACAACGCGCGGATGATCTACGGCGACGGCCGCTACAGCATCGTGCCGGCCGACCAGGCGCTGGGCACCGGCGTGGTCACCCCGCGCACCGGCTCGCCGGAGAGCGCGCGCGGCTTCGAATCGCGGGTCGTGCCGCTGCGCTACATCTCGGCCACCGAGATGGAGAAGCTGCTCAAGCCCTACGCGCGTCCGAACGCGATCGTCACCGTCGACCCGGGTCGCAATTTGCTCACCATCGCCGGCACCCGCGCCGAACTCGAGAACTACCTGCGCACCATCCAGATCTTCGACGTCGACTGGATGTCGAGCATGTCGGTCGGCGTGTTCCCCTTGCAGTCGAGCAAGGCCAACAAGGTCGTGCAGGACCTGGAGAAGGTGTTCGGCGAGCAGAGCAAATCCCCGGTCGCCGGCATGTTCCGCTTCATGCCGCTGGACGGCGCCAACGCCGTGCTCGCGATCACCTCGCAGGCCGACTACCTCGACGACATCGAGCAATGGATCGAGCGCATCGACGGCGCCGGAGAAGGCGTGCGCCTGTATTCCTACGAGCTCAAGTATGTCACCGCGAAGGATCTGGCGGTGCGCCTGAGCGAAGTCTTCGGCGGCGGCGGTCGCAGCGGCAACAGCGGCGGCGACGGCAATTACTCGCTGATCCCGGGCGGCCAGGCGAGCATGATCGGCGGCGGCAGCGGCGACAAGGACGGCGGCAGCGATCTGGGCGGCACGACCGGCAGCGCCGGTCCGGGCGGCGGCGGTCTCGGCAGCGGTTCGCTCTCGCTCGGTCCGTCGCAGGGCGGCAGCGGCAGCGTCACCCTCGAAGTCGGCGGCGACAAGGTCGCGATCTCGGCGATCGAGGAGAACAACACGCTGCTGGTGCGTTCGACCGCCTCCGCCTGGCGCTCGATCCTCGACGTGATCGAGAAGCTCGACGTGCTGCCGCTGCAGGTGCATATCGAGGCGCAGGTGGTCCAGGTCGACCTGACCGGCGACCTGTCCTACGGCGTCAACTGGTTCTTCGAGCGCGCGGTCACCGACAACGGTCTGCCCAGCGCGGTCGGCCGCGATACCTGGAGCACGCTCGCCGGCAGCGTGAAGCCCTCCGGCGGCACCAATCCGGGCCTCGCCTGGACTTTCCTCGGCCGCAACGCCGCGGCGGTGATCTCCGCGCTCGACGCGGTCAGCGACGTGAAGCTGCTGCAGACGCCGTCGATCATGGTCCGCAACAACCAGGAAGCGACGCTCAACGTCGGCGACCGCATCCCGGTCACGTCGGTGTCGATCAATCCGATCCTCGGCAGCAACAACACCACCAGCCAGGTGCAGTACCTCGATACCGGCACGATCCTGAAGGTGCGTCCGCGCGTGACCAAGGACGGCACCGTGTTCGTCGAACTGGTGCAGGAAATCAGCGCGCCGAAGGGCGAGCCCGACGACAACGGCAACGTGCGCATCAGCACCAACCGGATGAAGACCAGCGCGGTGATCCAGAGCGGCGACACGGTGCTGCTGGCCGGTCTGATCACCGACAGCGACAGCAAGGGATCGAGCGGTTTCCCGGGGCTGAGCCGCCTGCCGGTGGTCGGCGGACTGTTCGGACGCCAGTCCGTCGGCAAGCGCCGCAGCGAGATCATCATCCTGATCACGCCGACGCTGGTCGAGGACCCGCGCGCCGCGCGCGATCTCACCGACGAATACGGGCGCCAGTTCCGCGCGTTGCAGCCGCTGCCGAAGGCCGATCCGCCGGGGCCGCAGCCGCATCGCTGAGGACGGATCGCCGCGCCCGGGCATGAACGCGCAGCCGACTTCCCCGCTGCCCGTCGTGCTGCTGCCGGTGGGCGTCGACGACGACGCCCTCGATGCCTGCCTCGCGGCGCTCGACGCCGGCACGCCGCCTGGGACGCGGGTCTGGCTCGCCGACGACGCGCAATGCGGCCCGCGCGGCGTCGCGATCGTCGAGCGCTGGCTCAAGCGCACCGCGCTGCAGGCCGACTACACGCGTCGCCCGCGTTCGATCGGCGAAGCCGCGCATCTCGACGAAATGCTTCGCGCCTGCGGCGATGCCGACGTGCTGTTGCTGGCCGGCGATGCGGTGCCGTTCCCCGGTTGGGCGACCCGCCTCGCCGCGTGCGCCGCGCGGGATCCCGCGATCGCCAGCGCGACGCCCTGGAGCAACGCCGGCGAAACCGCCTCATGGCCACGGGTGGGCGAGATCGCGCCGATTCCCGATGCGCCCGAACGGCTGGCGCAGGCCGCGGCCTCGCTGCCGCCGCATCATCCCGAGCTGCCTGCGGCGGTCGGTCATGCGCTGTTCCTGCGCGGCAGCGCGCGACGCCGGGCCGGCGGCCTCGACGCCGCCAGTTACGCGTCCTCCTGCGCCGCGCTGATCGACCTGTCGCTGCGCATGGCCGGTCTCGGTTGGCGCAACGTGCTGTGCGAAACCGCCTTCGTCGGCCGTCGCGGCGAGGGCGTGCCGCTGGGCGACGACGTCGAGACCCTGGCCGTGCGCTGGCCCGCGTGGCACGCCCGGCTGGCGCAGTTCCTGATGCAGGATCCGCTGCACGCGCTGCGGCAGAGCCTGCGCCATGCGTTCGAGAACGCCGAACTGCGGACCCAGCCCGATCTCTTCGGCGAGCGCGGCGATGCCGACGCCGCACCGGTGCCATGAACGCGGATTCCGCCATCGCCGTCGTCGTGGTGACCCATCGCAGCGCCGAAACCATCGGCGAATGTCTTGATCGTCTGCGCGCAGCTGCCGACGTGGCGCAGATCCGCGTGGTCGACAACGCGTCCGACGACGGCACGCTCGACATCGTGCAGCGCCATGCGTTGGCCGATCCGCGTCTGCGTTTCATCGCCAATCCGGACAATCCCGGCTTCGGCATCGCCTGCAACCAGGGCGCCGCCGACAGCGACGCGCCGTGGCTGGCCTTCGTCAATCCGGACTGTCTGCCGGCGCCCGACGCACTGTCGCGGCTGCGCGCGCATGCGCAGGCCTGCGCGCGCGACGCGCTGCTCGGCGTCGATCTGGTCGATGAAGCCGGCGTGCGCGACGGCGCCGCGCGACGGCGCGATCCCGACTTCGCGGCGATGCTCGTGCGCGCCGCCGCGCGGCGCCTCGACGTGCCGCTCGATCCGACCGCGACGCTGCAGGCGGTGCCCGCGATTTCCGGCGCGCTCATGCTCATGCCGCGCGGCCTGTTCCACCGCCTGGGCGGTTTCGACCCAGGCTACCGTCTGCATGCCGAGGACCTGGATCTCTGCCGTCGCGCGCGCGAGTCCGGCGCATTCGTCGCGGTCGCGAACGACATCGCCGTCGTCCACGTGCGCGGGGTCTCCAGCCGTTCGCGACCCTGGTTCGTCGAGTGGCACAAGCATCGCGGCCTGAGCCGTTATTTCCGCAAGTTCGAAGGGCCTCGTCGCAGCGCGCCGGTGCGCGCCGCGGTCTACGCGACGATCTGGCTGCGATTCCCGTTCGCGGCGCTGCGCGCGTGGCTGCGGTCGCGATGATCCGACGCGTGCCGGCGTGGCTGTCGCTGTTCGCGCTGTGGGCGCTCTGCCTGCCCGTGGGCGCGGCGCCGGCCGTTGACGAGACGGCGGCTGTCGACGAGGCGGCGGCCGTCTTCGACCGTCGCGAGTCCGCCGAACTGGACCGTCTCGTCCGCGATGTCTGCCGGAAAGACATCGTGCTGCTCGGCGAGGACGCGAACCACGGCGGCGGCCGCACGCTGGAGGTCAAGGTCGAACTGGTCCGTCGACTGACGACCCGCTGCGGTTTCGGCGGCGTGTTGTTCGAAAGCCAGTTCTACGACCTGCTCGACGAGGCGCATGCGGTCGAGGCCGGCACCGCGCGCGCGCAGGGGCTCGCCGACGTCATCGGTCCGCTGTGGTCGCGCGCGCGGGAAGCGCAGCCGTTGATCCGCTTCCTGCATCGGGAGCGGATCGCCGGCCGGCTGCGGGTGGGCGGCATCGACCCGCAGGTCGGCGGCATCGACGGTGCGTATTCGCGGAAGCGCCTCGCCTCCACGCTCGCATCGTTGCTCGACGCCGGGCCGCGCCGCGACGCCTGCGCGATCGAATTGCAACGCCACAACGACTGGCGTTACGACGACGCGTCTCCGTTCGACGATGCGGCCCGCGAACGCCTGCGCGCCTGCGGCGAGGAGATCCGGGCGGCCGCGATCCGCACCGCGGCGACCGCGGACTCCGACGCCGCCGCGATCGATCCGGAGCGCGCCATGATGGCCGCGGCGTACGCGCGTTACCTCGGGATGGCGCTGGACGGCGACGGCGATCAGCGCGATCTGGGCATGTTCGAACTGCTGCAATGGCATCGCGCGCGTTGGCCGCGCGGCACCAAACTCATCGTCTGGTGCGCCACCGTTCACGCCGCGCGCCGACTGGACGGCGTCGCGCCCGACATGCGGTCGATGGGCACGCGCCTGCACGCGCGCCACGGCGCGCGCATGGCGGTGGTGGGGTTCACCGCGCTCGGCGGCGCGTTCGGTTCGCCGGGCGGTCGCGGTGCTGCGATTCCGTTGCCGCGCGCCGTCGACGCGTCGCTGGAAACCGCCGTCCTCGACGACGACGGTCCGGATCTGCGCTACGTCGACCGCAAGCGCCTGCGCCGGCTCGGCACCATCGCGGCGCGCCCGATCAATTACCGCACGGTTCACGCGGCGCCCTGGGGCGAATACCTCGACGCCGTGATCGTGCTGCGCGAGGAGCGACCGGTCGTCCGCGCCGATGCGCCGACCCGCTGAAGCGCTCAGCGATGGCGGTTGATCTCGTCGCGCAGCGCGCGAGCGGCTTTCGCGGCGGCGTCGGCGTAATCGTCGCCGTTCGAGGCGTAGAGGATGGCGCGCGAGGAGCTGACGATCAGGCCGGTGCCGTCGCGCGTGCGCGCGTTGCGCACCACCGCTTCGACGTCGCCGCCCTGCGCGCCGACGCCGGGCACCAGGAACGGCACGTCGCCGACGATCGCGCGGACCTCGCGCAGTTGTTCCGGCCAGGTCGCACCGACGACCAGTGCGCAGTTGCCGTGCTCGTTCCAGTCGCGCGCGATCTTCTCGGCCACATGCTGGTACAGCGGGCGCCCGGCGCCGCTCTTGTCGTACAGGACCATGTCCTGCAGATCGCCCGCACCGGGGTTCGACGTGCGGCAGAGGATGACCACGCCCTTGTCGGCGCGATCGAGGAACGGCTGCACGGAATCGCGGCCGAGATACGGATTGACCGTCACCGCGTCGGCGCCGTAGCGGTCGAAGGCCTCGCTCGCGTAATGCTGCGCGGTGCTGCCGATGTCGCCGCGCTTGCTGTCGAGGATCACAGGAACGTCCGGCCAGCGGAAACCGATGTGCAGGATCAGCATCCGCAGCGCTTCCTCCGCATGCGCCGCCGCGAAGTGGGCGATCTGCGGCTTGAACGCGCAGGCGTAGGGCGCGGTGGCGTCGACGATGTCGCGGCAGAAATGGAAGATCGCGTCCGGATCGTGGGCGAACTTCGCGGGGAATTTCGCCGGCTCGGGATCCAGGCCGACGCAGACCAGGGTGTCGGCGGCGTCCCAGCGGGTCCGCAGGCGGTCCATGAAGCTGCGCATCGGTTCGGGCGTCTTCGTGCGAGTGGTTCCGGTCATGATTCCAAAGTCGCGTTGCGGGCGTAAGGACTTCCGATCGTTTTCGTGAGGCCGATCCGGTGACCTGTGCCTCAGTTCGGACATGGCGTCCCGGGCGGATGCGAAACGCCCGCCGTGAAGGCGGGCGTGCGTCTCACTTCAGCGCCTTGAAGCGCAGGCGGTGCGGCTTGGCGCCTTCCTCGCCGAGGCGGCGTTTCTTGTCTTCCTCGTATTCGCGGTAGTTGCCCTGGAAGAACTCGACGTGCGAGTCGCCTTCGAAGGCCAGGATGTGGGTCGCGATGCGGTCGAGGAACCAGCGGTCGTGCGAGATCACGAAGGTGTTGCCGGGGAATTCCAGCAGCGCGTCTTCGAGCGCGCGCAGGGTTTCGATGTCGAGGTCGTTCGACGGTTCGTCGAGCAGAAGCACGTTGCCGCCCTGCAGCAGGGTCTTGGCGAGGTGCAGGCGACCGCGTTCGCCGCCCGACAGCGAGCCGACCATCTTCTGCTGGTCCTGGCCCTTGAAGTTGAAGCGGCCGATGTAGGCGCGCGACTGGATCTCGACGCCGTTGATGTTGAGGATGTCGAGGCCGCCGGAGACTTCCTGGAAGACGTTGTGGTTGCCTTCGAGCTTGTCGCGGCTCTGGTCGACGTAGGCCAGCTTCACCGTCGGACCCTTGACGATCTCGCCCTTGTCCGGCTTCTCGATGCCCATGAGCATCTTGAACAGCGTCGACTTGCCGGCGCCGTTGGGGCCAATGATGCCGACGATCGCGCCCGGCGGCACCAGCATGTTGAGGTTGTCGATCAGCAGGCGGTCGCCGAACGACTTCGACACGCCCTTGAACTCGATCACCGAGTTGCCCAGGCGCTCGCCCGGCGGGATGAAGATTTCGTTGGTCTCGTTGCGGCGCTGGTATTCCTGCGACTGCAGTTCTTCCAGGCGAGCGAGACGCGCCTTGCCCTTGCTGCGGCCGCCCTTGGCGTTCTGGCGCGACCACTCCAGTTCGCGCGCGATCGCCTTCTGGCGCGCCTTCTCCTGGTTTTCTTCCTGCTTCAGGCGCTCGTCCTTCTGGACCAGCCATTCGGTGTAATTGCCCTTCCACGGAATGCCGCGGCCGCGGTCGAGTTCGAGGATCCACTCGGCGGCGTTGTCGAGGAAGTAGCGGTCGTGGGTGACCGCGACCACGGTGCCCGGGAAGCGGGCGAGGAACTGTTCCAGCCACTCCACCGACTCGGCGTCGAGATGGTTGGTCGGTTCGTCCAGCAGCAGCATGTCCGGCTTGCTCAGCAGCAGGCGGCAGAGCGCGACGCGGCGCTTTTCGCCGCCGGAGAGCGTGGAGATCTTCGCGTCCCACGGCGGCAGGCGCAGGGCGTCCGCGGCCACTTCCAGCTGCTGTTCCAGCATGTGCGCGTCGCCGGAGGCGAGGATCGCTTCGAGACGCTGCTGTTCTGCGGCGAGCTTGTCGAAGTCGGCGCCTTCCTCGGCGTAGGCGGCGTAGACCGCGTCCAGCGCGGCCTGGGCCTGGAGGACCTCGCCGACGCCTTCCTCGACCGATTCGCGCACGGTCTTGTTCGGATCGAGTTCGGGCTCCTGCGCCAGGTAGCCGACCTTGATGCCCGGTTGCGGGCGGGCTTCGCCCTGGAAGTCCTTGTCGACGCCGGCCATGATCTTCAGCACGGTCGACTTGCCGGCGCCGTTCAGGCCGAGCAGGCCGATCTTCGCGCCGGGGAAGAAGGACAGCGAGATGTCCTTGATGATCTGGCGCTTCGGCGGCACGGTCTTGCTGACGCCGTTCATGGTGTAGATGTATTGCATGGGGGCTCCGGTCGTGCGCGGCGCACGATGTCGGGACAGCGGCGGCCGCGGGTGCGGACGGCGAAGGCCTGCCGTTGGGAGAGCAGGGGCCGTCGGGGATTCGGGGAATGGCGGAATTATCGCCGATCCCGTCGGAGCCGTCACGTCGCAGGGGTGCGGCCGTAGGGCCGCGGAGGCCGGTCGACGGCATCGTCGAGGGAATAAATCCCTGCGGCGCTTCGTTCTCTCGTCCACACCGGCGCGCAGGGCGCCGAGGAGACGATGGATGGCGACCGTGCCCCGGCAGCGAATGTTCGACCCGACCTCCAGCGACCACGGCCTCCGGCCGGGCACCGGCCCCGCCTCGGGGACGATCGGCGGGTCCGACCGCGGATTCGCCCGCCTGGAGGCGGCCAAGCGCGGGTTCTGCCTGCGTCGGGTCGACGTGCGGGTGGCGACCCTGCTCGGTCGGCAATATGCGCCCGAGGCGGGCAGCCTGTTCCTGGCGCGGGTGACCGAGCTGGGCCACCACACCCGGATCGAATTGCCCGACGGCCGGCGCGCGCGCCTCTTCGCGGGCGACGAGGTGGTGGCCTGCTACGGCCACCGCTATGCGCCCGACCAGTACGGCATCCGGGTGCCGGAGCACATGCAACGCTGCGCGCTGGCGACCAGCGGCGGCGTGGCGGGCGAACTGGAAAGCCGGCACGACGCCGTGGGCAGGCCGACGATGCTGCAACCGATCGGCATGCTCGGCGATCTGTCGGGCGCGCCGTTGAATCTGACGCGCTTCGCGCTGCCTCCGGTCGAGCGCTGTCCGGTGCAGGTGCCGGTGTTCGCGGTGCTGGGTTCGAGCATGAATTCCGGCAAGACCACCACCGCCGCCTGCACGGTACGCGGTCTGACCAACGCCGGCATGCGCGTGGCCGCGGCCAAGATCACCGGCACCGGATCGGGCGCGGATTACTGGCACATGCTCGACGCCGGCGCGATCGCGGTGCGGGATTTCAGCGATTGCGGCCTGCCATCCACCTTTCGCGTCGATCTGCAGACCTTGCAGCGCACGTTCTTCACGCTGCTTTCGGAGCTGCAGCGAAGCGCGCCGGACGCGATCGTGATCGAGATCTCCGATGGCCTGTTCCAGCGCGAGACCGCGATGATGGTGGCCGCGCCCTGGTTCCGCGACGCGGTCGACAAGGTGCTGCTGGCGGCGCCGGACGCGATGGCGCTGGCGACCGGCGTCGAGATCCTCCGCCGTCACGCGCTTTCGGTGGCCGCCCTGAGCGGGCTGGTCAGCCGCAGTCCGCTGGCGATGCAGGAGGCGGCGGAACAGACGGGCCTGCGCGTGCTGGACATCGCCGGCCTCGAAAGCCCGGAGATCGTCACGCCGCTGCTGTTCTCGCTCGGCCGCTGAGGTCGACGTGGACGGCTTCCCCGCGCTCTTCGCAGGCCGGCGACGAACGTTGCTGCTGCGCCTGATCGCCAACGGCGTCGGCCAGGGCGCCGTCGCAGGCGCGTTCGCACTGGGACTGCGCGACGTGCTGGACGGCGATGCGGGCCTTTCGTTGCCGGTCGTCGTGGCGCTCTGGGGATCGGTGTTGGCGACCGGTACGCTGCGCTGGCTGGAGCGGGTCGATGCGGAGCGCCTCGGGCAGTCGTACATCGACCGCATCCGCCTGCGCCTGTTCGACCATCTGGGGCGGGTCGCCCCCGAGCGACTGCGTCGCATCCGCCATGGCGCGCTGTCGCTGCGGTTCGTGGGCGATCTCTCGGCGCTGCGGCTGTGGGCCAGTCGCGGGCTGGCGCGCGTGTGGACGGCCGGCGCGATGACGCTGGGCGTCGTCGCGGTGCTCGCGTGGCTGGACTGGCGCTTCGCGTGCGCGGCCGGCGGCGTGCTCGCGCTCGGCGCGCTCGCCGCGTACGTCGGCGCCGGCGCGCTGGACGCTTCGGTGCGCAGGGCGCGCAGACGCCGCGGACGCTTCGCCGCGGCGATCGACGAGCAGTTGTCGCGACTGCCGACGATCCAGGCCTATGCGCGTCGCGACGCCGAAAAGGCGGCGATCGTCGAACGCTCGCGTCGCGTGCGCCGCGCCGCGGTGGCGCTGGCGCATCGTTCCGGCCTCATGATCGCGATTTCCGCGACCGTCGTCGGCACGTCGACCTTGTCGGTCGCGCTGATCGGTCATTCCGATGCGACGCATTCCCGCGGCACGCTGCTGGCGGCGCTGCTGCTGGTGTCGCTGCTGGCGACGCCCCTGCATCGCCTGGGACGGGTGTTCGAACTGTGGCGTTCGGCGATCGTGGCCCGGGAAAAAGTGCGTTCGCTGCTCGAGATCGCGCCGCTGGCGAGCCCCGGC
Organism: Pseudomonadota bacterium; assembly: GCA_049324395.1. Taxonomy (GTDB): domain Bacteria; phylum Pseudomonadota; class Gammaproteobacteria; order Xanthomonadales; family Xanthomonadaceae; genus Lysobacter_I. Next base: position 42,736 of record JBMOOY010000056.1, read on the forward strand.
GCGGAGGTCGCGCCGCTGCCGAAGGGCCCGGGTGCGATCGAATTCGCGCAGGTCGCGATTCCGGGATGCCCGACGCCGCTCGATGCCGTCGTGGCGCCGGGCGAGCGCGTGCTGATCGCCTCCGATCCCGGCATCGAGGCGTCGCTGTTGCTGTGGGCGTTGCCGCGGCTGACCGATGCGGTGACCGGAACGATCCGCATCGACGGACGCGACATCGCGGAAGCCGCGCCCGGTTCGCTGCGACGCGCGGCGGTCCTGGTCAGCGAGAGCCTGCCGCTGCTGCGGGGCAGCCTGATCGACAATCTGCGCTACCGCGCGCCGGGCGCGCGTCTCGACGAGATCGATCGCATCCTGGATCGCTGCGGGCTGCGCGAGGCCGTCGAGCGAATGCCGCGCGGACTCGAAACGCCGCTCGGCAGCGATGGATTCGGGCTCGCGCGCGCGGAGCGCTGGCGTCTGCGCTGGGCGCGGGCGTTGCTCGGGCGGCCGCGGATCCTGCTGTTCGAGGACGTCGACGCGCAGATCCAGGGCGAGAACCGCGATGCCTTCTTCGCGATGCTGGAACGGTTCCGCGGCACCGTGCTGATGACCGGGCGCGACGGCGCCGACTGGCCGCGCACGATCCGGCGGTGGCGGTTGTCGACGGCCGCTCCGATGCGGGCGGGCGGGAGCTCCCCGGCGACCCTTCTCGAAAGGCACGGCACATGAGCGAAACCATCCTCCTTCCGAAGCCGGCGGGCCGCGGGACGCATCCCTACGCGAGAACGCCGGACGGAATTCCCGAGTGCAGTTACTTCGTCCATCGTCCGCAGGGCGAGCACGACCGCAGCCGGCTGCTGGTCGCGGTGCACGGCATCACCCGCAACGCGCTCGAACACGCGATGGTGTTCCGTCGCTGGTCGGAACGACTGGGCGTCGCGGTGGTCGCGCCGTTGTTCCCGCGCGCGGGGTATCGGCGCTACCAGACCCTCGAAGGCCGCAGGGGCATCCCGGCCGCGGACGAGGCCTTCGACCGCATCGTCGAAGACGCGTGCCGTCATCTGGGAATGGATGCGCCGGCCCTGCATCTGTTCGGATATTCCGGCGGCGGACAGTTCGCGCACCGTTACGCGTTCCGCCATCCGCGCGCGGTGTCGCGGATGGTCGTGGGCGCAGCGGGTTGGTACACGTTCCCGGACGACGATCTCGCCTACCCGCTGGGCCTCGGTGCGCGCGGCGCGACGTCGGCGTTCGCGCACGCCGACGTCGTCGCGCGGTATCCGCCGACGCTGGTGGTGGTCGGTTCGCACGACCGCATGCGCGACGAGTCGCTCAACCAGGACCCCGACATCGACCTGCGTCAGGGCCTGCACCGCCGCGCCCGCGCGCGGCGATGGGTCGACGCGATGGCGGGCGCGGCGCGGCGCGCGGGCTGCGCGTCGCCCTGCCGCCTGCACGTGCTGCGCGGCGCGAGCCATGCGTTCGGCCCTTCCGTTCGCAGCCACGCCCTCGACCGCATCGTGGTCGGCTTCCTGTTTCCGGATGCCGACCTCGGCGCAGGCGATGCGCCGTGCGCCGAGGACGCACTCCTTCCCCGATCCCCCGGAGCATCGAAATGAAGACTTCCCTGACGAGACTCTCCCTGCCCGTGGCGCTGGCGTGCCTGACCCCCGTGGCCGCGCAGGCCCAAGCCTTCGAGGCCGGCCGCGAGGGCCTGGTCTGGACCTCGGACGACGGCGACAGCGAACTGCGCATCGGCTGCCGCCTGCATTACGACAGCGTGCGTTTCGACGAGGACGTCACGCCGCTCGACGACCGCAGCGATTTCCGTCGCGCCAGGATCGCGCTGTCCGGACGATTCGCGAAGGACTGGCGTTTCCGGGTCGAGAACGATCTCGGCGGCACGTCGCAGGGCTGGAAAGGCGTGTGGTTGGCCTATCGCGGTTTCGACGACTGGGACCTGCGCGCGGGCCACCTGATCGCCCCGGTCGGCATGGAGCAATCGATGAGCTCGGACGAGATGCCGCTGATGGAGCGTTCGCTGTCCTCCGCGCTGTCGCCCGGGTTCCTGGTCGGCGCGCAGGGCACCTACGCCCGCAAGGGCTGGACCGCGACGCTCGGCTATTACGGGGACCCGATCGACGGCGAACAGGACGCGTCCGGACAGGACGGGCGCGGATTCGCCGGACGTGCGACCTGGGCGCCGTTGCGCGGGAAGGGGCGGGTGGTGCATCTGGGCGCGTCCTTCGAGCAGCGCCGGGTCGATCCGGTCGCCGCGCCGGGCGGGTATCGGATTTCGTCCCGTCCCGGCGCGGGTCTGGCCAACGCTTCGCTGATCAATACCGGCGCCATCGCCGGCGTCGATCGCACGCGGACGATCGGCGTCGAAGCGGGCGTCGTGCTCGGTCCGGTCTCGGTGCTGGGCGAGGGCATGCGGATGACGGTCGCGCGCAGCGGCGCGCCGGATGCCGACTTCAGGGGCGGACACGTCACCGCGGCATGGGCGCTGACCGGCGAATCGCGGCGATACAACGAGGACACCGGCGTCATCGGCGGTCTCCGGCCGTCGCGACGCTGGGGCGCGCTGGAACTGGCGGCCCGCTACGAGCGCCTCGACCTCGAAGACGCGGGCATCACCGGCGGCAGCGAGCGCAATCTGGCCTATGGCCTGAACTGGTACTTCGGACGCAATTTCCGGCTGATGCTGAACCACGTCGATGCCGAAGCCGACCCGAACCGGAACGGGGTCCGGGAGTCGGTGGGAATCGACCAGATCCGGGCCCAGGTCGACTTCTGAGTTCGCGGGCAAGGGACATCGGCTGCGGAGGGGAGGGGGCGGCAGGCCGGGGCGGCGATGTCCCCGGGGCGGCCAACCGTTACAATTCCGGCTTCCCCACAAGCCCCCTTGGAGCGCCGATGTTCCCGCGCGATGCCCGCATCGAAGGTTTCGACCCCGAACTCGCCGCCGCCATCGCGGCCGAAGACCGCCGCCAGGAAGACCACGTCGAGCTGATCGCGTCCGAAAACTACGCCAGTCCGCGGGTCATGGAAGCGCAGGGCAGCCAGCTGACCAACAAGTACGCGGAGGGGTATCCGGGCAAGCGCTACTACGGCGGCTGCGAGTACGTCGACATCGCGGAGCAGCTGGCGATCGAGCGCGTCAAGACGCTGTTCGGCGCGGACTACGCCAACGTCCAGCCGCATTCGGGCTCGCAGGCCAACCAGGCGGTGTATTTCGCGCTGCTGCAGCCGGGCGACACCATTCTCGGCATGTCGTTGGCGCACGGCGGCCATCTCACCCATGGCGCCAAGGTCAACGCCTCGGGCAAGCTCTTCAACGCCGTGCAGTACGGCGTGAACGACCAGGGTCTGATCGACTACGACGAAGTCGAACGACTGGCCCTGGAGCACAAGCCGAAGATGGTCGTCGCCGGCTTTTCGGCGTATTCGCAGGTCGTCGACTGGGCGCGCTTCCGCGCCATCGCCGACAAGGTCGGCGCGTATCTCTTCGTCGACATGGCGCACGTGGCCGGGCTGGTCGCCGCCGGCGTCTATCCGAATCCCGTGCCCTACGCCGACATCGTGACCTCGACCACCCACAAGACCCTGCGCGGCCCGCGCGGCGGGATCATCGTCGCCCGCGCCAACGAGGAGATCGAGAAGAAACTGCAGAGCATCGTCTTCCCGGGCATCCAGGGCGGTCCGCTGATGCACGTCATCGCCGCGAAGGCGGTCGCCTTCCTCGAAGCGCTGCAGCCGGAGTTCAAGGTCTACCAGGCGCAGGTGGTGAAGAACGCGCAGGCGATGGCGAACGCGATCATCGCCCGCGGTTACAAGATCGTCTCCGGCGGTACCCAGAACCACCTGATGCTGGTCGACATGATCGGCAAGGGCATCACCGGCAAGGACGCGGAAGCCGCGCTCGGTCGCGCCCACATCACCGTGAACAAGAACGCGGTGCCGAACGATCCGCAGAAGCCGTTCGTGACCTCGGGCCTGCGCCTGGGCACGCCTGCGGTGACCACCCGCGGCTACCTCGAACAGGACTGCGTCGATCTGGCGAACTGGATCTGCGACGTGCTCGACGCGCCGAAGGACGAGGCGGTGATCGCCCGGGTGAAGGCGAACGTCGAGGCGCAGTGCCGGAAGTACCCGGTGTACGGCTGAACCCCGGCGAACCTGCGCGCGGGCCGCGGCCCGCACGACGGGTCGCCCATCCCGAGCCCGCCTGATGCACTGCCCCTTCTGCCAGCACGAGAACACCCGCGTCATCGATTCGCGCGTCAGCGAAGACGGCGCGACGATCCGTCGCCGGCGCGAGTGCGAGGCGTGCGGCGAGCGGTTCAGCACGCTCGAGACGATCGAACTGAAGCTGCCGGCGATCATCAAGTCGGACGGTCGCCGCGAGCATTTCGACGCGCGCAAGCTGCGCCACGGTTTCGATCGCGCGCTGCACAAGCGGCCGGTGTCGGAAGAGCAGATCGAGGCCGCGGTGCGCGCGGTGGTGCACCAGCTGCGGATGACCACCGAACGCGAACTGCCGTCGCGACGTGTCGGCGAGTTCGTGATGGCCGAGCTGCGCAAGCTCGACCACGTCGCCTTCGTCCGCTTCGCGTCGGTGTACCGGGCGTTCGAGGACGTGGCCGATTTCCGCGAGGAACTCGACCGGCTCGAACGCGAACTGCCGGGCGAAGGCCAGTTGTCGCTGCTGGGCGCGGACATCGTGCCCTTCGACAAGGACAAGAAGAAGCGATGAGCGCTGCGTTGCGCGGGTTGGCGGCGACCCTGGCCATCGCCGGTCTCGCCGTCGCGATGCCTTCGGCGGCGGGGGAATCGCTGGCCGGTCACTACTTCCTGCAGGGCATCCACGAGACCGGTTCTGAACTGCGTCTGCGCGAGGACGGGCGCTACGACTGGTTCATGGCGTACGGCGCGATGGATGCGACCAGCGCCGGTCGCTGGTCGCGCGAAAGCGATCGCGTCGTGCTGATCGCGGACCTTCCGGCGAAGGACGCGCCGCTGTTTCGTGTCGATGCCGCGTTCCCGTGGGACGACACGACCGAAGCGAGATTGCGCGATCTCGAGGCCGAACGCGACGGTGCGTTGGCCGAAGAGCGTTGCCCGTTCCTCGCCGTCGCCGACTTCGCTTCGGCGGCGCCGGCGTTCGGCGAGGAGAAGCCGCCGCAGGCCGAGCTCGAGCGGGCGGCGCGCGACGCGCTGGCGGCGCTGCAGAACGCGCGCGACGTATTCGAGGCCGCCGCAGAGGGCGCCGTGAAGATCCGCGCGCACGTCGTGGCCGTGCAGGGCGACGACGCGCTGCGTCGCGACGCCGACGACGCCATGCGGTTGGCGGTCGCGGCGATGGACGCCTATCGCGCCAACCGCGCGCAGGCGCGTGACGCGCACCATGCCGCCGGTCTGCCGCTCCCGACATTGCCGGAACCGCGCATTCCGATCGAATGCGGCGTCGTGCCTTCGACGACGCCCGACGATGCCGCGAAGGGGCTCGGCGTGGTGGTCGGCGATCCGGCGGGCGGTCTGCGATTCGCGGAGATCGAGGCGGTGTTCGAGTTTTCCGACGGGCATCGCGAGACCCGCACGACCAATCGCGGCGGTTGGGCGCTGATCCGCCCGAGGGACGGCGCGAGCCTGCGCCGCGTGACGCTGTCGATCGCGCGTGACATGCGCGAATCGGTGGGACTGGACGAGACCGTCGCAAGCGCCGCGTTCGCGTTCGATCCCGCGAAGGGCGATGTGCTGGCGATCGTGCTCGACAGCGCGCGACTGGCGTCGCCGATGTTCGAGCGACTGGAACTGCGGGTCGAGGATGGCGCGCTGATTCCGACCTGGTCCAACGGCGAAGAGCGAGGGCGTTATGTCCGCGAATGACGCGATCTTTTCGGCGATCGACCACGCGATGATGGCGCGGGCCCTGCGCCTGGCCGAGCGCGGCGCCTACACCACCAAACCCAATCCGATGGTCGGCTGCGTCCTCGCGCACGGCGAGGAGGTGGTCGGCGAAGGCTGGCATGCCGTCGCCGGCGGCCCGCACGCCGAGATCGTCGCGCTGCAGGCGGCGGGCGACCGCGCGCGCGGCGCGACCGCGTACGTCACGCTCGAGCCCTGCGCGCATCACGGCAAGACCGGTCCCTGCGTGGACGCGCTGATCGCCGCCGGCGTCGGCCGCGTGGTCGCGGCGATGCGCGATCCGTTCCCGCAGGTCGACGGCGTCGGTTTCGACCGGCTGCGCGCGGCCGGGATCGCGGTCGCGTACGGGCTGATGGCTGGCGATGCGCGACGGCTCAATCGCGGTTTCCTGTCGCGGATCGAACGCAAACGGCCGTGGGTGCGGGTGAAGCTCGCGACCAGTCTCGACGGCCGCACCGCGCTGGCCAATGGCGATTCGAAATGGATCAGCGGCGAGGCCTCGCGCCGCGACGTGATGCGCTGGCGCGCCCGCGCCGGCGCGCTGCTCACCGGCGCGGGCACGGTGCTCGCCGACGATCCGCAGCTGACCGTGCGTTTCGACGACGACGGCTCCGGCGAAGCCATCGCGTTCGTGCCGCCGCTGCGCGTGGTGCTCGATCCCGGCCTCGCGACCGTCGGCCGCGGCCACATCCGCGCCGGCGATGCCCCGACCCTGTATTTCCATGCGCCGGACGCCAAGCCGCCGCGCGGCTTCGGCGCCGCCCACGCTGCGGTGCGCATGCGCGATGGACTGCTGGATCTCGACGCCGTGCTGCAGGCGCTTGCCGCGCGCGAGATCAACGAGGTGCAGGTCGAGGCCGGCGCCACGCTCGCCGGTGCGTTGCTGCGCGCGGCGCTGGTCGACGAGGTCTTGCTCTACGTCGCGCCGGTGCTGCTCGGCGCCGAGGCGCGGCCGCTGTTCGACGGGCTGCGGATCGAGGAAATGGCCCAACGCCTGCGCCTGCAGGTCGTGGAAACGCGCCGGCTCGGCGACGACACCCGTCTGCTGCTGCGGCCGGAGCGCGGTGCGTGAGCGGACCTTCCGCCTCGGGCTTTCCGGATCATTTCTCCGCGGTGGCGGCGCAGTACGCCGTCGCACGTCCCGATTATCCGCAGGCGTTGTTCGACTGGATCGCGACCCTCGTGCCGTCGTCGCGCCGGGTCTGGGAAGCCGGTTGCGGCAGCGGGCAGGCCACCGTCGGCCTGGCCGGTGTTTTCGACGACGTCCACGCGACCGACCCGAGCGCGCAGCAGATCGCGCAGGCGCCGCAACGCGCGAACGTGCGCTACGCCGTCGAGCCGGCCGAACGCTGCGGCCTCGACGACGCCAGCGTCGACGCGATCTGCGTGGCGCAGGCGCTGCACTGGTTCGATCGCCCCGCGTTCTTCGCCGAATGCGCACGCGTGCTCAGGCCCGGCGGCGCGCTGATCGTCTGGGGGTACCAGGACATCGAAGTCCCCGAGGCGCTCCGCGAGAGCGCCGGCGCCTTCGCCGCGCGCATCCGCGACGCCTGGCCGGCCGAACGCATCCTCGTCGATCGCGCCTACGCCGACATCGCGCTGCCCTTCGAGGCGGTCGGCACCGGCGCGGCGCCGCGCGAGATCGCGACGCGATGGCCGCTCACCCGGCTGCTCGACTATTTTTCCAGCTATTCCGCGGTCAAGCGTTATCGCGAGGCGCACGGCGTCGACCCGGTCGCCGCCCATGCCTGGGCGATGGCGCTGGCCTGGGGCGACGGCGGCGCGGTGCCGCTGCGCTGGCCGTTGTTCGTGCATGCGAGAAGGAAATACTGATGTTCACGGGTTTGATCGAAGGCGTCGGGCGCGTGCTCGCGCTGGAACCGCGCGGCGGCGATCTGCGACTGCGGATCGGCGTCGGCACGCTGCCGTTCGAGGGCGTCGCGCTGGGCGAAAGCATCGCGGTGAGCGGCGTATGCCTGACCGTGGTCGAGTTCGATGCGGATTCGTTCGCCGCCGACGCCTCCACCGAAACCCTGGCGTTGACCACCCTCGGCGCGCTCGCGGTCGGCCATGCGGTCAATCTCGAACGGGCGATGCGTCCGACCGATCGGCTCGGCGGGCATCTGGTCAGCGGCCACGTCGACGGCATCGGCCGGGTGCTCTCGGTGCGCGACGACGCCCGCGCCCAGCGCTGGCGCTTCGCTGCGCCGGCGCCGCTGCTGAAATACATCGCGACCAAGGGCTCGATCTGCGTCGACGGCGTGAGCCTGACCGTGAACGCGGTGGACGGCGAGGGCTTCGAGGTCGCGCTGATCCCGCATACGGTCTCCCACACCGCGTTCGCGTCGACCCGGGTCGGCGACGCGGTCAATCTGGAAGTCGATCTGGTCGCGCGCTACGTCGAGCGACTGCTGTCCGCACGAGAGGTGTCATGAGTTTCGCGAGCATTCCCGAACTGCTGGACGAGATCCGCGCCGGCCGCATGGTGGTCATCGTCGACGACGAGGACCGCGAGAACGAGGGCGACCTGATCATGGCCGCGGAGCTGGTGCGACCGCAGGACGTCAATTTCATGGTCACCCATGCGCGCGGGCTGGTGTGCCTGTCGCTGACCCGCGAGCGCTGCCGCCAGCTCGGGCTGCCGCCGATGGTGCGCGACAACACCTCGCCGCACGGGACCAACTTCACGGTCAGCATCGAGGCCGCCGAGGGCGTGACCACCGGCATCAGCGCCTACGATCGCGCGCACACCGTCCGCACCGCGGTGCGTCCGGACGCGAAGCCCGGGGATCTGTCCCAGCCCGGCCACATCTTTCCGCTGATGGCGCAGCCGGGGGGCGTGCTCAACCGCGCCGGGCATACCGAGGCGGCGAGCGATCTGGCGCTGCTCGCGGGATTCGAGCCCGCCGGCGTGCTGGTCGAGATCCTCAACGCCGACGGCAGCATGGCGCGGCGTCCGCAGTTGGAAGTGTTCGCGCGCGAACATGGTTTGAAAATGGGGTCGATCGAGGACCTGATCCGCTACCGCCTGCACAACGAGCACACCATCGAGCGCGTGGACGTTCGCGAGATCGCGACCGAACACGGTCCGTTCCGCTTGTTCACCTATCGCGATCGCATCGGCCACGGTCTGCATTTCGCGCTGCTGCGCGGCGAACCGGACGCGGCGACGCCGACCCTGGTCCGTGTGCACATGCAGAACCCGCTCGCCGATGCCCTGCACTGGCGGCGTCCGGATTTCGGCCCGGCGGTCGGCGACGTCCTGGCGAAGATCGCCGCCGAAGGGCGGGGCGCCCTGGTGCTGCTGGGCGAGCCCCAGACCGCCGAGGCCCTGCTGGCGCGGATCCGCGAGCAGCCCGAACCGGCGACCCGGAGCGGCGCGATGGCCGAATGGCGCCGCAACGGCGCCGGCAGCCAGATCCTGGCCGATCTCGGCCTGGGCCGGCTCCGGGTGCTGGGGACGCCCAGGAAGCAGGTCGGACTGGCCGGTTTCGGACTCGAAGTCGTCGAGTACGTGGGGCTCTGACCGGCCGCGTCGACGGCCGGCTACAATAGCCGGCCTTCTCGCCCCCGAGCCCCTGCATGCCGCACCATGAAGGCGATCTGCGCGCCCCCGAGGGCGCCCGCTTCGCGATCATCGCCAGTCGCTGGAATCCGCGCATCACCGACCGTCTGGTCGCCGGCGCGCGGCAGGCCTTCGCCGCGCACGGCGTGGCCGAGGAGGCGGTGGACGTGATCCGCGTGCCGGGCGCCTGGGAGATCCCGCTGGCGGCCGCGCGACTCGCCGCCGGCGGCGGCCACGCGGCACTGATCGGGCTGGGCTGCGTGGTCCGCGGCGATACCCGCCATTACGAACAGGTGGCCGACGGCTGCTCCGACGGCCTGATGCGGGTCTCGCTGGATTTCGGCCTGCCGGTCGCCAACGGCGTGCTCGCGGTGGATCGTTACGAGGACGCCGAGGCCCGCGCCGGCGGCAGTCACGGCAACAAGGGCGAAGAGGCGGCGCTGGTCGCGATCGAAATGGCGAATCTGCTGGAGAGACTGCCGTGAGCAAACCGCATCATCGCCGGCCGGACGGCGTGGACCCCGTGCTGCGTACCCGCGCGCGTCGTCGCGCGCTGCAGGCGGTCTACGCGTGGCAGCTCTCCGGCGCCAGCGCGCGCGAGATCGTCACCCAGTTCGCGCACGAACAGGCGCGCGAGATCGCCGATCTGGCCTATTTCGAGGACCTGGTGCACGGCGTCGACGCGCACCGCGACGAACTGGACGCCGCGCTCGCGCCGTTCCTCGATCGCGGCATCGAAGAGGTCGATCCGATCGAACGCGCCGCACTGCGCATCGCCGCCTACGAACTGAAGCACCGCATCGACGTGCCGTATCGCGTGGTGTTGAACGAGGCCGTCGAATCGGTCAAGCGCTTCGGCTCCGAACACGGCCACACCTACGTCAACGGCGTCCTCGACCACGCTGCGGTGGCGCTGCGCGACGTCGAGGTGCAGGCGTCGCGGAGGACGTGAGCGTCCCGCTCATTCCTCGCTGACGCCGGGAATCGAGCCGTCCGCGCCGCGGATGCCGCCCGACACCGAGTCCCACCACGCCATCTGTTCCGGATCGTCGAGAAAGGCCGCGTAGGTCAGCGTCTCGGGAATCGCGTCGAGCGCATAATCCGCGCGCGCCTGCGCCAGCATCGCGGTCATCGCGCGCAGCAGCGGCAACTTCGGCACGTCGTGCTCGACGAACAGGAACTGCCCGGCCTGGTTGATCTCCAGGAAATGCAGGTCGTCGCGTTCGTCCACCACCAGGTCGATGCAGCCGAACGCCAGTCCCAGCGCGTCCATCAGCCGTCGCAGCGTCGTTTCCATGGCGGCCGGCAGCGGCACCGCGCGCGAGCGGGCGCGGTCGTCGATCGCCGAGGCGCGCCAGTCGACGACGCCATCGTCGGTCTCGGGCGTGTCGACGCGCACGGCGAACATCCGCTCTCCGACGACGGTCACGCGCAGGTCGTGGCGCTTGCGGACGCAGGCCTGGTAGATGCCGGGGCACAGCCGCAGCGACGCGTCGTCGCGCAGCGCGTCGGCGTCGACCACGCGGGCGTAGGTGCTGTAGATGCGCCCCTCGCCGTCGCGCCAGCTGTGGGTCGCGTAGGGTTTGTAGACCACGCGCTCGTGCGATGCGAAGAACGCGCGGATTTCGGTCGGGTCTGAAGACACCAGCGTCGCCGGGAAACGCAGGCCGCAGGCGTGCGCAACGCGCAGTTGCAGCAGCTTGTTTTCCGCGGCCGCGGCGCGGTCCGGGCGATTGACCCAGAACACGTCGTCGGCGGATGCGGCCACGGCGTGGACGTTGGCGACGTGCCGCTTCCACTCGTCGCGCAGGAAGTCGACGTCCGCCGGCGCCGCGCCGGGGAACGCATCGGGCAGGCGAGGGCGTCTGAACCACACGCTCGACGTGCGCCCCGACGCGATTCCGCCCGCGAAACGCAGGCCGTCGCGATCGTCGGCGTGCAGCGAGACGGATGCCATCGCCGTATCGGCGAGCGTCTTCGCCCAGATCGGGTGGAATCCGCTGTGGCGCAGGGCCCAGCACACCGCTGCGGCATGCACGTCGTGCGCGAGCCAGGAGAGCACGAGCGGTTGAGGGGCGCCCTGACCATCGGGGCGGTCGTGTCGATCGCGCATGCGCGCTCCGTCGCGATGGGAAAACGGACTGTCGAACTTGAAAACGCCGCGCCCATGCAGCGGCGCGGCGTTCGGGCCGGGATCGTTGCGCAGATGCCTCGCGACCGTGGGTCGGACGGCGTGCGCGAATCCCCGGCCGCGGTGGCGTCAGATCGCCGGATCGCCCGGATCGCCCGGATCGTCGCCGTTCGGACCGGTGGCGTGGGTGTGGATCGGGATCCTGCCGCCCGAGACTTTCTCGATCTCCTGCGGGGAGAGTTCGCGCGCGACGGTGCGGGCGAGCGGGCGAGCGGCGTCCTGGGACGGGGCGTCGAACTTCGACATTGCGTGCACTCCTTCATTCATCCTGAGGAAGATACGGCGCCGGAACGCTCCGGCGCTGTGCTTCGGATTCCGATGCCATCGGCCGTCGAAGACGTGCGACGACGGCTTGCGACAACGGTTTGCAACGACGGCGATCGGAACCGGCGCCCGTACGCGCGTGCGCGCAGCGGGCACGGATCGAGTCTATGCGCGGGGATCGGGCAGGGTGTTAACTTCCCGTAATCCGATGTGCCGCGGTTCGCACTCCGGCCGGATTTCGTCAAGCGCGACTTCGTCGAGCGCGACGTCGTCGAGCGTCGCGCGCACCGGCATTGCGGTGCCGATGCCGTCGCTGCGCGCGCCGACGGACCGATCCCGCGACAGGCGCGGGTCCGGCTGTGTCACCATGACGCGACCGAACCCCGCCCGTCGTCGCAGATGTCCGCACGCGAATCCGAATTCGATCTCATCGCCCGCATCCGCGCGCGCGTCGCGTCGCGCGAGGACGTGGCGCTGGGCATCGGCGACGACGCCGCGCTCCTGCGCGTGCCGTCCGGTCGCGATCTCGTCGTCGCGATGGACACGCTCAACGCGGGCGTGCATTTTCCGGAAGAGACCGCGCCGGCCGATATCGGCTGGAAGGCGCTGGCGGTGAACCTGTCGGACCTCGCCGCGATGGGCGCGGATCCGGCGTGGTGCGCACTGTCGCTGTCGTTGCCCGTGTCCGATCCGGCCTGGGTCGACGGGTTCCTCGACGGATTCCTCGAACTCGCCGCGCGTCATCGCGTCGCGCTGATCGGCGGCGACACCACGCGCGGGCCGCTGTCGATCTGCGTCGCCGCGCACGGATTCGTCGAGCCGCGCGGTGCGCTGCGTCGGGATGCCGCGCGCGTCGGCGACGATCTGTGGGTCACCGGCACGCTCGGCGACGCCGCGGGCGCGTTGCGGCAATGGCGGCAGGGCGATGCGATGACGCCTGCGCTGCGCGCCCGGCTCGATCGCCCGACGCCGCGCGTCGCCGCGGGCCGCGCGTTGGCCGGCATCGCCCACGCCTGCATCGACGTCTCCGACGGACTGCTCGCGGATCTCGGCCATGTCTGCGCGGCGAGTCGCGTCGGCGCGCGGGTCGATATCGACGCGCTCCCGGCATCTGCGACGCTGCGTGCGACCTTCGCGGAGGAGGTCCTGCGCACGCTGCAGGCCGCCGGCGGCGACGACTACGAACTGTGCTTCAGCGCGCCGAAGACCGCGCGGATGGCGGTGGAAGAGGCCCTGTCGCTCGCCGATGTCGCCGCGACGCGGATCGGCGTCGTCACCGCGGACGTCGGGCGGATCGAGACGGCCGATCGCGACGGTGCGCCGTGGTCGCCGCCCCGTCGCGGTTACGCGCATTTCGCAGAGTGAACGTCCCCGCGGTCGTCGCGAGCGGGCCGCGTTACCGGACAGCGAGGGCTTCGCGCACGCGCGCCCGCAACGCCGGCACCGCGTCGCGCTCGAACCACGGGTTGGCCTTGAACCAGCCGATGTTGCGCGGGCTGGGATGCGGCAGGGCGAAGAACCGCGGCAGGTACTCGGGATAGGCCGCCACGGTTTCGGTCAGCGAAGCCTTGCGCCTGCGGTCGAGGAAATACGCCTGCGCGTACTGGCCGATCAGCAGCGTGAGACGCACGTTCTCCAGCATCGGGACCAGGCGCGGATGCCAGGTCGCGCGGCATTCCGGGCGCGGCGGGGCGTCGCCGGCGCCCTGTTTGCCGGGATAGCAGAAGCCCATCGGCGCGATCGCGATCCGCGTCGTGTCGTAGAAGGCCTCGGGCGTCATCTCCAGCCAGTCGCGCAACCGCCTGCCGCTGGCGTCGTCCCAGGGAATGCCGCTGGCGTGCACCTTCGTGCCGGGCGCTTGTCCGACGATGAGCAGTCGCGCGCTCGCGCTCGCGCGCAGCACCGGCCGCGGACCGAGCGGCAATTGCGCTTCGCACAGCCGACAGGCGCGGATCTCCGCGAGCAGGGTATCCAGCGCCGCGCTCACGGCAGCAGCTTGCCGGGATTGAGGATGCCGTCCGGATCGAACGTCGACTTCACCTGTCGCATCAGCGCCAGCGTCGACGCGTCGATCGCCTGCGGCATGAAGTCGCGTTTCGCGAGGCCGATGCCGTGCTCGCCGGACAGCGTGCCGCCGAGCGACAGGGTCAGCGCGAACACGTCGGCCATCGCGGTCTGCGCGCGCGCGCTCTGCGACGGATCCGCCGGGTCGTACATCAGGTTCACATGCAGATTGCCGTTGCCGGCGTGACCGAAGCAGACGATGGTCAGGGCGCTGTCGCGCGCGATCGCGCGCACGCCGGCGACGAGGTCGGGAATGCGCGAGACCGGCACCACCACGTCCTCGTTGATCTTGCCCGGCGCGAGGCCGCGGAGCGCCGGCGACAGGGCCTTGCGCGCGGCCCACAGCCGTTCCCGCGCGCGCTCGTCCGGCGCGATCTCGACGCCGAGGCAGCCGTCGCCCGATGCGGCGCGACGCAGCGCGTCGAGCGTCGCCGGGAGGGTCTGCGGATCGCCATCGGCCTCGATCATCAGCAGCGCGCCGGCGTGCTCCGGCAGATCGCCGTCGCCGCCGCTCGCGCGCATCTGCGCGCGCGCCAACCGCAGCGCGATGTCGTCCATGAATTCCAGCATCGACGGCGTCGCCGGTTGCGCCATCAGTCGCGCCACCGCGGCCGCGGCCGCGTCGACATCGCGGTACGACGCGCGCAGGACGCGGCGCGCGTCGGGCAGCGGCGTCAGGCGCAGGGTCGCTTCGACGATCAGCGCCAGCGTGCCTTCGCTGCCCACCAGCAGACGCTGCAGGTCGTAACCGGTCGCGCCCTTGGTGGTCGCGCTGCCGCAGTGGATGCGTTCGCCGGCGCCGGTCACCGCCGTCAGCGCGAGCACGTTGTCGCGACTGGCGCCGTATTTCACCGCCCGCGGTCCACCGGCGTTGCAGGCGAGATTGCCGCCGACCGTGGAGAAATCGGCGCTGGTCGGATCCGGCGGCCAGAACAGCCCGTGCGGTTTCAGCGCGCGCTGCAGGTCGCCGTTCAACACGCCCGGTTCGACCACCGCGCAGCGATCCCCGGGACGGATGTCGAGAATCCGTCGCATGCGCTCGAACGACACCACGATGCCGCCGGCGCTCGGCACCGCGGCGCCGGTGGTGTTGGTCCCGCGACCGCGCGCGACCAGCGGGACCCGGTGCGCGCGGCAGGCGCGGACCAACGCCACGACCTCATCCGCCGTCGTCGGCAGCGCCACCGCATCCGGCATCGCCTGCCGTCGCGAGTTGTCGTAGCCGTAGGTCAGGCGTTCGTCGCCATCGGTGCGGAAACCCGCGCCGAGCAGTTCGGCGAGGGTGCGGACCAGATCGGCGGGCAGCGGGGCGCTCATGCGTCGATTGTAGGGCGGGCCCCGGCCCGCCATCGCAGGCTCCGTGCGAGGAAAGCGGGGCCCATGAGCGGCAGCCAGACCCACAGCAGCTCCGACCGCAGTACCGACAGCCCGCGCGCGCTGAAGAATCCGACGCCGATCGGCGACACCGCGATCGGTCGCCACGGCGCGAAATGGCGCGCATCCGACCACGGCCACAGCAGCGCGACGCCGAGGCCGCCGTCGGTCAGCGCATCCAGCAGCGGATGCGAGGCGGTGCAGAGCGCGAGGAACGCGAACGCCTTCCCGCGCGACGTGCGCAGCGCGGGCGCGCACGCGGCGCCGATCAGGCCGATCGCCAGCGCGAACAGCAGCGAATGGCTCGCGCCGCGATGCCCGAACTGATCGGCGTAGGCGATGCCGAGCCTGAAGGCGATGCTGTCGAAGTCCGGCGCGATCGACGCGAACGCGCCGGCGGCGACCAGTCGCGGGGACAGCGCTTTCGTGCCCAGCGCCAGGCCGGCGGCGAGCGGGATCGCGACATGGGTGAAGATCGTGGGCATCGCGTCGGCGCGGCTCGACGGACGATGCGCGTCAGACGTCGTCCGCGCGGAACGCGTCGCGCAGC
Source organism: Pseudomonadota bacterium (assembly GCA_049324395.1). Taxonomy (GTDB): domain Bacteria; phylum Pseudomonadota; class Gammaproteobacteria; order Xanthomonadales; family Xanthomonadaceae; genus Lysobacter_I. The sequence goes on from JBMOOY010000056.1 coordinate 58,651, forward strand.
CATTCGAAGCCGGGCGCGTCGGCGTCGCCGTGGGCGTCGATCACGTCGAAACGGCAGGGCAGGCGCGCGAATTCGCGATGCGCGGCGAGATAGCGTTCGGCGGCGCGCACGATCCTGCGGCGTTTCGCGGCGTCGATCGAGGCCGCGCCGCCGCCGAAACCGCTGCCGGAACCGCCGCCGCCCGGTCCGCGGCGATAGCGCACTTCGACGAACACCAGCGCGTCGCCGTCGCGCATCACCAGGTCGAGTTCGCCGTCGCGGTAGTTCGCGTTCGCGGCGACCGGGGTCAGGCCTTCGCCGCGCAGGAAATCGCCGGCCAGCGCCTCGATGCGGGCGCCGAGCGCGCGACGGTCAGTCGCCACTGCGGGCGAGGACGACGATCTGGCCGTTGCTGAAGGTCGACCAGGCCGGGCTGCGCACGATGTTGCCGAAGCCGTCGATGCGCAGGGTGCCGGTGGCACCGTCGATCTTGCCGTTGGCGTCGCCGGCGAGGCGTTCGAGATAAGCGGTCAGCAGCCAGGCGTCGTAACCGAAGGCGAACAGCTTGGCCGCCGGGCCGCGGGCGGTGTTGAGCCCCTTGCCGGTGGCGTCCGCCGGCGGCAGGCCGGGCACGCCCTGGACGGTCCAGGTTTCGGCCGGGAACGCGATGCCGTCGAGGGCCTTGTCCTGCTCCGGCTTGCCGGTGCCCGACAGCAGCTGCGCGGTGGCCACGCGCGGTTTCGCGCCGAGGCCGGCGGCGGCGAGTTGCGGCGCGAGCGCGCGCGCCTGCGCCCCCTTCAGCGCGAAGAACACCGCGTCGACGCCGCCGTCCTTCTGCGCCGCGGCCTGCAGCGCGGCGGTGCTGTCGGCCGGTTTGTCGGCGATCGTGAGGGTTTCCACCACGCTGCCGCCGCGGCTGGAAAGATGTTCGCGGAACGCGGCGACGCTGCGGCGCATGCCGTCGTCGGCGCCGACCAGCACCAGCACCCGACGCGCCTTGCGCGAGATGAGGAATTCGGCGGCGGCGATGCCGTCGTCTTCCGGCGCCAGCGCGAAGCTGGCGTTGCCGTTCGGCGGCGCGGTCGGTCCGCGGTTGAGCGCCAGTACCGGCACCGTCAGCTGCGCGTCCTTGAACAGCGCGCCGACCTCGTCGCGGCCGAGCGGGCCGAGGATGTAATCGGCGCCTTCGCCGGTCGCCTTCTGGTAGGCGGACACCGCACCCGCCGGGGTGCCGGTGGTGTCGTAGAAGACGATCTCGGGGCGCTGCCGGTGCTCGCCGTAGTAGCCGGCCAGCAGGCCGTCGCGTACCGGCGAGGCGGCGGTGGCGAGGTTGCCGGTCAGCGGGAGCAGGACTGCCAGCCTGCGCGGCGGGCGGTAGCCGTCGCGGTCCGCGGGCGCGCGATCGCCGGCGTTGAAGCGCCAGTCGCCTTCGCGGTCGAACGGCCGCGGCAGCGGCAGGCCGCGACGCAGGAGTTCGCGGCCGACGAAGTTGTAGAGGGTGTCGCCCTGGCCGATCATCGCCGCCTCGGTGCTCAGGGTGGCGTTGTCGAGGCCGGCGATCAGGCGCTCGATCTCGCGCGCGGCGTCGACCTTGGCCTGCCCGGAGAGACTCTGGTGGTTCTTCGCCAGGGCCGAGGCCTGGACGATGGCGGGGTTCGCGCGATGGACCGCCGGCTTGTTCGGCCGGGTCTGGGTGGGAACGCAGGCCGACAGGCCCAGGGTCATGAGACCGGCGCAGAGCAGCCCGGAACACAGCCTCGCCATCGCCTTCCGCTTCGTCGACATCGCCGCAACCTGAGGGGGAACGGCTACGATTCTACCCGCACGACCCCACCCGTTCACCCCGAAACCGAGCCGCTGCCCGCCATGTCCAGTCCCACCGCCGCGGGCGCCGCCGGAACCTCCGGCGCCCCGGGAACGCTCTTCGTGGTCGCGACGCCGATCGGGAACCTCGGCGACCTGTCGCCGCGGGCCCTCGACACCCTGCGTACGGTGGCCGCCGTCTGCGCCGAGGACACCCGCCACACGCGCCAGTTGCTCGCCCACTACGGCATCGAGCAGAGCCTCATCGCGCTGCACGAGCACAACGAGTCCGGGCTGGCCGAACGCATCGTCGCCCGTCTGCGCGGCGGGGATTCGCTGGCGCTGGTGTCGGATGCGGGCACGCCGCTGGTCAGCGACCCCGGCTTCCGGCTGGTCGCCGCCGCCCGCGCCGCGGGCCTGCGGGTCAGTCCGATCCCCGGCCCGAGCGCCCTGATCGCCGCGCTCAGCATCGCCGGACTCCCCAGCGACCGGTTCGCCTTCGAGGGCTTCCTTCCGGCCAAGGCCGGCGCGCGCCGGGAGCGTCTGGCCCGTCTCGCCGGCGAGCCCCGCACCCTGATCTTCTACGAGGCCTCGCACCGGATCGAGGAGACCCTGGCCGATGCCGTGACGGCGTTCGGACCGGATCGCCCGGCGGTGGTCGCGCGCGAACTGACCAAGCTGTTCGAGACCGCGCTCGATGGCACCCTCGCCGCGCTGCACGCGCGGGTCGCCGCCGATGCCGACCAGCGCAAGGGCGAATTCGTGCTCCTGATCCAGGGCGCGGCCGACGAGGCCGCCGCGAAACTGGCCGAAGGTCGCCGCGTCTACGCCAAACTCAGCGAACACCTGCCGCCGTCCACCGCCGCGAAACTGGCCGCGGAACTGACCGGGGCGTCGAGGAAGGATCTCTACGGCGCAAGAGAATGACGCGTCCGGCGCAGAAAGAGTTGGAGAGGAGGCAGCTGGCGCTCGCAATGCGGGTGTGTCCCGACCTGTTGCCGATCGACATCGACATCAGGAATGGCAACGAAAAGAATGAGCCAGATTTTATTGTGAGACTGGCTTCTGGACGAAGCATCGGGATCGAATTGACTTCGCTGAGGGATCGACAGGAAGTCGATGGTTACGTTCCTTCCCAGTTGGAAGCTGCGCGGGATCGCATCGTTTTTCGAGCGATAGAGTTGTATCAGGCTGCAGGAGGGCGGCCTGTTTGTGTCAATGCATACATCGACGAAGGCCCTTATGAGGTCGAATCTGTTGCGCAGTACTTGGCGGCAATGGTCTTAAATCATGCTGCGGACGGAATTTGCGTGAGTGCATGGCCGGCATGCGGTGCACCTGCAAGTATCCATATCTCCGTATGGCCTTGCGGCGAACATGAGCGCCTTTGGCGGTTGAGCGCTGTGGGAGAAACCAAGTGTCTTACGCAGCAGGTCATTCAGGATGCGGTCGAAATAAAAGAACGGAAAGTCTCAAGGAATCCATATGAATCAGGACTCGATGAGTTGTGGCTTCTGGTTGTGGCCACGATGTTCCCATCGTCCTCGGACTTCGTTTTTCCATCAGATACCGCGGAATGGTCGATCGTTCATTCGTCTTTTCATCGTGTTCTTGTGTTGAGTCAAGGCGATTGGAAGTTGCTGTCTTTCTAGGAGGGCATCATCGGCGTCGCTCTGATGAGGGCGGCGCCCGTCTCGTTAAATGTTCATCTTCGTAGCGACCGAGGGTCAGTTCGCCCCGCGTTCCGCCAGCACCTTCGCGCAGGCCTTGTCTTCGATCGGGATGTGCCCCGACAGCCAGTGCTTGAGATGGTGCTGCAGGTCCTCGCCGAGGTTGTTCACGAATGAACTCCGATGCGCGGCGTCCGCGTTCCGGTCGCCCGATCAGCGCCGATACCGGTCCGCGGCATGCGATGGCGACCATGCCGCGGTCTTGTTCGGCCTGAACCCCAGTCCGCGCAACGCGCTCATCAACTCGGACTCTTTCACGGCCGCCAGCGGGCCCTTCGGCCTGATCGCCCACAGGTGCGCCTGTCGCGGCATCCGCTCCGCCATCGCCGGCAGCGCATCGAGCGCCTCGGGCGAATCGAACAGCGCGAAGACCAGATCGGCTTCTTCGAGTGCGACGCGTCGACCCGGCATCGACGCCAGCGTCGCCAACGGCTCCGCCCGTTCGTCGATCACATGGAGCGCCGCATCGTCGGAGAGGCCGAGCTTGTCGGCCAGCGTCGGCGGCGAGAGGATCTTCTTCAGCCACAGCGTCGCTTCGCGGGGCCCCAGCGCAAGCGCGAGTTCGCCGGCATCGGTGCGCGCGCGGAGGGTCCCGCCGTCCACCCGTGCCGCACGCAGGGTCGCCAATGGGAGATCCGCGCGGATGCCTCCGCGCAGTTGGATGCGATCGGACTCCAGCATCGCTTTCGTCTCGCCGGCTTCGGCGCCGAGCTCGCCATGACACAGTGCGGTACGTCCCATCGAACGCTCTCCGGTGTGGGGTCTCAGTCCGCGGATCCGGGCAATCGCCGCGCCGCGTCCGCCAGCAGGCGCAGCCCACGCACGGCGTCCGCGGCTTCTTCGGTCGGCATCGAGTCGAGCAGCGCGCGCAGGCGTCCGGCATCGAGAGGGGACTGCTCGGACAATACGTCCCGGCCGGCGTCGCTCAGGCGGATGCGTTTCCGGCGCTTGTCCTCCTGCTCGATCCCGACCTCGATCAGACCGAGCGATTCGAGTCGTTTGAGGTGCTGCGACAGGGATGCCTTTCCGATGCCGAGGTGTTTCGCCAGCGCCGTCGCCGCGATCCCCTCCGCGCCGTCGAGATGGGCGAGGATCCCGCTCTCGCGGTCCGTGATGCCCGAAGCATGGGGCGTCGCGCGGGTGCGATGCTCCCGATGGCAGGCGAACCAGATCCGGGGATAGGCCTGCTGGATCGCGCGCACCCATGCGGTCGTGTCGGCGGTGGTCATGCCGGGAGTGTTCCCGACCGGGGATCGTTCGTCAAAACGAACCATCTCGGGCCGTCTCCGCACGGGCGGCGTCAATTCGCCCCGCGTTCCGCCAGCACCTTCGCGTAGGCCTTGTCTTCGATCAGGATGTGCTCCGACAGCCAGTGCTTGAGATAGCGCAGCAGGTCCTCGCCGACGTTGTTCTCGCCGTTGGCGTGTCTTCGCTCGCAATCCTCGATCATCCGGACGAAGGCATGGTGCGCGCGGCCGTGGTCGTCGGCCTGCTCGTAACGGTAGACCTTGAACATGGCTTCTTCGTAGGCGAAATGGACGCGGGTGTAGTTGCGCAGTCGTTCCAGCACCTTCTGCACGGTGAAGCCGCCGCGGCCCTTGTCGATGGCATCGCCCAGCTCGTTGATGTAGCCGATCAGCAGGCGATGCTGGCGATCCACCGACTCCAGCCCGACCGACAGGCCCGGCGACCATTCGAAGTACGTCATGCGGCTCCCCTCCCCGGGACGAACGACCAGTGTGCGGACGGTCGCTCGGTCGGCGCCTTGACCGGGGTCAATCGCTCGCGGGGACGCGTTCTCCCGCTGCCTTCGGGAGGGTGGCCGTTTTCGGAAGCGCGCTGCCGGCATCGCTCTCGGCCACCACCACCCGGTTGCGGCCCTGCTCCTTCGCCGCATAGAGCGCGCGGTCGGCGCGGATCAGCAGATGGTCGAAGTGCCCATCTTCCGGCACGAGACAGGCGACGCCGACCGAGGCGGTCGGCGAGATCGTCGCCTCGCCGACGCGCACCGCGACGCCGGCCACCGCATGGCGCAGACGTTCGGCGGCGGCCTGCGCGTGCTCGGGACCGATGTCCTGCAGCAGTACGGCGAATTCCTCGCCGCCGTAGCGACCCAGCACGTCGCTGTCGCGACAGACCGCGCGCATCGCCTCGGCCACCGCCTTGAGCACTTCATCGCCGGCGGCATGACCGTGGCGATCGTTGATGCGCTTGAAGTGGTCGATGTCGACCACCGCCACCGCCAGCGGATGCGAGCCGTCGAGCGCCTGCGCCACCGCGGCGTTGCCGGCCTCGGTCAGATAGCGCCGGCTGCGGACGGCGGTGAGGAAATCGGTCGCGATCGCGATTTCCATCTCGCGCCCGCGTTCGCGCATGACCCCCGCGTACTTGCGCTGCTGCAGATACAGCGCCGCGACCACGCCGAGCGTGCACAGGGCGAGCACCCCGGCCAACAGGGTGAACCGGTACTTGTCCTCGCTGGCCTCGGCCCGCAGCCGCGCGTTCTCGGCGGTGGCCCTGGCGGTCGCCAGCGCGGCCTCGCTCTGCGCATAGCGCAGGCGCTCGTCGAAATCGGCGGCCGAGGATTCGCGTTCGATCCGCGCCACTTCGTCGGTGAGGGTCATCAGTCGCGCGGTCGTCCCGGGAAGGCGGTCCGCACCGGTGCCGGCCAAGTGCAGGTCGACGATCTCGCGCACCACGCGCAGCTCGTCGCGATACAGGCGAAGGCCGTTGAACTCCCCGCGCGCGCGTTCGTACAACGCGAGCGCCGCGTCGCGACGGCCGCGCATGCGCAGCGCGTGCGCGACGGTCTCGTCGCCGAGCCCGCGCAACTGGCTGTTCTGCAGCTTGTTGCCGATCTCGCCGATGCCCCGGCCGCGCGCCTCGACGGTGTCCGGATCGCCGAGCACGCGCGCCGCGTTGGCTTCTTCCAGCAACACCTCGGCGATGAGCTTCGGATCGTTCGACGTCGCCAACAGGGTGCCCGCCTCGTGCAGCAGCGCCTGCGCTTCGCGCGGCCGACCGGTGTCGGATGCGACCTTGGCCATGTTGCGCAGCAATCGGCTGCGCATTTCCGGTTGGCCCTTGGCGGACGCGTAATTCAGGCCTTCGCGGGCGTAGCGATAGGACTCGTCGAGTTTGCCCAGACGTACGCTGACCGACGAATAGGCGAGCAGGATGTCCGCCATCAGCACGTCGTCCGGGGCGGACTCCAATCGTTGCCGCGCCTCGGTGAGCACCCGCGACGCGTTCGCGAAATCGCCCAGTCGCGAGAGCGCGCGGCCGAGCGCGATGCGCGAACGCACCTGCAGGTAGACGCTGCCGGTGCGATCCGCCGCCGCCATCGCGGCCGAGCCGGCGCGACGCTGGCAGATCCAGTCGGCGACGACCCGGCAGGCGTTCGCTTCGGCCAGCCCGAGCCGCGCGAGGCCCGTGTGATCGTTCTTCGCCAGCGCGGCGCGCGCCGCGGGCAGTTTGGCGAGGACCTCCTGCGGCCGGGTGAGGGCCTCGATCTCCAGCGGATGACGCTGGTCGCCGGGGGATGCGGCGCGCGGCGCGATGGCCGGCCACAACAGGGCGAGCAGGCAGGCGAGCAGCGCGATCCGGGCGCGCAGGGCGGGGCATGGGGCCGGGATCCGATGCGGCGCTCGGGCGGCCGGAGGCCGGGCACATCTCGTCATGAACAGGGGCGCCCCCTCGCGCCGGACCGATCTTCCAACCCCCTCGCGGTCCCTGCCGATGACGGCGCTTCCCTCGCGCCGGAGCCCAGCGTACCCCAGCGGACGCCCGGCGTCGTGCCCTGTCGTCGAATGCGCATGCGACAATGCGCGCGGCAGAGTCGGTCAGACAGTCGCGTCATCGCTTCCCCCGGGAAGCGGTGCCGAGGAAAGTCCGGGCTCCGCAGGGCACGGTGCCAGGTAACGCCTGGGCGGCGCGAGTCGACGGAAAGTGCAACAGAAAGATACCGCCGAACGGTTCTCCGGAATGCGTGGCAAGGGTGAAATGGTGCGGTAAGAGCGCACCGCGAGTCCGGCAACGGACCGGCACGGCAAACCCCACCGGGAGCAAGGCCAAATAGGGAGACGATGTCGTGGCCCGCGACGTCTCCGGGTAGGCTGCTTGAGCGTATCGGCGACGATGCGCCCAGAGGAATGACTGTCCACGACAGAACCCGGCTTATCGACCGACTCTGCCCTCGATTCG
>JBMOOY010000056.1:66465-256901 GCA_049324395.1 Pseudomonadota bacterium
GAGCGTATCGGCGACGATGCGCCCAGAGGAATGACTGTCCACGACAGAACCCGGCTTATCGACCGACTCTGCCCTCGATTCGCAGCCTCCGGCCCGGGTTCGCCCCGGGCCGGACGCGTTTTGCGCATCCCGCGGCCTTGCGTCTATTCGATTCCCAACCGCTCGGCGTATTCCGCTTCCAGGCGCGTGTGGGTGCGCCAGAACGGACGCGGCGGTCGATTCGCGAGTCGATCCTCGAGAATCCCCAGATGCGCATGCCAGCCGCCGGCGACGCTGAGCAGTTCGTGCGGCTGCAGCCGACGATGCACGAGCGCCAGCCGGACGCGATCGCCTTCGGACGCGAGCTCGAAGCTCACCTCGGAGTCCTCTTCGTCGATGTCGCCCGGCAGATCCGTCCACGTGTAGGCGAGCCGGAAGGGCGGCTCGCAGCGGGTGATCCGCCCGAACATGCTGCCGCTGTTCTCGTACTCGCGATATTTCTCCGGCGCGCGATCGTCGCCCTCGGACAGCGCCGCGTTGTGGAAGTGCAGGGCCACGTCGCCGCCGACCGCGAGCGGCGTCGGGCCCTCCGCCAGCCACAGCGCGCGCTTGTCGGAGTCGGTGAGATAGGCCCAGACGCGTTCGATCGGGCCGGGCAGGAGGCGTTCGAAGCGGATCGTATCGGCCGCGATCAGCGTGCCGTGGTCGGTCGGATCCTGTCGGGTCATGGCGTTGGCTCCGGGTCGGTGGAGAAGGGCGATGCCGCCTCGGCTTCGAGCAGGGTCTGCAAGGCATCGAGGCGGGCGTTCCAGAACGTGCGGTAGCGCTGCAGCCAAGCGTCGGCCGCCGCCAGCGGAGTCGGTTCCAGCGCGCAAACATGCGTACGGCCACGCACCGTGCGCCGGAGCAGGCCGGCGCGTTCGAGGGTGCGGATGTGCTTCGAAGCCGCCGCCAGACTGATGCGGTGGGGGGCGGCCAGTTCGCCGACGCTGCGTTCCCGCTCCTGGAGGGCGGACAGCATCGCGCGGCGGGTGGGATCGGCGAGGGCCTGGAAGACCCGGTCGAGGGCTTGTTGTTCAACCATATGGTTTAATGTTGGGCATCTCTGCCCAACTGTCAACCTTTGGGTTGTATTTTCAAGCGCGCCGGCGACATCGCGCAGGATGCGATCCGCGGCGTCGCAGTGACGGTGTCGGCGGCGATGGCTCCGGTGCGTCGGACCTTCCCTGTTGGAACAGTGAGCCCGACCCGAAAATCTCAAAATTTGAGACGAAACAGAGGCTTGTGGATAAACCTTGAACTACTCTATGAACATTCGCGCAAGTCATTGACGCGCCTAGTGAATTCCGTCGCAGAAACCTGTTGACAACCCTGTGAGGCGCTCCTAATGTGGCGACTCGTGGGAAAACCGGGTGATTAGTGGTTTTCCGAGTCAGCCAAGCCCGCCGAAGACGGGCACGACCGGGCAGAGCGCAGTGTTCCAAGGTGAGACCGCCATCACAATCGACGACAAGGGCCGGCTGGCGATTCCCACCAGCTACCGGGACCTGATCGCTCGGGCGTGCGAAAGCCGGCTGGTCATCACCTACAACCCGTTCGAGGCCGGCTCGCTGTACCTCTACCCCCAGCCGGTGTGGGAGAAGGTCCGCGATCAGGTCAATGCCCTGCCGCGGACCAAGAGCGTCAGCCGCAGCCTGCAGTTGAAGCTGGTCGGCGCCGCCACCTTCGTCGAGCCCGACGGCAATGGTCGGATCGGCATTCCCGCGAGCCATCGCAGTGCGGTGGGCATCGACAAGCGCGCCGTGTTGCTGGGCATGGGCGACAAGTTCGAATTGTGGAGCGAGCAGGCGCATCACGCGCAGATCCGCATGACGCTGAGCGATGCGGATCTCGGCGAAGCGATGCTCGATCTGCAGCTGTGACCGCCGGTGGCGCGGGCGCGGCGCCCGCCCACCTTCCGGCGCTGCATTTGCCAGTGATGTTCGAGCAGGTCATGGACGGGCTGCGTGTTCGGAAGGATGGAACGTATCTCGATGGCACGTTCGGGCGTGGCGGACACGCTCGCGGCGTGCTGGAACGTCTCGAAGACGGAGGCCGGTTGCTGCTGATGGACAAGGATCCCGAAGCGATCCGCGTCGCCGAGCGCGAGTTCGGCGCGGACGCGCGCGTCGCGATCCGGCGCGGCAGCTTCGCGGACCTCGCCGCGTTCGTCGCCCAGGCCGCGTCCGGCGGCCTCGACGGCGTGCTGTTCGATCTCGGCGTGTCGTCGCCGCAGCTGGACGTCGCCGAACGCGGTTTCAGTTTCGGGAAGGACGGTCCGCTGGACATGCGCATGGATCCTGACGCCGGCGAAAGCGCGGCCGAATGGCTGGCGCGCGTCGGCGAACGCGAGATCGCCGACGTGCTCTGGGTCTACGGCGAGGAAAAGCAGAGCCGGCGCATCGCGCGGGCGATCGTCGCCCGCCGCGTCGCCGAGCCGCTGACCCGCACCGCGCAACTGGCCGAGCTGATCGCGTCCGTCGTGCCGCGCGGCGCGCAGAAGATCCATCCCGCGACCCGCAGCTTCCAGGCGATCCGCATCTTCATCAATCGCGAGCTGGAGGATCTCGAGCGCGGCCTCGAAGCGGCCCACGCCGCGCTGCGTCCCGGCGGGCGCCTGGTGGTCATCAGCTTCCATTCCCTCGAGGACCGCATCGTCAAGCAGTTCATCGCCCGCCGCGCCAAGGCGCCGCCGGCCAATCGCCGCATGCCGGTAGAGATCGCGTTCGTGCCGACCCTGCGCATCGTCGACGACGCGCAGAAGGCGCGCGAGGAAGAGCTGGCCGCCAACCCCCGCGCGCGCAGCGCGGTGCTGCGCGTGGCCGAGAAGCCGCTCGATGCGGCCGCGGGGAGCGGCGCATGATCGCGCGCTACAACCTGCAGGTGCTGATCGCCCTGTTGGTGGTCGCCGTGCTGGCGTCCGCGATCGGCATCGTGCACGCGCGCTATCGCCATCGCCAGCTGTTCACCGAGCTGTCGCGGCTGGAGAAGACGCGCGATGCGCTGAACATCGAATTCAGCCGGTTGCAGCTGGAGCAGGCGACCTGGGCGGAAAGCAGCCGCATCGACAAGGTCGCGCGCGACCGCTTGGGCATGAGAACGCCGGACCCGGTGAACGACATCGTGGTGGTGCGTCCATGAAGGTCTTCGCGACCTGGCTGTCCGAACGCATCGCGCAGTGGCGCGGGCAACGCGAGGACCGTCGCGGCCCGGCGCCGCGCGCCCGCGCCCGTTTCGATCTGCGCGGCCGGCTGATGCTGGTGTCCGGCGCGCTCGCACTGTGCGCGCTGATTCTGGTCGGGCGCGCCGCGCACCTGCAGCTCATCAGCAACGATTTCTATCGCAGGCAGGGCAACGAGCGCTTCCTGCGCGAGATCGAGATCTCCGCTTCGCGCGGCATGATCACCGACCGCAACGGCGAACCGCTGGCGGTGTCGACGCCGGTGGAATCCATCTGGGCCAATCCGCAGGAGCTGCTGAAGTCGCCGGACCACTTGCCGCGGTTGGCCGCGGCGCTGGGCGTGGACGCCGAAACCCTGACCCGCAGGCTGACCCAGCGTGCGGACAAGGAATTCGTGTACCTCAAGCGACGGATCAACCCGTCCGAGGCGCGGCGGATCCTGGCGTTGAACGTGCCGGGCGTCTCCTCGCAGCGCGAATACCGTCGCTTCTACCCGCAAGGCGAGGCCGTCGCGCACGTGCTCGGCTTCACCAATATCGACGATCGCGGGCAGGAAGGGCTTGAACTCGCGTTCGACGACGTCCTGACCGGACGGCCCGGACTGAAGCGTGTGATTCGCGACAACCGCGGTCGCATCGTCGAGGAAGTCGATCTGGTGCGTCCGGCCGAACCCGGCCGCGACATCACGCTCACGATCGACCGCCGCATCCAGTTCCTGGCCTACCGGGAGCTCAAGCGCGCGCTCGTTGAAACCGGCGCCGTCAGCGGTTCGGTGGTGGTGCTCGACATCGCCACCGGCGAAGTGCTGGCGATGGTGAATCTGCCGTCGTTCAACCCGAATGCCGCGGGCGTGGGCCTGCGCGACGCGCATCGCAATCGCGCGGTGACCGACCTCATCGAACCCGGCTCGACCATGAAGCCGCTGACCGTGGCCGCGGGGCTGGAAGCCGGCGTGATCACGCCGAACACCGTGTTCGACACCAATCCGGGCTGGATCCCGAACGGCCGCTGGCGGACGACGGACACCCACAACTACGGTGTCCTCGATACCACCGGCGTGATCACCAAGAGTTCCAACGTCGGCGCTTCGAAGATCGTGCACCGCCTGCAGGACCGCGCCTTCTACGACTTCCTCGTGCGCTTCGGTTACGGCCGCAGCACCGGCAGCGGTTTTCCGGGCGAGAGCCCGGGATTGCTCGCGCCGCCTTCGCGCTGGAGCGGTACCGACAAGCAGACCATGTCGTACGGGTATGGTCTGGCGGCGACGCCGCTGCAGATCGCGCACGCCTACGCCGCGCTGGGCAACAACGGTCGCGCGCTTCCGCCGACGTTCATCAAGGGCGAATCCGGCGAGGCCTCGCAGGTGCTTGATGCGCGAATCGCCAACGAAGTGCTGCGGATGATGCAGACCGTCACCGAACCCGGCGGCACCGCGACCCAGGCCGCGATCCTGGGCTACCACGTCGCCGGCAAGACCGGCACGGCTCGCAGGTCGGACAACGGCACCTACCTGCGCCGCTATACGTCTTTCTTCGCCGGGGTCGTGCCGGTCGACAGACCTCGCTTCTCGACGACGGTGGTCATCATCGATCCCGATCCCACCCTCGGCTACACCGGCGGTCAAGTCTCCGCGCCGGTGTTCAAGAACGTGATGGAAGGTGCGCTGCGGTTGATGGACGTGCCGCCGGACGACATCGAGACCTGGCTCGCGGTGCAGGCCGCTGCCGATGCGCGTCGTCGCGGCCAGTCGATGGCCGCGCCGCCCGCGACTCCGACACTCGCCGTGCCCGCGATCGACGCGCCGTCGGCGGGAGGCGCACGATGAGCCGTCGCATGCGTCTCGCCCAACTGCTCCCGGACGTCGTCGGCATTCCCGCCGGCCTCGAGATCGCGGGTCTGGTGCAGGACAGCCGCGCGATCCGCGCGGGCGACGCGTTCGTCGCGATCGAGGGCTTCGGCGCGCACGGCCTGAAATTCGTCGCCCAGGCGCAGGCCGCGGGCGCGTCGGTCGTGTTGTTCGAGCCGCCGGCGCCGGATGCCTTCGCCGACGCGGTCGCGGCCGCCGGAATCCCGACGGTCGCGGTGCCCGGCCTGCGCACGCGTCTGGGCGCGATGGCCGACGCCTTCCACGGCGCGCCGACCCGCGCGATGACCGTCGTCGGCGTCACCGGCACGAACGGCAAGACCTCGACCGTGCAACTGCTCGCGCAGGCCTGGACCCTGTCCGGTCGTCGCGCCGGCACCATCGGCACGCTCGGCGCCGGACTGTACGGCGAAGCGGTGCCGACCGGCTTCACCACGCCGCTGGTGCTGCAGCTGCATGCGCTGCTGGCGGACCTGCGGGATCGGAACGCCGATGCCGTGGCGATGGAAGTCAGTTCGCACGCGCTCGATCAGGGGCGGGTCGACGGCGTGCATTTCCGCGTCGGCGCGTTCACCAATCTCACCCGGGATCATCTCGACTATCACGGCACGATGGAGGCCTACGGCGCCGCGAAGGCGAAGCTGTTCGCGTGGCCGGGGCTGGATGCGGCGGTGATCAACCTCGACGATGCCTTCGGCGCGGCACTGCACGCCGGGCTCTCGCCGGACGTCCGCGCGATCGGGGTCAGCTCGCGCGGACACGCGGCGGCCGCGCTGCGCGCCGAGGAGATCGCCCTCGACATCGCCGGCATCCGTTTCGCGCTGTGCGCGGGCGGCGAACGGCACGAGGTGCGCTCGCCGCTGCTGGGCCGTTTCTATGTCGACAACCTGCTGACGGTGGCCGGGGTGCTGCATGCGGAGGGCATGGCGCCGGCGCGGATCGCGGCGTCGCTGTCGCGTCTGCATCCGGTGAACGGCCGCATGAACCGCTTGGGCGGCGACGCCGGCAAGCCGCTCGTCGTGGTGGACTACGCGCACACGCCCGATGCGCTGGAGCAGGCGCTGAAAGCGCTGCGGGCGCACGCCTCCGGCCGGGTGATCTGCGTGTTCGGCTGCGGCGGCGACCGCGATCGCGGCAAGCGTCCGCAGATGGCGACGATCGCCGAAGCGCACGCCGATACGGTGATCGTGACCGACGACAATCCCCGCACCGAAGACGGCGACGCCATCGTAGCCGACATCCTCGCCGGTTTCGCGAAGCCCGATGCGGTCCGCGTGCGCCGCGACCGCGCCCGCGCGATCGCCGAGGCGATCGGCGACGGTCGCGAGGGCGACATCGTGCTGATCGCCGGCAAGGGTCACGAGCCCTACCAGGAGATCGACGGCGTGCAGCATCCCTTCGACGACACCGCGACCGCGCGTGCGGCGCTGGAGGCGCGGGCATGACGCCGATCGCGCTCTCCCGGATCGCCGCGGCCGTCAATGGCCGTCTCGTCGGCGACGATCTGGTCGTCGACGCGCTGGTGACCGATACCCGCAGGCTGGACGCCCGCGGCCCGGATGCCGTGGCCGCGGGCGCCCCCATGTTCGTCGCGCTCAAGGGCGAGAACTTCGACGGCAACGATTACGTCGAGCGCGCCGTCGCGCTCGGCGCGCGCGCGGCGCTGGTCTCGCGGCAGGCGGATGCCACCGTGCCGCAGATCGTGGTCGCGAACACCGAGCTCGCGCTGGCGCAACTGGCCACCGCGATCCAGCGGACGCGCGACGTCAAGGTCGTCGCGATCACCGGCAGCAACGGCAAGACCAGCGTGAAGACGCTGACCGAGTCGATCCTGCGCGGCGCAGGCAAGACCTACGCGACGCCCGGCAACCGCAACAACGAGATCGGCATGCCGCTGGCGGTGATCGACGCGCCGGAGGACGCCGCGTTCGCGATCTACGAAATGGGCACCGGCAAGCCCGGCGACATCGCCTATCTGACCGCGATCGCGCCGCCGGACGTGGCCCTGGTCAACAACGTCGCGCCGGCGCATCTCGAACGCATGGGCAGCCTGCTCGAGATCGCCAACACCAAGGCCGCGGTCTACGACGACCTGCGCGCAGGCGGCGCCGCGGCGATCAACGCCGACGACGCGTTCTCGCCGTATTTCGCGGAGCGCGCGCACGGCCATCGCCTGATCCGTTTCGGTCTCGACGCCGACGCCGACGTGACCGCGCGCGACATCGCGCTCGATGCCGACGGCTCCCGCTTCGTGCTGACGACGCCGGAAGGCGAGGCCGCGGTCGCGCTGGCGATGCCCGGCCGCCACAACGTGCTGAACGCGCTGGCCGCGACCGCGCTGGCGATCGGCGCGGGCGTCCCGCTGGCGACGGTCGCGGCAGGACTCAACGCCGCCCGCCCGGTGGCGGGCCGATTGAACCTGCATCGCCTGTCGGGCGGCGCGACCCTGATCGACGACAGCTACAACGCGAATCCGGGGTCGCTGAAGGCCGCGATCGACACGCTCGCCGCGGCCGGCGGCGCCGCCTGGCTGGTGCTCGGCGACATGCGCGAGCTGGGCGAAGACGCCGCCGCGCTGCATGCCGAAGTCGGTCGTCGCGCCAAGGCGTCGGGGATCGCGCGACTGTACGCGCTGGGCGAACTGAGCGCGGTCGCGGCCGCGGCGTTCGGCGAGGGCGCGCGCGTGTTCGAAGGCCACGACGCGCTCGCCGCGGCGCTGCGTGCGGACATCGGCGGAACGGACGCCCCGGGCGCGCTGCGCGTGCTGGTGAAGGGGTCGCGCGGCAGCGCGATGGACAGAATCGTGAAAGATGTGCTCGCGGGCGATGGGGCCGCAAGCGGGGGAGAGACGCATGCTGCTTGAATTGACGCGCTGGCTGGAACAACTGCAGAGCCTCTTCGGCCTGTTCGGCTACCTGACCTTCCGCGGCATCCTGGCCGCGCTGACCGCGCTTGCGCTGTCGCTGTGGTGGGGGCCGGCGGTGATCGCGCGGCTGGCGAAGCTCAAGGGCGGCCAGCCGATCCGCAAGGACGGCCCGCAGTCGCATTTCTCCAAGGCCGGCACGCCGACGATGGGCGGCGCGCTGATCCTGCTGACCGTGATCGCCTCGGTGGTGCTGTGGGGAGATCTGCGCAATCGCTACGTGTGGCTGGTGCTGGTGGTGATGATCGCCTTCGGCTGGATCGGCTGGTGGGACGACTGGATCAAGATCGTCAAGCGCGATCCGAACGGCATGCGCTCGCGCACCAAGTACGCGCTGCAGTCGCTGTTCGGGCTCGCCGCCGGGCTGTTCCTGTATTTCACCGCCGATGCGCCGGCCGCCACCACGCTCTACATCCCGTTCTTCAAGAACGTCGCGCTGCCATTGGCGGGCATCGCCGGCGCGATCTTCTTCGTCGCGATCGCCTACTTCTGGACGGTCGGCTTCTCGAACGCGGTCAATCTCACCGACGGCCTCGACGGCCTCGCGATCATGCCGACGGTGCTGGTGGCCTGTGCGCTCGGCGTGTTCGCCTACGCCTCCGGCAACGCGGTGTTCTCGGAATATCTCGGCATTCCGAAGGTGCCCGGCGCCGGCGAGCTCGTCATCATCTGCGCCGCGATCGCGGGCGCCGGCCTCGGCTTCCTGTGGTTCAACACCTATCCGGCGATGGTCTTCATGGGCGACATCGGCGCGCTGGCGCTGGGCGCGGTGCTCGGCCTGATCGCGGTGATCGTGCGCCAGGAACTCATCCTCGTGGTGATGGGCGGCATCTTCGTGATCGAAACCCTCTCGGTGATGATCCAGGTCGCGTCGTTCAAGCTCACCGGCAAGCGGGTGTTCCGGATGGCGCCGATCCACCACCACTTCGAGTTGAAGGGCTGGCCGGAGCCGCGGGTGATCGTGCGTTTCTGGATCATCTCGGTGATCCTGGTCCTCGTCGGCCTCGCCACGCTGAAGGTGCGCTGATGGCGAACTGGCTGCCCCTGCAGCGACTCGGATTCGGCCAGCAGGCGACGCGTCTGGACGCGTTGCCCGGCCGCTACGACCCGTGGCTGCTCGGCGCGATCCTCGCGCTTGCCTGCCTGGGCGTGGTGATGGTCGCGTCCAGTTCGATCGCGGTGGGCGAAGGCCTCGATGTGGGTCCCTACTACTTCCTCGTCAAGCATCTGGTATTCATCGTGGCCGGCACCGGCGTGGCCGGCTGGCTGATGCGGACCGAGCTGAAGACCATCGAGCAGCGCGACCATCTGCTGCTGGTGCTGTGTTTCGTGCTGCTGATCCTGGTGTTCCTGCCCGGCGTCGGCAAGACCGTGAACGGCGCGAGGCGCTGGCTCAATTTCGGCGTCACCACCTTCCAGGCCGTGGAAGCGGTGAAGCTGATGTACGTGGTCTGGCTGGCCAGCTACCTCGTGCGCTTCCGCGACGAGGTCAACGCGACCTGGAGCGCGATGCTCAAGCCGCTCGGCGTGGCCGTGGCTCTGGTCGGGTTCCTGATCCTGCAGCCGGATTTCGGTTCGCTGTCGCTGATCCTCGCGATCACCGCCGGCATGCTGATCCTCGGCGGCGTGCACATGCCGCGCATGTTCGGACCGGTACTCGTGGGTCTCCCGGTGCTCGCGTTCATCGCGATCGCCGAGCCTTACCGCGTGAGTCGCCTGACCTCGTTCCTCGATCCGTGGAAGGACCCGTTCAACAGCGGCTACCAATTGACCAATGCGCTGATGGCGGTGGGGCGCGGCGAATGGTTCGGCGTCGGTCTGGGCGGTTCGGTGCAGAAACTCGCGTATCTGCCGGAAGCGCATACCGACTTCATCCTCGCGGTGATCGCCGAGGAGCTCGGTTTCGTCGGCGTATGCGCGGTCATCGCCCTGTATGCGCTGCTGGTCGGCCGCGCGTTCTGGGTCGGCCTCAAGTGCGTGGAGATGCGCCGCCATTTCGCCGGCTACTGCGCCTTCGGCATCGCGCTGTGGATGGGGCTGCAGAGCTTCGTCTCGATCGGCGTGAACCTCGGCCTGCTGCCGACCAAGGGACTGACGTTGCCGCTGATTTCCTACGGCGGTTCCAGCGTGCTCGGCACCTGCGCCGCGCTCGGCCTGCTGTTGAGGATTTCCTACGAGCTCGACCGCGCCGAGCGCCAGGTCGCGCGCCTGCGCGGCGAGACGACGCAGGTGTCCGCCGGCGTGCCGCCGACCGCGCAGCCCGTGGCATCGGTCGCGCCGTCCGCGCCGGGCAATGCCATCCGCGGCACCAGCCGGCTGCGCGATCGCGTCGAACCCAGTTTCGGGAGGGGCGCATGAGCGCGATCCCCGATAACACCCGTCCGGTCATGATCCTCGCCGGCGGTACCGGCGGACACATCTTCCCTGGGCTCGCGGTCGCCGCGGCGCTGCGCGCGCGCGGCGTGCCGGTGGTCTGGCTCGGCGCCGAGGGCGGCATGGAAACGCGCCTGGTGCCGCAGCACGGTGTCGAGATCGAAACCATCGGCATCTCCGGCGTGCGCGGCAAGGGCCTCGGCGCGCTGTTGCGCGCGCCGCTGCGCATCCTGTCCGCGATCCGCGCGGCGGCCAAAGTGCTCGCGCGGCACAAGCCGCGCGCGGTGGTCAGTTTCGGCGGCTTCGCCGCGGGCCCGGGCGGCATCGCCGCGGCGATCGCCGGCGTGCCGCTGCTGGTCCATGAGCAGAACCGCGCACCGGGCATGACCAACCGCATCCTCGCGCGTTTCGCGAAGCGCGTGCTCACCGGATTTCCGGATGCCTTCCCGGGCCGCGAGACGGTGGTCGGCAACCCGGTGCGCGACGCGATCGCCGGGATCGCGCCGCCGCGCGGCCGTTTCGAGGGCCGCGGCGACGATCGCCTGCACCTGCTGGTGCTC
Organism: Pseudomonadota bacterium; assembly: GCA_049324395.1. Taxonomy (GTDB): domain Bacteria; phylum Pseudomonadota; class Gammaproteobacteria; order Xanthomonadales; family Xanthomonadaceae; genus Lysobacter_I. The sequence continues at coordinate 77,385 of JBMOOY010000056.1, forward strand.
GGCGGCAGTCAGGGCGCGCGCGCGCTCAACGAAGCCGTGCCGAAGGCGCTGCGCCAATTGCAGGGCGCCGGCGTGCTGACCCGGCACCAGTGCGGCGAAAAGATGCGCGACGAAGCGGCCGCCGCCTACGCGGCCGCCGGCGTCGAGGCGTCGATCGAACCGTTCATCGCCGACATGGCCGCGGCGTACGCCTGGGCCGATCTGGTGGTGTGCCGCGCGGGCGCGCTGACCATCGCCGAGGTCTGCGCCGCCGGCGTCGGCAGCGTGCTGGTGCCGCTGCCGACGGCGGTCGACGATCACCAGACCAAGAACGCGCAGTACGTGGTGCAGCGCCGCGCCGGAGTGCTGCTGAAACAGGACGGCGATCTCGCCGACAAACTGGCGATGGAACTGCGCAATCTCGTGCTCGATCCGGGCAAGCGCCTGTTCATGGCCGAGGCCGCGCGTTCGCTCGCGAAGATCGACGCCGCGGAACGCGTCGCCGACGCAGTGCTGGAGGAGGCACGCGCATGATCCGTCGACTGCTCGACACCAGGGACCTCTCGAAAGCTTTCCCGCGCGTGCATTTCGTGGGCATCGGCGGCGCCGGCATGAGCGGTATCGCGGAAGTGCTGTGCACGCTCGGCTATCAGGTGTCCGGCTCGGACAACGCCGACAACGCGACGACCCGCAGGCTCGCGGGGCTCGGCGCGACCGTGTCCCGCGGCCATGCGGCGGCCAACGTGCTGGGCGCCGACTGCGTGGTCGTGTCCAGCGCGATCAAGCGCGACAATCCGGAGTGGATGGAAGCGCGCGCGCAGCGCATACCGGTGGTGCCGCGCGCAGAGATGCTGGCGGAACTGATGCGCTTCCGTCGCGGCATCGCGATCGCCGGCACCCACGGCAAGACCACCACCACCTCGCTCACCGCCAGCGTGCTCGGCGAGGGCGGACTCGATCCGACGTTCGTGATCGGCGGTCAGCTGCTCGCCGCCGGCGCCAACGCGCGCCTGGGCAGCGGCGACTGGCTGGTGGCCGAGGCCGACGAGAGCGACGGCAGCTTCCTGCGCCTGAATCCGCTGATCGCGGTGGTCACCAACATCGACGCCGATCATCTGGAGAATTACGGCGGCGACTTCGCCCGCGTGCAGGCCGCGTTCTCCGAATTCCTGCATCGCCTGCCGTTCTACGGCCTCGCCGTGCTGTGCATCGACGACGCCGAGGTCGCCGCGCTCGCCGCCGACATGCCGCGCCATGTCATCACCTACGGGTTCCGGGCCGACGCCGACGTGCGCGCCGAGGATGTGGCGCAGGCCGGCGCTGCGATGCGTTTCACGCTCTGTCTGCCCGACGGCAGCCGCACGCCGACCACGCTCGCGCTGCCCGGTCGTCACAACGTCCAGAATGCGCTCGCCGCGGCGACCATCGGCTGGCAGCTCGGCGTGGCGCCGGAGGCGATCGCCCGCGCGCTGGAGAAGTTCGCCGGCATCGGCCGTCGCTTCAATCTGCTCGCTGAACTGTCCACGGCGCACGGCGCGAAGGTGCAGTTGGTCGACGACTACGGCCATCACCCGAAGGAACTGGAGGCGGTGTTCCAGGCCGCGCGCGGCGGCTGGCCGGACCGACGTCTGGTAGTGGCGTTCCAGCCGCACCGTTACAGCCGGACCCGCGATCTCTTCGACGACTTCGCGGCGGTGCTGTCGAATGTCGATGCGCTGGTGCTGACCGAGGTCTATCCCGCCGGCGAGGCGCCGATCGCCGGCGCCGACGCCAAGTCGCTCGCGCGCAGCATCCGCGCGCGCGGTCGCATCGACCCGGTCGTCGTCGGTGGCGCCGGCGATCTCGCAGGCGTGCTGCCGGACGTGCTTCGCGACGGCGATCTGCTGCTGATGATGGGCGCGGGCGACATCGGCGCCGCCGCCCAGCAGCTCGCCGCCCACGGTTTCCCCCTCACTTCGCAGGAATCGCAGTCGTGAGCACGCAGTCGACATCCCCCCGCAGTCTCGACCCGACGCGCTTCGGCCGCGTCGCCGTGCTGATGGGCGGCACCAGCGCCGAACGCGAGGTTTCGCTCGATTCCGGCCGGAACGTACTCGAAGCGTTGCGCGCGCGCGGCGTCGACGCGCATGCGGTGGACGGCATTCCGGCGTTGATCGAAGCCTTGATGGCGAAGCGGTTCGATCGCGTCTTCAATATCCTCCACGGCAATCGCGGCGGCGGCGAGGACGGCGTGCTGCAGGGCGCGCTGGAGGCGCTGGGCGTGCCGTACACCGGCTCCGGCGTGCTCGGTTCGGCGCTGACCATGGACAAGATCCGCACCAAGCAGGTGTGGATGAGCGAAGGGCTGCCGACGCCCAGGTTCACGCGTCTGCGTCCGGGCGACGATATGCGCGCCGCGGCGCGGGCGCTGGGGCTGCCGGTCTTCGTGAAGCCGTCCTGCGAAGGATCGAGCGTCGGCGTGTTCCGGATCCTGTCCGAAGACGATCTCGCCACTGCCGAGGCGTTCGCGGCCGGTTATTCCGGCGAGCTGCTGATGGAGCGGATGGTCCAGGGCGAGGAGTACACCGTCGGCATCTTCGGCGACACCGCGCTGCCGTCGATCCGGATCGTGCCCGCTGGCGAGTGGTACGACTACCACGCCAAGTACGTCGCCGACGATACCCAGTACCTGTGTCCCGGACTCGACGGCGAAGACGAGGCGACCATCCGCGATCTCGCCCTCCGCGCCTTCCGCGCCGCGGCCTGCCGGGGTTGGGGGCGCGTGGACGTGATGCGCGATCGCCGCGACGGCTTCCAGCTGATCGAGGTCAACACCGCGCCGGGCATGACCAGCCACTCGCTGGTGCCGAAGGCCGCGCGCCAGATCGGCATCGACTTCGAAACCCTGTGCTGGCTGATCCTGGAAACGACGCTGGAAGGGGGTGCGGCCGGATGAACGCGTTCCTGCGACTCGTCGCCTGGTTGCTCGCGCTGGCGCTGGTGGCGCTGCCGGTGGTCGCGGTGATCCGCGGCTGGATCGGCGCGGACCGCTGGCCGCTGCGCACGGTGACGCTGCACGGCAAGCTGCAGCGGGTGAGCGATGCGCAGGTGATCGCGGCGGTGTACCCGCACGCGCAGCGCGGCTTCTTCGCCGTGCGTCTGGAGGACGCGCGCGCCGCGGTGGCGAAGCTGCCGTGGGTCGAGCGCGCCGAAGTGCGCAAGCAGTGGCCGGACAAGCTGGTCGTGACCGTGGTCGAGCACCGCCCGTTCGCCTGGTGGGGCGACGACCGCCTGTTGTCCGAACGCGGCCGGATCATTTCCGCGAAGGGCGTGACCGTGCCGAACGGATTGCCGCGCTTCGAAGGCCCGGATTCGCGCAGCGCCGACCTGGTCCGTCTCTACAACGAATCGCGCGCGATGTTCGCGGTCGCCGGGCTCGACGTGCGCAGTATGCGCGTCGACGATCGCGGCAGCTGGTCGCTGACGCTCTCCAACGGCGCCGAACTCCTGCTCGGTCGCGACGACGCGCGCCTGCGGCTGCAGCGGTTCGCCCGATTGCTGCCGCAGATCGCGCAGAAGGAGCGGGCGCTCGAACGCGCCGACCTGCGCTACACCAACGGCTTCGCGCTGCGTTGGGCGAACGACGCAGTCCGGGCGGACGCCGGGGCGACGTCCGTCGCTCCCGCGAACGCAGCGCCGGCCGCCGCACCCACGAACCCCGCCCCCCGCCCCCAGAATCCCGGCTTTTCGACATGAACCGCAAAGGCGACAAATCCCTCATCGTCGGCCTCGACATCGGCACCTCGAAGGTGGTGACGCTGGTCGGCGAGTATTCGCCGGGCAATCCGATCGAAGTGATCGGCATCGGCACCCACGAATCGCGCGGACTCAAACGCGGCGTGGTGGTCGACATCGAGTCGACCGTGCAGTCGATCCAGCGCGCGGTCGAGGAAGCCGAGTTGATGGCCGGTTGCGAGATCCGTTCGGTCTACGCGTCGATCTCCGGCAACCATGTACAATGTCGCAACTCGCCCGGCATCGTGCCGATCCGCGACGGCGAAGTGAGCTACGCCGATCTGGATCGCGTGCTGGAAGCGGCGAAGGCCGTGGCCATTCCCGCCGATCAGAAGATCCTGCACGCGATCCCGCGCGATTACGTGCTCGACGACTCGCAGGAAGGCATCCGCAATCCGGTCGGCATGACCGGCGTGCGCCTGGAGGTGCACGCGCACCTGGTGGTGTGCGCGCAGTCGGCGGCGGCGAACATCAGCAAGTGCGTGCAGCGCTGCGGCCTGCAGGTCGACGATCTGATCTTCTCGGCGCTGGCCTCCAGCACCGCGGTGCTGACCAGCGACGAGCGCGAGCTCGGCGTGGTGCTGGTGGACATCGGCGCCGGGACCACCGACATCGCGGTGTTCGTGCACGGGGCGATCTGCCACACCGCCTCGCTGCCGATCGCCGGGGACCACGTCACCAACGACATCGCGCACATGCTGCGCACGCCGACGCCGGAGGCCGAGCAGATCAAGGTCCGCTACGCCTGCGCGCTGGCGCAGCTGGCCACCGCCGAGGAGAGCATCCAGGTGCCCAGCGTCGGCGATCGCCCGCCGCGTCGTCTGCCGCGGCACGCGCTGGCGCAGGCGGTCCAGGGGCGCTACGAGGAGATCTTCGAGATGGTGCAGGCCGAACTGCGCCGCTCCGGGTTCGAGGAACTGGTCCGCGCCGGCATGGTGCTGACCGGCGGCGCCTCGAAGATGGAAGGCGTGATCGAGCTGGCCGAGGAAATGCTGCAGATGCCGGTGCGCGTGGGCATCCCGCAGCACGTCGCCGGCCTCGGCGAGGTCGTCGGCAATCCGGTCCACGCCACCGGCGTGGGCCTGTTGCTCATGGGCAGTCAGATCGAACACCCGCGTCGTCCGGTGATCCCGGCCGGCCGCGCGGTCGGCGTGTTCAACAAGCTCAAGACCTGGTTCAAGGGCGAGTTCTAGCGATGCGAGACATGCGAAGGGTCGGGCTTCCAGCCGCGACCTTCGCGCGAACGACCCGGGCGAGGCCCGAGACGTTCGCCGGTTCGAGCGGAGCCGCTCGAACCGCCGGCACCTTCCCGTGCCGGACATCCGGCTCCGCGATGGCGACACAGGCGACAACGGCTTCAATGCGGTACCCGATCCAACAACAGCGACACATATAACTAGACGAGGACACGGACATGGCATATTTCGAATTGGTCGAAAAGATGGCGCCCAACGCCGTCATCAAGGTCGTCGGCGTGGGCGGCGGCGGCGGCAACGCCGTGGCGCACATGGTCAACGGCAGCATCGAGGGCGTGGAGTTCATCACCGCGAACACCGATTCGCAGGCGATCAAGAACTGCGGCGCGAAGCTGCAGCTCCAGCTCGGCGGCAACGTCACCAAGGGCCTGGGCGCGGGCGCGAATCCCGAAGTCGGCCGGCAGGCCGCGCTGGAAGACCGCGAACGCATCATGGACGCCTTGCAGGGCGCCGACATGGTGTTCATCACCGCCGGCATGGGCGGCGGCACCGGCACCGGCGCCGCGCCGGTCGTCGCGCAGCTGGCGAAGGAAATGGGCATCCTGACCGTCGCCGTCGTCACCAAGCCGTTCCCGTTCGAGGGTCGCCGCCGCATGCAGGTGGCGCTCAAGGGTATCGAGGAGCTGTCGCAGCACTGCGATTCGCTGATCACGATCCCGAACGAGAAGCTGATCACCGTGCTCGGTCGCAACGCGACCATGATCCAGGCGTTCCGCGCCGCCAACGACGTGCTGCAGGGCGCGGTGCAGGGCATCGCCGACCTGATCGTGCGTCCGGGTCTGATCAACGTCGACTTCGCCGACGTGCGTACCGTGATGAGCGAGATGGGCCTCGCCATGATGGGCACCGGCACCGCGCGCGGCGATGACCGCGCCCAGGCCGCCGCCGAAGGCGCGATCAACAATCCGCTGCTCGACGACGTCAACCTGGCCGGCGCCAACGGCATCCTGGTCAACATCACCGCCGGTCCCGACTTCACCATGGCCGAGTTCGACGAGGTCGGCCGCACGATCGAGAACTTCGCCTCGGAAGACGCGACCGTCGTGATCGGCACCGTGCTCGACCCGGACATGCAGGACGAGGTGAAGGTGACGGTGGTCGCCACCGGCCTCAACCGCGCCGTCGCCCGCCAGCCGGTGCGCACCCACGACCGCGACGAGGGCTTCGCCCCGGCGCGCCGTCCGCAGGTGCAGTTGATCAACACCCAGGGCCGTCGCGACGGCACCACCGGGATGATGATCGACGAAACGCCGGCGTTCGCGCCGGGCGCGGGCATCGCCGCCAACCTCCGCGGTCGCGGTCAGGGCGAAAGCGCGCCGCCGGCGGCGGATTTCGGCAGCGACAGCAGCTACCTGGACATCCCCGCGTTCCTCCGCCGTCAGGCGGACTGAGCCGAGGGCGCGTCGTCTCCCGACGCCGGCGTGTCCCCGGCGTCGGGGCTCCATTTTCCCGTCGGGTCTTCGGACCCGGCGGGGCTTTCTCGCCCGTGCGCTACCACGACAATGTTGCAATGCGGGAACGGTGCGTCGCTTCCGTTCAGGTTCAGCATCCCCCGTGCTAATCTCGCCCTCCGATTTCGCTCGAAATCCCGGTTTCAACGGCATTCCCGGCGCCTGCCGCGCGCCCAGCGCCCCCTTCCGATTCCGACCATGGCCCAGCAACGCACTCTGCAGAACACCATTCGCGCGACGGGCGTCGGCCTGCACAGCGGCGACAAGGTGTTCCTGACCCTGCGCCCGGCCCCGGTCGACACCGGCATCGTGTTCCGTCGCGTCGATCTGGATCCGGTGGTCGAAATCCCGGCCCGCGCCGACCGCGTCACCGAAACCATGCTCTGCACCGGTCTTTCGCAGGGCGGCGGCAAGGCGATGACCGTCGAACACCTGATGTCCGCGCTCGCCGGTCTCGGCGTCGACAACGCCTACATCGACCTGTCCGCGCCCGAAGTGCCGATCATGGACGGCTCCTCCGGTCCGTTCGTGTTCCTGCTGCAATCGGCCGGCATCGCCGAGCAGAACGCGCCCAAGCGTTTCATCCGCATTCTCCGTCCCGTCGAAGTGCGCGACGGCGACAAGTTCGCCCGGTTCGAGCCGCACGACGGTTTCCGCCTCGGTTTCACCGTGGAATTCGACCATCCGGCGATCCCGGCCTCGCGTTCGCGCGCGGTCGTCGAGTTCTCGACCGAGAACTACATCCGCGAAGTGAGCCGCGCCCGTACCTTCGGTTTCATGCGCGATCTCGAATTCATGCGCGAGCGCAACCTCGGCCTCGGCGGTTCGATGGACAACGCGATCGTGCTCGACGAATTCCGCGTGCTCAACGACGACGGCCTGCGCTATGCCGACGAATTCGTTCGCCACAAGATCCTCGACGCGGTCGGCGATCTCTATCTCGCCGGGCATCCGATCCTCGGCGCGTACGAAGGCTTCAAGTCCGGCCACGCCCTCAACAACAAACTGGTCCGCGCCCTGCTCGCCGAGCAGGCGGCCTGGGAACTGGTGACCTTCGAGCGCCACGAGCCCGTGCCGGTGATCTTCGGGGCCCCCCAGCTCGCCTGAGCGCGCGGTCACCGGCCCGCCGGCCATTCCTGAATGCCAACGGCGAATTGCACGATCCGTGAACTGGAATCGTGCAATTAATTTTTTCTTAACGAAAAAGCCCCGGCTTCTTAACCCCTTGCCGCCCCCCGGTCGGTAGCATGCCGGCTTCGTGTCCCTCGGACCGACCTCAAACGGGGTCCGGTCCGTCGGGCGGACACCGAGAGGGGTCCGCCTGCGACGGAGTGTCGCGGGACGCGAGTGCGGTCGCGAAGGCTTCGCGTGCGGCCGCGGAAAGAGGGGAGGCCGCAACGGCGGTTGGACTCGCGGGGTCGGCAGGGCGCATCGCCTGCGGCCCGCTCGCGATCCTGACCACCAGATCGGTCGCTTCCAGTCCGAGGGAGCGGGCTGCGTTCAGGAGTTCGGTCGCCGCAAGCCGCAGTCGGGCATGCCAGACCGGAGCGTCCACGAGGTAGACGAGTCTTCCGCGATCCACGTTGGCCAGCCGCGCATGCGCGGCGACCGCGGGCGGGAGGCACAGACGAAGTTGTCGATCCAGGGTTTCCAGCCACATCGCGCGGCGCAACAGCAGCCCGCCGGGGTCGCCGGTCCCGCCGCCGAGCAGGGCGTCGATGGCGTCCTGCGGGCCCGCGGGGCGGTCGTTGGAAGCGTTGGAACGCGAACGAGACATAGCCGATGACTGTACACAGCTTCATCCAACTTGCGCAGCGCCACGCCGCCACGGCCGCCCACGCCGTTCAGGCGACCGCCGTGCATTCCTGGCGTCGCCTGCGACCGCTCGCGGAAAGCGCGATCGCCCACGGTCGTCTCGCGATGCGCGAAAAACCGGGTTACGCCGCGGTCGCCCTGCTCACCGTCGGCGCACTGTTCGGCACCACCGGCCAGGTGTGGCTGCGCGACGCCGAGTACGACCGTCTCAAGGCCGAGGTCGAAACCCAGCGTTCGGGCCTCGAAGTCACCCGCCGCGAAGCGCAGCGCGAAGTGAACGCCCTCGCCGCGCGCTTGGGCGAACTGCAGGCCGAAGCCAATCGCCTGAACGCGCTCGGCGAGCGCCTGACCCGCGTCGCCCAGCTCGGCGACGGCGAATTCGATTTCGACAAGCCGGTCGGCGTCGGCGGCGCCGGCCCGGTCCGCGACATGCCGGCGACCGAACTGCGCGCCGGCCTGGCCAGCCTCGATGCCCGCCTGCGCCATTCCGGCGGCCAGCTGTCGGTGCTCGAGGCCCTGCTCTTCAATCGCGAGCTCGACAAGAGCACCCTGCCGACCGGTCATCCGATCGCCGACAGCTACATCACGTCGGGCTACGGCTATCGCGCCGATCCGCTCGGCGGCGGCAGTCAGTACCACAAGGGCGTGGATTTCGAGGCCAACACCGGCGATCCGGTGCTGGCGGTGGCCGACGGCGTGGTGACCTTTTCGGGCGTCCGCAACGGTTACGGCAACGTGGTCGAAATCGACCACGGCAACGGCTACGTCACCCGATACGCGCACAATTCCCGTCTGATCGGCCAGGTCGGCGATCTGGTGCGCCGCGGCCAGGAAATCGCCAAGGCCGGTTCCACCGGTCGCTCGACCGGCGCCCACGTCCACTTCGAGGTCTGGGAAAACGGGGCGGTGGTCAATCCGCACCAGTTCCTCGGCGAAGCGCTGCCCGCCAAGCCGACCGGACGCGGCTGATCCGCCCGCCGGGGCCTTGATACCCCCCGGGGGCGGCACCAAGTACAATCGGCTGTTGCGGAGGGGCGCGCTGCGCCCCTTCTTCGTTGCGGACGTCCGCCCGGTCGGCGGCTTCCGCCCGATTCCTCATTTCGATCATTCCCACCCATGCTCAATCGCCTGTTGACCAGCATCTTCGGCAGCCGCAACGAACGCCTCGTCAAGCAGCTCGGCGGTATCGTCAAGAAGATCAACGCCCTCGAACCGCAGATGCAGGCGCTGTCCGACGCCGAACTCCAGGCCAAGACGCCGGAATTCAGGGAGCGCATCGCCAACGGCGAATCCCTCGACAAGGTCCTCCCCGAAGCCTTCGCGGTGTGCCGCGAAGCGTCGAAGCGCGTGCTCGGCATGCGTCACTACGACGTGCAGCTGATCGGCGGCATGGTCCTGCACCTGGGCAAGATCGCGGAAATGCGCACCGGCGAAGGCAAGACCCTGGTCGCGACCCTGCCGGTCTACCTCAACGCGCTGGAAGGCAAGGGCGTCCACGTGGTCACCGTGAACGATTACCTCGCCAAGCGCGACTCGGCGTGGATGGGTCGGCTCTACAACTGGCTGGGCCTGTCGGTGGGCGTGGTCTATCCGGGCATGAACCACGGCGACAAGCACGCCGCCTACGGCGCCGACATCACCTACGGCACCAACAACGAATTCGGCTTCGACTACCTGCGCGACAACATGGCGCTGTCGAAGGAAGACCGCTACCAGCGCGGTCTGCACTACGCGATCGTCGACGAAGTCGACTCGATCCTGATCGACGAAGCGCGCACGCCGCTGATCATTTCCGGTCCGGCCGACGAATCGCCCGAGCTGTACGTCAAGGTCAACCGCATCGTCCCGCAGCTCAAGCGCCAGGAAGTCGAGGACGGCGTCGGCGATTATTGGGTCGACGAGAAGAGCAAGCAGGTGCATCTGTCCGAGGCCGGCCAGGAGCACGCCGAGGACCTGCTGCGTCGCGGCGGCATCATCGACGCCGACGAAGGTCTGTACGCCGCGCACAACATCCACGTGGTGCACCACCTCAACGCCGCGATGCGCGCGCACGCGCTGTTCCATCGCGACGTGGACTACATCGTGCGCGACGGCGAAGTGGTGATCGTCGACGAGTTCACCGGCCGCACGCTGCCGGGGCGGCGCTGGTCCGACGGCCTGCACCAGGCGGTCGAGGCGAAGGAAGGCGTTCCGGTGCAGCGCGAGAACCAGACGCTCGCCAGCATCACCTTCCAGAACCTGTTCCGCATGTACAAGAAGCTGTCGGGCATGACCGGCACCGCGGACACCGAGGCCTACGAATTCCAGAACATCTACGGGCTGGAAGTGGTGGTGATCCCGACCCACCGGCCGATGGTGCGCAAGGACCATCCGGACGCGGTGTTCCTCAACAAGGCCGGCAAGTACCGCGCCGTCGTCAACGAGATCAAGGAATGCAACGCCAAGGGCCAGCCGGTCCTGGTCGGCACCACCTCGATCGAAGTCTCGGAGCTGCTGTCCGAGCAGTTGAAGGCCGCGGGCGTGGCCCACGAGGTCCTCAACGCCAAGCAGCACGAGCGCGAGGCGCACATCGTCGCCCAGGCAGGCCGTCCCGGCGCGGTGACCATCGCCACCAACATGGCCGGTCGCGGTACCGACATCGTGCTCGGCGGCTCGCTCGAAGCGGAGCTGCAGGCGCTGGAAGCCGCGAACGGCGGCGAGCTCGACGACGTGTCGCGCCAGCGGATCAAGGCCGAATGGCAGCAGCGCCACGACCAGGTCAAGGCCAGCGGCGGCCTGCACATCATCGGCACCGAACGCCACGAATCGCGCCGCATCGACAACCAGCTGCGCGGCCGTTCCGGTCGACAGGGCGACCCCGGTTCCTCGCGCTTCTACCTGTCGCTGGAAGACACGCTGATGCGCATCTTCGCCGCCGATTGGGTGCAGCGGATGATGGCGCGCATGGGCTTGAAGGAAGACGACATCATCGAAAGTCCGCTGGTGACCAAGCAGATCGCCGGCGCGCAGCGCAAGGTCGAGGCCCACAACTTCGACATCCGCAAGAACCTGCTCGACTTCGACGACGTCAACAACGATCAGCGCAAGGTGATCTATCGCCAGCGCGACGAGCTGCTCGAGGCCGAGAGCGTCAAGGACAACATCGACGGCATCCGCGGCGACGTGGTCGGCGACCTCGTCGACCGTTTCGTCCCGCCCGATTCGATCGACGAACAGTGGGACCTGCAGGGCCTGGAGTCGGAGCTCGCCGCCGAATTCAACCTGCAGCTGCCGGTCGCCGAATACGTCGGCGGCAGGAGCGAGATCGACGCCGCGGGCATCGCCGCCTACGTCCAGGAAGCGGTCGCGAAGGTGTTCGAGGACAAGGAAGCCGCGGTCGGCGCCGAAACCATGCGCATGCTCGAGAAGCACATCATGCTCACCGTGCTCGATCAGAGCTGGAAGGAGCATCTCGGCCGCATGGATTACCTGCGCCAGGGCATCCACCTGCGCGGTTACGCCCAGAAGCAGCCGAAGCAGGAGTACAAGAAGGAAGCGTTCGAGCTCTTCGGCGAAATGCTCGAGAAGGTGAAGCGCGAGGTCGTCTCGCTGCTCGCCCGCGTGCGCATCCGCACCGAAGCCGAGATCGCCCAGGCCGAAGCCGCCGAACGCGCCCGCGCCGAAGCCATCGCCCGGCAGATGCAGTTCCAGCACGCCGACATGGGCGGCTACGGCACCGACGAGGAAGCCGCCGATCCCGAGTACCAGGATCCGTCCGCGGTGCCGAAGGTCGGCCGCAACGATCCTTGCCCCTGCGGCTCCGGCAAGAAGTACAAGCACTGCCACGGCCAACTGGCCTGACGCGTGTGTTCCGATCCGGCCGAGCGCCTGCCTCCGGGCAGGCGCTTTCGTTTGGGCGCCCCGGCCGCCTTGCTCATCGTCGGGACCGGAGTTAAAACGGTCGGGTCAGCGAACCGACGCCTTTCCTCCGCATGAGCGACAGCGACCGAAGTCGAAAGCACAGACACATCCACGTCGTCGCCGGCGTGATCTCCGACGCGCGCGACCGCATCCTGCTCGCGCGACGTACCGAAGGACGCGATCTCGCCGGGCTGTGGGAATTCCCCGGCGGCAAGGTCGATCCGGGCGAGACGCCTGAGCAGGCCCTGGTCCGCGAGCTGCGCGAAGAGCTGAGTATCGAGGCGAGCGTGGGCGAGGCGGTGATCTCGGTGCCGCAGCAATACCCGCACAAACGCCTCCGGCTCGACGTTCGCCGGATCGAGCGCTGGACCGGGACCGTCAAGGGCCTCGACGGTCAGGCGCTCGTCTGGGTGCCGCCGCACAAGCTCGCCAGCTACGCGATGCCGGATGCGGATCGTCCGGTGGTGGCGGCCCTGCGCGACCCCGATCGCTACCTCATCACGCCCGAGCCCGTCGACGATGGCGGCGCATGGCTGGAGGCCCTCGCGCGCGCGCTCGCGGCCGGGGCGCGGCGCGTGCAATTGCGCGCGCCGGCGTACGCGGCCGCCGAGCCTGCGCGCTGGCGCGCTCTGGTCGCGCATGCGGCGCTGCTCGCGCGCGAGTCTGGCGCCCAGGCGCTGGTCAACGCCGACCTCGCGTTGGCCGCAGAGACCGGACTCGGCGTGCATTTGCGGGCTGTGCAATTGCGTGCGCTCGACGCGCGTCCCCTGTCGCCGACGCAGCCGGTGATCGCGTCCTGCCACGATCGCGAAGAACTCGTGCTCGCGCAGGCCTTGGGCTGCGATGCCGCAGTCCTCGGCCCGATCCTGCCCACGCCGACCCATCCGGGTCAGGACGGCATCGGCTGGTCGCGCTTCGTCGAACTCCGCGAGCGCGTCGCCCTGCCGATCTACGCCATCGGCGGCATGACCGACGGCGACATCGCGCTTGCGCGCGGACACGGCGCCCAGGGCATCGCGGCGATCCGGGGGCTGTGGCCCGACTAAGCGGGCGCCGCCCGCACCGGGTCTGGGTTGCGGACGCCGGCTGGACGGTCGATATTCGAGGCTCTGCTAGGATCGCCCTTGGCGACCATTGACGGAAGGATGCCGTGTCCGAGCCAACGTCCGATCCCGACGAACGCAAACTCCCCGGCCCGATCGCCAAGGCGTTCTATGTGCTGATGGCCGTGCCGACGCTGGCCTTCACCGGTTACAACCTGTGGCGACTGGTCTTCGACGGCGAAATCTGGATCCGTTACGAGGGGCGTTTCGTTCCGCCGAGCTACGATCTCTATTTCTGGGTCACGTTGTTGTTCTACATCGTGATGTTCCTGGTATCGGCGATCACGCTGATGCTGTTCTTCGGTTGGGCGATCGGAAGACTGCGCCGCCGCGGCTAGCGCGGTCGGGGCGTGGCGCATCGCCCTTGGGGCGTGGCGCATCGCCCGGGCCGCATGCGGCGCGACCCGGGCGGAAGGCGATCACTCGTCGGGATTCAGCAGGTGCTGCTGCCAGAACAGCACGCTCGCCGCGCCGAAGTAGTCGTTGTTGCTCTTCTTGCGGAAGCCGTGGCCCTCGTCGGCGAACAGCAGATACCACACCGGCTGGCCGTTGGCGCGCACCGCCTTCACGATCTGCTCGGCTTCGGTGTAGGGCACGCGCGGGTCGTTCCGGCCTTGGGCGACGAACAGTTTCGAGCGGATGTTCGCGGCGTTGTTGAGCGGCGAGATGCGTTCGAAGATTTCTGCCATCTGCGGATCGCGCTCGTCGCCGTATTCGACGCGACGCAGGTCGCGACGATAGCTTTCGGTGTTCTTGAGAAAAGTGCCGAAGTGCGAAATGCCGACGACGTCGATGCCGGCGCGGATGCGGTCGCCGTAGTTCACCAGCGAGGCCAGCACCATGTAGCCGCCGTAGCTGCCGCCCATGACGCCGACGCGCGAAGCGTCGAGTTCCGGTTGTTGCGCGATCCAGTCGAGCAGGGCGCCGATATCCTTCACGGAATCCTCGCGCTTGTCGGCATTGTCCAGCGACAGCCAGGTCTTGCCGTAGCCCGAAGAACCGCGCACGTTCGGGACGAGCATCGCCACGCCCAGTTCGTTCGCCATGAACTGCGCCGTCGGATTGAAGGTCGGCAGCGATTGCGCCTCCGGGCCGCCGTGGATATTGATGATCACCGGCAGCTTGCGGCCGGGCGGGACGTTCGCCGGCCGGTAGTAGAAGGCCGGAATGGTGCGACGCTTGCCGTTCGCGTTATCGAAGGTCGGGTAGCGGACGAGCGTCGGCGCGACGAACTTCGACGCGTCGAGGCCGCCGACTTCGCTGCGCGTCCAGCGTTCCAGCGTGGCTTTCTCGAGATCGATCACGAAGACGTCGCTGGGCGAGGTCGCGCTGTTCATGCTCAGCGCGAGGCGCTTGCCGTCCGGAGAGAAGGCGCCGGCGCCGAACACGCCGACCGGCAGCGCCGGCAGCGCGATTTCGCGGTGCGACGGCAGCGCGAGCACGCGCAGGCGGCTGATGCCGTCCTCGTTGGTGACGTAGGCCAGGCGTGTGCCGTCGTCGGACAGGGCGAAGCCTTCCACGTCCCAGGCGATCTTCCCGCTCAGCACGGTGAGCTTGCCGGACTTCGGATCGTGGTGGCGAAGCGTCTTGAATTCCTGCACGACGCCGTTCACCGGTTCGTCCGAGACGAAATACACCGACGCGCCGTCGCGGCTGTAGGCGAACCCGCCGAACGCCGCCTTGCCGCCGTCGACCGGGAACAGGGTCAGTTCGCCGGTCTGGAGATCCACTTCGCCCGGATAGGCTTCGGCCGCCGAGACGGTCTTCATCACCAGCAGCGAGCGGTTGTCCGGCGAGAAATCCAGCGCGATCCAGCTGCCGCCGGCGGTCACCACCGGTTTCGCCGCGCCGGTCGCGGTGTCGCGCACCCAGACGTCGGTGTCGGTGCCGTTGCGCGCGGTGCTGCGATAGGCCATCAGTCTGCCGTCGCGCGAAAACCGGGCGCCGGAGTTCTGGGTGCGTTTGCCGTCGGTGAGCAGCGTGACCTCGCGGCTGGCGTTGTCGAACCAGTACAGCTGCGAGAATTCGTCGCCGCCCCTGTCTTTCGAGAACACGAAGCCGTCGAGCGCGGAAGCCGTGGGCGCGGGCGCGATCGCGCCCAGCGGCTCGGGATAGAAGGTCAGCTGTTCGCGCATGCCCAGCGGCTGGCAGACGCGATGCGCCTGGCTGGTTTCGGCGAAACGGGTGCTGATCAGCAGGCAGCCGTCGCGGGTCCAGCCGGCCACGCCGGCGCCGCGGGTGTTCTGGTAGCGGTTCAGCCGTTCGACGAGCTCCGGCGGGATCGCGGGAATGTTCTCGCTGATGCGGTTGCCCTGCTCTTCGCGGACGACCGCGTCGCGCGGCGCCGCGGCGGGCGCTGCGGTCTGGGCGAAGGCGGGCAGGGTGCAGGCCAGGCCGATGAGGCCGGCGGCGATCGTTGTGCGATGCGTCATGGGCGGGTCTCGATGGGAAGCGCGTCCCGAGCATACCCGCTGCGCGCGCGGCAGGGCCCGGCCGAAGGTCATCCCTCGTCCTGCGAGGCCGCCCGGCGACAGTCGTCGGAAGCCCGCCGCTTTCCCGCCTCCTCGCGAGGCCGTGCCGCTTGAAACGGGCGGTATCGGCCGCAGATCGCGATTGGACGACCGATCTCCGGAGTGCGGCAATGACGTTCGCGGACCTCCCGGAAATCGGGGCGCAGGATCGACAGGCGGCCATGGCCGCGACGCTCAACAGCGGCTGCGAATGCATCAGCCTCGATCGCGAGGCGCTGCGCGTCGCGCTGGCCGAGGATCTGCACGACGCGGCGTCGCTCGCCGCGCCGGGCGTGGGTCCGGGCGGCCTGTTCTCGGACGTGGCCCTGTTCGTGCCGGACACCGAACTCTCGGCGATGGCCGCGATCGTGCGCTCGATCGAGACCGTCGCCGCCTTGCCCGCGTATCGCAGCGCGGCGCTCGAGAACGCGCCGGAGATCGCGCGTTTCGCCCCCGGTCCGCTCGGTGCGCTGATGGGCTACGACTTCCATCTCACCCCCGACGGCCCGAGGCTGATCGAGGTCAACACCAATGCCGGCGGTGCGTTCCTCAACGCGCGCCTGCTCGCGGCGCAGCGGGCCTGCTGCGCGATGGTGGAACCGGCGATGACCCCGGCGGTGTCGGCCGATCCGGAAACGGCCCTGGTCGACATGTTCCGTCGCGAATGGGCGCGTCAGCGCGGTGCGGCGCCGCTGACGCGGGTCGCGATCGTCGACGAGGATCCGCCGCGCCAGTATCTCCATGCCGACATGCGCCTGGCCGCGGCGATGCTGCAGCGCCACGGCATCGACGCCACGATCGTCGATCCCGCGCAGTTGCGTTACGCCGAGGGCCGTCTGTTCGCCGACGACGCGCCGGTCGATCTGGTCTACAACCGTCTCACCGACTTCATGCTCGAACAGCCCGCGCATGCCGCGTTGCGCGCCGCCTATCTCGACGGCGCCGTGGTGCTCACCCCGCATCCGCACGCGCATGCGTCGCTCGCCGACAAGCGCAATCTCGTCCTGTTTTCCGACCCCGAGCGCCTGCGCGCCTTCGGCGCCGACGAGGCGGACGTGGCCCGCCTGCATCGCGGCGTGCCGCGCACGATCGCGGTGGACGCCGACAACGCGGAGAGGGTGTGGGCCGAGCGCAAGTCGCTGTTCTTCAAGCCGGCGTGCGGGTACGGCAGCAAGGCGGCGTATCGCGGCGACAAACTCACCCGTGGCGTCTGGTCCTCGATCGCGACCGGCGGTTACGTCGCGCAGGCGATCGCGGCGCCTGGCGAACGCGTGGTTCGGGTCGACGGCGAACGCGCGCCGCTCAAGACCGACGTGCGCCTGTACACCTACGCCGGCGAACCGCTGTTGGCCGCAGCGCGCCTGTATCGCGGACAGACCACCAACTTCCGGACGCCGGGCGGCGGCTTCGCCCCGGTCTTCCGCACCTGAGGCCTCCGCTGCGTCGGAGCGAGATTCGCGGTGCGAGTTGCACCGACGTGAGATGCGCCGACGTGAGATGCACCGACGTGATACAAAGCCCGGACGGGCGATGCGCGCGGTCGCGATCGCCGGCTGCGTGAGGAGAAGCGGATGCGAGGGCGTCGCGAAGCGTTGAAACGACTGGGAGGGTCCGCGCTGGCATGGACGATGGCGCCCGCCGTCGCGTTCGGGGAAGGCACGGGGCCGGGACGTGCGGCGGCCGCACCCCGCATCGCGATCGACGGTGCGGGCGGCGCCGGTCTGCTGTGGTTCGAGGACGATGCCGCGGCCACCCGTGCCGAACTGGAGGCGATCCGGGCGTCAGGCATGACCGCGGTGGTGTTGACGATCGCGCCCTCCGGCCGCTACTGGATGGACGACGCCGCGTTCGAGAAGACCAGGACGACGATGGATCGCTGGCACGCCATCGCTGCGCGCCATCCCGGGCACCTGCTCGTCGTGCGCGACGCCGGCGACCTTGCGCGCGCGCGGCGCGAAGGCCGGCTCGGGCTGATCTACACCTTCCAGGGCGCCGAGCCGCTGGGCGAGGACGTCGATCGCCTGCCGATGTTCCGCGAACGCGGACTGCGCGTGCTGCAGCTCACCCACAATCGCCGCAATCTCGTCGGCGATGGTTGCATGGAACCCGGCAACGCCGGTCTGAGCAATTTCGGTCGCGATGTGGTGGCGCGCGCGAACGCCGAGAAGATCGTGGTCGATCTCGCCCACGGTTCCGAACGCACGATGCGCGAAGGCATCGCCGCTTCGCGCGCGCCGATGCTGATCAGTCACACCGGTTGCCGCGCGCTGGCCGACCTGCCGCGCAACACCGACGATGCCACCCTGCGCGCGCTGGCCGCGAAGGGCGGCGTCGCCGGCATCATTTTCTGGCCGTATCTGCGCACCGACACCCAGCCGATGGCCGAGGACGTGATCCGCCACATCGAGCATGCGGTGAAGGTGTGCGGCGAGGATCACGTCGGCATCGGCACCGACACCGGCATCGCTCCGGTCGAACGTACGCCGGAATTCGAGAAGGACAATCGCGAATGGGTCGCCGGTGCGGTCGAGGACGGCATCTTCGAGCGCGGTCGCCCGCCCGACCTCTATACCTTCATTCCCGATCTCAATCGCGCGGACCGTTTCGACAGGCTCGCCTTCCTGCTCTCGCGGCGCGGGCACGCCGATGCGCGCATCGAGAAGATCCTCGGCGGCAATTTCGCGCGGGTGTTCGCGGAGGTGTGGGGCTGAGTCGACGCCGACGAAAAAGGGCGCCGCTCGCGCGGCGCCCTTCGCCCGATTCCCTGCGGACTTCGATGCGGCCTCCGGCCGCGGGCCTTGCGGTCACATCGGCAGGTCGAACTGATTCACGCGCAGACCGATCTGCGGTTCGCCGAAGAATTCCTCGCGCACGATGGTGCGCGCGACGACAACGACGTTGTTCGGGCCGATGCGCAGGGTCGGCGGCTCGTTCGTGGTTTCGTTCGCAGCCAGCGTGAGCGGAGCGACCGGCTGGAACATCCCGAAACGATCGATCTGCCACAGATGATGCGAGGTCTGCGGGAGCGTCGGGCTCTTGCCGGCGACCAGCAGCGCTCCCTGGCCCGACAGCGCGAAGGCCTCGGCATCCTGGGTGGCCAACATCGGCGTGGGCGTGAACTGCGGCCAGAACCCGTTCTGGATGTCGAACCGGATCACGCTCTCCACATCGATGCGGTCCTGCGCCGCGCCTTCGACCGCGATCACGAGCGCGTCTTCGTTGGCGAAGAACGCCGCGATCTCGCCATCGCCCGGAATCGGCATCTGAAACCACATGTTGCCGAAGATGCCGCTGGCGAGCACCTCGCGCATGCCGTTGCCGTGATCGACCAGCACGAACCCTTTGCCGTCGGCGTTGATCTCCGCACGGGTGACCTGCGCGCCGAACGGCAGCGATCTCTGCGACAACGTGGTCCACTGGCCGCTGATGGCGTCGAACTGTTCGGCGATCAGTTCGGTCGCGCCGAAGCCGGTCGGGCAGGCCTTGATGTGACGGATCGATTCGCCGGGCGCGTCGGGCATGCGGAATCGCGAAATCGCCGGCGCCTGGCCCGACATCGGGCAGACGGACATCACCGACAGCACGTCGGCCGGGCCGTAGCCGCTCGCCCGGAACACGCCGAGTTCGACGCCCGCCGGACCGACGATATGGCCGACGAACAGCGCGACGTTTTGCTCGGCGATGCCGGCATCGAGCAGTTCGACCTCGGCCGGCAGGAACGTCTGCCACAGCGTTTGCGAACCGCCGGCCGCCTGCATCTGCAGCCGGGTCTCGTCGCCGGACCAGCCGGCATACACGAGGCAGTCGAGCCGTTGGCCGGACTTCGCGTAGACGCCGCAGTCGGACTTGCGGTTCGCCATCGCCAGACCCCACATCCAGGGCGTCTGCCCCTGCGCGTCGAACGTGTACAGGTGGGCGAAGTCGTAGTCGGTGCTCCACGGTTGGCGGTTGAAGGCCTGGACGTGGACGTATCCGAGATCGTCGACCGCGACGCCGCGCGTGGCGGGCAGTTCGTTGGTCATCGGCGAGAAGAATTCGCGTTGCCAGTCTGCCGCCTGCGCGCCGCAGGCGAAGACGGACAGCGACGAGGCGAGCAGAAGGGATCGGACGAAGCGTTGGGTCATGAAAACTCCAGTGTCGGTTGGGAGTGCGGCGACGCCGTCCTGCCGCGAGATCTCCTTTCGGGAGACAAGCGGAAATCGCGACCGGAGAGGATCATGGTCGCAGAGAGAGGGTTCGCGGGGCGGCGTCGCCGCATGCACAATGTCTCACGGCGCCGTCTCAGGGGCCGCGACTGCGCGGCTTTCCATCGGAACTCCGCGCCGGTTTCGCCGGCCGGACGATGCGACTCAGCGCGCGGTCTGGAGTTTCGCCTGCAGCAGCGCCCGCAGTTCGGCCTTGTCGTCGTCGTCGAGGCCCGAGTCGCGCTGTTTTCCCTGCAATTCGTCGATGCGCTGCTGGAGCGTCTGCTTTTCCAGCTGGGTCATGGCATCGAGGAATTCGTCGCGCCATTTGTCTTCTTCGCCGGGCAGCGTCTGCGAGGCGAGTTTCTGCAGCGCCGGGGCTTCCTCGCGGCCTTCGAAATGCTCCAGCAGCGCGCCGACGGTGATGTCCGGTCGTTCGCGCACCAACGACACCAGTTCGGCGAGCAGCGGCACGCCGGGCTGACGCAGGGCGCTGAAGGTGTAGGGCGGTTCGAGATCCAGCGCCAGCGCCGGGCGTTGCATCAACAGGGCGATCGCGCTGCGCACGAGGCTGCGCTTCTGCGTCTGCGCGGCCGGCGTGCGCGGTCGCTGCGTCTGCGCGGGCGGTTGTGCGTTCGCGCGCGCGCCCACGCCGGTGAGTTCGGTGAGTCGTTGTTTCATCAGATCGCCGAACGCGCCGTCGGGGATCTGCGCCAGCAGCGGCTTCGCGCGTTCGGCCATGCGCGCCTTGCCGTCGAGCGTGGCGAGGTTCACGTCCTTCGCCAGTTCGTCGAAGAAGAATTGCGACAGCGGCACCGCGTCGCGCAGCCGCGCCTCGAACCCTTCGCGCCCCTCGTCGCGGACCAGCGAATCCGGATCCTCGCCTTCGGGCAGGAACAGGAAGAACGCCTGGCGTCCGTCCTTCATCCGGGGCAGCACCGAATCCATCGCCTTGCCGGCGGCGCCGCGCCCGGCGCGGTCGCCGTCGAAGCAGAAATACACGTCGGGCGCGTTGCGGAACAGCAGTTCGGCGTGGTCGGGCGTGGTCGCGGTGCCGAGCGTGGCGACCGCCTGCGCGATGCCGTGCTGGAACAGCGCGATCACGTCCATGTAGCCCTCGACCACGATCAGGCGTTCGATCTTCTGGTTCGCCTGCCGCACCTGCCACAGGCCGTAGAGTTCGCGTCCCTTGTGGAACAGCGCGGTTTCGGGCGAGTTGAGGTATTTCGGACCGTCGTCCTTCTCGAGCACGCGGCCGCCGAAGGCGATCGTGCGCCCGCGGCGGTCGTGGATCGGGAACATCACCCGGTCGCGGAACTTGTCGTAGACGTGGCCGCGGTCGTTCTTCGAGAACAGGCCGACGCGCTCCAGCAGCTTCATGCGGCGCTCGTCGGTGCCCAGCGCGTCCTTGAGCGCCGAATAGCCGTCCGGCGCGTAGCCCAGCCCGAATTGGGCGCGGATCTCCGCGTTCACGCCGCGGCGTTCGAAATAATCCAGCGCCTTCGCACTGGCGGCGAGCTGACGCTGGAAAAATTTGTTCGCCGCCTCCAGGGCCGCGTACTGGTCGACGCTGTCCGGATTGACGTTGCGCTGCTGCGTGTCGCGCGGCACTTCCATGCCCGCGCGCTTGGCCAGTTCGTCCACCGCATCGAGGAATTCGAGACGGTCGTAGTTCATCAGGAAGCTGATCGCGGTGCCGTGCGCGCCGCAGCCGAAGCAGTGGTAGAACTGCTTGGTCGGGGAGACGGTGAACGACGGCGATCGCTCGTCGTGGAACGGGCAGCGCGCAGAATATTCGCGACCCTGCCGCTTCAGCGGCACGCGCGACCCGATCAGCTCGACGATATCGGTGCGAGCCAGCAGATCGTCGATGAAGGCGTCGGGGATGCGGGCCATGTCCCTAGGATGCCATCACTCGGCGGCCCTGCGGATCATGCATCCTGCGCCGCGAGCGCCTGCAGCGCATCTCCGCTCACGCGCTGCACGGTCCATTCCTCCATGCCCACCGCGCCGAGGCGGCGATAGAAGTCGATGGCGGGGGCGTTCCAGTCGAGCACCCACCATTCGAAGCGGCCGCAGTCGCGTTGGACGGCGATCCTGGCCAGTCGCACCATCAGCCGTTTGCCCAGGCCGAGGCCGCGGTACTCCGGGCGCACGAACAGGTCCTCGAGATACAGCCCGGGCTTGCCGACGAAGGTCGAGAAGTTGTGGAAGAACAGCGCGAAACCGGCCGGCGCGCCGTCGACCTCGGCGATCAGCGCTTCGGCGTACGGGCGTTCGCCGAAGAGGCGGGCGGCGAGCCCGGCTTCGTCGGCGACCACTTCGTGCGCGAGCTTCTCGTACTCGGCCAGTTCGCGGATGAAGGCGAGGATCTGCCCGGCGTCCTCGCGGACGGCCGGGCGGATGACGACGACGGGCTGCGCGGCGGTCATGGCGAGGGACTCAGCCGGCGAGACGCTGCTTGATCAGCTTCGAGACCTCGCCCATGTCGGCCTGGCCGGCCAGACGCGGCTTGAGCACGCCCATCAGCTTGCCCATGTCGGCCGGGCCGCTGGCGCCGGTCTCGGCCACGGCGGCCTCGATGGCGGCGAGGATCTCGGCTTCCCCGAGCTTCGCCGGCAGGTACTGGGCGATGATCGCCATCTCCGCGCGTTCGATCGAGGCCAGATCGTCGCGGCCGGCCTTGTCGTACTGCTCGATCGAGTCCTTGCGCTGCTTGACCATCTTCTCGAGCACGGCCAGCACGCGGTCGTCGGTCATCTCGACGCGCTCGTCGACTTCCTTCTGCTTGATCGCGGCGTTGATGAGACGGATGGTGGCCAGGCGTTCCTTCTCGCCGGCCTTCATCGCGGTCTTCATGTCGTCGGTGAGGCGTTGCTTGAGGCTCATGGTGTCGCTCCGTGATGCGCGGCCCGCGGGCGTGGGCCGAAAGGGATGGGGAGGATCGGATGACATCCGTCGGATGCCATCGTCGGATCGGAAAACACAAAAAGCCGGCAGCGCTGGGCGCGGCCGGCTTCGGGATTCGCTGGAGACCGCGACCGGCGGGTCGCGTCAGGAATCAGTAGAGACGCTGACGCTTGGTGGCGTCGCGCGAGGTACGGCGCGCCTGACGCTTCACCGCGGCGGCCGCCTTGCGCTTGCGTTCCTGAGTCGGCTTTTCGTAGAACTCGCGCTTGCGGACTTCGGCCAACACGCCGGCCTTTTCGCAGGTGCGCTTGAAGCGACGCAGGGCAAACTCGAACGGCTCGTTTTCGCGGACTTTGACGCTGGGCATAGGATTCTCGGTGGCAGGAGCCGGCCGCCAGGGCCGGGAGAGCCGCGCATGATAGCGACCAGCCCCCCTCCCGCGCAAGTTCGGGGGCGGAGCGGCGGCCGGGGCAGGGTAAGCTATCCGGCCCCAATCCCGCCCGGCCCCCGCCCGTGAAGGTCCTCGGCATCGAAACCAGCTGCGACGAGACCGGCGTGGCCGTCTACGACACGGCCCGGCCCGGTGCCGCCGGGCTGCGCGCGCATGCGGTCTACAGCCAGATCGCCCTGCACGCCGAATACGGTGGGGTGGTGCCGGAACTGGCCAGCCGCGACCACGTCCGCAAGCTCCTGCCCCTGATCCGGCAGACCCTGACCGAGGCCGGACTGTCGGTGCGCGACCTGGACGGCGTGGCCTATACCTCGGGTCCCGGCCTGGTCGGCGCCCTGCTGGTCGGCGCCGGCGTCGCCCGGGCCCTGGCCTGGGCGCTGGACCTGCCGGCGGTCGGTGTCCACCACATGGAAGGCCATCTGCTGGCGCCGCTGATGGAGGACGACCCTCCGGAGCCGCCGTTCGTGGCCCTGCTGGTGTCCGGCGGTCACAGCCAGCTGGTGGCGGTGGACGCGATCGGCCGCTACCGGCTGCTCGGGGACACCCTCGACGATGCCGCCGGCGAAGCCTTCGACAAATCGGCCAAGCTGATGGGCCTGCCGTACCCCGGCGGCCCGCAGTTGGCGGCGCTCGCCCAGCAGGGCACCCCGGGCCGGTACAGGTTCCCGCGGCCGATGACCGACCGCCCGGGACTGGATTTCAGTTTCAGCGGCCTGAAGACCCAGGTCCTGCTCGCGTGGCGCGATTCCGACCGGAGCGATGCCACCCGCGCCGACATCGCGCGGGGATTCGAGGACGCGGTGGTCGACACACTGGCGATCAAATGCGAGCGCGCGCTGGACGCGGCCGGTTCGAAGGTGCTGGTCGTCGCCGGTGGCGTCGGCGCGAACCGGCGGCTGCGCGAGAAGCTGCGCGCGATGGCGGAGAAGCGCGGCGGCCGGGTCTGCTTCCCGCGCCCCGAGCTGTGCACCGACAATGGCGCGATGATCGCCTTCGCCGGCGCCCTGCGCCTGCAGGCGGGCGAACGCGCGGGGCCGTCGGTGCATGTGACGCCGCGCTGGGACATGGCGACGCTGCCGGAAGTGATGCCTCCGAATCGGACGTAGCTCGGCCCCGGCCCGGCCTACAATGACCGGATTCCCTCCGCCGCGAATGCCTGCCCCATGGACAAAGTCTTCATCGAAGCCCTCGAGATCGAGGCGCTGATCGGCATTTACGACTGGGAGCGGCGGATCCGCCAGCCGCTGTTGTTCGACATCGAGATGGCGTTCGACAATCGCAGGCCGGCGGCCAGCGACGACATCGCCGACACGCTCGACTACAAGGCGGTAAGCAAGCGTCTGATCGAGTACGTTTCGCAGTCCTCGTTCGGGCTGGTGGAGACGTTGGCCGAGCGTTGCGCGGAGATCGTCCTGACCGAATTCGACGTCTCCCACGTGCGTCTGAAACTGAGCAAGCCCGGCGCGGTGCGCGGCGCGCGTGCGGTGGGCGTGATGATCGAGCGCAGTCGCGGCTGACATGGGACGCGCGTATCTCAGTCTCGGCAGCAACATCGACGCGGAGCGGAATCTGCGCTCCGCATTGGCGGCGTTGCGCGAGCGTTTCGGCGACGTCGCGACCTCGGTGGTCTACCGATTTCCCGCCGTCGGTTTCGACGGGCCGGATTTCCTCAACGCGGCGGCGGCGATCGACAGCGATCTCGATCCGTTCGCGCTGAACGACTGGTTGCACGCGCTGGAAGACGCGCACGGCCGCGATCGCAGCGGGCCGCGTTTCGGCGATCGTCCGCTGGACATCGACATCATCTTCTACGACGACCTGGTGCTGGAAGGTCCGGGGCATCTGCAGTTGCCACGCGACGAACTGCGGCATGCGTTCGTGCTTCGTCCGCTGGCCGAGATCGCGCCGGCGTTCGTCGATCCGCGCAGCGGACGCGCGCTCGCGGCGCTGTGGGCGTCGTCGCCGGAGCGCGACGCGACCTGCGCGATCGCGTTCGATCCGTCGGCGCCGCGCTGACGACGGCGCGCACGCAATGTTATTCCGTACGGGGTGACTTCCTGCGCTTGCGGAGCGCGGGCGCGCGCGACACGATGACGACTCCACACACCGTGTCCTTCGGAGGGCGCAGGCGATGTTCGAGAAGTTTTCCCGCAGCTGGAACCTGGTCAAGGCGAGCGCGTCGGTGCTGCGCGCGGACAAGGAACTGATGCTGTTTCCGATCCTCTCCGCGCTGGCGACGGTGCTGGTGCTGGCCACGTTCGCGCTGCCGGCGTTCACGCTGAAGCTGTTCTCGGGCGATTCGAGGATCGTCGGCGCCGCGCTCGCGTTCCTGTTCTATTTCTGCCAGTACGCCGTCATCGTGTTCTTCAACAGCGCGCTGGTCGCGGCGGCCACGATCCGACTCGAAGGCGGCGATCCGACCTTCTCCGACGGCATCCGCGCGGCCAAGGCGCGCCTGCCGGCGATCCTCGGCTACGCCGCGATCGCGGCGACGGTCGGCGTGATCCTGCAGGCGCTGAAGGATCGCGACAACAACATCATCGTGCGCATGATCGGCAGCGGTCTGGGCATGGCCTGGACGCTGGCGACGTTCCTGGTGGTGCCGGTGCTGGTCAATCGCGACGTCGGTCCCGTCGAGGCGCTCAAGCAGAGCGTGACGCTGCTGAAGAAGACCTGGGGCGAGAACGCGATCGGCAACGTCGGCATCGGCGCCGCGTTCGGGCTGATCACGGTGCTGACCGCGATCGTGGGCGTGATCGCGACGATCCTCGCCTGGCAGGTGTCGATGGCGCTGGGCATCGCGGTCGGCGCGATCTTCCTCGTCGCCGTGCTGCTGCTGGGCGTGACCCAGTCGGCGCTGGGCGGGATCTACTCGGCGGCGTTGTACCGTTACGCGGTGTCGCACGAGACGCCCGACGCGTTCAGCGGCCTGGCGCTCGAATCGGCGTTCGCGCCGAAGCGCTGATCGTCCGATCGCTCCTTCGGTCGGCGTCTGGCCCGCATTCGCGGAGCTCCGACGCATGCGATCCGCCCGGCGATGGCCGGGCGGATCAGCCTTCCAGCATCCGTCCCCCGTCCAACCGCAGAAGTTGCCCGGTGGTGTAGGTGGCGTCCTGCAGCAACCAGCGCGCGGCCTCGGCGATTTCCGCCTCGGTGCCGATGCGACCCAGCGGCGTGCGCGCGAGCAGCGCCGCCTTCGCGGCTTCGGATTTGCCTTCTTCCGGCCACAGGATCGCGCCGGGCGCGATCGCGTTGACCCGCACCTCCGGCGCCAGTTCCAGCGCGAGCGAACGGGTCGCGGCGAGCAGCGCCGCCTTGCTCATGCAGTAGACGACATGGTCGCGAAGAGGACGCTCGGCGTAGATGTCGACGAGATTCACGATCGCGCCGCGACTCGCCTTGAGGTGCGGCGCGGCGGCCTGGGCCAGCACCAGCGGCGCGCGCGCGTTGGTCAGGAACTGCGCGTCCCAGTCGGCCGGGGCGATGGTGCCCAAAGGCGTCGGCGAGAAGGCGGAGGCGTTGTTCACCAGCGCGTCGAGGCGGCCGTAACGGCCGACGCTCTTCGCCACCAGTTCCGGCAACCGGTCGTATTCCGCGAGGTCCGCCTGCAGGGTCAGCACGCTCCCCGGACGCTCGCGCTCCAGCGTCGCGGCGAGCGCGGCCATCGCATCGGCGGAGTGGCGGTAGTGCAGGGCGAGGTCGAAGCCGGCCGCGTGGAGATGTCGGGCGATCGCGGCCCCGAGTCGGCGTGCGGCGCCGGTGACGAGGGCGACGGGGCGAGGGTCGGGCATGCGTGCGTCTCGACGGAAGATGACGTTCGCGGTCATTTGACCATAGTCAAACCCGTTTTCCCCGCCCGGCGCATGCTTCCGCCAATCCACAAGCGGAGCCGCGCCATGCATCCCATCGTCTCGGAACTCTTCACCAAGCCGGTCGGCTGGATGACCCTCGGGGGGCTCGGCTTCATCGTCCTCATGGGCGTTTACCTCTGGTGGTTCGCCCGGAAGAAGATCCGCGAGGAAGAATCCTCGAAATGAGCCCTTCGCCGGGGCGGATTCGCTATCCTGTGCGGCCCCGCAACGGAGCTGCCGCATGCGACACGACGACGCGCTCGACCCCGACGTCCGGGCGCACAGCGAGCGTTTGAGCGCGCTGATCCACGAGCAGATCGCGAGCAACGGCGGCGCATTGCCCTTCTGGCGGTTCATGGAGCTGGCGCTGTATGCGCCGGGTCTGGGGTATTACAGCGCCGGCGCGACCAAGCTCGGCGCCGAGGGCGATTTCGTCACCGCGCCCGAACTCGGCCCGCTGTTCGCCGAATGCGTGGCCGACGCGCTGTCGCCGGTGCTGCGCCAGTGCGGGGACGATGCCCGCTTCCTGGAAATCGGCGGCGGCAGCGGCGCGTTCGCCGAAGCCGCGATCGCCCGCATGCTCGAGACCGGCACCCTGCCGGCGCGTTACGCCATCCTCGAACCCAGCGCCGACCTGCGCCAGCGCCAGCAGGCGCGCTTGCGCGATCGCCTGCCCCCGGAGACGTTCGCCCGGGTCGAGTGGCCGCAGACGCCGATCCAGACCCGCTGGAACGGCGTGGTCTTCGCCAACGAAGTGATCGACGCGCTGCCGACGTCGCGCTTCGCGATCCTCGGCGGCGAAGTGTACGAAGAGCACGTCGCGCTCGGCCCCGACGGCGGCTTCGTCCGCGTCGATCGGCCGGCGGACGCGTTGCTCTCGGCCGCGGTGCGCCACGTCGAGCGTCGCTCCGAGGGGCCGTTCCGCGACGGTTATCGCTCGGAAGTGCTGCCGCAACTGCCCTACTGGCTGCAGGCGGTGATCGGCGGGCTCGACGCCGGCGCGCTGCTGCTGATCGACTACGGGTATCCGCGGCGCGAGTACTACGACCCGCGGCGCGAGGACGGCACGTTGCGCGCGTTCCATCGCCATCGTCTCGTCGACGATGTCTTCGCGCGGGTCGGGCTGCAGGACGTGACCGTGTCGGTGGACTTCACCGCGCTGGCCGAAGCCGGCACCGGCGCCGGCTTCGAATTCGCCGGATACTGCTCGCAGGCGAGCTTCCTGATCGGCAACGGGCTGGAGCAGCGGCTGGCCGATCGCGAGGCGCATGCCGCGGACGAGGTCGCCCGCTACGCCCTCCGGCAGCAGGCCAAGAAACTCACCCTGCCGGGCGAGATGGGCGAACGTTTCCAGGCGATGGGCTTCGCGCGCAAGGTCGATTTCGACCATGCGTTCCTCGCCGGCGACCTGAGCCATCGTCTCTAATCGCAGGTCCGGACGCCGCGCGTGAACGCCTACCGTTTCGGTCGCTCGCTCAAGCCGTTCCGACGCCCGTGGCTGTGGGCGGCGCTGTGGTGCGCGGGCGTCGCGGCGACGGTGGTGGCTTCGCTGATGCCGGTGCCCGACGTCGGCCGCCTGCCTTCGGGCGGCGACAAGATCGAGCATTTCCTGACCTATGCGTTGCTCGCCGCGGGCGCGGTGCAGTTGTATCCGCGTTGGCGTTCGCTGTTGAGCGTCGGCGTCGCTCTGGTGCTGATGGGCATCGGTCTCGAGTACGCGCAGGGCGCGTTCACGCAATACCGGATGATGGATCGCGCGGACGCGCTGGCGAACACGCTGGGCGTGATCGCGGGGCTCGGCCTGCAGCTCACGCCGTGGCGCGATCTGTTGTTGCGGTTCGATCGTCGCTAGAACGGCGCGACGGGCGCGCCGACTCAGGCCGCCGTTGCCTTCCGCGCCTGGGCGATCGCTTCGATCCGCGCGCGCCGCAGCGCTTCGCCGATGGCGGGACCGTCCATGCCTTCGCGCGCCACATCGGCGCCGCGTACGGCCATCGCGGCCGCGTGCAGGCGCACGAGTTCGGTGCCCTGCGGGTACGGCGATTCCGCGTGACCGCCGCGGCCGCGTTTGTCGGCCTCGCAGACCTTCGCCAGCAGCGCGATCCGCTCCGGTTGCCGAAAGCCGTCGTTGCGCGCGATCAGGTCGTGCACGGTGACGCTGCGCAGTTCGCCGAGGCGGTGGACGTTGAGGTGTTCGCGGCAAGCGCCGAGGGCGAGGTCGCGATGCGACGTGGGCACCTTGAGGCGGCGGCACAGCGCCTTGACCGGATCGAGTCCGCGCTGCTCGTGCAGCACGTGCTTCGGTAGTTCCTCCGCCGGCGTCAGCGCCTTGCCGAGATCGTGGACGAGCGCGGCGAAGCCGACGAGATCGTCGCCCGGCGCGATCCGCGCGGCCATGTCGCAGACCAGTTCGATGTGCAGGCCGGTATCGACCTCGGGGTGGAATTCGGCGCGCTGCGGCACGCCGTACAACGCGTCGACCTCGGGCAGCACCACCGCCAGCGCGCCGCAGTCGCGGAGCGTGCGCAGGAAGGCGGACGGCCGCGCGGCGCGCAGGGCGCCCGCGAGCTCTTTCCATACGCGTTCCGCGGTCAGGTCCGCGAGTTCGCCCGCGTCGACCATCTCGCGCATCAACGCCATCGTCTCCGGCGCGACGGCGAAGCCGTGCGCCGCGAAGCGCGCCATGAACCGCGCCGCACGCAGCACCCGCAGCGGATCCTCGACGAAGGCCGGGCCGACATGCCGCAGCACGCGCGCGTCGAGATCGCGCGCGCCGCCGTAGGGGTCCACGAGCGTGCCGTCCTCGGCTTCGGCGATCGCGTTGATGGTGAAATCGCGACGGATCAGGTCGTCCTCCAGCGTCACCTCGGGCGATGCGTGGACGACGAAGCCGCGATGGCCGCGCGCCGACTTACGTTCGGTCCGCGCCAGCGCGTACTCCTCGCCGGTCCGCGGATGCAGGAACACGGGGAACTCCTTGCCGACGGTCTGGAAGCCGGCGGCGAGCATGGATTCCGGCGTTTCGCCGACGACCACGTAGTCGCGGTCGCCGCAGGGCAGGCCGAGCAGTTTGTCGCGGACGGCGCCGCCGACGAGATAGGTCTTCATGTACGGATTCCAGGATGCCGGGCGGATCGCGACCCGCCCTGCGAGCCCTGCGGGCGACGTTCCGGAACCGCCGCGCCGATGACGCGGCGGGGGAGGATCACTTCGGCGCGTGCTGCGCCAGCAGGGCGATGATGTGCTGGGCGCCCGAGTTGCGTCCCAGATGCACCTCGATCGGCGCGGCCTGTCCCGACAGCCAGAGTCGCAGCTCCGCTTCCAGGTCGAAATGACCGGCGGTTTCCAGCGAGAACATCGTGATCGCGCGGTAGGGAATGCTGCGGTACTCGGTCTTCTTCGCGGTGACGCCCTGCTTGTTGACCAGGATCATGCGGCGATCGGTGAACACGATCAGGTCGCGGATGGTCGAGAACGCCCGCTGCAGCGATTCGCCCGGGGCGAGCAGCGGCGCGAATTCCTCTTCGATCTTGTCGACCGGCTTTTCGCCGGCGTGGCCCAGCAGCGCGTCGAGCAGTCCCATGTGCGGTGTCCCGGTCTCTTTCGGAATGCCCGGATTATGCGCGAATCCCGAGGATGTCGGGCAGTTTCGCGCGGACGTCCGTCGGCGCGATGCCCAGTTCCGGCAGGTCGTTGCGGTCGCTCGTAGAATCGCGCTGCAGCGAGCGCCAGTTGTCGCGGCTGATCGGCTTCCCGGGCAGATGCTCGCCGACTTCCGCCTGCAGTCGACCCAGCGCATGGGGCAGCGGCAGTACGAACCGCGGCCATCCCTTCGCCTGTGCGGTCAGGCGCACGATGTCGCCGAGGGTCATGACCTCGGGGCCGACCAGGTCGTAACTGCGACCGATGGTGGCCGCGTCGTCGAGCGCTCGGACGAAGGCCTCGGCGACATCGTCGACCCACACCGGCTGGAAGCGCGCGTCGGCCCGTCCCAGCGGGAGGCCCGGCGCGAAACGCAGCAATTGCGCGAAGCGGCAGAAGAGTCCGTCGCCGGGACCGGCGACGACCGAAGGCCGGAACAGGGTCCAGTCGAGGCCCGAAGCGCGCACGAGCGCTTCGGCTTCGCCGCGTGCCACGAGGTAATGGCTTTCGCCGTCGCCCGCATGCAATGCGCTCATCTGCAGCAGACGGCGCAGGCCCGTTTCGCGCATGGCGGCGAGGACCGTCTCGGCCAATTCGACGTAGACCCTTCGGAAGCCCAGGCCATCGTCGCCGCGTTCGTTGAGGATGCCGACCAGGTTGACCACGACATCCGCGCCCGCGAAGGCATCGCGCAGGAACGACGGGTCGTACACGTCGCCGACGACATGCTCCGCGGCCGCGTCCGTCCGCGCGCGGGTGTCCGCGCTGCGCGAGAGCACGCGTACGCGCTCGCCGTTCGCGAGCAGGCGCGCGACCAGGACACGGCCGATGAAGCCGCTGCCGCCGAGGACGACGACGGTGCGGGGCGTCATCGCTGCGAGCGCCGTGCCGGTGTCGCGACCGGGCCCGCCGGAGTCGACGGCGATTCCGGCGGCGTCGGACAGACGAATGACTTGCGCGTGTCCACGATGCGTCCGGCGAGGCGATCGGTGATCGGCATCGCGCGACCGTTGAGCCGCCAGTCGTAGATCACGCTGAAGGCGAGGATGCGGGCGACGTAGTCGCGCGTTTCCTTGTAGCTGATCGTCTCGATCCAGAAGTCCGCGTCCATGGCCGGGCGCTGCGACTGCCAGCGCGCCACCGGGCCGGGACCGGCGTTGTAGGCGGCGATGGCGACGTAGGCCATCCCGTACTTGTCCTCCAGTTCGCGCAGGTAGGCGGTGCCGAGCTGGATGTTGAACTCGGGCTCGTACAGGCTCTCGCCGCCGCGCCACGGCAGGCCGAGACGTTTCGCGAGTCCGGCGCCGGTGCTCGGCAGGACCTGCATGAGCCCGCGCGCGTCGGCGTGGGAGCGCGCCTTCGGGTTGAACACGCTTTCGGCGCGGATCTCGGCCGCGACCCAGGTCGGGTCGATGCGGTGCTTCGCCGCTTCCCGGCGGATCACGCTGTCGTGATGCAGCGGGAAGCGCAGTTCGTACAGCCGCAGTTCGTCCGGATAGGACTTTCCGCCGACGTTGACGAGGCCGAACACGCCGCGATCGAACCAGCCGTTGTCCTGGGCGATGTCGACCGCGATCCGCCGTTGCTCGGGCGTGAATCGCGACAGGGCGTCGCTCCACTCCCGTTCGGCCCAGGCGCCGCGTTCGATCCGGTACAGCAGCATCGCCCGCGCCAGCGCCGGGTCGCGCGCCAGCGCGGCCTTGGCGGCGGGCTCGGTCTTCGGCGTCCACGGGCACAGCGCGTAGGGCGCGCCGATGCGATCGGCGGCGAGGAAGCCGTGGAATTCCGGTTTGGTGGCGGCGTCGCGATAGAGGATGTCGGCATTGGCCCTGTCGCCGGCCATTTCCAGCAGTCGCGCCTCGAAATAGCGCCAGCGCGCGTCCCGGCGCATCTTCCGCCCGATGTCGGTGTCGCCCATCTTGCGGATCGCCGCCAGCGCGCCGCGCCAATCGGAACGCGCCATCGCCTCTCGCACGCGCCACTCGTGCAGCTTGTCGTCGTAGGCGACATCGGGCACGGCCGCCAACCGGCGTGCGGATTCGGGCCCGTACGAGGCCACCGTCCACAGCGCGATCTGATACAGCGCGCGCCCGCGCTCGGCATCGTCCATGCCCAGCGCTTCGGCGAAGGCCGGCAGCCGCGCTTCGGCGGCGGCCGGTTGCGATTTGGCGTAACGCGCCAAGCCGTAGGACGCGATCGCGCGACTGCGCGCGGTCTTCGGCCAGGAGCGCGCGCGGTCGTGCGGCGATTCGACGAATGCCGCGTAGTCGTTGGCCAGCGCGAATTCCTCGGCCGGCAATCCGCGCGCGGCGGCGCGCATCACGCCGGGCTGGCCTTCGGCGGCGGCCTTTTCGATCCGTTCCCAGCGCAGCGCCGGCGGCAGGCCCCCGCGCGCCGCGAGCACCGACATCGGCGCGTCGCAGTCGTTCGGCAGCGATTTTCCGGTGCTGCGCCACAGGGCCTGGGCGTCGGCGGTCCAGTCGGCGTCGGTCGCGCCGAGCGCCTGCCGGGCATCGAGTTCGGCACAGCGCAGGGCGGTGCTCTTGATCCCGTCCGACCACACCGCGCGGAACGTCGGCCAGTCCTCGCGCCGCGCGAGGGCCGCCAGCCATTGTTCGCGGAAGTTTTCGGCCACGACCTGGCCACGATAGCGAGCGAGGAAGGCCCTGCCGTCGTCGCTCGACAGCGTGTCGATGTCGCGGCGCAACAGGGCGAACTCGGCCCAGCCGGCCAGCGGGTGATCGGCCGGCAGCGTCCCGGCCTCGCGATCGCCGCGTTCGGCGGCGTCGAGCGCGGCGCGCGCGCGCGCCAGGGCGGAAGGGGTATCGCTTTGGGCCCGGCACGCGGTGGGCGCCAGTACCGCGAACAGGATTGCGGCAACGCACAAATGGGGGATTCGCATGGCCGCGACTATAGCCCAGGGCGCCGGATGGGGTCTTCGAGCCCCCTGCCGGAAGGCCGAGGGACAGCCGGCACCTTGCCGCGGCTTCACATTTTGTTTACAAAGTCGTGATACCGCCCAAGGAGGGGGCCGACGGCGGTGGCTTTGCGTCACGACCCAATTAAAACAATGGAGAGAACGTACATGAGCAAGCTGCGCCGTAATCGCCTGACGGCCGCCGTCCACCTGACGTTGCTCCTCGCGCTGCCCGGCATGGCCGCGGCGCAGGACGCCCCGCAGGACGAGAACACCCTCGACACCATCAGTGTCACCGGCTCCCGCATCAAGCAGAGCAACGCCGTCACCGCCCAGCCGGTGCAGGTCATCGACCGCGCCAAGATCCAGGAAAGCGGCGTCTCCAGCGTCGGCGAACTCCTGCAGCAGCTCACCGCCAGCGGCAAGGCCCTGAACGCCAAGTTCAACTCCTCGGGCAACTTCGGCTATCCGCCGGACGGCGGCGGCATCGGCGCCGGTTCCGCCCAGGTCGACCTGCGCAACCTCGGCTCGCAGCGCGTGCTCGTCCTCGTCGACGGCATCCGCTGGGTCAACGAATCCTCGGCCTCCGGCGTCAGCGGCAGCGCCGACCTCAACACCATTCCGCTGGCGATCATCGAGCGCGTCGAAGTGCTCGAGGACGGCGCCTCGGCGATCTACGGCTCCGACGCCATCGCCGGCGTGGTGAACATCATCACCCGCAAGGATTTCTCGGGCCACGAAGCCCACCTCTACTACGGCGAATACAGCCGCGGCGGCGAAACCACCGAAGGTTCGTTCACCTTCGGCACCGGCGGCGACGGCTGGACCGGCGTGTTCGGCGCCAGCTACTTCGACCAGGACCCGATCAGCTCAGGCGATTGGGACCAGTCCTCGTTCCCGGTTCCGGGCGGCGGCCTGGATTTCGGCAGCTCCGGTACCCCGCAGGGCCGCTTCCGTTTCTGCGATCCGGCCATTCCGGTCGGGACCCCGGGTTTCTGCGGCGACGCCACCAATCCGGCGCAGTACTACAACATCACGCTGAACAACGGCACCACCACGCCGGTGTTCGTGCCGGGCAATCCGAGCGGCGGCACCTACCATCCGTTCACCAGTTCGGATCGCTTCAACTTCGCGCCGTACAACCTGCTGCTGACGCCCAGCGAGCGCAAGTCGCTGTTCGCCAACATCAACATCGACCTGAGCGACAACACCCGCCTGCACATCAAGGGCCTGTTCAACAATCGCCAGTCGACCAACCAGGCCGCACCGGAACCGATCTTCGTCGGCCCGGGCGCCGGCACCGGCGGCATCGCCGACACCATCTCGATCCCGGCCAACCATCCGTTCAATCCGTTCGGCATCGCGCTGAACGCGGGTCCGGGCGGCAACTTCCTGTTCATCGGCCGTCGTCCGGTGGAAGTCGGCCCGCGCGTGTTCGAACAGAACGTCGACACCTGGTACTTCAACGTCGGTCTCGACGGTCTGCTCGACATCGGCGGCCGCAGCTTCGGCTGGGACGCCAACTACGTCCACACCCGCAACTCGGCCACGCAGCGCTTCACCAACGGCTACAACATCGCCCACATCCGCACCGCGCTCGGCGATCCGGCGGTCTGCGCCGCGACCCCGGGCTGCACGCCGCTCGATATCTTCGGCGGTCAGGGTCGTCCGTTCACCCGGCAGATGATCGACTGGATCGTCACCGACCAGCGCGACGCCAGCACCCAGGTCCTGGACATCTTCTCGTTCAACCTGACCGGCGATCTGTTCTCGATCGGCGATCGTTCGGCCGGCTTCGCCGCCGGCGCCGAATACCGTCGCTACAAGGGCGATTTCGATCCGGATCCGCTGCGCCAGACCGGCGAGTCGCAGGACTCGTTCGCGGCGGCGATCTCGGCCACCTACGACGTCACCGAAGTCTACGGCGAATTCAACTTCCCGGTGCTCGCGACCCTCGACCTCACCGCGGCCCTGCGCTGGTCGGACTACTCGACCTTCGGCAGCGCCACCACGGGCAAGGCCGGTTTCCGCTGGCAGCCGATCGAGGATCTCGTCGTCCGCGGCACCTACTCGCAGGGCTTCCGCGCCCCGAACCTCGGCGAGTTGTACGGTCTGACCCAGTTCGGCGCGACCCTGGTCGATCCCTGCGGCCCGACCAATGCGCCGGTCGTGAATCGCGGCAACGGCGTGACCCCGGGTCTCGAGGCGGCCTGCGTCGCCGCGGGCGTGCCGGACAACTTCGAGCAGGCGAACACCCAGATCACGACCTTCACCGGCGGCAATCCGAACCTGGAGCCGGAAGAGTCCGACAGCTGGACGCTCGGCGTGGTCTACAGCCCGGGTTGGGCCGAAAACGCCTCGTGGTCGCGCAAGCTCGACTTCGAGCTGAGCTACTACAACCACGAGATCGACGGCGCGGTGCAGGCCAACGATCTCCAGGCCCTGCTCGATGCGTGCTACATCGCGCAGAACGGCACCGGCCCCGCCTGCGCGCCGTTCACCCGCATCTCCAGCGGCGACCTGAATCCGCCGAACAACTTCCTGTCCAACCTGGGCCGCATCGAGACCGACGGCGTCGATCTCAAGGTGAACTGGCTCAGCCCGGACTGGAGCTTCGGCAGCCTCAGCGCCTCGTTCCAGACGACCTTCGTCAACGACTACCAGGCGGTCGATGCCGCCGGCAACGTCTCGTCGCGCCAGGTCGGCATCGAAGTCGCGGACAGCGCCATCCCCGAGTGGCAGAGCAACCTGCAGCTCGGCTGGCACCGCGGCAACTTCGATATCGGCCTGAACACCCGCTACATCGACAGCGTCAAGGAAAGCTGCGCAGGCGTCGAAGGCCTGCCGGGCTGCGACGGCGTCGCCTTCAACAAGCTCGGCGCGACCACCTACCACGACGTGCAGTTCTCGTGGAAGAACGCGTTCACGCTGGAAGGCCTCAAGCTCTCGCTGGGCGGCAACAACGTGTTCGGCAAGGAACCGCCGGTGTGCCTGGGCTGCTCGCTGAACGGCTACGACGCCGGCACCTACGATCTGCCCGGTTCGTTCTGGTACGTCAGCGCCGACTACCGGTTCTGATCCCGGCGAGTCGTCCCCGACCCGGCGTCCGCGCCGGGTCGGAAGAAAAGACGAAGGGCGACGGAGCGATCCGTCGCCCTTTCGCTTTCGGGGCGCAGGCGGGCTCCGAAGGATCGGCCGGAGCCCCGTGCGGTCGGACGTTCCCCGCCCCTTGAAACCCCCGGAACCCCTCCCCATCTCCCCCCGGTCCCGGCTTGCCGGGGTTGTTTTGCCCGCGGTTTTGGCACTCCCGGCGGGAGACTGCTAAAATCGCCGGCCTTTTCTCCACCAATCAATCACTTGCGAGGGTTCTCATGAATCTCAAGCCGCTCTACGACCGCGTGGTCGTCAAGCCGATCGAAGCCGAAGAAACCAGCGCCGGCGGGATCATCATCCCCGACGCCGCCAAGGAAAAGCCGACCAAGGGCGAAATCGTCGCCGTCGGCGAGGGCAAGTTCATCGACGCCACCGGCGGCACCCGCGCGCCGAAGGTCAAGGTCGGCGACAAGGTCATCTACGGCCAGTACGCCGGTTCGGCCTACAAGCAGGACGGCGTCGAATACAAGGTCATCAAGGAAGACGACATCCTCGCGATCGTCGGTTGATCGAAGCGGTGCGCAGGGCGGGCTCGAGCCCGCCGTTGCGACGCCCCCGATGCGGGCCGCAACGATCGAAACCGCTCCGACCCGCGCGCGACGCGAACAGACATCCCGTGACGGCGGGCCCGAGCCCGCCCTACGAAACCACACAAAATTCCGGAGTTATCGCAATGGCTGCCAAAGATATCCGTTTCGGTGAAGACGCCCGCGTCCGCATGGTCCGCGGCGTCAACGTCCTCGCCAATGCCGTGAAGGCCACCCTCGGTCCGAAGGGCCGCAACGTCGTGCTCGAGAAGAGCTTCGGCGCCCCGACGATCACCAAGGACGGCGTGTCCGTCGCCAAGGAGATCGAACTGGCCGACAAGTTCGAGAACATGGGCGCGCAGATGGTGAAGGAAGTCGCCTCCAAGACCTCCGACAACGCCGGCGACGGCACCACGACCGCGACCGTGCTGGCCCAGGCGCTGATCCGCGAGGGCATGAAGGCGGTCGCCGCCGGCATGAACCCGATGGACCTCAAGCGCGGCATCGACAAGGCCGTCGTGGCCGCCGTCGCCGAGCTGAAGGCGATCAGCAAGCCGACCGCCGACGACAAGGCGA
This sequence comes from Pseudomonadota bacterium, assembly GCA_049324395.1. Taxonomy (GTDB): domain Bacteria; phylum Pseudomonadota; class Gammaproteobacteria; order Xanthomonadales; family Xanthomonadaceae; genus Lysobacter_I. Next base: position 115,384 of record JBMOOY010000056.1, read on the forward strand.
TCGCCCAGGTCGGTACGATCTCGGCCAACAGCGACGAGTCGATCGGCAACATCATCGCCGACGCGATGAAGAAGGTCGGCAAGGAAGGCGTGATCACGGTCGAGGAAGGCTCGGGTCTGGACAACGAACTCGACGTCGTCGAGGGCATGCAGTTCGACCGCGGCTACCTGTCGCCGTACTTCATCAACAACCAGCAGTCGATGTCGGCGGAACTCGACGATCCGTTCATCCTGCTGCACGACAAGAAGATCTCGAACGTCCGCGACCTGCTGCCCGTCCTCGAAGGCGTGGCCAAGGCCGGCAAGCCGCTGCTGATCGTGGCGGAAGAAGTCGAGGGCGAAGCCCTGGCGACCCTCGTCGTCAACACCATCCGCGGCATCGTCAAGGTCTGCGCCGTGAAGGCCCCGGGCTTCGGCGACCGTCGCAAGGCGATGCTGGAAGACATGGCGATCCTCACCGGCGGTACCGTGATTTCCGAAGAAGTCGGCCTGTCGCTCGAGAAGGCCACGATCAAGGATCTCGGCCGCGCCAAGAAGATCCAGGTCTCGAAGGAAAACACCACGATCATCGACGGCGCCGGCGCCGCCGACGGCATCCAGGCCCGCATCAAGCAGATCAAGGCCCAGATCGAAGAGACCTCGTCCGACTACGATCGCGAGAAGCTGCAGGAGCGCGTCGCCAAGCTCGCCGGCGGCGTGGCCGTGATCAAGGTCGGCGCCTCGACCGAAATCGAAATGAAGGAAAAGAAGGCCCGCGTCGAGGACGCCCTGCACGCCACCCGCGCTGCCGTGGAAGAAGGCATCGTCCCGGGCGGCGGCGTCGCGCTGATCCGCGCCAAGGCCGCGGTCGAAGATCTGAAGGGCATCAACGAAGACCAGAACCACGGCATCCAGATCGCCCTGCGCGCGATGGAAGCCCCGCTGCGCGAGATCGTGACCAACGCCGGCGAAGAGCCGTCGGTCATCGTCAACAAGGTGAAGGAAGGCAAGGGCAACTACGGCTACAACGCGGCCACCGGCGAATTCGTCGACATGGTCGAGGCCGGCATCCTGGATCCGACCAAGGTCACCCGCACCGCGCTGCAGAACGCGGCTTCGATCGCCGGTCTGATGATCACGACCGAAGCGATGGTCGCCGAAGCGCCGAAGAAGGACGAGCCGGCCGCCGGCGGCATGGGCGGCGGCATGGGCGGCATGGGCGGCATGGATTTCTGATCCGTCCCTCCGCTGTTCCGCGTTACGAAAAACCCCGCAGGAATGCGGGGTTTTTCTTTGAGGAAAGGCGTTCCGCGCTTCAGTCGGCGATCGCCCATTCGCAATGGCCGAGGCTGAGCAGGTTGTCTTCCTCGAAGTTGTTGGCGTCGGTCGCCAGGAATTCGTGGCCGATCTCGTCGTTGAGGCGGACCCGGATTTCGGTTTCGCTTCCGTCCGGCGATCGGGTGAAGAAGGTCTTCAGGCCGGACTTGATCAGCGCGATGGCCGCCGGGCGCGTCGCGCGCCAGGGCGTGCCCTCGTGCGTGCCGCCGATGGTGGTGATGTAGTCGACGCGGTGGGTCTTGCTCCAGCGCTTGCGCACGCAGGAGACTTCGAGCCGGGGGGCCGCCGGCAGATCGTTGTCCTTGATCGGCTGCATGTGCTGTTCGCCGCGGACATGCCCGTGGAGGGTGTAATGCGGTTCGCCGTCGCCGCCGAGCCCGCCGCCCTGCGGGAAAACGCCTTCGATCCGCAGCGTGACCTCGAAGGGGATTTCCTGGTCCATCGCTTCGGCGAGTTGGCTCTGGTCGAAGAAGACCAGCTCCGCGTCGATCAGTTCGTCGCCGTCGAAGAACGAGGCCAGGTTCTCGAAGAACCCCTGCTCGCCGGTCACCGCTTCCCGGATCACGCCTTCGGCATCTCCGACCAGACGCTCCTTCAGGCCTTCGAAACGGGCGATCAACTCGTCGCGGAGCGCCGCTTCGATCGGGATGTTCTGGAAGTCCGCGCGTTCGTTGGCCTTGATGAACACGTCGAGCAGGTCCAGCGCGTGGATGAAATCGGTGACCTCGGTCTGGATGAACGCGTTGAGCTTCTGGTGTCCGACTTCGATCGCGGCGTCGGTGACCGCGTTCTCTTCCATCAGGATCAGGATGGCCGCGATCACGCCGGGAAGCTCGATCGCCTCTCCGAGGATGTCGAACCGCATCGAGCGCAGCGAGGTGTTCCATGTCCCGACCGATTGCGGAATCAGGAGCGGCATCCCGGCATCCACCGGCGTTCCGATCAGGTTGTTGTGGCTGCCTTGTCCGAACGCGAAACCGGGGGTTCCCGCGAGTCTGAAGGGGTCGTCGTCGCGCTGCGTGATCGTGTCGCCGTCGAATTTCAGGAACACCGTCCACAGATATGGTTCCGCCATGCCGCTGCCATCGCCTTCCTGGATGGTCTGCATGCCGGTGGCGCGGAACTGGATGTCGAGCGTGGGGATCGCCATGGGAGCCTCGGTCTCCTGCGCGAATGGCAGGGCGTGCAAGGGTCAACGCACCGCGTCCCGCGCAACGGTCAGGCGCACCGGCGCGCAGACCGGAAAGGAGCCCTGGGTAACGGGGGCGGGAAGGGGCAGGTCAGGAACGGGCGCATGAGCAACGGGCACGCCCCGATCGGACCGGCCGAATACCGGTTTTAATGAACTACAGGGTTCTTTTTTGCACCGCAGCGTGATTTGTCCTAACGCTTCCTTCACGATGCCCGCGCATCCCGACGTGGGGGAGGGAGCAAGCCCGCTACCGGTTCGACCGGGGCGGGCTTTTTTATTGCCGGCCGCGCGGGTCCGCGGATCTTCCGGCGCGTTCCGGCGCCGTGTCGTCAGCGGCCGGACGACGGGCGATGAGACAATCCCGCGATGGACGACTCCGAATCCCTCGACGCCGACGTATCCGCGCTCGCCGAACGCGCGCTCGCGCGTCTGCGCGCGGGACTCCCCGATCTGCCCGCCGGGGAAGTCGTGGATGCGCGCATCCGCGCATTGGCCGTCGCCAGCGATTTCGCGGTGGACGTCTGTCTGCGCCAACCGGCCCTGCTGTCCCGTCTGCTCGCCGACGACGGGGGCGATCCGCTTCCGCCGCCCGCGCTGACGCCGGAAGGGCGCGGCGACTGGCCGGCCCTGTTGCGCCGCTGGCGCCAGGCCGAGTCGGTCCGGCTGATCTGGCGCGACGTGCATGGACTGGACGATCTCGACCGGACCCTCGCCGACACGACCGCGCTGGCCGATGCGTGCCTGCAGTGCGCGCTGGAAGCGCTGGAGCGCGAGTTCGCGGGGCGGTTCGGGGTCGTGCGCGCGGCCGACGGCGCGCCGGTGCGGCTGGTGGTGTTCGCCCTCGGCAAGCAGGGCGGCGGCGAATTGAATTTCAGCTCCGACATCGACCTGGTCTACGCCTTCGAACATCCGGGCGAGAGCGACGGCGCGCGTCCGCTCGCCGCGGAGGATTACTTCGCGCGGCTCGGCCAGCAGTTGGCGAAGCTGCTCGACGAGGTGACCGCCGATGGGTTCTGCCATCGCGTCGATCTGCGCCTGCGGCCGTTCGGCAGCGCCGGGCGGATCGCCCTGTCGTTCGCGGCGATGGAACAGTATTTCCAGCGCGAAGGTCGCGACTGGGAGCGCTACGCCTGGCAGAAGGCACGCCCGGTCGCGGGCGATCTCGACGCCGGCGCGCGTTTCCTCGACGCGCTGCGGCCGTTCGTCTACCGGCGCTATCTGGACTACGGTGCGCTGGACGGCCTGCGCGAAATGAAGGCGAGCATCGCCGCGGAGGTCGCGCGGCGCGATCTGGTCGACGACATCAAGCGCGGTCCTGGCGGCATCCGCGAGGTGGAGTTCCTGGCGCAGGCGCTGCAGTTGATCCGCGGCGGTCGCGAGCCGGCGCTGCGCGAACGCCGTCTGCAGCCTGCGCTGCGCGCCCTGTGCGAAGCGCGGCATCTCGACGCCGAGGCCCGCGACGCGCTGATCGCGGCCTATCGTTTCCTGCGCGCGCTCGAAAACCGGCTGCAGATGCTGCGCGATGCGCAGACCCAGCGGTTGCCGGACGATCCGCTGGAACGCGCGCGTCTTGCGATCGGGCTCGGCGAAGCCGACTGGGCGGCGCTGTACGCGCGCCTGCAGGCGCATCGCGAGCGGGTGTCCCGCGAATTCGATGCCCTGCTCGCGCCGCGCACCCGCAAGGCCCAGCCGGATGCGCTGGTCGCGTACTGGCGCGCGCTGCGCGACGGCGAGGCGGGGGAGGATGCAGAGCCTCTGCGTGCGGCCGGTTTCGCCCCGGCCGAGGAGGCCGATCGCGCGCTGCGCGATTTCGCGCGCGCGCCGGGAGTGCGCGATCTTTCGGACGCATCGCGCGCACGGCTCGATCGCCTGATGCCGGCGTTGCTGGCGGGCGTGGCCGGATCGGCGGACCCGGCGCCTGCGCTGCGGCGCGCGCTGGCGCTGTTGCAGGCGATCCTGCGCCGCGCCAGTTATCTCGCGCTTCTCGACGAACAGCCCGCGGCGCTGTCGCGACTGGTCGACACGCTCGCGCGCAGCGCATTGCTGGGCGATCGCCTCGCCGCGCATCCGCTGCTGCTCGACGAGCTGCTCGACATCCGCGTCGCGGGGCCGTTGCCGCGCGCGGAGGAGTTCGTCGCCGCCTGCGCCCCCGCATTGCAGCAGGACGACGCCGAAGCGGCGCTCGTGGTGCTCAACGAAGCCCGGCAAACCCTGAGTTTCCGCATCGCCCTGGCCGCGCTGGATCGCCGCGTGGACGCGGTCGACGCAGCGCGCCTGCTGGCCGCGCTGGCGGATGCGATGCTGGATGCGGTCTACCGGATCGCCCTGCGCGAACTGGAGGCCCAACACGGTCGCATCGAGGACTTCCGTTTCGTGGTGCTCGGATACGGCAGCCTCGGTGGCGGCGAACTCGGTTTCGGTTCCGATCTCGACGTGGTGTTCGTCTACGACGCAGCGGCCGATGCGGTCTCCGACGGTGCGCGGCCGCTCGATGCGCCGCGCTGGAGCGCTCGCCTCGCGCAGAAGATCGTGGCCCTGCTCGGTGCGCCGACCGGCGCCGGTCGGCTCTACGATGTGGACGTGCGCCTGCGTCCCGACGGCGCCAAGGGGCTGCTGGTGTCGACCCTGGCCAGTTTCGAGGATTACCAGCGCCAGCGCGCCTGGACCTGGGAGCATCAGGCCCTGATCCGTGCCCGGGCGATCGCCGGCGATGCGCCGCTGCGCGACCGTTTCGAGGCCTTGCGCGGCGAGATTCTGGGCCGACCCCGCGACCCGGAAACGCTGCGTGCGGATGTCGCCGCGATGCGCGCGCGGATGCGCGCCGAGTTGGATCGTTCCGCCGAAGACCGTTTCGATCTGAAGCAGGGCGAGGGCGGTCTGGTCGATCTCGAATTCCTGGTCCAGTACCTCGTCCTGCGCGAAGCGGCGCGTCATCCTGCGTTGTCGGCGCCGCGCGACACCCCGGGCCTGATCGCGGCGCTGCTGGCGTCGGGCGCGCTCGACGCCGAAGCCGCCGCCGCGCTGCGCGAGGCCCATGCGACGCTGCTCGATGCCGGCCTGGCCTGTACGCTGGACCGTCGGGCGCGGATCGCGACCCCGACCGCCGCGTTGGAGGTCGCGCGCGCGCGGGTGCGCGACGCCTGCGACGCCCTCGTCCCGGCGGACGCCCGCCAGATCCCCGCTTCCGCTCACGTCGCCGAATGAACGCCACCGAATGAACGCCGACGCATGAAAGAAGACGAATGAAAGACCCCATCCTCGAAGTCGAGATCCAGTCCCTCAAGTCGATCGCGCGACTGCGCATCGACCTGCCGCTCAAGCGCGGCATCTACGCGATCGCGGGACAGAACGGCGCCGGCAAGAGCACGCTGCTGGCGGCGGTGGCCACCGTGTTCTTCCGCACCCGCTACGAGCGCTATTTCGGCAAGCCCTCGGTCCCGGATGCGGGCATCGAGGCCCGGTTCGGCGCCGAACGCTATTCGCTGCGCGCCGACGGACGCGCATGGAAACTGCGGGGCGGGATCCAGATCAAGGGGTTCTACGAAGGCAGCCTGATCTACGGCAACCGCTTCAAGGAAAACAGCTTCGACACCATCGGCAAGCTCGCGGCCGTCGATCCTGCCGACTTCGTCGAGAGCAGCCCGTTCGTGCGCGAACAGCTCGGCCTGATCCTGCACAACGATCGTCATCGCTACCCGCAGCTGTTCACCCTGGCCGAGGACGTCTCCTACCGCAAGTACGGTTTCAAGGCGCCGCCCTATTTCCATCGCCGCAACGGCGAATTGATCGGCAAGCCGCAGATGTCCACCGGCGAGAACCTGCTGATCACGATCCTGCACTCGGTCGACCTGCGCATCCGCGACCGCGGCAACGTCAACAAGCCGTGCATCTTCCTGCTCGACGAGATCGAATTCGCGCTGCATCCGGCCTCGCTGGTACGGCTGATCGCGCTGATGCGCCGGGTCGCGATCGAATACAACATGGCGATCTACTTCGGCACCCATTCGGTCGAACTGATCCGCGAGGCCGGGCCGCAGAACACCTTCTTCCTGGAGCGGATGGCCGACGATTCGATCGAGGTCGTGCATCCCTGCCATCCCTTCTACGCGACCAAGATCGTCTACGACCACGTCGGTTACGACAGCGTGGTGCTGGTCGAGGACGATCTGGGCAAGCGCATGGTCGACCGCATGCTCAACCGGCTGCGGCTGCGCGACAACAAGCTGGTGCATGTGCTGCCCTGCGGCGACTGGCAGAACGTGATCCGGCTGCTGAACGACGTGACCGTCAACAATGTGCTCGGTCGTCCGGTGCAGGTCGTCGCCGTCCTCGATCGCGACATCCAGGCGGACGTGCCGCGCTACGCCGCGCGCTTCGGTCCGTCGATCCTCGGCGACATCGAATTCCTCCCGGTGACAAGTCTGGAGAAGTTCCTCAAGGCGCGGCTGGTCGACCGTCTCGATCCCGCGTTCCATCGCCGGCTCAACGACTACCTGCTGCCGAAGCTCGTGCTGTCGGACCTGGTGCGCGACTATCGGCAGGATTGCCCCGGCGCCGACGTCAGCGGCAAGGTCCTGTTCGGTCGGATCGAACGGGCGCTGGAGATGCACGAACGCAGTCGCGGCGATCTGGTCGAACTGGTGGTCGACTACCTGCTCGAGCACGACGCGGAGAGCGTCGCGGCGACGACCGCGTTCCTGACCGCGCGACTGCGCTGAGCCGGGGCCTTCGGCGGGGCGGGGGCGTGCAGCATGACCGACCCGCCGTGCAGGACGCCGCGGGTTTGACGCGGGTCAGGACGGAGGCCGCCGGGCGGCGTATGCTGAAGATGGGGAGTCGTTCCGGGTCGCATCCAGTCCACTGCAAGTCCACCTTCAATCCACTGTTCCAACCGAATGGAGAACGTCGATGTCGAAGAACCACTATCTGGATACCGAGCAGCTCGTCACCGACGCCAAGGTCGTGCTGGAGGATGTCGAAGCGATGCTCGACGAGGCCGCTGGCGCCACCGGCGAGCGCGCGCAGGCGCTGCGCTCGCGCGCCGCGGAAGCGCTGGGTCGAGCCAAGCAGCGTCTGCACGACGCGCAGTCCGCGGTCGCCGCCAACACGAAGGCCGCGGCCCGCGCCACCGACGATTTCGTGCGCGAGAACCCGTGGGGTGCGGTCGGCGTCGCCGCCGGCGTGGGCTTCCTCGTCGGCCTGCTCGTTTCCCGGCGCTGACCGCCGCCATGGCGTCGCCGTTCGCCGCCGTGCGCCGTCTGTCGACGGCCACGGTCGCCCTGCTGGTGTCGCGCGCCGAGTTCGCCTCGCTCGAACTGGCGCAGACCCGCGCCCAGCTGATCCGCTGGATCGTACTGGCGCTCGCCGTGGCGGTGCTGGCGTTGCTGGCCCTGTTCGCCGGCACCGCGCTCTTCGCGGTGCTGCTGTGGCCGCGGCTGGGCTGGATCGCGCTCGCCGTGCCGGCGGGCGTCTACGCGCTGCTGGCGCTGTGGCTGTTCCGCAGGCTGTCCACGGAAGTCGCGAACGCGCCGCCGGTGCTCTCGGAAACCCTGCGCGAGTTGTCCGCGGATCGCGCCGCGTTGCTCGCGGCGGGGCGCACGACGGACGAGGACGACGCCGAATGAACGATCAGGCCCGGATGCGCGAACTGCGGATGGAACTCCTGCGCATGCGCGCGCAGGTCGAACGTGCGGACGTCGCGGCCGCGATGCGCGACCTGCGTACGGACACGCGCCGGCTGCGCAGTTTCGCCGGTGCCGCCGGCACGCTGGGCGCCGCCCTGCGCGGACGGCGCGACTGGCTGGGGCTGCTCGCCGGCACGATCACCGGCCGACCCTGGCTGGCCGCTGCCGCCCTCGGCGCGCTGCGCGCCCTGAAGAAGCGACCGATGCTGGCGGTGGTCGCCGCGGGCGCGCTGGCGTTGGGTCTCGTCGCCCGGGGAGGTCGACGCGCGCCGGCGCCGGTCGACGAAGGTCTCGACGACGACCGCATCGACGACTGGGCCTGATCCGAGAGGGCCCGGTCGAAGAGGCTTCGTCTTGGCGAGCCCGGTCGAAGGCGGGCAGGCCGGCGATACCGGGCCCGGACCGCGTCATGCGTCGGCCGAAGGCGGTTCCAGTCGTTCGCGCACCAGCGCCGCGACCCGTGCGGTTTCGCGCAGGGGCTCGACCTCGTAGGGCGCGAGGCGCGCGTCCATGGCGCGGATGCGCCCGCGGGCGAGCAGGGCGTCGAGGAAGGCCCGCGGCCGGCCCCGGACCCGCGCCGGGTCGAACACGAACACCGGCACCCGGGTGGCGCAGGCTTCGGAAATCATGTTCACCGAATCCGGGGAACAGACGATGCGGTCGGCCCAGGCCAACAGGCCGGCGTAGGGGTTGTAGCCGTCGCGTTCGCTGCGCCAGACCACGCCCGGCGTTTCGTCGTAGCGATGGGCGAGCGCCGAGATCAGTTCGGGGTCGGTCCGCCGCGAGGTCGTGAGCAGCAGGCTGCCGCCGTCCTGCGCCAGCACCGCTTCGAGCTTCGCCGCCAGGACCTCGAAACTCATGCGATTGAAGCGGGCATGCGCGCTGCTGCCACCGAGCAGCACCGCGGTCCGCGGCCTGGGCAACTCCGCGAAGGCGGCGAAGTCGCGCCGCGCCTGCGCCAGCCACACGTCGTCCACCGGATGTAGGCTGCCGAGCATCGGAATCACGTTGGTCCCACGCAGGCGGTCGTGTTCGGGCACGATCACCAGGTCCCAGTGCGCCGATCCGATCCGCGGGTCGAGGATCTGCACGGCGGTCGCGCCGCGGCGGCGCAACAGGCGGGTGGCGAGCGCGGCCTGGCGTCCGCAGCCGACCGCGATCGCCGGAGGCGCATGGAGCAGGGCGGCGAAGTCGCGACCGAACGCTGCGGCCGAGCCGGGGCCGCGTCGCGGTGCGACCCAGCGCCACGGAGCGCGTGGGGCGAGCCGGAAGGCGCTGAGCCTGCGGGCGCCGGCGAGTGCGGCGGCCAGCGCCTCCGCTTGCCGCGCATTCCCGGCCAGACCATCGCTGAGAGCGCAAATTTGTGCCGAATCGGCTGTTGACCTGCTCATCGTTCCGGATTTGACTCGATACGTTCCTGCCGTGCGGGTGTCACGTCGGCGCGCGGACTCTACACTGCCGCCTCGCCAACATCTTCACACGCCGGGACCCTCGCCGATGTTCTCCTCGCTCAACGACACCGCACTGGACCAGTTGTTCCGGACCGCACGCACCTACAACGCCTTCTCCGGCAAAATCGACGATGCCACCCTGCAGCGGCTCTACGATCTCGTGAAATGGGGTCCCACCGCGGCCAACGCCGGCCCCGCGCGCTTCGTGTTCCTGCGTTCGCCCGAGGCCAAGGCGCGGCTCGCGCCGGCCCTCGACGCCGGCAACCGCGACAAGACCCTGGCCGCGCCGGTCACGGTCGTCGTCGGCTACGACATGGCCTTCTACGACAAGCTGCCGGTGCTGTTCCCGCATACCGACGCGCGCTCGTGGTTCGCGGGCAAGCCCGAAGCGGCGCTGGAAACCGTCGCCCTGCGCAACGGCAGCCTGCAGGGCGCGTACCTGATCCTCGCCGCGCGCGCGCTGGGCCTGGATGCCGGCCCGATGTCGGGCTTCAACAACGCCTTGGTCGACGAAACCTTCTTCGCCGGCACCGCGATCCGTTCCAATTTCCTCGTCAATCTCGGCAAGGGCGATCCGGCCTCGATCTTCCCGCGCTCGCCGCGACTGGGCTTCGACGAAGCCTGCCGCATCGAGTGATCCCCCGCGCAACCGTCCCGCGTCCCGCCGCCTCTCTGTCCCGTCTCCACCGCCGTCTTCCGCAAGGAGTGTCACGATGAAACGTACCCTGCTCGCCGCCGCGCTCGCGCTGGTCTCCACCGCCGCCTTCGCCGCCCCGCTGACCTACAAGATCGATCCGAACCACACCGACGTCGTCGCCAGCTGGAGCCATTTCGGCTTCTCCAATCCGATCGCGCACTTCGGCAAGGCCGACGGCGAGATCGTCTACGATCCGGCGAACGTCGGTGCGTCCAGCGTCGAAGTCACGCTGCCGCTGTCTGGCCTGAATTCGCATGTGCCGGATTTCGACGATCACCTGCGCAGCGACGATTTCTTCGACGCCGCGAAGTATCCGGTCGTCACCTTCCGCAGCACCTCGGTGAAGTCGGCCGGCAAGGACAAGCTCAGCGTGACCGGCGACCTGACCATCAAGGGCATCACCAAGCCGGTGACCCTGGCCGTGACCATCAACAAGCTCGGCGTGCAGCCGCTGGCCAAGCGCGAGGCGGCGGGTTTCAGCGCCACCGCGACCATCAAGCGCACCGATTTCGGCCTCGGCAAGTACGCGCCGAACGTCAGCGACGAAGTGACGCTGTCGATCACCACCGAAGCGATCGTGCCCAAGCCCGCGGCGCAGGACGGCTCGCAGAAGTAAGCGGAGTCGCGCTCCGCGTCGTCCGGACGGGCCGCCTGCGCGGCCCGTTCGCGTTTGCGGCGCGTCAACCGGCCGTCGTCGTCTCCGGCGGCGGGGCGTCGAAGCGATACGGTGTGGCCTGCGCCGACGGGCGCTGGCGGAACGCGTCCGCGAACGCGACCAGCCGCGGCATCGCCGACAGGTCGAGCGGGTTGCGGAACGGCAGATGTTCCAGCAACGCGAACAGACCGAGATCGAACAGCGCGATCCGGGTCGCCGGCAGTTCCGCGCGCAACGCCTCCCAATGCGCGTCCAGCCAGGCGAGGCTGCCGACCAGACTGGCGCGTCGCTTGCGCGAGGTCGCGTCGGGCGGACGTTTCGAGACGATGTCGTGGAACACCACTTCGACCTGCGCGCTCATCGCGTGCGCCAGCAATTCGTGGGCGTTCATCGACAGCGGGGCGGTCGCCTCCTCCGGCCAGAACACGCGGGCGACGCCGTCGGGCGCCTGCCCGGCCAGCCAACGGCAGGCGTTGCGGCTGCCCCAGACCACGACATCGCCCTGGCGAAGGGCGGGAAGCTTGAGCGCCGGATTGCCGGCGAACGTGGCCGGATCCTCGCTCATCAGGTCGTGGATCGGCCGCAGGGCGTAGTCGATGTCCAGTTCGTGGGCGAGCAGACGGACCTGCCGGGTGTAATGCGAGCTCTGGCGTCCGACGATCTCGATGGGGGCGGTCATGGCGGCGGCGTGCGTCGCGACGGGGAATCGCGCATCGTACGGCGCCCGGAGCGCGCACTGGGCTAAAATGCCGGCTCCGCGCAGGACAGACCGTGCCATGACCGCCCAGCCGACCCAAGCCAACGCCCAGCAACGCCATGAGGTGCGCCGCGCCGATCTGCCGCTGAGCTGCCCGACCCCGGACATGGCGCTGTGGAACTCGCATCCGCGGGTCTATCTGCCGATCGAAGCGGAAGGCGGCGCGTCCACGTGCCCGTACTGCGGCGCGCAGTACGTCCTGATCGATTGAACGCCGAGGCCGGCGCCGTGTCGCGCCGCCCGACCGTCGTGCAACTGTTGCCGGCGCTGCATTCGGGCGGCGTCGAGCGTTCCACCCTCGAAATCGCGGACGTGCTGGTCCGCGCCGGTTGGCGCGCCGTCGTCGTCTCCGCCGGCGGCCGTCTGGTGCCGCCCCTCGAAGCCTGCGGCGCGGAGCACATCGCGCTCGATATCGGCCGCAAATCGCTCCTGACCTTCCGCCATATCCGCCGCCTGCGCGCGCTGTTCGCCGAGGTCGACGCCGATATCGTCCATGCGCGTTCGCGATTGCCGGCGTGGCTGGCCCGTCTCGCCCTGCGCGGGATGCCGGCGGCGCGGCGGCCGCGTTTCGTCACCACCGTGCACGGCCTGAATTCGCCATCTGGCTACAGCGCGATCATGACCCGCGGCGAGCGCGTGATCTGCGTCTCGGGCACCGTGCGCGACTACATCCTGCGCCACTATCCGGACACCGATCCCGCGAAGCTGCGGGTGATTCCGCGCGGCATCGACCCGCGGGCCTTCCCGCGCGCCTCCCATCCCGACCGCGCAGCGCGCGCCCGGATCGCCCAGGCGCATCCGGCGCTCGGCGGCGACGGGCCGCTGCTGCTGCTGCCCGGTCGCGGCACGCGCCTGAAGGGCCATGCCGATGCGTTGGTCCTGCTCGCCGCGTTGCGCGCCGAGGGTCTCGATGCGCGTCTGTGGATGCCCGGCGCACGCGAGCCGGGGCGCGAACGCTATCTCGGCGAACTCGAGGCCGAGGCCATCCGTCGGGATCTGGCCGATGTCGTGGCGATGACCGAGCCGACCGCCGCCATCGCCGAGGCCTATGCCGCCAGCGATCTGGTGCTGCAGGTCTCGCGAAAGCCGGAATCCTTCGGCCGAACCGTGATCGAGGCATTGTCGATGGGTCGCCCGGTCGCGGGCTGGGACCATGGCGGCGTCGGCGAACTGCTGCGCGAACTGCAGCCCGCCGGAGCGGTGCCGACGTTCGATGCCGCGGCGCTGCATCGTGCCGCGCGCGCGCTGCTTTCGGCAGACGCACCGGTTACGATGCCGCAGCGGCTGTCGCGCTACACCCTCGAAGCGATGCAGGCCGCGACCCTCGACTGTTATCGCGAACTGATTCCGGATCCCGCCGCGGCATGACTCCGACCTCCGACCTCCCGCGCGACGACGCCCTCGCGTCGCAGACGGCCCCCGGCTGGCGCTGGGCGCCGTTCTGGGTGCTGGCCTTCGTCGCGCTCTGGCCGGCGCCGGGGATCGCCGAAGCGGTGCTCGCGCTCGGCGCGCTGGTCGCGATCGGTCGTCTGTTGTTCGTGCGTTTCCGTGGCGGCGGCGCGTTGCTCGGGGCCCATGCCTGGGCCCTGACCAGCGTCCTGTTCTTCGCCTACTGGTTGCCGGAATTGTTCGCCTCGATCGACGCGGTCGATCGCGCGCGCGCCCTCGGCGAAGTCGCCGCCGACCTGCGCTATCTGCCGTTCCTGTGGCTGGCCGCGGCGGCGGTGGCCGATGCGCGCGGACGCCGCATCACCTTCCTCGGTCTGGCCGCGATCGTCGGCGCGTGGACCGTGGACGCCCTGATCCAGGCCGCGAGCGGGACGAGTCCGCTGTTCGCGGGCATGGATGCGCTGAAGTTCGCGATCAGCGGGCATCGGCACTGCGACGCCAACGACTATCTGCTGCTCGACCGTCTCGGCGGCGTGCTCGGCCCATGCAATCTGAAGCTCGGCGTGGTGCTGGCGAGTCTTTCGCCGTTCGCGCTGCACGCGGCCGGCAAGCGGTTCGGCCAACCCGGCTGGCTGGTTTCCGCCGCGCTGGTCGGCGCGGTGATCGTGCTCGCCGGCTCGCGCGCATCGTGGATCACCTACGGCCTCGTGCTGTCGGTGTCCGGATGGCGGCTGCTGGGCTGGAAGCGCTTGCTCGGCGTCTTCGCCTTCGGCGCGGTGACGCTCGTGGCGCTGTCGTTCGCTTCGCCGCAGGTGCGCGAACGCATCGAGCGCACCGCCGACGCGCTCGCCGCGGACCGGGTCGGCGTCGACAGCGCCCTGTCGGGACGCGGCCGGATCTGGAGCGCCGCGCTGTGCATGGCGCGCGAGCATCCGATCAACGGCGTGGGTCCGCGCGGCTTCCGCGAAGCCTTCCCGGCCTGCGATCCCGAACCCGGCAAGCTCGCCGCCTGGGGGCTCGGCCCGGCCTTCCATGCGCATCAGATCGTGCTCGAGATCCTCAGCGAAACCGGCATCGTCGGCCTGCTGCTGTGGTTGTCCGGCCTGGCGATGGCGCGGCGCGCCTGGCGTTACGCGGAGCCCGCCGCACGCGATGCGGCGTATCCGGCGATGCTGGCGCTGGCGGCTACGGTGTTTCCGTTCAACACGCATCTCGCGTTCTATTCGACCTTCTGGGGCGGCGCGACCCTGCTGCTGGCGGCGCTGTATGCGGGCAGCCTGCTCGGGCGCGACCCGCCGACGGCTCAGTCGTAGACGCGCGTTCCGTCGGGACGCCGCTTGAAGCGGCGGTGGATCCACAGGTACTGCTCCGGCGCGGCGCGCGCCATCGTTTCGATCGCGCCGATCACGCGCGCGGTGTCGGCCTCGGCGTCGGCGGACGGGAAATCCGCGAGCGCCGGCCGGAACCGCAGGGTATAGCCGCCGTCGTCGCGGCGGACGTGTTCGAACATCACCACCGCGGCGCCCGACATCCGCGCCAGCTGATGGGTCGAGGTCAGGCTTTTCGCCGGCTGTTCGAAGAACGGCACGTACACGCTCTCGCCGCGGCTCGGATCCTGGTCGGGCGCGTACCACAGCAGGCCGCCGCGCCGCAGATGCTTCACCACGCCGCGCACGTCGTCCTTGGCGAACATGCCCGCGGCGTAGCGCGAACGTCCGCGCAGCACCGCCCATTCCATCGCCGGTTGCGGGTAGGGCCGATACATGCCGGCGAGCGGCACATGGTCGCAGGCCAGCCGCGCGCAGATTTCCAGAGTCGTGAAATGGCCGGAAACCACGATCACGCCGCGACCGCCGGCGCGCGCGGCCTCGATGTGTTCGACGCCCTCGACGACCAGACCGCGCCGCTGCGGTTCGACCGATCCCCACCAGGCGCGGCCGAATTCGAACAGCGCCGTGCCGAGCGCAGCGAAATGACGGCGCAACAGGACGTCGCGCGCGCGCGCATCGAGTCCGTGCTCACGGGAATCGGGAAAACACAGTTCGAGATTGCGGGCGGCGACGCGGCGACGATCGCGCAGCGTCCAGCGCAGCAGCGTCCCGAGCGCTCGCCCGAGCATGCGCTGCACCGGCCAGGGCAGGCGCGCCATCGCCGCCAGCGCCGCGATGCCCAGCCACACGGGCCAGTGTCGGGGCGAACGCGGCGGCGGGGCATCGAAGGCGAACGGCATGCGCGCATTGTACGGGCGCCGCGCGCGTCCGCCGGCGCCGCGACCCGGTATCCTGTGCCGATGCGGGCTGGCACCTTCGAGCGCGTCGTCGAACACACCCTGCGCGGCCTGTACTCGGCCGCGCTGTATCTGCTGTTGCCGGTCACCGTCTATCACCTGATCTGGCGCGGCTTCCGCCAGCGCGCCTATCTCTTGCGCTGGCACGAACGCTACGCGCGCTACGGCGCCGCCGCGCCGGCCGACGCCGACGGCCACCTCTGGGTACACGCGGTCTCCGTCGGCGAAGTGAACGCCGCTGCGCCGCTGATCAACGCCCTGCTGCGTCATCGACCGCAGCGACGGGTGCTGGTGACCACGATCACGCCCACCGGTTCGGAGCGGGTGAAGGCGCTGTGGGGCGATCGCGTCGCGCACGTCTACCTGCCGTACGATCTCACCGGCGCGGTCGGTCGCTTCCTGCGCCACTTCCGCCCGCAGGTCGCGCTCATCGTCGAAACCGAGCTCTGGCCGAACCTGCTGTTCGCCTGCCGCGATCACGGCGTTCCCGCCTATCTGGTCAACGCCCGGTTGTCCGAGCGCTCCCTGCGCGGCTATCGCGCGCTGCGGCCGTTGATCGGGCGGGCATTGCGCACCCTGCGCAAGGTCGCCGCGCAATCGGAAGGCGATGCGGCGCGCTTCGTGCGGCTCGGCGCGCGCGAGGACGGGGTCGCGGTGTTCGGCAATCTCAAGTTCGACACGCGGGTCGACCCGGGCGTCGACGATTTCGCAGGCCTCCTGCGCCGTCGCAATCCGGGACGTCCGATCTGGATCGCGGCGAGCACGCATCCCGACGAAGAAGCGGCGGTGCTGGAGATCGATCGCCGGCTGCGCGCGCAGCGGCCGGATCTGCTGATGCTGTGGGCGCCGCGGCATCCCGAGCGCTTCCGACCGGCGACGCGGCTGGCGATCGACGGCGGCCTGCAGGTCGCCACGCGCACGCTCACCGTGCTGCCCGAGCCCGACGACGCGGTGTTCGTGATCGACACCCTCGGCGAACTGATGCTGTTCTACGCCTGCGCCGACGTCGCCTTCGTCGGCGGCAGCCTGCAGCCGATCGGTGGCCACAATCTGCTCGAACCTGCGGCGGTCGGGACCGCGGTCGTCACCGGTCCGCACCTGCACAACTTCAGCGACATCGCCGAGCAATTGCGCAGCGTCGACGCCGTGCGCATCGGCGTCGATGCCGATGCCGTCGCCGCGGAACTCGACGCGCTGCTGGCGGATCCGGACGCGCGCGCGCGGATGGTCGCCGCCGGACGCGCGCTGGTCGAACAGGGGCGCGGCGCCCTGCAGCGGACGATGGCGCTGATCGCAGAGGATCTCGATCCGCGCCGGACGCGCGTACGCTGAGCGCGCAGGCCTGAGCCGAAAACGCGAACCCCCGGCGGGCCGGGGGTTCGGAGAAAGCGCGGTGCTGCCGACGTTGCGGTCGCGGGCGGTGGATCAGGGCGCGTTCTTGGGCGCCGCGTCCACGGTCAGCAGGCGATTGATGTCCTGCAGATCCTCGATGTCGAGGGTGCCGGCGGCCTGCTCCAGCAGCAGGCGGTTCTGCAGGAAGTTGTAGCGGGTGCGCGCGTATTCCTGTTCGGCGTTGAACAGGGTCTGCTGGTTGTTCAGCACGTCCAGCACCGTGCGCGTGCCCACTTCCAGGCCGATCTGCGAGGCTTCGTACGCGCTGCGCGCGGAGAACACCGCGGCCTTGCGCGCTTCGACTTCGCTCACCCCGGCGACGAGGGTGCGGTAGGCGTTGCGCGTGTTGCGGACCAGCGAGCGCTTCTGCTGCTCGTATTCGTCGCCGGCGGCGTCGCGCTGGGCGATCGCCTGGCGCACGCCCGACTGGGTGCCGCCGCCCGCGAAGATCGGCACCGACAGGGTCAGGCCGAGACTGCGCGAGGCGCTCTCGCGCTCGAAGTCCGCGGTGGCGTTGAGGATGTTGTTGGTGCTGTCGCCGTCGGTGCGGGTGCGGCCGAGGTTGGCGCCGAAATAGAGCGTCGGGTAATGGCCGCCGCGGGCGCTTTCGATGCCGGATTCGGCGGATTTGACGCGGAACTCCTGCGCCTTGAGGCCCGGATTGTTGTCCAGCGCGGTCTGCACCCAGCCTTCGGCGTCCTTCGAGGACGGCAGCTCCGGCTGGAAGTCCTGCGGCAGCGCCTTCAGCGCGCGCATGTCGCGGCCGGTGATCTCCTCGAGCGCGCGGTAGGCGTCCTCGAGGGCGTTGGCGGTGACGATGGTGTTGGCCCGGGCGCGGTCGTACTGGGCGCGCGCTTCGTGCACGTCGGTGATCGGCGCCAGGCCGACTTCGAGGCGCTTGTCGGCGAAGTCGAACTGCTTCTTCAGCGCCGCTTCCTGCGCTTCCGCCGCAGCGAGGGTTTCCATCGCGATCAGCACGTCGAAGTAGGCCTTCGCGGTGCGCACGATGAGCGCGTCGCCTGCCGATTCGAGCTGAAAGTCGCCGGCGGTGGCGAGCGCGCCCTGGCTGCGCGCGCGGTTGATGGCGCTGTGGTCGTAGACCATCTGGTTCAGGCGCAGGCCGACGTCGCGGGTCGTGGAGTCGGACGACGTGTCCGTGCCGGCGGTCGAGGACTCGTCGTCGCCGTCGGCGCGGGTGTACGACGCGGTGCCGTTGACCTGCGGCAGCAGCGCGGCGCGCGCCTGCACGGCGCCTTCGCGCGAGATGATCCGGTTCGCTTCCGCGGCCGAGAGCTGCGGGTCGCTGCTGCGCGCCAGTTCGTAGGATTGCAGCAGATCTTCGGCCTGCGCGCCGATCGGCAGCATCAGCAGGGCGAGGGCGAGGGCGAGGGGGCGGCGAGTCATGGGCATCCTTTGTTTGATCGATCCGCGCAGCGAACCAAACGGATTACAGGTGGAGGATTACAGTTCGAAGCGGGGGGTGGGCGCGCCGCCGACGAGATACGGCAACTCGGTCTCGAACAGAGACTCGATCGCGTAACCGGCGGCGTTGTCGGCGTGGCGGACCAGCGCGGCTTCCATCGCCGGGGCCTGGCCGTGGACCACGAACATCCTCCCGCCCGGACGGAGCCAGCGCAGGAAATGTGACGGGACGGCGGCGACCGCGCCACCGACGCAGATGGCGTCGAAGCGTCGCTCGCTGTCCCAAGAGAAGGCGTCGGCGGCGTCGATGCGGACGTTGCCGATGCCCTGCGCCTGCAGTCGCCGGCGTGCGTTGTCGGCGAGGTCCGCGTGCAGTTCCAGCGAGACCACGTCGCGGGCGAGGCTGCCGAGGCAGGCCGACAGATAACCGCTGCCGGCACCGATCTCGAGCACATCCTCGCCGGAGGTGACCGACAGCGCCTGCAGCGTGCGGCCTTCCAGCACCGGCTTCATCATGTGTTCGCCGTGCCCGATCGGCAGCGCCAGATCGGCGTAGGCGAGCGCGCGGTGCGCCTCGACCACGAAGCGCTCGCGCGGCAGTCGCGCCAGGGTTTCGAGGATGCGGGGCTGGAACACGTCCCATGGGCGAACCTGCTGTTCGACCATGGTTTCGCGGGCTTTGGCGTAATCGATCGTCATGTCGTGGTCTCTCGCGGCGGGCGCGTCACGGAAGCTGGGGTTCTAGGGCGTCAAGTGTACCGGCACGCCCGTCCCGTCGCAGGCGCAGGATCGCCGCAAGCGCCGTTTCCGGCTGAGTGCCGGAAGTCACCGCGACCGAAGGCACCGAGACGGAAGTCATGCGGCCGCCTCCCGAGATCCTTCCGCCGGAGCGTCCTCCGCGGCATACGCCCGCAGGAACAGGTCGACCGTCGCATCGATGTGGCGCTCGGCGTCGTCCGGCATCGGCGTGCCGCACAGGCCGCACATCATCTGAATGTGCACGTCGCCCTTGAGCAGGCAGAAGAACTGCGAAGTCGCGCGCTCGATCTCGGGGATGCGCAGTTCGCCGCGCGCCACGCGGGCGCGCAGGAATTCGGCGAAGAAATCCTTGGTCTGTTGCGGGCCCGCCTGCCAGAAGAGTTCGCGCACGTGCGAGTCGCCGGTGCCGGGCATCATCATCATCCGCTGCATCGCGATCGCTTCTTCGCTGGTGATGAGGGCGAAGAAGGCGCGGGCGATCACCACCAACTGTTCTCGCAGGCTGCCCTGCAGCGTCTGCAGGAACAGCTCGGCCGGCATCTGCTCCTCGCACTTGGCGCGGATCGCTGCGCTGAACAGCGAATCCTTGTCGCCGAAGTGGCTGTAGACGGTCAGCTTGGAGACCCCGGCTTCGGCCGCGATCTGATCCATGCTGACCCCGTCGAACCCATGCTGGACGAACAGGCGCTTGGCCACGTCCAGGATCGCGGCGCGCTTGCCGAGGTCTTTCGGGCGGCCGGGGCCGGCCGGTTTCTGGCCTTCCTGGCCGGCGGAGGGAGGGGTCGGAGACATCATGACGATAATACTAGACTAACTGGTTCGTTATTTATACGATACTCGCAAGTTCATTAATGCCGGATTCCCCGGCAGCGCGAGGCGGCCATCATGAAGGGCTTCAAGGCGGGCTGGAAGGCGGGAATCGGATCGGGCGCCGGAACCGCAGGGGAAAGACGGACAGCGATGGGTTTTTCCACGGCCGCCCTGATGCTGGCCACGACGCTGCTCGCGGCCTGCGGCCATGGCGACCCGACGCCGGCACCGCCGCGGCCGGTGCTGGTGATGCGTGCGGGGGCCGGGTCCGCATCGGGCCAGGACGGTCTCGTCGCCTTCGCCGGCGAGATTCGGGCCTGCGAGGAAACCGCACTGTCGTTCCGGATTGGCGGCAAGCTGGTCCGGCGCCAGGTGGATGTCGGCGATCGGGTTCGCGCCGGCGACCTGTTGGCCGAAATCGACCCGGGCGATCTGCGCCTGCAGGTCGAGGCCCTCCAGGCGCAGGTGTCCGCGGCCGAGGCCCAACTCGCGCGGGTTCGGGCGGATCATACCCGCATCGCCAGCCTGGCCAAGGATCAACTCGTCAGCCGTTCCGCGCTGGATCAGCAGACCGCCGCGCTGCGCGCCGCCGAAGGCGATGCCCGCGCGGCCCGTGCCCAGCTCGATCTCGCCCGCAACCAGGCCGGTTACAGCCAGTTGCGTGCGCCGCGCGACGGCGCGATCGCCAGCCGTCAGGCGGAGGCCGGTCAGGTCCTCGCCGCGGGCCAGCCGGTGTTCGGGCTGGCCGCCGACGGCGGCCGCGAGGTCGCCTTCGCGCTGCCCGAAAGCAATCTCCGCGACTTCAGCGTCGGCCAGCCGGTGCTGATCGAGCTCTGGAGCGCCGCCGGCGAGCGCATTCCCGGGCGGATCCGCGAAATCGCGCCCGCAGCCGATCCTCAGGCCCGCACCTACGCCGCGCGCGCGACGCTCGACGCCGTCGAAGGCCGGCGCGTCGATCTCGGCCAGAGCGCGCGGGTCTACATCCCGACCGGCAGCGATGGCGGCGCGATGCGTCTGCCGCTGTCGGCCCTGCATCGCGGCGAAAGCGGCCGGACCGTCGTCTGGGTCGCCGATCCGAAGGCCGGCAAGGCGCGTCGGGTGCCGGTCCGCATCGGACCCTACGCCGCCGACGGCGCCGCGGTCCTCGACGGCCTGAAGGCGAGCGACTGGGTGGTGATGGCGGGCGGCCACCTGCTGCACGAGGGCCAGGATGTGATCCCGGTCGATCGCAGCAATCGCCCGATCGCGTCGAACTGACCGGGGCGACCGCATGCGCGTCGACCATTCCCGCACGCGCGGCCTGCGTCGCGCGTCCGCTCCGATTCGCGAAGAGGCCTGACCATGCGCCGATTCAACGTTTCCGAATGGGCGCTGGCGAACCGCTCGCTGGTGCTCTACATGATGCTGGTGCTGGCGATCGTCGGGTTCATGTCGTATCGCAGCCTCGGCCAGTCGGAAGATCCGCCGTTCACCTTCAAGGTGATGGTGGTGCGCACGATCTGGCCGGGCGCCACCGCCGAAGAGGTCTCGCGCGAGATCACCGACCGCATCGAGAAGAAGCTCATGGAGACGGGAAATTACGAGGAGGTGCTCTCGTATTCCCGTCCCGGAGAATCGCAGGTGTTCTTCATCGCGCGGGATTCGATGCACAGCCGCGAACTGCCCGAGCTGTGGTACCAGGTGCGCAAGAAGGTCGGCGACATCCGGCCGACGCTGCCGGAGGGCACGGTCGGCCCGTTCTTCAACGACGAATTCGGCGACACCTACGGCAACATCTACGCGCTGACCGGCAAGGGCTTCGACTACGCCGTGCTCAAGGACTACGCGGAACGGCTCGAACTCGAACTGCAGCGCGTGCCGAACGTGGCCAAGATCGAACTGATCGGCCTGCAGGACGAGAAGATCTGGATCGAGCTGTCGAACACGAAGCTGGCCACGCTGGGCATCCCGCTGCCGGCGGTGCAACAGGCGCTGGCCGAGCAGAATGCGGTCACCTCCGCCGGATTCTTCGAGACCGCCACCGATCGCGTGCAGCTGCGGGCGACCGGCGCATTCCGCTCGGTCGAAGAGATCCGCGCCTTCCCGATCCGGGTCGGCGATCGCACGCTGCGACTCGGCGATATCGCCACCGTCACCCGCGGTTACGCCGATCCCGCCCAACCGCGCATCCGCTACATGGGCGAGGACGCGGTCGGCATCGGCGTGTCGATGAAACGCGGCGGCGACATCCTGCAATTGGGCAAGGCGCTGGACGAAGCCACCGAGCGGTTGCGCCCGACGTTGCCGGTAGGCATGGAACTGCACCGCGTCGCCGACCAGCCCGCGGCGGTCCGGGATTCGGTCGGCGAATTCCTGCGCGTGCTCGCCGAGGCGGTGATCATCGTGCTGCTGGTGAGTTTCTTCTCGCTCGGTCTGCGCACCGGCCTGGTGGTCGCGGTCAGCATCCCGCTGGTGCTGGCCATGACCTTCGCGGTCATGCAGTACTTCGGGATCGGCCTGCACAAGATTTCGCTGGGCGCGCTGGTGCTCGCGCTCGGCCTGCTGGTCGACGACGCGATCATCGCGGTCGAAATGATGGCGATCAAGATGGAGCAGGGCTATTCGCGCCTGCGCGCCGCGGCGTTCGCCTATGAGACCACGGCCTTCCCGATGCTCACCGGCACGCTGGTCACCGCGGCCGGATTCCTGCCGATCGCGACCGCGGCCTCCAGCACCGGCGAATACACGCGCTCGTTGTTCCAGGTGGTGACGATCGCGCTGCTGGTGTCCTGGGTCGCCGCGGTGCTGTTCATTCCGTATCTCGGCGACAAGATGCTGCCGGAGCCGAACGCGTTGCCGAAGCCCGGGTCGCCGGAGGGCCGCATCCGCGCGTTCCGCGAGCGCCTGGCCGACCGTTGGCCGCAATACGCCGGTCTGCTCGGACCGGCGCCGGTCGCGTCGGGAGGCGCGCACGCGCACGATCCCTACCACAGCGCGTTCTACCAGCGTTTCCGCGAACTGGTGCGCTGGTGCATCCGCCGTCGCTGGCTGGTGATCGGCGCGACCCTGGTGGCCTTCGTCGTTTCGATCGCGATGTTCCGGTTCGTGCCGCAGCAGTTCTTCCCGGATTCGACCCGGCTCGAACTGATGGTCGACGTGGAACTGGCCGAAGGCAGCTCGCTGAAGGCGACCGAAGCCGCGGCGCATCGCCTGGAGAAGCTGCTCGCGACCCGCCGGGAGGTCGAGAACTACGTCGCCTACGTCGGCACCGGTTCGCCGCGCTTCTACCTGCCGCTGGATCAGCAGTTGCCGGCATCCAATTTCAGCCAGTTCGTGGTGCGCGCCCGCGACATCGAATCCCGCGAAGCGCTGCGCGACTGGCTGATGCGCGACGTGCGTCTGCAGTTTCCGGAACTGCAGCTGCGCGTGACCCGGCTGGAGAACGGGCCGCCGGTCGGCTATCCGATCCAGTACCACGTCTCCGGCGAGCACGTCGAGCGCGTGCGCGCCATCGCCGAGCAGGTCATGGCGAAGGTCCGCGAGAACCCGAACGTCATCAACGTCAATCTCGACTGGAGCGAGCAGAGCCGCATCGTGCGCCTGGTCATCGATCAGGAGCGCGCCCGCGCGCTCGGCGTGAGCGTCGAGCATCTCGCCAACTTCCTGTCCAGCTCGCTGTCGGGGCTGCGCGTGAGCACGTATCGCGAGGACAACGAGCTGATCGAGATCCTGCTGCGCGGGCCGGAGGACGAACGCGCCCGTCTCGAACTGCTCGGCAGCCTCGCGGTGCCGACCTCCCGGGGCGGTACCGTGCCGGTGATGCAGATCGCCCGGCTCGAGTCGACGTTCGAGGACGGCGTGATCTGGCATCGCAACCGTCTGCCGACCATCAACGTGCGCGCCGACATCGGCAACAGCCTGACGCCCGACACGGTGACGAAGCAGATCGACGGCACGCTCGACGGCATCCGCGCGACCCTGCCCGCGGGCTACCAGCTGAGCGTCGGCGGCAGCGTCGAGGACTCCGCGCGCGGCCAGAATTCGATCAAGGCCGGCATGCCGCTGTTCGTGTTCGTGGTCGTCACGCTGCTGATGCTGCAGCTGCGCAGCCTGTCGCGGGTGTTCCTGGTGATGACCACCGCGCCGCTCGGCCTGATCGGCGTGACCCTGTTCCTGCTGGTGTTCCGGGTGCCGTTCGGTTTCGTCGCGATGCTGGGCGTGATCGCGCTTTCGGGCATGATCATGCGCAACTCGGTGATCCTGGTCGACCAGATCGAACAGGACATCGCCAGCGGCCACGACCGCTGGACCGCGATCGTCGAATCCACCGTGCGCCGCTTCCGGCCGATCGTGCTCACCGCGCTGGCCGCGATCCTCGCGATGGTGCCGCTGTCGCGCAGCGCGTTCTTCGGGCCGATGGCGGTGGCGATCATGGGCGGCCTGATCGTCGCGACCGCACTGACCCTGTTGTTCCTGCCTGCGCTGTACGCGGCGTGGTTCCGCGTGCGTGCCGACGAGGCGAGCGCGACCGCCGCCTGACCCGCTTCGCATCCGGGCCGCCCTGCGGCTTCCTCCCCCTCCCACCGCGGGCGGCCCGGCTTGCGAATCAGGGCCGGTTTCCGCTCGGTCGGCTTGGCCTCGTTCTACCTTGCGGCGAGGAGGGCGGTGCGCAGTGCGTCATCGTCCGCCGCAAGCGCTTCGCCATGCGCAGGTCGCGACAAACAGTCGGCGAGTGCGGGTGGCACGTCAACCGCATGCCCCACCAGCGGTTCGACGATGCTGTCGAACTTCGCCGGGTGCGCGGTGGCGACGACGGCCCAGTGGCGATTGTCGCCGGCGGCGCGGAGGTCTTCGAGCAGTTTGAGGCCGCAGGCGGTGTGCGGGCAGGGCACGATGCCGTGGCGTTTCGGTGCTGTGGCGATCGTGCTGCGGATGGTCGCATCGACCACGGCGCGGGCGCGCAATGCGCTGCGCAGGGCATCGTCGTCGTCGAACCAGTGGCGCAATCGTTCGAAGTTGCTCGGCGCGCCGACATCCATCGCGTTGGCGAGCGTGGCTCTCGTCGCCGTCGGCGCATAGTCGGCGCCGGAGAAGAAGCGCGGCAGCACGTCGTTGGCGTTGGTCGCGAGCACGATCTCGCCGATCGGGAAGCCCATGCGTTTCGCCAGCACCGCGGCGGCGGCGTTGCCGAGGTTGCCGGTGGGCACGATCAGGTGGAGTTCGGTCGCGTGCGCGGCGAAGAAGTTGCGTGCGGTGTGCGCGTAGTAGGCCAGCTGCGGCAACAGGCGTCCGAGGCTGATGCTGTTGGCCGAGGTCAGCGCCATGCGTTCGCGCAGGTCGCGGTCAGACAGCGCGGTCTTGGCCATGCGCTGGCAATCGTCGAAGCTGCCGCCGACCCGGAACGTGCGCACGTTGTCGCCCCAGCATTCCAGACCGTGCGCCTGACGCGGCGAGACGCGGCCGTCGGGATAGAGGATGACGACCTCGAAGCCCGGTCGGCGATGGAACGCGCCCGCCACCGCGGCGCCGGTGTCGCCGGAGGTCGCGACGAGAATGGTGGTCGTCGGCGCGTCCGGGGCGCGCAGCGCGCCGAGGCATTCGGCGAGGAATCGCGCCGCGTAGTCCTTGAACGCCGCGGTCGGTCCGTGGAACAGCTCGAGCAGATGATCGCCGCGGCCGCGGAGCGTGCGCAGCGGCGCGTCGAAATCGTAGGCGCGCGCGCACAGCGCCGGCAGCGCATCGCGCAGCGCGGAGTCGACGAAATACGGCGCCAGCGCTTCGCTCGCGGTTTCGGCGAGCGAAGGCGAAGGCATGCGCGCGACCGATGCCGGCAGGGTCGGAGTGGTTTCGGGGACGTACAGCCCGCCGTCCGGCGCGAGCCCGGCGATCAGCGCTGCGTCGATGCCGGTCGCGGGCGCGCCGCCGCGGGTACTGACGAAGCGCATCAGAGCACCTCCGCGCGCGGCGCCACGACCGGCGAGACGTAGGCGCGGGCGTCGTAGCCCGATGCGACGAAAGCACCGCGCATCGCCGGGGCCGCCGCCTCGGCCTGCGCCTTCGAGGCGAACCACGCGAACACGCTCGGTCCCGCGCCGGAAATGCTCGCGCCGAGGGCGTCGTGGGCGAGCGCCGCCGCCTTCACGTCCGCGAATCCCGGGATCAGCGGTGCGCGGCGCGGTTCCACCAGGACGTCGTTCAGGCCTTCGCGGATCAGCGCCGCGTCGCCGCGCTGCAGGCCGGTCAGGAACAGCGCCAGATGCGCGCTCTGCTCGACGAACTGCGCGAGCGGATAGGGTTCTGCCAGTGCGGCGCGCGCGCGGCGCGTCTCCAGCACCTGATCCGGATGCACGACGACGCAGTGCAGCCAGTCCGGCACCGGCAGCGGGATCATGCGGTCGTGGGTGGCCAGCACGGCGCCGCCGAGCAGCATCGGCGCGACGTTGTCTCCGTGCAGGCTGCCGCTGGCGACCGCTTCGCCCTGCAGCGCGAACGGATACAGCGCGTCGCGCGACAACGGCGCGTCCAGGGTGCCGTTCGCTGCGACTAGCGCGGCCACGCACGAGGCTGCCGAGCCGCCGAGTCCGGACCCCAGCGGGATGCCTTTTTCCAGTTCGAGTTCGAAGCCGAAGGGCAGCGCCAGCGATTCGCGCAACGCGATCAGCGCGCGGCCGGCGGTGTTGCGCTCCGCATCGAGCGGCAGCGCGCCGACGCCGCCGACCTCGCCGCGGATCGCGACGATGCGGACCTCCGGCGCGTCGATGCGACGCACGACGGCGACATCGCGCGGTCCGGCGATCGCATGACCGAGCAGATCGAATCCGACGCCGATGTTGCCCACGCTCGCGGGCGAGAAGGCGCGGACGCCGTATCGCTGCGGATCGGCGTCCGCGGGGGAAGAACTCATGCGCTGGCTCCGAAGGGGCGGGCGCCGAGGGTGCCCGCGATCGCCAGAATATCGCCGAAGACGCCCGCCGCGGTCACGTCGGCGCCGGCGCCCGGGCCCTGCACCACCAGCGGGTTGTGCGCGTAGCGTCGCGTGCGGAACTGGATCAGGTTGTCGGTGAGCCGGCTGTGCAGGCTGGCGTGTCCGGGTTCCGGCATCGCCAGGCCGACGCGCGCGCGGCCGTCGGCCCCGAACTGCGCCAGATAACGCAGGCTGCGGCCCTGGGCGCGCGCCGCGTCCAGTCGCGCCTGCATCGGCGCGTCGAGTTCGGCGAGACGGGCGAGGAATTCCTCGCGCGGCACGCCGCGCAGGGATTCCGGCACGAGACTTTCGATCTCGACTTCGTCCAGCGACAGCGGTACGCCTGCCTCGCGGGCGAGGATCACCAGTTTGCGCGCGACATCGACGCCGCCGAGATCGTCGCGCGGATCGGGTTCGGTGTAGCCGAGCGCTTTCGCTTCCGCTACCAGTTCCGAGAACGGCGCGCTGCCGTCGTAGCGGTTGAACAGCCAGGCGAGCGTGCCCGAGAGCACGCCTTCGATGCCGGTCAGCGCGTCGCCGGTGTCGAGCAGCGAACGCAGGGTCTGGATCACCGGCAGGCCGGCGCCGACCGTGGCTTCGTAGCGGAACAGGCCGCCGTGTTTCTCCGCTGCGCGGATCGCGCGGTAGCGCGCGAGATCGCCGCTGCCCGCATGTTTGCTCGGCGTGACCACGTGGATGCCCATCGCGAGCCACGCCGGATAGCGCGCGGCGACCGCGTCGCTGCCGCTGCAGTCGACGATCAGCGCGTGCGGCAGGTGTTCGGCGCGGACGTGCGCGGCGAACCGGTCGAGGTCGAGGGCTTCGCCGGCGACCGCGGCGTCGACGGCGCGCGCCGGGTCGAGATGGGTGTCGGCCAGCGCCATCGTGCGGCTCGACGCCACCGCGCGCAGGCGCAGATCGAGGCGATGATCCATGTGCGGATCGTCGGCGAAGCGCGGCAGCGCTTCGGCGAGCTGCGCGAGCAACGCGCGACCGACGTTGCCGGGGCCGATCAGGCCGACCGACAGCGTGGCCGGCGACAGCCAGAAGGCGCTGTGCGCCGCGCGCAGGCCGCGCACGGCATCGGCGTCGGCGATCGCGACCGAGATGTTGCGTTCGCTCGCGCCCTGGGCGATCGCGCGGATGTTCACCCGCGCGCGCGCCAGACCGGCGAACAGACGCGCGGACACGCCCGGCGTGCCGACCATGCCGTCGCCGACCGCGGCGAGCACGGCGATGTCCGGCGTGATCGCGACGCCTTCGACCTGGCCGTCGCCGATGGCTTCGCCGAAGGCGCTCTCGACCGCGAGGCGGCCGCGCTCGGCCTGCGCCGCCGGCACCAGGCAGCAGATCGAATGTTCGCTCGATCCCTGCGAGATCATGGTCACCGAGACGCCCGCGGCATGCAGCGCGGCGAACATCCGCTCGGCGGTCCCGGGTACGCCGATGAGCCCGGCGCCGCTGAGTTCGAGCACTGCCATGTCGCGGACCAGGCTCAGGCCCTTGACCGGCGAAGCATCGGCAGCAGGCACGTCGTCGGCGATCCGCGTGCCCGGTGCCGCCGGATTGCGCGAATTGCGGATCAGGATCGGCAGCCGGGCCTGCATCGCCGGCGCCATCGTCTGCGGATGCAGCACTTTCGCCCCGAAATAGGCCAGTTCGCAGGCTTCGGCGTAGGACATCGCCGGCAGGCAGACCGCGTCCGGCACCAGGCGCGGATCGGCGCTGAGCACGCCGTCGACATCGGTCCAGATGGTCAGATCCTCGGCATCGAACAGCACCGCGAAGATCGCGCCGGAGTAATCGCTGCCGTTGCGGCCGAGCGTGGCCGGGCGGCCTTCGGCGTCGCGGGCTACGAAACCGGTGACCACGACATCGGGCTGCGGATGCCGCGCGCGCCAGTCGGCGAAGCGCTCGCGGGTGCGCGGCCAGTCGACGGCGACGCCGAGTTCGCCCGGGTGCGTGACGAGCACTTCGCGCGCATCGAGTCGCGCCCAACCGGCGCTTTCGCCGCCGAGCGCCGCTTGCAGCAGCCGCGACGACCACACTTCGCCCAAGCCCTGGACGGCGGCGAGATCGTGCGTGCCCGGGCTGTCGGCGATGCCGCTGAGCAGAGCGGAGAGCGCGGCGAACTCGCGATC
Source organism: Pseudomonadota bacterium (assembly GCA_049324395.1). Taxonomy (GTDB): domain Bacteria; phylum Pseudomonadota; class Gammaproteobacteria; order Xanthomonadales; family Xanthomonadaceae; genus Lysobacter_I. Next base: position 144,279 of record JBMOOY010000056.1, read on the forward strand.
CAGCCACGGCACGAGGGCATGGCGATCGCTGCCGTCGAGGCGATAGGCGGTGGCGAGGTGTTGATCGCGCAGGCGGGACCAGGCGTTCTGCCAGTCGCGCCCGGCGGCCGCGTCGCCGGCCAGCGCGGTCAGCGCGTCGGTGACGCCCTGCATCGCCGAGACCACCACGACCCGCGGCTGCGGCGCATCGTGCAGCAGCGCGGCGACGTGGCGGTAGCGATCGGCGTCGGCGACGCTGCTGCCGCCGAATTTGTGGGCGCGATGGCGGGGATGGGCGCGTTGCGCATCGAGAGAGCGAGGCGCGGGGGCATCGAGGGCGGGTAGATCCACGGGAAAGCTCCTGTAGGGGAGCCCCGCGTCGCCGGATCCGGGGGTGCCTGCCCCGCGGACCCTGGTCGGGTGCGGGGCGGAGGTCGAAGGGGGTTAGTCCGTTTCGCTGCCGCAGCCCGCACCGCCGGTGGTACCGGTACCGGTGGTGGTCGAGATCGACGCGGCAACGGTGCCGCGCAGGGCGCGGGCGATGCGGACGGCGATGACGGCGCGGGCTGACATGGGACTAGGTGTAAACGATCCGGCGGTGGGGCGTCAAATGATTTTTCGCGCGCGTGATCCGCGTGCGTCGACCACATCGACCCCGCGAACGGGGGGGCTCGTACGCCCCCTGTTCGCGGCGGCGTGCGAAGACGAGGCTAGTCGCGCAGGACCACCGCCTCGCATTCGGTTTCGAGCCGCGCGATCACCGCCGCGGTCATCGCGGCGGTGTCGACGGCCTTGCCCTGCGGTGCGATGTCCGCGGTCAGCGCCCCGCCGTCGAGCGCGTCGGCGACCGCCTTCTCGATGCAGCGGGCCTCGTCTTCCAGACCCAGCGAATGCCGCAGCAGCATCGCCGCGCTGAGGATCGCGCCGCACGGATTGGCGATGCCGCGGCCGGCGATGTCCGGCGCCGAGCCGTGGATCGGCTCGTACAGGCCGAGCTGGCCCTCGCCGAGCGAGGCGGACGGCAGCAGGCCCATCGAGCCGGCGAGCATCGAGGCTTCGTCGGTGAGGATGTCGCCGAACATATTCTCGGTGACGATCACGTCGTATTCCCGCGGTCGGGAAATCAGGTGCATCGCCATGCTGTCGACCAGTTGGTGTTCCAGGCGCACGTCGGGGAATTCGTCGCGGGCGACGCGGCTCGCGACTTCGCGCCACAGCCGCGAGGTTTCCAGCACGTTGGCCTTGTCGACCGAGACGACGTATTTGCGTCGCCCGCGCGCGAGGGCGCAGGCGCGACGGACCACGCGCTCGATCTCCGCGATCGAGTACTCGCACAGATCGCTCGCGCCGGCGTCGGTGCGGGTGCGCGCGCCGAAATAGACGCCGCCGGTGAGTTCGCGGACCACGATCATGTCGACGCCGGTCAGCAGATGCGATTTGATCGGCGAAGCGGTCAGCGCGATCGGATGGGTGCGCACCGGCCGCAGGTTCGCGTACAGACCGAGCGCCTTGCGCAGGCGCAACAGGCCCTGTTCCGGGCGGATCGCGCCGTCGGACCACTTCGGTCCGCCGACCGCGCCGAGCAGGATCGCGTCCGCCTTGCGGCAGGCGTCGAGCGTGGCATCGGACAGGGCCGTGCCTTCGGCGTCGATCGCCGCGCCGCCGATGCGGCGGGTGTCGAAACGGAACCCGTGGCCGTAGCGGCGGCCCGCGGCCTCCAGGACCGCGACCGCGGCGGCGGTCACTTCAGGGCCGATGCCGTCGCCCGGCAATACGACGATGTCAGCGTGCATGGAAAGCGTCCTCGTAACGTTGGATGTGGGATGTCTGTTTCAGCAGGTAGCCGAGCTGGTCGACGCCTTCGAGCAGGCAGGTGCGCGCGAATCCGTCGATCGGAAAACCGAAACGGCGCCCGTCCGGCAGGGTCACGGTCGCGGCGGCCACGTCGATGTCGAGCTCGAGTCCCGGCTGCGCCAGCAGTGCGTCGACGGTCGCCGCGTCGAGCACGATCGGCAGCAGGCCGTTCTTCAGCGCGTTGCTGCGGAAGATGTCGGCGATCTCGGCGCTGATTACCGCGCGCAGTCCCGCGTCGCGCAGCGCCCAGGGCGCGTGCTCGCGCGAGGAGCCGCAGCCGAAATTGCGGCCCGCGACCAGGATTTCCGCGCCTGCGGCCTCGGGCCGGTTGAGCGGGAAATCGGGATCGGGCGAGCCGTCCTCGCGCCAGCGCCAATCGTTGAAGGCATGACGGCCGAGGCCTTCGCGCGAGGTGGTGGTGAGGAAGCGCGCGGGGATGATCCGGTCGGTATCGATGTTGCTGTCCGGCAGGCACACCGTGCGCGAGCGGACGCGTGTCAGCGGTTCGGCGCTCATGCGGCGTCCTCCTGCAGGTAGTTGCGCGGATCGACTACCCGGCCTGCCACGGCGCAGGCGGCCGCGGTCAGCGGCGAGGCCAGCACGGTGCGCGCGTCGCGTCCCTGGCGGCCTTCGAAATTGCGGTTGCTGGTGGACACGGCGAGCTGCCCCGGCGCGACCAGATCGCCGTTCATGGCGATGCACATCGAACAGCCCGGTTCGCGCCATTCGGCGCCGGCGGCGCGGACGATGCGGTCGATGCCTTCGGCCTCGGCCGCGCGCTTGACCTGCTCGGAGCCGGGCACCACCAGCATCCGCACCCGCGGATGGACCTTGTGTTCGCGCAGGATCTCCGCGACCTGGCGCAGATCGCTCAGGCGCCCGTTGGTGCAACTGCCGACGAAGACCACGTCGACCGGCTGGTCGAGCAGCGGCTTGCCGGCGGCGAAGCGCATGTAGTCGAGCGCGCGCTGCGCGTCGGCGTCGGGCGTCGACGGCACCCGACCGTCGACCGCGACGACCTGTCCCGGATGCGTGCCCCAGGTGACGGTCGGGCGGATCTCGCGCGCGTCGATCTTCACCACGCGATCGAAACGCGCGCCATCGTCGCTGCGCAGGTCGCGCCAGCGGGCGAGCGCGGCGTCCCAGGCATCGCCCTTGGGCGCGCGCGGCGCGTCGGCGAGGTAGGCGAACGTGACCGCGTCGGGCGCGATGAGCCCGGCGCGCGCGCCGGCCTCGATCGACATGTTGCACACGGTCATGCGTTCGTCCATCGACAGCGCGCGGATCGCGCTGCCGCGGTATTCGACGACGTGGCCGGTGCCGCCGTCGACGCCGATCGTGCCGATGACGTGCAGGATCAGGTCCTTCGCGGTGACGCCGGCGCCGAGCTCGCCGTCGACCTCGATCGCCAGCGTCTTCGGCTTGCGCTGCAGCAGGCACTGAGTCGCGAGCACGTGGCCGACCTCGCTGGTGCCGATGCCGAACGCCAGCGCGCCGAACGCGCCGTGCGTGGCGGTGTGGCTGTCGCCGCAGACGATGGTGCTGCCGGGCAGGGTCAGTCCGAGCTCGGGGCCGATGACATGGACGATGCCGCGGTGATCGCTGCCGAAATCGAACAGCTCGATGCCGTGCTTCGCGCAGTTCTCGCGCAGGGTGTCGACCTGCTTCTCGGCATCGGCGGTGAAGTAGTCGAGCGTGCCGTCGGGCCTGCGCGGCGAGGTCGGCGTGCTGTGGTCCAGGGTGCCGCGGGTGCGGTCGGGACGGCGCACCGGGAGGCCGCGCGAGGCGAGTTCGGCGAAGGCCTGCGGCGAGGTGACTTCGTGGATCAGATGCAGGTCGATGTAGAGCACCGCCGGCGCATCGGCGGTCTCGGGGACGACGACATGCGCGTCCCACAGTTTGTCGAACAGGGTCTTCGGTGGCGTCGGAGCGTCGGGAGTCATGGGTCAGGCGGTGGCGGTGAGGGGGGCGGGCGCGCCTTGCGACGCGGCGTCTGTGTCGGTCGAGGCCTGGACGGCGTCATTGGCCGGCGCGCGCCGGCGATGCAGCCGGTTCACGATGTCCAGCCACGCCAGCGCGCTGGCTTCGAGGATGTCGGTGCTGGTGCCGGAGCCGGTGAGTTCGTCGCCGCCGGCCCCGAACGGCGCGCGCGCGGTCAGGCTCGCCTGACCCTGCGCATCCTCGCCGGTGGTGACGCTGGACACCTGATAGCTCTCGACGTCCAGATGGAGGCCGGTCCCGCGCGCCAGCGCGGCGAACAGCGCATGCACCGGGCCGTCGCCGGTCGCGGCCTCGGTCACGCGCACGCCTTCGGGCGAGCACAGTTCGACGCTGGCGGTCGGCAGCGTGCCGTCGCCGACGCCGGTGCTGACGTGCAGGCGATGCAGGCGCCAGCCGCCGATCGCCCGCCCGTCGATCCCCAGCGCCAGCGCTTCGAGATCGGCGTCGAAGACTTCGCGCTTCTTTTCGGTCAGCGCCTTGAACCGGCCGAAGACCTGGTTGAGTTGCGCTTCGTCCAGCGCGAAGCCCAGTTCCTTCAACCGGTCCGCCAGCGCGGCGCGGCCGCTGTGCCGACCCATGATCATCTGCGACTTCGCCCAGCCGACCGCTTCCGGACGCAGGATTTCGTAGGTGCCGCGGTGCTTGAGCATGCCGTGCTGATGGATGCCCGATTCGTGGGCGAACGCGTTGGCGCCGACGATGGCCTTGTTGCGCTGCACGTTCATGCCGGTGATCCGCGTCAGCAGGCGCGAGGTCGGCACCAGCCGACGGGTGTCGATGCCGGTGGTCGCGTTGAACCAGGCGCGGCGCGTTTCCAGCGCCATCACCAGTTCCTCCAGCGCGCAGTTGCCGGCGCGTTCGCCGATGCCGTTGATCGTGCATTCGACCTGGCGCGCGCCGCCTTCGATCGCGGCCAGACTGTTCGCCACCGCCAACCCGAGGTCGTCGTGGCAATGCGCGCTGAATACGGCCTTTTCCGCGTCCCGTACGTTCGCGCGCAGGTATTCGAACAGCGCGCGGATTTCCGCCGGCGTGGTGTAACCGACGGTGTCGGGGATGTTGAGGGTGCGCGCGCCGGCGGCCAGCGCCGCGGAGCAGACGTCGGCGAGGAAATCGGGCTCGGTGCGCAGCGCGTCCTCGGCCGAGAATTCCACGTCGTCGACGTAGCGCCGGGCCCGTTCGACGCCCATGACCGCGCGGTCCAGGACTTCGTCGCGGCTTAGGCCGAGCTTGTGTTCGCGATGCAGCGGGCTGGTGGAGATGAAAACGTGGATCCGCGGGCGCTCGGCGCCTTCCAGCGCGCGCGCGCAGGCCTCGATGTCGCCGACGTTGCAGCGGGCGAGGGTGGCCACGCCGGCGCCGCGCACTTCGCGCGCGATCGCCGCGCACCCCTGGAGATCGCTTTCGGAACTCGCCGGAAAGCCCGCCTCGATCATGTCCGCGCCGAGCTCGGCGAGCGCATGCGCGAAGCGGAGCTTCTGCGTCGCGGTCATGCTGCATCCGGGCGATTGCTCGCCGTCGCGCAGGGTGGTGTCGAAGATCGCGACATCGAAAGGCGCGACCGGGCGAACGTCGGTATCCATCAGGCGATAGCCTCCAGGGCGGGAGCGGGGGTGAGCGGGACGACGGGGGATGCGGGCGGCGTCGGCAGCGCGGCGACGTTGCGCGCGCGGGCGGCGCCCGGGGGACGGGCGGCGATGTCGTCGTGGGCGCGACGACGGGGTTTGCGCGGCGCGCGCGGGCGCACATCGGCGAGCAGGCCGGCCAAGACCGAGGCGTCGATGTTGCCGCCGGAGACCACCGCGCACTTGCGTTTGCCCGATACGCGGCGGCCGGCGGCGAGCGCCAGCGCGCCGGCGCCCTCGGCGATCAGATGCTCTTCCAGCGCCAGCCGCACCAGGGTCTCGCGCAGTTCGGCCTCGCGCACGATCACGAGATCGTCGAGCAGTTCGGCGAGGATGCCGCGGGTCAGGACGCCGGCCTGCTTCACGCGCACGCCGTCGGCCAGGGTCGCCGCCGGCGCGATCGGCGCGGTATCGCCCTTGAGCGCGCGATGCATGGCGTCGACGTGTTCGACCTGCGCGCCGACGATCCGCACGCCCTGCGAGCGCAGGGCCAGCGCGACGCCCGCGGCGAGGCCGCCGCCGCCGATCGGGACCAGCACCACGTCCGGCGCCAGCGACGCGATCTCCATGCCGACCGTGCCCTGGCCGGCGATCACGTCCGGATCGTCGAACGCGGACAGGAAGCGGTAGCCGTTCTTCTCGGCGAGCTGCTGCGCGAATGCGCGCGCCTCGTCGAAGGTGTCGCCGTGCAGGCGCACGGTGGCGCCCCAGTGCGCGACGCCCGCGATCTTGGTCTGCGGCGCGCCGTGCGGCATCACCGCGATCGCCGGCACGTTCAGGCGATACGCGGCCCAGGCCAGCCCCTGCGCGTGGTTGCCCGCGGACGCGGCGATCACCGGCCGGTCGTCGCCGCGTTCGCGCGCGCACAGCAGCGCATTCAGCGCGCCGCGCACCTTGTACGAACCGGTGCGCTGCAGGTTCTCCAGCTTCAGCCAGCAGCCGAAGCGTTCGGCGTGGTGCAGCGGCGTCGCCGGCAGGTAGCGCCGCAGCCGGGCCTGCGCGGCGAGCACGTCGCCGGCGCCGACCGCTGCGGCGTTGCGAACATGGCCGACGACGTCGCTGTCCATGGGTTCAGACCTCGGTCAGCCAGCCGGCGCGGTCGGGCGCCTCGCCGCGCACGACCCGGGCGTAGAGCGCGGCGAGCTCGCGCGCGACCGGTGCGTCGTCGCCGTAGCGGCGGTTGCCGCGCGCGCCGGTGTCGATTTCGCCGATCGGCGCGACCTCCGCGGCGGTGCCGCAGGCGAAGACTTCGTCGGCCTCCAGCAGTTCCTCGCGCGACACCGGACGCGACTCTGCGCCGGTCAGTGCGATCAGGGTGTCGCGGGTGATGCCCGGCAGCGCGTCGCGATGCTCGACCGCGACGACCCGGCCGTCGCGGACCACGAACACGTTGACGCCCGTGCATTCGACCACGAAACCGTCGTCGTCGACGAACAGCGCTTCGTCGAAGCCGCGCGCCTTGACCTCGCGTTTGGCCAGGATCGAGTTGACGTAGGCGCCGCACAGTTTCAGCGGCGGCAGCGAGGTCGCCGGATTGCGGCGCCAGGACGACACCGCCACCCGGGTGCGGTTGCCGCCCAGGTGCACGTTGGTCGAGGAGGTCGCGACCATGAGGTGCTGCGGATGCCCGGCCACGTCGAGGCCGAAGCCGCCGTCGCCGTACCAGGCCAGCGGACGGATGTAGGCATCGCCCTGGCGATTCGCGCGCAGCGTGGCCAGCACCGCCGCGGTCGCTTCGGCGACGTCGAAACGCATGCCGAGCAGTTCGGCGCCCTTGCGCATGCGTTCGAGATGCTCGGGCAGCCGGAACACGGCCGCGCCGCGCCGCGTCGCGTAGGCGCGGATGCCCTCGAACACGCCGCTGCCGTAGTGCATCGCATGCGTGTGCACGGTCGCCTGCAGCGTGCCGACTTCGACCAGTTCGCCGTCGTACCAGAGTTTCTGCGGCGCGACCGCGGCGGTCGCCGGCGTCGGCGCGGCCGCGGGACGGTCGAGGGTCTCGGCGTCGTTCAGAGACATGGCTGTACCTGCACGTCGAGACAGTCGTAGAGCTTCGCGAGCTGCTGATGGAGACCGTCGGCGGAACGTTCGCCCTCCACGGTCATCTGCAGATGCCAGCGGTCGCCGTCGTTGCGGGCCTCGCCTTCGACGGCGAGCGGTCGGAAGCCGCGGCGTTCGGCGGTGCCCAGCACGCGGGTGAGCGCGCCTTCGGACTGGCGCAGGGTCAGATCGAGTCGGTAGCGCATGGGGGACTCCTACGACGAGGTGGGGAGGGGTTCGGTGGAGGCGGCCGGCGCCGGCGACGCGGGAGCGCCGGACGGTGCGGACGGCATCGCGATGCGGTCGAGCGTCGTCGCTTCGTCGGCATCCAGCATTTCGGTGTTGTTGCGGTTCGGCGGCACCAGCGGCCACACGTTGGCGGCCTGGTCGATGGCCACGTGCAGCAGCGCGGGCCCCTCGATCGCGAGCAGATCGCGCAGCGCGCCGTCGACGTCCGCGGCCCGATCGAGCTTCAGCGTCCTGACGCCGAAGGCCTGCGCCAGCGCGCAGAAATCCGGGTTGTCGCTGAGGTCGATCTCGGAATAGCGGCGCTCGAAGAACAGCTCCTGCCACTGCCGCACCATGCCCAGGGCCTGATTGTCGAGCAGCACGATCTTGATCGGCAGGCGATAGCGCGCGACGGTGGCGAGCTCCTGCACGTTCATCAGGAACGAGCCGTCGCCGCTGACGCAGATCACCTGTGCCGAGGGATCCTGCAACTGCGCGCCGATCGCCGCCGGCAGGCCGAAGCCCATCGCCCCCAGCGCGCCGCTGGTGAGGTGGTCGCGCGGATGATCGAACGCCCAGTGCTGCGCCACCCACATCTGGTGTTGGCCCACGTCGCAGCAGACCACTGCCGAGGGGGCCAGCGCCGACAGCCGACGCAGCAGTTCGGGCGCGTACACGCTGTCGCCGGGGGCGTCGTAGCGCGGCGCGGCCAGCCGCTTCGCGTGCAGGCAGGCGTCGCGCCAGGCGTGGCGCGCGACACCGTTGCGGCCGCGCAGGTGGGCCGCCGACGCCGGCTGCATCCGGCGCAGGCCGATCGCGATGTCGCCCTGCACCGGCGCATCGGCGAACCGCAGTTTGCCGATCTCGCAGGCGTCGATGTCCAGATGCACGACCCGCGCGTTCGGCGCGAACTCGGCCAGCTTGCCGGTGGCGCGGTCGTCGAAGCGGGCGCCGACCACGAACAGCAGATCGCACTCGTGCACCGCCAGATTCGCCGCGCGATTGCCGTGCATGCCGAGCATGCCCAGATTCAGCGGATGCGCCGCGGGCAGCGCGCCCAGGCCCTTGAGCGTCAGCACGGTCGGGATCTGGGTCGCGTCGACGAAATCGCGGAATGCCTGCACCGCGCCGCCGAGCGCGATGCCGCCGCCGCCGTAGATCACCGGCCGCTGCGACAGCGCCAATTGCGCCAGCGCGGCGTGCAGCGCGGCATCGCTCGCGCCGGGCACCGGGTCGATCGGCGCCGGGACGTGCGCCGGCAGATGCGAGGCGTCGGCGTTCTGCACGTCCTTCGGCAGGTCGATCAGCACCGGACCGGGTCGGCCCGAACGCGCCAGACGGAACGCCTCGCGCACCACCTCGGGCAATGCGTCGGCCGAGCGCGGCAGGAAGTTGTGCTTCACGATCGGCATGGTCATGCCGAACACGTCCAGTTCCTGGAACGCATCGGTGCCCATCAGCGGCGTGCCCACCTGTCCGGTGATGCAGACCATCGGTACCGAATCGAGCATCGCGTCGGCGATGCCGGTGACCAGGTTCGACGCGCCAGGACCGGAAGTCGCGACGCAGACGCCGACGCGCCCGCCGGCGCGCGCATAACCGTTCGCCGCGAACGCGGCGCCCTGTTCGTGCCGCACCAGCACGTGTTTGAGGGAAGAGCCGTGCAGGGCATCGTAGAAGGGCATGATCGCGCCGCCGGGATATCCGAACAGCGTGTCCACGCCCTCCGCGAGCAAGGCCTGCACCAGCCAGCGGGCACCGTTCATCAGGCGGTCTCGGCGATGGGATGGGTGGAGGATTTCGGCGCGGCCGCGGCCTGCGTCGATGCCGTCTGCGCGTTGGCCGACGCCTGCGCGGCCGGCTGCAGCCACTGCATCTTCGCGCGCAGTTCCTTGCCGACCTTCTCGATCGGGTGATCCTTGTCGGCCTGTTGGTACCTGCGATAGTTCGGCAGGCCCGCGTCGTATTCGGCCACCCATTTCTGCACGAAGGTACCGTCCTGGATCTCGCTGAGGATGTCCTTCATCCGCGCCTTGGTGCCGGCGTCGATCACCCGCGGACCGCTGACGAAGTCGCCGTACTGCGCGGTTTCCGACACGAATTCCAGCATCCGGGTGATGCCGCCTTCGTAGAACAGATCGACGATGAGTTTCAGCTCGTGCAGGACTTCGTAATAGGCGATTTCCGGCTGGTAACCGGCTTCGACCAGGGTTTCGAACCCGGCCTGCACCAGCGCGCTGGCGCCGCCGCAGAGCACCGCCTGTTCGCCGAACAGATCGGTTTCGGTCTCTTCCTTGAACGTGGTCCTGATCAGGTTGGCGCGCGCGCCGCCGAGACCGCCGGCGTAGAGCTTCGCCAGTTCTTCGGCGCGACCGCTGCGATCCTGGTGCACGGCGTAGATGCAGGGCACGCCGCGGCCGATCTCGTATTCGCGACGCACCAGCGCGCCCGGACCCTTGGGCGCGACCAGCACCACATCGAGATCGGCGCGCGGTGCGATCATGCCGAAGTGCACGTTCAGGCCGTGCGCGAACAGCAGGCACGCGCCCTGTTTCAGATTCGGCGCGAGCACGTCCGCGTAGAGCTTCTTCTGCACCATGTCCGGGGTGAGCACGGCGACCAGATCGGCCTGCGCCGCGGCTTCGGCCGGCGATTTCACGATGAAGCCGTCGGCGAGCGCCTTCGCTTCGGTCGGGCCTCCGGAACGCAGGCCGACGACGACGTCGAAGCCGGAGTCGCGGAGATTGAGGGCGTGCGCGCGGCCCTGGCTGCCGTAACCGATGACTGCGATCTGGGGTTGGGTGGAAGCGTTCATGGCGGGGTTCCGTGTAGGTTGGAGACGAGGGGGGATCGGGAGAGCGGTTCGGAGAGGCGTTTCTTCGGAAGGGACGACGCTATGCGGGGACGGCGTTCTCGCGCGGTTCGGCCGCGGCGACGACGATGTCGATGCGCTGCGCGTCGTCGAGCGGGCCCGGCGAGGTCACCGCGCCGCGCGAAGCGGAGCTCACGTCGCGCGCGTACTTCGCGAGCACGCCGTGGCGCACGCGCGGCGCGATGCGCGCGGGCGTGCGCGAGGACAGGTCCGCGGCGACGTCCAGCCGACGGGCGGCCACGTCGATGGTCACGACATCGCCGTCGCGCAGTTTCGCGATCGGCCCGCCATGCGCGGCTTCCGGCGAGACGTGGCCGACCATGAAGCCGTGGGTGGCGCCGCTGAAACGGCCGTCGGTGATCAGGGCCACGTCGTTGCCCAGGCCCTGGCCGACCAGCGCCGCGGTCACCGCGAGCATTTCGCGCATGCCCGGGCCGCCGGCCGGGCCTTCGAAGCGGATCACGACCACGTCGCCGGCCTGGATCCTGCGCGCCTGCACCGCGGCGAACGCGGCTTCCTCGCTGTCGAAGACGCGCGCCGGACCGCTGTGCTTCTCGCGGCCGTGGCCGGCCAGTTTCACGATGCAGCCTTCCGGCGCGAGATCGCCGTAGAGGATCGAATAGCCGCCGCGCGGCTTGATGGGGTCGCCGACGGGGCGCACGACATCCTGCGTGGGGGAGGTCGTCGCCGCTTCCGCGTCGGCGAAAAGACTCGGGCCGGCGACCGTGGGGATATCCTCGATCAGACCGGCCCGTTGCAGTGCGCGGACCACCAGTGCGGTGCCGCCGAAGTCGAACATTTCCGCCGCGGTGTAGCGGCCGCCCGGTTTCAGGTCGGCGATCACCGGGGTATTCGCGCTCGCCGCTTCGAATTCCTCCAGATCGAACTTCACCCCGGCTTCGTGCGCGATCGCCAGCAGGTGCAGCGCGGCGTTGGTCGAACCCGCGGTCGCCGACACCGCGCGCGCCGCGTTGCGCAGCGCGGCCAGGCTCAGCAGTCGGCGCGGCGTCGGGCCGCCGTCGCGCAGGAGTCGCATCACGCGTTCGCCGCAGCGTTGGGCCGCCATCGCCTTGTCGGGATGCGTCGCCGGGATGTCGTTGTCGCCCAGCGGCGACAGGCCGAGGAAGGTCAGCACCATCGCCATCGTGTTCGCGGTGAATTGGCCGCCGCAGGCGCCCGCGCCGGGGCAGGCCCTGCGCTCGATCTCGCCCAGTTCCGCGTCGTCGATCTTCCCCGCGGAATGCGCACCCACCGCCTCGAACACGTCCTGCACGGTCAGCGCCTTGTCGCGGCCGTCCTTCGACCTGCACTTGCCCGGCAGGATCGTGCCGCCGTAGAGGATCACGGTGGGCACGTCCAGGCGCGCCGCGGCCATCGCCGCGGCCGGGATGGTCTTGTCGCAACCGACCAGCAGCACCAGCGCGTCCAGACAGTGCCCGGAGGCCGCCAGTTCGATCGAATCGGCGATGGTCTCGCGCGAGGCCAGCGAGGCGCGCATGCCGTCGGTGCCCATCGCGATGCCGTCGGTCACCGCGATGGTGTTGAACTCGATCGGCGTGCCGCCCGCGGCGATCACGCCGCGACGCACGTCCTGGGCCAGATCGCGCAGGGTCAGGTTGCAGGGCGAGACGTCGGACCAGGTGTGGATCACGCCGACGAAGGGTTTGGCGATGGCCGCGTCGTCCAGCCCGGTCGCGCGCAGCATGGCGCGAGCGGGGGCGCGGGCGGGGCCTGATTTGATCGCGTCGCTGTGCATCTGACTCGGACTTCCTCGGAGGATTCGGAAATTCCGGGCCCAGAAAGCGAAAACCCCCGCACCTTTTCAGGTGCGGGGGTTTCGTCTGAACCCGGGGTTGTCTACTCGCGCAACCCTATCCCGCACCTGTAGGCGTGGTAATAAGGACGACGACGACAAGAACGAGCGCTGCGAGCGCGACGTTCATGACCGCGATGTCGATGCGCCGGGACGCGATGCCAGCGGACCGCGCCGCACGATGTGCGGTGGCGTCGGTCGGGAGCTGGATGCTGCGCTGCGTCATGGCTGCAGAGAACCATGCCCTTTCGCGGAATGTCAAGCCCTCGGCTGCTGACGAAACGGAATAAGCCCCGGCATGACCGTCGCACCGCATGCGAAGTCGAGTCGGATCAATGCGATAGCCGCCGGTGGGTGCGCGTCGACCTCGGGTGCGGAAGCGCCTCGGATGGCGGTGTCGGGGCGAACTGAAACCGTATGCAGGGGGACGACTGCGCGAAATCGTGTCGCAGCGGCGCATCGAACATCGGCGTTCGGGATCGCACCCATGATCGCGGGCGTCCCCCGTGACGGCGGGGCGAGAGCGGGGATAGACTCGAACCGCTCCGCGTTGACCGACGCTTTCGGTCGGATGCCAGCCGCGAGGTCGCAGTGAAGCCGACCGATATCCGCAATCCGGACGTGTTCCACAAGGTCGTGGATTGCCAGTGGGCCTGCCCGGCGCATACGCCGGTGCCCGAGTACATCCGCCTGATCGCCGGTGGCCGTTACGCCGATGCGTACATGGTCAATTGGCGCAGCAATGTGTTCCCCGGGATCCTCGGCAGGACCTGCGACCGTCCGTGCGAACCGGCCTGCCGGCGCGGGCGGGTCGAGGAGAACAACGGCGAGGCGCCCGAGCCGGTCGCGATCTGCCGGCTCAAGCGCGTCGCGGCCGACTTCAAGGGCGACGTCTCGGCGCGGATGCCGAAACCGGCGACGCAGCGCAACGGCAGGCGGATCGCGTGCGTCGGCGCCGGACCGTCGTCGATGACCGTGGCCCGCGATCTCGCGCCGCTGGGCTACCACGTCACGGTGTTCGAGGCCGACCCGAAACCCGGCGGCTTCATGCGCACCCAGGTGCCGCGTTTCCGGCTGCCGGAGGAAGTGATCGACGAAGAGACCGGCTACATCCTCGACCTCGGCGTGGACTTCGTCGGCAACCGCCGCATCGAGTCGATGAAGGCCCTGCTGGCCGAAGGTTACGACGCGATTTTCGTCGGCACCGGCGCGCCGCGCGGCCGCGATCTCGACATCCCCGGACGCCAGGAGGCGGCCGCGCAGATCCATGTCGGCCTGGACTGGCTGGCGAACGTGTATTTCGGCCACATCACCCGGGTCGGGAAGCGCGTGCTGGTGCTCGGCGGCGGCAACACCGCGATGGACTGCTGCCGCTCCGCGCGCCGGCTCGGCGGCGAGGACGTCAAGGTGATCGTGCGTTCCGGCTTCGACGAGATGAAGGCCAGTCCGTGGGAGAAGGAGGACGCGATGCACGAAGGCATCCCGATCCTCGACTTCCGCGTGCCCAAGGCCTTCGTCCACGCCAGCGGCCGGCTCACCGGCATGACCTTCGAAAAGGTCCGCGCCGAGTACGACGCGAAGGGTCGGCGCTCGCTCGTGCCGACCGGAGAGGAAGACGAGTTCTTCCCCTGCGACGAAGTGCTGATCGCGGTCGGCCAGGAGAACGCCTTCCCGTGGATCGAGCGCGACGTCGGCATCGACTTCGACCAGTGGGGGATGCCGGTGGTCGACAAGGCGACGCACCAGTCCTCGCTGCCGAACGTGCTGTTCGGCGGCGATGCCGCGTTCGGGCCGAAGAACATCATCTGGGCGGTGGCCCACGGCCACGCCGCGGCGGTCAGCATCGACAAACTGCTCCACGGCGAGGACGTCCGCGAACGGCCGACGCCGGATGCGACTCTGATCTCGCAGAAGATGGGCATCCACGAGTGGAGTTACGACAACGCCGTTTCGCCCGACGAGCGCTACAAGGTGCCGTGGTCCGAAGCGGCGAAGAAGCTCGACAGCATCAGCGTCGAGGTCGAGGTCGGCTTCGACCCGGCGACCGCCTGGAAGGAGACCCAGCGCTGCCTGAACTGCGACGTGCAGACGGTGTTCGCGAAGGACAAGTGCATCGAGTGCGACGCCTGCGTCGACATCTGTCCCACCGACTGCATCACCTTCACCGCCAACGGCGAGGAAGAGGATCTCCGCAAACGCCTCACCGCGCCTGCGCTCAACACGACGCAGGATCTCTACGTCTCCGAACCGCTGAAGACGCTGCGGGTGATGGTCAAGGACGAGGACGTCTGCCTGCATTGCGGCCTCTGCGCCGAGCGCTGTCCGACGGGGGCCTGGGACATGCAGAAGTTCCTGCTCCAGGAAACCCAGGCCGGACCGCGCTGCCGCGGCGCCGAGAAGAAGGAGGCGGCATGAGCCCGCTGCAGCACCCGCCGCTCCAGTCGGTCAACGATTTCGTCGTCAAGTTCGCCAACGTCAACGGTTCTGGTTCTGCCTCGGCGAACGAACTGTTCGCCAAGGCCATCCTGCGCATGGGCGTGCCGGTCAGCCCGCGCAACATCTTCCCTTCGAACATCCAGGGTCTGCCGACCTGGTACGAGGTACGCGTCTGCGAAGCCGGATGGCTGGGGCGTCGCGGCGGCGTGGACATGCTGGTGGCGATGAATCCGCAGACCTGGGATGCCGATCTCGCTGAACTGGAGCCGGGCGGCTATCTGTTCTACGACTCCAGCAAGCCGATGCCCAAATCGAAGTTCCGCGACGACGTGCAGGTGCTCGGCGTCCCGCTGACGGAAATCTGCAACGCGACCTACAGCGACCCGCGTCAGCGCCAGTTGTTCAAGAACATCATGTACGTCGGCGCGCTGAGCGCGTTGTTGGACATGGACGTGGCGGCGATCGAACAACTGATCGGCGAGCAGTACAAGGGCAAGGAAAAGCTGCTCAAGCCCAACATCGAGGCCCTGCATCTCGGGCGCGACTGGGCGCTGACGCATCTGTCGTGTCCGGTCGGGCTGCGCGTGCGCAAGGCCGACGCCATCGGCGACCGCATTTTCGCCGAGGGCAATGCCGCCACCGCGCTCGGTTGCGTCTACGGCGGCGCCACGGTGTGCGCCTGGTATCCGATCACGCCGTCGTCGTCGGTCGCCGAATCCTTCCAGAAGTACTGCCAGAAATTCCGCGTCGACCCGGACACCGGCGAAAACCGCTTCGCGATCATCCAGGCCGAGGACGAGATCGCCTCGATCGGCATGGTCGTCGGCGCCGGCTGGAACGGCGCCCGCGCGTTCACCGCGACCTCCGGTCCCGGCGTTTCGCTGATGAACGAATTCATCGGCCTGGCCTATTTCGCAGAGATTCCGGCGACCATCATCGACGTGCAGCGCGGCGGTCCGTCCACCGGCATGCCGACGCGCACCCAGCAATCGGACATCCTCGCCGCGGCGTACGCGTCGCACGGCGACACCAAGCATGTCCTGCTGTTGCCGGAGGATCCGCACGAATGCTTCGCGTTCGCGGCCGACGCGCTGGATCTCGCCGACCGCCTGCAGACGCCGGTGTTCGTGATGACCGACCTCGACATCGGCATGAACCAGCGGCTGTGCAAGCCCTTCGTCTGGGACGACCGCCGCGCCTACGATCGCGGCAAGGTGCTGGATCGCGACGACCTGGAGGCCGGCAAGGAATTCGCGCGCTACAAGGACATCGACGGCGACGGCATTCCCTACCGCACCTATCCCGGCACGCATCCGGACAAGGGCGCCTATTTCACCCGCGGCACCTCGCGCAACCCGCAGGCCCAGTATTCGGAGCGCGGCCCGGACTACGTCTACAACATGGAGCGCCTGCTCAAGAAGTTCGACACCGCGAAGTCGCTGGTGCCGCAGCCGCTGTTGTCGCGGGCGGCGGTGACGGCGCGGTTCGGCGCGATCCACTACGGTTCGACGAATCCCGCCATGCAGGAGGCTGTGGTGCGCCTGCACGAGGACGGCATCGCCCTCGACACCCTTCGCGTGCGTGCGTTCCCGTTCCCGGATTCGGTGCGCGAGTTCATCGACGGCCATGAGGCCGTGTTCGTGGTCGAACAGAATCGCGATGGCCAGTTGCGGACGCTGCTGATCAACGAGTTCGGCATCGACCCCGCACGCCTCATCGCGGTGCTGCACTACGACGGCACGCCGATCACCGCGCGTTTCATCGCGAACGCCATCGCCGGACGCATCCGGCCGGCGCAACAGCAGGACAAGGTGGCCTGATCATGACCTACCTCGCCAAACCGAAACTGCATCACCCGACCCTGGCCTGCAACAAGATCGGGTTCACCCGCCGCGACTACGAGGGCAAGATCAGCACGCTCTGCGCCGGCTGCGGGCACGATTCGATCTCCGCCGCGATCATTCAGGCCTGCTGGGAACTGGACATCGAGCCGCACCGCGTCGCCAAGCTTTCCGGCATCGGCTGCAGCAGCAAGACGCCCGACTATTTCCTCGGCCAGTCGCACGGCTTCAACACCGTGCACGGGCGGATGCCGTCGGTGCTGACCGGCGCGAATCTGGCGAACCGCGAACTGATCTACCTCGGCGTCTCCGGCGACGGCGATTCCGCGTCGATCGGCATCGGTCAGTTCGTGCACGCGATCCGCCGCGGCGTGAACATGGTCTACATCGTCGAGAACAACGGCGTCTACGGCCTGACCAAGGGCCAGTTCTCGGCGACCGCCGACCAGGGCTCGGTGTCGAAGAAGGGCGTGGCGAACACCGACAGCCCGCTGGATCTGGTGACGATGGCGCTGCAGCTCGGCGCCAGTTACGTCGGCCGCGGATTCTCGGGCGACAAGAAGCAACTGGTGCCGCTGATCAAGGGCGCGCTCTCGCATCGCGGGGCCGCGTTCATCGACGTGATCAGCCCCTGCGTCGCGTTCAACAACCATGCCGGCAGCACCAAGAGCTACGACTACGTCCGCGAGCACAACGACGCGGTCAACCAGCTCGACGTGATGTTGCCGCGGACCGAGATCGCGGTGGATTACCCTGACGGCGACACCATTTCGGTCGAGCAGCACGACGGGTCGGTGCTTCGGCTGCACAAGCTCGACGGCGACTACGATCCGCGCGACCGGATCGCGGCGATGAACCTGATCCAGCAGCGCCACGCCCGCGGCGAGGTGGTGACCGGCCTGCTGTTCGTCGACCCCGACGCGAGCGACCTCCACGGCCACCTCAACACCGCATCGGTGCCGTTGAACACGCTCGGCGCGACGGAATTGAATCCGGGCGCGGCGGCGCTGGCGAAGATCAACGCCGGGTTGCGATAGGGCGCGCCGCCCGTCCCTCGGCGGGTCGCGTCCCTCGACGCGCCCTCCCGGCGCGTCGGAGGGGACCCGGGCCCCCTGCGGCGATCAGTCCTCGGCGAGCACGATCACCTGATCGCCGTCGGCGAAGCGGAACTTCTCGGACTTGTTGGGATTGACCTTGACGCCGAAGCCCTTCGACGCGTCGTTGCCGTCGGCGACGATGCGATAGCCGATCGCGGTTTCGCCGCGGCGGGCGGCCGATTCGATCACCGTGTGGAAATCGAGTTCCCGGCCCATCGCGACGTAGTCGCGTGCCGGGCGGATGTAGATTTCCGAGCCTTCCGAGCTGAAGAGCACGCGGAAGACGCGGTCGAGATGTTTGTTCTCCGAGAGCTGCGACAGCATCAGGCTGACCAGTTTGTCGCTGACGATGAAGTCGTCGGCTTTCGCGACCTGGGCGAGCGCGCGATTGCGCATGTCCATCATCTCGCTGACGATGCTCAGGTCCTTGCCGGCGAGCTCGGCGAGATTGCGCAGATGCAGCAGGCAGATCAGGGTCTGCGCGTCGGTTTCCTGCACCGGCAGACGGGTGTCGCTCATCACGATGATGTGGTTGTAGCCGGTGACGTCCAGTTCCTGCAGGGTCGCCAGACTGGTGATGTCGCCGGTCAGCAGCGCCATCCGCTGCCGCTGCAGCGACGCCGCCGCGGCCATGCTCGCTTCGTCCTCGCTCCAGGCGCGCAGGGCGGTGATCTTCGAGCCGGGCGCGACGTAGTTGTCCAGCTCGCGGATCACCGCTTCGGTCTTCTCGTTCCAGCCCAGCACGAGGGTGCGCTCCGGCGCCGCTTCGGTGCGCCCGCCGGCGACGATGCAACCCGTATCGGGCGCCGGCGGCGCGGTCTTCGACGGAATCAGGGTGTCGTCGTCCTCGCTGATCGCGATGATCCGGTCGTCCGCGGCGAGTCGGGTGTCCATCGGCGGATTGATCAGCACCTCGCCGTCGGCGCGCATCAGGCCCATCACCGCCGAGTCCTCGAAGCCGGACAGGGCTTCGCGATAGGTCCGCCCGGCCAGCTCGCCGGCATCGGTGAAGTAGATCTCGGCGCCGTCGAAGTCCAGCAGCTCGGTGTAGACCACGCTCAGGCCGGACTGGCGGCAGGTCTGCGCGGTCACGCGCGAGATCAGGTCGCCGCCGCGGATGAAGATCGCTTCGTCGCCGCCGACCAGGTGCGCCGCTTCGAGATTCTCCTCGTCGCGGATCTCGGCGACGATGTGATAGGGCGATTCGCGGCGGTCCGGGTTGTTGGTGATCGCCAGCACCGACTTGATGACGTGAATGTCGGGGTTCTCGGCTTCCGGCGCGAGGACGATGATCGAGCGCGCATCGTGCGGCGCGGCGACGGCCAGGTCGTCGAGATCCAGCGGGTTGCCGCTGCGGCAGATCACCCGGGTGTTCTTCGTGCTCGGGAACTTGGCGCGGATGTCGTCCTCCATTTCGACCTTGTCCATGTCGGCGAGGATGACGATGCACGGATTCTTCTGGTTCTCGTTGGCGATGATGAGTTCGCCGATGATCGAGTAGACCTTGGTCGACCAGCCGAGGATCAGGGTGTGGTTCTTCTCGATCACCCGCGAGCGGCCCTTGCGCATCTCGTCGAGGCGCGACTCGAGACCCGAGGTGATCGTGCCGATCAGCATGCTGACGATGAAGATGCCGCCGACGGTGACCGCCAGCATCAGCAGGCGCAGCAGCCAGCCCTCGTCGCCGCCCATCGTGCCCGGATCGAGGGTGCGCATGAGGCTGTACCAGGCGCCCTCGATGAAATTCATCCGGCTGCCCGGATCGGCCGGATCGGTCTGCACGCCGAGCGCGGTGGCGAGCGTCGCGGCGATCAGCACGATGGCCAGGGACAGGATCGCCAGCCAGCCGATCAGCGCGATCGGGCCGCGCGAAAGGGTGTTTTCGAAGCGATAGCGGAGAGTGTCTCGCCAGGTGGTGCGGCGGGCGTTCGGCATGGGCATCGGTCACAAAACGGTCGGAGGTGCGGGGATTTGACCGGATTCGGCCGAAAATGAACAGACCCCGAACGCCATCGGCCGTTTCCGCCGGCAGCGACCGGGGGCGAGGTCGGCGGAAGCGGGTGGCGGCGGGGGGCGGGGAATGGTTCAATGGCCGCACTGAAGCGGGGGTATCGCCGGTTTGCCGGCGATTGAGACAGACCCTTCGAACCTGGGCATGCGCGCCGATCCGGAGCGTGCTTGCCGCGACCGGTTGAGACCGGCGTAGGGAGCTTCGCGAGCCGCCGATGTCCGGTCGGCCGCGCCGCCGCTTCGTCCCGAACGCGAGTTCCCTCGCCCCACTCCAGGACGAACGCCATGAATGCCGTGCCCGCCGACACCCTGCGCCAGCAGACCGAGCAGCTCTCCGAATCCGTGACCCGCCCGATTCCGGGGTCGCGCAAGATCTTCGTCGAGGGCTCGCGGTCCGATCTGCGGGTCCCGATGCGCGAGATCGCCCTGACCCGCACGCCGACCCTGTTCGGCGGCGAGGACAACCCCCCGGTCACCGTCTACGACACCTCCGGCCCCTACACCGATCCCGAGGCGCGCATCGACCTCGCCGCCGGTCTCGCGCCCTTGCGCGCGCGCTGGATCGAGGAACGCGGCGACACCGAACGCCTGAACGCGCTGAGTTCCGAGTTCGGTCGCGCCCGCGAGGCCGATCCGAAGCTCGACGCCGTGCGCTTCCCGAATCGCGCCCTGCCGCGCCGCGCGAGGGCCGGCGCGAACGTCTCGCAGATGCACTACGCGAAGCGCGGGATCGTCACCCCGGAAATGGAATACGTCGCGATCCGCGAGAACCAGCGCCTCGAAGCGGTGCGCGAGGCGCATCTGCTGCAGCAGCATCCGGGCGAAGCCTTCGGCGCGAGCATCCAGACGATCATCACGCCGGAATTCGTCCGCGACGAGATCGCGCGCGGCCGCGCGATCCTGCCCTGCAACATCAACCATCCGGAAAGCGAGCCGATGATCATCGGCCGCAACTTCCTGACCAAGATCAACGCCAACATCGGCAATTCGGCGGTGTCCTCGGGGATCGCCGAGGAAGTCGAGAAGCTGGTCTGGGCGATCCGCTGGGGCGGCGACACGGTGATGGATCTGTCGACCGGCAAACACATCCACGAAACCCGCGAATGGATCGTCCGCAATTCGCCGGTGCCGATCGGGACGGTGCCGATCTACCAGGCGCTGGAGAAGGTCGACGGCCGCGCCGAGGCGCTGACCTGGGAGATCTTCCGCGACACCCTGGTCGAACAGGCGGAGCAGGGCGTCGACTACTTCACCATCCACGCCGGCGTGCTGCTGCGCTACGTGCCGCTGACCGCGAAGCGCGTCACCGGCATCGTCTCGCGCGGCGGTTCGATCATGGCCAAGTGGTGCCTGGCGCACCACAAGGAAAATTTCCTCTACACGCATTTCGAGGACATCTGCGAGATCATGAAGGCCTACGACGTGGCCTTCTCGCTGGGCGACGGCCTGCGCCCGGGGTGTCTGGCCGACGCCAACGACGCCGCGCAGTTCGGCGAGCTGGAAACGCTGGGCGAGCTGACGAAGATCGCGTGGAAGCACGACGTCCAGACCATGATCGAAGGCCCCGGTCACGTGCCGATGCAGTTGATCAAGGAGAACATGGACAAACAGCTGCGCGAGTGCGGCGAGGCGCCTTTCTACACGCTGGGACCGCTGACCACCGACATCGCGCCGGGCTACGACCACATCACCAGCGCGATCGGCGCCGCGATGATCGGCTGGTACGGCACGGCGATGCTCTGCTACGTCACTCCGAAGGAGCATCTAGGCCTGCCGAACCGGCAGGACGTGCGCGACGGCATCATGGCCTACAAGATCGCCGCGCACGCCGCCGATCTGGCCAAGGGCCATCCGGGCGCGCAGGTCCGCGACAACGCGCTGAGCAAGGCCCGCTTCGAATTCCGCTGGCAGGACCAGTTCCACCTCGGCCTCGATCCGGAGAAGGCCAAGGAATTCCACGACGAGACCCTGCCGAAGGACGCGCACAAGCTCGCGCATTTCTGCAGCATGTGCGGCCCGCACTTCTGCTCGATGAAGATCACCCAGGACGTGCGCGACTACGCCGCGGACAAGGGCGTGGCCGACGAGGCCGCGGCGCTGGAAGCCGGCATGGCCGAGAAGGCCGCGGAGTTCCTCGCCCAGGGCGGACAGGTGTATCGTCCGGGCTGAGCGGAGACCGCTCGCCCGTGCCGTGCCCGGACGGGCACGGCCGACAGGGACCGGCGCGCATCGGGGGGCGTCATGGGCGAAGCGGAAATCACCGGCGACGACGCGCTGCGCCAATTGGCGATGCTCAACCGCGTCGGCCGCATCGCGCTGCAGGACATGGCCCTGCGGCCGATGCTGCAGCGAATCGTCGACTCGCTGTCGGACGAATTCGGCTGGGAATTCGTCGCCTGCGCCACCATCGACCGCCCGCGCGACGAGTTCCAGTGCGAGGCGGTGTGCAGCAAGCTGCCCAGCGAGGTCGCCGTCGGGTACCGGCGCGGGCTGGGCACGGGCGTCGTCGGCACCTGCGCGGTCACCGGCGAGACCATCGACATCGACGACACCCGCGATCATCCGCTGGTGATCGACACCCTGCACGGCACCGGTTCGGAGCTGTGCGTGCCGGTGGTCCACAACGGCGAGGTGCTCGCCGTGCTGAATGCGGAAAGCAAGCGGGTCGGCGCGTTCCGCGGCCAGCGTCCGATGCTGGAAACGGTGGCCGACCAGATCGCCGGCATCCTCCGCGCCGCACACCTGCTCGAGGACCTCGCCGAAACCAATCGGCGCTTGCAGGACGCCAATCGCGCGCTCGCGGCGATGTCCGAACTCGACGGACTCACCGGCATCGCCAACCGGCGCTGCTTCGACCGCTGGCTGCTCGAAGGGCTGAGCGCGTCGGACGAGAGCGGCGCGCCGTTCGGTCTGCTTCTCGCCGACGTGGATCATTTCAAGGCCTACAACGACGGCTACGGCCACATCGCCGGCGATGCCTGCCTTCGCGAAGTGGCGACCATCCTCGTCGATGCGCTGTGCGGGATCGATGCGCGCGTGGCGCGCTACGGCGGCGAGGAGTTCGTCGTGCTGTTGCCGGGTGCCGATGGCGCGGCTTCGCTGGAGGTCGCGGAACGGCTGCGCGCGGCGCTCGCGGCGCAGGCCATGGCCCACGCCTACAGCGCGAGCGAACGGGTGACTCTCAGCATCGGCGTGGCGAGCCGCCCGTCCCGATCGCGGCAATCCGCGGAAGCCCTGATCGTCGCTGCGGACGTCGCGCTGTACGCGGCCAAGCGCAGCGGACGCGATCGGGCGATGCTGGCGCCGGAGATGGGCTGAGCGGCGTGCGGGCGCGCCCCGGCTATTCCGCCGGAGACGCCTGTTGCGCCATCACGGCCGGGATGACCTGATAGAAGGACAGGATGGAGTCCTCGGGGCCGTTGACGAATTGCTTTTCGACCTTCGAGAAGGGAAACACGATGAACCCGGGATTGATCTCGACGCCGACGCCGCTATCGGTCGAGACCCATCGGCCGCCGTAGCGGCGACGGATGCTCTCGCCGAGATACGCGCCGAGCGTGCCGACCAGGCCCCCGGGCTCGCCGGAGAGTTCCGGGCTCACCCGGTCGATGTAACCGTCCATCCACTCGATCGAGGCTTCGCCGTAGTCCAGCGGCATGCCTGCCACGTCCGGCAGCAGGCGCTGGACGAGATCGAGGTTTTCGCGGATCGCGTGTTCCATTTCCGGCGTCGGCGTCGCGGTCTCGGTCGTCTGCATGGTTTCCTTCGGATCTGCGAGGGGATCGGTCGCCCGTGCGGACGCGTCCCCGACGCAGAAGGGGAGCGATACGGCCAGCAGCAGGGCCAACGACAGAGGGGCAGTGCTCGCGACGTTCACTGCTCGGTGGTCGCGACGAACGTCAAGCCCGCCTTCGCGCGCAACCGTTCGACCAGTGCCATCCCCATCGCCGCCGCCGGCGTCCAGACGCCGCCCGGCGTGCGCGCGCCGTCGACATCGCGCACGAGGCAGAGCGCCGCTTCGGCGATCATCTTGGAAGTGGAGCCGTAGCCGGGATCGCGGTCGCCGGTCACCTGCGCGGTCAGACGTCGGCCGTCGGCCGTTTCGCCGAAGAACAGCACTTCGTAGCGGCCTTTCTCGCGCTGTTCGCGGTTCGGGCCTTCGCCCGGCTTCGGCAGCGCGAAACGGCGGAGCAGGGCGCGGGTCGGCGGAAGCGCGAGCAGCAGATTCTGCAGTTTCGATTGGCGCAGCATCTTCTTCGCGCGTTTCTCGCCGGCCTGGCCGTCGCCGACGAGCATGCGTTCGCTGTAGACGAAGTCGGCGCCCCACGGGTGGCCGAGCAGGGCGTGGCTACGATGGACGTTCTTGGTGTTGATCAGCGCCATCACGAACGGCGCGGTCCAGCCTTTCGCGAGATCGTCGTACTCGGCGACGTGATCGTTGGGCTGGCGCGCGCCCTTGAAGCCCGGCGTCAACGCGAACGGATCGGCCAGCGTGCGCCGCAGCCCCGGTTCGCGCTTCACCGCTTCGATCGTCGCCAGCATGCTCGCCACGGTGCCGCCGGAGAAGGTGCCCTTCATCGTCTTCACGCGGCCGTGGACCCGGACGAGCGGGGCGCCGAGACGCAGCTGCGCTTCGTGCTGGGCGTAGGCCACGCCGAGATCGAAGGGAATCGAGTCGAAGCCGCAGGAGAAGACGATGCGCGCACCGCTGGCGCGGGCGGCGTCCTGCAGTTCGGGGATCATCTTCGCCATCCAGCCCGGTTCGCCGCAGAGATCGACGTAGTCGGTACCGGCGGCGGCGCAGGCGCGGATCAGCGGCTCGCCGTAGGTCTGATAGGGGCCGACCGTGGTCAGGACCACGCGGGCCTGCTTCACCAGGTCCGACAGCGCCGCGGGGTCGGCGGCGTCCGCGACCAGCAGCGGGAGGGCGGCGTCGATGCCCAGGGCGTCGCGCACCTCGGCGAGTTTCGTGGCGCTGCGCCCGGCCATGGCCCAGCGCACGTCGCCGCCGACGCCGTAGGTCGCATCGAGATACTCGGCGACCAGCCGGCCGGTGAAGCCGGTGGCGCCGAAGACGATCAGGTCGAAGGGTTTGTCCATGGGCCTATCTTGTCAGATCGGCCCGGGTACGCGGGAGTGTCCGGTGGACATCCGCAAGCCGCGCATCGGCGGCGCGAGCCCCGCGTGCGCGGGGCCCGGCCGGAAGGTCCTCAGAAGGGCGTGGCTTCGCCGGTGGCGCGCAGGATCGCACCCGGGTTCGGGTTCGGATGGCCGCACGACGCGCTGTTGATCTCGTACACGTCGAACTTGTAGTCGGGGTTCAGCGAGATCCAGGGGATGGTCGAACTGCCTGCGCCGGTTTCGCAATGGACCAGCGATGTTCCGCCGCCCGGAACGCGGATGTAGATGCCGTATTTCCTGCCGGACGGCGGCGCGCCCCAGCGCAGGCCGATGCTGCACGGGAAGTTGGCCTTGGTGGTGCAGTCGATGTCCTTCACGCCGATGATGTCGGCGTTGCTCGACGTGATGTGCATCTTGCGGACGCCGAGCATCGTCGTGAGGTAGTTCGAGAACGTCGTGGTGGTGGTCAGCGAATCGACGATCGGGCGCGAAAAGTGCGCCGCCCCCGGCGCTGTCGGCCATTGGCCGAAGAACGTCACGTTCAGGAACTCGTACTGGTTCAGCGCGGCCTGCGCTTCCTGCGCGGTCTGGGCGCGATTGAAATACGTTTCGATGAGGTGGATCGGCTGGTTCCGCAGCGGGCCCATCTCGTTGTACATCTGGCCGAAGCCGGCGGTCATGTTGTCGTAGATGTCGACGCCCCACATTTTCGGCAGCGTGCCGGTGGTCGCGAGCAGGTTCTTCAAGCGGGCGAAACGGCCGGGCGCCCAGGCGATCGAGTAGCCCACGGTATCGTCGTTGCCGAACGAATAGACGTAGTCCTGCCACAGACGCACCATGAACGGTTCGAGCTGGCCGCCGCTGAGGCCGCCGGATTCGCCGCCGAGATCGAAGATCAGGATGTTGTTCGGCGAAGCGTACAGATGCGACAGACCGCGCCGGTTCACTTCCTCGCGCGCGGCGTTGCGCACGTCGACGATGAAGTTCCAGGCCTGCTGGTAGCGGGTCTCGTTCCATTGCGTCCAGCTTTCCGGGCTGTTGTTGTAGCCGAACCGGATGTAGATCCGCCGGAAGCCGGCGTCGAGCGCGGTGCCGATGACGGCCTTGAGATTGGACCGATGCTGCGGGCGCATCGCGTATTGCGAATTGTCGACGACCTCGCCCCACACCCCGTCGTAGACCCCGTCGTTGCAGGCGTTGTATTCGCACTCGCCGATGTTCGAATTGTGGAGGATGATGCCGTAGCCGGTCTGTCCGCTGGCCTTCAGCGAATAGATCTGCGATTGCACGAGCTTCGGATTGAGATGGTAGAAGGCGACCGGCGTCCGCAGGTTCTGGGCGGGGATGTACCAGGTGTTGTTGGGGTTGTTGCCGTCGGTGGTGCCGTAGGAATGGATGAAGTGGATGGTGCCGCCGAAGTTCGCGCGTTTGGCCGCGGCGACCTCGGCGCATGCGAACAACAGCAGTACGGACGCGAAGATCCTGACGAGAGTCGTCATGAGAGCGATTCCTTGCATGGAAGGGGGATGGAGTCCCCGCGACATGACGCGATGCCGGCCATGAGGTCGCAGGCGATCCGGTGCGAGGGCTTCCGAAAGGATCAGCGAAATCCGCGGCTCAACAGGATCATGCGCGGGCATGCGTCGGCGGATCGCCGTCATGCCGGGCCGGAAGCGGGTGCGCGTTGCGCGCACCCGCGATGGTGCGTTACTCGGCCACCACCGATCCGGTGCGGGGGTAGACGCGATAGATGCGATTGTTGGTGTTGGAGCGGATGCGGATCTCGTCGCCAGCCACCCCATCGAGATTGGCGTAGCCGACCAGCGTCCACGTACTGCCGAACGTGCCGGCGCCGCTGATCGACTGCAGATAGCCGCTGCGCGGACGCAGGACGTGCAGCATGCCGTCCGCGCGGGCGATCGCGATGTCGTTGCCCGCGACGCCATCGAAGTCGCGCACGCCGTTGCTGAGGGTCGCGTACTGATTGCCGATCCAGTAGCTGCTCAATCCGCCGGACGCCATCGAGTAGATCTTGACTTCGCTCGGCAGGGCGAGCAGCAGCTCCGCGCCCGTCGTGCCGTTCATGTCGCTGGCGCAATTCGCGATCTCGGTGCAGACCTTCCAATTGCTGTTCGGAGCGATCCACACCGTGCGCAGGATGGCGCTCCTGCCGTAAATGACCAGATTGCTGCCGTTCTCGATCGGGATTTCCTTGCCGGCCACGCCGTCCATGTCCGACACGGCGCCGACGGCGATCGTGAAGTTCGGCCCGATGTATTGCGAGAACTTCGAGCGCGAGTAGTGCTGGATGACCGTGAGATGCGGCGCCTGGCCCAGCACGATCTCGGCACCGGGCGCGCTGTCGACATTGTCGATGACCGATTGCGTCCAATAGACGTTCGAGATCGGGTAACGCGTCGCCGTGCCGTTGCCGGCGACGACGGCGATTTCGCTGTAGCCGTTGCAGACCGCTTCGAGGCTGCCGTTGCCGTCGAGGTCGGCGACCTGCATCAGCACGCCGTAGTAGGCGGTCGACGTGGAGCACGACTGGGCGAAGACCTGGGACGGCGCGACGGCGGCCGCCGCCACGAGCAGCGCGGAACACACTCTTCCGATAAGACCTTGCATGTGGGAACTCCTTGTAATGGACGGAACGACTCGATTCGAGTCCCGGCAGCGACGACGTTCCCTTCCTCGTCTTCGCGATCGGGACGACAGGGGCCGGATGCCGTACGCATCCGACCCATGCGAATCGTGACGAACCGGAGTGACGCATCCGGTAGCGTTGTCGACGTGCGTTCAGCCGGCGGTAGGCCAGTATCGTGAAGGTCGTCTCATGTCGCGTAGGTGTAGACGAAATACAGGTGCATCAGGGCCAGCGCCGCGAGCAGACAGGCGGCGCCGATGTGCAGAGCCGTGCTCCATTGCCCGAAGCTGCCGATGCGGTGCGCGGGCAGCAGGTTCAGCGCGGCGCCCGCGACGACCACGATCATGGTCACCGCGAAGGTGAGGTGCAGGAATCCGGCATGCGCGAAGCCGGCGTGCAGCACCAGCATCGCCAGCATGGTCAGGCCGAGGATGCGATGGGCGAGCTGCAGGGTGCGCTGCGCGCCCCCGCCGATCAGTCGACGCTTGATCAGCGCCAGCGACAGGTCGAAGCCGAGCAATCCGACGAGGAGGTATCCGGTCAGCTGCTTGTAGGCGTCCAAACGCTGCAGTTCGATCAGCGATGTCCACTGCGGCGGCCAGAGCCAGGCGATGAACGACACGGCGACGCCGATCAGTGCGGACCAGGAGGCGGCGACCAGCGCCGTCTGGTAGGCGGAGCGGGGCGGGCCCGTCCGTCGTGGCGTCTGCGCGGCGTCCGGAACGGTTTCCGGCGGCGACGAGCCCGGTTCCACGACCGCGCTCATCGCGCCGCTCCCGCCTTGTCCGGCGTTTCGGCGCCGCGCGTGGCCGGTTCGGTCTGCGGCGATTCCTCGTCGCCGGCGACCGCGCGCTCGGCGGGCGCCCGCGCCTGCAGCAGCAGATTCAACGATGCGATCGAATTCTTCTCTTCGACCCGCTTGCGGAAGGTGTCGGCATCCGGCAGGAACAGGCCGTCCTTCGGCCAGCGCTCGCCGAGTTGCGGCCGCGCGGCGGTCTCGAATTCTTCCGCCTTCTTCAGATAGGAGCCGTAGGCGTCGAGCGCGGCCTCGCGATAGGCGCCGAGGATCGCGATCACTTCGTCCGTCGACAGCGTCTCGCGGGCGAACGACCACGTGGTCGCTCCCATGATGTCGCCCTGCTTCCAGTCCTTGCGCGGGCTCTTCGCGTGATCGTTGTGGCAGCTGACGCAGGCGGGCGCCGACGCGATGTCCGGGAACATCGCGGTGTAGCGGCCGGTGCTTTCGTCGAGGAAGAACTGCGGCTTGCGGTCGCGCTCGATGCTCTCGAAATACCGCGACTGTCCGCCCTTGAACAGATTCGACGCCTCGATCGGATACTTCGAGCCGAGGAACAGGCTCAGGTCCGGCACGCGGCGCTGCAGCCGGTTCGCGGTTTCGCGCAGCAGCAACGCCGGCAGCGGCCCCGCATGCACGTCCGCCGACTTCCAGTCCTCGCGATACTTCAGCCCGACCTTCAGGCCCGGGGTCACGATCTCCCCGGTGTAGATCGCGCGGATCGAGGCGTTTTCCGCATCGAGCAGACGGAAGAGGGTTTCGACCGGAACGTCGCGCGTGCCGGTCCCCGCTTCGATGTCGGCGGGTGCGGTCGCGAAGAGATAGATGCCGGCGACCGTCAGCCCGGCGAGGGCGAGGACGGAAGGGGGGATCTTCGGCAGCTTCATGGCGTGGCCTCCGGTTTCCTGGCGTTGATCACCGGCGCGCCGTACGGCGAGTCGGCGTTCCTGAGATAGGCCGCGATCGTGTCCGGCGCCAGCGCGTCGTCGAGATCGCGCGGCGGCTCGTGGGCGTGGTTGCCGTGGTAGTCGTGGCAGGTGAGGCAGGTGTCCCAGCGTTCCTCGCGGAACAGCGTTTCGTGCGACGGCGTCGCCGGATCGTCCTTCACCCGGGTGTCGCTGTGGCAGGCGACGCAGAAATTGCCGTCGACGCGACTGATTCGCGTGCCGGTGTGTTCGCGATGGCAGCTCGTGCATTGCTGCGGCGCGAGCGTCAGCCGCGCCTCTTCGAAACGGGGTTCCAGGAAGCGATGCGACGGATGGCGGTCGTCGGGATTGTCGTGGCAGCCGGTGCAGGTCGCATTGCCGATGTCGAGCATGCCGAAATCCGCCCCAGACGCGCGCAGGCCCAGCAGGTGCTTGGCCTTGGCCTGCAACTGCTGCCGCATCGTGCCCGGCGCTTCGCGATGGCAGTCGGTGCAGGCGAGGTCTTCGTGGCCCGGCGTGTGCGCCTCGTTGGGCACGAAGTCCGCCATCGCCGGCGCCAGCAGCGCGAGCGGCAGGAACGCCGCCGCCAGTCCCGCCGCATAGGCCAGCCGGCGCAGGCTGGGGCGCCGGCGGGTCTTGGTCTTCAGGAAGAACGCTTCCACGCGCACGTCCGCCTCGGGGACGCCGGCCTTGTGCAGCCCGGCGACCACGTTCGCGGTATAGCCCTGCGGTCCGCAGACGTAGAAACGCGCGCCCGGGAAGCGTTGCGCGGTTTCGAGGATGTCTTCGTCGTCGATGCGGCCGTCGACATCGTCCGCGCGGAGAAAGCAGCCGACCTCGCGGCTGCTCGCTGCGGAGGCCTCGATCCGGTCGGCGTAGACGATGTCGCCGCGGTAGGAAGCGCTGTAATCGACGTGCAGGATCTGTCCGGGTTTGCGGCCGTTCAACAGCGACAGCGCCAGGGTCACGCCGACGCCGGCCACGAAGCAGACCACCGCGCGGCCGTCGGCGGGATCGGCGACGCCGTTCGGCACGGCGATGCGCAGCGGAATCGACGCGAAGATCGTCTCGTCCGCGTCCAGCAGCCGCGTGGTCAATTCGCCGTAGGGCAATCGACGCATCGCGATGCTGACCGTGTTGCCGTCTTCGGACTGGTTCACCACGGTGTAGGTGCGGGTCACCCAGGTGTCGTCCAGCCATGCCTGCAGGACCACGTGTTGCGCGGGTTTCGCCTGCGGGTAGGGCGGATAACCCACCAGTTGCAGATCGAGCTGGACGATGTCGCGCTGCGGAAAACGACCGTCGGTCAGCGTGGTGCGCTTCGCGTTGGCGACTTCGTACCACGGCGATTCGCCCAGCATTTCCTGCACCAGCGGACGGCAGCACCCGCAATGCACGCCGCAGCCGAGCTGACGGCCCAGGGATTCGAGGTTGGAGGTCGGCGCGGTGGCGATCGCTGCCTTGATGCGTGCGCGGCCGACGCCTGCGCAATGGCAGACCAGATCGTCCTGGTCCTGGCTCTGTCGGATCGGTATCGCGTCCATGCCACTCCTGCCGGCGGACAAAGCCGTGCTGGCGGCGGCCGTCGTGGCCACCGGAATCCGTTCCACGCCCGGGAAAACACCGGGCATTCCCGACGAGCCTCCTGTTGCGTGCCGATGCGACGGACACGCCCCCGTCCTCAATATGGTTATCAGCCCCGCGCGGGATTTTCAAGCGGGCGCTTGATGGAATGCGCAGGCAGGCACGTTCGACCGGTACGGGTCCGCGCATTCCGCGGCGCATGAAAAAGTGGAGGACTCGTTCTAGCATGGCCATCGATCCGCGCCGCAATCGCCCCGAACCCATCCCGAACCGCCCTCGCCGAGGACCGCCTTGCCCAATCCGCTCTACGATCGTCTCTTCGCCCCGCTCGCCGGACGCGCCGCGCCGCTGCTCGTGCTCGCGGACGATGCCGCGATCTCCGGCGCCGACTTCCTCGCCATGGTCCATCGCGCCGCGGGCGCATTGCGCGCCCTTGGCGTCGCGCCCGGCGACCGGGTCGCCGCGCAGGTCGCGAAAACGCCGGAGGCGCTGGCCCTCTACGGTGCGACCGTCGCCATGGGCGCGGTCTTCCTGCCGCTCAATACCGCCTACACCGCGGCGGAAGTCGATTTCTTCGCGCGCGACGCCGCTCCGCGCCTGCTGCTGGTCGATCCCGCGAAGGCCGATGCGCTCCGTGCGACGGCCACGGCGTGCGGCGCGGCGCTCATGACCCTCGACGGGCTCGGGAAC
Organism: Pseudomonadota bacterium; assembly: GCA_049324395.1. Taxonomy (GTDB): domain Bacteria; phylum Pseudomonadota; class Gammaproteobacteria; order Xanthomonadales; family Xanthomonadaceae; genus Lysobacter_I. The sequence continues at coordinate 175,839 of JBMOOY010000056.1, forward strand.
GGCACGTTCCGTGCGCTGTGCGATGCGCAGCCCGATGTCGCGCGGATCGAGGATCGCGATGCCGACGATCTCGCCGCATTGCTCTACACCTCCGGCACCACCGGGCGTTCCAAGGGCGCGATGCTGAGCCACGGCAACCTGCTCTCGAACGCGGAGACCCTCGCGCACGCCTGGCGCTTCGGTCCGGAGGACGTGCTGCTGCATGCGCTGCCGATCTTCCACACCCACGGCCTGTTCGTCGCCACGAACGTCGCGTTGGCCAGCGGCGCCTCGATGCTGTTCCAGCCCGGCTTCGATCTCGAAGCGATCCTGCGCCTGCTGCCGCGCGCGACCGCGTTGATGGGCGTGCCCACGTTCTACACGCGGCTGCTGGACGATCCTCGATTCGATCGCGATCTCGTCGCCCACATGCGTCTGTTCGTATCGGGGTCCGCGCCGCTGCTGGCGGAGACCCATGCCGCGTTCGAGGCGCGCACCGGGCATCGCATCCTCGAACGCTACGGCATGACCGAAACCAACATGAACACCTCCAACCCCTACGAGGGGGAACGCCGCGCCGGAACGGTCGGGCCGCCGTTGCCGGGCGTGGAGGTGCGGGTCGCCGATCCCGCGACCGGCATGCCCTTGCCCGCGGGCGAGACCGGCAGCGTCGAAGTGCGCGGGCCGAACGTGTTCCGGGGCTACTGGAACCTGCCCGAAAAGACCCGCGAGGAGTTCCGCGACGACGGATTCTTCGTCACCGGCGACCTGGGCGTGTTCGACGCGGACGGTTATCTCACGCTGATCGGTCGGCAGAAGGACCTCATCATCACCGGCGGCTTCAACGTGTACCCGAAGGAAGTCGAACTGCTGCTCGACGAGATGCCCGGGGTGCTCGAATCGGCGGTGGTCGGTCTCCCGCATCCGGATTTCGGCGAAGCCGTGTTCGCCGTGTTGGTGCCGCAACCCGGCGAGACCGTCGACCTCGCCGCCATCGACGCGGCATTGCGCGAACGACTCGCCCGCTACAAACAACCGAAGGCGCTGGAAATCCTGGACGAACTGCCGCGCAACACCATGGGCAAGGTGCAGAAGAACGTGTTGCGGGAGCGGTTCGGCGACCGCTTCGCGCGGAATCCGTAGGACTGAATCAAGCCCGCCGTCGCAGCTTGCGCTTCACTCGCGCAACCACCGCAACATCCGTGGATAGCGCACCGGCAACGGCTCGGGCGAAAAGCCCGGCGCAGCGGTCATGCCGGCAGCGCACAGTCCCTGCAGGCCCGGATACACGCCGAACGCATACATCTGCAGGAGATCCCGCGACTTGCCGTTGTAGCCGCCCTCGTGGATCAGCACGTCCGCCGGCAATCCGAGTTCCACCACGGCCGCCCAGGCCCAGGCCATCGCCTCGAGTTCGCCGGCGTGCTCGACCCCGGCCTCGTCGGCCAGATCGTCGTCCGCCGAGCCCCGCATCTCTGCCGGCAACACCGCAAGATGACCCGCTTCGTGCAACAGATCACCTGGCCAGACGAGCGCCGCGGGATCGACCACCAAGCCGCCGCCGCGCAGCGCGACTCCGGGCAGGAACGTGTCTGCGGGCAGCTGTTCTTCGACAATGTTCAGGCCGATACCGGCGATGAAATCGACGATGGCCCGATAATGGCCGACGTGATGCATGCGGCGATCCTGCGGGACCTCAGTCCCCGCCGCCGCCGCCGTCACCACCACCCCCGCTGTCGCCGCCCGCATCGCAGCCGTCGGAATCGCCGCTGTCGTTGTTGTCGCAATCGTTGTTGCGGTCGCTTGAGGAGGAACTGTCGCTACCGGTGTGGCTGTCATTCTTCTCCGTCCGCCGATTCGGCCCGGAGGCGCGCGAGGCGGCGAACACCACGAAGAGGCCGATGAAGACGACGATCAGGCTGATCCAGAAGGCCATGGGGGCGGGGTTCCGAAGCGACGGGAGGCGATACGGTACCGCAAACCTGCGCGCCTGCGCGTTCGGGGTCCCCGAATGCCGTGGCGCGCCGGCCCTCTGGTCTTGTTGCGCGCCCCCCGGCTCTTCAGGCCGATCGCGGCAGCCGGGTCGACCCTATGGAAGCCGTGCGAGCTCGAATGCCGTGCGACCGCTCGCGGCGGTGATCAGCGCAAGCACGCGCGTCGTCTCGCCGTCGACCATGTCCCAGGTGAAGCGCCAGGTCCAGTTGTGGTCGCCGACGGTGCCGGGGAGGTTCATGCGGTGTTCGTGGCCGAGGCCGAGGGCGTCCTGGAGTTGGCAGACGGCGATGTTGGCGACGGAGTTGCAGCAGGCGCGGATCATGGCCCAGTGGACGTCGGCATCGTTGGCGGGGAGGTAGCTGCCGGCATAGGCGCGTTCGCGTTCGGTGGCGGTGTTCCACCAGCCGCGGACGGTGTGGTTGTCGTGGGTGCCGGTGTAGGCGACGAAGGGGCGGCCCCAGTTGTGCGGGAGGAAGTCGTCGCTGGCGTCGGTGCCGAAGCCGAACTGGAGGATCTTCATGCCCGGAAAACCGCAGCCGTCGCGTAGTGCGATCACGTCGGGCGTGATCAGGCCGAGGTCTTCGGCGACGATGGGCAAGGGGCCGAGCACGCGTTCGATCGCGTCGAACAGTGCCTTGCCCGGGCCGGGTTTCCATTCGCCTTCCTCGGCCGTGGGGCAGGTGGCGGGGATCTCGTAGTAGCCGGCGAAACCGCGGAAGTGGTCGATGCGGAACACGTCGGCCTGGTCCAGCGCGCGACGCAGGCGTGCGGTCCACCACGCGAAATCTTCCTTCGCCATGCGGTCCCAGCGATACAGCGGATTGCCCCAACGCTGGCCGGTCGGCGCCATCGCATCCGGCGGGCAACCGGCGACGGAGACGGGCTGGTGATCGTCGTCGAGCAGATAGAGATCCGGGCGCGACCAGCAGTCGGCGCTGTGGTGGGCGATGAAGATCGGCAGGTCGCCCATGATCGCGACGCCGCGGTCGTTGGCGTAGCGCTTGAGCGCGTGCGCCTGCACATCGAAGCACCACTGCACGAAGGCCCAGAAGCCGATCTCGGCGGCATGCGCGTTCCGCGCATCGGCGAGCGCCTTCGGGTCGCGGGTGCGCAGCGGCGTCGGCCACCGCCACCACGGCTGGCCGTCGTGCGCGGTTTCCAGGGCCATGAACAGGGTGTAGTCGTCGAGCCAGTCGTTGTGCGTCGCGCACCATTGCGCGAATGCGGCGTGTTCGGTTTTCGTGCCTCTCGCGACGAAGCCGGCGTGCGCGGTGCGCAACTGCGTCTGGCGCCAGACGATGACCTTGCCGAAATCGACGCGCTGCGGAGCGAAGCCGCCGTTGGGCAGCGTCGGCGCGGGCAGCCAGCCGGCGTCGATCAGCGGTTCCAGCGCGACCATCAGCGGGCTGCCGGCGAAGGCGGACACGCTCTGATAGGGCGAATTGCCGGGACCGATCGGATTGGTCGGCAGCCATTGCCAGATGCGCTGGCCGGCGCTCTGCAGCCAGTCGACGAAACGATACGCGTCCGGTCCGAAATCGCCGATGCCGTGCGGACCGGGCAATGAGGTCACGTGCAGCAGGACGCCGGCCGCGCGGTGTTCGAGGTCGATCATCGGGAAGTCTCCTGGGAATTCTGTTCGCGGCGCAGCACCAGCAGGGCGCGGGCCGGGATCTGGAGGATGCCGTCCTCGCAGGCGCCGTCGTCGCCCTGCGCGAGGTGCGTCGATCCGGTATCGCCGAGGCTGCCGCTGCTGTCGAGCGCCAGCCGCCACGGTCCGTGGGGCGATCGGAAGCGCGCGGCTTGCGCGCCGGGGTTGAAGGCGATGCACCAGCGCGGCGCTGCGGTCGCGGTCTCCGCGAGCTGACAGGCGAACGCATGGGCCTGCGCGTCGTGCCAATCCTCGACGCGCATCGGTTCGCCGTCGGGGCGCAGCCAGTGGAGCGCGGGTTCGTGCGCTTCCGGTTGCAGCGGGAACCAGCGCGCATGACGCAGCAGCGGATCCTCGCGGCGCAGGGCGAGCACCGCGGCGACGAAATCGATGTCGTCGTCGCGACCCACGTTCGTCCAGTCGAGCCAGCCGGTCGGATTGTCCTGGCAATAGGCGTTGTTGTTGCCGCGCTGGCTGTTGCCGAATTCGTCGCCGGCGCACAGCATCGGCGTGCCCTGCGCGAGCAGCGCGGTCGCGAGCAGCGCGCGGCGCACGCGGCGGCGGGTCTCGACGAGTTGCGGGTGGTCGCTCGGGCCTTCACTGCCGAAATTCGCGCAGACTTCGTGCGAGTGGCCGTCGCGATTGTGCTCGCCGTTGGCGAGATTGTGCTTCTCGCGATAGCACACCACGTCGGCGAGCGTGCGTCCGTCGTGCGCGGCGACGAAATTCACGCTGGCGGCGGGCAGGCGATGGCCATGGTGGAACACGTCGCTCGAAGCGGTGAAACGCCGCGCGAACTCGCTGCGGCCGACCTGCGCGCCGGCGTCGGCGCCGAGCCAGTAGCCGCGGACGGCGTCGCGGAAGCGGTCGTTCCATTCCAGGAAACGGCCGGGCAGGCGGCCCAACTGGTAACCATCGTGGCCGCAGTCCCAGGGTTCCGCGATCAGATGCACCTGCGACAGCGTGGGGTCCTGGCGCAGCGCGATCCAGAACGGCGCGGTGGGGTCGAAGCCGTGACGGGTGCGGCCGAGCGCAGGGGCGAGATCGAAGCGGAACCCGTCCACACCCATGATCTCGACCCAGTAGCGCAGCGAGTCGAGCACGAACTGGGTCGTACGCGGATGGATCAGGCGCAGCGTGTTGCCGCAGCCGCTGGCGTTGTCGTAGCGGCTGCGGTCGTCGGGCATCAACCGGTACCAACTGGCGTTGTCGAGGCCGCGGAACGACAGCGTCGGGCCGTGCTCGTCGCCCTCGGCGGTGTGGTTGTAGACCACGTCGAGGATCACCTCGAAGCCTTCCGCCTGCAGGGTCGCGACCATCGCCTTGAATTCGGCGATCGTGCCGCCGGGCGATCGGTCGGCGGCGAAGCGCGCATCCGGGCAGAAGAAGCCGAGCGTGTTGTAGCCCCAGTAGTTGGACAGGCCGCGCTCGGCCAGCGCGGGTTCGTCGAGCGCGGTATGCACCGGCAACAGCGACAATGCGTTCACGCCGAGGCGCCTGAGATGCGCGATCGCCGCCGGATGCGCCAGGCCCGCATAGGTGCCGCGGAGCGCATCGGGGACGCCCGGGAGGGTCATCGTGAAGCCCTTGACGTGCAATTCGTACAGCACGAGATCCGCGAGGGCGCGTCGCGGTTGCGTCGGCGCGCGCGCGGCCGGGGCATCGGGGGCGGTGACGCGCGCCTTGAGCGCGTACGCGGCGTTGTCGCGGGTGTCCATCGTCCGCGCGCCTTCGGGATGGCCGTGCACATGGCCGTAATGCTCCGGACGCCGGGCGTAGCGGCCGACGATCTCGCGCGCGTACGGGTCCAGCAGGAGTTTGTGCGGATTGAAGCGATAGCCAGACGCGGGTTCGTAGCGGCCGTGGGCGCGATAGCCGTAGATCAGGCCGGGCGCGGCGCCGGGCAGGAAACCGGCATGCACGCCGTCTTCGGTGGGCATCAGCGGCAGGCGCTGCAGTTCGCGCTGGCCGTCGGCGTCGAACAGACAGAGCTCGACGCGTTTCGCGCGTTGCGAGAACACCGCGAAATGGACCCCGGCGGCATCCGTGCCGCCGCCGATCGCATGCGCACCGAGCGGCGCGGCACGGCCGGGGCGCAGGGCGGATGCGGCGGCGGTCGCGAAGGCGGCGTTCATGCCGGCAGCAGCACCAGGGTGGAGAGCGGCGGCAGGGTCAGCGACAGCGAGCGGTTCTGGCCGCCCCCGGGAACGGATTCGGCGTGCAGGGGCTGCGTGCCGTTGCCGAGATCGCTGCCGCCGTAGTGTCGCGAATCGGTGTTGATCGCCTCGCGCCAATGCGCCGCGGCATCGTCCGGCAGGCCGATGCGGTAGCCGTGGCGCGGCACCGGCGTGAAATTGCAGACCGCCAGCGCGCAACCGCCCTGGCCGTCGCGGCGCAGCCATGCGAACACCGACTGGTCGCGATCGTCGCCGACCAGCCACTGGAACCCGGCCGCCTCGCAGTCGAGCCGATGCAGCGCCGGTATCGTGCGGTACGTGGCGTTGAGATCGCGGATCAGATCGCGCATGCCGGCATGCCTCGCGTCCTCGAGCAGATGCCAGGGCAGGGCCTCGTCGTGCCGCCATTCGTGGGGCTGGGCGAATTCCTGGCCCATGAACAACAGCTTCTTCCCGGGATGGCTCCACATGAAGCCGAGATACGCGCGCAGATTCGCGAACTTCTGCCAGTCGTCGCCCGGCATCTTGCCGAGCAGCGATCCCTTGCCGTGCACGACCTCGTCGTGGGACAGCGGCAGCACGAAATTTTCGCTGAAGGCGTAGACCAGGCCGAACGTCATCAGGTCGTGGTGCCAGCGCCGATGCACGGGATCTTCGTGCATGTAGCGCAACGTGTCGTTCATCCAGCCCATGTTCCATTTGTAATGGAAGCCGAGGCCGCCGGTATGGGTGGGCGCGGAGACGCCGGGGAAACTGGTGGATTCTTCCGCCAGCGCGATCGCGCCGGGCACGTCGCCGCCGATCCTGGCGTTGATCGTCTGCAGCAGCGAGATCGCTTCCAGATTCTCTCGCCCGCCGTGGAGGTTCGGGATCCATTCGCCCGCGTTCCGCGAGTAGTCGCGATAGAGCATCGACGCCACCGCATCCACGCGCAGGCCGTCGATGCCGTACTGCTCCAGCCAGTGCAGCGCGCTGCCGGCGAGAAACGCGCGGACTTCGGTGCGGCCGAAGTTGTAGATCAGCGTGCCCCAGTCGCGATGTTCGCCTTCCTTCGGATCGGCGTATTCGTACAGCGCGGTGCCGTCGAAACGGGCGAGGCCGTGCGCATCCTTCGGGAAATGCGCCGGGACCCAGTCGACGATCACGCCGAGGCCGCGGGCGTGGCAGGCGTCGACGAAACGGCCGAAGGCTTCGGGTGCGCCGAAGCGCGCGCTCGGCGCGAACATGCCCAGCGTCTGATAGCCCCAGGAGCCGTCGAAGGGATGCTCCGAGACCGGCAGCAGTTCGATGTGGGTGAAACCGAGGTCGGCGACGTAACCGGGCAACTGCGTGGCGAGCGCGTCCCAGTCCAGGAAACCGCCGCCGTCGCCGCGACGCCACGAGCCCGGATGCACTTCGTAGATGGCGATGGGCGCGTGGCGTTCGTTGGCGCTCGCGCGTTCGCGGGGCAGGGGGCGCGGCGGCATCGGCGCGCAGACCCGGCTCGCGGTCTCCGGACGCAGTTCCGCGGCGCGCGCGTACGGGTCGGCCTTGACGTGCAGGGCGTCGTCGGCCCCGACCAGTTCGTATTTGTAGAGATCGCCCGGCGCCACATGCGGGACGAAGATTTCCCAGACCCCGGCGGTGTGGCGCAGGCGCATCGGATGGCGACGGCCGTCCCAGGCGTTGAAGTCGCCGATCACGCCGACGCGGCGCGCATTGGGCGCCCAGACCGCGAATCGCACGCCGTCGACGCCGCCGATCGAGCATGGATGCGCGCCGAGGAAGCGATGCGGCCGCAGTTCGCGGCCATCGCGGAAATCGGCGAGCGTCGCTTCGTCGATCTGCGGGCCGTAGGCGTAGGCGTCGGCGCAGACGGTCTCGTGGCCGCCGCGCCAGCGCACCCTGAGCCGGTACTCGAAGCGCTTGCGACGCAGCGGGACGCGCGCCTCGAAGAAGCCGCCGCGCAATTCGTGCAGGTCGATGAGCGTGCGTCCGCTGGCGGCGTCGAGCAACTCCACGCGCTCCGCATCGGGCAGCACGGCGCGGATCCACAGTTTGCCCGCGCTGTCGGCGTGCAGGCCGAGCACGGCGAACGGATCGGCGTGCCGCGCCTGCAACAGGGCCGCGATGTCGTCCGCCGGCAGCATGCTCAGCCGTTCGCTTCCCCGCGTCGCGGCGCGGCCCACACGCGTTCGGCGTATTCGCGCACGGTGCGATCGGTGGAGAAGAAGCCCATGCCGGCGATGTTGCGCAGCGCGCGCGCGTTCCAGGCGACGGGATCGCGATACAGCGCGTCCACCCGCGCCTGGGTCGCGACGTAGTCGGCGAAATCGGCGAGCAGCAGATAAGGATCCGCGCCGAGCAGACCGTCGACGAGGGCGCGATAGCGACGCGGTTCGCCGGGACTGAACGCGCCGTTGCCGATGGCGTCGAGCACGTCCTGCAGCGCGGCGTTCTGGCCCGCGATCCAGCGCGGGTCGTAGCCCACCGCGCGCAGCCGCGCGATGTCCCCGGTGCGCAGGCCGAACACGAACATGTTCTCTTCGCCCATCGCCTGCGCCATCTCGATGTTGGCGCCGTCCCAGGTGCCGATGGTCAGCGCGCCGTTCATCGCGAATTTCATGTTGCCGGTGCCCGAGGCTTCGGTGCCGGCGGTGGAGATCTGTTCGGAGAGGTCGGCCGCGGGGATGATCGTCTCCGCCAGACTCACGCCATAGTTCGGCAGGAACACGAGTTTGAGTCTTCCGCCGATCCGCGGATCGGCATTGACGCTGCGACCGATGTCGTGGGCCAGTCGGATGATCTGTTTGGCGGTGTGATAGGCCGAAGCCGCCTTGCCTGCGAGCACGACCGTGCGCGGGACCCAGCCGCGACCGTCGGGGCCGTCCGGCTGCGCCAGCATCGCGCGATAGCGCGCGGCCACGTGCAGCAGGTTGAGCAGTTGCCGCTTGTATTCGTGGATGCGCTTGATCTGCACGTCGAACAGCGCGTCCGGGTCGACGTCGATTCCCTGCTGCTGGCGGATCAGCGCGGCCAGGCGCTGTTTGTTCGCGCGCTTGACCGCGGCGAGGCGGGTCCCCAGCGCCGGGTCGTCGGCCAGCGGCCGCAGCTTCGCCAGATGCGAAAGATCGCGGCGCCAGCCGTCGCCGATGGCGTCGTCGAGCAGCGAGGACAGCGCGGGATTCGCCTGTTGCAGCCAGCGACGCGGGGTGACGCCGTTGGTGACGTTGAGGAAGCGATCGGGGAACAGCCGCGCGTAGTCGGCGAAGATGGTGTCGACCATCAGGTCCGAATGCAGCTTCGCCACGCCGTTGACCTTGTGCGACGCGACCACCGCCAGCGCCGCCATGCGCACGCGCCGGCCCTGGGTTTCGTCGATCAGCGACACGCGCTGCACCAGTGCGTCGTCGCCCGGAAAGCGCGCGCGCACGTCGGCGAGGAACTCGTGGTTGATCCGGTAGACGATCTCCAGATGTCGCGGCAGCAGGGCCTCGAACATCCGCAGCGGCCAGGTTTCCAGCGCTTCCGGCATCAGCGTGTGGTTGGTGTACGACACCGCCTGGCGGGTGATGCGCCAGGCCTCGTCCCACGCCATGCCGTGCTCGTCGACGAGCAGGCGCATCAGTTCGGCGGGCGCGAGCGCGGGATGGGTATCGTTGAGATGGATCGCGTTGCTCTGGCCCAGTTGTTCCAGCGGCCGGCCCTCGGCGAGATGCCGGGCGATCAGGTCCTGCAGCGATGCGCTCACCAGCAGCGCTTCCTGTTTCAGGCGCAGTTCGCGGCCGGCGTCGGTGCTGTCGTCGGGATACAGCACCCAGTTCAGCGCGTCGGCGGCGATCTGGCGCTGCGCGGCGCCGGCGTGGTCGCCGCGACAGAACGCGGCGAAGTCGATCGGCTCCTCGGCGCTCGCCTGCCACTGGCGCAATGTGGAGACGCGCTCGCCGCGATGCGCGGGGACGACGAAATCGAAGGCGCGCGCGATCACCCGCTCCGCCGGTTGCCAGCGCCGGCCGCCGATGCCGTCGGAGCCGACGCTGCCGCCGAAGCCGACGACGTACTCGATGTCCGGTCGTTCGATGTCCCAGAGCGCGCCGTGGCGCAGCCAATCGTCCGGACGCTCGATCTGGCGGCCGTCCTGGGTCGCCTGCGCGAACATGCCGTAGCGGTAGCGCAGGCCGTAGCCGAACGCGGGCAGGCCGGTTTCGGCGAAGGAATCGAGGAAGCAGGCGGCGAGGCGGCCGAGGCCGCCGTTGCCGAGCGCTGCGTCCGGTTCGGCTTCGACCACGTCGCCCAGCGAAACGCCGCGCGCATCCAGTTCGCGCGCCAGCGCGGTCTCGATGCCGAGCGCGGCCAGCGCGTTGCGCAGGGCGCGGCCCATCAGGAATTCCATCGACAGATAGTGGACGCGACGCTGCGCGGGATCGCGGCGCGCATCGGCGGCCTGGGTCGCCGCCCAGCGTGCGGCGAGCGTGGCGCGGCAGACCTCTGCGGCGGCGCGCAATGCGCCGCGCGCGGCCGGCGTCGCGGCGGTCTCGTCGCGGCCGGCGGCCAGCGCGGTGCGAAGGGCCGGAAGCAGGTCCGGTGCCGCGGTTTCGGCGGCTTCGCGGGTCGCGCCGGTTGGAGTCTGATGCATGCGTACTCTCCGCTTTGGGCCGCGTAGGCCCGGTCAGCGGGGTCCGGGAAGACCCCCGCCGTCGTAATCCCGGAAGCTTAGAAGTCGCCTGCCGCCGGGGCGACCCCGCTACAATCGTATTCAGCCACGACCGGGTGCGCGCGCGGCGCAACGACGGACTGCATACGTATTCATGCGCGCGAGGCCTTCGCGCATCGTGCGGTGCAGCATCGCTCGATGCGCGGCCGCGATGCGGTCGTCGTTCCGGTGGCCGCCGCCACGACCGAGTGCCCCCAGGGAGCGACCGATCGCATGCACAGACGCGACTTCCTCGGATTCGCCGCCCTCGGCCTCGGTGCGCTCGCCGCGCCGGCCCGCGCCGCGCCGCGTCCCGATGCGATCTGGCGCGAGGTCTTCGCGCGCATGCCGCCCGCGGTAGCGGCCATCGCGTTCGATCCGGCCCATGCGGTGCAACTGCGCTGGGTGCGGATCGCGTCCGATGCCGACGGTACGCGTCGGTACGTCGCACACGATTTCGGGTGGCAGCCGCGTCGCTGGTTTCCGGCCGCAAGCGTGGTCAAGTTGCCGATGGCCCTGCTGATGGCCGAAGCGGTGCAGGCGGCCGGCGGCGATCCCGGAACGATCCTGCGGTTGGACGCGCCGCCTGCGACCGGCGCCTGGGGCGACGAGCCGCCAGCGGAAACCTTCGCGCGCGGGATCGCGCGGACCTTCGCGGTCAGCGACAACGTACCGTTCAATCGCTGGTACGAACTGCTCGGCGGCGATCGCATCCACGCGCGTCTGGCCGAGCTGGGGTATCCGCACGTCCGGCTGATCTCGCGATTGGGATCGAGCGATCGCGAAGCCAATCGACGCACCGGCGGTGGCGCGCTGTTCGCCGCGGACGGTCGCGAGCTGCGGCGTTTCGCGCCGGGCACCGCCGCGGAGCGACGGTTTCCGTTCGGCGAAGCGCGCCTCGGCGCGGGCTGGCGCGAGGACGACGGTCGCCTCGTCCCGGGTCCGCGCGATTTCTCGCGCGCCAATGCGCTGCCGCTGGCCGACAGCCTGGGCATGCTGCAGGCCTTCATCGCCCCGGAATCGGTGCCCGAACGCCGGCGTTGGCGGATCGACGGCGCGATGCGCGCGCGACTGCTGCGCGCGCTCGCGCTGCGTCCGCGCGAGAGCGACGATCCGGTGTATCCGGAAGCGCAGTTCCCGGACGGCTACGCGCGCTGGTTCTTCGTCGGCGACGGCCGCGCGCAGTATCCCGACGGTCTGACCGTGTTCGGCAAGTCCGGCATGGCCTACGGCACGCTGAGCGAAGTGGCCTGGGTGGTCGATCTCGGCGTCGACGGCGGCCCGTCGTCGGAGTTCCTGCTCGCCGCGAGCCTCCACGCCAATGCCGACGGGATCCTCAACGACGATCGCTACGACTACGACACCGTCGCGCTGCCGTTTCTGGCAGCATGGTCGCGCGCGGTGCTCGAGATCGAGCGCGAACGCCGGGCCGGACGACGAGCCCAAAGATAAACCCGACGACCACCCCGACGATCAACCGCACCCCGAGGAGCGTCCCGATGGACATGGCGATGAGACGCTGGATGCGGAATCCGTCGCGGACGCTGTTCGCGGTGCAGTTGATCGCGTTGCTGCTCTATCCCTTCGTCGACGACAGTCGCGCGGGCCAGGTCGTTTCCACCGCGATCAGCGTCGGCGTGCTCTCTGCCGCGGTATGGATGGTGCATCGTTCGCCGCGCCCGGGCTGGATCGCCGGCGTGCTGGCGGCGATCGGTATCGGCGCGTGGTCGATCCACAATGCGACCGATGCGGTCGCGCCGGCGATGATCGGCGCCGCGGGCTACGCTGCGGCCTACTTCTATGCGGCGGTGTCGCTGATCACCTACATGATGAGCGACGAGCGCGCGACCCGGGACGAACTCTGGGCGGCCGGGGCCACGTTCATGCTGTTCGCCGAGGCCTACGCGTGGCTGTTCATGCTGTGCCAGACGTGGCAGCCGGAGGCGTTCCTCGCGCCCGGCGGCGCGTCGCGCACCCTGACCTGGGTCGAGCTGATGTTCCTGAGCGCGACCAATTTCTCGGCGACCGGCCTCAGCGACATCATTCCCCTGTCGCCGCACGCGCGGACGCTCGCCATCGTCGAACAATGGAACGGCGTGATGTACATGGCCCTGATCGTGTCCCGCCTCGCCGGCATGATCGGGCGCAGGCCCGTGGATCGCGCCTGACGGTCGTGCATCGCATCCGCATCCGGCCATCGCCCCGTCGCCCGACTTTGCCGTGTTTGTCCTGTCGGCCGGCGCCGGTCGCTCCGATCGCACCGTCGGCGCCATCCGGGATCCGAGGCGGCATCGGCGGACCTCGGCGCCCCGGAGACGCGGTCGCGGACGCGCCGGGCGTGCGTCTCCGGGCTCCCTGCTAAGCTTGGTTCCGCCCCCACGCGCGCCCCGTGCGCGCATCCCTCGTCCCCCATGCTGAAGTCGCACCGCAATCTGCTCGAGCCACGCCCCTCCGACCGCCTGCGGGTCGGCGAGCGCGTGGTCGACATCCCGTTGCGCGAGATCGCGCCGGTCGAGGGCGGCGAGCCGGTGCGCGTCACCCTGAAATCGTTGGGCGTCCTGCTGGTGCTGGTCGCGCACGCGGGCCGGCCGGTCAGCCGCGAGGCGCTGCTGGAATGGGTGTGGCCGGATACCTTGCCCACGGACGACGTGGTGACGCAGGCGATCACCCAGCTGCGCAAGGCGCTCGGCGACGATCGCGAGCGCCCCCGCTATATCGAAACCCTTGCGAAGCAGGGCTATCGCCTGATCGCGCCGGTGGCGTGGATCGTCGAGGACGGCACCGAAGTCGACATGGCGAGCGTCGCGACCCGCACCGCGTCGACGGAGCCCGCGGCGGTCGTACCCGACGCGCCGGCAGGACGGCCGGGATGGTGGCTGCCGGTCGCGGCGGTCGCGGCGATAGCGCTCGCGGGATTCGGCTACTGGCGCTGGCGGGAAGCGGCTTCCGTCGCGCCCGCACCCGTCGCGAACGTCGCTGCGGCGAACGCCGTGCCGATCCTGCGCATCGCCAATTCTCCGCAGAGCGAGATGGTGCCGAGCCTGTCGCCCGATGGCGCCTTGATCGTCTATTCCCGCAGCGCGGAGAAAGGCGGCGGCGTTTCGCTGATGGTGCAACCGGTGTCCGCGGTGCCGCCGAGGGCATTGACCGAAGCCGTCGACGGACAGTGGGACGAGCGACCCGCATGGTCGCCGGACGGACGCGAGATCGCGTTCCTGCGCGTGATCGACGGCAGCGTCTGTCGGGTGATGATCATTCCGGCGACCGGTGGCGCCGCACGCGAGGTCGGCCCGTGTCTGGAAGGTTTGTTCAACGGGATCGCCTGGTATCCCGACGGCAAGGCGCTGATCGGCGGCGGACGCCTGCCGGGCGCCGAGGGCGGCGATGAGGGCAGCGCGCTCTACCGGATGGAGATCGACGCCGGCCAATGGCGCGCGATCGCCTACGAGCGGTCCGGGCACGATATCGACATCCTGCCCAAGGTCTCGCCGGACGGTCGCTGGATCGCATTCCAGCGCAACGTTTCGCTGGGCGATCTGTGGCGGGTTCCGGTCGCCGGGGGCAAGCCGGAACGTCTGACCACGCTGCGCACCAACTTCCACGGCCTGGCATGGACGCCGGACGGCCGCGCGCTGGTATTCGCACGGCTGGTCGGCGGCCGCATCGGTCTGCGCCGGCTCGATCTCGCGAGTGGCGCGATCGCGGATTACAGCGTCGACGATGCGATGCTGATCGCGCCCTCGATCGCGAGCGGCGGCGATCTGGTCGCGTTCGCGGTCGAGGTCGAACGCACGCAGCTGCGCGAGGTCGCGCTCGCCGACGGCGTCGACGCGCATGCGCGCTCGCGGCCGGTGTTTCCGTCCTCGCGCAGCGATCTGTTGCCTTCGCTCGCGCCGGACGGGCGGCAGTTGCTCTTCGTTTCCGATCGCGACGGCCAGGAGCGCCTGTGGTGGGGCGAGTTGGGTCGGCCGGATTCGCTGCGTCCGATCCAAGGGCTGGTGCCGATGCCGCGATTGCCCTCGGTCTGGCGCGCGGATTCGTCGCGGGCGCTGACCGTCGGCGAACTGCCCGACGGCGGCAAGCGCGTGTACGAGATCGAACCGGAACGCGGTCGCGTGCGGATGCTGGAAACGCCGGACGCGGTGCCGGTGCATGCGGCCTATCACACCGATCCGGATCGCATTCTGATCGTGGCCGAGCGCGAACAGGGCCGGCTCGGGATGACGCTCTACGACCGCAGCGTGCGCCCGTGGCGTCCGCTCGCCCACGTCGAGGACGTGGTGCTCGCGCTCACCGATCCGCACGAGCGTCGGATCCTGCTCGTGCGCACCTTCGAGCCCGGACTCTGGCAGGTCGATCTCGACCTTCGCGGCATGCGCCAGATCGATACGGTCGCCTATCAGGCGCGCATCCGTTCGTTGATGCTCGGTGCGGACGGCGCGTGGATCGCCGATGCCGACAAGACCTGCGAGTGGCGGCTGCGCCGGGTCAAGGGCGCGCATGCGCCGCAGTCGTACTGCATGGGCGCCGGCCCCTTCTGGCCCCTGGGATTCGGCTTCGACGACGCGCGGCGCCGTTGGGTCGCCTCGGCCACGAGCGAGAGCGGTTCGGACATCGGCGTGCTGCCGCTGTCGGCGCTCGCCCCGGCGGAACCGGGGCAGGGCGCGTCCGCGACCGCGCGCTGAACGCGACGTCCGCGAATGACTTGTAGCACTGGCCGGGGCGCCTCGCCGCACGGATAGAGTGCGACGCGATCATGGGGTTTCCGTCGAGGCGACAGCCTCCCGGCCCGGTCGACCTCCGGACGGACCTCCGCACCGTTCGCCGAGCTTGCGTGCGGGAACCGTCGACGAGCGCAGACGATGCTCAATTCGCACCGCAATCTGCTCGAACCGCGCCCCTCCGACCGCCTGCGCATCGGCGAGCGCATCGTCGATATTCCATTGCGCGAAATCGTCCCTGCCGACGGCGGCCAGTCCATGCGGGTGACGCTCAAATCGCTCGGCGTGCTGCTGGCGCTGGTGGCGCATGCGGGACGGCCGGTGAGCCGGGAGGCGCTGCTCGAATGGGTGTGGCCCGATACCCTGCCGACGGACGATGTGCTGACCCAGGCGATCGCCCAGCTGCGCAAGGCGCTCGGCGACGACCGTGAGCATCCGCGTTACATCGAAACCCTGGCGAAGCAGGGATATCGCCTGATCGCGCCGGTGACGTGGGTCGTCGACGATCTCGCGATGCCTGCGACGACACCCGTCACGCTACCCGCGACCGCGCGCCTCGACGCCGCGCCTGCGGTCGTCGCGTCGGTCGCCGCTTCGGCCGCGACGCCGTCGCGGTCGTGGCTGCGTTCGCGATCCCCGAGGCGCCGACGCGCGATGAATGCCGCGGCCATCGCGCTCGTGATCGGCCTGTTCGCGATCGCGTACCGCCTCGAAATCCGGCCGCGCGCCGAAACCGTCGCGGCGATGTCGCCGCCGCGAACCGCCGAGTCGCTGACCTTCCAGCGGGTCGCGTCGTCGCCGGTCGCCGAGGAGCGACCGAGTCTGTCGCCCGACGGCGCGTTGATCGTCTACACCCGCAGCGACGACAGCGGCGGCGCGCCGCTGATGCTGCAGACCTCGGCGGCGATGCCGCCGCGCGCCTTGACCGAGCCGGTACCGCGCCGCTACGACCTGCTTCCGGCCTGGTCGCCGGACGGACGCCAGATCGCCTTCGTCCGTCGCACCAGGGATCGTTGTCTGATCATGGCGATTCCCGCCGCCGGCGGCGATGCGCGCGAGTTGGGCGAATGCCTGGGCGGCGAGCCGCATCCGGTGTCCTGGTATCCCGACGGCGATGCGCTGGTCGCCGCGTATCGGATGGGCTTCGGTTCGACCGTCGGCGTGGACAAGGCCCTGTACCGGATGACGCTGGCCGCCGGTCGCTGGGAGCGGATTCCCTACCGGCGCAGCCCCGCGGACGAGGACATGTCGCCGTCGGTCTCGCCCGACGGTCGCTGGATCGCCTTCCAGCGCAACGTCTCGCTGGCCGATCTCTGGCGAGTGCCGGTCGAAGGCGGAACCCCGGAACGGATCACGCGCCTGCGCACCAATATCTATGGATTGGCGTGGACGCCCGATGGCCGCGGTCTGGTCTTCGCGCGCTACGCCGACGGCCGGGCGGTGTTGTCCACGGTCGATCTGGAGACCCGGCAGGTCGTCGATCACGCCGGCGGCGAGTACGGTTTCATGTATCCGTCGGTCGCGGCGCGCGCGCGCGCGATCGCGTTCGAGGTCGGCAATACCCGCTCGATCGTGCGGCAGGCGGCGCTGGCCGACGGCGAAGCGGCGATCGCCCATTCGCGCACGCTGTTCGAGACCACCGGCTCCAATCTGTTGCCGGCGGTGTCTCCCGACGGCGCGGAGGTGCTGTTCGTCTCCGACCGGACCGGCGACGTGCGCCTGTGGTGGCAGGACCAGACGCGATCCGACAGCCTGCGCGCGTTCGACGATTTCGTCCCGGTGCCGAGGCATCCGGCGATGTGGCATGCCGATGGACGGCGGGCGTTGGCGCTCGGCAGGGTCGGCGACGGCCCGGTGGGCGTGTACGAACTCGAACCTCGTCGCGGGCGCCTGACGCGATTGCCGGTGCCGGATGCGGACCCGGTGCATGTCGCCTGGCATCCCGATCCGGATCGGCTGATCGTGGTCTCGGACCATGGCGACGGCCGGCTCGGTGCGACCCTCTACGATCGCAGCCGCACGCCCTGGCGCGCGCTCGCGCGGCAGGCCGACGTCGCGGTCGCGGTGGTCGATCCGCGCCATCGCCGGATCGTGCTCGCCAGCATGTCGAGCCCCGAGATCCGCAGCGCCGATCTCGATCTCGGACAGGTGCGCAGCGTCGACCGGGTGCGGATCAATCGTCGCAATCGCAGTCTCGTGGCGACCGAGGAGGGCGTGCGGGTCATGGATGCGGGCGAATGCCACTGGCATTGGCGGCTCGTCGCGACCGAGCCGGCGACGCCGAAGGGCGATGCCAGCGATATCTGTCTCGGCGGACCCCGCTGGCAACTGGAAGGCGTGAGTTACTCCCCCCGCGACCGCAGCGTGTATCTGTCGGCGATCGAGGAGATCCAGTCCGACATCGGCGTTGCCGCGATGACCGACCTCCGCGAACTGGCGCCGACGTTCGCGGCGCAGGCGAACGCAACGCGTTGATCCGCAAGGTTTCGGAAGAATTTCGGAAAGGCTTCGCGCCAATTTAGGCAAAATCTCCGGGCGATTTCCTGCCGCAACGCCACGATCGGGTCACACCGATGGGCACATTCGGCACGGAGATCCGTCATGCAGGTCGAGCGCACCCCGCAATACCCGACGCACGCCATTCCCCTCGTGGGCCGTCCCCATCCGGGGCATCCGATCCAGACGCCGCCCCCGCAGCATCGCCTCCTCGCCGACCGCGGCAACGCGGTCGAACTGGATCACGAGGCGATCGGTGGCGGCGCGCGCTGGTCCGCGGTGGCGCGCATGGGCAGCCTCCGCGCCGGCGGTTGCGGTTTCTCGGTCTGGTTCCAACTGCGCGGTTCGACCCGCGTGCAGGCCCGCGAGGGCAGCTTCGTCCTCGGTCCAGGCGAGTGGCTCGCGCTGGAGCGCGATTCCGCGCCGGAACTGGTCGCCGGTCGCCATGGCGCCACGCTCGGCATTCTCCTGCCGGCCGATCACGGCAGCGGTCGGCGCGTCGATCTCCTCCCCGGGCGCGGTCGGATGTCGCGCCGCGATCTGCGCATCGCGATCCGGCTGTGGCGCAACGGTCGCGAGGCCGGGGCCGCGCGCGGCGCCGCCGACGATGCGCCGGCGCGCGCGTTGGCCTCGATGCTGCTGCACGTGTCGAGCCTGCAGCGCGAACTCGACCGCGGCATCTCGCGCTGCCCCGGACGTTCGGTGCGGCGCAAGCGCCAGGTGTTCGGCCGACTGCAGCGCGCGCGGCTGTTCCTCGACGGTCACCGCGATCGCGTCGTGCGGCTCACCGAACTGGCCGAGCTCACCAGCTTCTCCAGCTGGTATCTGTCCAAGACCTTCCACGAGATCTACGACGAAAGCCCGCAGGCCGCGTCGGTGCGTCTCCGCCTGGAGCGCGCCTGCGAACTGCTCGCCGCGACCGATTACGCGATCAGCGAGATCGGCGCCGCCTGCGGTTTCGACAACAGCTGCAGTTTCGCGCGCGCCTTCCGCGCGCGCTATCGCACGACCGCGACCGCCTATCGCAACGATCTCAAGCGCGCCGACATGCTGAAGCGTGGCGCCAAGATCGGCATCGACACGAAGCCCGCGACGCAAAGCGCGACGACGGTGCGGACCGTAATGTGGTCCGGCATTTAACGATGCGATAACGGTCGGCGGAGACGCGCGCGCTGCGTGCGTCGTCGTCGCATCGATCCGAGCGCCGACGCATCGGCGACGCATGCGCGACGCGGAGCGTTCGGGCCGCGATGCATGCCGGCCAGGAGTCGTTCCTCGGCAGCGATGTTCCAGACCCGCGTCGCGCCAGACCAGCGCTGCGCCCATCCCATGGAGACGATGATGATCCACCAGCAACACAAGAACGCCTTGAAACCGGCCGCGTTGCCGTTCGCGGTCGCCGCCGCGCTGGTTCCGACCGCGATGATGCCGAGCCTGGCCTCCGCGCAGGATTCCGAGTCGCAGGACGAACTCGACACCGTCGTCGTCACCGGCTCGCGCATTCCGCGCTCGTCCGAAGTGGAAGGCACCTCGCCGGTGCTGACCATCGACCGCGCGGCGATCGAGGCCACCGGTCTGACGTCGGTCGGCGATGTGCTGTTCAACATCGCTTCCAGCGACGGCGGGGCGCTGCGCAACGTCACCACCGGCACCAACGGCAGCGACGGCACCCAGAACATCTCGCTGCGCGGCCTCGGCGCGAATCGCACCCTCGTGCTGGTCAATGGTCGTCGCTGGGTGACCGCCGGGATCACCAACGCCGCTGTGGTCGATCTCAATACGATTCCGGTGTCGGTCGTCGAGCGCATCGAAGTCCTGAAGGACGGCGCCTCGGCGATCTACGGTTCCGACGCCATCGCGGGCGTGATCAACGTCATCACCCGCAAGAACTTCGACGGCGCCGAAGCCAACGTCTACCTCGGCGGCTACAGCAAGGGCGACGGTTTCCAGCAGTCCTACGATTTCACGGTCGGCGCCAACAACGACCGCTGGAACGCCGTGTTCAACATCGCCTACCAGGACCAGGAACCGGTCTACGCCGGCGATCGCGAGATCTCGTCGGTGCCGGTCTACGGCGGCGGCGATCTGGCCTCGGGCGGCGCCTTCGGCTCGGGTTCCTCGCTGCGCGGCAACTTCGTACGCTGCGGCACCGCGCTGACGCCGACGCCGGCGGGGTTCCAGACGTGCACCCCGGTCGCCGGCGGTCCGTACACCCTGATCCCGGGCGAAGACGGACGACAGCCCACCGACTTCCGCACGTTCATCGGATACACCGTCGATGGATCGGGCAGTTCCGACCGCTACAACTTCGCGCCGGTCAACTATCTGCTGCAGCCGATCGAACGCTTCAACGTCTACGGGCAGGCGAGCCTGCGCCTGACCGATCGCATCAACTTCAACGCGATGGCGACCTACGTCAAGCGCGAGTCCGACCAGCAGCTGGCCGAAGTGCCGCTGACCATGGACACGCGCGGTCTCTCGGGTCCGCAGTGGGCGTTCGCGCCGACCGCGGGCAACGTGTTCAACCCCTTCGGGCAGGATCTGCGCCAGGCCAATTTCCGCGCGCTCGCGGTCGGTCCGCGCAAACCCTACTTCAACAACGACAATCTCGCGGTGACCCTGTCGTTCGACGGTTCGTTCGATCTTGCCGGCCGCGACATGTACTGGGACGCGGGCTATTCCTATCTCGATTCCCGCATCTCGCAGCGCGGCGAGAACTTCATCAATCTCTTCAATCTCCGCAACGCGGTCGGCGACTCGCGTCGCAACCCGGTGACGGGTGCGCTGGAATGCCTCGACGGCGCGGGCGCGGTGATCGCCGGCTGCGTGCCGTTCAACGTTTTCGGCGGCCCGGACCTCGGTCTGGCCGCGGGTGTGATCACCCAGGCCGAATACGACGCGATGATCCGCTACATCAGCTATACCCAGAGCGCCCTGCAGCGGATGACGACGAAGGACTACTTCGCGAATCTCTCCGGCTCGATCGTCGATCTGCCGGCCGGTCCGCTCGGTTTCGCCGTCGGTCTGGAACATCGTCGCACGGCGTACATCAACCAGCCCGATGCGCTCGTCGCCGGCGGAGGTTCCTCGGCGAACTTCACCGAGCCGACCAAGGGCAACGTCAACGTCGACGAAATCTACGCCGAGCTGAACATTCCGATCCTCGCCGACCTGCCGATCGCCAAGCTGCTGGAAGTGAATCTGGCGGCGCGAAAGTCCGACTACGATTCGAACGGCTTTTTCGGCGGCACGACCGTCAATCCGGACATCGGCGGCGACACCTCGAAGAAGATCGGCATCAAGTGGCAGGTGTTCGACGACCTGATGTTCCGCGGCACCTACTCGGAATCGTTCCGCGCGCCGGACGTGCTGGACCTGTACGCGGGCGGCGCCGAGAGCTTCCCGGCCGCGATCGACCCGTGCAATCCGGCGAACATCGGGCTGGCGACCACCGACGCCGCGCGCTGCATCGCCGACGGTGCGCCGGTCGGCGGCGTGCCGCAGCCGAACGGCCAGATCCGCTCGCTCAACGGCGGCAACCCGGACCTGCAGCCCGAGTTCGGCGAGACCAAGAGCTTCGGCGTGGTCTACAGCCCGAGCTGGGCGCCGGGCCTGAACTTCACCCTCGACTGGTACAACATCTCGCTGGAAGACGTCATCAGCTTCCGCGGGACCCAGGCGATCCTGACCGCCTGCTACGGCGCGCCGGGCTCGCCGGGCGCGGCCGCCAATCCGGCGCAGCGCGCGTTGTTCTGCTCGTTCGTGACCCGCGACAACGTCGGCAACATCATCGACGTGCGCCAGAGCCAGTTCAATCTGGCCCAGGGGGAGGTCGAGGGCTACGATTTCCAGGTCACGTACGCGATGCCGGAAACGGCGTGGGGCAAGTTCACTTTCCAGTGGGACAACACCTACTCGACCAAGAACACGCTGTTCGGTACGGTCGGCCAGTACAACGGCGCGCCGGCGTGGCGACTGCGCTCCAACCTCACCACGTCGTGGCGCAAGGGCGACTGGGACGCGACGTGGGCGGTGCGCTACTACTCGGGCATGGACGAGCTCTGCCCGTTCGGACCGAACTACTTCGAGTACGGCATCACCCCGACCGAACTGTGCGACCAGGATGTCAACGACGCCAACGGCAACCCGCTGCGTTTCGAGAACCGGATCGGTTCGCGCTTCTACCACGACGTCCAGATCGGCTGGAAAACGCCGTGGAACGGCAAGATCTCGGTCGGTGCGCGCAATCTGTTCGGCAAGGAACCGCCGATCACCCGCAATTCGTTCGCGCACTCGTTCGACGGCGCCTACGACCTGCCCGGCGGCGGCTTCTTCTACCTGCAGTACAACCAGAAGTTCTGAACGACGCATCGGATCCGCCCTTCCGTCCGCGACACGGCCCCGGTCTCCCGGGGCCGTGTCGTTTCGGGAGGTCGCCGGCCCGGGTTTGATCGTGCGCAAATGGCGGCGGCGCGGAATCGGCCTAGAATGCCGCCATCGTCACGCCGCGGGGCCGCCGCCTTGAAACTCCAGGTTCCCTTCATCCAGCTGCCGCTGCTGTTCGACGCGGACGCGCTCGCGCAGGAGATCGACGCGCTCGGCGAATCGGTCTGGAAACCCCACCCGCAGGGATTCCCCGGCAACTCGATGCTGCCGCTGCTGGCGGTCGACGGCGATCCGGACAACGAAGCCTTCTCGGGCGCGATGCGACCGACCCCGCATCTGCAGCGCTGCCGCTATCTGCAGCAGACGCTGGCCAGCCTCGGCGCCACCATCGGTCGCACCCGCCTGATGCGGCTCGCCGGCCAGGCCGAAGTCACCCGCCATGCCGACCAGGGCTATTACTGGACCGAACGCGTGCGCGTCCACGTGCCGTTCGTGACCCAGCCGACCGTGCGCTTCGAGTGCGACGGACAGACTATCCACATGGCCGCCGGAGAATGCTGGATCTTCGATACCTGGCGCCAGCACAGCGTCCAGAACGACGCCGTGCAATCGCGCATCCATCTGGTCTGCGACACGGTCGGCGGCGCCGCATTCTGGGACCTCGTCGGACAAGGCCGTCCGCACGATGCGAACCTGCCGGGCTGGCAACCGCGCCGGGTGACGCCGGACCCCGCCGCATCCACCGCATTCGCCTGCGAATCGGTCAACGTGCCGACGGTGATGACCCCGTGGGAGCTGTCGCAGCATCTGTCTTTCCTCTTCGCCGAGTGCCATCCGCATGCGCAGCTACAGCAGTTGCAGCAGCACACCGGCCGCCTGATCCGGCAGTGGAAAGGCCTGTGGGCGCAGTACGGCGACGCCGACGCGGGTCGCGCGACCTTCCGCGCCGCTTTCGACGCCTATGCCCAGCTTGTGCGCCCGCTCGCGCAGGGCGTGACCCTGCGCAACGAGATGCCGTGGTTCCAGGTGCTGATGGTGATGCTCTCGCGCGCGGTGGTCGTGCCCGAAGGCGGCTACGTGGCTGCGAAACCGGTCGGCGAGTACGCATAGTCGCTCCGCGGACGTCCAACGCGCCCCGGATCCAACGAAAAACCCGCGCATCGCGCGGGTTTTTCGTGGCGTTCGCGGAGACGAGCCGGACTCAGAAATGCGGCTTCTCGCCTTCCGGGGTCGCGTTGTAGCGTTCGATCGCTTCGAGAATGATGCGCTTGGCTTCCTCGGCGCCGCCCCAGCCGTCGAGCTTCACCCACTTGCCCTTTTCGAGATCCTTGTAGTGCTCGAAGAAGTGGCCGATGCGCTCCAGCCAGTGTTCGCTGACCTGGGCGATGTCCTGGATGTGCCTGTAGCCGGAGAACACCTTGTCGACCGGCACCGCCAACAGCTTCTCGTCGCTGCCGGCTTCGTCCTTCATACGCAGCACGCCGACCGGGCGCACGCGGATCACCGAGCCGGGGATCAGCGGCAGCGGCAGGATCACCAGCACGTCGGCCGGGTCGCCGTCGCCGCAGAGCGTGTGCGGGATGTAGCCGTAGTTGCAGGGATAGCGCATCGGCGTGGACAGGATGCGATCGACGAAGATCGCGCCGGTCTCCTTGTCGACTTCGTACTTGACCGGTTCGGCGTCCTTCGGGATCTCGATGATGACGTTGACTTCTTCCGGCGGATTCTTGCCGGTGGGAACGAGGTCCAGGCCCATGGCGGGGCTCCAATCGTGCGGGGAGGGGGCGCATTCTACGCCCCTGGATGTTGCGACGCAGCATCCAGGCGTGTCGGCAGGCGTCTTCCGGTCTCCCTCGGACGACCACCTTCGAGGATCCCGGATCGGCCTCGCCAGATGCCGGGCTTCGCCGCTCTTTTACGTTTCCGAGGGCCGCGCCCCGCACCGACCGGAAAACGGAACGGCGGCCCGGAGGCCGCCGTTCGCGAGGGTGCGGGACATCGACGTCCCGCAGGCACGTCGTGCCCGGATCACATCACCACGATCTCGACCCGGCGGGCTTCGTCGGGGTCGGCGCCGCCGGCGGTCGCCTGCGGCTTCTGCAGGTCGATCCGGTTCTCGGCGACACCGCCGTCGACCAGCGCCTTGCGGACGGCCATGGCGCGCTGCTTGGCCAGTTCCTCGTTCTTCGCCGGGTCGCCGCTGGCGTCGTGGAAGCCGGAGATGGTGGCCTTGGCCTCGTCGCTGCCCTTCAGAACCATCACCACCCGCGCGATCTGTTCGGACGCGTCGGCCGGGAGTTCGGCCGAGCCGGAGGCGAACAGGATCTTCGCGGTGCGCGCCGGATCGTTCTGCGCGCCCGCCGCGGCGGCCTCGACCTCGGCGGCGGTGCTCGCCACGGTCGGCGTGGCGGCCGCGGCTTCGGCGGCGGCCTTGGCCGCGGCTTCGGCCGCTTCGGCCGCCTGGGCGACGGCCGCGTCGTGGCCGGCGGGCATGCCGCCATCCGCCTTGTTCATCGGCAGCAGCGGCACCAGCAGCAGGGCGACGATGTTGATGATCTTGATCAGCGGATTGATCGCCGGGCCGGCGGTGTCCTTGTACGGATCGCCGACGGTGTCGCCGGTCACGGCGGCCTTGTGGGCGTCGCTGCCCTTGCCGCCGTGATGGCCTTCCTCGATGTACTTCTTGGCGTTGTCCCAGGCGCCGCCGCCGGTGCACATCGAAATGGCGACGAACAGGCCGGTGACGATCGTGCCCATCAGCAGACCGCCGAGCGCGGCCGGGCCGAGGAACAGGCCGACCAGGATCGGGATGATCAGCGGCAACAGCGACGGCAGGATCATTTCCTTGATCGCGGCGCGGGTCAGCAGGTCGACGGCCTTGTCGTATTCCGGCTTGCCGGTGCCTTCCATGATCCCCTTGATCTCGCGGAACTGGCGGCGGACTTCCTCCACCACCGCGCCCGCGGCGCGACCGACGGCCTGCATCGCGTAGGCGCCGAACAGGAACGGGATCATGCCGCCGATCAGCAGGCCGATCAGCACGTCCGGACGGTCGATCGAGAAGTCGACCGCGTTCGCGCCGAACTTGTCGTCGAGCTTGTGGGCGTAGTCGGCGAACAGCACCAGCGCGGCCAGACCGGCCGAGCCGATGGCGTAGCCCTTGGTGACGGCCTTGGTGGTGTTGCCGACCGCATCGAGCGCGTCGGTGGTCTTGCGGATCTCCTTGCCGAGTTCCGACATTTCGGCGATGCCGCCGGCGTTGTCGGTGATCGGGCCGTAGGCGTCGAGCGCGACGATCACGCCGGCCATCGACAGCATCGACACCGCGGCGACCGCGATGCCGAACAGCCCGGCGAGCTCATAGCAGCCGTAGATGGCGGCGGCGACCGCGAGCACCGGCGCGGCGGTCGACTTCATCGACACCGCGAGGCCGGAAATGACGTTGGTGCCGTGTCCGGTTTCCGAGGCCTTGGCGACGTCCTGCACCGGTTTGTACTCGGTGGCGGTGTAGTACTCGGTGATGACCACCATCGCGGCGGTCAGCGCGAGGCCGATCAGGGCGCAGTAGAACACTTCGCGGGCGTTGGTCTGGATCATCGCGTCGGTGACGAACCAGAAACCGATCGCCGACAGCGCGCCGGCCACGATCAGGCCCTTGTACAGCGCCTTCATGATCTTGCCGTCGCTGCCGACCTTGACGAAGAAGGTGCCGACGATGGACGCGACGATCGACACCGCGCCCAGCACCAGCGGGTAGAGCACGCCGCCGTTGCCGTAGGTGGCGAAGGAAATGCCGGCGATCAGCATCGCGGCGACGATGGTCACCGCATAGGTCTCGAACAGGTCGGCGGCCATGCCGGCGCAGTCGCCGACGTTGTCGCCCACGTTGTCGGCGATCACCGCCGGGTTGCGCGGATCGTCCTCGGGGATGCCGGCTTCGACCTTGCCCACCAGATCGGCGCCGACGTCGGCGCCCTTGGTGAAGATGCCGCCGCCCAGGCGCGCGAAGATCGAGATCAGCGAGGAGCCGAAGGCGAGACCGATCATCGGCTGCAGCGCGGCCTTGATGCCCGCTTCGTCGCTGGCGCCCTTGCCGACCAGGTAGTAATAGACGGCCACGCCGAGCAGGCCGAGACCGACGACGAGCATGCCGGTGATCGCGCCGCCGCGGAAGCTGACCGCGAGCGCTTCGTTGAGGCCCTTGGTCGCCGCTTCGGTGGTGCGCACGTTGGCGCGCACGGAGACGAACATGCCGATGAAACCGGCGACGCCCGACAGCACCGCACCGATCGCGAAACCGATCGCGGTCGGCCAGCCCAGGCCGGGCAGCAGTCCGATCGCCACGAACAACACGACGCCGACGACGGCGATGGTGGTGTACTGCCGACGCAGGTATGCGCCCGCACCTTCCTGAATCGCCGCGGCGATCGTTTGCATCCGTTCGTTGCCGGCAGGTTGCGCCATGATCCAGCGCGCGGACAGGATGCCGTACAGGATCGCGACGATCGCAGCGCCGATCGCGATCCAGATTGCGTGTTGCTCGAGCATGAAACCCTCCCCAGAGTCGAATTTGAAATCGTCGAAGTGGAAACTGTCGAAACAGGAACAGTCGAAGCAGGAACCCTCGAATGAGACCGCAAGCGAAGCCGTGTCCCGCAGCCTCCCCTCGGGCGCGGGCAACCGCCCGACTATGGCATAGGCCGTGCCCGCGGTGGAACCGGTCCGGACGCGACCTTGGTCGCGTTCCACGGCTCGCCTGCCCGGGGCGTCCGGGGCCAAGGCCGGTCGGCCGCGAGCCAGCGCGGGTTCATCGCCGATGCGGCAGCGTGCAGACCGGCCGGCATGCGCCGTCCTCCCGTCGTCCCCGTCGAGTCCCCGAATGACCGAGTTCCGCCCTCTCCCCGTCCGCGTCGTCCTGGCGGCGCTGCTGTCGCTGCCGGCCCTCGCCGCGGCCCAGACCCCGGAAATCCGCCGCGAGCCGTTCCCGCCGCAGGCGGTCGGCACGGTCCACACCATCCGGATCATCCCGGAGACCTGCGCCTATCTGCAGGGCGGTTTCGTCGCCGATCCGGCGCGACCGTACCGCTACGGCGCCGCCCGCACCGCCAAACGCTGTCAGCCGCGGGCGCGACTGGTCGACCCGGCCAAGGCCGAGCCCTCGGCGGCCAAGGGATGGATCCTCAACGATCTGATCCGCATCCCGAGCGCGGCCTGCCCCTCGCGGCAGGCGGTGATCCGGATCTGGCGCAAACCCGCGGATGCCGCACCGCTCGCGCCCGATGCCCAGGGCCGGCCGCGGATCTATCTCGAAGACGCCAAGCGCCAAGCGGCAGCCGGCGAACTCGCCGCGCTGGCGCAATACACGGCGGTGCTGACGATGGAAGGCCGCGGCTGCGAGGCCGCGGCTCCCTGAGGCCCGACAGCGTCGGGAACGCCCGATCAGGGCGTGGAGGCAGCCGGCGTTTCGGCGTGTCCCGAAGCGGCGGGCGCTTCCGCGGGGGGCGGGGCAGGGGGTGCGCTCGGTGTCGCGGTCGGTGTCGCTGCCGGTGCAGCGCCTGCGGCGGCGGTCGCCGTCGGTTGCATCCGCGCCAGCAGATCGGCGTACTCGGCGGGAACCGCGGGCACCTTCTCGGCCGGCAGTTTGAGGATGTGCGTCGCCAGCTGCTGGACGCAGGACCAGCGCACGCTGGCCAGGATGTCCTTGGTCAGCTTGGCGCCGTTCGCGCGCAGCTCGGAGAACGTCGGCTTGACCTGGCTCTCATGGGTCGACGCGCCGCAACTGGACTCCAGCACGACACGACCGCTGCCGGTCTCGATCAGCTGCACGTAGGCGACGTGCGAGACCCAATAGTTGTTCCAGTCGGTGGTGTAGTACATGTGCTGCCAGCCGAGATTGCGCACCGACAGCACGTAATCGGCTTCGGGATGCGATTTCGCGATCTTCTCCGGCTTCCTGTCCTTGGACGGTTTGGTGTCGACCGGTCGCATCTGCAGTCCGTAATGGGTCTGCAGCAGTTCGCCGAGCTGCTGGCGCAGTTGCACCGCCGGATCCTCGATCCCGTTCTCCTTCACGAAATTGTTGCCGGCGGCGATCATCGCGAATGCGCCGATCATGGCGAAGCCGGCCTTGCCCGGCGAGCTGGCGATGAACGGCGGCGGTTCGTGCAGGGTCACCGCGGCGGTCTTGCCCTGCAGGGCGGCGGCGTCCGCTTCCGACAGCGGCACCGGCACCTGCACCTTCGCCGCGTCGGCGGCGAGCGAAACGACACACAGCGCCGCACCGATGGCGAGCGCTTTCGAAGCGTGAGACACGTTCAAGACAATCCCCTGTAATCCGGACATGGTGCGCCGCGGTGTCGCGGCGCGGACGCATTCTCCGGCGGGTGTCCGCTGCGGGCAATCGCCGGGATCGCGTTCCGCGGCGCGACGCACGTTCGCCGGTGCGTTCAGTCGTCCAGGGGCAGCCCCGCGTCGCGCAGGAAATCGTCGATCTCGCGGGTGTAACCCGCATCGCTGCCGAGGGTCCGGTTGATCGCGGCGTGGTCCAGGGGTTTGGGCAGGAGTTGGGCCCGTCCGCCCAGCGCCCGCGCCTTGTCGACGAAGGCGCGATGGGCCGCGCAGGAATCCGGCCGACCGCTCGCGCAGACCGCCAGCGTCGGCGCGATCCTCGCCTCCAGCCGGTGCAGGGGCGAGGCCTTGCGCCAGAAGCCGGGGTCGTCGCCGAACGCGTTCGCCAACAGCGCCGGCGGACCGGCTTCCATCCGTTGCACCACATCGACCGCGCCGGCGTCGAGCAGCACGTTCGCGCGCCAGGGTCTCGCGCCGGCCGCACGGGCCAGCTCGGGCGAAGCCGCGAGCAGCGCGACCAGGTGTCCGCCCGCCGAATGTCCCATCAGTGCGAACGCATCGGGATCGCCGCCGCGCGCCGCGACCACCGATTGCGCCTTCGCGAGCGCACCGGCCACGTCGGCCGCCTGTTCGACCGGATCGGCCTCCGGCAACAGGCGGTAATTCGTCGAAATCACGATCGCGCCGGCCGCCGTCCAGTGCCGGGCCTTGTCGCCGAGCGCGCCGGCCTTGTCGCCGCGCTGCCAGCCGCCGCCATGCACGAAGAAGATCGTCGGCGCACCGCGCGGGTTCGCCGGCAGATGGACATCGAACCGCTGCCGCGGGTGCGGGCCGTAGGCGACATCGCGAAGGGTCTCGGCGGCGACCGGTGCGGGCTGCGCCAAGGCCGTTGCCGGCTCGCGCTGCAACGCGCCCATGCCTAGCAACAGCAGGAATGCCAGCGACGGCCAGGGCCGCGCGCCGGTCGGCGCATTCACGGCCTCGGCTCCGGCGCCGGTCCGGGGCCGCGCTGCTGGCGACGATGCTTGCGCATCCATTCGCGACGCTCTTCCGGTGTCATCGACTGCAGCTTCTCGCGCATCGCCGCACGCTGTTCCGGCGACATGCCGCGACTGGCGTCGTAGGCGGCGCGCGCGCGGGCGCGCTGTTCGGGCGACATCTGTTCCCAGCGGCGCTGGCCGTGCTGCGCGTTGCGGCGCTGTTCGGGCGACATCTGCCGCCAGCGCTCCGCATGCTTCAGCATCCGCGCCCGCTGCGCTGGCTCGCTGTTCCAGCGCTCGCGCAGCACCGAGATCATCGCTTCGCGCTGCGCCGGGGTGAGTTTGTCCCACTCGGGCAATTGCGCCGCGCTGCGACCCTGCGCGGGGGGCGGGGGTGTCTGCGCCGAAGCGGGAACGGCCGCCACGCACAGCGCGGCGCAGAGCAGGGCGGACAGGACGTGCAGGCGTTTCATAGCGACTCCGTGACCTCGGCCAGGCCCTCGTCCGAGGCCAGCCACACATAGAAATCGGGATTTTCGTCGAAACCTTCGAGGCCCGACGACGCGTCCTCGAATTCCGCCGCCAGCCAGGTGTCGGGCAGCGACGCCACGTCGACCACGTCGGCAGGCACGTCATCGGCAGGCACGACATCGGTGGGCGCGGCAGCGGTAGGCGTGGCGTCGGCCGGTGGCGCATTCGCGGCGATGTCGGGCGCGGTGTCCACCGGCCCGGGCGTGGCAGGCGACGGTTCGACCGGGGCGACGGCGACCGATGGCCCCGGAGCGGGTGCGACGTCGCGGTCGCCGGGCAGGACGAACACGCCGATCGCCAGCGCCAGCACCGCGGCGCTCCCGAGCGCGAGCATCGGCCACGCGCGCAGCGGCGACGGCCGCGGGCCCGACAGCGCCGCGCGCCGGCGTTGCGCCAACTGCGCGCGCACCCGCGGCGACAGGCGATCGAGCGCCTGCGCATGCGCATCGCGCGCGGCGGCGTCGAAAGCGGCGTCGGGACCGGTCTCGCGGTGCATTCGATCCAGGGTCATCGGAAATCCTCCAACTGTTTCTGCAACGACTCTCGGGCGCGGGAGAGATGGGTTTTCACCGATCCCTCGCTGCATCCCATGATCCGCGCGGTGGTGGCGACATCGCAGTCCTCCAGCACGCGCAGGGTGAAGGCCTCGCGTTGGCGCGCGGGCAGGGTGCGCAGGGCCGAAGCCAGCGCCGCATACGTTTCGCGACGATCGTGCGTCCCCGAGGGGTCCGGGCCGTCGTCGGCGACCCGCTCGGTCCAGTCGATCGTCTCCTCGCCGTCGTCGCGGCCGACCGTCCGCGACGGCACCAGCCAGCGCATCCGGAACAGCCCGCGCCGCTGGATGTCCACGATCCGGCTGCGCAGGATGCTCCAGAACAGCGGCGTCCATTCGTCCGCGGGGCGCTCGCGATAGCCCATCATCCGGATCATCGCGTCCTGCACCGCGTCCAGCGCGTCCTCGCGCTGGCGCAGCCCGAGCTCGGCGAAGCGGAACGCGCGCGCCGAGATGCCCTCCAGGAAGGCATCGAAGGAAAGACCCTCGGCCGCCACCGGGGAGGAGACGGCCGAGGGAACGCGTTGGCCTGCATCCGGGCTCACGCGCAAAAGCATAGAGGGGGAACGCTCATCGTGGGCGCGACCGTCCGCCATGGGGTCGGGGGATCAATGGCGATGGTCCCAGCGGCGGTCGAAACGCTCGCCGCGGCGGTCCCAGCGGTTGTCGGCGCGGTCGCCCTTGTGGTCCAGGCGGTTCTCGATCCGGTCGCCCTTGTCGTCGAAATGCGCCGCGCGGCGCTCGTGGCCGTGGTTTTCGGCGATCTCGGCGCGGCGGTCCAGGCGCTCGTCGATGCGGTCGCCCTTGCGGTCGAGGCGGTTGTCGATGCGGTCGCCGCGGCGGTCGAACCGCTGCTCGACGCGGTCGCCGCGGTCGGCGGCCAGGGCATTGCCGGCGGCCAGGAGGAGGGAGGCAACGATCAGCGGCTTCACGAACGGGGATGTCATGGGGCTGTCCTTCGGGATGGGAGGGGCGGTGCCGGCCGGCGGGACAGTCAACGCCCCCGTGCCGGCCCGGTTGACACGCCCCCGCCGCATTCATCCCGCGGTTATGATGCGGGCAGACCCCTTTGGGCCGCCCCCTTCTGGAACGAGGACAGTCTCCGTGGATGGTTTCGTCGCGCTCTACATCTTCATGCTGGCGGCGATCGCCGGCCACGTCATCATTTCGCGGGTGCCGGTGATCCTGCACACCCCGCTCATGTCCGGCAGCAACTTCATCCACGGCATCGTCCTGATCGGCGCCATGGTCGTCCTCGGCCACGCCGACACCACGCTGGAGAAGGTCGTCGGCTTCATCGCCGTGCTGCTGGGCGCCGGCAACGCCGCCGGCGGGTACGTCGTCACCGAACGCATGCTCGACATGTTCAAGTCCTCGAAGAAGGGGGACAAGGCATGAGCTTCGAGGACATCCTCTCGCTGCTGGTCAAGACCAGCTATTTCGTCGCCGCGACGCTCTTTCTGCTGGGCCTGCAGCGCATGGCCTCGCCCAAGACCGCGCGCAGCGGCATCCAGTGGGCGGGCGTGGGCATGGTGCTGGCCACCATCGCCACCTTCTTCCTGCCCGGCCTGCACAACCTGCCGCTGATCGCCATCGCCATCGTGCTCGGCGTGGTCGTCAACTGGGTCTGGGGCAAGAAGGTCGCGATCACCGACATGCCGCAGATGGTCGCGCTGTTCAACGGCATGGGCGGCGGCTCGGCCGCGGCGATCGGCGCGGTGGAGCTGCTGCGTTTCTCCGCCGAGGGCAAGGCGCCGAACACGGTCACGCTGTCGCTCGCCGTCGTCGGCGCGCTGATCGGCGCGATCTCGCTCACCGGCTCGATCATCGCCTGGGCCAAGCTCGACGGCCGCATGGACAAGCGCTACACCTTCCCGGGCCAGCAACTCTTCAACGCCCTGGTCGCCATCGCCGCGGTCGTGCTCGGCGTGCTCGCGCTGACCACCCTGCAGGTGCCGTACATCATCGCCTTCTTCGTCGCCTCGCTCGCGCTGGGCGTGCTGATGACGCTGCCCATCGGCGGCGCCGACATGCCGGTAGTGATCTCGCTCTACAACGCCTTCACCGGTCTCGCGGTCGCGTTCGAAGGCTACGTGCTGGGCAACGAAGCGCTCATCATCGCCGGCATGATGGTCGGCGCCGCGGGCATGCTGCTGACCAAGCTCATGGCCAAGGCGATGAACCGCTCGATCCAGTCGGTGCTGTTCTCCAACTTCGGCGCCACCGGCGAAGCCCAGGCCATCACCGGCAGCCAGAAACCCATCGACGCCAGCGACGTCGCCGCGATGATGGCCTTCGCCGAACGCGTCGTCATCGTGCCGGGTTATGGTTTGGCCGTCGCCCAGGCGCAGCACAAGATCTGGGAACTCAGCCAGCGCCTGATCGAACGCGGCGTGAAGGTGAAATTCGCGATCCACCCCGTCGCCGGCCGCATGCCCGGCCACATGAACGTCCTTCTCGCCGAAGCCGGCGTGCCCTACGACCTCATCGCGGACATGGACGACATCAACCCCGAATTCGCGAACACCGACGTGTCCCTGGTGATCGGCGCGAACGACGTCGTCAACCCGGTCGCCAAGACCGACCCGGCCTCACCGATCTACGGCATGCCGATCCTGGACGTGGTGAATTCCAAGAACACCATCGTCATCAAGCGCGGCAAGGGCACGGGGTTCGCGGGCATCGAGAATGCGCTGTTCTACGCGGACAACACGAGGATGTTGTATGGCGATGGGGCGGAGATGGCGAATCAGCTCGTGAGCGAGTTGAAGGCGATGGATGGGGGGCATTGACCCATTTTTTAGTCTAGGCCATTCGCCCAACATTCGACGTAAAAATACTGGATTGAATCACTCGGCCTGCGAGCTAGGAATAGATGGCCTCTTCTCTTGAAATAGGCGATGCGTTTGAAGCGGAAATATATTCTTTCTTTCGGCGCATGATTGATTCTGGTGAGTTTTGGGCAAAATCTGAGAACTGCAAACTTCGAAAAAAGCCCAGGTATTTTTCGAAGGACCGTGATTCTGATATTCAATTCGATCTTTCAATTGAAATCTATCTGCCCGGTAGTGACCAGTACAGCTGTCTAATAATAATTGAATGCAAAAATTACTCAGGCTCTGTTGGCGTTCAAGAGGTGGAAGAGCTGTTTTCGAAGATTCAGCAAGTGGCGCCGGCCAACGGTAAGGCGGTATTGGTTTCATCGAATGCGTTTCAACGTGGCGCTAGAAACTTCGCTAAATCGAAGGGAATCGGTCTTCTGAGGCGTTTTTCATCCACTGATCTAAAGTGGGATCTGCGCAGATCTGCGTCTTCCTGTGATGTTGAGTGGGATCGAGATGTTGATCTTGCGCTTGATGATCCTGAGTACAGAAGCAGAATTTTTGACGCATTCATGGAGACTCCCCGTGGCGGAACAGTTTCAATGTGGAGGTTCTTCGATGATCTTTTCTTTGAGAATGATTTTGTTCAAGGTAATAGGTACGTAATTTGCAACGAAAGATCGAGGTTAGGGCCTAAGGTCCCTTTTTTGGAAAGCGATCGTATTGAGTTGATTTCAATCAATTTATTAAAAAAATAAATTATCAATCAGGCGCCGTTAGATTGTCATCGCTCACTGCCTTGGTCGAAAATTTAGTTGTTCATGAGGTGAGTGAGGATTCTAGTAGTCAAGCTCTGGGGTGGGTTGACTTCAGGTCTTTGGAGATAACAATAGTCAAGAATTCAAACCTCGCGAGGAGTAGGTTTACCCTCGCGCACGAGTTGTCGCATGTGTTTCTTGGTCATGGGGATTATCTTCGTTTTGATTTGTGCGACGAACAGGATCTTCAGCATGAATCAGTTGTCGTTGGTCTGCCTGAGGATATTAGGCGTATGGAATTTCAGGCAAACGCTTTGGCTGCGGCTTTATTAATGCCGAAGGATGATTTCATATCGAGTTTCAGAGCTGCTATTAGGCTTTATGAGGTTTCCAATAGAGGGTTTGGTCCTCTTTATCTGGATGATCAGCCGTGCAATATGCAGAGTTATTTGTTGGTCATAAGAAGAATTATGGCAATCTATTCTGTGTCGAGAGCGGCGGCGCATATTCGGTTAAGATCGCTTGGGCTATTGAATGATCAAAGAGCGGTTGCTAAGCGCGTAGAGTGGGGTGAACGCAGCGAACCCCGCTGAAAAAGAGGGAAAGGGGTCGGATTCATTGCCTCGCCCTGCGCGTATCGGGTTCGCTCCGGCATTGGAGTTCATTGCAATGGCGAAAAAACAGGGAGCAGAGTAAGTGCGTAAGGTGGGCTTGTAGGGTGGCGGTGAGCGCAGCGATCCCCACCGCTCCGTCGTGATGTTCCGTTCTAATTGCTTAAGCCTCGTGGAGTGCAACGAAACGCTGCGCAGGGTAGATCTTCAGGAAGGCGCCGCGATGAGGGGCTGTGCCGGAAGACGCGATGATGATTCGACTTGGCCTCCTGTTTTTCTTCGTCCGCTTTCTTGGGTGAGGTTTTCCAGCTGGATATTTCATATGGACGATTCAGAGAAAAAAAGAAACCGCACTCTCTAGAGTTTTATAGTTGGGCGATAGGGATTGCCGGTGTTTTTTTTACGATTTTCGCTTGGATTCATGATCATTTTTCTGGCGAGAAAAAAACATTCAATCAGATCCATGAGGCAGATATTGCTACCGGGCAGCGTACAGGGCCTCTATTGCATGAGCCTGAAGACATAAAACAAAATGTCGTCTTGCGAGAATCCGAAGGTCTCGTGCTTGACTATTTGCATGCGCTTCTCGGTGTCCTCAGAGGAAATAATTCTGATGAATTGTCGGACTTTATTTCCTTTCCTGTCTACGTTAATGGCGACCTGATGGGCAGGCGACTTTTTACTGAAAAAAATAAAGATGCGGCTCAACTGGTTGCGGGTAATCAATATGAGCTTAAGATAATCAATGTAAAATCTTACATATTTTCCGATGCGCGTAATTTGTATGGAAAACATATAGGTTTTTCTGTTGAAGATAATGACTGTTTCGTTGTCGTAGTATATGATTTGAAATCAAAATTCGGTATAAATAGAAGTCATATGGCATTTTCTCTGCCGCGAAGCGAGGGTTGTCTCAAAATTGCTTCGATAGTTAAGCTGCCCATAAGTCGAGAAGAAAGACATGGGTCAGAGTAGACATTCAAGGTCGTAAGGCGCATGTGCTGTTGTAGGGTGCATCAGCGAAGCGTCATGGACCTTCCTTGAGGCATTCGGCATCGGCAACGTGTGATGGCGCATGACGCCTTGAAAAACAGGGGTCAGAGTAGACTTTCCTGACTCGTAACGCCTAAGGCGGGTCAAGCCCCGCCCTGCGGGCCTACAAAGGCCGTAATGTGCATGCGTAGGGCGCACAAGCGAAACGCCATGCGCCTTCCTGGGGATGTTCGATGTCGGTTGTCTGCGTGTCGGCACGTCTTTCTGTCTTTGGAGAAGCAATGACGCGTCTCATGTTCGCCGCTGCGCTGTTCGTGGTCGCCATGTTTGCGGCAGGCACCCGGGCGGCTGAGTCCGTCAAGCCTGTCGTGTCGCAGGAAAAACGGGAGGCGCTCCACGATTTTCCGTGGCCGCGACTGCCGACCAGTCCCGCCTGGGGACAGTTGCGCGGCACTACGCTGGTCTACGACGGAATGCAATGGGAGCGCGTGCCGAGCGAGGTCCCCGGCCACCGTTCGTTCGTGCTCTCCTCGCTCTCGGGTGTGCTCGGCGTTCATGAGATGATCGAGCCCGAGGGCGAGACATCGCCCGCGGCGATCCTCGCGAGAATGGAAAGCAGCCAGCGGCTTCTTTTCCTGAGCTTTGTCGATGCCTCCAGAGATAGTCCGCTCAACAGGCTGACGTGGCCGCCGGGCGGTGCATGCGGTCATTTCAAGGCGGAGAAGCAGGAAGGATTGCCGTCGTGGTACAGCCACTGCGTGTTCGTGCGCGACCGACAGGCAACGTATCTGAATGTGGTCGTGCCGCTCGATACCGGTCCGGAGGCGATCGTCGCCATCGATGAAGTGCTCGCAACGATCCGACCGCGTCCATGGCGTTCGCTTGCCGGATTCGCGACGCGCTCTTTTCCCGACGTCGATGGCGTGCCGGTATCCCTCCCCCTGCGCTTGCCGGAGCGTTTCGCACCGTCCGGGTCCGAATACGGTTCCACGCGTCTGTTCTGCGACCGTGACGACGAGGTTCAGTTCGGCCGGATGGGCCCCTCCGACCGCGGCAGCTGCATCGAGATCAGGGTTTCGCCAAGGGAAACCTATTCGCCGGAAACTGGCCGCTTCTCCAGTGAAGACATGTTCGAATCCTGGGGCGGAAAAGTCCGTGAATATCAATTCACATCCCGAAAGCGCACGATCCGGGATCGGCCGACGCTCGAACTGACGCTGGTGGGAGCGGATCACGTGCAACATGCCCTCCTGATCGTCGATGGCGCTCGCGTCCTGGATGTGTTCTATACCGAACCTACCGGCATCGGTGCCGAAGGTTACGATGGCGTTTGGCGGGAATTGCTCAAGGAACTCGAAAGGCCGTAAAAAAAGACGGGTCAGAGTAGACTTTCCAAGCCGCAAGGCGGGTCATAGCTCGCCTTGCGAGTGATCGCAATTGCAAGATGGATCTTGGTCGGCCTGTCGAACGAAACGATGGTATATCCGGCGTTGCGGACCGGCTCTGGAACGATACATTCTCGAGGAGAGGAACATGCCATACGCGGACGGTACGATCTTGTGCAACATGGACGACAGCTATACCTTTTGGCTGGTGCGATCCCAGCCGTGGCGGGCGCCCGAGTATCAATATTATTGCGTTCAGATTCCTGATCATGCTTATAGCGTACTGACCGGATATGGTCAGTATTCCCCCTCCGTTTTGGTGACGGGGGATGTCATCGCATCGATCCCCAAGGTCGATCGTCTGACCTATACGGCGCTGAGCTGGGAAGATGCACAGACCTTGTTGGTGCAATACGCGCCTTTCGTCTGGCTCGCCCAGGGGGAAAAGTATTTCCCGACCAACGTTGAATGGTATTTCCAGAGGTGCTACATGGCCTTTGAAGGCGCCGGCGGAGCCGTGTATTCGCCGAATGGTCCGCCGCCGACCATGCCGGTCCTGCTGGATTACGGTCAGATCACCGATGCCAACATCACCCAGCAGTCCTATGCATCTTCAACTTCGCACTTTGCGCAGGGAAGCTACGACCGGTCGTCGTTCTATCTCGCCTTCCCTCAGGCGGCGACCGTAACGCCTCCGACGTCTCAGCCCTGCCTCGCGCCGGTATATGCGAATGTCATCGACCGCACGGATTCGGCCGGACTTCTGTATCGGGACCTGTTGTACGCCTTTTTCTATTCGTACGACCAGGCGACCGCGGGCAGTCATCAGGCCGACTGGGAGCATATCGTCGTGCGGATGGATCCATTGAGCGGCAATATCCTTGCCATCTTCTACCAAACGCACGGTCAGCACGACACTTATTCCAACTGGTATTACCCGCCCGATGCGGTGACGCTGCAGACCAGCGGGACGAGTGTCGGCCAGGTCTACAATTTTTTCCAATACTACGTCGACCCGAGGACCAATCAGCGGACATCGCGATGCGTCGTGTATTCGGCGATCGGTTCTCACGCGTCGTATACCGGTCCGGGCAGCTTCAAGACGCCGGGCGGCACCACGGACACGACCTCGCAAGGAACGTCCTGGGATACAGCAAACAGTGTGCTGGTCATGGATCCCGTGGTCTTGAACTGGGTGTTGTATTCTGGCCTGTGGGGCGACCCCAGTATGTCCGGGATCGCGGGAAATCCACCCTCGGGCCCGGCAGCCCAGCAGTGGTTGACGACCCTGAATCCCGCATCGCCCGAATATCACAAGGTCATCAAGGTCTCCGCGAAACCGAATGGCTACTCGCACCAGACCAGTCGCGTGTCGACGGATTTTTCCCTGGTTGCCAATGTCCCGATCGAATGGACGATCGCCGGCGTCGACGCAAGCAAAATCGCCGGCATCGGATTCGGCCTGGCGCGCGACCGCACCAATCAGAGCGACATCGAGTTGATCAACGGCCTGAAGAATGGCGACGTGCTGACGCTGGGAACGGTGAGCGATCTCTACATCACGAACCTGACCTACAAGTCCCCCGATACTGGCAAGAGCTACTCCGGCAGCGACGTCTTCGATGCCATCGGCGTGCAGCATTTTCAGATCAAGGCCGACTATCAGACGTCGTCCGCCACATGACTCGCAAAGCGGGCTCGAAGGCCGTCAGGCGCATGTGCTGTTGTAGGGTGCACAAGCGAAGCGTCATGCACCTTCCTTGAGACATCCGGCATCGGCAACGTGTGATGGCGCATGACGCCTTCGGCTCATGTGCCCTACGGTATTGATCAACGGCGTCCGCAATGGCGATGTCCTGACCCTGGGCACGGTGAGCGATCTCTACATCACGAACTTGACCGACAAGGACGCCAGCGGCGACACCGACTCCGGCAGTGGCGTCATCGGCGCCATCGGCGTCACGTCCTTTCAGATCAAGGCCGATGATCGGACGCGGAGTGCCACGTAAGCGGGAAACAGAGCGCGCTCGGCGCGGGCAGGATAGAATCCCGACATGGCCGGGCCGGCGAGGCGCGGCCGCAGAGGCCGACGGGTACGCAGGCAGGGGGCATCCGCGTGGCGGGTTGCCCCTTCTCCTGCGTCGCAGCAACGCGGCGTGTCCGCACTCCATTCGACGATGCCATGATCCACCACCTGCGAATCGCGTTTCTCGGGATGATGTTGGTGTTCTGCGGTCTCGCAGCTCCCGCGGCCATGGCTGCGAAGCTGAGCGACGGAGACATCGAAACGCTGCGGACAGAACTGTCCTCGATGCTGGCCTCGTTCGAGCAGGGCGACTACGAGGCGCTGCTGGCCAAGACGCATCCCGTGTTGTACGACATGGCCGGTGGCCGCGAAGCGCTCGAGCGCAGCATGCGTCAGGCCCAGGAGCGGATCGAGGCGGCGGGGATCCGCTTCGTCAGTTCCGAAATGGGGGTTCCCACCGAGACCTATCCCGCGGGCGATGAGGAGCTGTGCTTCGTTCCCCGGGTGTCGATCATCGAAAGCGGCGGCAAGCGCATCCGCAGCGCCACGTTCATGATCGCCATCCGGCGTATCGGTGGGACCGAGTGGCGATATCTGGATGGTTCAGGCCTGCGTCGGGACCCCGAGAAGTTGTATCACTTCTTTCCGGCGCTGCAGCGCGATCTGCCCCTTCCGCCGAATACCACCGAACCCTTGTGACGCGGCGGTAGGTCGGACAGGCAGGACGGGCAAGACGCCGCGGGTTTTCCTTCGGATCGCGATCATGGCCGAGGGACATGTCGCACGACGCTTTCGGCTTGTGCGCCCTTCGTCATGCGGGACTTTACACGGCCCGGGTCGCCCGCGAATCATGTCCGTCCGTCGCCGAGGCCGAAGAAACGACCATGCATCCGATGTCGATCGCCCCGCGCAGGCACCTCGCCATGTTCGTCCAGGCTACGCTCGTCTGGGCCGCGTTCTGGCTGGCGGGACTCCCGGACTATTACCGGCAATACACCGACCGCACCCTCGGGGTGTTGTGCGCGCTGCTGTCGGTGGCGTTCTGCCTCTATGCGATCGGACTGCTGCTGCCGCGTCGCCCTGCGTCGCGGATGCCGATCGCGGTGTGGATGTCGTTCTACTATTCCGTGCCCTTCGCGATCTACGACGGGCTGTACTGCGGCGTCCATCTCGGGCACGGCGCGGGATACGTGGCGACCTATTGGTATCTCAGCCTGTTCTACGTGAGCGTCTGGCTGACCTTCGTGCCGATCGCCTGGCTGTTGAACCGCGGACATCGCGCGGAGATCGGTCGCGCGTCCGCGTCCGCGGAGGGTTGAGATGTCCGGTCTGCGCATCGCGGCGTTGACCGCGCTGGCCATCCTCGCGTTCGCAGGCAACTCGCTGCTGTGTCGCGCGGCGCTGGCGGGCGGGACGATCGACGCCGCCGGTTTCACCACGGTGCGGCTCGTCTCCGGCGCCGTCGTCCTGTGGTGGATCGTGCGCCTGCGCGCGGGCGACGGTGCCGTCGCGGGTCATTGGGCTTCGGCGCTCGCGCTGTTCGTCTATGCGGCCGGATTTTCCTTCGCCTATCTCGATCTGTCCGCCGCGACCGGTGCGCTGCTGCTGTTCGGTGCGGTCCAGGCGACGATGATCGGCCGTGGTCTGGTGCGCGGCGAACGCCTGCGGCCGCTGCAGTGGATGGGGCTGTGCATCGCCATCGGCGGTCTGGTGGCGCTGCTGCTGCCCGGATGGTCCGCGCCTTCGCCGCGCGCGGCGAGTTTGATGCTGTCGGCGGGCGTCGCCTGGGGCGTGTACTCGCTGCGCGGCGCGCGCCGCGGCGATCCGTTGCGCGAGACCGCCGGCAATTTTCTCCGCGCGGTGCCGTTCGCGCTGGCGCTGAGCGTCGCCACGCTGGGGCACGGACACGGCAGTGCGACCGGTGTGGGGTTGGCGATCGTCTCGGGCGCGCTGACCTCGGGGATCGGTTATGCCCTCTGGTACGCCGCGCTGCCGGCGTTGCAGGCCACGCAGGCGGCGACGGTCCAGCTCAGCGTCCCCCTGATCGCGGCCCTGGGCGCGGTCGTGCTGTTGGACGAGCTCATGAGCCTGCGTCTGGTCGGAACGGGGATCGCCATCGTCGGCGGCGTCGCGTTGGCGATCCTGGCAGGGCGCAGGTCGGCATAGCGCACAGGGCGGATCTCGACCTGTCGATGCGCGCGATGGCCCATGACGCCTGCGGTCGATACGCTCGATGTCTCGATCCCTGCGGTCCCGCATGTGGAATGCATCGCTCGGGCGGGGTAGAGTCGCTGCCGCACCCGCCATCCTGCGCAAACCTCTGCCGAGATCATGAGCAACGTTCCGTCCGTCCGCATGTGGTGCGAGAACCTGGCGGTCATGTCGCCGAGCAACGATCGCCTGCCGCTGTCGAAGCTGACGCCGAACGCGCACGTCCACGGCGGCCTGCGCCTCGAGATCGCCGGGCGGCTCGTGCCGTACTTGGGCTATTGGGGGCCGGACGATGTCTGCTTCCGCCAATGGCTGGAGGAATTGCATCACGCCGCGGAGGCGCTCGGTCGCGATGGCGGGCGTCATGTCTTCGACGAGGGCGAGCAGGGCCAGCCCGCATTCGTGTTCGAACGTTCCGAGGCGTGCGGTCATTTCAGCATCGCCCCGTCGGACCTTTCGGGCGCCGACGGCGATCCGGATTGGGAGAGGATCGCTTTTTCTCCCGCCGACTTCATCGCCGCGCTCGCGCGATTGCGCGCCGAATTCGAGGCGGAAATCCTGAGGGAGGCGCCGAGCCTCGGCGCCCGATGGCTGGCGCGCAGCCCGCAGTGACGCAGCGACAGAGCGCTTGGCGAATGGATCGCGGGCATGCGGTGTCGCTGTCGGTACAATGCGCGGATATCGGTCCGGTTCCAGCCGGCTCTGCCGCCATGGCGCTTCCGCATCGCACAAGAGGTCGTCCCGCGTGAAACCCATCCTTGCGCTTCTGCTCGCCCTGTCGCTCGTCGCTTGCAACAAGGATCCGAAGGCCGTCATGGAGGACGCGGTCAAGGCCATGTCCGCAGGCGATCATGCGGAGGCCGAGGAACACTATCGCTGGCTGCTGGAGCGGACGCCGAACGATGCGCGGCTGCAGGCGAATCTGGCCTTCGCGCTGACCCTGCAGGGCAAGGACGCCGAGGCGATCGAGCTCTATGCCAAGTTGGTGGCGGGAGGCGAAGGCACCTACGACCTGTTCGCGTTCTATGCGAAAAGCCTGGAAGCGGTCGGCCGCACCGACGATGCCATCGCCTGGAATTACCGCGCGCTGTCGCTGGTGCCGCAGCTCGTCGATGTGCGCGGCGATCTGGCCAAGACCCTGGTCAAGGCCGGCCGACCGTTCGAGGCCCTTTCGCTGCTGTCGAGTTTCGACAACGAACTGGAAGACAAGGGCCAGTCGCCGTACTTCCGCGCCCAGCGAATCGCCATCGCATCCTCGCTGCCCGAGGCATCGAAGGTGTCCGGTGCGAAAACGGTGTTCAAGACGGTTGGCATCGGCGGTCGTTTCCATGCCGTCGCGGTGGGTTCGAATGGCGAAACGCTGCCGTTGCTGATCGACACCGGCGCCACGCACACGACCATGACGCGCGAAGCCTTCCAGATGCTGGGCCTGAAGGTGCCTGCGACCACCCGGTACGCCGGCCTGCGCACCGCCGATGGTCGAGAAATCGTGGGGCAGCAGTTCACGGCCCCGGTCTTTCAGGTCGGCCCTTACGCGCTTCGCGATCTGCCGATCGTGCTGTGCGAGGATTGCGAATCGCTGCTGGGGCAATCCGCGCTCGAACGTTTCGACCTGAAAACGAGCCGCGTCGACGGCCTCGACATGCTGTCGATGCAGCTGCGCCAAGCGGATCCCTGAGCCGGGGCGCCCGCGCGCAGGTCGCAGCGCGCGCCATGGGTGACATCGGTGACGCGGACGGCGTCCATCGCAGGAATTCCTTGCCGCGGCCGTTCGATACAGTCCGCGTTGTCGACCGCCTCGAGTCTCCGATGAGCACCGAATCTCCCAGAACACCCGCATCTCCGGCGAGGCGTTGGCTTCGCCGCATCGGTCTCGCCTGGCTGCTGTGCTGGCTGTGCTACGCGTCGCCGCTGTTCCTGGCGTCGATGGCGTTGCGGGTGGCGCTGGGCGAACCGATGCCGAGAAGCATCAGTCGCATGCCCGGACCATGGGGCGATGGCTATCTCGTGATCGACGACGCTGCGGACGGGTTCTACACGCTCTACAGCGCGTGGGGGCACGTCATCTGCGCCCCGGGCGGGGGCTTGTCCGGAGACGGCGATGGCGAATGCCCGCATGCGCTCTCCGAACGCTGGGTGTCGATCCCGGTGTGGTGAACGCACAGACGCGGATCGCGTTGGCCCATTCGGACTGGACGTCGCCATCGTCCGGACGGATCGCCAGAAACGCGGGGCGGCGCGCAGGATGTCGTCCCTCCTGCGCGCCGGCCCGTTCGAATCGTTACTCGGTATACAGCTCGCTGCTGGACAGCTTGACGTTGGTCGAGGTGTTGCCGCCCGCGATCACCGCCTTGCCGTTTCCGGCGAGGGCACCGCCGACCAGGTAACGCCCCTGCAGCAGATTGCCCGCGGCGCTCCAGCCGTTCGTCGTCGGGTCGTACAACTGGGCGACGGTGTTGGTGGCCGGCCAACCGGCCACGACCAGCACCTTGTCGCTGGGCATCGCCAGCGCGATGTGACGATCACGCGCCACGGACAGCGCGCCGGCACCGCTCCAGCTGTTGGTCGCGACCGAATAGCGCTCCGCGGACGCGATCGGTCCGTTGTTGCCGCTGCCGCCGACGATCAGCACATCGCCGTTGGCGAGCGCGGTCGCGGTATGGAAGCTGCGCACCGCGGCGAGGTTCCCGGCCGACGACCAGGTGTTGGTGGCCGGATCGTAGAGTTCGGCGCTGGCGATCTTCACCCAGCCCACGCCTTCGCCGCCGGTCACCAGCACCTTGCCGTTGGCGAGGAGCGTGGCGGTGTGATCGCGACGCGCGGTCGCGAGCGGCGCGGCGAGCGTCCAGGTGTTGGTGGCGGGGTTGTAGCGTTCCACCGTGACCTGCGGCGTGCCGTTGGCGATCACGCCGCCGACCGCGAGCACTTCGCCGTTCTGCAGGGTGGTGAGCGTGTGCGCCCAGCGCTTCTGGGTGAGCGACGCGGCGATCGTCCATGCGTTGGTGGCCGGGTTGTAGATCTCGGCGACGCTCTGGATGCCGGAGCTGCCGAGTCCCCCGGCGACGAGCACGCGGCCGTCCTGCAGACGTGCGATGCCGGGGAGATAGTGCGGAGCGATGCTGTAGCTGCTCTGCGTCCAGGCGTTGGTGGTCGGGTTGTAGAGGTCGGCGCTGTAGAACGCGTTGTAGGAGCGGGTCGCATCGCTGCCGCCGAGCAGCATGACGCGGCCGTCGCTCAGCGCGACGGAACCGGCGCCGGCGCGCGCGTTGGTCATGTTCGGGCCGGCATTCCAGCCGGCGGTCGCGAAGCCGGAGATCGCGAGGCAGGCGATCCCGGCGATGACGGAAAGACCTCGGCGCGCGGCGGTACGCTGCGTGGCGATACGGAGAATGGAGCGCATGACAGTCATGGTCGTCCTTTGCGTTGGAGAAGAGTGACGTGCGTCGTGCACGGCCGTGCCGTCGGCCCGGAGGAAGGGCCGGCGGCATCGGCGGGCATGCGGCGATCCGACAGGGTGCGTTCGATCGATCCGCATGCGCGGCATCCTGATGCGGTCGAATCGCCGACCGCAATGATCGCAAGGGGGCGTATCGGGGATTGAGACGGGCGGTATCGCGATGCGGCACAGGAAC
This sequence comes from Pseudomonadota bacterium, assembly GCA_049324395.1. GTDB lineage: Bacteria > Pseudomonadota > Gammaproteobacteria > Xanthomonadales > Xanthomonadaceae > Lysobacter_I. The sequence goes on from JBMOOY010000056.1 coordinate 220,766, forward strand.
GAACGACGGCCGCGACGGCGGCGCATTTTCGCGGGTTTCGGGGGCATGGGCGGACGACGCCATCTCGTCCGCGCGGCCGTCGACCGGCGTCCATCCGGTGCGTTGTCGGTCCGACGCGACCGGCTGGAGATCGGCGATGATCGCCGCGCGCAATGCGGATGGGGTCCGTGTGCGGACCCTCGTGCGGATCGCGGTGGGCGGCGACGATCCGACGGCGTCGTCGGATCGCGCGCTTTCCGGGGACCTGCGACGGCTCGGGATCGAGCACGCCTTCGGAAGGTGGCCGGGGGTCGCGCACGAACCCTTGCCATTGCTGCGCGCGATGGGCGATGCGCGATTGGCGTCCTATCGCCTGGCCTTCGCCCGGGAATGACCTCGCGCCGGGCCTCCCGGCGACCATGCGGTACGGCGCGTATGCGAAAATGCAGGCTCGCGGGGTATCCGCGCTTCCGGAGGGGAACATGAAGCATCGCATCGCTGCGACGACGCTCGTCGCCTGGTTCGCGGCGGCGGGCGTGTCAGCGCAGGCCGCGCCGGCACAGACCGCGCCGGTCGAACCCACGACGACGGAGGCCTCGCCCGAGCAAGCGCCCGCACCGGCGTCGGACGAGGACGACAAGCCGTATCTCATCGACCCGAGCGGTCCGATCGCCCGCTGCGCGATCAAACCCTACCAGCGCTGCCTCAAGCTCGATCAGGCCGAATGCGAAACGGCCACGCGCGAAGCGGCCGTTCTCGCCAACGCCGAGATCGAAGTCGACGCGGCGAAGCGCTCCGAAGAAGAACGGTCGGGCCCGTTCTTCGAGGGCATGGCGATGGGCATCTTCCTGCGCCACATGAACCGGCAGACCAAGGGGCGGTTCCTCGGCTGCATGAGCAAGGCGCGCTGACGCGTCGAACGCGCGCATGTCGCCATCCTCCGCCCTCGCCGCGATCAAGGCGCTGCATACGCTGGTCTGGGCGTTCTTCGTCGCCTGCATCGTCGCGGTGCCGGCGGCGGCCCACGTCGGGCGCTTCGATATCGCGCTCTGGGCGGCCGTCGCGGTGTTCCTCGAAGTGCTGGTCCTGCTCGTCAATCGCTGGCGATGTCCGCTGACGGGGATCGCCGCGCGTTATACCGACGACCGCCGCGACAATTTCGACATCCATCTGCCGCTCTGGCTGGCGCGTCGCAACAAGACGGTGTTCGGCACCCTGTTCGCGCTCGGTCTGGGCTATGCCCTCTATGCCTGGTGGCGTACCCGGGCCTGAATCGACGGAAACGAACCGATATGCGCTTCGAGACGCCGGTACTGCGCCCGGACGCCGCGAGAGCGGCATTCTTCGACGGAAGCGAAGAGCACAACGCCCGCCTGCGGTTCGCCTGCGCGGCCTGCGGCGCGGACAACGAGACGTCGTTGACGGGATTCGTGTCGTCGGCATGGGCGTGGTTCCGCGCGCTGGACGATGCGGACCGCCAGCGCATCGTGCGTCTGTTCGACTGTCCGCTCGGCGAATTCGACGGCAGGGCGACGGTGGCCGCGCACGACGAGGGTTCGCCGTATTTCGGAGTGGCCGCCTGTGCGGCCTGCGGTCGTCGGCATCTGCTCTACGTGGGGTTCGGCGAAGTGCAGCCGACGCGCTATCGCGCCCATCTCCACGGTCTCGTCCTGCTGGCGACGGACGGCGCACCGGACGACGCGGCGGCGTTGCCGCTCGCGCCCGCGCTGTCGTTCGCGCTGCCCTTCGACAGCGGCCGCGTCCTGCTGGCGTTCGCGGACGGACAGCGGCGCCTGACCGGATCGCTGTTCGGCGGTCCGGCCTTGCGCCGTTTCGGCGCATCTCCGCTCGGGATCGCCTGGGAGGCGCGCGCCGGGTGCCATGTCGACGCGCTGTTCGCCGTTTCCACGGCGCTGCCGGAAGCCTCAATGCCTCCCTTCGCGCTGCACCTGGGCAGCCGCGACCTCGTGCCCAGCCCGCTGCATGTCGCGCACCACGAATGCGGTTTCGTGCTGCGGCCGTTCGCGGCGTCCCCGTTCGTGCTGTACGAAGCGATCGGCGGCGGCATCGCGGGCGGCGGTGGCGAGGCCGCATTCGCATTGGCCGCGTTGCGCGCCGTGCCGAACTGGCGCGACGAGCTGCATACCGCGGGCTGCGACTGGGCCATCGCACGGATCGAAGACGCCGTCGACGATACGGCGGCCATCCGTGCGCTCGTCGCGGCCCATGTCGCGCGCATGGGGCCGCTGCGCGATCCCTTCCCGGGGGCTTGCCCCGAAGGGCCCCCGACTGTGGCCAGGGCGCCCGCGCAGGCGGCCGAACGCGCGGAAGAACGCGCACCAGAACCGGCGCCGACGCCCGCGCAACATCCAGAGCGCGGCTGGTTCGCCGCGCCCGGCGAGCCTCCGCTGTATTTAATCTCCGGGGCGAGCCAGCCGTCGACGCTGGCGGAAGACATCGCGACCGTGGTCGAACGCATGCGCGAGCGTCGCGCTGTCGATGGCGTCGACGCCGGCGTCGATGCGGTCCTGTTCATCAGCGATGGCACGCAGTACAAGCTGTACGCGTACTGGTACGACCCCGACAGCGAGACATCGTCGGGCGAGTGGCGCTACACCCTCGTGCTGCGCCATCTGCTCGACGACGAGGCCCTCGATGCCTCCGACTTCGAAGATCTGTGCCGTTCCGCGGTCGATCGTTACGTCGGCGATCCTGCCCCCGAAGCGCTGCGCGTCTTCTTCCGCTACGAGTACGATCCCGAGATCCTGGCGATCGAAGGTTCCGAGCCGTAGGCGGGCCGGGCGACAGGCGAGAGCCCACGGCGGTTCAGAGCAATCGTTGGGTGATCGCCTTCAGCACCGCGTGCGTGCGGTCCCGGCAGTCGAGTTTCAGCAGCAGTTCGGAGATGTAGTTCTTGACCGTGCCTTCGGACAGATGCAGGCTGCGACCGATTTCCTTGTTGGAATAGCCGCCGGCGACCAGCCGCAGGATCGAGCGTTCGCGCTCGGTCAGGCGCAGGCCGCCGTCGACTGCGGCGTCGGCGCTCCACAGCGCGCGAACCGGGCCGAGGCTGACCGGCTGGAGCAGGGTTTCGCCCGCGGCGACGCGACGGATCGCCGCGCTCAGGTCTTCGGGCGACGCGTCCTTGAGCAGGAAGCCCTGCGCGCCGGCCTCGACCGCGCGCATCATCAGGTCGGGATCGTCGAAGGTGGTGAGCAGGATCACCGGCGTGGCGTCGCCGCGTTCGCGCAACGTTCGAATCAGGCCGATGCCGCCCAGCCCCGGCATGCGGATGTCGCTGACGATCAGGTCGACCGGCCGTTGCGGCAGCGCCGCGAGCAGACGCTCCGCGTCGCTGCATTCGAGCGCGATGGAGAATCCGAGGTCGGCGAGCAGGCTCGACAGGCCGCGCAGGACCAGCGCCTGATCGTCGCACAGCGCGATGCGGACGGCGCGCGCGTCCTGGTTCATGCGCCGGCTTCCGTTGCGGTGGAGGCGGGAATGCGCGCGTGCACGCGAAGCCCGCGAGGCGGCGTCGGTTCCAGCGCCAACGTTCCGCCGATCGCCGCCAGACGTTCGCGCATGCCGGTGAGGCCGTGACCGGGCGCGAGACGGGTCGGCGACGCGCCGTCGTTGTCGATGGTGAGTTCCAGCGCGCCGTCGCGGCGGCAGAGTCGCACGTCGATACGGGCGGCGCGTCCGTGGCGCAGCGCATTGGTGATGGCTTCCTGGGTGCTGCGCAGCACGGCTTCGGCATGATCGACATCGTCGACGCGCAGGCCTTCTTCCACATCGATCTCGATGCGCGTGCCCGGAACCGGGAGCGCGAGCGCTTCGAGCGCCGCGCGCAGATCGAGGCCGTCGTGCACGCGCAACGTGGAGACGACCTGGCGGATCTGGCCGAGCAGTTCGTCGGCCAGCGTCGCGGACGCGCGCAGCTCTTCCCGCTGCGCCAGCGCAGGGTCGCGCGCGAGCCGGGCGAGATTGAGTTTGAGCGCGGTCAGGCTGTGTCCGGCGACATCGTGCAGTTCGCGGGACAACTTCAGGCGCTCGCCGGCGCGCGCGGACTCTTCCAGCAGACGTCGCGTCGCCAGCAGTTCGGCGTTGACCCGGGCCAGGTGTTCGCGGGCGCGTTCGCGACTGATCGCGTAATGGCCGGTGAGCGCGGCGAAGACCTGGAAGCCGACGATCGACGTGAGCGAGAGGATCACGGTACGCGGCGAGAATCCGCTTTCGACCCAGATCCAGGCGATGGCGGCATTGATCGATAGCAGATACGCGATGGCAAGTCGCCGCGGCAGGACCGCGACGATCTGCACCGCCACGATGATCAGCAACACCGGCGTCTGCCCGCCGCGCAGGCACCATTCGGCGGCCACCACGAGAATGCCCTGCAGGCAGGCCAGCGCGATCGCGCGGCGCGTCGGCTCGTTTCCGGGCGCGCTGGCGCAGACGACGAAGGACGCGAGGAAGACCAGCAGGAAGACCAGTCCGCTCCACTCCCCGGGATTTCCGGCGCGCAGCGCATCCGGTTCGAGGACCGCGAGACCGACCACCGCCCAGGTGACATAGGCGGCGATGTTCAGCGGCAGGAACATGCGCTGCAACAATGAGCCTTCGTGCGGCTGGATGCACGCCGGGGTGTGCGGGGCGACGTCGACGGGGAGAGGGTTCGGCATGGCGGCAGCATGGCAGCCGCAGGGCGTGCCGGGAAGGCGTGGCGCGCGGGAGGTGACTTTTTTCACCCCTGGCGGATGACCACGGACAGGTGGGCCCGATCGCCGGCCGGCAGGAGACTGTGCGCCACATTCCGGAGCGATGCCATGGAAACCGCCTATCAGTCCCTACTGTTCGTTCATGGCCTTTGCGGCCTCGTCGCCCTCGTCGCGTTCTGGATCGCCGCGTTCGCGAAGAAAGGCTCGCCGCTGCATCTGCGGGTGGGCAAGACCTACATGCTCGCGATGATCGGCATCGTCGTGACCGCGCTGCCGATGGCGGCGATCATCGCCGGGCGCGGGCAGCCGGGCATCGCGACCTTCCTCGTCTATCTGGTGGTGATCACGGCGACCGGCATGTGGCTGGGCTGGCGCGCGGTGAAGCGCAAGCGCGACCAGTCGGCGTTCCGCGATCGCGCCTATCTCGTCGTGGCGCTGCTGAACCTGGCGGCTTCGGCCATCGTGTTCGCGGTCGGTCTGAAGATGTCGCAGGCGTTGCTCATGGGCTTCAGTGCGGTGGGCGCGATCACCGGCGTGCAGATGCTGCTGCGACGCGCGAAACCGCCGATGTCCGCGCGTTGGTGGCTGAAGGAGCACTTCGGTGCGATGATCGGTTGCGGCGTGGCCACCCACATCGCGTTCCTGGCGATCGGTCTGGACCGGATCGTCCGTGCGATGGGAATCGATCCGCCGTCGTGGTACCACCTGATCGCCTGGTTCCTGCCGCTGTCGCTGTCTTTCGTGGTCGGTGCCTGGTTGAACCGCAAGTACATGCCGAAGGCGGCCGCGGGCGTCGCCGTCATGTCCCGCGGCTGACTGTCCATCCGCGATGACCCAGCGGGAGCACGTATCATGACGGCTCCCGAACGACGAGGCTCGCGACGTCCTGCGCACCGGCAAGTCCCATCCGGAATCGATCCTCATCACCGGCGCGCGCGCGCCGGTGGCCGTGGAGCTGGCGCGTGCGTTCGCCGCGGCCGGTCATCCGGTGCTGTTGGCCGATTCGGTCGCCGCGCGGGACGCCCGCTGGTCGCGGGTCGGGCGCGGACGGTGCCTGCGGTTGCCCGCGCCGCGCGACGATGCGGGCGCCTATCGCGCGGCCCTGCGTGCGCTGATCGACGCCCACCGGCCGGCATGGATCCTGCCGACCTGCGAGGAAGTCTTCCACGTCGCCGCGGCCGCGGCCGCCTGCGGATTCGCGGACCGCGTGTTCGCGCCCTCGTTCGGATTGTTGCGGACGCTGCATTCGAAGATCGACTTTCCCGCGTTCGCCCGGTCGCTGGGCATCGCCGCGCCGCAGACATGGGCGATCGCGGAGCGCGCGGACTGCGCCGCGCTGCCGCTGCCGCCCGACGCACTGGTGTTCAAGCCGGAGTTCTCGCGTTTCGGAACCTCGACGCTGATCCGCCCGTCGTCGGCGGCGCTGCGTCGCATCGACGCCACGGCGCATCGACGCTGGGCGGCGCAACGTCATGTTGAGGGCGAGGAAATCTGTCTGTGGACCGCGATCCGCGCAGGTCGCGTCGTCGCCAGCGCCGCCTATCGGCCTCGCTGGCGACTGGGTCATGCCGCGTCCTACGCCTTCGAGACCGTCTCCAGCCCGCAGGCGCTGCGGGTCGCCGAAACCATCGCCGGCGCCACCGGCCTCAGTGGCCAGCTGAGTTTCGACATCGTGCTCACCGCCGACGGCGCCGCTGTGCCGATCGAATGCAATCCGCGCGCGGTCAGCGGCGTGCATCTGTTCGACGGCGATCCGGCGCTGGCCGATGCCCTGCTCGGTCGAGGGTCGCCGGTACATGCGCCTCCGCGTCTGCGCTATCTCGCGCCGGCGATGTTGCTGTTCGGCCTGCCGCAGGCGTTGCGCGATGGTCGCATGCGCGAATTCGTTCGCGATGTGCGACGCGGGCGCGATGCCCTGACCCGTCCCGGCGACCGACTGCCCGCCGCGGGCGCGCTGCTCGATACGCTGGGTTATGCGCTGCGCGGCGGCGCGACCCGCGGGTCGACCGCCGACATCGAGTGGAACGGAGAACCGCTCGCATGAGTCTGCGGGTGTTCGATCCGCTGGAGCATGCGCAGGGCGCCGCGGACGACGTCTGGCCCGCCGGTCGCGAGACCGAGCGCGCCTACATCGAAGGCATCGCCCACGCCGGACTCGCGGCAACGGTCCCGAACGTCCGCACGCGCTGGATGGCGCTGCGCTGCGGCGACCGCATCTTCCCGCTGACGATCAACGACGACGAGTACGGCGACAGCTACGTCACCCAACCCCACAGCGCCTACATCGACTATGCGCGGCAGGAGCTCGACCTCGTCGACACGGGGCGCCTGCGGCCACTGCTGTCGGCGGCCATCGGCGGTTTCGATCGGCTGCTGCGTGCGGTCGATCTGAACCGCATCGTCCACGTCGACAATTGGCTGCTGTCGACGAACCTCCACGGCGACTGGCGCGGCGAGGGGCTCGCGGCGCTGCGCGCGCATCTGGTCGAGCGGTTTCCCCGGCATTTCATCGCGATCCGCTCGATCGACGCATGGTCGTCCCCTGCCTTGAACGCCGAGCTGCGCGCCGACGGTTGGCGGATGCTGCCCAGTCGCCGGATCTGGGTGGTCGACGATCTCGCCCGCGACTGGCGGACGCGCACCAGCGTGCGCAACGATCACCGCAGGCTGCGCGCCAGCGGTCTGCAGGTCGAGGACCTCGCGACCGTCGACGACGACGATGCGCAGCGCATCGCCGAACTCTACCGGCAGCTGTACCTCGACAAGTATTCCGCGTTGAATCCCGCGTTCACGGCCGCGTACGTGCGCATGGCCCACGCCGCGGGCGCGGTCCGCTACCGCGTCGCGCGCGCGGACGACGGACGCATCATGGCCGTCGGCGGCGTATTCGCGCGCGCCGATGTCGGCACCGCGCCGGTCGTCGGTTACGACACCGCCGCCCCGCGCGCGCTGGGCCTGTACCGGATCGCGTCGCTGTTGTCGCGCGGGCAGGCGATGGCGCGCGGACTGCGTTTCAACGGCTCGGCCGGGGCCGGCGATTTCAAGCGCGCGCGCGGTGCGAAGCCGGTGGTCGAATGCACCGCGCTGTACGCGTCGCATCTGCCCGCGCATCGACGCGCGGCCGTGCGTACGCTGGAAGGCGTGCTGCGCGGCATCGTGTTCCCGATGATGGCGAGGCGCGGGCTCTGAGCCGGAGGGCGCCGATGGCATGCGCCGGCGGGGCACGCGTCGTGCACGCGAAGACGGGGGGCATGCCTTCGCGCGGATGGTGGGGAACGATCAGAGTCGTGGGCGCTGCCAGGCGATGAAATCGTCCAGCGCTTCGGCCAGGGTCTGCGAAGGCGGCCCGAGCACCGCGCGGGTTCTCGTCGTGTCGAAGGTCTTGCCGTAGGTCAGGACGTCGATGCCGAATCGCGTCACCGGCGGTTCGCCGCGCAATGGCAGCAGCGTCCACGCGAGCTCCGCGGCGTGCGCCGCGATCCGCGCCGTGCGTCGCGACACCGTGCGCGTCGGCGGCGGCAGACCGAGCCGGCGGAAGACATCGGCGATGAAGTCCTGCATGACCACCGGTTCGCCGTGACTGAGGTTGAACGCGCCGACCGCTTCGCTGCGCTGCGCCGCACGCAGGATGTAGTCGGCCAGGGTGTCGACGCCGATCAGATCGCCCGGCGCCGGCGGTCCCGCGCGCACGATCCGCGGCAGCGAGCCGCGCCGCGCCGCGGCCAGCAGGCGCGGGAACAGCACCGTGTCCTCCGGGCCGAACACCGCGCGCGGACGCAGGATCGCCCACGGCCCCGCGTAGTCGCGCACCAGCGCTTCGGCGGCGGCCTTGGTTTCGGCATAGGTGTTCGCGAACGTCGGGCCGACCGGATCGTCCTCGCGGATGCCGAGCTGATCGCAGGGCCGGTACTGCACCGCGCCCGAGGAAATGTGCACGAGCTTCGGCGAGCCGTGCGCGCGACACCAGGCGATGACGTTGCGGGTCGCCTCGACGTTGTGTCGCAGATAGTCGCGACGCGGCGCGAACGGGGACGAGAGCGCCGCGGCGTGCACGACGACATCGACATCCGCATCGAGATCGAACGGACGCGAGAGATCCACCGCGCGGTAATCGGAGCCGCGATCGGGCAGGGCGCGACGACCGACGCCGATCAGCTCCAGTCCCGGCGTGTCGCGGAAACGCCGGAAGAAGCGCCCGCCGACGAAGCCGGATGCGCCGGTGACCAGGATTTTCATGACACGGTCTTCATGGCACGACCTTCATGGCGTCCCCCGTAGCGCCGCGGGCAATCGCGCGTAGCTGTCGGCGCAATGCGAAGGGAGGACGTGGCCGGCATCGCCGACGCCGTCGAGCGCGCGCTGCAATCGCGACAGGGTCTCGCGCTGCGCGCGCCAGTCGTCGGCGAGCCATCGCACCGGCCAGGCCGGCGAGCGCACGACGCGGCCGTCGTCCACCCGCCATGTCGCGTCGCCGGCGAGCAGGATTTCGCGATCGTCCTCGTGCCGCAACAGCAGGCCGTAATGGCCGTGCGCGTGTCCCGGCATCGGGATCGCGCGCAGGCTGCCGTCGCCGAGCAGGTCGAAGCCGCCGCCGAGCGCGCGCCATGCGTGCGGCAGCGCGGCCTTGGGCAGCGCTTCGATCGCGCACGCGCGCGCGGCGAAGTCGTCCGGCAACAGCGCGGTCAGCGTCGCCCTGCGCAGCCGCGCGATGCGCCCGCTGCCGCGCGCGAACCGCATCGCCGCATCGCCGCACCAGATCCGCGCCCGCGGCAGATCGCGCAGGCCGGCGATGTGGTCGGCGTGCAGATGCGAGGCGAACACGCCGCGGATTTCGTGCAGGGCCAGGCCGTGGCGCGCCAGCTGCGCCTGCAGGCATTCCTCCTCGGGCAGCACGACCGGTGTGGTCCAGCGATAGATCCGCTCCGGCAGCGACGCGGTCGCGTGCAGGAAGTGCGCGGCGTAGCCGGTATCGAACAACAGCGCGCCGGCGTCCGGATGGCGGATCAGACCGACCAGCGCCGGGAACGTCGCGACGCGCCAGGCGCCGGCGCGGATCGCGAGGCATTCCGGATGCGCGCAATGTCCCACGCGCAGCACCGTCAACGCGGTGCGGGGGAAATGCTGGCTGCGCGCCGGCTTCACAGGCGCAGCACCGCGCCGCCGAGCGTGACGCCGGCCGCCGTGCCGATCAGCAGCGCGGTGTCGCCCGCGTGCAGACGGCCCGAGGACAGCGCGTGATGCAGCGCGGTCGGTAGGGACGCCGACACCTGATTGCCGTGATCGGCGAAGAGATCCTCGACCCGCTCGCGCGGCACGCCGAGGCGCTTGAAGATGTGCTGCATGCCGAGCCGCGAGGCCTGGTGCGGCACCACGCGGTCGATCGCGTCGAGTCCGAGTCCGGCGTCGTCGAGCACCTCGGCGACGAAGCGGTCGAACTGCTCCGCGGCGACCCGGTACAGCCGCTTGCCGTCCATCCGGAACGTCGACACGTCGCGGTAGTCGCCCGCATGGCGTGAAGGCGGGAGTCGCGAGCCGCAGCCGGAGATTTCGCAGGCGTGCGCGGCTTCGGACCAGGTCTCGAAGCGCGCCGAGAGCAGCGCTGGGCCGTGGTCGCGGTCCTCGCCGCGGTCGTCGCCGGCATCGAGCACCACCGCCGCCGCGCCGTCCCCGAACAGGCCGTAGCTGTCGGGATCGTTCGCGTCGAGCGCGCGCGATGCGAGATCGCAGGAGGTCAGCAGGATGCGGCGGTAGCGACCGGCGGCGAGCAGCGACGCGGCCAGATCGAGCGCCATCAGGAAACCGATGCAACTGGCGCCGACGTCGAACGCGGGAATGCGCGCGAGGCCGAGTTCGCAATGCAGCAGCGCGGCGTCGCAGGGCATCGCCTGGTCGGGGCTGGCGTTCGCGCAGATCACCGCGTCGATGGCGTCGAGGCCGAGATCGGCGCCGCGCAGCGCGGCGCGCGCGGCTTCGGCGGCGACCTGGGCGGCGTTGCGCACCGGTTCGACGCCGCGTCGGACGACGCCGGTGCGCGCCTCGATCGTGCCGGGCGGCAGGCCGAGACGGGCGTCGAGTTCGGCGCTCTCGACGACGCGATCCGGCACGGAAACGCCGGTCGCGAGGATGCGCAGCGGACGGGGGCGGATCGGCATCGTGATGGGGACGCTTGGCGCGCGGCGGCGAGTGCGCGCACTGTAGCGCGTCGCGCGCCGGGTCGTGGCGGCGGATCGCGGCGGCGGGACGGGTCGCGCGCGACGATACCGCGCGGCGCGCTCGCCTCGACCCGCCGGACGTTCAGCTGTTGCCGTTGAACAGCTCGCGGCCGATCAGCATGCGCCGGATCTCGTTGGTCCCGGCGCCGATCGCGTAGAGCTTGGCGTCGCGCAGGATCCGGCCGGTCGCGTATTCGTTGATGTAGCCGTTGCCGCCGAGGGTCTGGATCGCTTCGAGTGCGACCTGGACCGCCGATTCCGACGCGTGCAGCAGGCAGCTGGCGGCGTCGATCCGGCTCTTGCTGCCGGCGTCGTAGTCGCGCGCGATCTGGTAGGCGAAGGCGCGGCTGGACTGCAGCGCCGTGTACATGTCGGCGATCTTGGCCTGCATGATGCCGAAGGTGCCGATCGCCTGACCGAACTGGCGGCGCTCGCGCACGTAGGGCAGGGCGATGTCCATCGCCGCCTGCATCAGACCGAGCGGGCCGCCGCTGAGCACGAGGCGCTCGGTGTTCAGGCCGCTCATCAGCACCTTCACGCCGTTGTTCACTTCGCCCAGCACGTTCTCGTTCGGGATCTCGCAGTTCTCGAACACCAGTTCGCAGGTGTTGCTGCCGCGCATGCCGAGCTTGTCGAGTTTCTGCGCGGTGGAGAAGCCCTTCATCCCGCGCTCGACGATGAACGCGGTCATGCACTTCGAGCCCAGTTCGCGGCTCGCGGTACGCATGTAGACCACCAGCACGTCGGCCTCGGGCCCGTTGGTGATCCACATCTTGTTGCCGTTGGCGATCCACGTGTCGCCCTTGCGCTCGGCGCGGCAGCTCATCGAGCCGACCACGTCCGAACCGGCGCCCGGTTCGCTCATCGCCAGCGCGCCCTTCCACTCGCCGCTGCACAGCTTCGGCAGGTACTTGCGGCGCTGGGCGTCGGTGCCGTTGGCGTAAAGATTCGACACGCAGAGGTTGGAGTGCGCGCCGTAGCTCAGGCCCACCGAACCGGAAGCGCGGGAAATCTCCTCCATCGCGACCAGATGCGCGAGGTAGCCCATCTCGCTGCCGCCGAACTCGCCGGGCACGGTGATGCCCAGCAGCCCCATCTCGCCGAGTTTCGGCCACAGATCCTGCGGGAACTGGTTCTCCTCGTCGATCTTCGCCGCGCGCGGCGCGATCTCGGTCTCGGCGAACCGACGGACCGCCTCGCGCAACGCATCGATCTCTTCACCCAGCGGAAACGGACGCATCGCAACCTCGTTCTATTTTTCCAAGAGCCCCCCTTTGGTAAAGGGGGGCGCCGCGGTAGCGGCGGGGGAATCGGAAGAACATAGCGGGACCCAGGTTTGTGAAACAAACCTGGGTTGATCCAGGCGGAGCCTGGATCAATGCCCGCGCATCCTGCCGAGGAACCGCGGCGCGGTCCGGCCCATCGGCAGCTTCAGCTTGCCGATCGCCGAAATGCGCTCCTCGGCCAGACGGTCGGCGGCGCGGTAGGTCGGAATGCCGTCGCGATCCGAGATTTCGTAGATGCGCGCGAGATTGTGGTAGATCGTGCGCATCATGCGCATCGCGCGTTCGCGGTTGTAGCCGTCGATCTCCAGCGACACGTTCATCACGCCGCCGGCGTTGACCGCGTAGTCGGGCGCGTAGACGATGCCGCGCTTCTGCACTTCGTCGCCGATCGCGTTGTTGGCCAGTTGGTTGTTCGCGGCGCCGCAGATGATCTTGGCCTTCAGGCGCGGCAGCGTGCTCTCGTTGACCGTGCCGCCCAGCGCGCACGGCGAGTACACGTCGCAGTTCACGTCGTAGATCTCGTCCGGCGACACCGCTTCGGCGCCGTATTCCTCGACCGCGTGCGCGACCAGGTCCTTGTTGATGTCGGTGACGAAGATCTTCGCGCCGCGTTCCTTCAGCAGCTTCACGAATTCCATGCCGACGTGGCCGAGGCCCTGGACCGCGTAGCTGCGGCGACCGACTTCCTCGTCGCCGTACTTCTTGTTGAGCGTCGCCATCAGGCCCTGCAGGGTGCCGTAGGCGGTGAACGGCGAGGGATCGCCGGAACCGCCGTGCACCTGATGCACGCCGGTGACGTATTCGGTCTCGCGGTACACGTATTCCATGTCGTTGACGTCGATGCCGACGTCCTCGGCGGTGATGTAGCGGCCGCCCAGCGAATCGACGAACTTGCCGAACGCGCGGAACAGGGCTTCGGACTTGTCCTTCGACGGATCGCCGATGATCACCGCCTTGCCGCCGCCGATGTTCAGGCCGGCGACCGCGTTCTTGTAGGTCATGCCGCGCGAGAGACGCAGCACGTCGTTGAGCGCGTCCTGCTCGGTCTTGTACGGCCACATGCGCAGGCCGCCGAGAGCGGGGCCGAGCACGGTGTTGTGGATCGCGATGATGGCCTTCAGGCCGGCGTCCTTGTTGTGGCAGAACACGACCTGCTCGTGGCCGTTGTTTTCGATGTGTTCGAAGATCATCGGGGGCTCCGTTGCGCCGGCGTTGGCGGGTTCCGATACGCCGAGGTATGTTGCAAGTCGTTGAATTCTTTGATGTCAGCGGCTTGGTGGTGCGACCGTCATCGGCCGCAGGCGGCGTAGTTTAATGGAATCGTATGCAGCGGGCGTCCCGCATCGCCGCGAACCCGCGGTTTCGCCTGATGCTGTCCATGCGCTTCCGTCCGCATGTCGCCGTCCCTGTCCGTCTCCGGGGCGTCTGCATCCGGAACGCCTCCGTTCCCGTAGTGCCTCTCATGCGACCGCCAATGCGTCGCTCATCGCACAGGGGGGAGGGACAGGATGAACACCAATCGGGTCTTGGGCATGCGGATCGCGGCAATCCTGCTGTCGACCATGTCGGCATTGCACGCCGTCGCCGCCGGGCGCGATGCGCCAGGCGTCATCGAGGGTCGCGTCGAGCTCGCCGCCGGCGCACGGCAAGCCGTGGAAGCGGGCGAGGTCTCCGACGGCGTCGTCTATTTCCTGCCGAAGGCCGGCGCACCGACGCCCAGGCCGGGTCGATTTTCCGTGGATACCCGCAGCAAGGGATTCTCGCCCGCGGTGCTCGTGGTTCCGGTCGGCAGCACGATCGCATTTCCCAATTCCGACACGATCCTGCACAACGTCTATTCCAGGAGCCCGACCAACGGATTCGACTTCGGATTCTACGGGCCCGGGCAGAGCAGGCAGCACGTGTTCGCGCGCCCCGGTCTGGTGCTCGTGAACTGCAGCGTGCATCAGGCGATGCGCGCCAATGTTCTGGTGCTCGCGACTCCGTACTTCGTCCGACCCGAGCGCGACGGTCGCTTCCGCATCGCCGACGTGCCCGGCGGCGAGGGCACGCTGGTGTTCTGGCATCCCCGGGGCGCGCCGGTCAGCGTCGCCGTCGCCGCGCCGGCGACGGTCCCCAGACAACGCATCGTGGCCACCAAGCCGCCGCTCGCCACCGATCGCCACGAGGGCCACGCCCGATGAAAGCGCCTTCCCGAGCCGTTCTTGTCGCCGCCGCGATCTTCTCCGCGGCGATCGCTCTCGCCGCGGGCATCGTCGTTTGGCACGACGCGCGGTTGGCGCGCTCCCTCGCCGCCGACGAACTGCGCGAACTGCGCGCGGCGCATCGGACGATCGAGCGCCAGTACGCCCGCGAAACCGCGCTGCGCGCGGAAATGATCGCCGGCAATCAGGCCGTTACCGGTTACATCGCCCAGGCGCTGGACAGCGTGCTGCCCGGTACCGAACCCGACTACACCTCGGTCGGCGATCTGCTCGAGGAACGCCGCGGACAGCTCGGGCTCGCGCTGGTGGCGATCCTGGGCGAAGACGGTCGCGTACTCGCGTCGACCGACCGGCTCACCGGTCCGCTGTCCTATGCCGAATCCCCTCTGTTCCGCGAGGTGCGGGACGAGAAGTCCGCGCGCAGCGGACTGCTCGTGGAGGATCAGCGCCTGATGGAGATGCAGGTGCTGCCGCTCGCCGAATACGGTTTCAGCGAAATCTATCTGCTGGTGGCATCGCCGCTGGATGCCGGTTTCGCGAAATCCATCGTCGACGTCGTCGGCGCCGATACCGGCGTGGACACCGCGCTGCTGGCGGACGTCGCGGGCCAGCGGCGCATCGCGGCGACCACGCTGGGCGATGGTGCCGCTGCGGACGCGATCGCATCCGCGGCCACCGGCAAGACGGGCGATGTCGGCGATCTGACGATCGGCGGCGTGCGCCGCGCCGCCGTATCGGTTCCGCTCTTCGGCGACGCCCGTGCGCGCGTGGTGCTCGTGGCGTCGAACCGCCCAGGCGATGCGGTGCGCGACGCGGCCCGACTGCCGTTGCTGGCGGGGGCGGGCATCGCGTCGATCGTCTTGCTCGCCGCCATGGTCTGGTTCCGGTGGCGGTGGTGGTCGCCGTTCGAGGCGCTTCTGCGCGTCGCGATCTACGCGGCCGACAGCGGGGATCTGCATCTGCGCGCGCCGGTCGTCGGCAGCGGGCCGGTAGCCCGGCTGACCGACGCGTTCAATCGTTTGTGCGCGCGGGCTTCCGCCGCGATCCCGAAATCCTGACACGCCCGGCGGCACGCCGCCGGCCCGAATCCATCCGCCGAGCCTCCACACCCATGTCCATTCGATTCCGTCCGCCTTCGCCGAGCCGTCTGGTCCTCGCCTGCGCGCTCGCCTCTTCGCTCTGCGCCGCCGGCGCATCCGCACAGGAACTCTCCGATCTCGACGCGGGCGAGGAGCCTCAGGTCGTCGAGCCCGAAAATGCGCGCAGCGGCGGCAAATTGCTGCTCACCGCGGGCGTGAGCCAGGTCGAGGGCGCGGCGGGCGGCGGTCTGACCCCGTGGGCGCTGATCGGCGGATACGGCGAACGCGGACAGTTCGGCGCGAACGCGTTCTACACCCGCGTCGACCTCGGCGATTACGGTCTCGAGAGTTACGGGGCGCTCATCGGCGTGCACGATCGGGTCGAGCTGAGCGTCTCCCGACAGCGATTCGACACCCGCGATGTCGGCGCCGCGCTGGGCCTGGGACGCGGCTTCGAGATCGCGCAGGACACCGTCGGCCTGAAGGTGAAATTGTTCGGCGATGCCATCCTCGAACAGGACCGCTGGCTGCCGCAGGTCGCGGTGGGCGTGCAGCGCAAGCGCAACGATCGCGGCGCGCTCGTCCGCGCGATCGGCGCGGACAGCGACAGCGGTACCGACCTCTACGTCAGCGCCACGAAGCTGTATCTCGACAAGAGCCTGTTGCTCAACGGCACGGTCCGCTTCACCGAGGCGAACCAGTTCGGCATTCTCGGCTTCGGCGGCGACCGCAAGGACGGTCGTTCCGCGCAGTTCGAGGGTTCGGTCGCCTACCTGCTCGACCGGCGATTCGCGGTCGGCGCGGAGTACCGCACGAAACCCGACAACCTGAACATCGCCGACGAGGACGACGCGTGGGACGTGTTCGTGGCGTGGACGCCCAATCGCCACGTTTCGCTGACCGTGGCCTACGTCGATCTCGGCAACATCGTCATTCGCGACGACCAGCGCGGCGTGTACGCCTCGCTGCAGGTCGGATTCTGAACCCGGAGATGCCCATGTCCAAGCGCCTGTCCCGCTCGCTCCTCCTCGCGCTGCTTGCGGCGGCGAGCCCCCTCGTCGCCTCCGCGCAGTCCGCCGATAGCGCGGCGCCCGATCCGGCGCCCGCGCATCCCGAACTCGCCGGCGTCTACGAGCAATTCGGCGGCGCGCCCGGCATGGCCGCGCTGATGGACGATTTCATGGCGATCCTGCTCGAGGATCCGAGGACCCGTCCGTTCTTCGAGAAGGTGGATCACGCGCGGGTCAAGCGCCAATTGGCGGAACAGTTCTGCGCGATCCTCGGCGGCGGCTGCGCCTACAGCGGGCGCGACATGCGCGAAACGCATGCGGCGTTCGCCATTGACCGCGCCGACTTCAATGCCCTGGTCGAAGATCTGCAGATCGCGATGGACCGTCGCGGCATCCCGTTTCGCGCGCAGAACAAGCTGCTGGCGCTGCTCGCACCGATGCATCGGGAAGTGATCACGCGCTGACGATCCGTGCGTTCGGGCGCGTCTCGCGCGCGGGTGCCGCGTTCGGTGCGTGCCGCGCTCAATGCGTGCGATAACGCCCCTGGCGGATCCACAGCGTCGCCAGCCATTTCTCGCCGGTCTCCACCGGCGTGCCGGCGTGCAGCGAATCGGGATCCGGTCGCCCGTCCGGCAACAGGTTGTCGAAGATCACGGCGCGTCCCGGCAGCGGATCCACGCGCAGGCCGGGCACCGGGAATTCGGTGGCGCCGCCGGCCTCGACCGCATTGAGGAAAACGATCGCCGTGCGCGCGCGATTGCCGGCGTGCGGCCGATCCATCTGCAGCGTGCCCGGCGGCAGGTAATCGCGATGCGGGAAATACTGCTGGCCGGGTTCGTAACGCAGCACGGTCAATTGCTCCGCGTTGGGCAGGTCGATCCCCGCCGCCGCCGCCATCCGCAACTGCGCGACCCGCAGCGCGCCGGTTTCCAGCAGCGGATCGAAACAGGTCTCGCTGCTCGTGCGCAGCGCCCGGGTGTCGGGAACGCCGGTGATCGGATCGGCGGTCTGCGAACGATGCAGATGGGGTTGCGCGCTGGCGATGTAGAGACGGCATTCGTCGGCGGAGAACAGCCGGTCGATCACCGACACCTTCGGCGTCGCGCTGAGGATGCGCGCCGGCGGCGGATGCAGCGCGTCCTCGATGCCGAGCTGGCGCGGCGGGCCCTCGGGCCCCGGCGGCGGCAGCGTGAAATCGGGCAGTCGCGGCACGCCGTTCGCGGACAACTGCGCCCACAGATCGGCGGCGGTGTCGGGCTGCGCTTCGCAGCCTTCGCCGTGGGCCAGACGTTCCGCCAGCAGGGCGGCGGCGATCGCGCTGCCGCCGGCCGCGGCGCGTTCGAACAACTGCAGCGACAGCGCCTGGTCCTCGGGATGCGGCTTGCGCCCGAAATGGATCGCCGCGGTCAGCAGCGCCGGCGGGAAATCCGCCTGGATCGCGCGATGCAGGCGCTCGTTGATGCGCGCGTCGCGGGGCAGGATCGCGCCGCCCAGCGCGATCTGCATCAGCAGTTCGCTGGCCGCCGGATGGCCGCTGCGCTCCGCGCGCAGCAACCATTCGACCGCGGCCTGCGGCGCCGGCGCGCCGACCAGACCGTACAGGCGCAGGCGCGCGACTTCGATCTGCGCCAGCGGATGGCCGGCTTCGGCCGCGCGCAGATACCACGCGTGCGCGTCGGTCATGCGCTGCGCGTCGACCAGCGCCAGACCGAAACGGAAGGCGTCGTCGACCGAGCCGCGCTCCGCGGCGGCCTGCAGGGCTTCGAGGGTGGGATGTTCGCTCACGGACGCGATGCTCGTGGGGCTGCTGCGGTTGCGGCTACTCGAGCTGCGGTTTTCATGGCTGCAAATGTCATGGCTGCAGATTTCATAGCTGCGATTCTACCGGCAGCCACGACACGACGTGCGCGCTGAAGCGTTGCCAGCGGCCGGTATCGGGCTCGCGGTCGAGCAGTCGCGGTGGCTTCGTCGCGCGATCGAGCCACGCGGTTTCGCCGTCGCGCGCGTGCATCCAGTAGCTCAGCTCGGGCCCGGACAGGCGCAGGTATTCGTCGCGCACCGCCTGCGCCAGCACCGGGTCGTCGAACATCACGCCCATCTCGGTGTTGAGGTAGGCCGAGCGCGCGTCGAGATTGAACGAGCCGATGAAGCCGCGCGTATCGTCCACGCTGTAGGCCTTGGTGTGCAGGCTGGCGCCGCTGCTGCCGAACAGGCTGCTGTCCGGATGTCCCTGCGCGCGCAGTTCGTACACGCGCACCCCGCCGC
The DNA here is from genome assembly GCA_049324395.1 of Pseudomonadota bacterium. Taxonomy (GTDB): domain Bacteria; phylum Pseudomonadota; class Gammaproteobacteria; order Xanthomonadales; family Xanthomonadaceae; genus Lysobacter_I. The sequence goes on from JBMOOY010000056.1 coordinate 239,516, forward strand.
GCAGCAGGTCGTCGCGATACGGCCGGTACGCGCCGTAGACCGCGGCGACGTCGTTCGCGGCCAGCGAGTTGGTGACCACGCCCACGGTCAGGCCCTTGTCGACCAGCGCGGTCATTCCCGAGGTGACCTCGGGTCCGGGCACGAAATACGGCGAAATCAGCAACACCTTGCGTTGCGCGGACGACAGGTCGCGTTCGATCCGGTGCACCAGCCAGTCGTCGCGGCTGTCGTCTTCCCATTTCAGCGGCGGATCGGCGACCAGATGGATGCGTTCGCTCCAGAACGGGATCAGCCGCTCGCCGGCGTAATCCTGCACCTTCGGCGATTCCGCGACGCGTCGCAGGTAGCGCTGCGCCTCGGGTCCTGCGGCTTCGGCCTCGATCGCCTCCGCGATCGCGTCGAAGCCGCCCTCCGGCGCGCGCGCCAGACCGGCCAGCGGCACCGCGGCCGCGCTGTTCCAGTAGCGGTCGAAGATCGCGCTCGCCTCGTGGACCGCCGGGCCGAACAGGATCATGTCCAGATCGCGGAAATTCACTTCGTCGCCCGCGCCGAAATATTCCACGCCGATGTTGCGCCCGCCGACCACCGCGACCCGGTTGTCGGCGATCCACGCCTTGTTGTGCATGCGGTGGTTGACGCTGATCACGCGCTGGATGAGTTCGACGATGCGCGCCGGACCGGTGCGGTTGCGGAACGGGTTGTACAGCCGGATCTCGATGTTGGGGTGGCCGTCGAGCAGCAGCAGTTTCGAGTCCATGCCCTCGGCGTTCATGTCGTCGAGCAGCATGCGCACGCGCACCCCGCGCTCGGCCGCGCGCCAGGCCTCCCGCCCGAGCAGTCGGCCGGTGAGATCGTCGTGCCAGATGTAGTACTGCAGATCGAGGCTGCGCCCGGCCTTCTGCGCGGTCATCGCGCGGGCGGCGAAGGCGTCGACGCCGTCGGTCAGCAGCAGCGCGCCGGTCTGCCTGGGCCGTTCCGCCAGCAGCGGCGCGACCTCGCGGTCGAGCTCGGTCGCGTCCGCGGCGATGGGCAGCGCCGCGCTGGCCGCGCCGTTCGCCGGCGGCGTCAGCCGGTCGGCCAGCAGCAGGCCGGTGCCGATCAGGGCCGCCAGCGAGAACGCCCCCCAGCGGACGATCCGCCAACACCTTGCCATCGAAAGCCGAGCCATTCGCGCCCCCTGACTGCACCATGCGGCCCAGTATCCCCGCCGCCGCCGGCCGCGGGCAAGGCGCCGGCGGGGTGTGGCGGGGGTGGGGCGGGCTAGAATACGGAATCGCCACAATCGCAGGATGCGCGCCATGAGCACGCCCGCCGCCAACGTTCCCGCCCCGCAGCCCGAAACCTCGCCGCTGCGCTTCGTCACCGCCGCCAGCCTGTTCGACGGCCACGACGCCGCGATCAACATCATGCGGCGCCTGATCCAGGCCCAGGGCGCCGAGGTCATCCACCTCGGCCACAACCGCAGCGTCGAGGACGTCGTCCGCGCCGCCCTGCAGGAAGACGCCGACGCCATCGCCCTCTCCAGCTACCAGGGCGGCCACGTCGAGTACTTCAAGTACATGGTCGACATGCTGAAGGAGCGCGGCGCCGGCCACATCAAGGTCTTCGGCGGCGGCGGCGGCACGATCACCCCGGAGGAGATCCGCGAACTCCAGGCCTACGGCATCGAACGCATCTACCATCCCAACGACGGCATGCACATGGGCCTCGTCGCGATGATCGAGGATGTGGTGCGTCGCGCCGGGGCGGCGCGCCAGAGTCGCGCAGATTCCGTAGGGCGGGCTCAAGCCCGCCATGCTTCGCACCCGGCGGCCAAAAACGGCGGGCTTGAGCCCGCCCTATCCGACGAGATTTCGATCGGGCGCATGCTCAGCCTGATCGAAGACGATGCGCTGACCGAATCCGAGCTCGCCCACCTGCGCAAGGAATGGCAGCTCGCCGGCGGCAAGACGCCGGTCGTCGGCATCACCGGCACCGGCGGCGCCGGCAAGTCCTCGGTCACCGATGAGCTGCTCAATCGCTTCCTCGCGAATTTCCCGGAGATGCGGATCGCCGTGATCTCCGTCGATCCGACCCGCCGCCGCACCGGCGGCGCGCTGCTCGGCGACCGCATCCGCATGAACTCGCTGCGCAGCAAGCGCGTCTTCATGCGCTCGATGGCCACCCGCCGCCAGCACATGGCGACGAACGTGGTGCTGAAGGACTGCATCGCCTTCCTCAAATCGCTCGGCTACGACCTCGTCATCGTCGAGACCGCCGGTATCGGCCAGAGCGATTCGGAGATCGTCGACCTCGTCGATTTCCCGATGTACGTGATGACCAGCGACTTCGGCGCGCCCAGCCAGCTCGAGAAGATCGACATGCTGGATTTCGCCGAACTCGTCGTGCTCAACAAGTTCGACAAGCGCGGCGCGGAGGACGCCCTGCGCGACGTGCGCAAGCAGTGGAAGCGCAACCGCACCGCGTTCACGATCAAGGACGAGGACATCCCGGTCTACCCGACCATCGCCAGCCAGTTCAACGACCCCGGCATCAGCTGGATGTTCGCGAACCTGTGCCGTCTGCTGCGAGAGAAGCTGGCCCTGCCGGAAGCGGCCTGGTCGCCGGCCATCGACACCACGCTCAAGGAACCGCGCGCCACCGTGCTGATCCCCGGCAGCCGCGTGCGCTACCTCGCCGAGATCGCCGAACAGGGCCGCAGCATCAACCGCCGCATCGAATCGCAGGCCGAGATCGCCGATCGCGCGCAGTCGTACTGGCAGTCGCTGCACGATCTGGGCGATGTGGCGTTGCCGAAGGCGTTGGATCTCTACAGCCCCGATGCTCTGCTTCCTGTGGGAGCGGCGGGAGCCGCGACGGGCCACGCCACGGACCTGCAGATCGCGGCTTCCGCCGCTCCCACAGACAAAACCCTGCTCACCCTGCGTCAACGCTACAACGACGCCGTCCAGTCGCTCGATTCCGAGGCGATCAAGCTGCTGCGCGAGTGGCCCGCGCGGCTGAAATCCATCGTCGACGACGTCAACGAATACCAGGTCCGCGACAAGACCATCCGGGTCGAGAACTATCGCGAATCGCTGTCGCACCAGAAGGTGCCGAAGATCGCCGCGCCCACCTACAAGTCGTGGGGCGAACTGCTGACCTTCCTGCAGAAGGAAAACCTGCCCGGCTACTACCCGTACACCGGCGGCGTCTATCCGTACCGCCGCACCGGCGAAGATCCGATCCGCATGTTCGCGGGCGAGGGCACGCCCGAGCGCACCAACCGCCGCTTCCACTACCTCAGCGTCGGCCAGCCGGCCGCGCGCCTGTCCACCGCCTTCGACAGCGTGACCCTGTACGGCGAAGACCCGGCGCCGCGCCCCGACATCTACGGCAAGATCGGCAATTCCGGCGTCAACATCGCCACGCTGGACGACATGAAGAAGCTGTACTCCGGCTTCGACCTCTGCGCGCCCAGCACCTCGGTGTCGATGACCATCAACGGCCCGGCGCCGATCATCCTCGCGATGTTCATGAACACCGCGATCGACCAGCAGGTCGAGAAATACCTGCGCGCGGACCAGACGCGCTGGGACGCCGCCCACGCCACCATCGAGACACTGTTCGAAGGCCGCGCGCGCCCCGAATACAGCGGCGCGCTGCCCGAGACCAACGACGGCCTCGGCCTCGGCCTGCTCGGCGTCACCGGTGACCAGGTGGTCGACGCCGAGACCTACGCCAACATCAAGGCGCAGACCCTCGCCAGCGTGCGCGGCACGGTGCAGGCCGATATCCTCAAGGAAGACCAGGCCCAGAACACCTGCATCTTCAGCACCGAATTCGCGATGCGGATGATGGGCGACATCCAGCAGTACTTCGTCGAGAAGAACGTCCGCAATTTCTACTCGGTGTCGATCAGCGGCTACCACATCGCCGAAGCCGGCGCGAACCCGATCAGCCAGCTCGCCTTCACCCTGTCGAATGGTTTCACCATCGTCGAGTACTACCTCGCGCGCGGCATGAAGATCGACGACTTCGCGCCCAACCTGTCGTTCTTCTTCAGCAACGGCATGGACCCGGAATACACCGTCATCGGCCGCGTCGCCCGTCGCATCTGGGCAAGAGCCATGCGCGAACGCTACGGCGCCAGTGCCCGCAGCCAGATGATGAAGTACCACATCCAGACCTCCGGCCGTTCGCTGCACGCCCAGGAAATCCAGTTCAACGACATCCGCACCACGCTGCAGGCCCTGTACGCGCTGTTCGACAACTGCAACAGCCTGCACACCAACGCCTACGACGAAGCCATCACCACGCCGACCGAAGAGTCCGTGCGCCGCGCCGTGGCCATCCAGATGATCATCAACAAGGAACTGGGCCTCAACTTCTGCGAGAACCCCTGGCAGGGCAGCTTCATCGTCGACAAGCTCACCGACATCGTCGAGGAAGCCGTCTACAGGGAATTCGAAGCCATCAGCGAACGCGGCGGCGTGCTCGGCGCCATGGACACCATGTACCAGCGCGGCAAGATCCAGGAAGAGTCGCTGTATTACGAGCACAAGAAGCACGACGGCAGCCTGCCGCTGATCGGCGTCAACACCTTCCTGCCGAAGGATCATGGCGGGGATATCGTCACCGAGATCGAGCTGATCCGGTCGACGGAATCGGAGAAGGGACAGCAGATTGCGAATGTGGCGGGGTATCAGTCCCTGCGGAACACGCCGGAAGGGCTGGGGTATCTGCAGAAGACGGCGCGCGATCGGGCGAATGTGTTCGCGGCGCTGATGGAGGCTGTCAAATCTTACAGTCTGGGGCAGATCTCACATGCGCTTTATGATGTGGGTGGGGAGTATCGGCGGAATATGTGATTCTAAAAGGCGCCCGGATTCCCGGGCGTTTTTTTTGCAGTGCTAGTCGGTTATTTTCGGTTGGTCTGTAAGTCGTTGTGTCAAGTGCATTAGCCTAGAACTTGGCTTGGACAAAGATTGAGTCGGGGGAGGACGCAATATGAGTTCTGGCAGTGCTGTTATGGACATCGACTGGGGCTGCGAGCATGTCGAAATGACTGCTTTAGCGAACGGGAGCATCCGTGCCTGCAAAGTGACGGTCTCTGACATTGGAAAGCTCGCTCAGGAGCTGACGAAGACAGTAGTGGACACCTCTTGGATGAGCAGTCTCGATAAGGGAGCCCGTCGTTCATACGAGAAGACTGTTGCGGAGACAGCAGACGTTCTTGTAAAGATTTTCAATGCGGTTCCGGTTTCCGGATCGACCACTGCCATTCAAGAGGACTTCGGCGAATTAATGGTGTCAATGGGTGCTGCCAGAGCTCTGTGTCGAGTTTTCAGTCACAGCGAGGTGCCACTTGCGGAGCTCTGGAAGCCGCAGGTGAAGCAAAACGAGGGCTTTGATTTTCATACCGTTTGCGAGCTTGAAAAAATCAATTTTGGGGAAGCCAAGTATTCAGCTAAGAAAAGTCCTCACGGTATCGCCCTAGATCAAATATCCGACTTTCTAACCGCAGAAAAGCATTTTCGCGATCGGCCGCACCTCGAGAAGTTGGTGTCTCCGTCCGCGATTGCGAACTTGGACAATGAGGAGTTTGGAATTGTGGCCGCGTTTTCGGTGAATGCTGTCAATCCGGACGTTGTTCTCGCGAACGCGATGGCGAAAGCCAAGGCGCTCGCAGGAACTCACCAGATTTCGCAGATCTACCTGGTGGGTGTGATACATGGGCCCTAAGGACATCGCAACCAAGGAGGATCCAGATTCTGACTTGGCGGAAATCCTGAATTATCTGCATCGATCAGGGCCTGACACTCAGCGTCTAATGGAGGAGTTGACGCTCTATCGAATTTTCCATCCGGCCTCCTTTGCGGCGGTTGAGGACAAGGTGTTGGCAGCTATGGGGCTGTTTTACAAGATCCAAGAGCCGCAGAGCCTCTATTCGTTTCTCATTCGGCAGATGGGGGAGGCTCACAGATTGGAAAGTGGTGTTGTGCTGACACCAGTTCAAGCTAGCGTTCGGCGTGCTTTAGAGGACAATCAATTTGTTTCAATCTCAGCGCCGACCAGTGCAGGAAAGTCCTATTCGATTAGAGATTTTATTGCCAACGGAACTGGGGACGCTGTCGTAGTCGTTCCCTCCCGTGCCTTGATTGCCGAATACTTGGCGGTAATGCGCCGCATATTTGCGGAAGATAAGAGCGTAATGGTAATGCCATTCGTTGATCGTGTTTTTACAGAGCGACAGCTCCGACGCATTTTTGTGTTGACGCCGGAGCGTGCTCGCGACCTTTTTGACATGCGTAGCGAGTTGGCAGTAAGTACATTTTTCTTTGACGAGGCGCAAATCTCAGAAGAGGCGCAGCGTGGGGTTGTATTCGATGTATTGGTGCGGCGAATTGGCAGGGCATTCCCAAATGCAAAGCTTGTTTTTGCTCATCCATTTGTTGATAACCCAGAGGCTCAGATCTCGAAGCACGACCTGTCTGCTGAGAAGTCTTTTTCGAGGAGCTATCCATTCGCTGCTGTAGGCAAGGCTTTCGTGTTTGGTCACGGAAACGGTTCTGACTACTACTTCTCGCCGTACGAGGAGGGAGGTCATCTTCTTAAGAACTGTCAGGCATTTGGAAGTAGCTTTGCTGAGTTCGCATTCGGGCAGGGGCACTCTGTTCTCGTCTATGTAACTAAGAACTCGATATACAACGAGTCGTTCCTAGACGACTTCCGAGACTTAATCAACGCTTTTGAAGAAATAGTTGACGAACAAGCACTGGAGATCATCTCGGCGATTGAGCGCCTCCTGGGCGCGAATCAAAGCAGTCACCGGTCAAAGATGGTGGCCTTACTTCGGCGAGGTGTCGTAATTCACCATGGTTCGGTACCGTTGGAGGTCCGGTTTCTCGTGGAAGAGTACGTTCGTCAAGGGCATGCGCGTATTTGTTTCGCGACGAGTACGTTAGTGCAAGGCGTAAACATGCCATTCGATGTCGTGTGGCTCGACACCAGTCGGATTCAGGGTGAGAACGAAGGAGCCAAAGCCTTGGCCTTCAAGAACCTGATTGGGCGTGCAGGTCGCCTCACCAATCAGCCTCGGTTTGATTTCGGCTACGTGTATACAAGAAGTCCGCAAGTGGTAGCGGAGCGACTTGACCATCGCTTCGTCCTGTCGCCCACGTCTGTAATCGACGAACAAGATTTGCCAGATGATCCAGACGTGGCCGAGATTCTTGATTCTCTTCGTAGCGATACGTTTGACGAGCAGCTTCATCTGCCTAGGTCGAAGGCAGATCGGCTTGCACAGGATCATGTCCGAAAAGCTGCCGCGCGCATCTTGGACCTTATCTATGCGCAGGGCGAGAGGCTTTCGCAAACTTTACGTGGTACCGCGAATCGGCGGACGCGTGTTCAATTGGAGGAGAGCTTTCGCGCCATCTTTGAGGCATCTATCGACAGACAGCTTAAGCCTGGCGAAGAAGCCGTTTTTCGGACTGCGATTAGCCTTTTGCTTCGTACTTTTCAGGGACGCCCTTTTAGTGAAATCGTCGGGCAGCGCTTCAACTGGATTGGGCGCCGTGATCGCAAAAGGATCGGTAACGCCGAGTTCGCGCAGCGGGCAAACAAGCTCCCTGACGCAAGTTTGGAGCGACCCTTTCCGCTATTTCCACTGGGAACGCTGGCGCGGGACATCAGCTACGACACCGTAGTATTTGACACTTATGACTACCTGGATCAAGTCATTTCATTTGGCTTAAATGATGTTTTCATGGCCGCGTTTAAAATTTTTTACGCGCATACAAGCGATGTCCGAGCGCTAAAGATGATTGAGTTGTTGCGCTTTGGGACAAACGACGATGTCCAAGTCTTGCTGATGCGTTATGGGTTTCTTCCAGAAGATATTCCAGAGATTATTCCATATCTAAGCTCTATCAGTGAGCGCAGGATCGTATTCAAGTCAACGGTGGAAACCGCGAGCGCGCGGCTGAGAGAGCTGACCGCGTGGTATCTCTAATAATAGCGTCGACCCACAAAAACATTACTAGGATGGAGCCCTATGCAGCGCTGGCTACTGCACCGATTATTTTCTGAGGATCAGCCGTCGCCACACTTTGCTTTTTATGGGACGGTCAACTGGATGCGTTCGCTACGGCTGCTGGTCGCCGATACCGGATTTTCTGCAGAAGACCTAGGTAGATTCTATGGGCACGTGGAGCGTAGGCCAGCAAACCGGTCGGCCGATACATTGGTTTTCGAAAGCATATTCCTAGCATTTAATCATTTGGCTGGACTCCTGGCTATTACTGAAGCCAATAGTGGATACGACGTATGTCGGCCTGCAATTTCGAGCTGGTACAACTGCGTTCATGCTTCTGCCGCTGCAATGGTCGCGGCCTTCGACGGTGAGCACGTTGACAACAGTGGGCAGTTAGCGGTGAGCTGGCAAGAACTGATCAATTCCCATCTTATCCTAATGCCTTTTTCGCCAGCTACCTCGACGTTGGTGAAGGCCGATGCTGACAGCGAGATCGAGGCATTGCGACAAGGCAATTCGTTTGATCTCTCACAGACTGCTTCTAACGCGTCAGAGGCATTGGGAGGTGCGATTTCTTATCTCCATGGAACGGTAAAGTTCGAGCGTGAGCATATGGAGGAGGTCATCAAGAACAGCGCTGCTTTTCTGGAGCTTGGGATGGTCGATTTCCGAAAGAAGGTAGCGCGGGAGTTGCGGGACTCTCGTCTAAGTACGCGTCCTGTGAACTTTATTTCACAAGCAACGAGATACGCGGGTAAGGCGAACTTCCGCGACTCGATATTCCTCTCGTATGGAGACGATCATGAGTCGGAGATTGATCGATTCCTAACAGATATCGGGGATGTCGCGGAAGCCTTTCTAACTATGGCCTCTGTCTACTGCTCCAAGCGAACTGAGGCGGGCGCTTGGGATGCGTTCGTCGACGATATAGAAGCGAATTCGAGAGTCTCGCTAGCGGCGGCGCTTCTGCGGGTCTAACTCGTAAGGTGGTGAATTTCTTCTTATGGCGGGTCTTGGATCTGTCAATCGTACGAAGCAACGATCCGGCTGTCATTCGGCGGATGCAAGATCGGCCCTACGGATCAAAAGCAGCTTCGTTTGAATTGAGTGGGTGCCCACCGTTGTCGTCCCAGTGTCGCACCGTGCTCGGCGCGTCAAGGTCGAGATGAATTGCTGCGCAAACCTTGACGCGCCTGCGCGCGATGCGGGTTGGACTCGCCAACGGCAGCCACAGTGGCTGTTGGGCGAAACGGAGTTCCGTCATGTCCTTTACCTGCTCCCAGCCGTCGCAGGCCGCCAACGTCCTGCTGGTCGAAGTCCCGCCCCAGTTCATCGCCCTGTGCGAAGCCAGCGGCACCCGCCCGCAAGCCGCCCTGCGCGGCATGACCGCCAGGGTCTGCGGCTTGCGCTACGACGACGACAACCGCCTGGTGCCCCTCGACGGCCCCACCGCGTAAGCTTCGCCCGTGCGCAGGCGTGCCTGCGCACGGGTTCCCTGCCAGCATGACCGGGCGGACATTAATTGAGGTTCCAGTTGAACGTTCTGGTGATCAATGCACTTTTCCGTCAGCTTGCGACACTGTGTAGTGTTGCAGACAACGGCTATGTGTTCGAGCTGACCGAACTTCCGTATTCCGGCGACCTCTCAAGTTCGCTGGCGCCTTTGTTTTCTGGCGTCCATGTCTATACAGGAAAGTCATACAGCATCGACGAATGGAGCCTCAGGCTCGAGTCTGAAGGTGACGATATCGAGAAACTGCTCAGGCCGGTCTTGATGAATTGGCTGTTTGGCCTGCCCTCCGATCTTCATCGAGCGGACTCCGATGCAAAATCCGCTGTGATCGACCAGCTTTGCCTGCTCATGATCGAGACATTCGGTAGTTGCGCCATCCATCAAGTTTTTGTGACGCCACCTTTCTGGTATGAAGCATGTTGGCAGGATTTCGTGTTTCTTAGCGAGGGGCGTCTATGGTTCCTGCATCTTGGGGTTTCTGACTGAGCAAGCAAGGCCGTAAGGCGCATAGGCTGTTGTAGGGTGCATAAGCGAAGCGTCATGCACCGTTTGCGTATCCGACACCGGTCGCGTGTGATGGCGCATGACGCCTTCGGCTTATGCGCCCTACGGGGCTGTATGCACCTCGACGGCAGGCCGGTTGTCTGAGGTCGCAAACTGGCAAGTCGAGCTTGAGCCCGCCCTACGCCCTGTTCGGATGCAAGCATGACGCACGTCTGTCAGTGGTGCAGCTTTCCGGAAACGGTCTCGATCCACTGCCCGAGATGCGGTTCCGAAGCGTTGTTCACGGAGACCAAAGGCGAGTTGCGCCATCCGCCGGGTGCGCCGATCGCGGGAAGTTCCAGGTGTCTTTCTTGCGGCTACAACGGCAGCCACACGATCGCGTGGCCCGATGCGGCGTTCTACAAGGTCGAAATCCGCGGGCATCTGCTTTGGGCATGGTCCGCGGACTCCACGGAGGTGCTGATTCGCTTCCTCGCCTCCGGGCAGAGAGACGAAAAGGCGTTCCCCGGACATGTCGCGTTCCTGCTGCATCTGCCCACGGTCTTCAAGAGGGCGGGCATGCGGAAGGAGGCCGTCGCCAAGTTGCGGAAGCTGCTGGCGTCGGGATGAGTTCGGGGCGCCATGGTCTAGGGTCTTCGGTTCTCTGGACGGGCTTGCCTCTACCCTGCGAATCGGTCGAATTGAAATGATGGGTGTCCGAGGAGGATATGTGAGTACATACGTTCAGCTTGACTGCCTCGACTGCGAGCATTCCCTGTCTTTCGGGAAGCCGATAGCGAGCAATGGCCGGCTTCTTCTCAGGCTTTACTCGGAGATGGATGGCGAGTGGCATGAAGGCGAACGTTGCTGGGTCGCTGTTCAAGCCTATCTGTTTCGGCACATGGGGCACCGTCTTGTGTTCCGCGAGGACAACACCCCGGACGCACAAGCATTCGGGGAGGTCGTCGACATGGACCAACTCGCAAGACGGGTTTGAGCCCGCCCTACGCCCGCTGATCGAGTTCGTGGTGGATCAGGGTCACGCACTGCGATGCGAACAGCATGGTGGGTCCCAGCGCGATCTTCTTCGCGCCCATGCGTTCGAGGCCGGGGATGGTCTTCTTCGGCATCGGGATGTGGTCGGTGAGCAGGAAGCAGGGCTTGTCCGCGAACGCGACGTCGCGGATCGGCGTGCCCTTGCGGTCCATCAGGAACAGCTGGTGGTCTTCGGCCAGCGTCTGCACCAGTTTCTCGAAGCTCAGCGTCTGCACGGTGACGCCGGATTCCACCGGTCGGGTCTCTTCCTTGCCCATGCCCCGGGATGCGTCCAGCGCCTTGGCCACCTTGGTCAGCAGCGCGCGTTCGTCGAAGCCGCCGAGTTCGTGCATCGCGTCGATCTCGAACCGGATCGTGCGGGAGAAGTCCCGGGTGCTTTCCAGCACGAGATGGACGACGACGTCCGGGCGATGCGACTGGGCGATGAAGATCGCGTTCATCAGCGTGTGCGCCAGGATCTCGGTGTGGGCGTCCTTGCCGACCGATTCCCACAGTTTCTGGCTGTCGGTCGGTGCCGCCCGCGCTCTGAGTACGAAGGTCCGCATGGGAGATGTCGCTGCCGGTTTCCGTGCGGCACCGACTGTGCCGTGGCCATTGTCGCGCGAAATCCGGGCGGAGGCTCGTCGCCAGGAGAGATCGCGCGTTCCGAACGTCCGGGTTCGCTGTCCCGAGAGAGGCGCGTCAGGACGGCCCGCGTCCGACCCGTCGGACGCGTTCGCGGTACGACGAGACGTTGTCGCCTTCGATGCGCCTGCGCTGCGTGCCCTTGATCTCGTCGACCTTGTCGTCCGTGCCGGTGATCGGCTTCGCCTCGACCTTGGTTTCGCGTTCGAAGCCGTGCGATTTGTCGGTGTTGCGGTAGTACCGGTAGAGGGTCCAGTACAGCGCGGTCGCGCCGACCGGGCCGGCCAGCAGCAGCCAGAGTCCGCCGTCGTCGCTCATGATGAACCTGCCAGGATCGCGATGGCGATGGTTTCGAGGATGGTGCCGGTGGCGAGCGCGGCCAGCAGCAGCTTCCACTGCTGCACCGGGACGCTGCCCATGGTTTCGCCGGTGCGGCCGTTGACCGCGATGTAGTGCAGCATGCCGCCGTTCGCGCCCGGTTGGTGGTAGGAGTACAGCCAGACCGGCAGGTACATCGAGACCCAGCGCGTGCCGTGGACGTCGAGGCGCTCCTCTTCCCAGCGCACGCCGCGGTCGTAGCGGCGCATCGTGGGTTCGACCTGGGCGCGCGCGATCGACAGCAACTGGTCCTCGAGTCGCGGGCGCAGGTGCTCCACGTCCTGGTTGCGCTTCTCAGAGGTGAAGTCCGACAGGTACGACGCGTTCCACTTCACCGCGTTCTTGGTGTCGAACGGCAGGATGGTGTTGATGATGTTGTTGGTGTTGACGCGGGTGTCGTGGTTGCCGCGTTCGGACGACGATTCCAGCGGCAGGTCGTCGACGGTGAAGTCCACGTGACGCTCGACGCGGTAGATGTCGGCGTCGTAGTAGGTCTTCTTGTTGTTGTCGGTGCCGCGGGTGTATTCGCGGGTCTTGATCTCGCCCTTGCCGGCGACGTCGGCGCTGGCGTTGCCGTCGACGATCATGTACGGCAGGTAGACGCCGACGACGTTCTCGGGCGTGAACTGTTCCTTGAACTCCTTGAGCGCGAACAGCCGCCGCTTGTCGACGAACTGGCGGATGCGCGCGACCGCGTCGTCCTTCTTGATGCGGAAGGGCAGGACCGCGTCGGGCACCGCGCCGTTGGGCACCTGCTCGTTGACGCCGAAGACGTGGCGACACCAGTGGCAGCGCGCGGTCATCGCGCTTTCGGTGTTGACCGTGACCTCGGCGCCGCAGCCGGTGCACTTGAAGGTCCTGAGGACCGCGGCGTCGGCGTCGATGGCGCGCGCGCCGGAGGCGACGACGGTGCCCCGCAGCTGGTCGATGCCTTCGCCGAAGCCGAACAGTTCCTCGACCCGCGTGCCTTCCCACTCGTTGCGGCAGTACAGGCAGACCAGCAGGTCGGTGCCGGGCTTGTGCCGGATGTCGGTCGCGCCGCATTTCGGGCAGCGGTTGAGGCCATCGGCGAGCTCGGGCGCGGAGGTGTCGATGGCGACCGGGTCCGGCGCCTCCAGTTCCTCGCGGATCGGGTCGGGCAGGGTGGCCGGGTCGATCGGCAGGGTGCCCGGCAGCGGCGGCACGTCCCGCGGCGAACCGGGGCCGGAGACGGGCCGCGGCGGCAGCGGCGGCGGGACCTTGGACTCGGACATGGTCGCTGCGGCTTACAGGCCGAGTGCCTTGGCCTTCAGCGCGTCGTAGTCGGCCTGGGTGATCAGGCCGAGGTCCAGCATTTCCTTGGCCTTCTTCAGCTTGGCGACCGGATCTTCCGCGGCCGGCGCGGCAGGCGCCGTCGGTTGCTGCAGTCCGCCGATCCCCATCATTCCGGTCGCCATGCCGATGCCCATCAGGCCGGCGGCGCCGCCGTTCTCGCCCGCCGACTGGATGCCCTGGGCGACGCTGGCCTGCAGGTTCGAATTGCCGCGCGCGCCCGACAGGGCGTCGGCGCGCTGCACGGTCTTGAGCAGCTCGCGGGTGTTCGCGTCGTATTCGATCGAGACGATGGCGGTCTTGACGATCGCCAGGCCGCGATCGGATTGCCACTGGTAAGCCTGTTCGACCGCATCGGACAGGCTCTTGGCGAACCCGACCGAGTCCTGCTGGATCTTGGTGATGCGGTTGCCCTTGCTCGGATCGTTGGTATACAGGCTGAAGGCGGGCGCGAGCGAACCGACCACTTCGTTGAACAGCTGGCTGGCGGCGGCGTTGTCGAGGTCGGTGAAATCGAACACCTTGCCCGGCTGCAGGTAGCTGGCCGGCACGAAGTTCTTCACGAACAGGATCGGATCGACGATCTTCAGCGTGTACGAGCCGCGCGTGACCGCGCCGACCTGGGTGTTGAGGAAGCCGTCGTCCCAGTAGATCTCGGACTGCGTGCCGAACCGGTTGTCCGGCAGCTCCTTCAGCGACACGAAGAACGCCGCCTGTTGCGAGCCCGGCTGGCCGCCGAACTTGAAGCGCTCCCAGCTCTGCGTGATCAGCGGGCTGACGATGCCGTCGCCGGCGAAGATCGACTTCGAGTTGATGTCGTCCGAGCGCCATTCGTAGCCGCCCGGTTCGGCGACGAAGCCGGTGATCTTGCCGTCCTGGAACAGCAGCAGACCGTAGCCCTCGGGCACGACGATCTTCGACCCGTTGGTGATGATGTTGGAGGAGCCGGCGGTGTTCGAACCGCGCCCGGCGTTGGTGCCCTGGGGGACCGCCGCGAACAGCGCCGCCGTCGACGGGAGCCCGGCAGGTACCGTGTAGAAGTCCTTCCACTGGTCCGCGAAGGTGCCGCCGACCGCATCCATCACTGCACGAACAAGACCCATGACGCTTCTCCGCAAATCTGGTCCGGGCGGCATGCCCGCCATTGCGCTGAACTATACACGCAGCCATCGGGGCTTGAAGGGTGACGGAAGTCGTCATTGAATTCCGCCCGGAGCGTCCGCAGGCGACGGGTCGGCAGGTTGGCCGGATTCGAAGCGACAGGCCGTTTTCGTTATCTTGGCCGGTGCCGCTGTTCCGATCGGCATGGGTCGTGCGCCGACGGCGCGCACCGTGTCGTGCCTGTCCGGGAGGTCGTCATGCGAATGTCGTTGAAGCGGATGTCATCGAAGCGTGCGTTGTGGGTCGGTGCGGTCGGGTTGGCCCTGCTGGTCGGCGCGATCGTGTACGTCCGTGCGAGCGAGCGATTCGGCGACTGCAACAGCCTCGATTATCTGCGGTTGTTCGATTCGCGACTCGCCGAGGGATTGGGCGCCTTGGGGCGCGACGAATTCCTGTGCGTGGTGCCGCTGGAAGTGCCGGTCGACACGCCCGAGGGCGAGAAGCGCATCCGGGTGATCCGGCACGTGGTGTCCGATTGGGCCGAAGGCCCGGGCGTGGCCACGGCGGTGGAGCGCGGGGTGCGCGCGAGCGCCGCGGCGCTGCCGCGACTCGGCGATTTCCGGATCGGCAACGCGACAGTGCTGTTGCTCGACGACTTCGGCCCCGGCGGCCGGCACGAGAATTTCGGCGAGATCGCGGCATGGACGAACCTCGGGCCGAACGGCGAGTGCCTCATCACGCTGTGGCTGCTCGGTCCCGCGGCCCGCGCCGAGCGCGCGGGCGCGGTGATCGCCCATGAATTGATGCATTGCGTGCAGTTCGCCTCGCTGAGCGCCGCGCAGATGGGCAGCGCCACGCCGGGCGGCGCCTCGGGTGGCGGCACGTGGTGGATGGAAGGGTCGGCGGACTGGTTCTCGACGGTCGCGCTGCCGGCGGCGCCGTTCATCGCCGGGCGCGTGCGCCGGTTCGACGCGGACTCGCCGCGGGTCGCGTTGAATCTGATGACCTACGACGCCTTCGTGTTTTTCGCCTGGCACGGCGGTACGCGCGGCGTCGACTCGGTGATGCCCTTCCTGCACGGCATGGCCGAAGGCAGCAGCGCCTCCGCGCAACAGGCCGCGATGCGGAACGCGCTGCCGGCGGCGGGCTGGCTGCAGTTCGCCGAGGATTATCTCGATCGGAACATCCGCGACGGGCAGGGCGCGTCGATCGGTTCGACGCCGGAAGACGGCGAGACGTGGACGTTCGCGGAGACGCGTACCGAACGCATCGCGCTGGAGCCCTTCGTGCTGCAGCGCGGGAATGCCGCATTCGAGTGCGGTCGCTGGGGTGTGCGCGCGACGCCGTCCGAACACCATGCCGCCAAGCCGGCCGAGGGCCCCTGGGGCGCATTCCCGGCGACGGTGGATGCGCTCGACGGCACCGTGCGCCGATTCCGCTTCGCGGCGATGGCGACCACGAGCCGGCGGGTCGATCTGCAGTTGAGCGCCACCCGCGAGGTGTCCTGCCAGGAATGCGCCGGCACCCGCGAGATCGACCAGTGTCTGGTCGGCACCTGGGAAATGACCAGCAGCGGGATGGCCGAGCTCGTGACGCCGTGGATGCGGGGGCAGGCGCGGGTGACGCATGTCGCGCCTAACACGACGATGGTGCTGAACGCGGACCGGACCTTCAGCAGCACCACCTCGGGCGGGACCAGCGCGATCGCGGCGCGTCACGGCAACGCCAGCGGCATCATCGGGGGCCATGGCAGCGGGCGCTGGTCGGCGGCAGGCGGCGTGCTCAATGCCTGCGCGGACGTCAACGACCACGCGGGCACCGTCACCGGTTGCGGCGCCGGCACATGCAGCACGAGGGAAATCCGCGCGACCACCGCCCGCAATCCGATGCGCAACGCCTACGAGTGCAGCGCGACGACGTTGCGATTGCGGGTCGAACTCGGTCGCGCCGGAACGTTCCACAACGTGTTCCGGCGCGCATCGCCGCCGCCGGACGCGCCTTGACCGCGCGCGGAGCCGTTCCGCGCTCCGCGCCGATTCCGCCGGTTCACGCCATGCGCATGCCGCGCGCCTGCGATTCCGGTTCCGGCGCGTTGTTCGCGACCAGGACCGGGTTGGCCGGCGAATCCGGACGCTGCGGCGCCGGATCGTGGTGCGCGTTGGGCTGCAGGCCGGGATTCGCCTGCGGGCGTTGGGTGACCGCAAGACCCGCTTCCTGCAGCGAACGGCCGCTCTCCATCAGCGAAGTGGAGATGCCCTCCGACAGCGGGACGTAGGTGCGGCGCTGCATCGGGTCGTCGCCGCCCCTTTCCAGCGCGATCACGCCGTCGCCCCGGGTGTTCATCACCACCGCGGCGATGGACTGGAATTCCGCGGGCGGCTGATACGCCATCCGCGCATCGCGCACGAGTGCGCCCGCCAGGTTGTCGCGCTGGCGGTCGTTGGCGAAGGTGCCTTCGGGCAGCGCCCTGAGCGCCTGCTGCGCCTGAGGGTAGAGCGGGTCGCGGGTGACCGCCTCCATCGTGTCCTGCGCCTTGGCCAGGGCGGTCATGGTGTGCGCGCCGACGATGCCGTTCTGGGCGATGCCCGCGTCCTTTTCGAAGGCCTTCACGGCCTGCGTCGTCGCGTCATCGAAGGTGCCGGTGACCGCGAGCGGCTTGCCGTCCGCGCCGGCATAGCCGAGCGCCCCCAACTGGCGCTGGAGCGCTTCCACGTCCGGCCCCTGGGCGCCCTGCATCAACACGCCTTCCTGCTGCAGCAGGGTCGCCATCGACGACGCGACCGGCGCATCGGTGGCGGCCGGAGGGGCGGACGTCTGCGCGTTCGGTGCGGCGTTCGTCGGATTGGGCTGGGGTTGCGGATTCGGCGTCTGCGGAACGGGCTGCTCCGCGCTGGGCGTCGGCG
>JBMOOY010000057.1:0-64808 GCA_049324395.1 Pseudomonadota bacterium
GCAGCAGCCGACGCAGCAGCAACCGACGCAGCAGCAACCGACGCAGCAGTCGCCTGCACAGCCGCAGACGGGCGGCATCCCCGCGAACGTCGCGGCGAGCGAAGGCATCCTGCAGCAGGGCTCGACCGGCCCGGATGTGGCGAGGCTGCAGACGCTGCTCAACAACCAGGGTTTCCGCGGCCCGGATGGCCAGCCGCTGCCGGTCAACGGGAATTTCGATGCGTCGACGACGCATGCGCTGAAGGCGTTCGAGAAGGCGAACGGTCTGGAACAGAACGGCATCGCCGGTCCGAAGACGCTGGAGGCGCTGGAGCGCGCGGAGCGGACGCCGCAGCTGTCGAATCCGAACCATCCGGACAACGCGCTGTACCAGCAGGCGATGAAGGGGCTGGAGCAGTTGCCGGCGGGGACGTTCAAGAACGCGCAGGAGCGTGAGAACGCGGCGGCGGCGCTGGCGTTCGAGGCGAAGGTGACGGGGATGGGCCGGATCGACCACGTGGCGCCTGCGGGAAACAACGCGGGATTCTTCGCGGTGCAGGGCGGCCTGGAGGACCCGGCGAACCGTCGGGTGTTCGTGGACCGGAACCAGGCGGTGAACCAGTCGGTGCAGCAGAGCACGCAGTTGCTGCAGTCGGCGCCGACGCCGGTGCAGCCCGCGCCGCAGCAGAGTTCGCAGGACCCGCAGCGTCAGGAAAATCCGACCCGGGGCACCTTGGTCGCGTAAGCGACGACCATGGCGGGAAGGTCGGGGGCCGTCGCAAGGCGGCCTCCGTTTTTTTGCGTCGGTGTTCGGTTCGCGGCTTCCGGGTTCGGAGTCGTCCGCGGTTCAGCGCAGCAGTTCGGCGATCATCGCCGCATGGCGCTGCGCCTGCGCTTCGCGGCGGAGACGGCTGGCGGTGAAGATCGCGCACATCTCGTCGACCGCGGTCTCGAACACCTCGTTGACGATCACGTAGTCGAATTCGCCGTAGTGCGACATTTCCTCGCGCGCGTTCGCGAGACGGCGGGCGATGGTTTCCTCGCTGTCCTGGCCGCGCTTGCGCATGCGGTCCTCCAGCGCCTGCCGCGAGGGCGGCAGGATGAAGATGCCCACGGCGTCGGGCACGTGCCGGCGCACCTGCTGCGCGCCCTGCCAGTCGATCTCCACCAGCACGTCGCGGCCGGCCGCGAGCTGCGGCTCCACCGACTGCCGCGCCGTGCCCTTGAGATCGCCGTGCACGTTGGCCCACTCGAAGAAATCGCCGGCGTCGATCATCCGACGGAATTCCGCCTCGCTGACGAAATGGTAGTGCTGGGCGTGGCGTTCGCCGGGACGCATGCCGCGCGAAGTGAACGAGATCGACAGCGCGATCTCCGGAAACCGCGCCAGGCAGGCGTTGACGATGCTGGACTTGCCCGCCCCGGAGGGCGCCGCGACGATGAAGAGGGTTCCGCGCATGGTGGGATTCGCGATCTCGGGTTCGTGATTCGGTGGAAGCGACGGTCGGGTGCGAGGCGCCGGACCGGCCTCCGGCTCGCTTCGCTTCATTCGATGTTCTGCGCCTGTTCGCGGATCTGGTCGATCAGGACTTTCAGTTCGACCGCCAGCGCCGAGGTGCGCGCATCGACCGATTTCGAACCGAAAGTGTTGGCTTCGCGGTTGAATTCCTGCAGCAGGAAATCCAGACGCCGACCCACGGCGTCCTTCTGCTTCAGCGCCCGGCGCAGTTCGGCGATGTGGCTGTCGAGGCGGTCGAGCTCTTCGTCCACGTCGAGTTTCTGCAGCGCGAGCACCAGTTCCTGTTCGAACCGGCCCGGGTCCAGCGGCTGCGGCAGGTCGGCGAGGCGGTTCTCCAGCTTCTGGCGCTGACCGGCGCGGATCGCCGGCATCAGGGTGCGCGCCTCGGCGGCATGGCGGGCGATCGCATCGACGCGTTCGAGGATGACCGCCGCCAACTTGGCGCCTTCGCGCTCACGCGCCTCGATGAACTGGGTCAGCGTCTCGTCCAGCAGCGACAGCGCCTCGGCATGCAGCGCGGCGGGGTCGCCGGGCTGGCTTTGCAGAACGCCCGGGAACTGCAGCAGGTCGGTCATTTCCACGCGCATGGACAGGAAATGCGCCTGCAGTTCGCGCTCGATCGCGGCCAGTTGCGCCACGCGGGCCGAATTGACCTGCAGCGTGTCGCCGTCGTTCGTCGGGCGCAAGCGCAGGGTCATTTCCAGTTTGCCGCGCGAAATCCGGTTGGCGACCTTCTCGCGCAGGGCCGGTTCCACCGCACGCAGGTCGTCGGCCAGGCGCACGCCGAGCTCCAGGAATCGGTGGTTCACGGCGCGCAGCTCGCAGCCCAGCGTGCCCCAGGGCGTCTGGCGTTCGCAGGCGGCGAAGGCGGTCATGCTGCGGATCATGCGGGCATCCTCGGGGCGCGTCGGGCGGTCGTCGGCGGGGGCGCCATTCTCCGCTATCGGAGGGGGTTTGGGCGGAGGACGGGGCTCCGGAGGGGGCGGCCGTCCGTCGATGGTAAACTGCGCCGCTTCTCCGCAGACAGGTTTTCCGCATGAGTATCGTCCGACCCGGCGGCCGTTCCCCCGGGCAAATGCGACCGGTCCGGATCGAACGCGGCTATACCCGCCATGCCGAAGGTTCGGTGCTGATCGCCGTCGGCGATACCCGGGTGCTGTGCACCGCCAGCGTCGACAACAAGGTGCCCGGGTTCCTGCGCGGCAAGGGCGAGGGCTGGATCACCGCGGAGTACGGAATGCTGCCGCGCGCCACCCACACGCGAGGCGATCGCGAGGCCGCGCGCGGCAAGCAGGGCGGACGCACGCACGAGATCCAGCGCCTCATCGGTCGCGCCCTGCGCGCCTGCGTCGATCGCGGCGCGCTGGGCGAACGCACCATCACCCTCGACTGCGACGTGCTCCAGGCCGACGGCGGCACCCGCACCGCGGCGATCACCGGCGCCTACGTCGCGCTGGTCGATGCGGTGCGCTGGCTGCAGGCCCGCAAGGACATCGCCCGCGACCCGATCCATGGCGCGGTCGCCGCGGTGTCGGTCGGCGTGTATCGCGGCGTCCCGGTGCTGGACCTCGATTACGCCGAGGACAGCGACTGCGATACCGACATGAACGTGGTCATGAACGACGGCGGCGGCTTCATCGAGGTCCAGGGCACCGCCGAGGGCCATGCCTTCCGTCGCGGCGAACTCGATGCCCTACTCGATCTCGCCGAACAGGGCGTCGCGGAGTTGTTCGCCGCGCAGCGCGCGGCCCTGGGCGGCTGAGGCGTCGGTCGTGCGGCATGTCGCCTGCGTCGCGCTGGTGGTCGACGACTACGATCGCGCCATCGATTTCTACGTGAACGCGCTCGGTTTCGAATTGCGCGAAGACCGCGCGATCGGGGCCGTTCCCGGGAATCCGGCGAAACGCTGGGTGGTGGTGGCGCCGCAGGGCGCGGAGACCGGCCTGCTGCTGGCGCAGGCGGCCGACGACGCCCAGCGCGCGCGCATCGGCGACCAGACCGGCGGCCGGGTGGGGTTCTTCCTGCGGACCGACGATTTCCATCGCGATCATGCCGCGATGACGGCCAAAGGCGTGCGCTTCCTGGAAGCGCCGCGCGAGGAGCCGTACGGCATCGTCGCGGTGTTCGTCGATCCCTTCGGCAACAAGTGGGACCTGCTGGAGACGACACCGTGAAACTCGTCCTCGCGAGCAGTAATCCGGGCAAGCTCGCCGAACTGCGCGATCTGCTCGCCGATGCCGACGTCGAACTGCATGCGCAGTCGGAATTCGGGGTCGCCGATGCGGACGAGACCGGTCTGACCTTCGTCGAGAACGCGATCCTGAAGGCGCGGCATGCCGCGCGCGCGACCGGTCTTCCGGCGCTCGGCGACGATTCCGGGATCTGCGTCGACGCGCTCGACGGCGCGCCCGGGCTCTACAGCGCGCGCTACGCCGGCGGCCACGGCGATGCGGCCGCGAATATCGCCAAACTGCTCGGGGCCCTGCGCGAGGTGCCGGCATCGGCGCGCACCGCGCGTTTCGTCTGCGTGCTCGTGCTCCTGCGCCATGCCGAGGATCCGCAACCGCTGATCGCCGAGGGCGTGTGGGAAGGGCGCATCCTCGATGCGCCCCGCGGCGACGGCGGATTCGGTTACGACCCGGTGTTCTTCGACGTCGAGCGCGGCATCGGCGCCGCCGAACTCGACGCCGCGATCAAGAACCGCATCAGCCATCGCGGGCGGGCGCTGTCGGTGCTGCGGGCGCGCCTGCACGAAGCCCTGCGCTGAGCGCGCGCATGTTGTCGCTGCCGCCCCTCGCGCTCTACGTGCATCTGCCCTGGTGCGTGCGCAAGTGTCCTTATTGCGACTTCAACTCGCACGAGGCCCGCGGCGCGCCGCCGTTCGAGGGATACGTCGACGCCCTGCTCGCGGATCTGGATTTCGATCTGCCGCTGGTCTGGGGGCGCACCGTCCACAGCGTCTTTTTCGGCGGCGGGACGCCCAGCCTGTTCCCGGCGGCGGCGATCGACCGTTTCCTGCAGGGCGCGTCGGCGCGACTGCGTTTCGCGCCGGGCTGCGAAATCACCCTGGAGACCAACCCCGGCACGGCCGAGCACGGTCGCTTCGAGGATTATCTCAAGGCAGGCGTGAACCGGATCTCGTTCGGGATCCAGAGTTTCGACGACGGCTGCCTGCGCCGACTCGGTCGCATCCACGACAGCGGCCAGGCGGACGCCGCCGTGAAGCTGGCCCAGGACGCCGGGTTCGACAATCTCAATCTCGACCTGATGTACGCGCTGCCGGAACAGACGTCGGCGATGGCCGAGCGCGACCTCGAACGTGCGTTCGCGCTCGCTCCCGCGCACATC
Organism: Pseudomonadota bacterium; assembly: GCA_049324395.1. GTDB lineage: Bacteria > Pseudomonadota > Gammaproteobacteria > Xanthomonadales > Xanthomonadaceae > Lysobacter_I. The sequence goes on from JBMOOY010000057.1 coordinate 4,847, forward strand.
AGCCACTATCAGTTGACCCTCGAACCCAACACCGTGTTCGCCGCGCGTCCGCCGCAGGGGCTGCCCGACGAGGACGGCGCCTGGGACATGCAGGAGCGCTGCCAGGCGCTGCTCGCCGAAGCCGGTTACGCGCAGTACGAGATCAGCGCCTACGCCCGGCCGGGCCGGCAGTGCGCGCACAACCTCAACTACTGGCGCTTCGGCGATTACCTCGGCATCGGGGCCGGCGCGCACGGCAAGATCACGCTGCCCGAGGACGGCGGCGATGGGCGCGTCCTGCGTCGATGGAAGCTCAAACATCCGGCGGCGTATCTCGCGCATGCCGGCGGCGCGCAGGCGATCGGCGGCGACGAGGACATCGCTCTCGCGCAGCGACCGTTCGAGTTCATGCTCAATGCGCTGCGATTGCACGAGGGGTTCGCGCGATCCGCGTTCGAGGCGCGCACCGGACTCCCGTTCGCCGCCATCGCCCGCCCGATGGCGCAGGCGTTCGATGCGGGCTGGTTGATCGCCGAAGGCGAGCGGATCCGGCCCACGGACGCCGGACTGCGCTACGCCAACGACGCCATCGCCCTCTTCATGGACCTCCCGTGAGCCGGCGCGTCCCTCTCGAGTCGGCGGTGGTCGCGCCGCGCGACGCCGCGGTTGTTGCGGTGCAGCAGTTGGCTCGCGCGGCCGGGCATGTTAAGAAGTGCGGCTATCGTCGCAATTCGACAGGCTGAGATGGCTGCGCCCAACGATCCCCAGGAGACCGCCGCGCCGAAGACTCTGGCCTCCGCCGGCCTGCCGCGGCGCGTCCGTCGGACGCTGGAGCGGGTGCTGGGGCTCTTCAGCGAAGAGCTGGAGCGCAATCTCGTTTCCGCGATCACCGAGTTCGAGGAAGAGTTGTTCCGCCTCGCCGACCGCGCCGGTACCACGGTCGGCGGCCGGGTGGACCACATGCAGACCCTGCGCGTGGTGCGCCTCAACCGGCACGATCTGGTGCCGCGCTTCATGCAGCTGATCGAGACCGGCCTGGCCGGCATCCGCAAACCGGTGCTCGCGGTGCCGGTGCGTTCGGCGCCGGTGCCGTCGGCGCCGATCAATTTCCGCAATCTCAGCCTCGTCGACGAGTCGGTGATGGACGAGGGCGCGGTGCTGCACGAAATCGCGGTGCGCCAGGAATCGCGCGTCAATCTCGTCCTGCACCTGCTCGGCCAGCGGTTCGGCGTGCTCGCCGCGGCGCCGGCCTTCGACAGCGAGCGCATCCCGGTCGGTCCGCAGGCGATGTGCCGCGCGATCAGCCACGCCATCGAATCGCTCCAACTCGATCACGGCGCGCGGCTGCTGTTCTACCGGATCTTCGATCGCCGGGTGATGGCCCAGTTTCCGCCGCTGTGCGAGAAACTGGACAGACTGCTGGTCGAAGAAGGCGTGCTCCCCGGCCTGAGCTACGTGCCGATGCGCACCCGCGCCGGCGGTGGCGAAGACGGCGACGAGCGCGATCCGGGCTTCGGCGGCGAACGCGAGTCCGCGACGTCGCGGACGGCGGGGGAAGCGCGCTCCGGCGGCATGCAGGGCGCGGGCAACGGCGGCGCTCCCGGTGCGGCGGGCCCGATGCAGGAAGGCGCGTCCGGCATCGGCGGACCGCTGGCGTCGGGCGAAGGCGCCGCGCAGCTCGACGACGGCGGCGGGGAATTCGATGGCTCGGCGTTCGACGGCAACCGGCCGTACACCGTGTGGATGGGGCAGCCGTACCCGCGCGGACCGGTGAACGAACAGAAGGCCTTCCACGATCTGCAGCAGTTGCTGACCCAGCGTCGCACCCAGAGCGAGCGATTGAATCCGATTCCGCCCGGCCAGCGGCCGGAGGTGTCGATTCCGACTCGCGATCTGCTGCAGACGCTCGGCCGCATGGATGCCTCGCCGGAGCTGCCGGGCGGCGCCAACGCGACGATCGCCGACATCAAACAATCGCTGCTGGCCCAGGCCCGCCAGATGCACGGCAAGCCGGTGGCCCTGGCGCCGGCCGACAGCGACACCTTCGATCTCGTCGGTCTGCTCTACAACCATCTGCAGCGCGAGATCCGGGACGACGCGCCCGCCGCGGCGCTGGTCAAGCGACTGCAGCTGACGCTGCTGCGCGTCGCCCTCCAGGATCGCAGTTTCTTCGTCCGCCCCAATCATCCGGCGCGGCAATTGCTCAGCACGGTGTCCGAAACCGCGGCGAAGTGGCTGGCCGACGACGATATCGACCCGCAGCTGCTGGCGCCGTTGCAGCAGGCGGTGACCCACGCGGTCAGGAATTTCGACGGCGATCTGTCGGTCTTCGAGCAGAGCAACAAACAGCTGCAGACCCACATCGACGCCCAGGTGCGTCGCGCCGAAACGCTCGAGCGCCGCCACGTCGAAGCCGCGCGCGGCAAGGAAAAACTCGAGACCGCCAAGCTGCGCGCGGAGCAGGTGCTCGGCGAGACCATCGGCGAGGCGCCGCTGCCCAAGTTCACCCGGGCGCTGCTCAACCAGGCCTGGGCCGACGTGCTCACGCTGACCTACCTCCGTCACGGCGAAGGGTCGGAAGAGTGGAATCGCCAGATCGAGGCCACCCGGCAGATCGTCGACGCCTGCACCCATCGCGAAACCGGCACCGAACAGCCGGCGCTCAAATCGCACGTCGAGCACGCGCTCAAGCAGGTCGGTTACCACGAGGAAGAGGCGGACGTCATTTCCCGCCGCCTGTCGAGCAGCCTGCGCGACGACGAGGACGGCGAGTCCCGCACCGAACTGACCATGAAGCTCAAGGCGCGCGTGCGCCTGGGCGAGGACGCGCAGAAGGCGCGCAAGCCGGATCTGCCGTCGCGCTCGCCGCGCGAGCAGGAATGCTACGAGCACCTGCGCCTGCTGCCGTTCGGCACCTGGATCGAATTCGTCACCAACCAGCAGGGCGACGTGGTCCGTCGCCGCATGTCGTGGTTCAGCCCGGTCACCGGCCATGCGCTGTTCGTGAACCAGCGCGGCCAGCGCGTGGGCGAATATTCTCTCGACAGCCTCGCGCGGATGATGGCCGTGGATCAGGTCCGCGTCGTCACCGCCCAGCGCGCCAGCCTGGTCGACCGCGCCTGGAACGCCGCGGTCAATGCCCTGCGCAGCCTCACCGGCCGTCGCGACGACAGCGAACAGGCGCAGGAGGACGATGGCGGCGATGTCGCCGTGCGCTCCGTTCCCGCGGCGCCGCTCGACGCAACGCCGGAACCCGCATCCGCGGTCCGTTCGGTGCCCAGTTCGCGCCCGACGGCGCCCTTCATCGGTCTGATCGGCGACGAGTCCGTGCCGCCGAAAGGTGACGATCCATGAGCTCCAAGGAACATCGCCGCTCCCCGCGGCGCAAGGTCGCCGAGACGGTCCTCGTTTCGGACACGATGACCGAGGAGGTCGTCGGCCGGGTCGGCAATCTGTCGGAAGGCGGCATGTTGTTGATGGCCAGCGTGCCGCTGACCGAGGACGCGCTCTACCAGTTCCGTTTTCGCCTGCCCGGCGACGACGGCTCGGACATCGAAGCCGGCGCGCATCTGCTGTGGACCGACCGCGCGAGTTCGCCCGGACAGTCCTGGGCCGGTTTCCGCTTCATCGCCATGACCGACCGGCATCGCGACGCGCTGCACGCCTGGGTCGAAGCGCCCGGCGCCAGCTACGACTGAACCCGCACCGGCGGTGCGGCGTTCCCGCGCCGTCCGTATCGCGCGCGTGCCCACCCCGGTTTTCCTTCGATTCTTTCCCTTTCGCCGACCCATTTTCGCGAACCGACCATGTCCGCCGACCTCGCCAGCCTTTACGCAGATCATCTCGCCACCGTGCGCGCACGCGCCGACGCCGCGCTCGAACGCGGCGGCTTCGACCATCTGGTCGTGCCCAGCGGCACCGTGCACTACCACCTCTTCGACGATCGCGATTACCCCTACGTGGTCAACCCGCAGTTCAAGGCGTGGTTGCCGCTGACCAACGCGCCCGGCAGCTGGATCGTGCACACCCCGGGCGAACGTCCGAAGCTGATCTTCCTGCAGCCGCACGACTACTGGCACGTCGTACCCAGCGCACCGGAGGGCGAGTGGGTCGAACACTTCGACATCCGGGTCATCCGCAACGCCGAGGACGCCAAGCAGGCGCTGCCGAAGAACGCCGCGCGCTGCGCGATCCTCGGCGAGGCCCAGAGCGCGCTCGGCCAATACGCGGCCTTCGCTCCGAACAATCCGCAGCCGGTGCTGGATTACCTCCACTATCACCGTGCGTTCAAGACCGCGTACGAGATCGGGATGATGCGCGAGGCGACCCGCATCGGCGTGCGCGGACATCGCGCCGCCGAACGCGCCTTCCGCGCCGGGGCCAGCGAATTCGGCATCCATCTCGCCTATTGCCAGGCCGCGCGCCAGGACGCCAACGATCTGCCGTACAACAACATCGTCTGCCTCAACGAGCATGGCGCGGTGCTGCACTACACCGACCGCGACCGCATGCCGCCGGCGCAGTCGCGCAGTTTCCTGATCGACGCCGGCGCCTCGTACCGCGGTTACGCCTGCGACATCACCCGTACCTACGCGGCCGACGCCGGCGGCGAGTTCCAGGCGATGATCGACGCCGTCGACGCCGCCCAGCGCGCGATGTGCGCCCAGGTCCGGGCCGGCGTCGACTACAGGCGCATCCACCTCGACGCCCATCTCGCCCTCGCGGGCATCCTCAAGGACTTCGGCGTGATCACCGTCGCGCCCGACGTCGCGGTCGAGACCGGCGTCAGCAGCGCCTTCTTCCCGCACGGCATCGGCCACGGCATCGGCCTGCAGGTCCATGAAGTCGCCGGCTTCGCCGCCTCCGACGCCGGCGGCACGATCCCGAAGCCCGAGGGTCACCCCTACCTGCGCCTCACCCGCGAGCTCGCGCCGGGCATGGTCGTCACCATCGAACCGGGGCTTTATTTCATCGACATGCTGCTCGAAGACCTCAAGACCAGAGGCCTCGGCCCGAGCGTCGACTGGCAGCGGGTCGCGACTTTCAAGCCCTACGGCGGCATTCGCATCGAGGACGACGTGGTCTGCACCGACGCCGAACCGGTGAATCTGACGCGCGAAGGGTTCGCGGCGGGGTGATGGCGCTGCCGGCAGCGCGCTGTGGGCGGTTTCCGGAGCGCGACGATGGTCGATGTTCAAGTTGGAAGTTGCATTGCCAGTAGCGATTGATCGGCGGTCTTATCGCATCCATCGAAAGAGGCAGGGCCATGGATACATCAATTGTTACGTCTCTTATCAGCGGCGCTTTTGCCATGGGCGCCGCTTTGGGTTCCGTCTGGCTGAAGCATCGCCTTGAACGGCCGCAAAAACCATCAGGGAACGCGCGGTTCGAGGGTGGCGAGAAAGTCGGCGAGAACTCAGGGAAGAAATGGTTTTTTCCCAGACTGTTGTTGATAGTTTCCCTTTCTTTTTTAACGGGGTTTCTGCTCCAGAGGTACAGGGAATCGTGGGCGACGTTCCTCTTTTTTGCCGCGGTGCTTTTTTCGTTTATCGGTCTTGTCAGGGCCGGGCTCGGATCCAGAAGCGGATTTTGGCTGTATCAGCTCGATGCGATCATGCTATGGGGCGCTTTCGAATCCGGCTATATTTTCTCTCGCGGTAGAGTATGGAGCGACGCTCTCTTTACAAGTATTGTTTTTTGGATTGGATTCGCGGTTCTCGGCGGGGGCATCATCTTGATTGCAAGGCTGCGAAGATCGTCCGGCGATCCACGTTAGGCACCGACGCTCCGATCGCGAATCGCATGGGACGGATTCCATGCCCGCCACGCACGAAGCGCCGAGTCGCGATTCCCGCCATCGTCATGAGTCCCTCAACGCCGCCGCCATGATTGCCCTCTTCCTGCGCATCCTCATCGTGGCCGCCGTGTGCTGGGGACTCCTGGTCCTCCTCGGCGTGCTGCCGTCGCCTTTCAGCCGGACCACGATCCGGATCCGCAAAGGCCGGATCCGCATCGCCGGGGTGGATCTGCCGGCGCGCGCCAGGGATCACGTCGCCGACGTGATCCGAGAAGCCGGTCTGAGGAACGGTTTCATCACCCTGTCGCGTCATCGGCAGGTCGTGTTTTCCCTCGGATTTCCCGAAGCCCTGCGCCAGCGGCTGCGCAATATCCTGCTCAACTGATCCTGTTCCGGCGACGGTCGCGACGCTTCTCCGCGACCGATTCGATTCCGGCAGACGCTCGCCGATGCAGCCCGTCGCATCTCCAGTCGAACGCGACGCGTCGCCATCGCCCGCCTCCGCGAGAAGAGGCGGGCGCGCCGCGGGGAAATGAAAAACAGCTTGTTTTCCAGGGTTTCCGGCCATCGGGTCGGCGCGGGCGGCGGTGCTCGCGCCCGAATCGTCGGAGTCGATCGCTCTCGCCGCGCGCCTTCGTCGCGCACGCATCGCGCGCGGGAGACGCCTTGCGTCGACTCCGAAGGCGGGGCTGGATGTCAAGCGTAATTTGTTTACAATCGATCCCGGCAGGACTTCTGCCTACTGACGAGGATGCCACCCATGGCTGTCAAGAAGACCGCGAAGAAAGCCGCCAAGAAAGCGGTGAAGAAGGTTGCGAAGAAAGCCGCCAAGAAGGCGGTGAAGAAGGTCGCGAAGAAGGCCGCCAAGAAGGCGACCAAGAAGGCCGCGAAGAAGCCGGCGAAAAAGGCTGCCAAGAAGGCCGCCAAGAAGCCTGCGAAGAAAGCCGCCAAGAAGGCTTCGAAGAAGACGGTAAAAAAAACCGTCCGTCAGGCCGCCGGGTCCATGGCCACCAACTGACGACGACCGGGGTCTCCGCGGATTCGATCCGCTGGGATCGCGGTTTTTTCATGAGCCGCCAGGCCGCATTCCGGCTTGGCGGTTTTCATTTGTTCCCGGCGACCTTCGTCGGGACGCAGGGGAAGCGGATGCAGGTCGTCGGTCCCGATGGACTGGTCGAAGGCGAGGCGCACGCTCCCCGCGATCTCCTGGAACTGTTCGCCGCTTCGGGCGCGCTGCGCGCCTGTTCTCCGGCCGCCCGCAGGCGCCTCGAAGCGCTGTACGCCGACGACGCCACCAGCCGGACCGCTGCGTTCTTCGAATCGGTGCTCGCCGACCCGGCCGAAGTCCCGCAGGTCATGGCCCGTCTGTCGCGGATGCGCGTGGCGATCCTCGGCTGCGGCGGCATCGGAACCGGCATCGCCTATCTGCTCGCCTCGCTCGGCGTCAAACGATTCCTGCTGCAGGACGGCGACCGCATCGAGCGCTCCAATCTCAACCGGCAGTTCCTCTATGCCCTCGACGATGTGGGGCAGCTCAAGGTCGAAGTGCTGGCGCGCGAGCTGAAGCGGCGCTTCGAAGGACTTCGGATCGCGCTCGACATCCATGCCGTCGATCCGGCCATGCCGAGGATGGCATGGGTCGACGATTTCGGCGCGGGCGATCACATCGTGGTCTCGGCCGACGATCCGCCGGACCTGTGCTTCCACGTCCACGGCCGGATCGCGAATCCGGACATCGCGGTATGGAGTGCGGGGTATCTCAACGGCGTGTCCAAGGTCGAACGCCTGTCCGGTCGCAAGCGCGCCCGCCCGCCCGGCACCTGGCGGCGCATCGCGCCGGTGTCCACGAGCGTGGGCTTCCAGAATTTCGAGATCTGCGCCCGTCTTGCGGCGGCCATCGCCTTCGACGCCTTCGCGCCCGGCGCCGCGCAGTACCACGACTATCGCCGGCTCGTGCCGTCGGGCAGGGCGAGCGGTTGATCCTCCGCGTACGGAACGGACGTTCGCGCGACATGGCGCGCGCGGTCGAAGCGACGACCGGCCGGACCCGCGCCTACGGACGCGGAGGCGGCTTGCGTTTGTCGCGGGACTCGCGATGGGCGGTTTCGGCCATCACCTTGAACTGGCGTTCGCGCTTGAGCCAGAGCTCGTGGCCGTCCAGCGACTCGTGCGCGTCGCCGTCGACGTCTTCCTCGAGGTCGGTCTGCGGAATCTGGCCGAAGGCGATGCGCATCGGCGCGGCCTTCTGCGCCAGCGCGTCCTGCATCGCGCCGAAGTACAGGGCGTTGTTGCCGTAGCGTTTGTTGATCCTGTCCAGCACCGCGCTCATGTCGCGGCTGCGCCGGCGTTCGTCCATCAGCTCGCCGCTGACCGCGCCGCGCGGTTCCAGACGCACCAGAGTGACCGATACCGACAGCGGCGGATGCCGCTTCTCGTTCCAGCGTCGGCGGGCGAGGGCGCGCTCCAGCGGCAGCAGCGCATCGCCCAGCAGTTTCAGGAAGGTCGGCGTGTCGTCGATCGGTGCGAACGCGAGGTCGCGTTCGAAGCGTTCGTCGCGACCGACGAAGCGGATGCGGATCGCGAGCCCGCCGGCGAGGAAGGCCTCGTGGCGCAGACGCATCGCCGCCTTCGCCAGCAGTTTGAACAACACCGAGCGCGCGCCGGCGTAGTGGCGCAGTTCCGGGCCGAGCACGTGCGAATGGCCGACCGAGCCGCGGTCGCTCTTGCGTTCCGGCAGTTCGAAGCCGCGCAGTTGCAGCCAGTAGCGTTCGCCCTCGATGCTGCCCCAGGCCGCGCGCAGGTGTTCGCGGCTGGCGGCGCAGAGCTGTTCGCTCGTGCGGATGCCGGCGCGCTGCAGGCGTCGCTCCATCGACGGGCCGATGCCGCAGAAATCGCGCAGCTCCAGCGCATGCAGTTTCTCCGGCAGGTCGGACGACTCCAGCACGGTCAGTCCGTCCGGTTTCTGCATGTCGGACGCGGTCTTGGCGAGGAACTGGTTCGGCGCGATGCCGATCGAACACTTGATCGCCTCGAAACCGCGTTCGGCGATCGTGCGCTTGATGTTGCGGGCGATGGCCACGGCGTTCTCACGCCTACGCTCGCGGCCGATCAGATAGCAAGGCACTTCGTCGATCGAGCCGGCTTTCTCGTGATGGATGCAATCCTCGATCGCGTCCATCAATTGGTGATGCACCTCGACGTAACGCGCCGGGCGCGCCTGCAGCAGGACGATCTCGGGGCAACGTTCCTTCGCTTCCCACACCGGCGTGCCGGTTTTCACGCCGAAAGCCTTGGCCTCGTAACTGGCGGCGATGCAGCAGGTGCTGTCCGCCATCACCGGTACCACGCCGACCGGACGACCGCGCAGGCGCGGATCGTCCTGCTGCTCGACCGAGGCGAAGTAGGCATTGAAGTCGACGAAGAGGCAGCGCAGGGTCATGGGGCGGCACGCAGAAGGTCGGAACGGGTCTGCGGCACGTCCGCCCCAACGGGCGTGCGGGTCATTCGGCATGGCGTCCCCGGTCGCCGCCGGGGAGCACGATTATGGCACCACGCGGCCCTCGGACGAACGCCGAAGCGGCCCGCGACCGTTCTTCAGTCCGCGACCGCCCCTCCAGCGCCGGAAGCCGTGGGCCGAGGCCCGCGAAACGTCATTGGGGGCGCTGGCTTCCGCCGAGCAGCCTGTCGATGGCGTCGCGGATGAACGGGCCCTTGGCGTCGCCATAGGCCGTCTTGTCGTCGGCGAAGCGGGCGGCGAGTTCGCATTTCAGCGTGCGGTAGGCCGTCCGCAGTGCGGCGTCGTCGCGCAGTGCGTCGCGGAACGCGAGGTGTTCGCGCCAGATCGGGTCGCCTTCGGCGACCGCGTGCAGATGGATACGCAGTCGTTCGCCGTCGGCATCGCGGACGAAATAGCGACGTGTCGGCAGCACGTCCTCGTATTCGGGCCGGTAGCGATATCCCGATCCAGCGAGCGCGTCGATCCGGGCTTCGACGACCGCGAGGGTTTCGGCGCCGAGCAGAGCGTCGATGACCGGCTTCGCCACGAGACCCGGTACGGCGGTACTGCCGATGTGCTCGATCCGCACCGGCGCATCCTCGAATGCGGCCAGCAGTTCGGTGCGGATACGCTCGAATTGCAATGGCCACGCGGCCGACCAGGGGGCGAGGACGACGGCCGGCATGCGCGGATCCGGTCGCGGGGGATGGCGGGTCAGAGTACCCGCGGCGGCTCGCCGCCGACGATCACCACGTCCGCCGGGCGGCGCGCGAACAGGCCGACGCTGACGACGCCCGGCACCTGGTTCAGATCGCGCTCCATGCCGACCGGGTCGGTGATGGCGAGGCCATGGATGTCGAGGATCCAGTTGCCGTTGTCGGTGACCACGCCGTCGCGCCAGACCGGCTGGCCGCCGGTGAGGCGGACGATCTCGCGGCCGACCAGGCTGCGCGCCATCGGGATGACTTCCACCGGCAGCGGGAAGCGGCCGAGGATGCCGACCTGCTTGCTCGGGTCGACGATGCAGACGAATTTCGCGCTGGCCTCGGCGATGATCTTCTCGCGGGTGAGCGCCGCGCCGCCGCCCTTGATCAGGCGCTTGTGGCCGTCGCATTCGTCGGCGCCGTCGACGTACAACGGCAGCGGGCCGGTGACGTTGAGGTCGAGCACGTCGATGCCGTGTTCGCGCAGACGTTCGGTGCTCTGGTCGGAACTGGACACCGCGCCCTGGATGCGGTGCTTGATCCGGGCCAGACCGTCGATGAAGTAGGCCACGGTGGAACCGGTGCCGACGCCGACGATCATGCCGTCTTCGACGTATTCGAGGGCTTTTTCCGCGGCCAGGCGTTTCGTTTCGGACATGGGGGATGGGTTCGGGGGAGTCATTCGAGGGAAAGGATGATCTTCCACTGCGCGGCGGTGACCGGCAGTACGGAGAGGCGATTGCCCTTGCGGATCAGCGCGAAATCCTCGCCGAGCCTGTCTGCCTGGCCGCGGATGTCGTCGAGCGTGATCGCCCTGGCGAGGGTGCGCGCGTAGCGCACGTCGACCAGGTCCCAGCGCGGTTGCTCGCGCGAGGATTTTTCGTCGAAGTATTTCGACTTGCGGTCGAACTGGGACGGGTCGGGATAGGCCTCGCTGGCGACTTCGGCGAGGCCGTAGACGCCGGGCACGTCGGCGTTGGAGTGATAGAACAGCACGCCGTCGCCGATCTTCATCTGGCGCATGAAATTGCGCGCCTGGTAATTGCGGACGCCGGTCCAGGGTTCGACCTTCACCCGGGCGAGGTCGTCGATGGAGAAGTCCTCGGGCTCGGACTTCATCAGCCAGTAGCGTTTGCTCATGCGGAAGCGGCGAAGGTGAGGGTGTCGGATTCGGTGCAGACCGCGTCCAGCGGCACGTCCCAGGCTTCCGGCGACAGCGCGTCGACGCGCTGGATCGAGAAGCCGGCGCCGACCAGCCACGGCGGCGCGGCGGCGGCGCGGCGGAAGGCGAGGGTGCGATCGTACCAGCCGCCGCCCATGCCCAGCCGATGGCCGGCGGCGTCGAAGCCCACCAGCGGGGTCGCGATCAGGGCCATGGCCGAGGCCGGCAGCGGTTCGGCGACGGGTTCGGGGATGCCGTAGCGATTGGCGACCAGATCCTCGCCCGGACGCCAGGGCGCGAAGCCCAGCAGACCGTCGTCGCCCAGCACCGGGAGACAGTAGCGGACGGCGGGCGGCAGACGCAGTTGCCAGACGTGGAGCGCGATCTCGCCGTCCATCGCCCAGTAGCCGGCGACATGGCCCGACGACGGCGCGAACGGCAGCGCCAGCAGGCGCGCGGCCAGGGCCTCGGCGGCTGCGATCCGCGTCGCCGGCGGCAACCGGCGACGTCGTTCGCGCAATTCGCGGCGCAGCGCGCTGCGCGCCGGAGCGGTGGCTTCGTTCATGCGGTGCGCCGCGGTCGGAGGAGAAGACGGAGAGAGGGCGTGTTCAGGAACGCATTGTGCGCCAAGCGCGGCGCCGATTCCAAAGAAACGTTCGCCGGCGCATGGAGACGTCGCAGCGTCGGGCCCGTCGGCGGGCGCGCAAACGAAAAACCCGCGCTTGCGGCGCGGGTTTCCCGAAAAAATGCATCCTCCGCCATGACGATGCGCGCGAAACGACCTTGAACCCGGGGTTCAAGTGGGGACGCTTGGCCTCCATCGGGCTTCCCGCTGCGAGGCGGACATGCACTCCCGGATTCCGCTGCGTCCCCGTGGTCGTCATTAAGGGACAAGGCGAATGTTTGCGCGCGCCGTCGATCACGGCAGAGGACGCGGAATCAGTATAGGCGCGCGACGGCGGAGCGCAAGGGCCGCCTGTCGGTGCGACGCTCGTCGCGTTCAGCGCGGCGCGGCGGCGTCGGTCTTCGCGTCGACTTTTGCGCCGATCGTCCTGCGCATGTGCGACCACTGCTTCTCGTTCGCATCCAGTCCCTGCACGAACAGCGACAGCGTCTCGCGCGCATGCGCGCAGGCATCGCCCTCGCCGCGTTCCATCGCATCGAGCGCGACGCTCACCCGTTGCGCCAGATCGCGTTTCACGGCTTCCTGTTCGAGGAACTCCGGGCTCTGCATGAGCGTGGTCAGGAATTCGACTTTCCCGGCCTCGCCCCAGCCGCGTTTCGCGTCGATCTCGGCGATCATGCCGTCGAGCGCGCGTCTGTGTTCGTCCTGACGGAGACCGTCGGCGGCGCGGATGGCCTCGAATTCGCGTTCGAAATCCGCGCGCAACGCGGAATACGGCGCGCCCGCGGCGCATTCGAAGGCGGCCGAAACCGGAGTCGCCCAGGCGAGCAGGGCGAAGGCGAGCGCGAGGAGAATGGGTCGCATGCGCGATCGCGACTCAGTCGCCGCCGAGCGCGTCGAGCCTGCGGTTGAGATCGGCGAGCGTGCGCACGAGCTCGCGGTCGCGCGAGCGCTGTTCGGTGCGCAGTTGTTCCAGTTCGTGCGCGAGGTTGAGCGCGGCGAGCACCGCGACCCGGTCGATCGCGGCCATGCGGTTGCTGCCGCGGATCTCGCGCATCTTCGCTTCGAGCAGACGCGCGGCGGCGAGCAGGCCGTCGCGTTCGTCGGGGTCGACGCCGACGGTGTACTCGCGGTCGAGAATGCGGATGTTGACCGCTTCGCTCATGGACGGCTCACGTGTGCTGTTCCAGCGACTTCAGGCGCGCGATCATCGCTTCCACCCGCGATCGCGCCTGTTCGTTCTTGGCCAGCAGCTGCGAACGGTCGTTCGTCAGTTGCTCCTGCTGCTGGCGCAGGCTGCGGTTCTCCTCGCTCAGGCGCTGGACGCGCAGGGCGAGGGCGTCCACCCGGGCGGCCAGGGCGCGCAGTTCGGCGAGGGTATCGGCAGGGTCCATGACGGCACGATAGGCAGGCGTCCGCCGGGGGTCAAGCGCGGTCGGCGGAGGCGGGGAGGGCGGCGTTGCCGCTCGCCATGGCCGGGGTCCATTCGCGGATGAACCGCAGGCAGTCGTCCGGCGCGACCGGCCGCGACAGCCAGTAGCCCTGGATCTCGTCGCAGCGGAAGTGGTCGAGGAAGCGCAGCTGGGTTTCGGTTTCCACCCCCTCGGCGACCACGGTCAGGCCCAGCGAATGCGCCATCGTGATGACCGTGGTGGTGATCGCGGTGTCGTCGGGGTCGCGATTCAGGTCGGTGACGAAGGTCTTGTCGATCTTCAGCGTGGTGATCGGCAGGCGCTTGAGGTAGGCCAGCGAGGAATAGCCGGTGCCGAAGTCGTCGATCGCCAGCGACACCCCCATCTCGCGCAGGGCCTGCAGCTTGGCCGCGGCCTGTTCGGCGTTGGCCATCAGCACGCTCTCGGTCAGTTCCAGTTCCAGCGCGCGCGGCGGCAGGCCGGTCTCGGTCAGCACCCGGCGCACGCTTTCGCTGAAATCGCCGCGCAGCAGTTGCAGCACCGAAACGTTCACGGCGACGCTGAGGTCGGTCAGGTCGGCCTGGTGCCAGCGGTGCAGAGTGCGGCAGGCGTCGCGCAGCACCCATTCGCCGATCTCCAGGATCAGGCCGCTTTCCTCGGCGAGCGGGATGAACTGGTTTGGCGGGATCTCGCCGTATTCCTCGCTGGTCCAGCGCAACAGCGCTTCCACCCCGGTGATCCGGCGCGTGGTGAGCGACAGTCGCGGCTGGAAGACCAGACGCAGCTCGCCGCGATCCAGGACCTTGTGCAGGGCGCTGGAGAGCTGTGCGCGGCGGCGGTTGGCGATTTCCATGCTGTCGTCGTAGCGCACGAACGTCCGGCGACCGGCGGCCTTGGCCTGGTACATCGCGGTGTCGGCCTGCTTCAGCAGTTCGGTCGGCACCTGCCCGTGATCGGGGTACAGGCTGATGCCGATCGAGGGCGAAATCACGACTTCCTGACGATCGTCCAGGACCAGCGGCGCCTCGAACGCCATGATGATCTCGCGCGCCACCTTGTCGGCGTCGACCGGATGTTCGAGGTTCTCCAGCACCACGGTGAACTCGTCGCCGCCGAGGCGGGCCACGGTCTGGTGCTCGCCGACGGTTTCCTGCAGGCGCATCGCCGCGGCGCGCAGGATGCGGTCGCCGGCGGTGTGGCCGAGCGAATCGTTGATGTCCTTGAACCGGTCCAGATCCAGAAAGAGCACCGCGATCCGGTGGTTCTGCCGGCGCGCGCGCACGATCGCGCGCGACAGCCGCTCCGACAGCATCGCCCGGTTGGGGAGGTTGGTGAGGGTGTCGAAGTTGGCGAGATAGCGCAGTTCCTGCTCGGCGCGTTTCTGCTGGGTGATGTCGGTGATGACGACGATGTAGAGCCGGCGCTCGCCGTGGATCCCTTCGGTGGCGGTGGACTCGATCGAACAGAGGAATTCCTGGCCGTTCTTGCGCTTCTGCCACATTTCCCCGGCCCAGTGGCCGTCGGTCGCCAGCCGTTGACGGACCCGGTTGTAGAACGCGGCGTCGTGCTGGGTGCTGTCGAGCAGACTGGCGCTCTGGCCGATGACCTCGCGTTCGCTGTAGCCGGTGGAGCGGGTGAAGGCGGGATTGATCGAGATGAAGCGGAAGTCGGCGTCCAGCACGCCGACCGCTTCGTTCATGCTGCGCAGCACGGCGATGGCGATGCGGCGTTCGCGTTCGGCCTGGCGCACCTGGGTGATGTCGCGCGCGGTGCCGGCGATGCGCCGGACCTTGCCGTCGGGGCCGGTCTCGACCGCGCGGCCCCGCGCCCGCACCCACAGCCATTCGCCGCGATTGTCGAGGATGCGGTGCTCGGAGATGAACAGTTCGGCCTCGCCGCGCAGGTGCGCGCGCAGCTTGGCGTCGACCTGCGGGAGGTCTTCCGGATGGATGCGGTGATCGCTCTCGGTCATCGTCAGCACCCGCAGTTCGGGCGAGGTGCTGCGGCTGTCGACCCACATCCTGCGCAGGTGGCGGGTTTTGATGTCGTAGTCCCAGTACTGCTCGGACGAGGCCCACAGGGCCAGCTTCAGGCGGTCGTCGCGATCGCGCAGCTGGTTCATGTGCTGCTTGTCGGCGCGGACCCGGCGCGTCCAGACGATCGCCAACAGCACCGCGAGCGCGCCGGCGAGCGCCAGCGACCCGATGAGCTGCAGTTCCGCTGAATCCGGCACGAGAGGGCCCCAAACCTCCGACGACGCGAGCAGTGTACGGGCTCGGGCGGCGCTTGCCGAGTGCGCGGAGATGTCGCGCCGCGCCGTTGTACACTGCGCCGTCCGCCGCATCGACCCTGTCCTCGCCCGATGATGTCCGCCCTGCCTGTCCCGGCCCTGCCCGACATCGACGAGATCGAGGAGGCGATCCGCGAGCGGTCGCTGGGCGTGGGCGCCTGCGAACTCCACGGTGCCTTGTGCGGCTGGCTGGCCGGCGGCGGCGCGGATTCCCCGCGCTGGCTGGCGCAGATCCTGGCCGACGATGGATTGGCCGCGCCGCCCGCGGGCGGCGCCCTCGACCGCCTGCGCGAGGCCACCGCGGCGCAGATGGAGGACCGGGATTTCGGCTTCGAACTGCTGCTTCCGGACCCGGCTGCGCCGCTGGTCGTGCGCAGCGGCGGGTTGTTCGACTGGTGCCGGGGGTTCCTCGGCGGTTTCGGTCTGGCGGCCGGGAGCGATCCGCCGCTGTCCGAGGAAAGCCGCGAGGCGCTGGGCGATCTGTCCCGTTTCGCCGCCGCCAGCGCCCAGGACGACGGCGACGACGACGAGGAGGACGCCCTCACCGAGATCGAGGAATTCGTGCGCGTCGCCGCGCTGCTGCTGCATGGCGATTGCGCGTTGGGCGCCCGCCATCGTCGCCAACTGCACTGATCCGGATCGCGCATACGGCATGACCTCGACCGGCAAGACCCACACGGGCACGACCCGCACCGCCATGACGCACACCGGTATTTCCGCCCAGGCCTATCTCCGCCGCCGCCGCCAGTTGATGCGGATGGCCGGCGACGACGCCATCGTCGTGATCCCCTCGGCCCCGGAACGCATCCGCAGCCGCGACACCCATTACCCCTACCGGCAGGACTCCGACCTCTGGTACCTCACCGGTTTCGCCGAGCCGGAGGCCGTGCTGGTGCTGGTGCCGGGTCGCAAGCACGGCGAGTCCCTGCTGTTCTGCCGCGAGCGCGACCCCGAGCGCGAGGGCTGGGACGGTCCGCGCGTCGGCCCCGAAGGCGCGGTCGACGCGCTGGGCATGGACGACGCCTATCCGATCGACGATCTCGACGAGATCCTGCCCGGCCTGCTCGAAGGCCGCACGCGCGTCTACTACCACTTCGGCCGCGACACCGATTTCGATCTGAAGCTGATCGGCTGGCTCAACCGGGTGCGCGCGCAGGTGCGCATGGGCGCGCAGCCGCCGCACGAATTCCTCGAGCTCGGCCACCTGCTCGACGAGATGCGGCTGTTCAAGGATCGCGAGGAGCTCAAGCTCATGCAGCGCGCCGCCGACATCAGCATCGAAGCGCATCGCGTTGCGATGCGCGCGGCGAAGCCCGGCATCCACGAATACGAACTGCAGGCCGAAATCGAACGCGTGTTCCGCCGTCACGATGCCGAGCCGGCCTACGGCAGCATCGTCGGCGCCGGCGCCAACGCCTGCGTGCTGCACTACCGCGCCAACAGCGCGCAGGCGAAGGACGGCGGACTGGTCCTGATCGACGCCGGCGCCGAGTACCGCGGCTACGCCGCCGACATCACCCGCACCTTTCCCGTCA
Organism: Pseudomonadota bacterium; assembly: GCA_049324395.1. Lineage (GTDB taxonomy): Bacteria > Pseudomonadota > Gammaproteobacteria > Xanthomonadales > Xanthomonadaceae > Lysobacter_I. The sequence goes on from JBMOOY010000057.1 coordinate 21,847, forward strand.
ACGGCCGCTTCACGAAGGAGCAGCGCGCGCTGCACGATCTCGTGGGCGACGCCCAGCGCGCGGCGCTGGCGCAGGCGCGACCGGGCGTGCCGTACGAGGCCGGCCATGTCGCCGCCGTGGAAACCCTGACCGAGGGGCTGCTGAAGCTCGGCCTGCTCAAGGGCTCGCTCGAGAAGAACCTCTCCGAAGGTCACTACAAGCGCTTCTACCGCCACAAGACCGGACACTGGCTCGGACTCGATGTGCACGACGTCGGCGAGTACCGCCTCGACGGCGAGTCGCGCCTGCTCGAACCCGGCATGGTGTTCACCATCGAACCGGGCCTTTATGTGTCCGCCGACGACAAATCGGTGCATGAGAAATGGCGCGGCATCGGGATCCGTACCGAGGACGACATCCTGGTGACGAAGGACGGCCACAAGGTGCTCACCGACGGCCTCGCTCGCAGCGCGGACGAGATCGAGACGTTCATGGCGCAGGCCTGACCCGGGCCGCGTGAGGCCTGCGTCGCTTCGGTTTCGATCTCACGCCGGAGACGCTTGTCGGCATTGCCGATCGACCCGTTTCAACAGGGTAGGGATGCGATGGGCGCCGTGCATCGCGCGGACGTGCGCCTTCGCCTCCTCCTGCGGCAGACCGACCGCGGTGACGTACAGCGGACGAGCGCTGTTTCCGCGGAGTACGGCGGCGTCGGCGCTCGTGCCTGCGAATGCGCTCTTGGCGACGCCGATCACCGGGATGCGCCCCTGCAGCGCATCGAACAGATGCTTGCCCAGACCCGCTCGCCCCTCGTCATCGAGAAACGCGTGGCCGTCGATCACGATGCAGTCCGGCGACAGCCCGTACTCCTGCAGCAGGCCGAGGATGCACGGCAATTCGCGACGGTAGAACGCGCCCGGCGCGTACGCCTCGACGTCCGCGAACCGGCTGACGTACGTCGCCGTCGGCGTCGGCGACGTCCAATCGTCGAACGCGAGAGCGGCGGCGATCGCGCCGCGCTCGGGGTAATGCACATCGACGGCCAGGATCATGGTGGCGCATCCGGCGCATGCGCGATCCCGATTTGCGCGAGTTTCAGAACGGCGTACCCGGAGCAGCCCCGAATCGGCGTCCAGGTCCAGGCCGCGAACAGGGTTTCGAAGTCCGACATGGGTTCAAACGATCGCCGACCCGTCCGGATTGCGGTCGATCATCCACAATCCGCCCCAGAGTTTGAGGTCGAGCTCGTAGCCCTCGCGCTGTTTCTGCACCAGCCAGGCGGGCGCTTCGGTACGCGGCACGGCATGGACGACGATGTCCTCGCCGTCGACGCCGCCGCCGTCGCCCACCCGCACCAGATCGCGGGCACGGACGAAGGCGATGCGTTCGTTGCTCATGCCGGAGGAGGTGGGGCCGATCAGCAGGACTTCGACCCGTTGCGGTTCCCAGCCGGTCTCCTCGGCCAGCTCGCGACGCGCGGCGCTTTCCAGCGAATCTTCGAGGCCGTCGCCATGACTGAGATCGCCGACGAGCCCGGCCGGCATCTCGATCGTGCGTGCGCCCAGCGGCACCCGGAACTGTTCGACGAACAGCACCTCGTCCTGCGGCGTGACCGCGATGATGATGACCGCCATGCCGTCGCGGCCGTGGGTGCGCTCGGCGTATTCCCAGTGTCCGCGCCGCTTCATGCGCAGCCACTTGCCTTCGTAGAGGGTTTCTTCGGTCTGGCTCGTATCCTGGATCATGGGCAGCTCGGTCGATCGATGGGAGAGTGCGGCGTCGACGATCTCGTCGTCCGAACGTTCGCGGCCGTCGGCGGGAAAGAAGATCAGGTCGGACACCGCCGGATGCGGCACCTGCCTCGACAGCGTCGCGAGCATGCGCTCGACGTCCGACTCCGATGCCGTCGGATTCCGGATCAGGCGGACCAGGCGGACGAGTGCGTCGCGATCCATCGGCGGTTGTCCGTCAGAAGGGCGCATCGGGTGCGGTCGGGGCGTGCGCGGCGAAATCGAGACCGCCCGCGGCGTACAGCCGTTTGCGGGTCATCGGACCGAACCGCAGGGTCTCGCAGAGCGCACCGAGCGCGGCGGCCTCCGCGGTGCCGCGCCGGAATCCCGCGGTCGCGCCGTCCAGCGGCGCATCGCAGGCGATGGTGGTGAGCCGGCGGAACAGCAGCGCGTTGTCGCGATGTTCGCGCAGCTTCGCGGCCGCCTGCGCTGCGCCGCGCAGGCGCAGGAACGGCACTTCGTCGACGCGCGCCAGCAGGCTGTCGAGATCGCCGAAATGCGCGAGCAGCACCGCCGCGGTCTTGGCGCCGATGCCGGGTACGCCGGGGATGTTGTCGACCGCATCGCCGCTCAACGCCAGATAGTCCGCGATCTGGTGCGCCTCGACGCCGTGTCGTGCCTTGACCCCGTGCACGCCCCAGCGCTGGTTGCGGGCGTAGTCCCATTGCTCGTCGCCGAGGTGCAGCAGTTGCGAAAGGTCCTTGTCGGCCGAGAGGATCACGCCGCGATGGCCGTCGGCGCGCGCCCGCACGAGCGCGGTGCCGATCAGGTCGTCGGCTTCGTACTCGCCATGCCCGAGCACGTCCAGGCCGAGCGCCGCGCACAACGCGCGGCAATGCGCGAACTGGCGCTTGAGTTCTTCCGGCGCGGGGTCGCGGTTGGCCTTGTAGGCCGGGTAGAGCGCGTTGCGGAAGCACGAATCCAGCGCCTCGTCGAAAGCGACCGCGATGTGCTTCGGACGCTCGCGTTCGAGCACATCCAGCAGGAAGCGCGCGAAGCCCTGCACCGCGTTGGTCGGCCAGCCGTCGGTGTCGCTGAATTCGTTCGGCATCGTGTGCCAGGCGCGGAACACGTAGATGCTGGCGTCGATCAGGTACAGCGGCGGCGGTTCCGCGCCCGCGCGCGCGCCGGGCGCGAGGTCGCGATCGAGGATGTCGTCTTCGTCGCTGCCGAAGCCGCTCATGCCGGCGTCCAGTCGGTCAGCAGCGCGGCGGGGTCGGGGCGTTCGCGTTCGGGCGCCCCGGTCTGCGCGGTGCCGATATGGATGAAGCCGACGATGGCTTCGTCTTCCGCCACGCCGAGCAGGGCGCGGATCTCCGGATCGTAGGCGGCCCAGCCGGTCAGCCATTGCGCGCCGAAGCCCATCGCCTGCGCGGCCTGCAGCAGGGCGAAGCAGACGCAGCCGGCGGACAGCAGGCGTTCCTGCTCCGGAATCTTGGGGTCCGGGCCGAGCCGTGCGATCACGGTCACGATCGTGGGGGCGAAGGAGAAGCGCAGGCGGTCCTTCTCGACCGCGCTGTCCGACGCATCCGGGTCGCGGGTCCGGCTCCGCTCGGCGAGTCGCGCGCCAAGACTGAGACGGGCGTCACCTTCGATGCGCAGAAACCGGAACGGCACCCGTTTGCCGTGATCGGGCACGCGCACGGCGGAGCGCAACATGCGCAAAAGTGCCGCGTTATCAGGGCCTGGCGCGCCCAGCTGGCGGCTCGGCACCGACCGTCGGAGATCCAGCCCATCGAGGGGTTGGCATGGGTGATTTGAGAGTGAGTTCACAGACGGACCGGTATGGTTTGAAAGATCGTAGCGCATGGGACATCCGGTCCCATTTTCCCCCGAAACTTCCCCCGACACGACCTCCCATGGACGACAACAGCCGGTTCTTCCCTGGCCGCTCGCCATTGGCCCGCCAGAGCGCCGAAAAAGTCTTCGAATCCGTCCGCCGCGACGCGATCACGGCGTTGTCCGGCGTGCTGGCCGGATTCTGGGGCGATATCGAGGAACAAGTCCGGCTCGCGGCCATCGCCAGCCACGACAACCACAGTCTCTACGACGATCGCATGGCGATCCGGTTGCTCAACCAGCGCGCGCTGGAACTGGCCAACCGCTATCGCGAAGCGCTCGAAACCGCGTTCGATCGTTGGCGCAACCCGCGCCCTCGCGCGGTCGACAAGCGCAGCCTGAGCCTCATGTCCGAGGCCCAGCTGGAAATCCATCTGGCCGGTCAGCAGATCGTGGAACTGCTGGAACACCAGCTGATGCACCCGCTGCATCTGCAGCACGAGCGGCTGGATGCGCTGGCCACGGCGCTCGGCCTGCCGCGGCAGGCGCCGGAAACCAACCCGCTGCGCCCGGAAGTCCCGGTGCAGGCCTTCGTCAAACTGTTCACCGAAGACGATCTGACCCCCGAGCTGCGGCGGCTGATCTTCCTGCAGTTGGAGAAGCGCCTCTCCAAGGTGCTGGACGAGTTGTATTCGAAGGTCAACGCGGCCCTCGAGAACGGGTTCGCTCCGCGCGAGATGCCCGTGCCCCCGCAGGCGGCGCTGCCGCCGCAGGCGTCCCAGGCCGCCGGCTGGGTGCCGGATGGCGGTCTCGTCGAATCCCGCGGCCCGCAGGCCGGCTACGCCGGCGCGCCGGGTTACGGTCAGGCCCCCGGCCAGGCGCCGGGTCAGGCCTGGGGTTACCAGGGCGCTCAGCCCGGTGCCGGCCAGCCCATGGTCGGCGGTCAGCCGATGTCGGGCGGCATGCTGTCCGATGGCGGTCGTCCGCTCCGCTATCGCGAAACCGTGCATCAGCAGCTGCGCGCTTGGCGTCAGGCCGTGCTCCGTCGCGGCGCGATGCCGCCGCCGGCGTCGTCGCTGGTCGGTGTGCGCGTGCTGGCGCCGCAGGAACTGCTCGGCATCGCCTCGATGCTGCAGGGCGACGACCCCGCGCCGTACGTGCGCGCGCTCACCGGCGACGACAGCCGCCCGCTGTCGGCGGTGATCCGCGACCAGATCGTCAGCGGCTCGCGCCAGCTCGGCTTCGATCCCACCCAGACCCGCTTCAACGAAGTCGACGAGGACGCCATCGACCTCGTCGGCATCCTGCTTCAGACCCTGGCCCGCAGTCACGCGACGCTGGGCCGTTCGCGCGCGATGTACGGTCGCCTCGTCGGCCCCTACCTCAAGCTCGCGCTGAGCGACGACAGTCTGTTCGAACAGCGCGCCCACCCCGGCCGCAGACTGCTGGAAGCGCTGAGCGAAGCCTGCGACGGCAACACCGGCGAGTCTCCGCAGGATCAGCAGACGCTGACTCACGCCGAGCTCGCGGTCGATCGCGTCGTCGAGGACTACCGCGACGACAAGGCCATCTTCGAACTGGCGGCCGCCGAACTGCGAGATCACCTCGATCAGCAGAAGAAGGTCCGGGAGATCGCCGAGCAGCGCGCCGCCGAAGCGGTGGGCGGCCGCGAGCGCCTCCAGCATGCGCGCCGCGCGGTCGACGATCTGCTTGCGTCCCGCCTCGGTCAGCGCCCGCTGACCGCCGGCATCGCCGAGTTCCTGACCGGCCACTGGCGTCATCATCTGGTCCAGACCTGGCTGCGCGAAGGCCCGAGTTCCGCCCAGTACCTGTCCGCCCTGTCGATCGGCGACGGCCTCATGCAGGCCGATGCCGACGCGGCCCGCTGCGAAGGCGGCCGGGTCGCCGACAAGATCCTCGAACTGCAGGAACCGCTCGGACGCTGCTACGCCAGTTGCGGCCTCGATGCGGCGGCCGCGCGCGATTCGCTGGCGAAGATCGTGACCGCGCTGGCCTTCCCGGATCAGCCGCGCATGCAGCATCCGCTGCCTGCCGAGGAGCCGGCGGCGGTCGAGCCTTCCGACGCCTCGATCTGGGGCGGTCTGCGCCTGGCCGGCGGCACCGACACGTTCGAATACGACCTCGCGCTCGCTTCTCGGATGCGCCGCCTCCGCGTGGGCCAGAGTCTGCGCCTGATCGAGGAGGACGGCCGCGAGACCTCGGCCCGCATCGCCTGGGTCAGCCCGCTGACCGCGCGGTTCCTGATCGTCAATCGTCGCGGCATGCGCAAGCTGGTGGTATCGCCGGAAGAACTGGCCGTGCTGGTCGGCAAGGGGCGGGTCGCCCTGCGCTCGTCCGAAGCGCCGTTCGACGAGGCCATGCGCGAGATGTGGCAGCAGCTCAACCAGGCCAGGGCCGTCGCGTCCTGACCGCACGCACAGGGGAGCTCGACTCTCTCCACGGCCGCCGACCCCGGCGGCCGTTTTTTATGGCGCGATTCCCATGACGCGATGAGCGCCGGCGTCCGCGCGACAACCTGATAGGATGCGGGCAAACCGGTTCGAATCGATGGGGAGGCGGGCAATGACGGAAGCGGCTGCGGACACGACGGCGGCGGTTGCGCCGGTGATCATCGGCGCGGTGCGCGAAAGCGCCGTGGGCGAACGGCGCGTGGCGCTGACGCCGGAAACCTGCAAAAAGCTCGTCGCCGCCGGAGCCGTCGTACGCATCGAGCGCGGACTCGGCGTCGGCGCGCACGCCAGCGATGCCGCCTACGCCGAAGCCGGCGCCGAAGTGCACGAAGACGCCGATGCGATCCTCGCGACCGCCGACATCGTCGTCTGCGTGCAGCCGCCGCCGGCCGAGGCCATCGCCCGCATGAAGTCGGGCGCGGTCCTGATCGGCATGCTCCAGCCGCAGGCGGACGCCGCCCGCGGTGAGGCCATCCAGGCCCGCGGCATCGTCGCCTTCCCGCTGGAACGCCTGCCGCGCACGACCCGCGCGCAGGCCATGGACATCCTCAGCTCGCAGGCCGGCATGGCCGGTTACAAGGCGATGCTGATCGCGGCGCAACTCGCGCCGAAATTCTTTCCGATGCTCACCACCGCCGCCGGCACCATCCGCCCGTCGAAGGTGCTGGTGATCGGCGCCGGCGTCGCCGGCCTGCAGGCGATCGCGACCGCCAAGCGCCTCGGCGCCCAGGTCGAGGGCTTCGACGTGCGCCCCGAGACCCGCGAGCAGATCGAATCGCTCGGCGGCAAGTTCCTCGACCTCGGCGTGAGCGCCGCGGGCGAGGGCGGCTACGCGCGCCAGCTCACCGACGAGGAGCGCGCGCTGCAGCAGCAACGTCTCGCCGATCATCTCCGCGGCGTCGATGTCATCGTCTCCACCGCGGCCGTGCCCGGCCGACCGGCGCCGAAGATCGTCACGGCGGCGATGGTCGCGGGGATGAAGCCCGGCAGCGTGATCGTCGACCTTGCTGCCGAGACCGGCGGCAACTGCGAACTGACCCGCCCCGGCGAGATCGCGATGCACGACGGCGTGACCGTGTCCGGTCCGCTGAATCTGGCCAGCAGCGGCGCGATGCACGCCAGCGACATGTTCGCCCGCAACGTCTTCAACTTCGTGTCGCTCATGCTGGGCAAGGGCGGCGTCCTCCAGTTCGACTGGAACGACGAACTGCTGGCGAAGACGGTCTGGCCGGAACGCCCGGTCGCCGCCCCGGCCGCGGCCGCCTGAGGTCGCGTCGCGCGCCGGTCCGGTGCGGCCGGCATGCGCGGCGAGACGGCAAGGCCGACGCCGTGCGCCCGCCGGAATTCCGCAGTATGCTCGGAGCGCAGGTCGGGACGTGGCAGGGGCGCCCGGCCGCTCGTGCAGGAGGACGACGATGAGCGAACGCTTCGCAGGACAGCAGCCCGGTGCGCCGGGCCATGAAGAAGCCCCCCGGGCCCACGGCGCGCATGCGGTGGCGGGCCCCGATCTGGATCGGACCGGTCCGATGCTGCAGGCGCCGCCGAAGCAGCGGGAACTGGAGATGAGCGCCGCCGAACGCCAGCTGTTCGAGCGCGCGATGACCCTGGTGCAGAACAAGACCGGCATGACCGAGGACGACGCGAAGAAGGTCGCGACCGACGTCGTGCTGACCGCGCGGCACACGCCCGGCATTTCCGAGAAGCCGGAATACATCGACGTGCGCAACGGGCACGTGATGATCGCGGAGAAGGTCGACAAGGAGCCGATCTTCAACGGCTACGTCAGTCTCGAACAGTCGCGCGGGCAGACCCCGGACCAGATGCAGGACAAGATCGCGATCCAGAACCAGGAGCGCGAGCGCCGCCAGCAGCAGGTGCAGCACGATGGCGCGAGCCAGCCCGATCGCCGCAATTTCCTGCAGCAGGTCGACGACGGCGTGAGCGCGCGGGTGATGTCGTCCAGCCCTGCGCTGAAGCTCTGATCGCGGATGGCGGGTCCTGATGCAGGAAGGGCGCCTTGCGGCGCCCTTCCTGCATGCGCGTCGGTCGGAGAACCGACGCGGTGGCATCACTTCGCCGGCTGCGAGGCGGCGCCGGCGGGCCCGGCTGCCGCGGGCGGCGGGTTGTCGGCCATCATCTTCTCGCGCGCGGCGCGGAAGGGATTGCCGGCGTACCAGTTCGGCCATTGATCGCCGAAGCCGAGCGCCAGGCCCACTTCGAACAGCGCGGCCAGATCCTGCATCGTGCCGTCGAGCTTCCAGGTCGCCGGATCGTATTCGTCGTCGGGCTTGTGGTAACGGCGTTCGTTGTAGTCCTTGCCGGCCGCGTCGCCGGCCGCGGCGCCGCCTTCGAGCAGATCGTTGCCGCCATCTGCGTACAGCGCCGGCACGCCGGCCTTGGCGAAATTGAAGTGATCGGAGCGGAAGTAGTAGCCGCCCGCCGGATTGGATTCCTCGACCAGCGTGCGTTGCTGGCGCTCGGCGATCGGCTTGAGGATGTCTTCCATCTCGGAATTGCCCATGCCGACGACGACGAGATCCCGGGCGCGCCCGGCGACGCTCATGGCGTCGATGTTGATCACGCCGACCGTGCGGTCCAGCGGCACGCTCGGATGCGCGACGTAGTACTTCGATCCGAGCAGGCCGGATTCCTCCAGCGTCACCGCGACGAACAGCATCGAGCGCTTCGGACGCGCGCCGCCGGCCATCGCTTCTGCGATTTCGAGGATGCCGGCGACACCGGTCGCGTTGTCCACCGCGCCGTTGTAGATGTTGTCGCCGGTTTCGTCCGGATGCTTGCCCAGATGGTCCCAGTGCGCCATGTAGACGATGGCTTCGTCCGGGCGTTCGGAGCCGGGCAGCAGCGCGACCACGTTGCGCGATTCCTTCTCGGCGATCGTGCTCTTCAGCGTCGTGCTCATCTTCGCCGGCAGGGTCATCGGCTTGAAGCCGGGCTTGCCCGCGGCGGCGCGGAGGGCGTCGAGATCGAGCCCCGCATCGGCGAACAGCGACCGGGCCTGCTCGCCGGTGATCCAGCCCTGCAGCGGCACCCGCGGCGCCGGGTCGTCGGCCGCGCGCAGATCGTACTGCGCGCCCGACCAGGAGTTCTTCACCACATCCCAGCCGTAGGAGGCGCCCTCGGTGTCGTGGATGATCAGCGCGGCGGCGGCGCCCTTGCGCGCGGCCTCCTCGAACTTGTACGTCCAGCGGCCGTAGTAGGTCATGCGCTTGCCGTCGAACAGCGCCGGATCCTTGCTGTGGAAGCCGGGGTCGTTCACGAACATGACCACGGTCTTGCCCTTCACGTCGACGCCGGCGTAGTCGTTCCATTGCCGTTCCGGCGCGTCCACGCCGTAGCCGACGAACACCAGGTCGCTCGCGTCGATCTTCACTTCCTGCCGGCCGGTGCGCGTGCCGATCACCATGTCGGTGCCGAAGGCCAGCGTCCGCGGCTTGCCGGCGACGTCGATGGTCATCGTCGTCGTTTCGTCGGCGGTGGTTTCCATCATCGGCACGGTCTGGAACCAGTCGCCCTTGTTGCCGGGCTTCAGTCCCATCCGCGCGAACTGGTCGCGGAGATACTCGACGGTCTTGTCCTCGCCCGGCGTGCCCGGCGCACGGCCCTCGAATTCGTCGGAGGCGAGCATGCGCACGCGTTCGCCGAAATCGGCCGGGTCGATCGCCGGTTTGAACGGGAAGCCGGGCTTGGCGGGCGCCGCCGGAGCGGCGGGCGCTTCGGCTTCGCGCTTGCACGCGGTCGTGGAGAGCGTCGCCGCGAGGGCGACGCCGAGGGTCAGCAGCAGGGCGGCCGGCCGCGCGACGGCGGCGGTGCGGGGCATCGGGAGCTTCGACATCGGCGGTGTCCGGACGACGGGAAACCGCGAGTGTACTGTCCGGGGGGCGCGCTCCGCCCCCTGCCGGAAGTCGCAGATCGGAGGGGGGCTCAGTCCTTGGGCGCCGACGGACCGTCGTAGCGGACCGCGGTGGCGCCGGTCACCTGGCCGATGCGGGCGGTCTTGTGCACGTAGAGGCGAACCTCGCGCTTGAACACCATCGGGCCTTCGACCACCGCGTTCGGGCCGATCACGATCCGCGGCTTGCGCTGCTTCATGGTCACCGGCATCCAGTTGGTGCTGGGCTTCTCGACGGTGATGCCGCCGCGGACGCGCGAGTCGACGCCGACGGTGATGTCGCCGTTGACGGTGGCGATGCTGCCGCCGACATCGGTGTCGACCAGGCCGATCGCGCCGTTCACGGTCTCGATGTCCTTGGCGACGTCGCTGCCGCGGCCGGCGAAGACGCTGCCGTTCACGGTCTCGATGTCGCCGACGCGGTTCTGCTCGTCGAGCCGGATGCTGCCGTTGACGGTCTCCAGCGAGTCGGCGTTGGCCTTGCCTTCGGCCTTGATGCTGCCGTTGACGGTCTCGGCGTTGCCGATGCTGGCGCCGGCTTCCAGATGCACGCTGCCGTTGACGGTGGAGACATCGCGGGCTTTGGCGCCGGCTTCGACGCGGATGCTGCCGTTGACGGTTTCGAGGTCGCCGTAGTCCTCGCCGGCGTGGGCGGTGATGCTGCCCATGACCTTCTCGATGTCCCGGCCGGCGTGGGCGGCGGGGGCGATCAGGGCGAGCGCAATGGCGGTGGCGACGAGCTGGCGGCTGTAACGCATGACGATGCCTCGATGAACGCGAATGCCCCTGGGGGCGACGCGATCAGGATGTGACGGCTCCGATACAATCGCATCTGCCCTAAGTCATTGCCCCGAAGGTCACATGTCCGCAGCCGCCCGTCCGAAACCTGTCGTGCTGATGATCCTGGACGGCTGGGGGTATCGCGAGGATCCGGCGGACAACGCCATCGCCCTGGCCGAATTGCCGAACTGGCGCCGGCTGTGGAACGAATGCCCGCACACCCTGATCCACACCGAGGGCCGCCATGTCGGCCTGCCCGACGGGCAGATGGGCAATTCCGAAGTCGGCCACATGAATCTGGGCGCCGGCCGGATCGTCTACCAGGACCTGACCCGGGTCGACGCCGCGATCGAGGACGGCAGCTTCTTCGGCAATCCCGAACTGCGCGCGGCCTGCGCCGCTGCGAAGGCCGGCGGCGGCACGCTCCACGTCATGGGCCTGCTGTCGCCCGGCGGCGTCCATAGCCACGAACAGCACATCTTCGCGATGCTCGAACTCGCCGCGCGCGAGGGCGTGGCGCGGGTCGCGGTGCATGCCTTCCTCGACGGGCGCGACATGCCGCCGCAGTCGGCCGAACCGAGCCTGCGCGCGCTGCAGGCGACCTGCGAAGCGCTGGGCAATGCGCGCATCGCCACGGTCGGCGGGCGCTATTTCGCGATGGACCGGGACCAGCGCTGGGATCGCGTGCGCCGCGCCTGGGACGCCATCGTCGAAGCGCAGTCGGAGCGGCGCGCGGGCGATGCGCTGGCGGCCCTGTCGGCCGCGTACGCGCGCGGCGAGAACGACGAATTCGTCGCGCCGACCGTGCTCGACGGCGCTGCGGACGGCGTCCGCGACGGCGACGCGATCGTGTTCATGAATTTCCGCGCCGATCGCGCCCGACAGCTGACGGCCGCGTTCGTCGCGCCGGACTTCGAGGGATTCTCGGCGCGCCGCCCGGCGCTGTCGCGGTTCGTCTGCCTGAGCGAATACGACGCGAAACTGCCGGCGCCGGTGGCGTTCGCGCCCGACGATCTGCGCCGCACCTTCGGCGAGGAACTGGCCGCGCACGGCAGGACCCAGCTGCGGATCGCGGAAACCGAGAAATACGCGCACGTCACCTTCTTCTTCAGCGGCGGGCGCGAGGCGCCGTACCCCGGCGAGGAACGCATCCTCGTGCCGAGCCCGAAGGTCGCGACCTACGATCTGCAGCCCGAAATGAGCTGTCCCGAGGTCACGGCGAAACTCGTCGATGCGATCGCTTCCGGACGTTTCGACGCGATCGTGTGCAACATCGCCAATCCGGACATGGTCGGCCACACCGGCGATCTGCAGGCGGCGATCCGCGCCGCGGAAGCGGTGGACGTGGCGATCGGCGCGGTCGAGGTCGCCGTCCGCGCGGCCGGCGGCGCGCTGCTGATCACCGCCGACCACGGCAATCTCGAAATGATGCGCGACCCCGAGACCGGGCAGCCGCACACCGCGCATACGGTCGGACCGGTGCCGTTCGTGCTCGTGCGCGACGGGTCGGCGGGCGCGGTCCTGCGCGCCGGCGGCGCGCTGCGCGACGTGGCGCCGACCATGCTCGATCTGCTGGGCCTGCCGCAGCCGGCCGAAATGACCGGGCGCAGCCTGCTGGCGGCGGGATGACGCGCGCCCTGCGCACGTTCGCATTCGCGTTCTCCGCGGCGCTGGTCTGCGCGGCGCTGGTCGCGGCGACCGCGAACGCCCAGCAGAGCGGCAGCCGCGATGCCCAGCGTCGGCTGGAGAAGATCCAGCGCGAACTCAAGGACGTGGCCGCCGAGCGCCGCAAACTCGAAGGCCAGCGCGGCGAAGCCAGCCGCGCGCTGCGCGCGATGGACGAGCGGGTCGCCGCGTCCAGTCGCGCCCTGCACGAGGCCGAAGCCGGGCTCGCCCGCGAGCAGAGCGCGCTGGCCGAACTCGACGCGCGGCGGGCCGAACTGCAGCGCCAGCAGGCCGGCCAACGCCGCGAACTCGTCGCGCTGCTGCGTGCGGCCTACGCGCAGGGCGAACACGCACCGCTGAAACTGATGCTGGCGCAGGATCGCGTCGCCGATGCCCAGCGCCAACTGGTGTACTACAGTTATCTGCAGCGTCAGCGCGTCGAGCGCACGGCCGCGCTCGGCGCCGAGCTCGCCGAACTGCAGCGGGTCGAGGCGCAGATCGTCGCCAAGCGCAGCGCGCTCGACGCCGCGCGCAGCCGCCAGCGCGCGCAGTTGGCCGCGCTCGCCCGCGACCGTCGCGACCGCGCCGAGAGTCTGACCGCGCTCGAAAGCCGCTACCGCGACCGTCGCGAACGCGAACGCGCGCTGGGCAGCGACGCCAAGTCGCTGCAGCAGGTGATCTCGCGACTGCGCGCCGCCGCCGCCCGCGCAGCCGCGGAGCGCGCCGCCAGCGAGCGCGCCGCGCGCGATGCGCAACGGGCCGCGACGTCCCGACCCGCCGCGCGTCCGGGCGAACGCGCCACGCCCAAACCGCCGCGGCAGACCGCCAGTGCGGCGCCGGTGCGGGTCGGCGGTTATGGCTGGCCGCTCTCCGGCACCCTGCTCGCCGGTTACGGCGGACGCATGCCCGACGGCCGGGCGAGCCAGGGCCTGCTGATCTCGGCCGGACTGGGCACGCCGGTGCGCGCGGTCGCCGACGGCAGCGTGGTGTTCGCCGAATGGATGACCGGTTACGGCCTGATCCTGATCGTCGACCACGGCAACGGCACGCTCAGCCTCTACGCCCACAACGAATCCCTGCTCAAGGACGTGGGCGACGCCGTCCGTCGCGGCGATCCGGTGGCCCGGGTCGGCAATTCCGGCGGCCTGGAACAACCGGCGCTCTACTTCGAGCTGCGCCGGAACGGCCAACCCGTCGATCCCGGCAGTTGGCTGCGCCGCCAGTAAACGGCTAGGGTAGGGCATCCGATCGCGGTGAACCCCGGGCGATGCCCGTGGTCTGACCGTCCGACGTTTCCGCTGGAGTTCCCGATGTCCTGCCGCCCGCTTTTCCCGTCCCTCCCGCGCGTTCGCCCGTGCGTCCTGCCGTTCGTCGCGCTGCTCGCCGTCGGCGTCGTCCTGCCGGCCGCGGCCCAGGAGGCCGCGCCGTCCGCGGACAAACCCACGACGGAAGCATCGGAAGAGGCGGACGCCAGCAAGGTGCCGCTGGAAGAAATCCGCCGTTACGTCAACGTGTTCAACGCGGTGAAACACGCCTACGTCGAACCGGTGGACGATCGCAAACTCATGCAGTCCGCGATCCGCGGTCTGCTGCTCGATCTAGATCCGCACAGCGCGTACCTGGTGCGCAGCGATGCCGAAGCCTTCGACGAGGACGCCAACGGCGCCTACGACGGCATCGGCGTCGAAGTGCAGCAGCAGGCCGACGGCACGATCCTGGTGATCGCGCCGATCGACGATACGCCCGCCGCCCGCGCCGGCATCAAGCCCGGCGATCTGATCGTCGCCGTCGACGGCAAGCCGCTCACGCCCGACCGCATCGACGACAACCCCCTGCGCGGCGAACCGGGAACGAAGACCGTGCTCACGGTGCAGCGCGAGGGCGCGAAGAAGCCGCTCGAAATCACGGTGCTGCGCGAAACCATCCGCATCAGCAGCGTGCGCAGCCGGATCCTCGAGCCGGGCTACGGCTATCTGCGCATCAGCGCGTTCCAGGCCGATACCGCCAACGATTTCGAACGCCATCTCGAACGGCTCCAGAGCCAGTCGGGCAAGGGTCTGCGCGGACTGGTGCTCGATCTGCGCAGCAATCCCGGCGGCCTGCTGACGTCGGCGGTGCAGATCGCCGACGACCTGCTCGACAAGGGCGGCATCGTCAGCACCCGCGGCCGCAATCCGGTCGCCGACGCCGCGTTCAGCGCCACGCCGGGCGACCTGCTGCGCGGCGCGCCGGTGGTGGTGCTGGTCGACGCAGGCTCCGCCAGCGCTTCGGAAGTCCTGGCCGCGGCGCTGCGCGACAACCGCCGCGCGCAGGTGGTCGGCAGCCGCACCTTCGGCAAGGGCTCGGTGCAGACCGTGATGCCGCTCGACAACGGCGATGCGGTGAAACTCACCACCGCGCGCTACTACACGCCGAGCGGCCGCTCGATCCAGGCCCGCGGCATCGACCCGGACGTGGTGCTCAAGCCCGACGGCGCGACCGCGCGACCCGGCGAGATCTCCGAAGCCGCGCTGCCGGGACATCTGCGCGGCGACCAGGAAACCGACGGCATCGGCATCGGCGACGTGCTCGAAGGCGAGGCCCCCGTGTCCGCGGCCCTCGCCGTGCTCAAGAAACAGGTCGCGGCGCTGCCCGCGTCCACCGATCGGCGCTGATCCCGAACGGTCTTGATCCCGGGCGGCGGTGACCCCGCCCGGCATCCGGGCGGCGCCGGATGCGCCGAAAGTCATCCGGACCATCGGCGGGTCCTGCCCACGGGGCCGGATGGTTAGCATGCGTTCATCGGCCCGCATCGAGGGCCCGTCATGGACATCGGCATGCTGACCATCCGCGATCTCTGCAAGACCTACGCCAACGGCGTCCGCGCGCTCGACAACGTCACGCTCGACATCCCGCGCGGCATGTTCGGCCTGCTCGGTCCGAACGGCGCCGGCAAGTCCTCGCTGATGCGCACCCTGGCCACTCTGCAGGAGGCCGACGGCGGCAGCGCGACCCTCGACGACGGCAAGGGCGGCAGCATCGATGTCCTGCGCGAAAAGGACGCCGTGCGTCGCCAGCTCGGCTATCTGCCGCAGGATTTCGGCGTCTACCCCAAGGTCAGCGCGCTCGATCTGCTGGAGCACTTCGCGGTGCTCAAGGGGCTGGCCGATCGCAGGCAGCGGCGCGAAGTGGTCGACGGCCTGCTGCAGCAGGTCAATCTGTGGGACGTGCGCAAGCGCAATCTCGGCGGTTTCTCGGGCGGCATGCGCCAGCGGTTCGGGATCGCCCAGGCCCTGCTCGGCAGCCCCCGCCTCATCATCGTCGACGAACCGACCGCGGGCCTCGATCCCGAGGAGCGCAACCGCTTCCTCAACCTGCTGGCCGCCATCGGCGAGAACGTGGCGGTGATCCTCTCGACCCACATCGTCCAGGACGTCACCGACCTGTGCCCGACGATGGCGATCATGAACAAGGGCCGGGTCCTGCTGACGGGGCGCCCCGGCGACGCCATCCGCGCGGTCGAGGACCGCATCTGGCGCAAACAGGTCGCCACCGAGGCGCTGCCCCGCTACGAAAGCGACTACACGCTGCTGTCGACACGGCTGGTCGGCGGCGCGCCGGTGATCCACATCTACAGCGAGACCCCGCCGGGCGACGGCTTCGAGCCGGTCTCGCCGGATCTCGAGGACGTCTACTTCCATCGTCTGCGCCAGCAGGCCAAGGCCGCCTGAGGAGCCCGCCATGTTCGAGTTCCTCCGATTCGAGCTGCGCCAGCAGGTGCGCTCGCCGCTCCTGTGGCTGATGGCCTTGCTCTTCGCGTTGTTCGGTTTTCTCGCCGCCGCCACGGATGCGGTCCAGATCGGCGGCGGCATCGGCAACGTCTACCGCAACGCGCCGGTGGTGATCGTCCAGTTCCTCGCGATCTTCACCCTGCTGGGCATGCTCTTCACCGCGATGTCCGTGAACGCCGCGCTGTTGCGCGATTTCGAACTGGGCACGTCCGAGTTGATCTTCGCCAGTCCGATCCGTCGCCGGGACTACGTCGCAGGCCGCATGATCGGCGCGACCCTGGGTTGCCTGCTGATCTACGCGACCATCGCGTTCGGCATCTTCATCGCCCAGTTCATGCCCTGGATCGACGCGGAGCGCCTCGGGCCGGTTTCGGCGACGCCGTACCTGTGGGCCTACGCGGTGATCGTGATCCCCAACCTGCTGCTGGCGATCGGTCTGCTCTCGTTGCTTGCGATCGTCACCCGCAGCATTTTCTGGGTCTACATCGGCGTCCTCGGCTTCATCGTGCTGTACATCGCCAGCGCGGTGATGCTGCGCGATCTCGACAACGTGTGGGTCGCGACCCTGTCGGAACCGCTGGGCATCCGGGCGTTCGGTCGCAGCATCCGCTACTGGTCGGCGGAGGAGCGCAATACCGGGATTCCTGCGCTGTCGGGCTACCTGCTCGCCAATCGCGCGCTGTGGCTGGGCGTGTCCCTTGCGCTCATCGCGTCCTGCTTCGCGATGTTCCGGACCGAGCGCGCCGGCACCGGCCGCGGCTGGTGGCGGCGCAAGGCGGAGGCGCCCGCAGCGGCGTCGAGAGCCCCGGCCGGCGCTGCGCCCGTCGCGCTCCCGCGCGTCGTTCCCGAGTTCGGCGCCGGTGTGGCGATCGCGCAGTTCCTGCGACAGCTGCGCTTCGACACCATCGGCGTGCTGCGCGGCCTGCCGTTCCTGGTGATGCTGTTGTTCGCGATGGCCAACTTCCTGCCGTCCGCGCTGCTCGCGCAAAGTCTCTACGACACGCCGATCCATCCGGTGACCTCGCAGATGCTCGAAGCCCTGCGCGGCAGCTACGTCGGCCTGATGGCGATCATCCTGCTGTTCTATTCCGGCGAACTCGTCTGGAAGGAGCGCGGCGCGAAGATCCACGAGGTCACCGACGCCATGCCGGTGCCGAACTGGGTGCCGCTCGCCGCCAAACTGTCCGCGCTCGTTGCGGTGGCGCTGTGCTTCCAACTGGCGGGCGGCATCGTCGCGATGCTCATCCAGCTCGCCAAGGGACATACGCAACTGGAACCGATGGTCTACGCGAAGACGCTGCTGCTCGACACGATTCCCCTGGTGCTGCTCGCCGGGCTCGGGCTGTGCCTGCAGGTGTTCACGAACAACAAGTTCGTCGGCTACGCGCTGCTGGTCGCGGTGATGCTGGGCCAGGGCGTGCTCGCGGCCATGGACTTCACCCACAACCTCTACAACTACGGCAATGCCCCGTCGGCGCCGTATTCGGACATGAACGGCTACGGCCATTTCCTGACCGCGCGTCTCGCGTTCCTGGCCTACTGGGCGCTGCTGCTCACGACGCTGCTGCTGCTCTCGGCGGCGCTGTGGGTGCGCGGGAACAGCGGCACCGCGCGCGAGCGGCTGCGTCAGGCCCGCGTCCGGCTGCGCGGCCCGCTCGGTGTCGCCACCGCCGTGGCCTTCCTGGCATTCGCGGGCATGGGCGCGTTCCTGTTCTGGAACACCAACGTCCGCAACGATTTCCGCTCGCCGGACGACGCGCTCGATCAGCGCGCGCGCTACGAGCGCGAGTACAAGCGATACGCCGATCTGCCGCAGCCGCGCATCCTGGCCACGGACGTCGAGGTCGACCTGCGCCCCGAGACCCGGACCATGCGTGCGAAGGGCGTCTACCGGGTGCGCAACCCGCACAAGACGCCGATCGCCGACGTGCACGTGCAGATGATCGACGACCGCTCGCTGGTCTCGATCGATCTCGGCGGCGCCGAGCTCACGCGCCACGACGAGGAGTTGGGTTACCGGATCTATCGGCTGAAGTCGCCCATGGCGCCGGGAGAAGAACGCGACATGCGGTTCGAGGTCCTGGTCGAACCGAACGGCATCGCCAACCAGACCGACCAGACCGCGATCGTCGAAAACGGATCGTTCTTCAACAGCACCCTGTTCCCGTCCTTCGGCTACAACGCGCAGGCGGAGATCACCGATCGCAACGAGCGCCGCAAGCGCGACCTCGGCGAGCCGCGACGCATGCCCAAACTCGAGGACGAAGCGGCGCGCGCCAACACCTATCTCGGCGACGACGCGGACTGGATCGACTTCAGGACCACGATCTGCACCGCGCCGGACCAGATCGCGCTGTCGCCCGGCTATCTGCAGCGCGAGTTCGTCCGCGACGGCCGGCGCTGCTTCGCGTACGCGATGGATCGTCCCATGTTGAACTTCTACGCCTATCTTTCCGCGCGCTGGCAGGTGAAGAAAGGGCGCTACAAGGACATCCCGATTGAGGTCTACTACGACGCGAAGCATCCCTACAACGTCGACCGGATGATCGAGGCGGCGCGCGACTCGCTGGCGTACTACGAGGCCAATTTCACCCCGTACCAGCACCGCCAGGTGCGGATCCTCGAATTCCCGGGATACGCGTCGTTCGCCCAGTCGTTCGCGAACACGATCCCGTACTCGGAGTCGATCGGATTCATCGCCGACGTGCGCGGCAAGGACGCCATCGACTACGTGTACTACGTCACCGCGCACGAGGTCGCGCACCAGTGGTGGGCGCACCAGGTGATCGGCGCCAACGTGCAGGGGGCGACCGTGCTGTCCGAATCGCTCTCGCAGTACTCGGCGCTGATGGTGATGGAGAAGGCGTACGGGCGGGGCAAGATGCGGCAGTTCCTGAAGTACGAGCTGGACCGCTATCTGTCCGATCGCGGCGGCGAGATCGTCGAGGAACAGCCGCTGTACCGGGTCGAGAACCAGCAGTACATCCACTATCGCAAGGGGTCGCTGGTGTTCTATCGGCTGCGCGAGGAGATCGGCGAGGCCGCGCTCAACCGGGCGCTGAAGAAGTTCCTGGAGGACAAGGGCTATCAGCAGCCGCCCTACGCCACGAGTCGCGAACTGCTCGACTACATCCGCGCCGAAGCCGGCCCGCAGCACGAGCGCCTGATCGTCGACCTGTTCGAGAAGATCGGCTTCTACGACAACCGCGTCGAAACCGCGGTCGCCAAGAAGCGCGCCGATGGCAGGTACGACGTGACGCTCGACCTGCGTGCGGCCAAGCGCTATGCGGACGGCAAGGGCAAGGAAACCGCCGGTCGCATGGACGACTGGGTGGAAGTGGGCGTCTTCGCGCGCGGCCCGTCGGGCAAGGAGGCGGACGAGAAGCCGCTCTACCTCAAGCGCCACCGGATCGTCGCCGACCGCACCCGCATGACCGTGGTGGTCGATGCCGCGCCTTACGAGGCGGGTTTCGACCCCTACAACAAACTGATCGACCGGGTGTCGTCCGACAACCGCAAGCGCGTGACCGTCGAGTAGGCGGGTGCGTTCGCGGCGACGGCGCGAATCGCGACGTCGCCGTCAGCGTCATCGCTGTCAGCGCGGCTTCGACGGCATCGGGAACGGGGTGACGACCTTCTCGCCGCTGACGGCGTCGCGGATCGCGGACTGGCCCTTCTTTTCCACTTCCTCGATGCGGACGATGCTCTGCATCGGCAGGTGCAGGACGCGGGTGCCGGCGAATTCGTCGCGCAGACGCTCCTCGGTCGGGTCGATCACCAGGCCCTCGTGCACGTCGAAGACCAGTTCGCCGACCTCGGTGAATCCCCACAATCCGCTGCTGGCCACGCGCCCGGCGTACACCTCGTAGATCTTGCCGTGGTTCAGGAAGGTGATTTTGTAGAGCGTCTTGGACATGGCGGGGGCGATGGCGAACGGTCGCTGCAGAGATGCGGGCGCGGAGCCGCGGGGACAAGTCCGCGGCGCTTCAGTAGCCGCGACTGTCGCGGAGGCGTCGGGCGATCGCGCTGCGGGAGGCGAGGGCGAACGATACGCCGAACAGGAAGCCCGCGATGTGCGCGCTCCAGGCGACCGCACCGAACGCCGGGCCGATGTAGGCGAACACCACCTGCAGCACGGCCCACACGCCGATCAGCAGCGAGGCCGGCGCGCGGATGAATTCCAGGAACAGGCCCAGCGGCACCACCAGACCGAGCTTGGCCCGAGGAAAGAGCGCCAGATAGGCGCCGATCACCGCGGAAACCGCGCCGCTGGCGCCGATCAGCAGCCGCTCCGGGGTGCCGATCATGAACACGGTCGCCAGATTCGCGAGCGTTCCGCCCAGGAGGAACAGCGCCAGGAAGCGCCAGGGTCCCATGGCCCGTTCCGCGGGGAGTCCGAAGATCAGCAGGAACACGAGATTGCCGAGCAGGTGGGCCCAGTCGGCGTGTAGGAAGGTCGCGGTGAGGAGCCGCAGCCAGCGCTCGTTGGCCCACAGCATCAGCCAGGTATCGGCCGGGGCCGGGCCGCCGGTCAGCGCTCCCCATTCCTGCAGCAGGGCGCGCTGACCCGCGTCCGGCCGGGTGCTGGCCCAGAGATAGGCCAGCCAGAGGGTCGCGAACACCAGCGGCGTGGCCCAGCGCAGACCGGTCCTGCGGCGGTTCGGAAGCTGAACGAACATCGCACGAGTATGCCGAAATTCCCCGACATCCATGGCCTCCGGCACAATGGGAGGCTTGTTAGCTTTCGGTTAACATGCGCGGTATAGTACATACGGCGTCGTACGTCGGGAGGGGGCTTCCGGCAGGGGCGGCACGGACGAGGAGAAACGTCCGGTCGCGCGGCGCAGAGACCACCACCTGTCCACGGAGACGCAAGCACAATGCACACCCAGAACCGCTACATCCAGATGTCCGCGCTCGCGCTCGGCATCGCCGGCGCGCTGGCCTTCGGCCAAGCCCATGCTTCGGGCTTCCAGCTGAAAGAAAACAGCGTGAAGGCCATGGGCCGCGCCTTCGCCGGCTCCGGCGTCGCCAAGGGCGACGCATCCGTCGTGGTGAACAACCCCGCGACGATGACCCAGTTCGAAGGCACCACGATCCAGGCCGACGTGACCGTGATCGACCTCAACGCCGAATTCGACGGCAGCGGCTTCGCCGGCGTCGGTCTCGGCCCGCTGACCGCCCCGCTGTCGGGCGGCGAAGGCGGCGACATCGGCGAACCCACCCCGGTTCCGGCCATGTCCTTCATCCACAAGTTCGACAACGGCCTGACCGTCGGCGCCATGGTCAGCGCGCCGTTCGGCCTGAAGACCGAGTACGACAAGAACTGGCGCGGTCGCTATTCCTCGACGCTGTCGGAAGTGAAGACCGTCGACCTGACCGTGTCGATGGCCTACGAAATCGTTCCCGACCGCTTCTCGGTCGGCGCCGGCATCATCTACGAGCGCGGCGAAGCCACCCTCGAGAACGCGATCGACTTCGGCACCCTCGGCCTCGCCGCTTCGTTGCCGGGCTTCCTCCCGCAGGGCGCGGACGGTTCGGTCAGCGTCCACGGCGACGACACCGGTTTCGGCTACATCTTCGGCGTGAACTTCCGTCCGACCGACACGCTGAGCCTCGGCCTGAGCCACCGCTCCGAGATCGACCACGAACTGCAGGGCACCGCCAACTTCACCGTGCCGACCAGCTTCGCCGGCGCCCAGCCGGGTCTGGCCGCGCTCGCCGCCAACCCGCTCGCGCCGCTGACTCCGGCCCAGCGCGCCCAGCTCGCGGTGCT
This sequence comes from Pseudomonadota bacterium, assembly GCA_049324395.1. GTDB lineage: Bacteria > Pseudomonadota > Gammaproteobacteria > Xanthomonadales > Xanthomonadaceae > Lysobacter_I. Next base: position 43,767 of record JBMOOY010000057.1, read on the forward strand.
CGGCAACGGCTTCCGCGACACCGGCGTCACCGCGCCGCTGACCACGCCGAGCGTGACCACGTTCAGCGTCGCCTGGCAGTTCAACGACAACCTCGCCCTGATGGCCGACTACACGGAAACCGATTGGCATTCGGTGCAGGCCGTGACCATCGACTTCGACAATCCGTTCCAGCCGACCACCAGCGAAGAATTCGACTGGACCGACACCCGTTTCTGGTCGATCGGCGCGGACTACAAGCTCTCGGACAAGTTCACGATCCGCGGCGGCTACGCCTACGACGAAACCCCGACCTCGTTCCGCACCCGCACCACCCGTCTGCCCGACGAGGACCGCCGCTGGTACTCGCTCGGCCTGACCTGGAACATGAGCGACAACGTCGAGATCAACGCGTCGTACACCCGCATCCAGCCGGATACGCCGAAGATCGGCCTGAGCGACACCACCCGCCATGTCCTGTTCGGCGAGTACAGCAGCGACGTGAACCTGTTCGGCATCTCCGGCCGCTACAGCTTCTGATCGAAAGCGCCACCGCGCTGCGCGAAAAACCCCGCTCCGGCGGGGTTTTTCTTTGTCGTCCCAAAGCGGAATCCGCGGCCTGCGGGCGACGCCTCATCCGCACCATTGCTGTTCGCATGGGATCCCGTCGCCGTCGCCGTCCATCGCGGTGTTCGGACAATTGCGCAGGACCCAGGTGGCATCGGTGCAGGAGCGCATCTGCGAGCAATGGGTGCGACCTTCGCAGCGGCTCGTATCGACGCTGGCGGGCGGTGCCGCCGGCATCGCGGGCGCGGCGACCGGCGCCGGTGCCGTTGCCGATACGCCCCGGATCGCATCGGCCGCGGCGGCGCGGTAGTCCGCGATCCGATTCCAGCCGAACGCGGCAGCGGCGATCAGCGCGCCGAGGATGAGCGCGCTCGACAATCGGAAGGACGAGGGGCGGTCGTGCGCGCTGCGGGCGCGCCGCCTCGCCCCACCGGGGCGACGGTCGTACGGACGCGATGCGCTTGGCGCATGCCCGGAAAACTCGGCGCGGGGTGCCGCCACGTCGAAGGTCACCGCACGCGCCTGCTTGCGGCCGTCCTCGCCGGTGCGGATCTCGAACGACAGCGGGTCGCCGATCTGCGGTCTCCGTCCGCCGCGCGGGAATTCGGAGACGTGGACGAAGATCTCGACGCCGCTGTCGCGGGTGCGGATGAAACCGAAGCCGCGGTCGTCCTGCCATTTGACCAGATTGCCCTGCATTCGCATCCGTGCGTCCTCCAGGAGTCGGTCGGAAATTCCGCTCAGTTCTGCGCGATGTCGCGCAGGTAGAAGGTGTTGCAGCCGCCGTGCCCGGTCGCGCCCATCGGCGCGTCGATGCGCCGGAAACCGCTGCGTTCGTACAGGCGCATCGCCGCATCCATGCCGGTGAGGGTTTCGAGGTAACAGCGCCGGAAGCCGAATCCGCGCGCGGCGTCGAGGCAGCGCGCCATCAAGGCGGTGCCGGCGCCGAGGCCGCGGAGCCCCGGCAGGAAGTACATCTTGCGCAGCTCGCAGACGTCGTCTTCGCCGCCCGCGAGCGGCGCCACGCCGCCGCCGCCCTCGACCGTGGCGATGCCGTCCTCGCCGATGCGTTCGACCACGAAATAGGCCGAGCGCGATTCGGCGTACGCGCGATGCATCCAGTCGACTTCGGGATCGTTGATCGCGAACCCGCAGCCGCTGGCGCCGTACTCGGGCATCACCGTGCGGATGATCGCGGCGATCGCGACATCGTCGCGGGCTTCGATGGGACGGATGCGGAAGGTGTCGGCCATGTCAGTGCGCGGCGGAGGGATGGAGGCCGCCGAGTTCGAGTCGGCGGGCGAATTCGTCGGGCTTGAGTCCGGGCGCGAACAGGAAGCCCTGCGCGATCGGGACGCCGAGGCGCAGCAGGAACTGCCGCTGCGCTTCCGATTCCACGCCCTCGGCGACGAGGCCCAGGCCGAGACTGCGGGCGATGCCGACGACGGCCTGGCAGACCGCCACGTCGGAGTTGTTGCCGGGCACGCCCTCGACGAACAACTGGCTGAGTTTCAGGCCATGGATCGGCAGTCGGCGCAGGTAGTTGAGCGCGCTGTAGCCTTCGCCGAAATCGTCGATGGTGAGGACCACGCCCATTTCGCGCAGGTCGGCGAAGGTGCGCAACGTGTCGGGCGCGTCCTCGATCAGCACCCGTTCGGTGAATTCGAGTTCGAGCGCCACGCCGGGCAGATGGAACTCGTCGAGGATGCGCTGCACGGCCTCGGCCAGATCCTCGCCGACGAACTGGCGGTAGGAGACGTTGACCGCGACGCGGACGATGCCGAGCCCGGCGTCGCGCCAGGCCGCGACCTGGCGGCAGGCTTCGCGCAGCACCCAGTTGCCGATGCGCACGATGTCGCCGGTGGTTTCGGCGTGGCTGATGAAGCGGTCCGGACGCAGTTCGCCGAGCAGGTGGTTCTGCCAGCGGATCAGGGCTTCGGCGGCGACGATGCGGCCGGTGAGCAGATCGACCTGCGGCTGGTAGACGAGGTGGAATTCGCCGTTGTCGGCGGCGCGGCGCAGATGGGTTTCCATCCACAGCCGGTCGGCCTGGGTCTGGGCCAGCGCCGGCGTGAACGCCTGCCAGGCGTTGCGCGAGCGGCGCTTGCTGTCGTACATCGCGGCGTCTGCGTTCTGGATCAGCGTCTGCGGCCGTTCGCCGTCGGACGGCGCGCGGGCGATGCCGATGCTCGCGGTGATCGTGAATTCCTCGTTGTCGAAGCGGAAGCTGTCGTTGAGCGCGTTGAGGATGGCGCCGGCGATCCGCTCGGGGCGGTGCTCGTCGTCGGCGAGGTTGCACACGATCAGGAATTCGTCGCCGCCGAAACGCGCGACCAGCCCTTCGCCGCCGACCGCGGTGGAGATGCGCTGCGCGGCCGCGGCGAGCAGTTCGTCGCCGGCGGCGTGGCCGAGCACGTCGTTGATGACCTTGAAGCGATCGAGGTCGACGTAGAGCACGGCGACCTCGGCGTGCGTCGGGTCCTGCATGCGCAGGTCGAGTTCGACCAGGATCGCGTCGCGATTGAGGAGACCGGTGAGCGGGTCGGTGCGCGCCTGCACCCGCAGCGTTTCCTCGGCATGCTTGCGTTCGGTGATGTCCTGCAGGGTGCCGACGATCCGCGACGTGCCGGGGTCGCCGGTGTCGGCTTCGCCGATCACGCGGACCCAGCAGGTGCGATGGTCGCTGCGCTGGTATTGCAGTTCGAGATCGAAGCTGCCGCCGTTCTCCATCAGCCGGTCGATCGCGGTGCGCATGCGCTGGCGATCGGCGGGGACGACGCCGGCGATCATCTCGTCGACGACCTGCGGGATCGGGATGCGGCCGAGGATGCGCTGCGCCTCGTGGGTGAGGTAGAGCCGCTGGCGGCCGCGATCCCATTCCCAGCCGCCGATGCGGGCCAGTCCCTGCGCGCGATCGAACAGCATGTTGTCGCGCTTGAGCGTGGTCACGTCGCTGAACATCGCGAAGACGTACCGAGGTTCGGTGCCGTCGGCCTCGAACACGGGGACGCTGGTGACGGTGATCCACGACATGCGCCGGGTCGGGAGATGGTAGATGCCGATCACGGTGTTGCGGATGACGTGCGCGGTCTGCAGCGCGCGCACCACGGGCCAGTGGGCGGTGTCGAGCGGATGGCCGTGTTCGTCGACGATCTTCCAGCCCGTGGGCAGGTCGCGGAGGAAATCGCGCACGCTCTCGGTGGAGGGCGCGCCAAGGATCCGGTGCGCGGCCGGATTGGCGGAGACGACCTGGAGGTCGCGGTCGAACAGGATCACGCCGACGTCGATCGATTCCATCAGCAGGCGGTAGCGGGTTTCGGCCTGCCAGCGACGGCTGAGATCGCGCGCGACCGCGACGATCCGCTTCTTGCCCAGATGCTCGAAGCCGGCGGAATGCACTTCCACCGGAAAGCGGCTGCCGTCGCCGCGCATGTTCGCGACTTCGACGACGTAGGTCCCGCCGTGCTTCAGCGCTTCCCAGACGGGCTCCATGTGGTCCTTGGGCAGGTCGGGATTGAGCACTTCGATGGGTTTGCCGACGATCTCCTCGCGCGGTCGGCGATACGCCGCCATCCCGGCCTTGTTGAGGTCGAGCACGGTACCGTCCCAGTCGAGGATGCTGACCGGATCGGGCACGGCGTCGAACAGCGCCGTGTAGCGCAGACGCTCGGCTTCGGTTTCGGCGATCGCGGCGAGCAGCGCGGCGTGGGCGCGGTCGAGCAGTGTGCGGGTGTCCGGATCGAGCGACGGGTCGTTGCGGGCGCGCTCCAGCGCCTCCAGGGTCCGCGCGGTGTCGGCGGACGTCGGCAGCGTCGGATCGGGCCCGGTTTCGGTCATGCCGTGCTCCGCGCGCCTTCGGTCGCACGCGACACCTTGCTGCCGGTGTCGCGGCCGAGCAGCCGCGACAGCCAGCGCCCGGTGTCGCTGAGCGCGTCGAGGTCGATGCCGGTATCGAAGCCCATGCCGTGCAGCATGTACACCACGTCCTCGGTGGCGACATTGCCGCTCGCGCCCCTGGCGTACGGACAGCCGCCGGTGCCGGAGACCGCGGCGTCGACCACGCGCACGCCGGCGTCGAGGCAGGGCAGCACGTTCGCGAGCGCCTGTCCGTAGGTGTCGTGGAAATGCACCGCGAGCGCGGACACGGGGACTTCCGAGGCGACCGCGCGCAGCATCGCCGCGGCCTTGCCCGGGGTGCCGATGCCGATCGTGTCGCCGAGCGAGATCTCGTAGCAGCCCATCGCGTGCAGCGCGCTCGCCACGCGCACCACGTCCGCGAGCGGGACTTCGCCCTGATAGGGGCAGCCGAGCACGGTGGACACGTAACCGCGCACGGCGACGCCGTCGGCCTGCGCGCGCGCGATCACCGGCGCGAACCGCTGCAGCGATTCCTCGATCGACGCGTTGATGTTCTTCCGGTTGAAGGCTTCCGAGGCGGCGGTGAAGACCGCGATCTCGTCGACGCCGACCGCGCGGGCGCGCTCGTAGCCCTGCTCGTTCGGCACCAGCACCGGGTAGCGGACGCCGGGTTTCCGCGCGATGCCGACATACACTTCGGCGGCGTCGGCGAGTTGCGGCACCCATTTCGGACTCACGAAGCTGGTGGCCTCGATGCTGCGCAGGCCGGTGGCGGAGAGCCGGTCGATCAGTTCGATCTTGGCCGTCGCCGGCACGAGCGTCTTTTCGTTCTGCAGGCCGTCGCGCGGGCCGACTTCGACGATGCGGACGGCGTCGGTCATGGGGAGACCCCGGTGTCGACGCGGCGCAACGACGTGGCCTTGGCGGGGGCGAGACCGGAATACAGGCCGTCTCCCTGCTCGCGGAGCATCGCGGCCAGGGCGTCCCGGCTGCCGGAGAGCATCGCTGCGGTCGGCGGCGTACGCTCGCGGCCGGGCATGGTCCGGGTCGCGTTGGTGCGCACGACGACGCCGTCCGCATGGATTCCGAGCGCGGTATCGAAGTCGGTCGTCCAGACGAAGACGCGGTCCCCCTCGATGCGATAGCGGTACAACGCGACCCGACTCTTCGGCCAGGTATCGACGACGCGTCCGTCGCCATCGACGATGCTGAGCGGCGCCTCTTCTTCGACGACGAGATAGCGGGCGCCGTCGAGATCGAAGGTGCGGAACAACTGCGTGCCGATGGTCCCGTCCCGTTCCGGCGCCGACAGTCGGCATTCGCCGCTCTCGGTGGCGGCGACGGTGCCGGGCGGTTGCGGGGCGCCGTTCTCGGTCTCTTCCGGGAGCCAAGGACCGATCAGTGCGGGGTCGCAGCCGAGCGTCGCGGAGGGGGCGTGCTCGAACGTGACGCAGCCGGCGACGAGCATCGCGGCGAACAGACCGATCGCGCGCGATGCGTTGGCGATCACGCCGCGTCTCCCAGTACGACAAGCGCCGCGTCGGCCTCGACGAAATCGCCGGCGGCGACGCGGATTTCGGCGACGACGCCGTCGCGCGGCGCCTTCAGCGTCAGCTCCATCTTCATCGCTTCCATCACCAGCAGTTCCTGGCCTTCCACGACATGGTCCCCCACCTGCGTGCGGATCAGGACGATGCGCCCGGGCATCGGCGCCAGCGCGCGGTCGCCGGCGGCGCCTGCGCCTTCGTCCGCGGGCTGATACGCCGGTACCCGCGCGAAGCGCCAGCGGCGTTCGCCATCGTGCACCTCCAGGCGCGAGGATGCGCCGGAACCGCCGTCGGCGTCCAGCCGCAGGCGGTGGCTCATGCCGCCGGGATGCATGCCGTCGGAGTGCATGCCATCAGAGCGCATGCCCTCGAAACGCGCGCTCAGCAGGCCGTCCTGCAGGCGCGCGCCGCGCACCTGCAGATCGCCCTCGGCATCCTGGATCCGATAATCGCCGCCGCTGCCGTGGGCGATCAGCGTGTGACGTTCGCGGCCGTCGTCGAGCACCAACCGGCGCTGGCCGGCATGGCCCGATCGCCAGCCGTCGGCCAGCGCCCACGGCGAGGTCGGATCGGGACCGGTGGCGGCCTGCGCTCGGGTCTGCGCTTCTTCCCGCATCAGCGCGGCGGTCGCCGCGGCCATGCGCGCGAGGCGGGCCTGCGCCGGCGGCGCGGGTTTGGGCATGAAGTCGTCGAGCTCGCGGTCCAGGGTGCCGGTGTCGATGGTCGCTTCGACCACGCTCGGGTGTCGGATCAGGCGTTCGAGGAAGGCCACGTTCGACTTCGGGCCTTCGATCGCGCACTGCGCCAGCGCCTCTTGCAGGCGAGCCAGCGCGCGCGGGCGATCCTCGTCCCAGACGATCAGCTTGGCGATCATCGGGTCGTAGAAGATGGTGACGGTGTCGCCTTCGATCACGCCGCGGTCGAGCCGCACGTGCGCGTCCGATGCGGGCAGGCGCAGGCGGGTCAGTTTGCCCGAGCCGGGCAGGAACCCGGCCTCCGGATCTTCCGCGTACAGCCGTACTTCGATGGCGTGGCCGCGCTGCGCGATCTCGTGCTGGGCCTTCGGCAGGCGTTCGCCGGCGGCGACGCGCAACTGCCACTCGACCAGATCCAGTCCGGTCACGTACTCGGTGACCGGATGCTCCACCTGCAGCCGGGTGTTGATCTCCATGAAATAGAAGCCGCCGTCCTGGCCGACGATGAACTCCACCGTGCCGGCGTTCTGGTAGTCGATCGCGCGTCCGGCCTGCACCGCCGCCGCGCCCATCGCCTCGCGCAGTTCCGGGGTGAGGAAGGGCGAAGGCGATTCCTCCAGCACCTTCTGGTAGCGGCGCTGCGCCGAGCATTCGCGCTCGTTGAGATGGATCACTTCGCCGAAGGCGTCGCCGAAGATCTGGATCTCGATGTGGCGAGGTTTTTCGACGTAACGTTCCAGCAGCACGCGATCGCGGCCGAAGGCGTTGCGCGCTTCGCGCTGACAGCTTTCGAGATTCGGCAGGAACTCCGCCGTGCTGCGCACGATGCGCATGCCCTTGCCGCCGCCGCCGTGCGCGGCCTTGATCATCAGCGGATAGCCGATCGCGTCGGCCTCGCGCTGCAGGAGGTCCGGCGACTGGTCCTCGCCGGTGTAACCGGGCACCACCGGCACGCCCGCGGCGTGCATCAGCTGCTTGGCGCCGGCCTTGCTGCCCATCTTCCGCATCGACGCGGCCTTGGGGCCGATGAAGACGACGCCTGCGGCCTCCACCGCGTCGGCGAAGTCCGCGTTCTCGCTGAGGAAACCGTAGCCGGGATGGATCGCCTGCGCGCCCGATTTCAGCGCGACTTCGAGGATGGTTTCGCCGCGCAGATAGCTGTCCTGCGGGCGCGCGCCGCCGATATGCCAGGCTTCGTCGGCCTGGCGCACGTGTTGCGCATCGGCGTCGGCGTCGGAATACACGGCGACGGTGCGGATGCCGAGCCGACGGCAGGTGCGGATCACGCGACAGGCGATCTCGCCGCGATTGGCGATGAGGATCTTCGAGAACATCAGGCTTCGCCGTCCCAGTAGTCGAGGCCTTCGCCGTGGCGGGCCAGGTGGCGGAAGTCGTCGGGACCCATGCCGGTGATCGCGTTCAGCTTGTTCGAATCGGGGTACTCGCAGATCTCCGGGAATTCCATCGTGCTCACCGCCAGGAATTTCAGCACGGTGGTGCCGGTGTTGATCAACTGATGCGCCGTCTCCGGACCGCCGGGCGGGCAGGCGATCACATCGCCAGCGCGTATCGGATGCGTCGCATCGCCGAGGCGCAGTTCGCCGCGACCTTCGAGTACGAAGAACATTTCCTCGTTCGCGCGATGAGAATGCTTCGGGAACGCGGCCTTGCCGGGCGCGATCTCGGTGAGGTTGTAACCGAGCTTGCGCGCGCCGATGCGCGGCGCGATCGGGCCGATGCGTCCGCCGAAACGGGCGGTGGGCATTTCGCTGCCGCGCTGTCGGGCGCGTTCGGCGAGATCGATCAGTTCAACGTCGTCGAGATTCAGGATGGGCGATGGCATGGTTCATTCCGGTGCGTGGCAGACGGCTTCGATGTTGTGGCCGTCCGGATCGAATGCGAACGCGCCGTAGTAATGCGGGTGATAGTGCGGGCGCAGGCCGGGCGCGCCGTTGTCGATGCCGCCTGCCGCGAGCGCGGCGGCATGGAAGGCATCGACCTCCGCGCGCGTTTTCGCGGTGAAGGCGATGTGCATGCCGCGGCCGGGTTCGCCGGTCCCCCGGCCCACCCAGAACGCGGGCTTGCCCGGCGGGCCGAAGCCGCAGCCTTCGTAGCCGCCGCTCATCTCCTTCGTCACTTCCATGACCACGCCGAAACCCAGCGGCGCCAGCACGCGCTCATAGAAGGCGCGGCTGCGCGGATAGTCGGCGACGGCGAAACCAAGATGGTCGAGCATGGCGGGCTCCTGTCGTTTCCTTCGGTGTCGGGTCGTGGCCGCGTCGCGCTCAGGGCGACCAGCCGGGCTTGCGCTTGTCGAGGAAGGCGCCGAGACCTTCCTGGCCTTCCGGCGAGACCCGCAGCCGGGCGATCAGATCGGCGTTGTCGCGATCCAGCCGGTTGCGGTCGTGGCTGGCGGCGACCCGGCGCACGAGCTGTTTCGCGTGACTCGCCGCATGCGGGCCGGCCTTGAGCAGCAGGTCGATCTGGCGATGGACGGCGTCGTCCAGCGCCTCCGCGGGGACGACCGCATGCAGCAGACCGATCCGGTGCGCTTCGGCGGCATCGAAGAGCTCCGCGGTGGCGAACCATCGGCGCGCCTGACGCGGGCCGATCGCGGCGACGACGTAGGGGGAGATGACCGCCGGCAGCAGGCCGAGCCTGCTCTCGGTCAGTCCGAACTTCGCTTCCGGCACGCCGATGGCGATGTCGCAGCAGGCGATCAGACCGACGCCGCCGCCGAAGGCCGCCCCCTGGACGCGGGCGATGGTCGGGTGGGGCAGTTCGTCGAGGACGCGCATCAACCGGGCGAGCGCCAGGGCGTCGGCGCGGTTCTCGTCTTCGGTCGCGGTGGTCATGCCGCGCATCCAGTTGAGGTCGGCGCCCGCCGAGAAACTGGCGCCGGCGCCTTCCAGGACGACCACCCGCACCGTGCGGTCTTCGGCCAGCGCGTCCAGCGCCGCGGTGAGGGTGCCGATCAGATCGGCGTCGAAGGCGTTGTGCAGGTCCGGCCGGTGCAGGCGCAGGCGCACGACCGGGCCATTGCGATGGTGCTGCAGCGAATCGGACATGCGCGGCTTCCGTTTTGCGGTGGTCGAATGATATCCGGTCGCCCGCGATGGGCGGGACGTACGTCGGCGATCGCGATGGAACGATGCCGGCGGAAATTGATCCGGATCGGTGCCTCGCCCCGGTTCGTGGTATAGAATGAGAACAATTCCCATTTGGGATCGGACGTGAAGCTGACCGAATTGCCGCCGCGGAAGGGCGCCATCGTCGAGGACGTGCAGGAGCGCGGGCCCAACGACGCCATCGCCCGGCGTCTGCGTGAACTCGGGTTCGTCGCCGGCGAGCCGGTGCAGGTCGTGGCCGCGGGCCCCTTCGGCGCCGAGCCGCTGCTGGTTCAGATCGGTTACACACGCTTCGCCCTGCGTCGCAGCGAAGCCGAGCGCGTCCATCTGCGCAACGGGGACGCGACGTGAGCGCCGCCGCGCAGCCGCTGCGCCTGGCCCTGGTCGGCAATCCGAACTGCGGCAAGACCGCGTTGTTCAATCTGCTCACCGGCAGCCGCCAGAAGGTGGCCAACTACGCCGGCGTCACCGTCGAACGCAAGGAAGGCCGCCTCCAATCGCCGGGCGGGCGCAGCTTCGTGCTGCTGGATCTGCCCGGTGCCTACAGTTTCCACGCCGCCAGTCTCGACGAAGCGGTGACCCGCGACATCTGCCGCGGCTTCTATCCGGGCGAACCCGCGCCCGACGTCCTGGTGTGCGTGGTCGATGCGACCAATCTGCGTCTGCACCTGCGTTTCGCGCTCGAAGTGCGCGAACTCGGCAAGCCGATGGTGCTGGCGGTGAACATGATGGACGCGGCCCGACGCCGCGGCATCGACATCGACCTGTACGCCCTGCAGCGCGAACTGGGCATCCCGGTGGTCGAGACCGTGGCCGTGCGTCGCGACGGTGGCCGGGCCCTCGTCGCGCAATTGGATGCGATGGCCGAACGCCTGCATCCGCCCGCACGCACCGTGCCCGAAGCCGCCGATCTGCATGCGGAGACGCGTCGCCTGATCGAGCTCGCGGTGCGCATGCCCACCCGCACCGCGCGCGTGGACGATGCGCTCGATCGCTGGCTGTTGCACCCCGTCGTCGGCCTGCTGACGCTGACGCTGGTGATGTTCCTGATCTTCCAGGCGGTCTACGCCTGGGCGACGCCGCTGATGGACGGGATCGACGCCGCGACCGTGTGGCTGGGGGAGCGGGCCGGTGCGGCGATGCCGGAGGGGCCGCTGAAGAGCCTGCTCGTCGATGGCGTGATCGCCGGGCTCGGCGGCGTGGTGATCTTCCTCCCGCAGATCCTCATCCTCTTCGCCTTCATTCTCGCGCTGGAGGAATCCGGCTATCTGCCGCGCGCGGCGTTCCTGCTCGACCGGCTGATGTACAAGGCCGGACTGTCCGGGCGCAGCTTCATCCCGCTGCTGTCCAGCTTCGCCTGCGCGGTGCCGGGGATCATGGCCACGCGCAGCATCCAGGACCCGCGCGATCGGCTGGCCACCATCCTCGTCGCGCCGCTGATGACCTGCTCGGCGAGATTGCCGGTCTACGCGCTGCTGATCGGCGCGTTCGTGCCGCAGCGTCAGGTGTGGGGCGTGTTCAACCAGCAGGGGCTGGTGCTGTTCGGCCTCTACGTGGCCGCCGTGGTCAGCGCGCTGCTGGTGGCGACGGTGATGAAGCGCTGGCGGCGCGACAAGAGCGAGCACGCGCTGATGCTGGAACTGCCGTCCTACCGCGTCCCGCATCCGCGCGATCTGCTGATCGGCCTGTGGGAGCGCGCGGCGATCTTCCTCAAGCGCGTCGGCGGCATCATCCTCGCGCTGACCATCCTGTTGTGGTTCCTGCTCTCGTTCCCGGCGCCGCCGGCCGACGCGGTCGGCCCGGCCATCGACTACAGCTTCGCCGGCCGCATCGGCCACGCCATGACCGCGGTGTTCGCGCCGCTGGGGTTCGATTGGCGCATCTGCATCGCCCTGATTCCCGGCCTCGCCGCGCGCGAAGTCGCCGTGTCTTCGCTGGCGACGGTCTATGCGCTGTCCGCGGTCGACGACGACGCCGCTGCGCAGGCGCTGTCGCCGCTGATCGCCCAGGACTGGAGCCTCGCCACCGCGCTCTCGCTGCTGGTCTGGTACATCTACGCGCCGATGTGCATCTCGACGCTCGCCACGATCAAGCGCGAAACCAACTCCTGGAAGCAGATGGGCTTCGCGACGGTCTACCTGTTCGGTCTCGCCTATCTGGCGGCGCTGATCACCTACCAGGTCGCGGTCGCGCTCGGCGCGGGGTGATGGGCATGTCGTCGCAGGCCTCGCTCGCGCTGCAGTATCTGATCGTCGCGATCGCGGTCGCGATCAGCGCCTGGGTGGTGTTCCGCAAGCAGGCCCCCGGCGCCGCGCGTCGCCTGCGCATCGCGCTTGCCTTGCCGTTGGTACGGGAGGGACGACCGTCGTGGTTGCGGACTTTCGGACGGTGGATCGCGCCGCCGTCGATCGGCAGAGCCGAAGGCTGCGGCAACTGCGACGGTTGCGCGAAAGACGACGCATCCTAGGAAGTCGGGTACTCCGAACGCCATGCCATCCGAAGGCGTCGTGACCGCGATCCGCAGGCGCCTGTTCATGGCGAATGTGCGCAAGGGCGACTCGCGAGCGATGCATGGTTTCGTCTGGTGCCCGACGTGTCGGGGCGAAGGCGAGGCCTGCAGGGAATACGCGGACGGCGAAACCCATTGGGCGTCGTTCGAGATATGCGAAGCCTGCGGCGGCGAAAAGGCGATCGAGAAACGATGATGCGATGCGGTACGCACGCGGCCCGTACAGCCTGCCGACCCTGTTGGCGGCTTCGCCCCGCGCTCAATGCTTCCGCGGTTTCGCGCCCTTGGCCTCGAACACTTCCACCGACAGCGTGAAACTGCGCTCATCGCCGGCGTGCATCGCGCCGACGCCGACGACCTTGCGCGCCACTTCCTCGCCGCGTTCGTCGCGGATCACCACCACGACCGAATATTCCCAGGGGTCGCCATCCGCCGGATGGCGGATGGTGCCCTCGACCTGCAGAGGAACATGCTGCGGCCTCGCCGGCCGGGCGTCGGAGTCGTAGCGCAGGTAGTGCTTGCACGCGGGGCAGATGACCGCGCTTTCGAGGATGTTCGCCTTGCAGTGCGGGCACTCGCGGGTGGCGCCCGCGGTGCCGGGGCGGGCGCTCACGATTCGGAGGCCGGCTCCTTGCCGCTGGTCTTCTGGCCGCCGCCGCTTTCCCAGCCGCAGTCGATGTGGCCGCGGATCTTGGAGCCCGCCGCGACGGTCAGCGTGCCGGCCTTGACGTCGCCGATGAGCACCGAGCTTTCGAGCAGTTCGACCCGTGCCGCCGATTCGATGTTGCCTTCGAGTTCGCCGGCGACCACCACCTTCTTGGCGCGGACGCCGCCGTTCAGTTTCGCGCCGCGTTCCAGCGACAGGTCGCCCTGCACGTTGACGTCGCCCTTGAACCTGCCGGCGATGCGGACATGCCCGGAACCTTCGATCTTGCCCTCGATGGTGAGGTCGGCGGCGATCAGCGATTCCTTGGTGGCCGGTGCCGGTTCGGGCGCGGCGCCGGTGCGCGGGAAGGTGGCCGGAGAGAAGTCGGTGTTGGCGGGCGTCGCCACGGTTTCACGGGCGGCGAAGCTCGGGGTGTCGGCGACTGGAGCGCCGTCTTTCTTGCTGGGATTGGACTGATTGAAGATGGCCATTGGAAGGGCTCCGGAAACGCCGGCAGCGTGCGGCAGGACTTTCAACCTTATCGTCGGGACGATGGCACGGGTGTGACTGCGGCAGCAGAATCGCGGCCCACGGGCGCGCGCGTGTTTCTTCGGCGTTCAGTTTGATCGGCGTCGCAGGCCGAGTTCCACCGCCCACAGCAGCAATGCGCCCGACAGCGTCGCGACGATGACGAGCGCCGCGTGCTGCCGGGCGAACCATGCGATCAGGACGATCAGGGGCAGGACCAGCCACAGGTGCCACACGCGCAGCGTGAAACGTCCGGCGAACCACGCGCCGATCAGGTCGCGGCAGCGCAGCGTCGCGACGAACAGGGCCGCGCCCGCCATCGCGATCGCCCCGAATTCGAAACCGGCGAAGCGGTACAGCGCAAACGACAGGCCGACCAGCAGCGGCACGAACGCGGTGCGCAGCCAGGGCAGGGGCACGTCCTCGGACGGCGGTGCGGCGAGCCAGGCCAGGCAGAACTGGCCGCCCACCGCCGCGAGCCAGGCGAAGGTCATCAGTCCGAACAGCGTCAGGCTGGTCTTGATCGCAACGGACGGGTCGATCTCGATGCCCGGGGTCATCGCCTTCACCAGCAGCATGCCGAGGATGGCGAGCGCCGAGTAGGCGACGCAGCGCGCCGCGCCCACGGCCCAACGCGGCCGCGAGAGACGGCTGCGGTCGCCCGCGGCGTCCCAGAACGCGATCTGGTCTTCGCGGATCGGCGGCGGCAGATCGCCGAGATCGCCGAAATCGAGCCGATACAGGAAGCCGCGCACCGCACTCGGGTAGCCCGGAACCAGCGCCGCACGCAGCGCCTGCGACCACCGCAGCGGCAACGACAGCTGATGCAGGACGCGGCCCGCCTGGCGCAGGTTCGAGGCCACGCTGCCGCCGTTCAGCCCGGTGCGCTCCGCCAGCGTGCGCAACTGTTGCGTCTGTACCTCCCACGCCAGGTGCAGGCGGTGGCGGATGCGATGTACCCAGAACGCGTCGACGCCCGCATGCAGGTCGTCGAGTCCGAAGAAGTTCGCCAGCAGATCGAAGCGTCGACGCTCGATCGGCGGACGCCGCATGTGCAACTGCTGCAGCAGCCAATGCGCGATCTGCGTCTTGTGTTCCAGCGACCACAGCATCGGTTGCGCGTTGAGCCAACGCGCCAGTTCGCCTTCGCGGCCGCGCGCGGTGATCGAGACGCACGCATCGTAGAAGGCATCGGGATCGAAGTCGGCGATCGCATCCGGCGCTTCGGGTTCGAGGCTCGCGAACGACCGGACCTCTTCGGAATCGTCCGCGTCGGTATCGGCGCCCCGGTCGTCGGCATCGACCGCCGCGCCGGCGTCGACGTCATCCGGGGAGGCGAGGCCTTCGTCGGCATGTCCGCCGGCGTCGCGTCGTCCATCGGCAGCGACATCGTCGTCCCGGCGATTGTCGCGAGCGCCCGTATCCCGGTCGGCGTCGGGCGTTTCGATCGCGATCGTCGTCGACATCGACGTGATGCGGACGAACCCGGTCGGCTCGGAGTCCTGCCGGGACTGCGCCCAGTCCAACGCCGCCCGATACGCCTCGTTGAGCGCCTGGAAACCTTCGGGATCCTCGTCGGGACGCGTGATCTTCAGTCTGGTCGCGTAGGCGCGCTTGATCGCGCGCTCGTCGGCGTCGCGATCCAGACCGAGGTGCCGGAACGCCCAGTGCCCGCTCATGCAAGCCCCCTTTCGATCACGAGCGGTGCCGTTTCGATGCGCAGGCCGTTCCCGCTGGAGGGCGATCCGTCGCCATGGTCGCGGAAGTACCCCGCGCAGCGGATCAGCATGAGGATCAGAATGAACACCAGCCAGCGCGGCAGCAGCGATCCCTCGCCGGATCCGGAGGGGCGCCGATCGCGGGGAGGCTCGGGCCGCGACATGATCTCGTTCCAGTCGACTTCGCCCGGATCGCGTCCCTGCGTCGGTCGCTTCCTCGCGTAGGAATTGAAGGAGAACGCCGAAGGGGGAAGCGGTCCGCCCGGAGCGCGCTGCTGCGGGCCCGACATTTGCGCCTGGGCCTGCGTCTGCGCATCGATCCAGCGCTGTTGTCGCTGCTCGGATCGCCATTGCCGCCACGCGGCGTCGGACTGGTCGCGCAAACCCATCAGCATCAGCGGGTCGTAGCCGCTGCCGAGATCGTTGTAACCGAAGAACCGGGCGATCTGGTCGAAATTGCGCTCCGGCATCGGCGGCCGCTGCGCGGCCATGCGTTGCAGCAGCCAGTGGCCGATCGCCGCCTTGTGTTCCAGCGACCACAGCGCCGGTTGCGACAACAGCCAGCGCTCCAGTTCGCGCGGATCGCCGAGGGTGGCGGCTTCGAGGCAGGCGTCGAGGAAGTCGTCCAGCGAGACGGCGCCGTCCTCGCGGGCACCCTCCGACATGCGTTCCGACACATCCTCGGGCGTTTCCGGCTGCAGGGGCGTTTCGGACTGCAGCGGGGGCAGCGGCGGCGGCGCGGGGCGACCCGCATCTTCGGTGCGCTGCGACGCTTCGGACATCGAAGCGTCGACCTGTGAGGTTTCCGTTCCGGCGAGGTCGGGCGTCGCCTCGACGAGCGCTTCCGCATCGGCGCCCTCGTCGGAGCCGTCGTCGGAATTGTCGATGACATCGTCGACGGACGCGTCCGTTCCGGCGAAGGCGCGCCGTTGCGCGGCGAACGCCAGCGCGGCCCGGTACGCTTCGTTCAAGCGTTGGAAAGCGTCCGCATCCTCGTCCGGCCGCGCGAGCTTCAGTCTCGCGGCGTATGCGCGCTTGATCGCGCGCTCGTCGGCGTCGTGGGGTAGGCCCAGCACCCGGAACGCCCAGCGCATCCGGTGTTCAGCCCTGCGCTTCGAGCGCGTCCAGGGCTTCGGCGAACTGGTCGCGCTGGCGCGCGATCAGCGTCGTGTCCTGGGTGTCCAGCGTCGCGCGGAAATGCATGATCCATTCCTGCAGTCGCTCGCGTTCGTGCAGGAATTCCTCGTACAGGCGTTCCGCGCGTGCGAGCACCGCGATGTTCTCCTGCTGGTCGCGCGGATGGATCTTCAATTGCGCCAGCGCCGCCAGTCGCGCGCGGATCTCTTCCGGCGTCATGAGCCCCGGATTCTGTTCGAGCAGCAGTTCGTGACGACGTTGGGTCGCGTGCTCGGTCACTTCCACCTGCAGCAGGCCGTTGATGTCGTAGGTGAACCGCACGGTCACGCCGTTCTCGTCGGTCTGCCGGCGCTTGTCGAGATCGACGGTGATCTCGCCGAGCTTGATGTTGTTGGCGACCAGCGGATTCTCGCCCTGGAAGATGTCGATGGTCAGCTTCTGCTGATTGTCGTGCATCGGGAAGAACTGGTCCTCGCGGCTGATCGGAACCGTGCTGTTGCGCAGGATGATCGGATGGAAGAAGCCGGTATGCACCTGGCCGTGGCCGTCGCGACGGGCGATCTGCGTGCCCAGCGTGTACGGACAGACGTCGGTGAGGATGATCTCCTCGAGCTTCGAATTGCGCGACTTCAGCCCGGACGCGACGCTGGCGCCGAGCGCGATGGCCTGGTCCGGATTGACGTGCCGCAGCGGCAGCCGGCCGAACATCCGCGAGACCAGTCGCGCGACCAGCGGCATGCGGCTCGCGCCGCCCACCAGCACGATCTCGTCGAGCTGCGACGGCTGCAGCTTGGCGTCGCGCATCGCGCGTTCGATCGGCGCGCGCATGCGCTGCACCAGCGGTTCGGACAGCTGCGAGAAGCGCTCTTCGTCGAGGCTCCAGACGTAGTCGCGGCCGCCGATGGCGATCTGCAGGGTCGGCGGCGCGGCGGCGCCGATCTCGCGCTTGAACTGCTCCAGGCGACGACGCAGCTGGCCGTACTCCTGCGCGGGAATGGCCTGCCGGCGCAGGTCGCTGTCGCGGCAGAAGGCGTCGATCAGCGTATCGAGGAAATCCTCGCCGCCGAGGAAATTGTCGCCCGCGCTGGCGTGGACCTCGAATACGCTGTCGAAGCATTCGAGGATCGACACGTCGAAGGTGCCGCCGCCGAGGTCGAAGACCAGGAATCGGCCTTCGCCGTCGCGGCTCTGCAGGCCGTAGGCCAGCGCCGCGGCGGTCGGTTCGTTGATCAGACGCTCCACGCGCACGCCGGCCAGTTCGCCCGCGGTGCGCGTGGCCTTGCGCTGCGCATCCGAGAAATACGCCGGCACGCTGATCACGGCTTCCTCGATCTTCCCGCCCAGCGCCGCCTCGGCGTCGGCGAGCAGCGAACGCAGCACCAGCGCCGAGAGTTCCTCCGGACGGAAGCTGCGGTCGCCGAGCCGGGTCTCGCGCGCCGTACCCATCCAGCGCTTGAACGACGCGACCGTGTGATTCGGATGGCTGATCAACCGGTCGCGCGCGGCCTGTCCGACGAGCACGGTGTCGCCGTCGACGCTGACCACCGACGGCGTGAGGAAATCGCCGAGCGCGTTCGGGAACAGGACCGGCGCATTCTCGCGATAGGCGCCGATGAGGGAGTGGGTGGTGCCGAGGTCGATGCCGACGATCATGAGGTCCGGAGAATGTTCGAAAACGTTGGAAGACGCAGGGTCGCGGATCACATCCGGAACACGCCGAACCGCGCCGGTTCGATCGGCGCGTTCAGCGACGCGGAGATGCCCAGACCGAGGACGCGGCGGGTATCGGTCGGGTCGATCACGCCGTCGTCCCACAGTCGCGCGCTGGCGTAGTAGGGGTTGCCCTGGGTTTCGTACTGGTCGCGGATCGGCGCCTTGAAGGCCTCTTCCTCGTCCGGCGTCCACGCCTTGCCGGCGGCCTCGATGCCGTCGCGTTTCACCGTCGACAGCACGCTCGCCGCCTGTTCGCCGCCCATCACGCTTATCCGCGCGTTCGGCCACATCCACAGGAACCGCGCGCCGTAGGCGCGGCCGCACATCGCGTAATTGCCGGCCCCGAAGCTGCCGCCGATGACCACGGTGAACTTCGGCACGCTGGAGCAGGCCACCGCGGTGACCATCTTCGCGCCGTCCTTCGCGATGCCGGCGTTTTCGTACTTGCGGCCGACCATGAAGCCGGTGATGTTCTGCAGGAACACCAGCGGGATCCCGCGCTGGTTGCACAGCTCGATGAAATGCGCGCCCTTGAGCGCGCTTTCGGCGAACAGGATGCCGTTGTTGGCGACGATGCCCACCGGATAGCCGTGCAGATGCGCGAAGCCGGTGACGAGCGTCTTGGCGTAGCGCGCCTTGAATTCGTCGAAGTCCGAGCCGTCGACGATGCGTGCGACGACTTCGCGGATATCGAACGGACGGCGGGTGTCCTTCGGCACGATGCCGTAGAGTTCTTCGGCCGGATACAGCGGCTCGCTCGACGCGCGCACCGCGAGCGGCAGCGTCTTGCGGCGATTGAGATTGCCGACCAGGTTGCGCGCGATCTGCAGCGCGTGGCGATCGTCCTCGGCGAAATGATCGGCCACGCCGGAGACGCTGGTATGCACGTCGGCGCCGCCGAGGGTCTCGGCATCCACGACCTCGCCGGTCGCCGCCTTCACCAGCGGCGGACCGCCGAGGAAGATCGTGCCCTGTTCCTTCACGATGACGCTTTCGTCGCTCATCGCCGGCACGTAGGCGCCGCCGGCGGTGCACGAGCCCATCACCACCGCGATCTGCGGGATGTTCTCGGCGCTCATCCGCGCCTGGTTGTAGAAGATCCGGCCGAAATGCTCCCGGTCGGGGAAGACCTCGTCCTGCAGCGGCAGGAACGCGCCGCCGGAATCGACCAGATAGATGCACGGCAGCCGGTTCTCGCGCGCGATCTCCTGCATGCGCAGATGCTTCTTCACCGTCATCGGGAAATACGTGCCGCCCTTCACGGTGGCGTCGTTGGCGACGATCGCGACCTCGATGCCCATCACCCGGCCGATGCCGCAGACCATGCCGGCGGCGGGCGCGGCATCGTCGTACATGCCTTCGGCCGCGAGCGGCGCGATCTCCAGGAACGGCGAACCCGGGTCGAGCAAGGCGTCGATGCGGTCCCGCGCGAGCAGCTTTCCGCGCTCGGTGTGCTTCGCGCGAGCCTTCTCGCCGCCGCCCTGCGCCGCGCGCGCCAGTCGGGCGTCGAGCTCGGCCACCAATGCGCGGTGATAGGCGACGTTGTCGCGGAATTCCTGGGACTGCGGGTCGAGACGGGTGCTCAGCGCGGGCATGGTGCGGTCGGGTGCTTCGACGAGAACGGCAAGGATACCCGCAGCGCCGCGTCCGCTGGTCGTTCCCGCCCCATCGCGCAGCCGATCGCCGGAAAAGAAGAGACCCGCCGAAGCGGGTCTCCCTTGGGATGCATCGGGCGAGGCCGGTTATTTCTTGGCTTCTTCCGCGGCGGCCTCGGCCTTGTCGGCCATCGCATCGGCCTTGTCGGCGACCGTGTTCGCGGCGGCGGCGGTCGCGTCCGCGGCATCGGCGGTGGCCTGCGCGGCGTCGGCGGCCGCATCGCCCGCCTGTTCGGCGGCATCGGCGGCTTCGGCGGCTTCGTTCTGTGCGGTTTCGGTTTCGTTCTTGCAGGCCGGCAGCGCGAGCACGCCAGCCGCAAGCAGGGCGATCATCAAGCGATTCATGCGGGGTCTCCTGGGACGTTGGTCGGGCCGCGGAGATGGATGGGCGGCCGAGTGGAAGGCGGCGTCCCCGACAGGCCCGGGACGCGGAGCGATAGTAGAGCCTCCTGTCCCGGCGCGATAGACGCTTGCGGTCTGCAAGCCGCAGCGCGCATTTCGCATGATCGTCCGGGTGTCGACGAGCGGAGATCGTGGCCGGTCGCGGTCGAGAAGAGGGCGAGAAGCCCGGCGATGCGGCGTTGCGCAAAAAGAAAGGCCCGCCGAAGCGGGCCTTTCGATACAGCAGGAAGCGCAGACTTCCGAAGCGGAGAATTACTTCTTGGCTTCTTCGGCAGCGGCTTCGGCCTTGTCGGCCATCTCGCCCGCAGCGGCAGCGGCGTCGGCGGTCGCGGCAGCGGCGTCGCCAGCGGCGGCAGCGGCGTCGCCGGCAGCGGCAGCGGCAGCGTCGGCAGTGGCGTCGGCGGTGGTGGCAGCAGCTTCGCCAGCGGCGGCAGCGGCGTCGGCGGTGGCGTCGGCGGCTTCGCCAGCGGCGGCAGCGGCGTCGGCGGTGGCGTCGGCGGCTTCGGTGGCGGCTTCGGCGGTCGCGTCAGCGGTTTCTTCGGCCTTGTTGCAAGCCGACAGAGCGAGGACGCCGGCGGCCAGGAGGACGTAAAGCTTCGTGTTCATGCTTTTCTCCAAAGGAGTTGTCTGAAAAAACAGGGGTCAGGCAACGCCAGTGCGCGGGGCAGTCCGGCGGGAGCCGGCATGTGTTCGTTCACTGACTTACTTGGTGCTTGCCAGCACCATGAAAAAGCCGCATTCGTTCAGAACTGCGGCTTCCTCATTGTAGCAACCAATTCAGCGATGTGAAGCCCGACTGAACCGGTTGTCTGAATCTGTGTCGCTGGATCAGTTGGTCTTGGCGGCGTCGGCGGCGGCTTCGGCGCTGTCGGCGGCCTTTTCGGCGGCGTCGGCAGCGGCATCGGCGGCTTCGGCGGTGTTCGCGGCGGCGTCGGCAGCCTGCTGGCCGGCAGCGTCGGCGG
>JBMOOY010000058.1:0-61821 GCA_049324395.1 Pseudomonadota bacterium
AGGACGACGAGGACGGCGAAGGCGAAGACGAGGAAGGCGACGGCGACGGCGAGGACGGCGACGGCGAGGACGACGAGGGCGAAGGTGAGGATTCCGGCGAGGACGACGACAACGACACCTCGGAGCTCGAAGCGGCGTTGGCGGAACTCTACGATCGCCTCGCCCAGGTCGAAGACGCGATCGCCGCGACCGAAGACGCCATCGAGCAGACCGAAGCCGGCCTGGACGAACTCGAAGATGCGGCCGAATCGGCCCGCAACGCGGCGGAGCGCGCGCGCGATGGCGCGAAAGCCGCCGGCGAAACCGGGAGCGGGAGCGACGATCTGCGCTCGTCTCTGGACGACGAGCTCGACGGCGTCGGCGGCACCGATCCGCTGGGAGCGCCCGGCACCGAGGGAATCGTGGTTCCGCCGCCGACCCAACCCGCGACCGCGGGCGAACCGGTCCTGCTGTACAGCGGCGCGTTCGTGTACGGCGAAGTCGATCTGCGGGTGCCTTCGCTCGGCATGGACGTGGTCATCGGCCGCACCTATCACTCGCAGGCCTTCGTCGAGGGACCGCTCGGCCCGAAATGGCGACTGGCCTTCCACGACACGCTGCGGCTGCTCCCTTCGGGCAAGGTGGTGCGGCTGTGCGACGACTTCACCCAGTTCGTCTACGTGCCCGACGGTGCGGGCGGCTATCGTTCCGCGCCGGAATGCCCGGATGTGCTCGAACGCGACGGCGCCGGGTGGCGGATCCGCGACGGCTTCGGCACGGTCCGCCGTTACGATGCGGACGGCCTGCCCACCGCGTTGACCGACCGTTACGGCAACAGCCTGCTGTTCGCCTGGACCGCGGGCCAGCTGCGGACGATCACCGATCCCGGCGGTCGCCGTTATCGCTTCGTCTATCGCGCCGACGGTCGTGCGACAGCGCTGATCGCGCCCGACAACGCCACCACGACCTACGTCTACGACGCGGCCGGACGGTTGTCGCAGGTGGTCCCGCCGGCGCCGGCCGCCGGAGCGCCCGCGGCGTCGGTCGCGTACACCTACGTCGACGGCGCCGATCCGCGCGAACGCCGGAACCTGACCGCGATCGCCGAGGAGGGCGGCGACACCGAACCGTTCACCATCGACTACGGCAGCAGCGGTCGCGCCTTCAACCGGGTGATCGCCCAGCGTTACGAAACCGGCGACCTGCGTTTCGACTATCTCGACGGCGACGGCGGCGCGATCGAGCGCCGGACCGAAGTCGTCGATCGCGCCGGCGTGCGGTCGCGCCACGATTTCGACGAGAGCGGTCGCCGCACCCGGGTCGACGTGTATTCCGACGGCCGTTCTCCGGACGCGCCTGCGGTGTGGACGACGACCCTCGACTACGACGCGTCGGGCCTGATCGCGCGGATCGCGCGCCCGGCCGGCGATGTCGTCGAATACGTCTACGACAGCGGCAACGCCGATCCGCTCGCGCGCCGCAATCTGCTGCGCGCCGCGCATCGTCCCGCGCTCGGCGCGGCGGACGCCGATTCGTTGATCCAGCGCTACCGCTACGGCCCGTACAACCAGGTCGTACGCGTCACCGCGGAGGACGGGCGGGTCACCGACTTCACCGTCGATGCCGCCGGCAACACCACCCGGATCCGCGCGCCGTCGGTGCCGCGTCCGAATGGCGGACAGGCCCGGCCGACGGTCGATTTCACCTACGACGCCCGCGGACAACTCGAAACCCGCACCGACCCGAACGGGCTCGTCACCCGCTACCACCGCCATGCCGGCGGACCGCGACGCGGACTGATCGAGCGCGTCGAAGAAGATGCGGGCGGCGGCCGCGTGCGGACGGTGCGTTATGTGCTCGACGACCTGGGCCGGACCCTCGAGACCCATGCCGGCGGCGCGATCGCCAGTTGGACCTACGACGGCCGCGGACGACCGCAGTCCTGCGCCCGCAACGGCACGACGCTGCGGCGCTGGGAATACACGCGTCACGACCGGATCGTACGCACGTCCGACCGCCGCCTGGAATCGGACGGCACGCCATCGACGCCGGAATGGGTGGACACGGTATTCGACTACGGCGACGACGGTCGCGTGCGCGAAAGCCGGATCGAAGCCGGAGGCGCGGTGTTGCAGCGGATCGAGTACGGCTACGACGGCGAAGGCCGCCTGATCCGCGCGACCGGTCCCGGACGCGCCGAACAGCGCTGGGACTTCGACGAGCGCGGCATGCTCTACCGGTGGACCGAAGCGCCGGGTCGGACGGAAGAGCGTTCGAATCGCCTCGCGCTCGACGACAACGGCCGCGTCGTCGCCAGCTTCGATCCGCTCGGCGCCGAGACCCGTTACGAGCGCGACCGCTTCGGTCGTCCGATCGCGACGATCAATCCGCTGGGCGAGCGCGAGGAATACGAGTTCGATGTCATGGGGCGGACCACGAAGGTCCGCCGGCGCGATGCGGCCGGTGCGCTCGCGATGTCGGTCGAATTGACCCGCGACGCGCTCGGCCGGTTGACCGCGCGCCGGGTCGCGGAGCTCGACGCCGCAGGGAATGCCCTGTCGTGGCTCGCCGAATCGGTCGTGTACGACCTGGAGAACAATCCGGTCCGCCTGGTCTCGGCCACCGGTGCGACCGCGCTCGCCGAATACGACCGCTTCGGTCAGGTCGTGCGGCAGAGCGATGCGCTGGGCAACGCGATCGAATACGAGCGCGATCCCGACGGGCTGTTGTCGGCGGTCGCGCGCAGCGAACGGATGGCCGACGGTTCGACCCTGGGATTGCGGTACGACTTCACCCGGGATTCCGACGGCAACGTGGTCTCTGCGCGCGACTCGATGGGTCGCGTCGAGACTTTCGCCTACGACAACCAGGGGCGCGCTCGACGCTGGACGCGCGCGGACGGTGTGGAAGTGCGCACCGAGTACGATGCGCTGGGTCGTGCGGTCGCCAGCGAGGTTCTCGATCCGGTGTCCGGAACCCGTTGGCGCGAAGGCTTCGCCTGGGACGGCGACGGCAATCTCGCGTCCGTGACCGATGCGATGAACCGCGTCACCCGGTTCGAGTACGACCGTCTCGGCCGAATCCAGCGTGTGATCGACCCGCGCAACGTCGAGCGCCAGCGCAATCGCTGGGACGCCGGCGACCGTCTTCGCGAGTGGAACGACGCGCGCGGCGTTCAGGTCGAACAGACCTTCGATCCGCTCGGGCGGGTGACGGCGCGCAAGATCACCGCCGGCGCCGATGTGCTGGGTGCGCGCTACGAAAATTACGCCTACGACGCGCTCGGCAACGCGATCCTGGCCGAAACCGAATCGCTGAGCGTCGCCGCGCGCTACGACAGTCGCAATCTGCGGGTGTCGGAAACCCAGCACGGCGCGACCGTGATGCGCACGTTCGACGCCGCCGGACGCCAACGCGAGTTGATCCATCCCGGCGGCGCGCGCATCCGCTTCGACCACGACACGCTGTGCCGGATCCGCCGGATCCGGCTGGACATGCCCGCGGGCGCGCCCTGGCCCGGCGCCGCGGCCGCGACCGTGGCCGAATACGGCTGGTCCGGGCGCGAGCTGCGCGACAACGTGCGCAGCGCCGGAGTCGCCGCGCGCTGGGAGCACGATGCGCTCGGTCGCCCGGTGCGCCTGCGCGTGCGTCGCGGCAGCGCGACGCTCGCCGACCAGATCGTCGCCCGCGACAGCGTGGATCGGGTGATCGCGGTCGACGAGGCCGTGCCCGCGGGGGTCCAGCGTCTGCGCCACGACAGTCGCGATCTGCTGGATCTGGTGCAGCCGACGACAGCGCTCGCCGATCGCGACGGCTTCGTCGCCGCTGCCCGTGCGGGCGGCGCGCATGCGCAGTCCGACCTCGAAACGCGGATCGCCGCATTGTTGCCCACGGGCGTCGCCGGCTGGCGCTTCGATCACGACGACGCCGGCAATCTGATCCAACAGCAGACGCCGTCCGTCGCCCACGTCTACGGCATCGACGCGGCCGACCGCGTCACCGCGGTCGACGGCGCCGCAGTCGACAACGACGATGCCGGCCTGCTGCGCGAGGCCGACGGTTACGGCTACGGCTACGACTACGCCGGACGGTTGTGCCGCATCGTCGATCCCGCTGGCGTCGTGCTGTGGGAAGCGCAGCGCGATGCGCTCGGGCGGATCGCGGCGGTGACGGCCGCCGGCAGCACCCAGCGTCTGATCCACGACGGTGCGCGTCCGATCCAGGCGCTCGATGCCGCGGGCGTCGCGCAACGGGCCTGGATCTGGGGCGCGCATCCGGCCGAACTGGCGATGTTCGCCGCCGCCGGCGCGCAGTATCCGGTGCTCCCGGACTGGCACGGCAATGCCGGCCTGCTGTTGAGCGGCAGCGGTCAGCTGCGCGAACGCTATCGCTACGGCCCGTTCGGGGAGCGCAGCGTGCTCGATGCTGCGGGCGTCGCCCAGCCGGCGTCGCCGACCGGCAACGAGTACGGCTATGCGATGTTGCCGCACCTGCCCGGCGGCGCGCTGGTGCTGGCCGGCGTGCGCGCGCTGCATACCGGATGGGGCCGTTTCACCACGCCCGATCCGTCGGGCCAGATGGACGGCACGCATCTGTTCCAGTACGCCGGCGGCGACCCCTACTCGCGCATCGACCGCAGCGGCTATTCCGCCACCTATGTCGGCACGGCGCTCGGCTTCGCCGGCGGCGTGGGCTGGGCGACGGGCAGCATGATCAACGCGGGCATCTACGAGGCGACCGACGGCAACTGGGGCGAACGCTGGCAGGGTTTCGGCCATTACGGCAGCCAGGTCGCGCAGTTCACGGCGAGCGGCGCGATGATCGGCGCCGCGGTCGATCTCGCGCCGGTCGGCGGCGGCGTGGTGTCCGCCGGCCTGATGGGCGCCGGCATTTCCGGTCTGACCAGCGCACCCAGCGGCGACTGGGGCGAGTGGGCCCAGAGTTCCGCCATCGGAGGCGCGGCGGGCGTCGCGTTCTGGGCCGCCGGTCGTCTGCTTTCGCCGGTGCTGGGTCCGGCGGCCGCGGCGCTGGCCGCGACCGGTCTCGGCCGCATGATCACCGCGGGCCTGGGGCGTCTCGGCGCGATGGCCATTCCCTCGGCGGCCAGAAACGGCTTCATGAGCGTGCTCAACAACATCGGACGATTGGCGGAAAGCACGCCGGGCAATCAGCTGATGAGCAGCGTCGCCGGCCCGGCCATGCGCGCGCACGCCAATCAGGCGCTCGCCGGCCAGGGCATGAGCGCCGCCGATCTCGCGGCGATGGAACAGATCCATGCCCAGACCATGGCGACGCTGCAGACCAATGCCACGACCTGGGGAGGCTTTCAGCGCGCGTACTGGACTGCGGCGCGACAGACGCCGGCGTTCCAGCAGTTGTTCCCGAATGCGACCGGGGCCGGCGCGCCGACCTACGGCACGATGGGCACGTTGAACATCCACCACCTGCACGGGCGGATCCGCGATCTGGTGTTCAGCGAGTCCAATCTGACCCTCGTGCCGAATGCGCTGGATACGCCGTTCCTGCACAGCGCACGCTATCTCACCGGCACCCAGCAGCATCTGATCCGTCGCGGCCTGCGCAGTCTCTTCCCGCGGCAGTGGACCAACGGCGCGCTCGGCGCCGCGGTCGACAAATTGCTGCCGGACGGCGCGGACGGTGGCGTGCCCGGCGCCGATTGTTGACCGAACCTGCGGCGACACGCGTCGCCGATGGGATCGGTGGCGCCCAGGCGTCCCTGCCGCCACGCCGACATCGTCGAACGGCAGCGCCCGGTCGGCGACGTGCGGCAGGACGCGGGCGGCCCGGGCCGATGCGTCCCGCGGCTGCGCTCAAATCGCGTCTTCGCGGATCTCGCCGTTGCGCAGCACCAGAACGCGGTCCGCGCTGGCGATGGTTTCGGGGCGATGGGCGACGATGACCTTGGTCAGCGCGAGCGAACGGATCGCCTCGTTGACCAGGCGCTCGTTGTCCACGTCGAGATGACTCGTCGCTTCATCGAGGAACAGCAGCGCCGGTTCGCGATACAGCGCACGCGCGAGAATCACGCGCTGCTTCTGGCCCCCGGAAAGCACGCTGCCCATGTCGCCGATGAGACTGTTGTAGCCCATCGGCATCGCGAGGATCTCGTCGTGGACCGCCGCCATCCGCGCCGCGCGTTCGATCCGCGCCGGTTCCTGATCGGGATCGAACAGCGCGATGTTGTCGGCGACGCTGCCCGCGAACAACTGGTCGTCCTGCATGACCACGCCGATGCGCGCGCGGACCTCGCGCGCGCCGGCGCGATGCACGTCGATACCGCCGATCCGCACCGTGCCCGCCGTCGGTTTCAGCAGGCCGAGCATCAGCTTGAGCAGCGTGGTCTTGCCGCAGCCGGAAGCGCCCACGATCGCGACCGATTCGCCGGGCGCGATCCGGAAACCGCAATCGCGAAAGACCCAGGCTTCGCCGTCGGCGTAGCGGAAGGCGAGGTTCTCCACTTCGATGCCGGTATGCGCGAGCGTCGACCCTTCGGGCAGGCCGTCGTCGGCTTCGGGCGGCGTCAGCACCAGTTCCGCCAGTCGTTCGCTGTGCACGCGCAGCATCCGGAAACCGACCAGCTTGTCGATCAGGCCCGCGACCCGGGTCGCGAACAGATCCTTGTAGGCCAGATACGCGACCAGCATGCCGACCGAGAAGACGTTGCTCATGGCCAGGGTCGCGGCGATCCAGATCACGACGATCCGTTCGATGCCGAACACCAGTTGGTTCGCGGCATTGAACCCCAGCCCCATCCTCGCCAGCACGATGTCCTGATTGACCGTGTTGTTGAGCAGCGTGCAATACGCGGCGTGACGATGCGACTCCAGTCCCGCGGTCTTGATGCTCTGCATCCCGCTGATGGTCTCGAACAGATGCGATTGCTGGCTCGCCGCAGCCATCAGCTGGCGTTCCATCCGATCGCGCATCGCGCCGTAGCCGAGCGCACGGACGGCGATATAGATCGCGACCGCCACCAGTGTCGCCAGCGTCAGCTTCCAGCTGTAGATCAGCATCATCGTCAGGGTGACGATCGCCATCGCGCCGTCGACCACGGCCTCGATGAAGTCCGTGGTCAGGGTTCGCTGGATCGCCTGGATCGAGCTCATCCGGGACACGATGTCGCCGAGATGGCGCTTCTCGAAGAAGTCCAGTGGCAGTCGCAGCACGTGCGCGAGCACGTTGGCGCTCCACTGCAGGCCGAGTTGCGACGAGATGTAGACCACCGACCAGCCCCGCAGCAGGCCGATGCCGACCTGGATCAGCAGCGACAGGCCGAAGCCGACGGCGAGCAGCAGGAGCAGGCTGCGGTCGGCGGAGACCAGGACCTGATCGACCACCCACTGCATGAAGAACGGCGAGATCACCACCAGGATCTGCAGCGCGAACGACAATCCGAGCACCTGACCCGCCGCGCTCCAGAGGCCGCGCACCGGGCCGGTGAGCTCGCGCAGCGTCACCCCCGGCGCCGGTGGGCAGCGCTTGAATTCGACGCCCGGGCTCAATTCCAGCGCGATCCCGGTGAAATGCTTCGAGACCTCCTCGATCGGCAGCACGCGTTCGCCGTAGGCGGGATCGTGGATCCGCACTTTGCCCTTGTCGACCGCGACCAGCACCACGAAATGATTCAGGTCCCAATGCAGGATGCAGGGCATGCCGAGCATCGGCAGATCGTCCAGCTCCAGCCGCAGGGCGCGCGTGCGGAAGCCCAGACGCTGCGCGATCTGGATCAGTTGTCCGAGCTTCGCGCCCTTGAGCGACAGCGGGAAGCGCTGCCGGAGCGCGGGCAGACCGACATGCATGCCGTGCGCATCGGCGACCATCGCGATGCAGGCCAGGCCGCACTCGGCGGCTTCGGATTGGAGAATCGGCTTCAAGGTGCGGAATTCCTGAGGGCTCATCCATCGCGACGACGGCCCGGCCGAAAGGCCGAGCCGGTCGTCGCGGTGGACAGCGTACCTCGGTCGGTCACTCCGTGTGCACCGATGCGCTTTGCCGGGGCGTTCGGTGGATCCGCTGCAGTCGCATCAGGTCCTCCTGCCCTTCCTTCGCGAACTCGTGGAAGGACAGGCCGAACACCGATTCCGAGGGCGGTGTCGCGCAGTCGGGATCGAGCAGGAACGCCACGAAGGCGTCGAGCATCGGAATCCCAGGATTCGCATCCTCGACCCAGAGGAACTGGCCCATCTGGTTGATCTCGAGGAAGACGTACTCGCCCTGCGGCGTGACCACGAAATCGATGCAGCCGAAGCGAAGGCCGAGCGCGGCGAGCAGCGCCTGGCAGGCGGCCTCGATCGCGGGAGGCAGGACCACGAGCGAAGGTCGCAGCGATGCGTTCTGCGACACGCGCCAGTCGATCTCCGCGCCGGCGACGGCCTGCGAGTCGAGACGGACCGCGATCGTGCGGCGGCCCATGCAGGTCACGCGCAGCTCGCAGGCCTTGTCGATCCGTCGCTGGAAGATGCCCGGCGTGAGGCGCAGGGTGGCGTCGGAGGGCAGAGCGTCTTCCGCGACCACCGCGGTGTAGCTGAAGGCCACGCTCGATGGGGATTCCCAGATCGCGGTGTTGAACGGTTTGTAGATCGTGCCGTTGTCGCCGCCGCGCCGTATGAACTCCCGGATCCGCGCCGGATCGTTCGAGATCAGCGTATCCGGAATCGACAGGCCGATCCGTTTCGCGGCGAGCAGTTGCGTGTGTTTGACTTCGGCCGCCATCGCGGCGCGATAGTCGTTGACGGAGATGCACCGATCCGAGGTCGTGGTCAGCAGGCCGCGGACGAACGCGCGCGTTTCGTCGAGCGCCATCGCATGGTCGGCGGGATGCATCTCCCGGTCGATGCCGGCCTGCATCGTCCTGCGGAACCAGAAGACATCGGCGGCGTCGGGAAGGACCGGGCCGTCGCATTGCCGGGCGGAGAGGGCGCAGTCGTCGTCGTTGGAGATCGTCCACGACGCCGAGGCCGTTTCGGGCAGATCCCCGGTCATCCAAAGCGTGGCCGAATGCCCCAGTTCCTGGAGCGCGCGGCGCACGATCGTGGCGTGGACGTCGCGCGCCGTGGTCGCGATGAGAACGTGACGGGGGGTCATGCCGTACGACCCTCCGAGGACCAGCGGCTGCTCAGCGCGTATTCGGCCTCGTCCGGCGGCAGATCGCGCATTTCCGACGCGATGATCGCGTTCTCCTCGTCCCAGCGCGTCGGATCGTTGCTCGAGGGATCCGCCACGAAACGCGCCGCTGCCCAATGTCCCTTCGGACAGGTCGCGTTCCTCAATTGCACCTTGGCGCGCATGTAGCATTGACACAGACGGCAGCGCTTCGGCGTCTGCGGCGTGATCTCTTCACACGCGAAACAGATCCGGAGGCGTTCGGCCGCCTCTTCGCGCGTAGCGAACATACCCATCATGATCTCCGGCGTTGTTGCGATTCGGGAGCGCCGGCCGTTTCGGCGGACGGTCTGCGTCGCGAAGGACGCGGGGGCATGCGCATCGCGAGGCCTCCCGCAAGGATGGACGGGAGCGCCTTGCGGCGCTCCCGTCTCGATGCCGACGAAACGCGTCGGATCACTTCTCTATCGTGTCGGGGCAATAGTCGTCGCCGCCGCTGATGTGGCAGGTGCAGGCCGTCTGCGTGCCGCCGCCCGAAATCATCTCCACTTCTTCGCGGGTCAGTTCGCGGGCCAGACTGCGGCCGAGGACGCGTTCGATGTTGCTGTTCATTGCTTGTTTCTCCATTGCAGCGTTGTTGATGATGTGACGCATACCGGTGTGGCCACTGCCCGGTGCGCAGAACATTGCAATAGACTGTAGTGAAGTCAAGACAAGATTCTGTTTCGAATCGATGCGCCCGATTGCGTGATCCGGTGCTGCGCGGTTTTACGCTTCAGCGGTTGCGGCCGGGCGTTTCGGTCGATTTCGGCGCGTGATCCTGTCGCTTTCCGTCTTCCGCTTCAGCGCGACGCGATCGTCGGTCCGCTCAGCGGCCGGCGACATCGCCCCTGATCGAATAGAGCGGTTCGAATACCCATTCGATCAGGCTGCGGCGTTCGCCGAGGATGTCGGCTTCGAGGGTCATGCCCGGCTTCAGGCGTTCTTCGCGGCCGTACGCGCTCACGGTCTGCCGGTCGAGCGCGACGACGACGCGATAGGAGGGTTCGGAGCCGCGGGTGCCGGTTTCCTCCTCGCCCAGGACGCTGCGACTGATGCGCACGACGCGCCCGGTGTGATGTCCGAACTTCTGGAACGGATAGGCGTGGTAGCGCAGCAGCACGCTGTCGCCGGGCTCGACGAAACCGACGGCGCGGCTGGGCACGAACAGCTCGACCTCGAGTTCGCCCTTGCCGGGAATCACCGTCATCAGCGGCTGTCCGGCTTCCACCGACTGTCCGGGTTTGACGTGCTGGGTCGCGATCACGCCATCGAGCGGCGACACCACGGTCAGCGCCTGACGCGCCTCGATCTCGATCGCCTCCTGCTCGACGCTGGCGATGTCGCGTTCGAATTCCGCGTCGGCCGTGCGCAGTTCGGCGGGCAGTTCGTCGCGCGACTGCCGCAGTTCCGCGATCTGTCGCTGCATGGTCGCCAGCTGCCGCAGCAGCGACTGCAGTCCGGACTGCTGCTGCAGCGCGTTGCTTTCCTGGTTCTGCAGCTGCAGCGCGCTGACGTAGCGCTGGTCGCGCAGTTGGCGGAACCGGGCGAGGTTGTCCTCCGCGATCCGCACCTGTTCGCGCTGGATCTCGAGCGCAGCCTCGATCCGGCGCAGTTCCTGCGCGGCGTTGACCAATTGCGCGTCCAGGCCGCGGCGTCTGGCGTCGAACGCGTCGGTCCGGGCGTTCTTCGCGTCGACGAGACCGTCGCGCCTGCGCGCGAGTTGCTCGCTCAGCGCGGCGCCCGCATCGCCCGCGGTCCGGATGGTGCGCGGAATCGCCACCGACGCCAGGGCCTGTCCGGCGTCGACGTTCGCGCCTTCGCCCGCGCCGATCGAAGTCACGACGCCCGCGGTGGGCGCGACGACGGTCGCCAGGCCCTGCACCGGTTGCAGTCGTCCCTCGACATGCGAGCGTCGGGTGTAGCTGCCGAACACGAGCAGCAGCAGGATGGCGATCGCGATCGCGACCGCGGCCCAGGCGATGAGACGGAACCGGACCGGCTGCGCCAGCGAGATGCCGCCCAACCAGCCGTTCCGCCGCGCTTCCATCACTTCTTTGCGAAACAGCATGTCGCACATCCTGTTCGTTCGGGCGGCGACTCTAGCCGCTGCCCGGAGCGAGGGTCAAGGCGAGCCCGCCCCCCGCGGATTCGCTGCGCACGCGTCGCGTGCGGGCTGCGATCGCTCCCGTGACGACCGATCGCGATCGACGCCGGAACCTTTCGTATTCGCATCCTCGCCCGCATCGCGACGGCACGGCAAACCGGACCGCAACGGAAGGCGCCGTGGCGGCATTCATGAACATGTCACGCAGGCACATATCGCAAAAAACGACCGATCCGGATCAAGGCATCCGACCGATGGTGTCGACGCGGCCGTCATGCCGTCCGATCGGTCGTCCGTGCGATGCGCGTGTCCCTGCGCGGCCACGCGCTGCGGCGGGCGCCGTAACTGGATCGTGGCCGGCGGCGTTCAACCGCCGGTGAGGAAGCGGATCAGCCGGTCGATCTTGCCGCGATACGGCGGTTTGATCAGATCGGTCGCGTTCCAGCGCCGCTGCCACAACACCGGCATCGCCTTGGTGAAGGCGTCGAAGCCGGCGTGGCCGTGGTACTGGCCCATGCCGCTGGGGCCGATGCCGCCGAACGGCAGATCCTTCGCGGCGAAATGCAGCAGGGTGTCGTTGACGGTGACGCCGCCGGCGATCAGGCGCGCGAGGATCCTCTCGACCGTGCCGCGATCGTGGCTGAAGGGGTACAGCGCCAGCGGCCGATCGTGGGTTTCGACGTAGGCGATGGCGTCGTCCAGCCGCGCGTAGCCGCGGATCGGCAGGATCGGCCCGAAGATCTCGTCCTGCATCACGGTCGCGTCGTCGCCGGGTTCGAGGATCAAGGTCGGCGGAATCAGGCGTTCGGCCTCGGCGCGGGCCGGGTCGACCTCGGCCAGCGCGACCACGTCCAGGCCGCGCGCGCGGGCGTCGTCGAGATAGCCGCGCAGACGCCGGTACTGGCCCTCGTTGACCACGCGGGTGTAATCCTCGGCTGCGCCCATGTCGGCGCCGTAGCGCGCCTGCACCTGCGCGCGCAGCGCGGCGATCAGGGCGTCGCGACGCGCGGCGTCGATCAGCACGTAATCCGGCGCGATGCAGGTCTGCCCGCCGTTGAACCACTTGCCGGTGGCCAGCCGCGCCGCGGCCTGTTCGATCGGGTAATCGGCGGCGACGATCGCCGGCGACTTGCCGCCGAGTTCGAGCGTCAGCGGCGTGAGATTCGGCGCGGCCGCGGCCATGACCTTGCGGCCGACCGCGGTGGAACCGGTGAACACGAGATGGTCGAACGGCAACCCGGCGAACGCGGCGCCGACCTCGGCGCCGCCGAGCGCGACCGCGACCCGATCGGCCGGAAACACGTCGGCCAGCAGGCGCGCCAGCCACGCGCTCGTGCGCGGCGTGTGTTCGGAGGGTTTGACGAAGACGTGGTTGCCGGCGGCGATCGCGGTCGCCAGCGGCACCAGGGCCAGATTCACCGGATAGTTCCACGGCGCCATCACCCCGACCACGCCCACCGCCTCGCGACGCAGTTGCGCGCGCGCCGGCCACAACTTCCAGCCGACCGCAGCGCGCCGGGGGCGCATCCAGCCGCGCAGATGGCGGCGCAGGTGGTCGATCTCGGCGACCACGGTCATGCCATCGGAGAGCAGGGTCTCGTGTTCGGAGCGATGGCCGAAATCGGCCTGCACGGCCGCGGTCATCTCGCCGATCCGCGCCTGGAACGCGGCCTTGAGCCGCGCCAGGTCGTCCATCCGCTGCGCGTAGTCGGGCTTTTTCGCGCGCCAGGCGGCGCGCAGGCGCTCGAGGGCGGGCAGAAGGTCGGCGGTCGGCGGGGGGGTATCCATACGCCGAAGTGTAGTGGCATTTCCCGCGGGGCGATCGGGGTCGTGCCGCCTTCGCGGATGTCCGCGCGCCGAAGGATCGCCGCGGGGGCGAGGATTCCGATACTTCGCGGGCCGTGATGCGTCCGTCCCCGGTCGCATGCTTCAATGCCGACATGAACGACGCCGACACCGCCCCGCCGCGCATCCGCCCCTACCTGAACCAGTCGCCGACGCTCGGCCAGCGCGTCTACGTCGATCCCGCGGCGGTCGTCATCGGCGACGTGGTCCTCGGCGACGACGTCTCGGTCTGGCCGTTCACGGTGATCCGCGGCGACGTGAACTTCATCCGCATCGGCGACCGCACCAACCTCCAGGACGGAACGGTCATCCACGTCAGCCACGACGGCCCGCACGCGAAGCTCGGCGGTTTCGCCACGCGCATCGGCAGCGACGTGACCATCGGCCACAAGGCGATCATCCACGCCTGCACGATCGAGGATGCGGTGCTGATCGGCATGGGCGCGATCGTGCTCGACGGGGCGACGGTGAAGAAGCACGGTTTCGTCGGCGCCGGCGCGCTGGTGCCGCCGGGGAAGGTCGTCGGCGAAGGCGAGATGTGGTTGGGCAACCCGGCGCGGTTCGCGCGCAAGCTCAAGGACGCCGAGATCGAGGCCCTGTACTACTCGGCGCAGCACTACGTCCGCCTCAAGAATCAATACCTCGATCTCCCGGCATGAACCGCATCCGGCCATCGGAGAGGACCGCATGAGCGAATCGCAGGCGTGGCGCGAGGCCGCGGCGACGCAGGCGGCCCTGCGCGGCTGGCGACGCGAGGGCAGGATCGACGCCGCGGTCGCCGCGCGTGCGCACGCGGCGCTCGGCGGCGATCCGTCGCCGTCGCAGTGGCGCTGGTTCCTGGATCGTTCCGCGCTGTGGCTCGGGGTTGCGCTCTGCGCGGCCGGCGCGATCTGCTTCATCGCCGCCAACTGGGACGAGCTCGGCAAGTTCGCGCGTCTGTTCGGCCTGCAGGCGGCGCTGGTGCTGGCGACCCTCGCCGCGGCGCGGCTGGGTCCGACCCGGGTGTCCGGGC
Organism: Pseudomonadota bacterium; assembly: GCA_049324395.1. Classification (GTDB taxonomy): domain Bacteria; phylum Pseudomonadota; class Gammaproteobacteria; order Xanthomonadales; family Xanthomonadaceae; genus Lysobacter_I. The sequence goes on from JBMOOY010000058.1 coordinate 14,106, forward strand.
AGGCGGCGCTGTGGTTGGCGACCCTTCTGCTCGGCGGCCTGCTCGCGCTGATCGGCCAGACCTACCAGACCGGCGCCGATATGTGGGAGTTGTTCGCGCTGTGGGCCGTGCTGGCGCTGCCCTGGGCGATCGCCGGCCGATCTCCCGCGCTGTGGTGGCAATGGCTGCTGCTGGCGAACGTCGCGTACGCGCTGTGGCTCGGTCTGCATCGCGGCGTCTGGTTCGGCCATTTCGAAGCGCCGGCCGCCGAACTCGGGCTGTTCAATGCCCTGCTGCTGATGCTGTGGCATGCGGCCGGGACGCGCTGGGCCGAATGCTCCGGGAGTACCGGTCGACGCCTGCTCGCGGCGGCCATGGTCGCGTTCCTGTCGTTCGCGGCGATGGATGCGATTCTCGGTCGCGAGGACGCTTCGCCGATGCCGATCGTGCTGTGGCTGCTGGCGACGCTGATCGCGGGCGCGGCGCATCTGCGCCTCCGTCGGGATCTGGTGGTGCTGGCGACGCTGGCGCTCGGGACCATCGCGGTCGTCACCGCGGCGTTGGTCGAAGCCCTGCTGGAACACAACGACGATTCGGCGATCGCGTATCTCGCGATCGCGGTCGCGGTCGTCGCACAGGCGACGGTCGCGGCGATGGCGTTGCGCCGGTTGGCGCGCGGGGAGGCGGCATGAGTTCGCGACGGGTTCGGGAAGACGCCTGGGACCGCCTGCGCCGGGCCGATCTCGTCGCCGGCGCCGCGCCGGCGATCGACGACGACACGCCCTGGTATCTCGCCGCGCTGATCGGGGTGTCGGCCTGGGTCGCCGCGGGCTTCGTGTTCGGGTTTTTCAGCGAGTGGTTCAGCCGGTTGTGGGATGCGCCGGCGCTGGCCTTCGCCCTCGGCGCCGGTTGCTGCGTGTCGGCCTGGGGACTGCTGCGGGTGGCGAAGGGGCGGGATTTCATCGAGCAGTCCGCGATCGTCTGCAGTCTGGCGGGGCAGGGGTTGATCGGCATGGCCATCGTCGAATGGTGCCGGATGCCCAGGACGGATTCGATGATGCTCGGGCCGGGTCCCACCGACTGGAGATTGGCGTGGATGGGCATCGGTGCGGTCGCCGCGCTGATGTACGCGCTGGGTCGGCAGTCGATGCACCGGTTCCTCTGCGGGTTGATCCTGTCGGTGGCGCTGTTGCTGGTCTGTTTCGTCGATGTCGACGAGGCGAAGGTGCTGGCGGTGCCCGCGCTGGGCTGGGCGATGCTGGCGCTGTGGTGGCGCAGCGCCGGCCACGATCGATTCGCGCCGGCATGGCCGCCACTGGCCTGGGCGATGACCCTGGTCCTGCTGCTGACGGCGTGGCTGATGGGCATCGATGCCCGGGCTCCCCTCGGTCCCGACGCGGAGCGCACGTTGCCGCTGGTGCCGTTGCGCGACGCGTTGACGTTGCCGCTGCTGCCGGTCTGCGCGGCGTGGTGGTCGTACCGGCAGGGCGGAACATCGGCGCGTCGACGGGCGATTTCCATCGTATCGGCCGCGGTGTTGGGGTTGGTCTGGCTGCGCGCGCCGGGCGTGAACATCGGCGTCGTGATCGTGCTGCTCGGTTTCGCCCTGCATCGCCCGGCCCTGCTCGGCGTCGGCGCGTTCGCGACCGGCGCGTATCTGCTGCAGTACTACCATCAGCTGGAGACGACCCTGCTCCAGAAGTCGTATTGGCTGCTCGGCGGCGGCGCGGCGCTGCTCGCCGTGCGCTGGGCCTGGCTGCGTTTCGCGCGGGGGGAGGCGGCATGAAGCAGTGGCGCGCGATCCTGATCTGGGGCGGCCTGCTCTGCGCGCTGCTGGTGGCGAACTTCGCGATCCGCGGGCATGAGCGGACCCTGTCCGAAGGCCGCGTCCTGCTGTTGGAACTGGCGCCGGTCGATCCGCGCTCGCTGATGCAGGGCGATTACATGGCGCTGCGGTTCGCGGCGGCGGAAGACGTGCGCGAAGCCCTGTATCCGGACTCCGTCGCCGGCGATGCGCGGATGCTCGCCCGGGCGCGCCGCTCATGGACCGGGGCCTGCGGTGGCGAGCCGTGTCGCGACGGCTACGCCGTGTTCGCGCTGGAGAAGGACGGCGTCGGTCGGTTCGTCCGCGTCCAGAAGGCGCCGGCGCCGGTCGGCCACGGCGAACTCGCCGTGCGCTTCCGCGAGCGCGGCTGGCACGAGATCCGTATCGCCAGCGATGCCTGGTTCTTCGAGGAAGGTCAGGCGAAACGTTACGAGCCCGCGCGCTTCGGGGAGCTGCGGGTGGCGAAGGACGGCACCGCGCTGTTGACCGGGTTGCGCGACGAGCGGCGCAAGCGGCTCTGAGTCCGGTCGATCACGCGTCAGGGTCGGGTGGCGGCTTCCAGCAGCGCGAGCAGCGACAGCGCCTCCTCCCGCGAGACCCCGCACATGCCCGCTTCCGGGCGCAGCGAGACGCAGAACGCCGGGCGTTCCGGAAGGCCGAACAGCCGGCAGCGCAGGGCGTCGTCCAGCTGCACGCAGGGCATCCCGGCCGGCTTGCCGTGGGGCATGCCGGGGATGGGCGAGGCGATCGAGGGCGCGATGCAGCAGGCGCCGCAGCCGGGTCGGCAATCCATGGGCGGGTCCGGTCGGAGACGGCGCCATTGTCGCCGCAGTCCGGCGCGTTCGGCCCGCTGGGCAATTGCGGCGGCGCAAGGTAGAGTCGTCGCCGACATGCGACGGCAGACGGGTTTCGGGGCGGCGAGGATGGCGGAAGCAGAGGGGACGACTCCGGTGCGATGGGCGCGCCGCGCCGCGTTCCGGGACGGAGTCGTCGACGGATGAATGCGCGTCCCGTCTCCCTGGACACCGTGCGCGAGGTCTATACGCCCGAAGGCGTGGCCCTGCGGCTTCCCGCCGCAGGCCCGGTGCCGCGCGCGATCGCCTGGTTGATCGACACCGCGGTGCGCTGGGGCATCCTGGCGGTGGTCTCGATGGCCCTCGGTCTGCTCGGCGCCGCCGGTTACGGCCTGTACCTCATCGCCTTGTTCGTCGTGTTCTGGGGCTATCCGATCCTGTTCGAGGTGCTCTGGGACGGGCAGACGCCCGGCAAGCGCGCGCTCGAACTGCGGGTGATTTCCGGCGACGGCGCCCCGGTCGGCTGGATCGCCTCGATCGTGCGCAATCTGCTTCGGACCGTCGATTTCCTGCCGTTCGGCTACGGCGCGGGTCTGGTCGCGAGCTATTGCGACCCGTGGGGCCGCCGGCTCGGCGACATGGTCGCGCGGACCATGGTGGTCCATGCGCCGCGCGAACGTCAGGTCCTGCGCGCGCCGGTCGAGGGCGCGCATGCGCCGTTGCATCCGCTGCAGCCGCAGGAACAGATGGCGGTGATCGCCTTCGCCGAGCGCGCGGCGCAGCTCACCCAGGAACGTCGCGAGGAGCTCGCGGGCATCGCCGCGCCCGCGGTCGGCAGCGGCGGCGCGATCGGCGTGATGCGCCTGCAGGCCGTGGCCAACTGGCTGCTGGGGCGTCGATGAGCGCATCCCCCCGCACGCCCATGGACGCGCACGACGACATTCCCGGCGGGACGACGGCGACATCGTCCGCCGCGAGCCTGCGTCAGGCCGTGCTCAAACAGGAAGCCTTCCTCGCCCGGCACCAGGAGGAATGGAACGAGTTCGAGGCCTGGCTGGTCGCGCGCGGCGACAGTCCGCGGCAGGCGCGCGCGTCGCAGAATCGCTGGCAGGGGCTGCGCGACGAAGACGTGCCCGCGCGTTATCGCCGGCTGTGCCAGCAACTCGCGATCGCGCGCAGCCGCGGCTACAGCCCGCTGGTGGTGGAACGGCTGCAGAGCCTGACCCAGCGCGGTCATGCCGTCTTCTATCGCGCGCCGCCGCCGCTGTGGCGCCGCGCGCTGATGTTCTTCCTCGCCGATTTCCCGCGCCTGGTGCGCGCGACGCGCGGTTGCCTGCTCGCGGCGGCGCTGCTGTTCGCGGTGCCGCTGGTCGGCGCGTTCGTCGCGGTGCAGGTCTCGCCCGAACTGATCTACACCGTGATGTCGCCGGTGGAGACAGCCGAGATGGAACAGATGTACGACCCGGCCGATCCGAACCGCAAGCTCGGTCGCGAGAGCGGCGACGACGTGATGATGTTCGGCGTCTACATCATGAACAACGTCAGCATCGCGCTGCGCACTTTCGCCAGCGGTCTGATCTTCGCGCTCGGCAGCGTCTACGTGCTGATCATGAACGGCCTGATCATCGGCGGCGTCGCCGGCCATCTGCAGGGCGTGGGCCACGGCGATCCGTTCTGGCGTTTCGTGGCCGGACATTCGGGGCCGGAACTCATCGCGATCGTGCTCGCCGGCGCCGCCGGCCTGCAGCTGGGTCTGGCGCTGGTCGCGCCCGGACGCCGGCGTCGCGTCGATGCGCTGATCGAGGCCGGCAAGATCGGAGCGAAGCTGTGCCTCGGCATCTTCGCGATGCTGCTGTTCGCCGCGTTCGTGGAGGCGTTCTGGTCGTCGATCGGCTGGATTCCCGCGCTGGTCAAATACGCCGTCGGCGCGACGCTGTGGACGTCGATCCTGCTGTGGCTGGCGTTGGGCGGGCGCGGCGGATCGGCGGACGCGCCGCCGCGGAGCGACGCATGAAGCTGGAAAGCCTCAGCGTCGAACTGCGCCCGCGCTCGTCGTGGGAAGCGATGGAGCTGGGCGCCGCGCTGGTGCGTCGGCATGCCCGCACGATCTGGCTGTCGTGGCTGATCGTCGTCGGAACGGTGTTCGTCGCCGTCAATCTCGCCGCCTGGGCCATCGGCCAGGTGTGGCTGGCATGGCTGGCGATGTGGTGGCTGCGCCCGGTCTTCGACCGCATTCCGCTCTACGTGCTGTCGCGCGCGGTGTTCGGCGCCGCCCCGGGCGTGGCCGAGACCGTGCGCGCGCAGTTGAGCTGGGGGTGGCGGCCGATGCTCGGCCATCTGACCTGGCGGCGCTTCAGTCCGTGGCGCGCGGCGATGTTGCCGGTGGATCTGCTCGAAGGCGCGGACCCGTCGCGTCTGCCCGAGCGCCGCCGCGTCATCGGCGGCGGCGTCAGCGGTCCATCGGTGCTGCTCACCACCGCCTGTCTGCACTTCCTGGCCGCGCTGCAGCTGTCGATCGTGATGCTGGCCCTGCTGTTCGTTCCGAACGAACTGTTGCCGGAAGCGGCGCGCGCGGCGTGGGCCTCGATCGAGACCGATCCGCCGGACTGGGCGCTGGTCGCCTTCAACGCGGTCGACTGGCTCGCGGTCGCGTTCATCGAGCCCTTCTTCGTCGGCGCCGGTTTCGGCCTGTATCTCAATCGTCGTACCCAGCTCGAAGCCTGGGACCTCGAGATCGTGTTCCGGCGCATGCGCCGGCGACTCGCCTCCGCGGGGCTGTCGACGGCGGCGGGCGCGCTGTTGGCGCCGGTGCTGCTGGCGTTCGCGCTGCTGGCTTCTCCGATCGCGTCCGCGCAGGAGCCGCCGGCAGGCGACAATCGCAAGCAGGAGACGCCCGCCGCCGACGGGCCCGCGCAGAAGGCGTCCTCGGGCGATGCCAAAAGCGCCGCGCAGGCTGCGGCCGAGGCCGTCGCGGACGCCGAGCACGCGGGCGCGGACGACGCGCCCCAGCTCGAGACCCGGACGCTGCAGGAGATCTTCGGCGAAGACGCCGTCTCGCACGAGGCCTTCGGCAAGGCCGTCGGCAAGGCGTACAAGGATCCGATGCTGCGGCCGAAGCAGGAGACCACGACCTGGCAGCCGCGCGACCGCGACAAGAAGAAGGAGGAAGAGGAGGACGAGAAGGAATTCGACTCGCCCATCCTGAAATGGCTGGCGAACGCGATCGCGTTCGTCGTCGAGAATCTGCTCTGGCTGTTGCTGGGCGCGCTGGCGCTGGCGCTGGCGCTGACCGCGCGCAAATGGTGGCCGTGGCTGCGGGGCGTCGCGACGCTGCCGCCGCCCGAACCGGCGCCGGTGGACAGCGTCCCGCTCGCCGACGCCGAACCGCTGCCGCCCGACATCGCCACGGTCGCGCGCCGGCTGTGGCGCGAAGGTCAGCCGCGGCGCGCGCTGGCCCTGCTCTATCGCGCCAGCGTCGAGGCGATGACCGCGCGCGTCGGCGCGCATCCGCCGCCGGGGGCGACCGAAGCCGACTGCCTGCGTCTGTCGCGTCGCCTGCCCGAGGTTGAGGATCGCGAGGCCTTCCAGCGGGTGGTGCGCGTCTGGCAATACGCCGCTTACGGCCACACGCTTCCCGAAGCCGATGCGTTCGAGACCCTGGTCTCGACCCTGGCGCAGCGTTTCCGGTGGGCGGCATGAGCCGGCGCGTCGCGGTCGTCCGTACGACTCTCGTCAGCCTGCTCGTCGCGGGCCTGATCGCGCTGTTCGTCTGGTGGTGGCTGCGCACGTTCGAGCGGGTGACCGAAACCATCGATCTGCCGCCGCGCGGCGAAGCTTCCTACAACCCGCTGTACCCGCTGAAGCGTGCGCTGATCGAGTCCGGTCGCCGGGTCGACGCGCGCCAGATGCTGGATGTCGGCGATCATCCGCTGAAACCCGCCGATACCGTGCTGATGCTCGGCGATCCGCGCACCCTGTCGGTCGAGGAAGTCGAGGCCCTGCTCGCCATGGTCGAAGGCGGCGGCCATCTGATCCTGCGCACGCCGCCGATCGGTTCCACCATCGCCGGCGAGGACGTGCCGCTGCTCGGGGAACTGGGCATCGTCGCGATGGACGGCGATCCGATCTGCCACGGCCTGCAGGTCGGCAAACTCGAGCATCACGTCGAGTTCTGCAGCGGTCGTCGCTTCTACTTCCACGACGAAGAGGCGGAAGTGGCGGCGACCTGGGGCGACGACGAGACGGCCGAGTACGGGTATGCCCGCGTGATCCACGGCGAGGGCACGGTCGACGTGATCGCCGACCTGGATTTCCTCGAGGAAGAGAAGTTGGAGGACATGCAGCACATCGCCCTGACCCGGCAGCTGCTGCAGCCCAACTGGGACGCCGGCGGGACCTTCCACCTGATCTACAGCGCGAACATGCCGTCGTTGCTGCGGTTGCTGATCGACTACGGCTGGCGCGCGATCCTGCCGGCGCTGCTGGCGCTGCTGCTGTGGCTGTGGATGCGCAACGAACGCCTCGGCCCGCAGTTGCCCGCGCCGTCGCCGGATCGCCGCTCGCTGCTCGAACACGTGCAGGCCAGCGGCGACCATCTGTACCGCTACGGCCGTCGCGCCCTGCTCTACGCCGCCGTGCACGACGCCTTCCAGCGTCGCCTGCGCCAGCGCGATCCCTACGCCGCCGCGCTCGAAGGCCCGGCGCAGGTCGACGCGCTCGTGCGTCGCACCGGCCTGTCCGCCGCCGAGATCGAGGACGCGCTGCGCTATCCCCGCCCCGGCGACGCCCGCGACTTCGTGCATCGCATCGCCAAACTCCTGCAACTGAGAACCCGACTATGACCACGCTCTCGACCAGCGACGCCATCGAAACCGCGACCGCGTCGCCCGCGCCGATCGTCGGCGAGGCCCTGGTGGCCCGCGCCGCCGCCGTGCGCGACGAAGTCGCCAAGGCCTTCATCGGCCAGGACGACGTGCTAGAACAGATCCTGATCGTGCTGCTGGCCGGCGGCCACGTGCTGATCGAGGGCGTGCCGGGCCTGGGCAAGACCCTGCTGGTGCGCGCGCTCGGCCAGGCGCTGGGCTGCGGTTACGGTCGCGTCCAGTTCACCCCCGACCTGATGCCCAGCGACGTCTGCGGTCACGCCGTCTACGACCCGAAGACGGAGCGCTTCGCGATCCGCCGCGGCCCGATCTTCACCAACCTGCTGCTCGCCGACGAAATCAACCGCGCCCCGGCGAAGACCCAGTCGGCGCTGCTCGAAGCGATGCAGGAGCAGCAGGTCACCATCGAGGGCGCCAGCCACCCGCTGCCGGCGCCGTTCATGACCCTCGCCACGCAGAATCCGGTCGAGCAGGAAGGCACGTATCCGCTGCCGGAAGCGCAGCTCGACCGCTTCCTGCTGAAGGTGCTGATCGACTATCCGTCGCACGCCGACGAGGTGAGCATGGTGTCCGCGGTCAGCAGCGGCCGCGCCGCGGCGCATTTCGATCTGTCGAAGGTCGGCACCGTGCTGGGGGCGGAGGAGATCGTCGCGATGCAGCTGGGTACGGCGCAGGTCACGGTCGATCCGGCGGTGATCGACTACGCGGTGCGGATCGTCGCCGCCACCCGCAAATGGCCGGGCATCGCGCTCGGCGCAGGTCCGCGCGGCAGCCTCGCGCTGGTCCGCGCGGCGCGCGCGCAGGCGGTCCTGGCCGGTCGCGATTTCGTCGTGCCCGACGACGTGCGCGGCATCGCCAAGCCCGCGCTGCGTCACCGCATCGCGTTGTCGCCGGAAATGCAGATCGAGGGCCAGACCCCCGACCAGGTGCTCGAAGCGCTGCTGGCCAAGGTCGAAGCGCCGCGTCAGTGAGCCCCGCCGTGAACGCGACCGCCGCCCGTCCCTCGCCGCCGCCCGTCGCCGCGCGCGCGCCTGCGCCGGCCACGCCGCGCATCGTGCGCGCCTGGCCGCGTCCCGCGCCGGGCCTGGTCTGGGCCTGCGTCGTCTGGGCCGCGCTGGGGGTCGCGGTCAGCGCGCGCTGGCTGCCGGCCGTGTACTGGCAGGCCGCCGGCGCGGCGCTGCTCGCGTTCGCGGTGTTCGATCTGTGGCGGCTGCGGGTCGCGCCGACGCCCGAAGTGGCGCGCACGCTGCCGGAGGCGTGGCCGATCGGCGTCGAACGCGAGGTCGAGTTGCGGATCGAGCATCATGGCCGCCGTCAGCGACTGCAGGTGCACGACCTGCATCCGGGCGACTGGGCGCTGCGCGAGGACGGCGCCGTCGACATGCCGCGCGCGCTGACCCTCGCCGCCGACAGCGTCACCTCGCTGCGCTACCGCCTGCGTCCCGGCACGCGCGGCAATTTCCGCTTCGACGGCACCCAGTTGCGCCTGCTTTCGCCGCTCGGCCTGTGGCGGCAGTCGCGCGTCGTCGGCGCGCCGCAGGACGTGCGCGTGTTCCCGAACTTCGCGCCGCTCGCCGGCTTCGCGTTGTTCAGCGCGGAACAGGCCTCGCGACTGGTCGGCGCGCACATCAAGCGCCGTCGCGGCGAAGGCACCGATTTCCACCAGATGCGCGAATACCGCGTCGGCGACAGCCTGCGCCAGATCGACTGGAAGGCCACCGCGCGCGCGCGCAAGCTGATTTCGCGCGAATACCAGGACGAGAAGAACCAGCAGTTGCTGATGGTCGTCGACACCGGCCGACGCATGCTCGCGCACGAAGGCGGGTTGTCGCATTTCGACCGCGCGCTCGACGCGACCCTGGTCGTGTCCTGGATCGCGCTCAAGCGCGGCGACGCGGTCGGCCTGTTCACCGCCGGCGGCGAACAGCGCTGGGTCGCGCCGCAGCGCGGCATGGCCGCGATCGACACCCTGCTGCGCGCCAGCTACGACCTGCAGCCGGTGCCGGTGGCCACCGATTATCTCGCCGCCTCGACCGCGCTGGCCCTGCGCCAGCGTCGCCGCGCGCTGGTGATGCTGGTGACCAACCTGCGCGACGAGGACATCGAGGACGTGCTCGGCGCCGTCCGCCTGCTGCAACGCCGCCATCTCGTGGTCGTCGCCAGCCTGCGCGAACGCGACCTCGACGAGGCCCTGCAGAAACCGGTCGACGACGTCCGCAGCGCGGTCGGCGCCGCCGCCGCCGCGCGCTACATCGCGCAGCGCGCCGCCGCCCACGACCAGCTGCGCAACCACCGCGTCACCGTCCTCGACGTGACCTGCGAACAACTCCCCGCCGCGCTCGTCGAGCAGTATCTGTCGATCAAGCGGAGCGGGTTGCTCTGATCGTGCGCCGGGTCGACTCCGGGATGCCCCGGGGCGAGATCCGGAATCCCGTCATCATCGGGAGCGACGCTCCCCCAGCGTGTGGACGACGATGTACCTCACCGAAACGCTCAACGGACGGCCGTATCAGTGCTTCGTTCCCGCTCCGATGCTGCCGGCCATCGACGCATCGCTGCTCAAGACGTATGCGGCGTTGGATCGGGAATTCGCGCAGACCATCGACGAGAATGCCTTTCCGGGTCGCGCGGCCGCCACCGTTGCCCAAGTCGCCAACCGCATCGACGCCGGCGATCGGCACGCACGCGCCATGGCGTCCCTGGAACGTTGGCTGGAACGGGACCGGCTCGGCATCGAGCAACTGAAGAAGGTCCATGTCGCATTGACCGGCGCGTCGACGCCGGGCTTCCGGGTCGGGCCGGTCTGGATGGGCGGTCCGCACCCCGCCGACGCATGGCATGTAGGCGCTCCACCTGCGCGGCTGAATGGCCTCATGAAACAGCTGATGGGGTTGCCGGAGACTCCATGGCCCGCCACCTTGCAGGCGATGGTGGCCTTGCTGCGCCTTCTCCAGATTCACCCGTTCGCGGACGGCAACGGACGCCTCGCCCGGTGGTACGCACTCTGGCTGGCCCATCGCAAGCTCGGCCCCGCCGTGGGCGCCCTGGACCTGCTGGACCGACTCTGCGACCGTACCCGGTTCGACCTCAACGCCGCGTCCCTCGACGTGCAGAACAGCGGCCGATTCGAGGATTTCCTGTCCCGGGCCCACGCGCTATCGCTACAGAAACTTGCGAAAGGTTGAAATCGCGGATAGGATCGCCCTCTGCCGGCCGGAATGCCGGCGTACCGGATTGGAAGCGCACAAGGGGACGTTGTGAGCAGCACCTACCTGAAGAAATCCATCGCCGCCATCCTCGCCATGGCCGCCCTGGGCCACAGTCTGGAGGCCGGCGCGACCGGCAACAACAACAGCACGACGAACGAGCTCGACCCGATCGTCGTCCCGTTCGTGCCGAACCCCTACGATGTGGGCTTCGGCGGCGGTTTCGACTACGGCATCTACGACGGCCCGTACGACAGCGGTGGCGGGGGTGACGATGGCGGGGGTGGGGAGGAGTCGATCTGCCCGGCACTCAGAATGGATAAGCCAGACGGTTGCGACGGCTACCAGAATCTGTTCGGCGCCGATTGGGGACGCCATCTGTATCCATCGGGTTCCGGGCTCGGTCGGCTGATGAGCCTGCTCTATCCCGAAGGCTCCGTGTGGCTCGGGCCGCCCGACAATCTGCAGCAACGCCCGTGGAACATGATCTACGATGCCCTGTGGCGGCACACGGAGCAGTTGGCCATTATCAACAACGCGTCGGGTCCGGCCAACGAGGCGCTGATCGACAGCGTGCGCGCCGCATGCGACGAGCAGGCCCGACTCACCAGCACGACCTTCGATTTCAGCGACGGCACCTGCTACAGCGCCTTGACCCGCCTGATTGCGGAGTACGACGGCTCCGCCGACCGTTCGCGGAATTTCTGGCTCGGCCTGCCGTTTCCGGACTTCGTGATCGACTACGCCGCGCCTGAAAATTCTCTCCGCATCAAGCACAATGCCTTGAATGTCCAAGGGCGATGCAATATTTGGCACCAAAGGATGGCTCAACATGGCTGCTAGAAAGAATATTGCGCTCGCTGTCGCTGTCGCTGCTGTCGCATTCTTGGTCGGCCGTGAATACGGCTCACGACATGCGCAAGAAACACCAATTGCAAAGCCGGCACGAACCGAGGCCACTGAACCAGCGGCAGTAATGCAATCGGGGAGATCGGACTCGAATCCTCGCCCTGCAACACAGCGCCAACAAATGAGTGCAACCTTGCGCGCTCAATTGTTTGAGGAGTACCGCTGTCCACAGCCTAGTTGTGGGCTAAATCCATTTATTGCTGAGAATGAGAACGAAGCTGTTTGGCTGCGCTACCGAGGTTACCCGAGTCCACAGCAGCGCGAGGAGGCTGAACGTCTGCCGACTTCAGAGCTGAAGGATCGTGCCAACAAGGGAGACCTTGTTTTTGCAACGTTGTATGGCGAAAGACTGATGGAGGAGGGCAACTGGAAAGACTCCTATCCCGTCCTCCTCAAAGCGGTCGACCAAGGCAGTCTATATGCGTTGTACGCACTTTCTTATCAATCAGAGCATCACCCTGAGTTCAAGGATCCGATAGGTTCAAGGGCCTACCTCCGCTTGGCCTACCTCTCAGGTGATTACAAAGCTCAATTCCAGTTGATCAAGACATTTCCCGAATTCAACGGCACAAGCGATGATCTGCTGACGGATTCGCTTGCTGCGCACAAGTTCCGAAACCTGATGCGCTACCGAATTTACCCGCGACCTCCGACCAAGGAATGAACAAACCGGCCATTCGTTCGAGCACCGCTGGGCGAATGGTCGGCAGGATTTCGCGATGACGTTTCGCAACACCACCATCGTCGTTCTCGTCGCTGCCTTGGCGGCGTTCCTGGCGGGTCGTCATTTCGGCGTTCAGGCGAATGCGCATGCCGCTGAGGATGCGCGTGTTGAGATCCGGTCCGATCGTCATTCGCCGACGGCCTCGATTCCCCGCCTGGTGGCACCTCGTCCGCGCATCGACCCGACGCTCCGCGCGCAATTGTTCGAGGAGTACCGCTGCCCGCAGGCCGCCTGCGACCTCAGTCCATTCATTGCTGAGAATGAGTATGAAGCGATGTGGCTTCGTGCTCGTGGTTATCCAAGCCAAAAAAATCGGGAAGAAGCGAAGAGTTTGCCAACCTCAGAGTTGAAACATCAAGCAAGCACGGGTGACTTGATTGCCGCTTCGCTATACGGCGAAAGATTGATTGAAGAGAAAGAATGGGGGAAAGCGTACGGCGTCTTGGTAGAAGCTGCTTCACGAGGCAATCTCTACGCGATGTATGCACTGTCGGATATTGCTGCAAAGAATCCGGATCAACCCAATGGCATCGAATCCAAAGCATGGCTGCGCCTCGCCTATCTCTCGGGAGACTATAAGGCAACAATGCAGCTTGCCAAGACTTTCCCGCAGTTGAATGGAATGCCGGAACAGTTGCTGATCGACAAGTTCGCCGCCGACGATTTTAGGAAGCTGATGCGATACAGAAGTTATCCAAGACCACCTGCTGGCAATTGACGAAGCCATCCTGACACCTCAGGCATGGGAGATGACTGCCAATGGCTGCCAAGAAAACTATTGCAATTGGCTTTTTTATTGCCGGTGTCGCGTTTCTTCTGGGCCGCCAACAAGGCTTGCAATCGACTGTACAAGTCAGAGATGAGAGTCCCGCTGCTATCGAATCCGGCACTTCCTCAATCGGGGAAACCGCAGGGCTTGCAACCCCAGTCTCCCGATCCGCCGCACCTCGTCCGCGCATCGACCCGGCGCTTCGCGCGCAACTGTTCGAGGAATACCGCTGCCCGCAGGCCGCCTGCGACCTCAGTCCATTTATTGCCGAGAACGAGAATGAGGCAATCTGGCTCCGCCAGCGAGGGTATCCCAGCCCCCAACAACGCGAGCAAGCCAAGACACTGCCGACCTCGGAGTTGAAACTCCGGGCGGATCGCGGCGATCTTGTCCATTTGTCGCTGTACGGGGAGCGGTTGATGGAAGAAGGTCAATGGGAGCGCGCCTATGGCGTACTTTCAGTCGCGGCGACGCGCGGGAGTCTTTATTCACTCTATGCGCTGGCCCAAGCCTCCACGAACGATCCTAAGAATGCGAATGCGATCGAGGCTCGATCCTTTCTGCGCCTTGCGTACCTTGCCGGGGACTACAAGGCGCAATTGCAGTTGATCAAAACCTTCCCACAGTTCAACGGCACAAGCGACGATCTGCTAACCGACGAAGTGGCTGCACACCGGTTCAGAAAGCTTTTGCGCTACCGGATGTACCCGCGACCGCCGACCAAGGAATGAACAAGCCGGCCATTCGTCCGACCCCGGCGGGGCGAATGGTCGACAGGATTTCGCGATGACGTGTCGCAACACCACCATCGTCGTTCTCGTCGCTGCCTTGGCGGCGTTCCTGGCGGGTCGTCATTTCGGCATCCAGGCGAATGCGCAAGCCTCTGAGGATGCGCGTGTTGCGATCCGGTCCGATCGTCATTCCATCGCATACCTTCCCACGCCAACGGCCTCGATTCCCCGCCCGGTGGCACCTCGTCCGCGCATCGACCCAGCGCTTCGCGCGCAACTGTTCGAGGAGTACCGCTGCCCGCAGGAAAGCTGCGCCCCAAGCCCTTTCGTAGCAGAAAATAGCGACGAAGCGGCATGGATGCGGGCGCGCGGCTACCCCAGTAGAAAACAACAAGAAGAAGCCGATCGGGCGTCGACTGCAGAGTTGAAGGCCAAAGCTGCAACGGGCGATCTCGTGGCCGCATCGTTGTATGGACAGAGGCAGATCGAAGAAAACGATTGGAAGGGCGCACAAGCAACGCTGCTCCGTACCATCCAGCGCGGCAACATCTTCGCGCTGTATACGCTGGCATACTGGGAAGGCAATCACCCGCAACACCCAGACCCCGTCCAAGCCAGAACCATGATTCGGCTCGCCTATCTCGCAGGCGACTACAAATCCACTGAGGTTCTTGTGCAAACGTTCCCGAAATTCACAAGTCCAGTCGAACAGGCGATGGTCGATAGGCATGCCGCGCATTACTACCGCAACATGCTACGTTTCCGGACCTACCCGAGACCACCTTCGTCGAACTGACCAAAGGTCCGGAGTCATCCTGCCGGAGTCCGCCATGCCCATCGTGGGGTCTCGTCGCGACCCTCGCCGCCATGACGCGGGGCGGCGCGCATGATCCGCTGGCCGCGCGCGCTGGCGGTCTGGCTGCTGATCGTGGCCGCCGAAACGGTGCACGGCGTGCTGCGTCAGACGCTGCTGGCGCCCGCGATCGGCGATCTGCCGGCGCGTCGGGTCGGGGTGTTCGTGGGCTCGGCGATCATCTTCGCGATCGCGTGGCTGTGCATCCGCTGGATCGGCGCGCGTCGCCCGGGCCAACTGTTCGCGATCGGTGCGGCATGGGTGGCGCTGATCGTCGCATTCGAGATATCGCTCGGCATCGCGCTGGGCTATTCGCGCGAGCGGATGCTCTCGGACTACGACGTGGCGCACGGCGGCTGGATGGGATTCGGCCTGCTGTTCCTGCTGTGCGCGCCGTGGCTGGCGGCGAGGGCGCGCGGCCTCCGCTGAGCGCGCCGGTCCGTGAACCGGTGTGTCCGCCCGTGGGACCCCGAAACATTTCGACACGCTTCGCGGCGCGACCCGCGCTAGGCTGGATCCGGATCGACTTGCGCCCGGGAGCGCCGCCATGAAAGCCATCCTCGTCTCCGCATTCGTCGTCGCGGCGATCGCCGCCGGCCTCTCGACCGACCTGCAGGCGGGGCCGCTGCGCGATCGTCTGCGCGCGCGCGCGCAGCAGGGCGGCGGCGATGGCATGGAGATGTTCGGCGGCGCGCAGAGCTGCGCCGAATGGTCGAAACGCGTGGACCGTCTGGCGCAACGCTCGCAGGGACAACATGCGGGACCGACGCCGGATCGCCCCGACGTGGCCTACGGGCCCGCGCCGCGCGAGCGTCTGGATGTCTTCCTGCCGAAGACCGCCGTCCGCGGCGGTGTGCCGATCATCGTGATGGTGCACGGCGGCGGCTGGTGCGTCGGCGACAAGGCGATGGCCGGCGTCGTCGAGAGCAAGGTGGCCCGCTGGGTATCGAAGGGCTTCGTGTTCGTCTCGGCCAACTATCCGATGGTGAACGACGGCGCCGATGCGCTGGCGCAGGGCGGCGAGATCGCGAAGGCGACCGCGTTCGTGCAGGCGCATGCGGCCGAGTGGGGCGGCGATCCGGCGAAGGTCGTCCTGATGGGCCATTCCGCGGGCGCGCATCTGGTGTCGCTGGTGAACGCCGATGCCGAACTGCGGCGCCGGCATGGCGTGCGCCCGCTGCTGGGCACGGTATCGCTGGACGCCGGCGCGATCGACGTGGTGAAACAGATGCCCAACGTCTATCCGTTCCTGAAGCTGCGGTATCGCGAAGCGTTCGGCGACCGCGAATCACAATGGATCGCAGCGTCGCCGTATCACCGTCTCGACCGCAGCGCATCGCCTTGGCTCGGCGTGTGTTCCACCACCCGCAAGGACGATCCCTGCGGTCAGGCGCGCGGCTATGTCGAGAAAAGCCGCGGCCTCGGCGTGCGCGCGGAGGTGCTGCCGCAGCCGATGAGCCATGGCGCGATCAACAAGACGCTGGGCGAGGATTCCGATTACACCCGTGCCGTCGAGACGTTCCTCGCCGGGCTCGACCCGGCGCTGGCGGCCTTGCTGGGACGTTGAGCCCGCGTCCGCGTCGCGCGGAGAGCGGCAGCGAAGCCCCGCCTGCGGATGCTTCAGGGCGTCGCGAACAGCGCGTCGAACGCCTCGCCGACATCGCAATGCGGCTTGTCGGCCTTCGTTCGACGCACGCGTTCGAACCACCAGGCGGGGCGGCCGATCTCTCCGTCCGAATTCCGGCGCAGCGCGTACCAGGTGAAGGTCACCTCGGCGGCATCGGCATAACTTTCGCCGAATGTGCGATCGGCGCGGATCAGGGCGACCGGTTCGCCCGCCGCACCGGGCAGCAGGCGCAGATCGTGCAGCAGACAGTCCGCGCCGCCGCCGACGGTCGCGAACTGCGCCTCGTCGTTGCCGTCGAACAGCGGCACCTGCAGCAGCTCGCCGTCCTCGATGTGGAACGTCACCACGTCGAAACCATGCGCATTGCCGTTCTCGCGGCGCGCGATGACCACCAGGTCGGCCCGACCGTTGCCGTCGAGATCGACGCGGTTGAGTCCATTGAGCAGCGGAAGCGGTTGCGCGGCCCCGGCGAAAGCGGGTGCCAGAAGAAAGAACAACCCGGCAAGCGTGCGGAGCGGCGGCATGCGATCGGTTCCGTGTCGGGAGGCGGGAAGGCGCAGGGTGTCGGAGCGGTGGTGGCGCGACGATCGGGTCGTCGTCCGGTCAGGCCGAAGGCGCTTCGCGGGTCGCTCGGCACAGCCCCCAGACCACGGTCAGCAGGCCGCCGAGCGAGATCAGATTGATCGCGATCCGCAGGGCGCCGAACATCGAGAAGATCCGGCTCATGTCGGCCGCCGACTGCGCGCTGTAGTCCGCGACCCACACCTGCTGCACGATGCCGACCGCGAATCCGGCGAGCGACGCCAGCAGCATCACGCCGATGCCGATCAGGCCGAGCCGGCGCCCCGCGCCCGGGCGTGCGTTGGTGGACAGCAGCGCGAGCGCGATGCCCAGCGCGAACAATTCCGGCAGGGCGTAGCCCAGCATCGTCAACCATGGCATGTCTGCGCTCCCGAGGCGGCCGACTCAGTCGGCGGTGACCAGTGCGGCGTGGCGGGCCTGCAGCTCCGCGAACACCGGATCGGTGTCCGGGCGCACGCCGTGCCACAGGAAGAAACTTTCCGCGGCCTGTTCGACCAGCATGCCGAGACCGTCGACGACGTCGCGCGCGTGCGCCGCGCGCGCCCAGGCGAGGAAGGGGATCGCGGCTTCGCCGTAGCTGAGATCGACCGCGGCGGTGCGCGGGCCGACCAGCGACATCGGCAGCGTCGGCAGCGCGCCCTGGCGTCCGGCGGAGGTGGCGTTGATGATCAGGTCGAATTCGCCGTAGCTGCCGAGATCGTCGAAGTAGCGCGAATGCACGCGACCCGGTTCGCCGAGCAGATCCACGAGGGCGTCGGCCTTCTGGGTGTCGCGATTGACGATGTACAGCTCGCCGATGCCTGCATCCAGCAGCGCCGGGGCCACGCCGCGCGCGGCGCCGCCGGCGCCGAGCATCAGCGTGCGCCGGCCGCGCAGGTCGAGGCCGCAGCGACCGGTGAGGTCGCGGACCAGGCCGGCGCCGTCGGTGTTGTCGCCGAGCCAGCCGTTGTCGTGGCGGATCAGCGTGTTCGCCGCGCCTGCGCGCTTGGCGCGGTTGCTGAGCAGATTGCACAGCTCGGCCGCGCGCTGTTTGTGCGGCAGGGTCACGTTCGCGCCCTGGCCGCCGCTCTTCGAGAACGAGGCGAGCGCGCCGGCGAAATCGCCGGCCGCGGATTCGATCGCGACGTAGTCCAGCGCGATGCCGGTCTGCGCGCCGAAGGCTTTGTGGATCCTGGGCGACAGCGAATGCAGCACGGGGTTGCCGAAGACGGCGTAGCGCTTGGTCATGACGGGCTCCTCGGTCGATCGGTGGGGCGTCAGTGGGCGTCGCGCAGCCAGCGCGCGGCGTCCAGCGCGAAATAGGTCAGCACGCCGTCGGCGCCTGCGCGCTTGAACGCGAGCAGGGCTTCCAGCGCGCAGGCGCGCTCGTCCAGCCAGCCGTTGGCGGCCGCGGCCTTGAGCATCGCGTACTCGCCGCTGACCTGGTAGACGAAGGTCGGCGCGCCGAAGCGGTCCTTCACCCGGCGCACGATGTCGAGATAGGGCAGGCCGGGCTTCACCATCACCATGTCGGCGCCTTCGTCGAGATCGAGCGCGACCTCGCGCAGCGCCTCGTCGGTGTTGGCCGGGTCCATCTGATAGGAGTACTTGTTGCCCTTGCCGAGCGCGCCGGCCGAACCGACCGCGTCGCGGAACGGGCCGTAATAGCTGCTGGCGTATTTCGCGGCGTAGCTGAGGATGCGGGTGTGGATGTGGCCCGCGGCCTCCAGCGCCTCGCGGATCGCGCCGATGCGGCCGTCCATCATGTCGCTGGGCGCGACCACGTCGGCGCCGGCGCGGGCGTGCGACAGCGCCTGCTGCACGAGCGCTTCGACGGTTTCGTCGTTGACCACGTACCCGGTGTCGTCGATCAGTCCGTCCTGGCCGTGCGAGGTGTAGGGATCGAGCGCCACGTCGGTGATCACGCCCAGTTCGGGGAAGCGCGCCTTGAGCGCGCGCACCGCGCGCTGCATCAGGCCTTCGTCGTCCCACGCCGCGCGGCCGTCGAGCGACTTGGCGTCCGGCGCGGTCACCGCGAACAGCGCCAGCGCGGGGATGCGCAGTTCGCTGGCCTGTTCGGCGACCTTCAACAGCTCGTCGATCGACAGCCGTTCGATGCCGGGCATCGAACCGACCGGCGCGCGGCCGGACAGCTCGTGGACGAAGACCGGGTAGATGAGATCGTCCGCGGTCAGGACGTGTTCGCGCATGAGCCGGCGCGAGAACTCGCTGCGGCGCATGCGGCGGAGGCGGGTCATGGGATAGGTCATGGGCGAATGATACGCGCGCGGGCCGGCGGGGGCTTGATCCGGCGCAAGCGGCGCGCGGCGGGTGCGCGGCGAACGCGAGGATGCGGCCGCACTGTCCGGATGGCACGGTCCGGATCGCAGCGGCGGCAGGCCCTACAATCCCCGGATGCGCTTCCTGCGATCCCTGCCGCCCATGGCCCGTGCCTGCCTGCTGTTCCTCGGCGGGCTCGCGGTGGTGTGCTGGCTCGGGCCGGTGTGCGTGCCGTTCGATCCGCATCGCCCCGACTGGAGTGCCCTGTCGGTGGCGCCCGGCGTCGGCGGGCACTGGTTCGGCACCGACGCCATCGGTCGCGACGTGCTCGCGCGCACTCTCGCCGGCGGGCGGCTGTCGCTGACCATCGGCCTGCTCGCGAGCCTCGTCGCGCTCGGCCTGGGCATGGGTTTCGGCGCCAGCGCCGGTCTTGCCGGCGGGCGGGTCGAACGCGGGCTGCTGCGCCTGCTCGACATGGCCAGCGCCCTGCCCTTCCTGCTGATCGTGATCCTGCTGCTCACCCTGTTCGAACGCTCGCTGTGGCTGCTGCTCGCGGCCATCGGCGGCTACGTCTGGATCGATCTGGCGCGGGTGATGCGCGCCGAAGCCGCGCGTCTGCGCGAGCAACCGTTCATGCTCGCGGCGACCGCGATGGGCGCGAGCTTTCCGCAACGCCTGCGCTGGCATGCGTTGCCGAACCTGCTGCCGCTGGCCTTCGTGTATCTGGGGCTGATCCTGCCCCAGGCCATCCTGGTCGAGAGCTTCCTCGGCTTTCTCGGTCTCAGCGTGGACGAGCCGTCGGCGAGCTGGGGCACGCTGCTGGCCGAAGGCGTGCAGGAACTCGACGGCGCGCCGTGGACCCTGTTGTTCCCGGCCGGTTTCCTGGTCGCGACCCTCGCCGCGTTCCAGTTCCTCGGCGACAGCCTGCGCGACTGGCTCGATGTGCGCGGCGAACCGCGACGCGACGCGACGGAGTCCGCCGCGACATGAGTCTCGTCCTGCGCGCGCTGGACGTGCATGCGGGCGCGCGTCGCCTGCTCGGTCCGCTCGATCTCGAGCTCGCGCCGGGTCGACGGCTCGGCGTGGTCGGCGAGAGCGGCAGCGGCAAGAGTCTGACCGCGCTGTCGCTGCTCGGCCTGTTGCCGGCGGGACTGCATGCGTCGGGGATGTTGGCCTGCGACGGAACCGAAGTCGCGCTCGCACCGCGCGTCGCGCCGGCGCATGCCGCGCTGCGCGGGCGCGCGATCGGCTGGGTGCCGCAGGATCCGCTCGCATCGCTGCATCCGTTGCGCAGCGTCGGCGCGCAGCTGCGCGAAACCCTGCGCGCGCATGGCCGGCCGGACGCCGAGGCGCGCGCGTGGCTCGAACGCGTGCGCCTGCCCGATCCGGACGCGGCGCTGCGCCGACATCCGCACCAGTTCTCCGGCGGCCAGCGCCAGCGCATCGCGATCGCGCTCGCGCTGTGCGGTCGGCCGCGCTACCTGATCGCCGACGAACCGACCTCGGCGCTGGACGCGCGGATCGCGCGCGAGGTGCTGGATCTGCTCGACGCCCTGTGCCGCGAGGACGGTCTCGGGCTCATGCTGATCAGCCACGATCTGCCGCTGGTCGGCCTTTATGCCGACGACGTGCTGGTGCTGCGTCGCGGCGAGGTCGTCGAACGCGGCCCGACGCGCGCGGTGTTCGCCGCGCCGGCGCACGCGTACACCCGCGAGCTGATCGAAGCGGACGCCCTGCCGTGCGCGCAGTCGTCGGAAGGCGCGCTTGCGGACGCGGGGCGGGCGCCGCTCCTGCGCGCCGAAGCCATGACCGTGCGCTACCCGCGCGCGCCGAAACCGGCGCTGGACGCGGTGGATCTGACCCTGCATCGCGGCGAGGGCCTCGCCCTGCTCGGCGAGAGCGGCAGCGGCAAGAGCACGCTCGGCCGCGCCGTGCTGCGTCTGCTGCGCGGCGCGCAGGGCCGGGTGTGGCTGGACGACATCGAACTCACCGCGCTCGCCGGTCGCGACCTGCGCGCGATGCGCCGGCGCATCGGCGTGGTGTTCCAGGATCCCTACGCATCGCTCGACCCGCGGATGCGCGTGGGCGAGATCGTCGGCGAACCGCTCCGCATCCACGGTCTCGGCGATGCCGCCGCGCGCGCGGCGAAGGCGCGCGAACTGCTGCGTGCGGTCGGTCTCGACGCGGACATGGCGGCGCGCTACCCGCACCAGTTCTCCGGCGGCCAGCGCCAGCGGATCGCGATCGCGCGCGCGCTGGCCTGCGATCCCGAGTTGCTGGTCTGCGACGAAGCGGTCTCCGCGCTGGATGCGCATCATCGTCGCGGCGTGCTCGAACTGCTGTCGAGACTGAAGCGCGAGCGCGGCCTGGCGCTGCTGTTCGTCACCCACGATCTCGCCGCGGCCGCCGCGGTGGCGGAACGCATCGCGGTGCTGGACGCGGGGAGGGTCGTGGAGATCGGCGCCGCGTCCGCCGTGCTGGGCGCGCCGCAGCATGCGCATACGCGCGCACTGGTCGGGGCGCGCGCCTGAGCGGGCGCGACGACGCGGGAAGCGCCGGTCAGGCCCTGCGCTGTTTGCCGTCGCCGGCGGACTCGGCGCCGTGCGCGAGTCGCAGCAGTTCGGCGGTCTTGAGGATTTCGACCCGGCGGCCGGTCACCGCGATGATGCCGTCGTCCTGCAGCCGGGTGAATCCGCGGCTCACGGTTTCCAGGGCGAGGCCGAGGAAACGGGCGATGTCCTCGCGGCTCATCGGCAGCTGGAACAGGCGGTCCGACTGGCCGACGTTGCGATAGCGCTCCCCGAGGCTGTGCAGGAACAACGCGATGCGTTCGTTCGCCTGGCGGCGGACGAGGATGCCGAGATGATCGTGATCGCGGCCGACGCTCTGTCCGATCACGCGCAGCAGCTGGTGCTGCAGGGCCGGAATCTGCGCGGCGACCTCGGACAACTGTTCGTAGGGGATTTCGCAGACGTTGGCGGCGGCCAGCGCCACGCCCTCGCAGCGGTGTTCGCCGCTGCCCAGGGCGTCGAGGCCGATCAGTTCGCCCGGCAGATGGAAGCCGAGCACCTGTTCCTCGCCGTCCTCGCTGATGCTCACCGACTTGAACGCGCCGTCGCGGGCGACGAAGACCGCGGTCAGCGGGTCGCCGAGCCGGAACAACCGCTCGCCGCGAGCGACCGGACGGCGGCGCTGGACGATGCGGTCCAGCCGGTGCAGGTCGTCGGCGCCGATGCCGCCGGGCAGGCACAGCTGGCGCACGGAGCAGTAGGTGCAGCCCCGCCGCAGCTGGATCAGGTCGAGTACGGGAGAATCGGTCATCGCGGATAGTGTGCCACGGGTGGGCGGATCCCCGAACCCGACTTCGGTCCAACCCGCCCGAGGCGCGCCGCCCGGCGCCGGACGGGAGGCGGGGGCGGGTCGCCCGCCGCGCGAATCCTTTATACTGCGCGGATTGTGCGGCCGTTCATCGGCCTTCGCCGGCGCGCCGCTTTCCGGGCCGCCAGCCCTTCCGTTCAATCCTTCCGTGTCTGCGGGTGAGTCGTGCGCAATTACGATCTGGACTTTCTGAAGCGCTTTTCGATGGTCATCGCCTTCCTGATGGCCCTGACCGTGGGTCTGATCCTGTTCGCGCATTACCTCCACGGCAAACTGCCGCTGGCGGCGAATCCGGTCGAGGTCAAGCGCACCGAACAGCGCATCGCCCCGGCCGGCGCGGTCTACGCCGGCGCCAGCGGCGAAGCCGCCAAGGCCGCCGCCGATGCCGCCGCCAAGGCCGCCGCCGCGTCGCAGGTCGCCTACGGCGGCACGCTGGACGGTTCGGTCATCTACGGCAACCTCTGCGCCGGCTGCCACAAGTCCGGCGCCGGTGGCGCCCCCAAGCTCGACGCCGCCGGCATCGGCGCCCGCGCCGGGCAGGGCAAGGACACGCTCTACAAGCACGCGATCGAAGGCTTCACCGGCAACGCCGGCGTGATGCCGGCCAAGGGCGGCAACCCGGCCCTCACCGACGAGCAGGTCAAGGCCACCGTCGACTGGATGCTGGAACAGGTCTGAGCGGTCGCCGCCATCCCCTTCCGCAACGCCGCCTCCGGGCGGCGTTGTCCGTTTCGGCGGCGTGCGGCGGGACAGGGGTGCCCGGGCTCGTTCGTTCGGGGCGACAATATCGACGACTTTCCGACCGGATACCCGCATGCGCCGCCCTGTTTCCCTGCTCTTGTCGACGCTCTGCTGTCTGCTCCCGGCCTTCATGGCATCCGCCGACGACGGGTTGCGCATCGGCCAGGTCCAGGGCGCCGACGTCCGAAGCCCGCGGGTCGGCGAGCGGGTGGTCGTCGCCGGCACGGTCACGATGGCCGCAACGGGGCCGCGACGCGGTTGGTTCGTGCAGGATTCCGGAGACGGCGACCCCGCCACGTCCGATGCCATCTTCATCGAGGCGGACGGGGCGACCGAGCGCGTCCCGGTGGCGATCGGTGCCGACGTGCGCGTCCACGGCACGGTGGCCGAACTCGATGCCGGCGGCGGCGCGACCCTGACGGCCCTGCGCGGCGTGGAGATCGGTCCGTCGGCGAAGCCGGCCACGCCTCGCCCCAAGCCGATCAGGGTGGCCACGCCCCCCGCCGACTGGGAACGCTACGAGGGCATGCGCGTCCGCATCGCCGCGCCGCTGACGGTCGCCGGGACCCATCGTCTGGAAAGATACGGCGAACTGGTGGTCAATTTCGGCGATCGTCTGGCGACGCCGAGCGATGTCGCCGCCCCCGGCGAGCCCGCGCGCGCCCTCGCGGCGGCCAATGCGCGACGGACCCTGCGGATCGACGACGGCAGCACGGCCGAGCGTCCGGAGACGGTCTGGTACCTCCCTGCCGCGGGTGCGCCCCGCACCGGCACCCGGATGTCCGGCCTGGAGGGCGTGGTGGACCAGCGCGGCGGCTATCTGCTGCTGCCGACCCGGGCCCCGCGCTTCGCCCCTCCGCCGTCGCCGAAACCGCCGAAAGTGGGCGGAGATGTCCGCGTCGCCGCCTTCAATCTCGAGAATTTCTTCAATGGCGACGGCCAAGGCGGCGGATTCCCGACCCCGCGCGGCGCGCGCACGCCGGCGGAATTCGACGCCCAGCTGGGACGGCTGGTGGCGACCATCCGCGGTCTGGACCCGGATATCGCCGCGCTGATGGAGCTCGAAAACGACGGCTTCGGGCCCGAATCCGCCCTCGCCCGCCTGGTCGACGCGCTGAACGCGACCGGCGACGCCGACTGGCGCTTCGTCGCCACGCGCGCATCGCAGGGCGACGATCAGATCCGGGTCGGCCTCATCTATCGCGTGTCGCGTGTCGCCCCGGTGGGCGAGGCCGCCACGCTGACCGACGACCTCTTCGGCAGTCGCAGCCGGCCGCCGCTGGCGCAGTCCTTCCGGGCCGGCGCAGGGCCGGTGTTCACGGTGGTCGCGAACCACTTCAAGTCCAAGGGCTGCGGCGAAGCCAGCGGCGCCGATGCCGACCGCAAGGACGGCCAGGGGTGCTGGAACGCCGTGCGGACCGAGTCCGCACGCCGGCTGGATGCCTGGCTGCACACCGACCCGACGCGATCCGGAAGCGATCTGGCGATGATCGTCGGCGATCTGAACGCCTACACCATGGAAGACCCTGTGCGCGCACTGGTCGCCGCCGGTTGGCGGGATGCGTTCGCCGGACAGCGCGGCCCGACGCCCTACAGCTACGTCTACGACGGCCAGATCGGTCGCCTCGATCATGCGCTGCTGAGTCCCGCGCTCGCCGCGCGGCTCGCGGGCGCCGCGGAATGGCACAGCAACGCCGACGAACCGGAGGCCCGCGGCTATCGGGCCCGTCCCGGGCAACGCGGCCCCTGGCGCAGTTCCGACCACGACCCGCTGATCGTCGGCCTGCGCCTGCGTCGCCCCTGACCCGGTCGACCTATCATGGCCGCCATGTCCGCGCCCGCCTTTCCCGATGTCGCCACGACCCTGCGTCTGCCCGGGCCCGCGGGCGCGCTCGAAGTGTCGGTCGATTTCCCGGAGCCCGACGTCGTCGCCCGGCCGCTGGTGGCGGTGATCTGCCATCCGCTGCCGACCGAAGGCGGCACGATGCACAACAAGGTGGTGACGATGGCCGCGCGCAGCCTGCGCGAACTGGGCGCGACCACCGTCCGCTTCAATTTCCGCGGCGCCGGACATTCCGATGGCGCGTTCGACCACGGCGACGGCGAACTCGACGATCTGCGTGCGATCGTCGCCTGGGTCCGGGCCTCGCGTCCGCGCGACGCGCTCTGGCTCGGCGGTTTCAGTTTCGGCGCCTACGTCAGCCTGCGCGCGGCGATGGACGTGCAGCCTTCGCTGCTGCTGTCGATCGCGCCGCCGGCCGGCCGCTGGGACTTCGATCGCATCGCCACGCCGACGATGCCGTGGCTGGTGGTGCAGGGCGAAGAGGACGAGATCGTCGATCCGCAGTCGGTCTACGACTGGCTGTCGCGCATCGGCGCCGAGGCCGAGCTCGTGCGCATGCCCGAAACCAGCCATTTCTTCCATCGCAAGCTGATGGACCTGCGCGGCGCGATCAAGCACGGCGTGCAGCGGTATCTGCCGGAGCCGGGCGACGGCGCATGAGTTCGGCACCCGAGGCGCCCTCCGCGCGTTACGCCGCCGGCGTGGCCTGCGGCGAATGGAACGACGATCCCGCGCAGCACGCGGCGCTGCGCGAACTCGACCGGCTGCACGCGGCGTTGTCCGCGCCGGCTCCGCGCAAGGGGCTGTTCGACGCGCTGTTCGGCAAGCCGGTGACGACGTCGCCGAACGGGTTGTATCTGTGGGGCGGCGTCGGTCGCGGCAAGACCTTCCTGATCGACCTCTTCTACGCCGGGCTGCCGATCCGCGAGAAGCGGCGCACGCATTTCCACCGATTCATGCGCGAGGTCCACGAACGCCTGCGCGCGCACGCCGGCGAACGCGATCCGATGGCGGCGATCGCGCGCGAGTGGCGCGCCTCGCTCCGCGTACTGGTGCTCGACGAATTCTTCGTCAGCGATATCGGCGACGCGATGCTGCTGGCACGCCTGCTCGAACGCCTGTTCGACGAAGGCACGATCCTGGTCACCAGCTCCAACGCGGCGCCGTCCGATCTCTACAGGGACGGCCTGCAGCGCGCGCGGTTCCTGCCCGCGATCGCGCTGATCGAGCGCCACTGCAACGTGGTGTTCCTCGATTCGCCGCACGACTACCGTCTGCGCGCGCTGACCCGTTCGCCCGTGTATCGCGCACCGCTCGATGCGGAGAGCGAGGCGTGGCTGGAGTCGCGCTGGCACGAACTGCGCGGCGACGACGACCATCGCGACGCGGGGATCGAGATCGACGGTCGCCGCATCGCGGTCCGCGCGCGCACCAAGGGCATGGCCTGGTTCGATTTCTCCGCGCTGTGCGAAGGCCCGCGCGGCAGCGCCGACTACATCGAGATCGCGACCGAATTCCACACCGTCCTGATCGGCGGCGTCCCCGTGTTCGACGCGAACCGCGACGATGCCGCACGTCGTTTCGTCACTTTGATCGATGAGTTCTACGATCGGCGCGTCAATCTCGTGTGCAGCGCCGATGCGATGCCTTCCGCGCTGTATCGCGGCGAACGCCTGGTCGCCGCGTTCGAGCGCACGGCGTCGCGGCTGATCGAAATGCAGAGCGCGGAATACCTCGCGCTCGGGCACCTCGGCTGAACGAAAACGGAAGAACCGCCCGCGCACGGCCACGCGCGCGGCGATTCGCGAGCTCGATGGTGCGGTGCAGCGCCGACGAGCGTCTCGATGAATGCTTCGATGAACGCCTTGATGAACGCGGCCGCGGTTGCGCGCGTGGCGAGCGCTGTGCTAATACTCGTTCCGCTCTGCGCAAGGAGCGTCATGGAATGACCTGATTTCCGCAAGGACATCGAGCCCGATCCCAACGATTCTCCGAACACGGAGCGCGATGCGCGCCCCGTCAGACCTCGTCGCCCGACGGAAGCGGGCATCGTTTTCTTTCACATCGCACAAGGAGAGACTGTAATGAAGAAGATTTCGGTCGTGAAAGTGCAGAAGCTGAAGACCACTGCGGTCGCGCTGTATCCGATCTGGGAATGCTGGCCGTGGCCGTGGCCGTCCTTCTGACCCGATCGGGTTGACCTTCGTCTGTCGTCCGACGTCGCCGCGCCCGCGGCGATGGCGGCGCTCGCGTAGGTCGCGGGCCGGCGGCATGCCGCCGGCCCGTTGGCGCCAGCGTTTCCGGAGTTCCGATGACCCCAGTCCCCCACAATCCGGGCGAGCCGACCTATTTCGTCATTCCGCTGTCGGTGCAGCGCGAGGGCGACGACTACTGCGTCGGCAACGCCGAGATCGACGCCTTCTATCAATTTCCGGAAGAGGGCGTGCGCATCATCGAGCGGCTGCGCGAAGGCCGCACCGCATCTTCGATCAAGGCCGAACTGGTCGACGGCGGCGAATCGGTCGATGTCGACGACTTCATCGCGACGTTGCGCGAGATCGGCTTCATCTATCCCGAAGGCGAGCGCGAGCGGTTCAGCGATGCGATCGCCGCCATCGGCGCCGACGATCGCCGTCTGCGTTTTTCCGCGCCGACGCGGCTCGCGCGCGCGCTGTTCTCGCCGCCCGCGGCGATCGCATACCTCGCCATCCTCGGTTTCGCCGCGTACGCTGCGTACGACGATCCGCGCCTGCGCCTGAATCTCGACGCGTTCTATCTCGAACGCCATCTCACCCTCACGCTCGTGCTGCTGCTCGTCCTCTACGGCGTGACCGCTTCGCTGCACGAGCTCGGCCACATGCTCGCCGCGGCGCGTCACGGCGTGGATTCCCGGCTCGGTTTCGGCAATCGGCTGTGGAGTCTGGTCGCGGAAGCGGATCTCACCGGCATTCTCGCCCTGCCCAGGCGCCAGCGCTATCTGCCTTTGTGCGGCGGCATGCTGGTGGACCTGCTCAGCATCGCGCTGATCACGCTGCTGCTGCAGTGGATGCTGCGCAACGGCGAACAGGGTTTCGTCGTGCAGTTGCTGCAGGCCCTGATCCTGCAGATCGTGATTTCGATCACCTGGCAGTTCAACGTCTTCCTCAAGACCGACGTGTACTACGTGGTCTGCACCTACTTCGGACAGGCCGACCTCGATCGCGAGGCCCGGATCTATCTGCGCGACCGCATGCATGCGCTGACCTTCGGTCTGTTCGGCGCGCGTGCGGAGCGTATCGACGATCGCCGCCTCGGCGTCCTGCGGACGTTCGCGGCTTTGTGGCTGGTCGGCCGCATCGCGGCCTTCGCATTCCTGTTCCTGGTGGTGATCCCGACCCTGGTGCGCTATTTCGAGCGCGCGCGCATCGCCTTCGCCGATCCGGCGACCGGGCGCGCGGCCGCCTACGACGCGGCCGCGTTCGCCGGAATCTCCGCATTGTTGTTCCTGTTCGGCATGACCCTGTGGCTGCGGCGCAGGAAGCGCACGGACTGACCGCCGAATCCATCACTCCAAGGAGACCCACCATGACCGGAGCCGTCGAATCGTCCCGCCCGTCCGCGCTGCAGCGCCTTCTGCCCGCGATCGACCAGGGTCCGCGCAGGCCCGTGCGATCGGTCGCCGATGCCGATCGGCTGTTCCACATCGACGCCGACTTCGCCCGCGACGGCGCCTGGAGCGGCGTGCGTCGGCTGGTCGCGGAGGCCTTCGTCGAACTGCACGAACGCGGCCATGCGGATCTGGTCGAACGCCATCATTACGAACTGCACCGCGTGCTTCCCGAATATCGCGACCGGATCGCGCTGCGCAACGCCTGCCTCACCGATACCGCCCACGGTTCCGAGCGGACGCGCAATTTCCCCCTGGACCGCGCCTATCGTCTGGTCCACGGACTGGTCGGCATGCTGCTGGAATGGAAGCGCCTGCTCGGCGCCGGACAGCGCTGGCTCGTGGTGGTCGACAACACCGATCGCGCCCAGCACCTGGCGCAGCGTTTCATCGTCGAGCTCGCCCGGCGCGGCGCGCGCGAGGATGCGTTCGAGGTGTTGATCGACACCGGGCTCGATCCGGCGGCGTTCGCCGCGCGCACGCCCGGGATGCGGATCGAATCGGCCGGCGTCGGTCTCGAGGCGCTGGGCCTGTCGCCGCTGCCGGCGCCGACGCTCGACGAGGCGTCGCGCGAAGCGCTCGAACGACGCCTGCAGGGCAACGATATTCTCGACTGGGAAGAGCACTATCCGCCGCTGCTCGCCTACCACCTCGCGCGCGGCGACGGCGCGAAGAGCGCGGCGATCGCGCTGCGGGCGCTGTGCATCTGCAACCACTATGGTTACTACCACGAGTCGGCGAGTTTCGCGGACACGTTGTTGCCCTACTTCGACGAGATCGTCGGCGACGACGAGAACGCGCGCTGGAACTACATCGGCAACGTGTTCCAGGGATTGGTCACCACCGGCGCGGAGGATCGGGCGCTGGAGCTGGTACTGACGCTCGCCGAGCCGCGCATCGCGCGCCCCGACCTCCGTGCGCGCATGCACTACCTGCTGTCGATGGGTTATCTGCGGTACACGCGCTCGCCCAATCTCGCCAAGGCCGAAGCGCACATCTTCGCCGCGGCCGACGCGATCCAGGCGGCGCGGGGCGCGCTCGCGCCGGAGGATTTCCATTTCCTCAAGGTGTTCATCGACAACGGGCTGGCTTTCCTGCGCGTGCGCCAGGGACGCCAGGCCGAAGCGTTGTCGCTGTGCCAGTCCGGCTATGCGCTGCTGACGAACGAGCTGGGCGAAGAGCGGCACATGCTCCATCGCTCGGTGCTCCAGTACAACACCGCGCAGGTCTACGTGATGCTCGGTCGCTCCGAGGAGGCGATGGAGCATTACCGCAAGTCGATCGAGATGGATCCGTACTATTCCGAGTACTACAACGAAGTCGGCAACATCCTGCAGCGGGAAGATCGCTTCGAGGAAGCGATGGCGATGTACGAGCGCGCGATCGAATACAGCGCGCCGTACCCGGAAGTCCATTTCAACCGGGGCGTGTGCCTGATCGGGCTCGGTCGGCACGAGGAAGCGATGGTCTGCTTCGACACCAGCCTGGAGCTGAACCCGGCGCAGCCCGATCTGTATCTCGTCCGCGCCGAAGTCCACGAAGCCGAGGAGCGGATCGACGAAGCGCTCGCCGATTACGACGCGGCGATCGCGCTGGCGCCGGATCTGGTGCCGGCGCGCGTCAACCGCGCGGTGCTTCACTACGGCGCCGGTCGGTACGCGGAAGCGCTGGCGGACATGGATCATGTCGTCGCGCTCGCGCCGGGCGAAGCCGATCACTACCTCAATCGCGCCGAGATCCACAAGGCGATGGCGCAGCGCGAACTGTATCAGCGCGATCTCGCCGCGGCGGAAGCCTGCGCGGCCGCGGCCTGAGAACCGCGGCCGCGCCCTCGACGTCGTGGAGGCGGGAACGGCCGGCCGCCGAAGGCGACCGGCCACCGCAGTCAGCGTGCGGGCCCTGCCTGCTGCTGGGACTGCGCGGGTTGCGGGATCGCGATCTGCAGCGGTTCGTTCTGCAACTGCCCGAGATTGCGCTCCAGAGGTTGTTGCGCCGCGTCGGCCCGGTCGATGTAGCTGGTCCTCGCGTGCGCGGTCGTGGGGTCGCCCTGCACGGCGATCAGGCCCTTGCCGTCCCTGCTCGCGACCACCGCGTCGATCTGCGAAAGGCCGTCCTTCTGCGCTTTCGACGCCATCGCCGCGGCGACCGCGTTGAGCTCGTCGCGCGTGCCGAGGTTGGCGCCTGAGCCGAGCTTCTCGAGCGCCGACACCGACTGCAGATAGAGCGCGGGCGCGGGCTCCGCGCCCGAGGTCGCGGGCGATGTCGGCGATCCGGTGACCGGCGCTTTCGGCGGCGGCGGTTTTGGACTGGTGTCGGTGATGCCGGCGCCAGGCGGAATGGTCACGACGCCGTCCAGGCCGAGCGCCTTCAGATTGACCCGCACTTCCGGCGCCTTGTACTTCGGGTCGGCGGCGGCGTCCTTCGTCTGCTGAGCCGCTTCCACACCGATCGCCTGCTTGAGCGCGTCCACGCCGTAGATCTGGCGATAGGGGCGGGCGTCGTAGAAGTGCTTGGCCATGGCCTCGATGTTGGCCGGGGTCTTGGCGAGCTTGCCGTCCTTGTCGAGCGTCAGTCCGGCCTTGGGTTCGTATGTGTAGCTGGGCGCGGTGCCCTTGCGATCGAAGTACGCCTCCATCTCGGGACTGGCGTTGTAGAGCTTTTCGTACAACTGCTCCTTGGTGGCCTTGGGATTGTCCTTGCGGACGTGGGCCGCGACCGCATTGAAGCCGCCGATCTGGTCGGTCGCTTCGCGCAGACGGTCGCTGTCGCCTTTTTTCTTGAGGATATCGGTGTAGTCGTGCGGCGACGGTCCCTTCGCGATCTTCTCCAATCCCTTGGCGAAGTCGGCCTCGGCCTTCTCGATCGCCTGCTTGTTGATGGCGTGTTCCGACTCGTGGGTCAGCACCATGCGCATCGTGTTGGCGAGCGTCTTGTCCTTGTCCACCTTGGCGAGCAACGTGTCCGGCAGCAGCATGGCCTTGCCGGCCGCGTCGTAGGCGCCGAGCGCGCCGGCCGGGGCGCTCGACGGCAGGACGTCGATCTTGTCGAGGTTGCCCTTCTTGATCGCGTCGATCAGGTTGGCCTTGAACGCGGGGGTTTCGCTGAGCAGCGTGCGCAGGTTCTTGCCGGCATCGGGGTGCGCCTTCTCGAAATCGGCGACCATCTTGTCCAGTTTCTTTTCGTCGGCCTTCGACATGGCGTGCTCCTTACGCGTTCGCGCTGATGATCAGCCTGGAGAGACAGGCGCGAGCCCCGTCCCCCGCCGGATCGCGATCCGCATAGGCGGTCACGCTGATGTCGCCGCGGGTGAAATAGCGGCTGTAGCTGCCCGGATAGGCGCGGATCGGTTCGGACGCGAACCCCAGGTCGTGCAGGGCGGCGGCATACGCCTCGAAAGACGGCGCGCAGACCGACGACGGATCCGCGCCGTCGCCGTCTTCGGCGTCGAAGGAAAACCGCAGGCTCGTCGGTTTTTCGTCCTGCGTGTCGGGCGTGGAGACCAGACTGTAGGACCGGTCGTCGTCGAGTCGCCCGCCGAAGCCGTAGACGTTCGGGTCGTTGGCGCTGAATTCGACGAGGAAGCCGGTTTCCTGCTCGATCTTCCCGGGCGCGAGATCGCGGGCGTCGCGCAGGCTGCCGATCAGTTTCAGAATGCGTCGGCCGATCTCTTCTGCGTTCATGGTGGCGTCGGTGACGGTCATGGGGAACTCCTGTACGGCGTTGGATGCGGGATGGGGAGATCTCGGAGGGGAGGCGCATGCGGACACGGCGCAGACCATCGTCAGCGCGAGCGTCGTCCGGATCGACGGCGGTCGTCGATCGTCGGCCGCGGATGCGGGCAGAGGCATGGGGGACATGGCACCTCCGGTCTGTGCGCGCGAGCGGCGCGCGATGCGGCGCTCGGTATCGGGTGCTACGCGCTTTCCGGCGGCTCCCGGTCACCGCGCGCGCCGTCGGTTCAGGAACCCGGACCGACGACAGGCGCGTTCAGGAAGCGGGCATCGTCGCCGATGCCGGAAAACGCAGCGCGACGCGATCGGAGAGGATGTCGCCGAAGAGGAGGTCCGCCGTCGATCAGCGCGCGGGCGCCGATGCCCCCAGGCGCACGCCGCGTAGTTGCGGTTCGCCATCGACGACATCGGTCCATACCGCACGCGCGTCGTCGCCGCTCAGCACCAGTCGCGGGAAGCCGGTGCCGCGGCCGGTCCCCTGCACGTCGGCGATCTTCGCGCGTTGCAGCTGTTTCGAGAGATCCGGGGTGTAGCGGGCGAGCCACAGCGATTGTTTGCCCGCCGACTCGCGCATCCACAACAGCCAGACCTGTCGCGCATCGGCCGCGACCGCGACCCGGCCCTGCACCTCGGCGCCGCTGTCGACGATCGTCGGCGCACCGAAGCGCACGCCGCCGTCGCTCGAGCGCGCCAGCTTCACCGCCGGCGTGTCGCCGGCCGCGGTGTACCAGGCGACCGCCACGTCGCGTTCGTGCGCCGCGACCGACGGACCGTTGACCGGACAGGCCGGCATCTTCCAGTCGTCGGCGTACACGCGCTGCGGCTTCGACCACTGCCGGCCGTCGAAGCGGGCGATGTGAATGTCGCGGATCTCGCCCTCGGTGCGGCCGCGATAGACCAGCACCGCGCCATCGCCGACGGCGGCGGCGTCGGTCTGGCAGCAGTCGCAGGTGCGGGCGTCGATCTCGCCGGCGGCGCTCGCTTTCAGCGTCCGGTCGAACACCGCCGCGCGCAGGGTCATGGCGCCGCCGCCATGGCCGTCCTCGTGCTTCCCGCCGTGATCGGCCGCGGCTGCGGCACCGGTGTTGCGGCCATCCAGCCAGGCCACGCCGAGCGCGTCTTCGCCCTGCGGCCAGAACGAGACGAAGCCGTGTTCGGTCGTCGTGGTGTCGTCGTGGACCTTGCGCGCGTCGCTCCAGTTCATGCCGTGGTCGAGCGAGCGCACCAGCATCACGTCGTAGGCATAGGGCGCGTCGGCGGACTTCTGCAGCCAGTGCGCCCACAGCGCACGATCGGCGGTGGCGATGATGTGCGGGGTGTCCGCCCAGTTCACGAACATCGCGTTGCCCAGCGCGATGGTCCGCGGCGCTTCCCAGTGCCCGTCGGGATAGAACTCCGCGAACTGGAACGCGGGTCGGCGTCCCGGCTGGGTGTTGATCCAGCTCAGCAGCAGTCGACCGTCGGGCGCGAGGGACAGATCCGGCTGCGCCGATCCGGGCATCGCCGGCAGCGGCCAGGATTCGATGGCCAGATCGCCGACGATCGCCGGTTTCGGCATTTCGTCCTCGCCGCCGCAGGCGGCGAGCAGGGCGAACGCGGTCGCCAGGGGGACGAGGAGCAGGGTTCGGAGGTTCGTGCGCATTCTGTTAGGGTACCCCTGTCGCGTTCCCGGAGCATCCGGCATGTTGCTCACCGTCGCCAGTTATTCCGATCCGATCGAAGCGCACATCGTCTGCGGTCGGCTCAACGCGGAGGGCATCGAGGCGTTCGTGGCCGACGATCAGACCAATCTGGCGAACTGGGAATGGCGCCAGGCGATCGGCGGCACCCGGGTCCGGGTGGCGGAAGACCAGTACGAGCGGGCCCGCGCGCTGATCGCGGAACTCGATGGCGGCGCGTTCGCGCTCGACCCCGAGCCGGGGCCCTCGCCCTATCGCGAAAGCGCATCGAGCCGACTCGCGCTGCTGTTCGGGCTGGGGTTCGGCCTGCCGTTGCCGTGGCGTCGGCGCCGGACGGACGACGACCCCGGCACCCTCGAAGCCTGAATCCGCGTCGACGGCGTCCGCCGAAGATTCAGGCCGCCGCGCCGCGGCGTTTCGTCAGATGCACCAGCAGCAGCGAAATCGCCGCCGGGGTCATGCCCGGGATGCGCTGCGCCTGGCCGACGGTTTCCGGCCGCACGCGCTGCAATTTCTGCTGCACCTCGATCGACAGCCCGCGCACCTTCGCGTAGTCGAAGTCGCCGGGGATCGCGGTGTGCTCGTGACGCTGCTGGCGCGCGATCTCCTCGCGCTGGCGCGCGAGATAGCCGGAATACTTCGCCTCGATCTCGACCTGTTCGGCGACATCGCCGTCGTCGACGCCGGGGCCGAGCGTCGGCACCGTCATTAGACGCGCGTAGTCGAGTTCCGGCCGGCGCAACAGATCCAGCGCGTGGGTCTCGCGGCTCAGCTCGATGCCCAGCGTCGCCACCGCCTCGCGGCCGAGCGCGTTGTTCGGCGCCGCCCAGACGCCGCGCAGACGTCCGGTTTCCGCCGCGACCGCGTCGCGCTTGCGCGCGAAACGTTCCCAACGCGCCGCGTCGACAAGGCCGAGTTCGCGGCCGCGTTCGGTCAGGCGCATGTCGGCGTTGTCCTCGCGCAGCTGCAGCCGGTATTCGGCGCGGCTGGTGAACATCCGATACGGCTCGTTGGTGCCGTGCGTGATCAGGTCGTCGATCAGCACGCCGATGTAGGCCTCGTCGCGACGCGGCGACCACGGGTCGAGCCCGCGCACGTGGCGCGCGGCGTTGAGACCGGCGATCAAGCCTTGCGCCGCGGCTTCCTCGTATCCGGTGGTGCCGTTGATCTGGCCGGCGAAGAAGAGTCCGGACACCAGCTTCGTTTCGAGCGAAGTCTTCAGCCCGCGCGGGTCGAAGAAATCGTATTCGATCGCGTAGCCGGCGCGGGTGATGTGCGCGCGCTCGAAGCCGCGGATGCTGCGCACCAGGTCGAGCTGCACGTCGAAGGGAAGCGAGGTCGAGATGCCGTTCGGATAGATCTCGAACACGTCGAGGCCTTCGGGCTCGACGAAGATCTGGTGGCTGGCCTTCTCGGCGAAACGCACCACCTTGTCCTCGATCGACGGGCAATAGCGCGGGCCGATGCCCTCGATCTGGCCGCTGTACAGCGGCGAGCGATGCAATGCGTTGCGGATGATCTCGTGGGTCCGCTCGGAGGTGTGGGTGATCCAGCACGACACCTGCGGCGGATGGTCGGCGATGCTGCCCATGAACGAGAACACCGGGCGCGGATCGTCGCCGGGCTGCTCTTCCATCGCCGAATAGTCCAGGCTGCGGCCGTCGATCCGCGGCGGCGTGCCGGTCTTGAGCCGATCGATCGCGAACGGGCGCTCGCGCAGGCGCGCGGCGAGGGTGGCCGCGGGCGGATCGCCCATGCGTCCGGCGGCGTACTGCGTCTCGCCGATGTGGATCTTGCCGGCGAGAAAGGTGCCGGCGGTCAGCACGACGGCTTGCGCGTGGAAGCGCAGGCCGGTGTTGGTGACGGCGCCGCGAACGGCGTCGCCTTCCGGCGTGTTTTCGAGAACCAGGTCGTCGACCGCCGACTGGAACACGGTCAGGTTGGGTTGGGTCTCCACCGCGCGGCGGATGAAGGCGCGATAGCGCGAACGATCCGCCTGGCAGCGGGTCGCGCGCACCGCGGGGCCCTTCGAGGCGTTCAGGCGGCGCCACTGGATGCCGGCGGCGTCGGCGGCGCGGGCCATGATCCCGCCGAGCGCGTCGATCTCCTTCACCAGATGGCCCTTGCCGATGCCGCCGATAGCCGGATTGCAGCTCATCGCGCCGACGGTCTCGATGTTGTGGGTCAACAGCAGCGTGCGCGCGCCGGCGCGGGCGGACGCGAGCGCGGCCTCGGTGCCGGCATGGCCGCCGCCGATCACGATCACGTCGAAGGTGTAGAAGTCGCTCATGTTTCGCTCGAAGCCGTTCGCGGCCGCGTCTGCACGCGGCGGACAGCGCATTCTATGCGCGATGCGGATTCCGATCCCGCGCCCGATCCCGGCCCTCGGCGTCCCGGCCCGGGATGGGAAAAGTTGGCACGCAACCTGCTTATCCCAAGTGGCACTCAGCGCGGCAAGCGCGAAAGCGCTGGCCGGGGTGGAACAGGGCTGGCCATGCGCGCGCTGAGGGAGCCAGGGGTCGGATGTCGGGGGACATCCGACCCCTTTTTTTTGCCCCGACGCAGGCCGCAAGGTCGGGCCGTCGGGCTTCGGGCACAAAAAAACGGCGCAAGCGCCGTTATTAAGGTGCCGACGCCCGACGGGGAGCGGAACAGGGGGGATCCGGATTTCCCCGCCGGGGTCGGCGATTCTTACCGACTTACGTCGAATTCCGACGCAACCGGTCATGCAGTGCTAGCTTGCGACCAATTCGAGCGCGATGCAAGCGCTTTCAGAGGCTTGGATCGCGACGGGATTCTCGTTCCGGGCGTTCCATTCGTGCGGGCGGCATCGCGGGGCGGGACGGCTCGCGACGCGGCGACTCGATCCGCGGCGGCGGCGAAGGTTGCGACGGCTGCGCCATCGGAATCTGGCGCCGCGGGCGCTCGCCGCCGATCGATCCTTCCTGCGCCGGCTGGGTCATCTGGACCGGTGGTCGGCGCGGACGCTCCTGCGAACGCGGCGGTTCGCCCTGCGCGCCGGGCTCCGCGGGCTGCGGCATCGCGATCCGGCGCCGCGAGACATCGTTCAGATGACGCCATGGCCCGCCTTCGCGATCGCGATTGCCGATACCCGGCCGGCCGCCCGGCGGCGTCGGTCCTGGCGTATTTCCCGGCGGCCGGGGCCAGTGGGGCGGACGATGTCCGGGGTGGGGCGGGATGTGCGGCGTCCAGTAATACGGCCGATATGGATAGCCGTAATAGCCGCCGTAGTAACCGTAGGGGAATCCGAAGCGCGAATACGGCAGATAGTCGCCGTAGAGGTACCCGAAACTGCCGTACCAGCCGCCGGGATAGCCGTAACCTATCGTTCCCCACGGTCTTCCATAGACGTCGTAATACTCGACCTGCGGCTCCGAATAGTAGTAATCGCCGCTCTCGCCTTCGCGATAGGCGTACGTACTGACGCAGCCGGTCAGAATCAGCGCGGAGAGTGTCGCAAGCAGACCCGGACGGAACATGTTTGACCCCTGTTCGGCAGCGGCGGGCCCCGCCGCCATCCGACGTCAGCATCCGCCCGCGGCGTTGAACCCGTCCTTAAGCGTGCCGGGCACTCGCCACGGGGCGCGGCCGCTGTCAGCATGGCGCCGGTTCCTTCCCGCGTTCATCTTCGCCATGACCCTGCATCAGGCCTCCGGGCGCTGGCGTCTCGGACTGGGCCTGAGCCTGGCCACGGCGCTGCTCTGGGCCACCCTCCCGATCGCGCTCAAGCTCGCGCTCGAACGCCTCGATCCGATCACCCTGACCTGGTTCCGGTTCCTGGTCGCGGCCCTGCTCACCGCGGCATGGCTGGGCTGGCGCGGACGGCTCGGCGGCTACGGCGCGCTCGATCGCCGGGGGCGATGGATGCTCGCGGTCGCCGCGCTGATGCTGGTCGGCAACTACGTCTTCTACCTGCTCGGCGTCCATCACACCACGCCGGCCAACGCGCAGTTGCTGATCCAGTTGGCGCCGCTGTTGATGGCACTGGGCGGGATCGCGGTCTTCCGCGAGCGTTTCCTCGCGGCGCAGTGGTGCGGTCTGGCGCTGCTCGTCGCCGGCCTGCTGTTGTTTTTCCGCGACCAGCGCGCGCATGCGACCTCGGGCGGGTACGATCTCGGCTCGGCGCTGGTGGCGCTGGCGGCGGTGGTGTGGGCGATCTATGCGCTGCTGCAGAAGCAACTGCTGATGCGCCTGGATTCGATGCGGATCCTGCTCGCGATCTACGTCGCCGCCGCGTTGCTGCTGTGGCCGTTCGCCAGGCCTTCGGCGCTGCTCCATCTCGGCGGCATGCACTGGTGGCTGTTGGCGTATTGCGCACTGAACACCGTCGCCGCGTACGGCGCGTTCGCCGAGGCGTTGGCCCACTGGGAAGCGTCGCGGATGTCGGCGATCCTCGCGACCACGCCGCTGCTGTGCATCGCGGCGGTCGCCGCGAGTCACGCGCTGTGGCCGACGCTCGTGGCGGCGGAGCGCATCACCGCGCTCGGTTACGCCGGTGCCGCGCTGGCGGTGGTCGGCTCGATCGCGATCAGCCTGTTCGGCGCGCGCCGCGGGCGATGACGGCGCGGCCGGATCGCGGTCGGCGCCACGACGCGCGACGGCGTCCTGATACGATGTGACGATGATCGCCGCCGCACCGACGCTGCCCGCGTACTCCGACGTGCTCGCCGCCGCCGCGCGGATCGCGCCGCACGCGCAGCGCACGCCGGTCCTGCGCTCGCACTCGCTGGATGCGCTCGCGGGCTGCGAACTGCATTTCAAGTGCGAGAACCTGCAGCGGGTCGGCGCGTTCAAGTTCCGCGGCGCCTGCAATGCGGTGTTCGCGCTGGACGATGCGCTCGCCGCGCGCGGCATCCTGACCCAGAGTTCGGGCAACCACGGCGCCGCGGTGGCGCTGGCCGCGCGCCTGCGCGGCGTGTCCGCGGTCGTGGTCGTACCCGAAGGCGCGCCGGCGGTGAAGCTCGCGGGCATCGCCGCATACGGCGCGCGGATCGTGCGCTGCGCGCCGACGATGGCCGCGCGCGAGGCCGCTGCCGCCGCGCTCCGCGAGGAGACGGGCGCGTATCTGGTGCATCCCTTCGACGACGCCGACGTGATCGCCGGGCAGGGCACGGCCGCGCTCGAACTGCTCCAGGACGCCCCCGCGCTCGATGCGCTGCTGACGCCGGTCGGCGGCGGCGGCCTGCTCTCGGGCTGTTCGCTGGCGGCGAAGACCGTCGCGCCGGGCATCGAAGTGCTCGGCGCCGAACCCGCCGGCGCCGCCGACGCCATCGCCTCGCTGCGCGAGGGACGCTGCATGACGGACATGGTCGCGAACACGGTCTGCGACGGCCTCCGCGGCCATCTCGCGCCGCGCACGCTGGCGCTGCTGCAGCGTCACGTCGACGGCGTGCTCCCGATCGAGGACGCCGACACCGTCGCCGCGATGCGGCTGCTGTGGGAGCGGTTGAAACTGGTCGTGGAACCGTCCGGGGCCATCGCCTTCGCCGCGGTGCTGCGCCATCGCGAGCGCTTCGCGGGCCGCCGCGTCGGCATCGTGTTGTCGGGCGGGAACGTCGATCTCGACCGCCTGCCGTGGCAGGGGCCGGCGTGAGCCGCGCGGCGCCGCCGCCGTTGATCCAGCGCGCCGGCGGCCGTCGGCGTCGGCGGCGCGGACGCTGGCTGCGTCGCCTGCTGTTGCTCGCGTTGCTCTGGCTGTGCGGCGTGGCGGGATGGATCGTCGCCGTCGGCGAACGCGACGAGGCCGAGGCCGCCGATGCGCGCGCCGACGCGATCATCGTGCTCGGCGCCGCCGCCTACGACGCGCGGCCGTCTCCGGTGTTCGAGGAGCGGCTGCGACACGGCATCGCCCTGTACAAACGCGACGTCGCGCCGACCCTGATTTTCACCGGCGGTTTCGGCGGCGCGGGCGCGCGCTTCGCCGAATCGCAGGTCGGCCGCAACTACGCGCTGCGCCGCGGGGTGCCGGATCGCGCGATCCTGATCGAAACCGTGTCTCGCAACACCCGCGAGAATCTCGGTCAGGCCGCGACGCTGATGCGCCATCGCAAGCTGGAGCGCGCGGTCGTCGTCAGCGACCCCCTGCACATGTCGCGCGCGCTGCGGATCTGCCGGGAGATCCGCCTGGCGTGCATCGGTTCGCCCACGCCGACCACCCGCTACCGCAGCTTCGCCACCCGCTGGCGATTCCTGCTCAACGAAGTCTATTTCTTCCACCGCGATCTCGTCGCCGGCAAGGAAGACGACGCGCACCCAGGAGAGTCCCGATGATCATCGACGGTACCCGCGCCCACGACCGCGCCACCGCGCTCGTGCTCGACTACTACGCCGCCTTCAATCGCGGCGACTGGGACGCGATGCTCGCCGCGCTCGCGGAAGACGTCGTCCACGATCTCAACCAGGGTGCGCGCGAAATCGGACGCGACGCGTTCGCGGCGTTCCTCGCGCGGATGGCGCGCAGCTATCGCGAACAGTTGCGCGACGTCGTGGTGCTGGCGTCGCAGGACGGCCTGCGCGCCGCCGCCGAGTACGTGGTCCATGGCGAATATCTCGCCGACGACGAAGGTCTGCCGCCGGCGAACGGCCAGCGTTACGTCTTGCCGGGCGGAGCGTTCTTCGAGATCCGCGACGGGAAGATCGCGCGGGTGACGAACTACTACAACCTTCAGGACTGGATCGCGCAGGTCGGTTGAGTCCCGCGCCGCGGATCGGCGCTCCGGACGCGGGCGCAGGGCTCCATCGTCGGCACGACGCTCATGTCGCGTCCGGCCCCTTCGCGCGCTGGATCAGCGCCAGGACGCCCTTGCCCAGCCAGAACACGCCGAGGCCGTCGAAGACGACGTTGAGGACGCTGAAGTCGCCGAGAAACACCGAGGAGCCGCGGAACAGGCCGATGCCGATGATGAGCGCGCCCCAGAAAAGATTGTGCATGCGATTCCCCTGCGATGACGGCGTTGGCCCCGTGCGTGCGGAGCGTCCGCACGCACGGTCAGGGTAGCGTTCCGGCGCGCGTGCGTCATCCGTTCGCGTCGGAACCGGCGGCGGTCAGCGCAACGCGATGCACGAGGCGTAGGCCTGGACCCGGTCGCTGCCGCTGGCGGGCCAGACCCGCAGCCGCAGTTCGCCGCTGCTCGCCGCGACGATTTCCGCGAAGGGCTGCTGCGCGCCCTCGCGTCGGGCGCCGGACCACGCGCCGGCGATGCCGGTGAGGAAACAGCGCGCGCGCGGCGCATCGGCGGCCGCGACCAGTTCGACATCGTCCGTCGACAGGACATCGCGCGCCAGGTAGACCGGCGTCCATGCGGGCGAACCGAACGTCCACGCCTCGCCGACGAGCGGCGCGACCGGATAGTTCACCGTCGACGCGAGCCGATGACGATGCTCCAGACGCATGCGATCGCCGTCCGCGCGCGTCTGCAGCAGATCGCTTTCGCGGTCTTCGAACGCGTGCGCCACATTGCCGATGAAACCGGTGAGCGGCGAGACGTTCCCGCTCGCCGTGCCCGTGCCGAGCGTGATGTCGAGGGATTGGCGCGCGCGGCTGCCGTCGTCGTCGGCGACGGCGAAGAGATTGCCGAAGCTGGCGTTGGCGTCGCTCACGCCGGCCAGCGCGGCGAAGGTCGTGCACTCCGCGACGCCGCCCGGCGGCGCGCTCGGCGCGAGGCCGGTGGCGTCGCTGAAGGCGCGCCATTTCCATGCGCCGCCCTCGGCGTAGATGCGCAGGAAACTGCCGCGGTAGGCGGGATCTTCCGGCACCTTGCCCGCAGGCGAGGTCTGCCAGAACGGGCCGTGGACCGCGCGCCAGTAACATAAGCCGACCGGACAGTCGGATGCGCCCGGCGGGCAGCTCGCGAGCGTCCCGCCGCTGTCGCTGCGTCCGGGCACGACGTCGGCCTGGATGCCGCCGTTGACGGCGATCGTGCCGTCCCCGCGCGGCGGTCGTTGGCAGGCGGCCCGCAGCGCGTTGTAGTGCGTCATGTACGGCGCGGGATTTCCTGCGCTGGGCATCGTCACGGAGAACGCGCGGGGCAGCACCGTCGAGCAATACAGCGGCGTCTGCAGCGAGACGCTCGGAAGGCGATGTTCGACGCCGCCCGGCCGCTTGTGGCAGTCGATGCAGGAACGATCCGAGGCGCCGAGCGCGATCCCGGGCAGCACCGTGTCGGGACCGGGATTCTGCGGCCACTCCGGATGCACCATCGGCTCGTGCCAGAACGCCGGCAACCCGCGCGGGAATGTCGTCGACGCGGCGCCCGGATGCACGATGTAGGGATTCTCGCCGGCGTGGCAATCGGAGCAGACGCTGCCCTCGCCCCCGCGCAGGTCGGCGCCGCCGGCGAAGCGGTCGACGATCGACAGGCGGGCGCCGAGCGGAATA
Source organism: Pseudomonadota bacterium (assembly GCA_049324395.1). Classification (GTDB taxonomy): domain Bacteria; phylum Pseudomonadota; class Gammaproteobacteria; order Xanthomonadales; family Xanthomonadaceae; genus Lysobacter_I. The sequence goes on from JBMOOY010000058.1 coordinate 56,663, forward strand.
TCGAAGGACATCTTCTCCCGCTGATTGTCCCAGTAACAGGACCGGCTCGAACGTTGGCCCAGGCAGATCACGCCGAGCAGCTGGATCGTGGTCCCGTCGTGTCTCGGCAGCGCGGCGCACATCCCGAGGTCGTTCTCGTAGACGTACATGTCCGCGATCACCGTGCCCGGCGACAACATCGGGTCGTAGAGGAAATTGGGGTCCAGCCGCGTCGGCCCCCGCCATTCCGGCGACCCCCAGTCGGGCGGTATCGGCACACCGGCCTTGCGGCACGTTTCGACGTACTCCGGCCCACCGGTCGGCGTGGCGTAGAAGAGCGGTTCGCGAATGCGCGGGATCAATCGCGCCCGGAAGGCGTCCGAGACCCGGAACGCGTCGTCCCACGCGCGCGAGCGGTCGTCCCGGCCCGGCACCAGGCCCCACATCGCGGTGTGCAGACTGAGCAGCGTTTCGATGCCGGGCGCCTTCGTCCGTTCCAGCAGCCAGGACAGCTGCGCGGCATTGATCAGCACGGTCTCGCCCGGCGCGTCGGACTCGGCCATCGACAGGATCTCGTTGCGGTAGGCCTTGAACGATTCGCGCGTCTGCGGGTCCAGCGCATCGTGGAGCGCGCGGATATGGTGCTGTTGCGCGGCGATCACCCGTTCCGGCGTCGGTTCGACGAAGGTGCCGTCGCCCGAGACGAACATGCCGTGGCCGACGCCCGCGATCGGCGCGACGTCCTGCACGCGCCACGTGTCGAAATCGTCGCGCGGTCCGCAGCCGGCGGCGCAGAGCGCGGCGGCCGCAACCAGCATCCCGATGACGATCCTTCGCATGCGCATGGTTCATCTTTTCCGTGGTCGACACGCGGAACAACGCGACGAGCGCCGAGCAGTGGCCAGCGGGGGTCTGCCGTTCGTCGGACGCCATGCGTCGCCTTTCTCGATCGGCGCGCTTCGCGGCTCGCGTCGAGACCGGCGCCCTCAGTTGTCGTGGCCGGTGATCGCCGCATGCACGATGCAATCGTCGCGCGCCACCAGATACCCTTCGAATCCCCAGTACGTGGGCGACTCCGGATCGGTCGAGAATCGGAACGTGTGCAGTCGATCCCGGTCGGACATGCGACCGAGGACCGGGTCGTCGACGAGCGGGACGAAGGCCGCTCTGGCCATGGCGGGCGAAACGTACATGACGCCGCGCAGGCGGCGCAGACTGCCGCCCGGGCATGCGGCGGTGGCGGGCGAACGGCTGCTGAAGTCGGATCCCCAGTTGCGGACGGGCGACAGCAGCGGGCCGCCACCGCAGGCCGCGACGACGAGCGGGATGGCGACGAGGGTCGAAAAGCGCATGCGCATGCGGCGTCTCCGGATCGAGGCGTTCCATTCGGGCGCCATCGGGGCTTTCGCGGGAATTGGAGCGCATCGGCGACGCACCCCGCGCCACGTTCGATTCGGCGCGCGGAAAAAGCAACGCCCCGAACCGATGTCAATCGCAGTCATCGAAGACCGGTTCGAGGGTTGCCTGACGCCCGATGACGAGATCGGACGGGCTCGGCGTGTAGGACGTCGGCCAGGGCGTCGCAACGGCGTTCGGAGGACAAAACGCGCCGGCGTCGGCGCCGGCCTCCACCAGGGCCGCCTGGAACAGGACGGCCCTCCGCAGCGCGAGGGCATCGCACTCCCGGTCCGAACACTCGCGGCCGTCCGTGCTGCCGCCGACCCGGTACCGCAGGCCCGGAATCCTGCGGAACAGATCGAGGTCGTGCGCGATGGCGCGTTCGGCCCACGACCGGTCTTCGACGGCGTCCAGGAAGGCATCGTCCGCGGTGGGTCGGCCCGGTGCATATCGCGCACCGAAGAGTTCGACGTTCGTGGCGCCGAGATCCCCGAGCGGGAGCAGCAGCGAAGCGGCAACGACCGCACCGCAAAGGCGTTTCTTCATGCGCGATCCCTCGGATTGGACGAACGATTGCAGCGAGTGCATGCGATCAGGCGAAGCCTGCGGCAAGCCCCGAGAGTACAACGATCAGAAACAGGCCGCTCGCCAGATGCAAACGGTTGCGGGCCTGTCCCCAAGCAGCACGAGTTCCGGATCGCCGAGCGCCAGATAGCGACGCTGCGCGACGAACCGGGCGAAGGAGGACGAAAAACCGGACCCGGTGAGCGGATCCGGCGCGATTTCGGCCCAAACAGCCGGATACCCCGTCCGCACCCGTTCCGCCAGTCGGCGTTCCGCTCCGATGGCGGCCATGAATGCTGGCAGGAGCGAGCCGAGAGGGATCGGATGTTGCTCGTCTACCGATAAGCCGGATACGCGAATGCAACCGTCTCGCGTGTCAGCATCCGGATCGAACCGCAATCGAAGAACGATACTTGCGCGGAGCGTCCGTGGGCGAATTGTCAGGGAGAGGGCTGGGGAAGCGCATTGATGACAGCGAACTCGCGCAGCAGCTCCTCACCCTCGATTCGGTAGCCGGACTTGACGAAATTGCCGACCTCCAGGTTCGCGAGCCAGTTGATCAGCAAACCACAGCTCTCGCCCGGAGCATTCGGGCACTTAAGCGTCACCTTCTTGATGATGAGCCAAGTGTCATACCCGTGTTTATCAGGATCGTCGGGCACCCACACGCCGAGCACCAAGGGGGCATCGCAGCCATCTGGTGGCGCGAAGTAGGTGCCTTCCTTGTCCTTGTAGTATGCGACATACCTTCCTTTACAGAATTTCGGTCCGGCAAACGTGCGCCCATTCTTTGTATGAAGCCTGGATTCGTCTTGTGCGAAGTCCCGGCTCAGCTCGAAGTACACCGGAGAAATGCGTTGCAGTGATTGCGGGCGCTTCCCCAATGCACTGGCGAACCCGGGCGCCAGCATTGCGACGAGGAGAAAAACACCAAGCAGCTTGATTCTCATCGATTCCCTCTTGACGTTTGACATGATGGCGACCCGGCTTGCCGGGGCGGGTCCTGTCGAAGAAAGGGTTAGGCGTCATTGTTTCGAGAAGCCAGGAACGCCGCAATCATCGGCTTCGTATACTTCACTTCCGGGTCGACGTCCGGGCCATCCCCAGAGTGGTAGTACTCGCCCGCATCGAATGCCTCGTATACCTCATAAGTGACTTCTGGAACGATGCGATCGTATTCTTCCCAAAACTCCTTAGATACGCAAATCGACCATGCGACGTTCATGATCTTGTCCGCCTCATCGAAGTCCATTTGACCGCTGGCGTAGCGAGTCGCAACGTATATAGCCAGTTCCGTAGCCCGGCTGTCGCATCGCGACAGCCGGGACTGCATGCCTGACCTGCACGCCCCATCGTCGCCATCGTCGAGCCGTGCCGCATCTGTCGTGAAAGATCGTCCGTCGGCGCCGCGGTCCCCTTTCGTTGCGGCCTGTCCTGCAGACACATCCCGGTTGTCTTCGACAACCGGGCTACGGCACTGAGCACTTTCTACCAGTATTCCGTCAGGTATTACTCGGCCGCAAACCCGAATTGAAGAAGCCCCTTTTACGAACAAGCCACATGTAGACAAAGTATCCAGATTGGTCGCAAGTTCGGGGGCATCACCAAAGCAGATGTTGCGCTCAGAGCATTTGGCCTGGCTAGGTTGCCAACCCGCAGCGATCAGTTCTTCTCTGGCCGTGTAGTAGTTGGCGCCTTTTGCCGGCATCGGCATTGACTCGGCCAAGTCAGTGCAGCCATTTAAGAGTGAAAGAATTGCAGCGGCTGCAGAAATTCTCATGGGCCTAACGTTTGACATGGGAAGCGGCGACCGACTTGCCGGGCGACGTCCTCTCGATGGAAGGGTTAGACGGTTGATGGCAAGCCAAGTTGCTCGTGCCACTCGGGCCGCTGGCCTCCAAGCGGAGAAGCGCGGCGCGCCCGTGCCAAATGGAGCGACTAGGCATAGACCACCTGTGATGCCCACTCCGGGTACTTGATTGCCATTTCGTCGAGGCAAGCCTTCATATGTGAGGCCTCCTGGGGAAGCTTGGCAGTAAGGTTCTTCCAGCCTACTAGGCGAAGCGTCGTGGGCATTTCAACAAGCCCTGTTATTGCATCCCAGAATGCGTCCCAGTTTTGGCCGTAGAAGGCGGGGAAGGCCAGACACCCTTTGAGCCGCTCGTGCAACTCAGCGGCCGTTTCGATGTCGCTGAGGACTATCTCGACTAGCTCTGTTCGACTCATAGCGTGTGGCCGCCTAACGCCTTATGTCTTGAGTTTCCCCTAGCCTAGAACCGAGAGCCCGGCGTGCGGGCCCGATAATGCCTCGGTGTCAGTTCCGTAGCCCGGCTGTCGCATCGCGACAGCCGGGACTGCATGCCTGACCTGCACGCCCCATCGTCGCCATCGTCGAGCCGTGCCGCATCTGTGGTGAAAGATAGTCCGTCGGCGCCGCGGTCCCCTTTCGTTGCGGCCTGCCCTGTAGACACATCCCGGTTGTCTTCGACAACCGGGCTACGGCACTGATCATGACCTGAAACAAAAAACCAGAAGACAGTTGCTGAATTAAGCCGAGCCGCGAAGCGGCTTCGGCTTGAATGAATTGTTAAATGCCAAGCCAGCCACGGTTACGCGCCTCTGTGAGTAGTTGAGAAAGCTCTTCAGCTGGAAGCATCAGCGAGTACTGGCCGAACACCCAGCGGCCGCGCCGCCCGGGCTTGTGCCCTATCATGTAATAAGTAAGTCGGTACTCAATGCGCCCATCTTCCTCAAACTGAAACTGCTGGAAATACGCAAGCTTTCCATCGCCATGCGGGACCACAATCTCATCACGTACCGTTAGATGAACTTTCTCGCCCGTGATGCTAGTGAACGTGCGGCGCTTTCCGATATTGTTTGGCCGAGGTGGGTGCGTACTTTCCATGGCATCTAACGCCTTATGTCTTGAGTTTCCCCTAGCCTAGAACCGAGAGCCCGGCGTGCGCGCCCGATAACGCCTCGGTGTCAGCACCACCGTAATTCAGCAGGGGCCGCACGCCGGATCTCGCGCCCTGCGCCCGAACAGTTGGACGAGGTTTCCCTCGAACTGATAAGCGTGGGCCTCGGGCGTGATGCTCTCGGCCACTCAACTGTAGCGGAGAATGGATATGACCGCAGTAGGCATCGACGTGGGCAAGGCCAGCCTGGATGTGGCTGTGGACGACCGTCCGGGGGTAACCCGGTACGCCAACTCCCGG
>JBMOOY010000059.1:0-249173 GCA_049324395.1 Pseudomonadota bacterium
CGTCCTCGCCTTCCTCGTCTTCGGGCGGCTCTTCGGCCGGGTCGGTCTCTTCCTCCGAACCCTCGTCGCCATTGCCCGGACCCAACGGGTCGTCTTCGTCGCCGTGGCCTTCGCCGTCGCCGCCCCCCTCGTCGTAATAGGCGAGGTTGTCCAGCGACGCCGATTCGGAATGCCAGTCTTCGCTCCATTCCTCGAGGGTCTGGCCTTCCGGAATATCGCCCTCGGCGTACGGCGTCCAATCCTCCGTGTTGTCGGAGCCGTTGGTGTCGTAGATGTAGATATGACGATCGTCGTCCGGATCGTGCTGTGCCCAATAGGGTTCGTCACGCATCGGTCGCCTCCACCACATCGAAACGGATCCGTCGCCGCGCGTACGGCTCGGGGAGCGGATCGAGCGCGCGCAGATGACGCAGCGTCCTGGCGCGCGCCGTACGGCGGAATTCGCTCGGGCTGTCGACCGGCGTGAGCGTCAACGCGAACGCCGTCGCCTCCGGAAAACCGAACGCGTGCATGAGCTTGAGCAGCCGCCACATCCGCAACAGCCGCGCCGGATCCAGCGACGCCTCCGCCGCCAGCCCGGCGACCGACTGCGCATTGGGCAGGGCATCGAGGAACGCGCGACTGCCGTCGTAACCGGCGTCGGCGAGCCTGCGCCGCTCGAAAGGCAACAGGTATGCGAACAGCGAGAAATGCAGGTCGCGGCGATCGGGATCGGGGTCGTAGCGGCGCCAGAGCCGGTCGAAACGTTCGATCTGCGGCGCCGCCAGCGCCGCGCTCTCCAGATACAGCGAGGTCTCGTCCAGCAGATACATCGCAGGCGTCGTCCAGTTGTGCGATCCGATCAGCAGTTGATCGTCGTCGACCAGCATCGCCTTGCCGTGCGAGGTGGTGCCCAGATCGTCGAGCCGATAACGCAATCCGGACGCGTCCAGACGCGCCAGCGATTCGGCGTTCACGCGCGAGGCGCCGTGATAATCGTCCTCGAGATCGGTGTCGACGATCAGGCGCACGTCCACCCCGCGGCCGGCGGCGGCGACCAGCGCGTCGATCAACGCGTCGCCGGGCGAACTCGTGCCCGGCGAGGTGAGGAAGAACATCTGCACCAGCACGCGGGTCCGCGCCCGTTCGATCAGTCCGGTCGCGAGGGCCAGATAGCCGCTGTTGCGCACGACGCCCACCGTCGCGGCCTGCGCCGGCCGGTCGCTCAGGGCATGGCTGCGCAGCGCGGCGTCGCGCGCCAGACGCAGCATTGGAATGTCGGCGCGACGGTCGGATGCCCAGGCGCGATCGCGCCGGCAGGTGTCGGCCAGATGACGCAGGGCGGCCAGCGCCAGTCCCGCCTTCGACGGCGCCGGCGCGTCCGCCGCCCGTTCGGCGCCCGGCAATGCGAATCCGCCCGCGTGCGCCGCATGCACCAGGGTCGCGAAATCGAGGGCGCCGGCACGTTCGTCGAGCACCGGATGCGGCAGGGGAACCGGCGCGACGGACACCGGCACGATCGAGAGGAACGGTGCCGCCTTCTCGCGGTCCTCCTTCGACAATCCGCGGATGCCCGTCAGCCCGTCGATCGCGGTGTACGGGCCTTCGGCGGCGCGGCGCGCGACGATCCGCGCCGCGGTCGCCGGCCCGAGGCCGGGCAGCGCCGCGAGTTCGCTGGCGGTTGCCCGGTTGAGATCGAGCGGCGGACGCAGCGTCGATCCCGCCAATCCCGCGACCCGGCTGGAAACCGTCGGCGCAGGCCAGACGATCTTCGGCCGTTCCGGCGCGCGATGGGCCACGGCCCAGCGCCGCGCCCTCGCATCGGCGATCGCCGCGAAGGTGTCCCAGCGCGCCGGCAGGTGATCCAGTCGCGCCATCTCGTTCGAGGTCGCCGGCACTTCGCCCAGCGCCGCCTCGACGACCTGTTCGAAGATGCGGCAGTAATCGTCGTCGAAACGCGCGTCGTACAGCGCCGGCGTCAACCAGCCGGCCATGCGCGCGATCAGCAGTCTGCGTTCCAGCGCGTTCATGCCGGCGCTCCCGGGACCGTCCCGTCTGCGCCGCGCGCGACCTCGGGCACCGCCGGTTCGGCCGTGGCCCACAACCCTTCGAAGGTCGAACGCAACCGCGCCGCCACGTCGGCGGAACGCACCGCGACCGACATCTCGTGGTTCGCGCCGAAGGCGCCCACGGTCCAGTTGTGGCTGCCGAGCACGGCCCATTCGTCGTCGACGATCACGATCTTGGAATGCATGTCGCGACGCGACGAACCCGTCCGCGGGGCGTACAGGCGCAAGCCGACGCCGCGCGGCGCCAGCCAGCGCGCGAACACGCGATTGGGCTCCAGCGCGGCGCGATCGGACACGAAACGGCTGAGCACGATGCGCACGTCCACGCCGCGCCAGGCCGCATGCGACAGCGCGGTCGCCACCGCGCGCACGTCGCGGTGCGGATCGGCGCCGGGGCGCAGGTCGGCGATGAACTGCGTCGCGAGCACGCGCTTGCGCGCGCCGCGCAGGCGATCCAGCAGCCAGAGCGGATAATCGCGATCGTGCAGGACGATCGCATCCTCGGCGGCGAATACGGCGAGATCCAGAGGTTCCATCGTCATGCCTTCCTCGCCTTGCGCCATGCGCCGCGGGCCGCGGCGAGCCGGTGCCGCGCATCGGCCAGATCCCGTCGCGCGGCGATCAGGCCCGCCGCCGCGCGACCGAGCGCGCGGTGCAGCGTTTCTCCGCGGAAGGGCGGGGTGCTTCGCTGAGCCTCGGCGCGCACGTCGGCATCGGCGGCCGTTTCGAGCCCCAGCCCGGGACCGAGCACCGCGACCGCCGCCGCCAGCGCGAATCGGTGCCCCTCGAGCGCGGCGGCCAACTCGATCTCGGCGGTCTCGATGGCGCGATGCGCGCGATCGATCTCGGCGAGCAGCGGCGCGGCGATGTCGTCGGCGACGGGATCAGGCGCCATCGTCGGCGCTCCTTGGACCAGAGTCTCGGGCGCTCATTCGTCGCCTCCTTCTTCGGCGGCGGCCAACTGCTCTTCCAGTTCGGCGATCTGTTCGGACAGTTCGACGGCTTCATCGCCCAGCTCGGCGAGCTGCTCTTCGAGCGCGTCGATCTGGTCCTGCAGCTCCGCGATCCCGTCGTCCGCCTCGGCCGCGGCCTCTTCGGCCTTCGCGGCTTCTTCTTCGAGATAGGCCTGGATCCGGTCGATCTCGTCCCGTTTCTCCTCGCTCAGCAGGCGCGTGCGGTCCCAGCTGAAGGACAGCCCGGCTTCGCCGATCGACCTATCGAATTCCTCGAGCATGGCGTTCTGCTCGACGATCGCGCGATCGACCGCATCGACATACGTGTCCATGCCCTCGATCGCGCGAACGTAATCGCCCATGACGCCGGGATAGACCAGGCGCGCCGCGGCGAGCGCGACGCGCGTCTGCATCGGCGAGGCGCGTCCCTCGGCCAATGCGTCCAGATCGTCGCGCAAACCCAGCAGATCGACCCAGTCGTCGAAATCGAGATCGGCGTTGGCCACGTCGTCATCGTCCCCTTTGCGGAAGCGGGCCGCGTCGCCGATGCCCTCGGCCCACGTCGCTTCCGGTGAATTCCCTTCCCGTGTGAACGCCGCCGGGCTGCGGATCCGGCCACGCGTCCTTCAGAGCATCCGTCGCAGGGTGTCGTCGCGGCGGCCGAAGTGGTGCCACAGCGCCGCCAGCGCGTGCAGACCGATCACGGCATAGAAGGCGTTGCCCAGGATTTCGTGGAGCGCCTCGAGCGCGTCCTCGCCGGCTTCGCCCAGCACGATCATCGGCGGCAGGCTCCAGTCGGTGAAGGGCACCGCCAGCGCATGGCCTTCGGACCAGACCAGCAGGATGCCGAGGATCGGCTGGACCGCCACGAACAGCAGCAGCGAGAGCGTGACCAGTTTCGCCGGCAGCGCGCTGGCGCGCGGCGGCGGCGGCACGATCGGCGGCGTTTTCGTCAACGCCCGCGCCATCAACCGCGGCAGGAACAGGGCCAACAGGGCGAGACCGGCGAACACATGCCAGTTCGGGCCGGCGTAATCGCCGTCCTCGATCTCCTCCATCAGCTCGCTGGTCAGATAGGCCAGCAGGATCAGACCGGCGCTGACCCAGTGGATGACGCGGACGGACCGGGCGTACCGCGGAGCGCTCATCTGCGGATCTCATGTGGGGGAGCGATACTCTCGCCGCAATCCGGCGGGACGATTTGACCGCGATCAAGCCGGACGCGTTCCGACCCCATGACCGATGGCAGGGTCGGCGGAATGCATGTCGAAAGCACGGCGAGAACGTTTCTCGTTACACTGCGCCGATGAAGATCGCCAGCTGGAACGTCAACTCGCTCAACGTGCGCCTGCCGCACCTCGAACAGTGGCTGCAGGCCGCGCAGCCCGACGTGGTCGGGTTGCAGGAAACCAAGCTCGAGGACAACCGCTTCCCGGATGCGGTGCTCGCCGGACTGGGCTACCGCAGCGTGTTCGCCGGGCAGAAGACCTACAACGGCGTCGCCCTGCTCGCGCGCGACCGCGCGCTGGACGACGTGACCATCGGCATTCCCGGCTTCGACGACGCCCAGCGCCGCGCGATCGCCGCGACGGTGGACGGGGTGCGCATCGTCAATCTCTACGTGGTCAACGGCCAGGATCTCGGCACCGAGAAGTACGACTACAAGCTGCGCTGGCTCGACGCCGTCCACGGCTGGCTCGCCGACGAACTGAAGCGCCATCCGCAGCTGGTCGTGATGGGCGATTTCAACATCGCGCCCGACGACCGCGACGTACACGACCCGGCGGTCTGGAACGACGACAGCATCCTCACCTCCACCGCCGAGCGCGCGGCGCTGAAACGCCTGCTCGATCTCGGCCTGCACGACGCGTACCGGCTGCACCACACCGAAGGCGGCTTCTTCAGCTGGTGGGATTACCGTCAGGCCGGCTTCCGTCGCAACCTGGGGCTGCGCATCGACCTGACGCTGGTATCGGACGCGCTGCGCGGGAAGGCGACCGCCGCCGACATCGACCGCGAGCCGCGGACCTGGGATCGGCCGAGCGATCATGCGCCGGTGTGGGTGACGTTGGCGGGCTGAGCCGCGAGCGGGATCCGTTCGCTCGTCGAGAACGCTTTCTCGTCATCCCGGGGCGCGGCCGAGGGGTCTGCTTCTGAACGCAGTGGAGCCCGCTTCACGATCCGCCTTCGATCTCACGGCGATCTCATTGCGCTCACGACACGGGCAAACGATTGGCTTCAGGGAACGCCCGGAATCTTTTCCGCGCTGGCGCGCGGGTCGCTTTCTTTGGCGCAAAGAAAGTGACCAAAGAAAACTTCTTGGGGCCAATTCAACTCTGCCGCCGGAACCGTGGTCGGGATTTTTCGACAAGGCTTCCGTGCCTTGTCGAAAAACGACGGACCTCCTGTCCGTCGCACTCCGGGTCTCCGATTCCTGACGGCCCATCGTTGCAGACCGATGTCCGTCGCCTACGACGGAACCTCCTAAGACGATTTCGCCTTCAAACGTCATGGTTACACATTGGCGGAAACATCCTCGCGGTTTCCGCCCTGCGCGGACGAGCCTTGCGATCTTGACCCAGCGCCGTAGCCCGGTTGTCGAAGACAACCGGGGGGCTGCAGGACAGGCCACAACGAAGGGGACCGTGTCGCCGACGAACGGTCTTTCACGACGGAGGCGGCACGACGCGACGATGGCGACGACGAAGCGCGCGGGTCAGGCATGCAGTCCCGGCTGTCGCGATGCGACAGCCGGGCTACGGAACTTGTTTTGGCCAACCTGTACTACGGAACCAAACGAAGGTCCAAAGTGATGCGTCGGACCTTCAGTTCCTCGGAAGTGCCTCCTAACGAGCGAAATTGGCCCGGCGTCGATTGGGCGATTGTTGATAAATACGTCAAGCTGTGAAGACGGATGCCTGACAGGTCATTCAACCGGACGCGCAACGGCGTGGCGCGTCAATCAACCTGGTGTCAAGCGCCATGGCAGCGATGCTTCTTCTCGAAGATGGGCGCGCACTATACCGTTCGAACATGGGCTACTGTGGAATGCTTGAGCTGATCTCCAAAGAGGTCAGTGACGCGCACGCCCGGTTGAAAATCTGGCTCGCCGACAAGGCAGAACGGACATCGCCATTCTGCGGGTTCGATCTGAGAGGTCTGAGCGACGAGAATCGCAATGAATTTTGGGTTGCGAGTGAACGCGCCCATGCTCGATTGCTGCAGCGGTACGGCCCGGAATCGTCCTGGCCGAGCAACATGTACGCGGGTGAGAGCCTGAGCCACCTGCTGAAAATGCATCGGAGCATCATCGCCGGCGAACCTCCCTCGGCTATCAACGACCTCGATGAGGTCACCCCGTTTTGCGGTGAAGCGGAGAATCTCGAAGAAATTTGGTTCGATAATGGTGTCTAACCCGGCGTTGCACCTGGCGCGCCGCAGCCGGCATCGATGCCTTCCGCACGCAGGCGAGCTCCAAGATCAGGCATCAGAAGAAGGGTTTTCGAACTTGAGGAGCTTTGGCATGACCAAGCGGCATTCCGAGGAGTTCGTGCTGGCTCGGTGGACCGTGGACGCCGCTCGCCTGCGCGCATTCACCCAACAGATGCGCGCGCGATACGGGAAGTCGCCCTTCGCCCCCATCGACCTTCTCAACGCATGCGAAGCGCACGCCGAGTCCGGCATCGAAGTGGTGTGCCGCGACGACGCGATTTTCGTGGGCCCCTGGTGCCTGGCGTTCTTGTACAACGAAGTCTCCGCGCTCCACCTGGAGGACACATGGGTTCGGGTGGAAATGGAGAGAGGCCTTTACGAAATTCCGCTTCCGCTCGCTCCGGACGGGCGATCGACGGCCCAGTCCGTGATCCATCTTTACGCCCGAATGGCCGACGAGGAAAGCCGGCGATATGTCGCAGAACGCCGGGCGCCCACGTGGCGCAACCGTCTGCTCGATGTCGCGGAAGCTCACTTCGTCTGGGTGGCACTGGGCCTGTTTTTCTTCATCCTTCCGCTTGTCGTGTTCATCGTCGCATGGCTGCGCGGCAGCCCGGAGTGACGCACCGGGACGAACCACTTCGCCGATCCTTCAAAGCGTCAAGGAAAGTGACATGCGTTCGCGCAGAACGCCCAAGCGCCAACGAAGGCAGTCCCGACGCAGATGTCCAGAGCGCCACGCATCGGCAGCAACGCCGACAGACCGTCGTGTTGCACGACCTCGGGATCGCAGCGGCCTGAAGGGCGCGCTACACGACGCGCATCATCGCGGGGTCGTCACTCTTGTTTCTCTGCCGCCGGCCTGCTCCGCAGCGCCGCCGCCATCGCGCCGAGGCCGCCGGCGAGCAGGGCCAGCATCAGCAGGGTGTTGAACAGGCTGGTCGGTTCGAAGTAGATGCGCAGGTTGGCGAGGATGCCGACGAACACGATCACGAGTCCGGCGGCGAGCAGCACCCAGCCGAGGATCGACTTGCCGTTGAAGAAGATCAGGCCGGTGCCGAGGATGAAGGGGATCAGCGACAGGCCGAAGCCGTTCATGCCCCACAGGCGCCAGTAGCCGCCGGTGGTGACGGTGACCTGGTTGGTGAGCAGCCAGCCGCCGGCGACGGCGCACATCAGGCCGATGAAGAATTGTCCGATCCCGCCCGGTGTGCCGCCTGCGCCTTTCATGCCCGTCCCCGCCCCGTCATCGGATGGATGTCTTCGGGATCATAACGCAGCGCGTCGCGGGCATCGGACAGTCAGGGCTTCGACGCCGGAACGGTCGCGGCGGGCGTCGCCGCGAACCAGATTTCCAGACTGCCGGGGCGCGCCTGGTTGTGCGCGATCTCGTCGACCGCAACGCCGCGCATACCGTGTTCGCCGAGAACGTCGGCGACCTTCGCCGCGACGTCCTTGTCCTGATCGTTGAAGTACAACAGGTTGTCGCGCGACGGGCTGGCCGTTTTGTCGGCGACCAGTTCCAGCGGCGCCACCGAGTAGCCCTTGCGGCGCAGCGCGTCGCCCAGCTCGGTCGCCTTCGCGCGCTGCGCTTCGTGGGCGATGTGGATGTAGATCTCGGCCGGGATCGCCTGCAGCGCGGCGCCGGCCTGGTCCTGCATGTCGCCGCTCGCGCCCTTCTGCATGCGCTGCGCGACCGCGCGACCGGCGCTGTCCTGCTTCAGCTGCATCAGTCGCAGCGCGAGTTGTTCGTGGCCGAGCGCGACGAACGAGGCGTAGGCGAATTCGCGATCGAACGGATCGTCGGAGATCAGCAGCGGACGCAGTTTGTCCAACGCCGAGAGCTGATTGGCCTGCAGCTGGCGATAGTTGTTGACCTGGGTGAAGTACGCGCCGACGCCGGTCACGCCGACGCCGACGATCAGCGGGGTGAGCGCGATCAGGATCTCGTACCAGGCTTTCTTCGACGGAACGGTGTCGGCCATGCGGCGGTCCTTGCGGCGTGCGGAGGAGGAGTGACGACGGGACGCGGGCTCAGCCGAGGAGGCGCAGCAGCGCTTCGCGCGGCAGCTTGCCGGTGTCGTTGCGCGGCAGGGCGTCGACGATCCGCAGCTTGCGCGGCAGGAACACCGGGTCGATGGCCTGACGGAGCGCGTCGAGGATCGTGGCCTCCTCCAGACCCGGCGCGACCGCGAGCGCGGCGATCCGGCGGACGCCGGTGATCTCGCAGGGATCGAGCTGCAGGACCACCGCGTCGAGGACGCCGGGCACCGCGAGCAGACGTCGGGTGAGATCGCCGAGCGAGGCGCGCTTGCCGGCGATCTCCAGCAGGTCCGACTGGCGGCCGCGGAGGACGAACCTGCGCTCCGGGCGCAGTTCGAGCAGATCGGCCAGCGCGACCGGCGCGGGCAGATGCGGCGCGCGCACCAGCGTGCCGTCGGGCTGCGGCTGCAGTTCGACGCCGGGGTAGGCGCTCCATTCGTGATCACGCGCGGTGCGCCGGTGGGCGACGATGCAGATCTCGGTCGCGCCGAACAACTCGCGGACCTCGCAGCCGAAGCGCTGTTCGGCGGCGGCGGCCAGCGCCTGCGGCAGCGGTGCCGTGGCGGTGACGATGCCGGAGAGCGGCGGAAGCGCGATCCCGGATTCGAGGACCGCCCGCAGGTGCACGGGCGTGGTGACCAGCAGCGGCGGGGCGTCGGCGTCGCGCACGGCGCGGGCCACGTCCTCGGGGAAGAAGGGCCGCGCGCCGTGCACCGCGGCCGGCGCCAGCAGCGGCAGCAGCACCGACATCTCCATGCCGTACATGTGCTGCGGCGGCACCGTGGCCACGATCGGCAGCACCGCGGGCGGTGCGGCGGGCGAGGCTTCCTCCGTCGGCCACAGATGACGCAGCGCGGCGACGTTCTGCGCGGTGCTGATGCGCAGGCTCTGCCAGGTCTTCGGATTGGCCTTCGGCGTACCGGTGCTGCCGGAGGTGTACGCGACGAGCGCGATCGCGTCGGGATCGACCTCCGGGGTCGGACCTTCGCGCTTGGGCAGCCGTTCGGGCAACGCGTGCAGGCGCGGCGGCGCCGGCGACAGGCGCACATCGGCGATGCAATAGCTGTCGGGCGATTGCCGGCGGACCTCGTCGATCGCCGCCGGCGTGCGCGAGGACGGCAGCAGGGTCGTCTGGCCGCGCACGGCAGCGGCGCAGAAGGCGACCAGGAAGCGGTAGCGGTCCTCGCACAGATTGATCGCGCAGGCGGCGTCCGGCAGTTCGGCGGCGACGCCGCGGACCTCGGCGAGGAAGGTGTCGAGCACCAGATGGCCATGGCCGTCGAAGGCGAAGCTGCGGCCGCCGGGACCCTCGGCCAGCGGAATGCGCCGCGACGACGACGCGCCGGCGGGCGTTTCGCCGCCGGGTGTTTCGATCGCTGCCGACATGTGCCTGCGCCTGCCCCCGTCTTCTGCCGGCCGCGTGTACCGGTCCCGGGTTTAGCTTACGCTGCGCGACCCGACCGTCTCAAACCGGCGTTCCCTTGTCCAACCGCTCGTCCTTCGGTCCGGTGCGCTGCGCATGGTGGCCCTATCGCCGCGGCGAGGTCGCCGAGGCCCGCGTCCGCGCCTGGCTGGGCGACCTCTGGGCGCTGCCGCCCGGTGCCCTGCGCCTGTCCCGCGATGCGTACGGCCGGCCGTATCTGGATGCCGGTACGCACCGGGTCGATCTGAACTGGAGCCACAGCGGCGAGCGCCTGATCGCCGCCTGCGCCGAACGCAGCCGGGTCGGCGTCGACATCGAGCTGCTGTGCCCCCGGCCGAAGGCGCTGGCGCTGTCCGAGCGCTACTTCGACCCGGTGGAAACCGAACGGCTGCGGACGCTGACCGACGATCCGGCGCGGCTGGAACGCGAGTTCACCCGCCTGTGGTGCGCCAAGGAGGCGGTCCTGAAGGCGCACGGCCGGGGGCTGTCGTTCGGACTGGACCGGCTGCGCTTCGCGCCCGACGCGGACGGCATCCCGCGACTGGTCGCCTGCGATCCCGCGCTGGGCGTCCCGGACGACTGGCGGATCGAGGCCTGGGCGCCGGAACCGGCGTATTGGGCCACGGTGGCGTGGCGGCCCGAGCCGTAGGGCGACCTCGGCGATAATCCCCGGCATGACCGTCTCCGATCTCCCCGCCGCCGCCCGCGACGACCTCGACGCCGGCCTCGCCGCCCTCGCGCTCGACCCGGCGCTGGCCGAACCGCTGGCCCGCTACCTCGCATTGATGCTGCGCTGGAACGCCGCCTACAACCTCACCGCGATCCGCGACCCGCGGGAGATGGTGACCAAGCACCTGCTCGATTCGCTGGCGATGGCGCCGTTCGTCGCCGGCCTGCCGAATCTCGCCGACCTCGGCACCGGCCCGGGCCTGCCGGGGATTCCGCTGGCGATCGCCACGCCCGGCCTGCGGGTGACCCTGGTCGAGTCCAACGGCAAGAAGGCCCGGTTCATGCGCGAGGCGCTCCGCACCCTGGGCCTAGGCAATGCCGAGGTCGTCGAGTCGCGGATCGAGGCCCTGGACCGGCCGGGGGCGTTCGCCGCGATCACCGCCCGCGCCCTGGCCACGCTGCCGCAGATCCTGGCCCTCGGCGGTCACCTGCTGGCGCCCGACGGGGTGCTGCTGGCGATGAAGGGCGCGCGTCCGGACGAGGAGATCGCCGCGCTGCCGCCGGGCTGGGCGGTCCGCGAGATCCGCCCGCTGGTCGTCCCCGGGCTGGACGCGGAGCGGCATCTGGTCGCGGTGGCCCGGTCCGGGACGAGCGCCGGCTGAACCATCGTCCGACGGCAGCCGCCGCCGGCAACAGGCATAATCTGCGGTTCGGCCCGCGTCCTCCCCGACCCGGCCCTTCCGTTCAACCGAGATCCTCCGGACCCGTCCATGGCCCGCATCATCGCCATCGCCAACCAGAAAGGCGGGGTCGGCAAGACCACGACCTCGGTCAATCTCGCCGCCGCGCTCGCGCAGGCGCCCAAGCGCGTGCTGCTGGTCGATCTCGACGCCCAAGGCAACGCCACCATGGGCAGCGGCGTCGACAAGCGCGAGCTCGCCGGCTCGACCTGCGACGTCATCCTCGAGGAGATGCACGCCGCCGACGTCATCGTGCGCACGCCCGAGGGCTTCGACCTGCTGCCGGGCAACATCGACCTGACCGCGGCCGAGATCGAGCTGATGGACGAGCCCGGGCGCGAACAGCGCCTGCGCCGCGCGCTCGAACCGCTGCGCGAGCGCTACGACTTCATCCTGATCGACTGCCCGCCGGCGCTGTCGCTGCTCACGCTCAACGCGCTGACCGCCGCCGATTCGGTACTGGTGCCGATGCAATGCGAGTACTACGCGCTGGAAGGCCTCAGCGCGCTGCTGCAGACGATCGACGCGCTGAAGGCCAAGCTCAACCCGAACCTCGAGATCGAAGGCGTGCTGCGCACCATGTTCGACGTGCGCAACAACCTCGCCAACGCGGTCTCGGCCGACCTCACCGCGCATTTCGGCGACAAGGTCTTCCGCACGATCGTGCCGCGCAACGTGCGCGTGGCCGAAGCGCCCAGCCACGGCGTCAGCATCGTCGGCTACGACAAGGGTTCGCGGGGCGCGATCGCCTATCTCGGCCTCGCCGGCGAGATCATCCGCCGTCAGCGCGAGCGCGCCCAGCAATCCCGCAACACCGCTCCGGAGACTTCCGCATGACCGCCACCAAGAAGCGTGGTCTTGGCCGCGGCCTGGAAGCCCTGCTCGGCCCGAAGGCCGCGGCGGAGGCGCCCGCGCTCGAAGCCACGCCCACCGACACCCTGCGCAAGATGCCGATCGACGCGCTGACGCCCGGCAAATATCAGCCGCGCCGCGCGATGGATCCGGCCAAGCTCACCGAGCTGGCCGAGTCGATCAAGGCCCAGGGCGTGATCCAGCCGGTGGTGGTGCGCGAAATCGGCAAGGAGAAGGGCGGCAAGGTCTACGAAATCATCGCCGGCGAACGTCGCTGGCGCGCCTCGCAGCAGGCCGGACTGAAAGAGATCCCGGTCGTCGTGCGCGAAGTCGACGACCGCACCGTGGTCGCGATGGCGCTGATCGAGAACATCCAGCGCGAAGACCTCAATCCCCTGGAAGAAGCGCAGGCGCTGCAGCGCCTGATCGACGAATTCGACCTCACCCACGCCCAGGCCGCGGAAGCGGTCGGCCGCTCGCGCGCCGCCGTCTCCAACCTGCTGCGCCTGCTCGAACTGCCGGCGGACATCCGCACCCTGGTCGAGACCCGCGCGATCGAGATGGGCCATGCCCGCGCCCTGCTGTCGCTGACCCCGCAGGCGGCGATCGCGCTCGCCCGCCAGGCCGTCGACAACGGCTGGTCGGTGCGCGAGGTCGAGCACCGCGTGCAGCAGCTGAGCGCCGGCCAGGTCCCGGCCGGCGCCAAGGCGGCATCGAACAAACCGGTCAAGGCCAAACCGCAGGCCGACATCGCCGCGCTCGAGCGCGATCTGTCCGAATCGCTGGGCGCCAAGGTCGACATCCTGCACGGCCGCGGCGGCAAGGGCCGGCTGGTGATCCACTACACCGACCTCGATACGCTCGACGGCGTGCTGGAGCGGTTGAAGGCGCGCGGCTGACGCCGGCGGCGAAGCCCGGGGCCATCGACGCCGCGATTCGGCGGTAAGGTGTGTCGCGTGACGCGGCCGCGCGTCGCGCCCGCAGGACACCGGCGCATCGCCCGTGTCCCCCCGCCCCCCCCCGATCAAAGGATTGCCCATGCTCCGTCCGCTGCAGCCGTTGCTGGTCCTGTCGCTCTTGTTGCTGTCGATCGCCGCACCGGCCGACGCCGCGAAGGGACCGACCTACACCTACCTGCGCATCGGCAACACCGCCGACGTCGCGCCGACGCCCTCGCCCGGCATCGTCCTGATGGGCGGCGGCACCGACGTCGACGCCGCGTTCCAGTGGATGTGCCAGCGCGCGGGCAACGGCGATTTCCTGGTGATCCGCGCCACCGGCACCGATGCCTACAACCCCTACA
Source organism: Pseudomonadota bacterium (assembly GCA_049324395.1). Taxonomy (GTDB): domain Bacteria; phylum Pseudomonadota; class Gammaproteobacteria; order Xanthomonadales; family Xanthomonadaceae; genus Lysobacter_I. The sequence continues at coordinate 13,464 of JBMOOY010000059.1, forward strand.
TCCGCGACCTGTGCCCGAATCTCAATTCGGTCGCGACCCTGATCATTCCCGACGCGGCCAGCGCCAACAACGCGACCGTCGCGGACCTGTTGTCGAAGGCCGAAGCGGTCTGGATCGCCGGCGGGGACCAGTCGAACTACATCAATTTCTGGACCGGCACGCCGGTGCAGAGCACGCTCAACGCGCTCATCGCCACCGGCACGCCGGTCGGCGGCACCAGCGCCGGACTCAACGTCCTGACCCAGTTCGTCTACACCGCCCAGGCCAGTCAGGGCGCGACCTCCGCGCAGGCGCTGGCCGATCCTTTCCATCGCACGATGAGCTTCGGCCGCGATTTCGCGGCCGTGCCGATCCTGCAGGGCATCATCGGCGACCCGCATTTCGCCGCGCGCGACCGGATGGGTCGCGACCTCGCCTTCCTGTGCCGGGTGGCGGCCAGCGGCTGGAGCGCCGCGCCGCGGGGCATCGCCGTGGACGAACGGACCGCGCTGCTGATCGACGCCCAGGGCGCGGCCAGCGTGGTCGGCAACGGCCGCGTGTACTTCTTCCGCGCCCCGGGACTGCCGGAAGTCTGCCGTGCCAGGACGCCGCTGACCTATCGCAACATCGCGGTCGATCGCATCGCCGCCGGCGACGGCTTCGACCTCACGACCTGGCAGCGCAGCGGCGGAACGGGCTATTCGGTGTCGGCCAATGCCGGCGTGCTCGGCTCGACCCAGGCCGGCGGCGCGATCTACTGAAGGTTCGACCTCTGAAGGCTCGACCCCGTCCACGACCGGCCGCGGCGACGCGGCCCGGTCGGCAGGGCACGGCACAGGCGGTATCCTAGGCGGGATGAACTCCGAACCCGCGCTCTCCGTCGTCGTCCCCGTCTTCAACGAGCGGGACAACGTCGCTCCCCTGATCTCCGAAATCGTCGCTGCGCTGCGCGGCCTGGTCGATTTCGAGATCGTCTACATCGACGATCACTCGCGCGACGACACCCTCGCCGTGCTGCAGGGCCTGAAGACGACCGTACCCGAGCTGCGGGTGCTGCACCATGTCACCCAGAGCGGGCAGAGCACCGCGGTGCGCACCGGCGTGAAGGCCGCGCGCGGCGCGTGGATCGCGACGCTCGACGGCGACGGCCAGAACGATCCGGCCGACATTCCGAAGCTCTTGGCCAAGCGCGACGAATCGCCGTCCGACGTCAGGCTGTTCGCCGGCTGGCGCGTCAACCGCCAGGACACCGGCAGCAAGCGCTGGGCCTCGAAGTTCGCCAACGCGATCCGCAGCCGCATGCTGCGCGATGCGACGCCCGACACCGGCTGCGGCATCAAGCTGTTCGAGCGCGAGGCCTTCCTCGACCTGCCCTATTTCGACCACATGCACCGCTACCTGCCGGCGCTGATGCAGCGCGCCGGCTGGAAAACGGTGAGCGTGCCGGTCAACCACCGCCATCGCGCCAGCGGCGTGTCCAAATACAACAACCTCAACCGCGCCCTGGTCGGCCTGCGCGATCTGCGCGGCGTGGCCTGGCTGATCGTGCGCAGCAAGCGCACGGCGGTGAAGGAACTCTGAGCGTGGAGCCGGTGGCTGCGGATTTCATGAATTCGCCGATCGCGTGGCTGGCCTGGACCGGCCTGCACGCTTCGCCCTGGAAACTCATCGGCCTCACCGGCGCGCTGATGTTCGGCAGCCGCTGGGTGGTGCAGTTCGTCGCCAGCAAACGCGCCGGCAAGCCGGTGATCCCGCGCCTGTTCTGGTACATGAGCATCGTCGGGAGCCTGATGACGCTGAGCTACTTCATCTTCTCCTCGAAGCAGGACTCGGTCGGCATCCTGCAGAACCTCTTCCCGGCGTTCACCGCCTGCTACAGCCTGTACCTCGACATCCGGCATCGCGGTTGGCATCGCGACAGGGCGACGCACTGAGCGGCGCTCACGGTTTGCAGCAGAAGCCTTCCTCGTCGACCGGCAGAGGCGAGGGCACGACCACCGTTTCCTCCCAGGTCAACGGCACCACGTAGAACGCGAGCGGCAGGTCGTTGGACAGGGTCGCCGTCGGCGGCGTCCAGGCGACGCTGCAGCGGGTCTCGAGGCCCGACCACGCGAGCCGGGCGAGCAGGGCGTCCTGGGAATCGCCGTCCGCATTCCAGTCCGTGGTGGTCACGCCGGCCAGATACGCGCCGGAAGATCCCGCGGCGATCGCCAGCGCCGCCTCGGCGCCATCGCCCTGCGTGCCGTAACGACGCCCGGTGAATCCCGCGAGCGGCATCAGCGAGACGGGATCGGCGACGTGCACCACGGCATCGCGGCCGATCGTGGCGCTCCAGAAGGGCCACGGCGCCTGGATCTCCCCGGCGAGCAGCAGTTTGCCGGCCGGAACGCCGACGGCCGTCGGGCCCAGCGTCGGCGTCGCGGCGTAGGCGGCCTCGCGACGACCGGGCTGTCCCCACTGCGCCTGCCGTTGCGGCGTACACGCGAGCCCCGCGTAGATGCGGGCGAGAAAGATGTCCGCGGCGGCGAGCGGATTGGTCGCGGTCTCGCCGACGGCGACGTAGTGGATCTCGCCGCCGCCCTGGGTGCCGCCGAACGTCGCGACATCGTGGAACTCGCTGCTGCCCAGACCGGGCAGCATCCGCGCGCAAAGCAGCGCGCCGGTCGCGCCATCGATCTCCATCACCGCCGCGCGCTGGCCGACCCGACCCACCGCCACCAGTTCGCCGGCCTGCAGAGCGTTCAGCGCGGGGAGTTCGGCGAGCGCGCGGAACCGCGCGGTCGACGATGCGGTCGGCCAATACTCGTTCATCCACACGACATTGCCTGCCGTATCGGTGCGGACGATGCGGATCGCTTCGCCGTCTTCTCCGAGGTAATGGCCCAGCGCGATCAGATCGCCGGGGCTGGTGCCCGCGGCCGGATCGCCGGTACGCGCCTCGATCAGATCGAAGCCGGTGTTCTGGTCGATCGCGCGCCCATAGGCGCGTTGCCAGAGCACCGCGCCGTCGCAATCGAACCGCGTGATCACGAATCGCGACACCGGCGACGCGTTGCTGACCGCATCGATGCTGCCCACCGTGGCGAAGCCGCTGCCGTCCGACAGTTCGACGACCGCCGCGCCCTGTTCCGGCGCGCCGTTGTCGTACTCGTGGCGCCACAGCGTGTTGCCCAGGGCGTCGCTGCGTTCGAGGATCAGGTTGCGGTTCGGATTCTGGTTGGCGGGACTCGTGTTCGGAAGCGCGGTGCCCGCAGCGATCGCGCCGCCGCCCGGGCAGTAACGCACTTCGGCGACGCCGCGGAAGGCATCGGTGCGATCCTGGCGGCCGGCATGTTTTTCCCAGGCTTGCGCCTGCGCCGCCGTGCAGAACGCGATCGCGGTCGCGAGGGTCGTCCACCAGGCATGCAGCGCAAGCGACAGGCGCATCGTCATTCTCCCTGACACCGGCGTCGTGCCGGACTTGTTCGGCCATGAACGGCAGGATTATCGTAACGCCGGCAGGCAGTCCAGGGAGGACGCGACGATGCGCAGGACGACAGGCGGCTCGATGGCGCGACCGGCGCCGGTTTCGTTCCCTTGCGCGATCGCCTGCTTCGCGGTCGCATTCTGCGCGGCGCTGCCGGCGGCCCGGGCGCAGCAGTGGGAAAACGCGTACGGCGAGCCGGTCCGCATGGAAACGGTGCAGGGACTGGTCGAGGTCCGCCGCTGCGGCGGCGGCGGCGCGCTGGCCGTCGGCAAATCGCAGGTGCCGCCGAATCCGCCCCTGTTCGACACCGACCACTATCTGCTGCGCGTCGACGCGCAGGGCGATGTCGTGTGGTCGATGCGGATGGGCACGCCGGGCGTCATCGACAGCGCGCGCGCGGTGGTCGAACTGGCCGATGGCACCGGCTTCGCGGTGATCGGCAGCCGCGGCCCGACCGCGGTCGCGGGTCCGCAGGAAGAAGTGCTGCTGAGCCGCATCGACTGCAACGGCGCGCTGCTCTGGCAGAAAGTCCTGGGGCCCACCGTCAACAGCAACGATGCCTACCATCTGATCGAGGCCACCAGCGGCACGCCGGCGAACGGTACGCGCGCCGGCGATCTGATCGTCGCCGTTACCCACGACAACGGCCTGTACCGCAGCGCCCGACTGATCCGGACGGATCACGGCGGCAGTCCGGTGTGGATCCGCGAGTACCGCTCCGATCCCGCGCTGTCGGCGCTGTCGGTGACCGAACTGCCGCCGGTTCCGCCGTCGTCGACTGGCGATCTGGTCGCGGTCGGCTATCGCGACCAGCAGGCGGCCGTCCTGCGCGTCAACGGCGACTACGGATACGGCGTGTGCACGCGACAATTGCCCGGCGTCGGCTACGCGAGTTTCCGGTCGGTGACCGCCTTGCGCTCGGGGAACTTCGGCAGCGGCTATGTCGCGCTCGGCGAGACGCGGATCTCGCCATCGGCGCTGCCGCGGCTGTATGCGGTCCGGTTCGGCACCGGCTGCCAGGCGACGGCGCAGACCGTGTTCGGCGCGACGACCGATTCGCATCTGCCCGGTGCGGTCGCCGAAACGCTCGGGCCGACATTGGCCGGAGCGCCTGCGGGATTGGCGCTGGTCGCGGCGACGACGTGGAACGGCGCCGCCAGCAATCCCGATCGCGATGCGGTGGTGCATGCGCTCGATCCGACCACGCTGGCGCCCTATCTCGTCGCCGGACGCCGCTACGGCAGTCAGGGCGCGGGCCGCGAGCATGCGTTCGCCGTCGCGGTCGGTTCCGGCGGGATCTATCTCGGCGGCAACACCAACTCGGCATGGACCGCGGCGGGACCGCAACCGCAGGCCTACCTCGTGCGCGGCGACTGGGTCGATCTCGACACCCGATGCAGCATCGACTGGGCGCCGCCGTTCGTGTCGCTCTCCGGCGGCGACAGCGCGTTCGGAACGCTCCAGGTCGCGCAGTCGGGCGTGCTCAAACCGCCGCCGATGCCGGTGCAGGAACTCGGCGGCGCGCACGCGCCCTGCTGCGGTCCCTGAATCCGGACGCGGCTCAGCCCCGCGTCCGGGCGCGCAGGCGCAACCCGCCGTAGACCAGCACCAGCGCGCCGAGCGCGATCCCGATCGCCGCCCACTCGTCCGGTTTGAGCGTGGTCACGATCGCCGCCATCGCCGCGAGCGAGACCAGCGGCAGCGCGAATCCGCCGGGCAACCGGAACGGGGTCGCGTCGCCGTCGCGCAGATCGCGCGCCTGCGCCCGCCAGGCCGCGGCGGCGACGAAGGCGTAGGTGAGGCAGATCGCGCCGCCGGAGATCAACGCGAGCTTGTCGAAGCTGCCGCCCAGCGCCAGCGCCCAGGCAATCCCCGCGTGAGCGATCAGCGCCAGCAGCGGCACGCGATGCGCGGCAGTGACGCGGCCGAACGCGGACGGCAGATACCCGTCCCGGCCGAGGGCGTAGACCAGGCGCGACGTGCCGAGCAGATTGCCCATCAGGAATCCGGTCATCGACACGCAGGCGGTGAGCAACAGCAGCGTGCGCGCGGGATGCCACAGCGCCGCGGCGGTATCGGCGATGGGCACGCCGCTCTTCGCCAGCGCGGGACCGAGCAGGCCCTGGCCGACGATCTGCAGGCCGAGATACAGCAGCACGACGAGCAGGATCGCGGCGATGGTCGCGCGCGGGACGTTGCGCGAGGGGTCGCGCAGTTCGCCCGACGGCACCAGTGCGGTTTCCATGCCGGAGTAGGCGAACATCACCAGCACCATCGACGCGCCCAGCGCCGAGACCGACGGCACGTCGGCGAAGGCGAAGCTGACGTTGGACCAGTCGACGAAGGCGACGCCGATCGCGACCAGCGCGAACAGCGGCGCGAGCTTCAGCGTCGCCAGCGCGGCGATCGCGCGCGAGCCGAGCTTCACGCCGAAGACGTTGAGCGCGAACAGCGCCGCATAGACGCCGGTCAGCAGCAGCATGCGCAGTCCCTTGTCCGCGAACGCCGGCGCGAGCGTCGCGACCTGGTCGGACAGGCCGGCGGCGACGCCGGCGCTGGACGCGAGATTGCTGATCCACATCAGCGCGCCGGCGACGAAGCCCGCGAACGGCCCGAACACCGCGGTGAGATAGGTGTAGGGTCCGCCGGTCGCGCGGGTGCGGCTGCCGATCGCCGCGAAGCACAGCGCCACCGGCACGATGGCCAGAGCGCCGGCCAGCAGCGCCAGCGGCGCGGCGGCGCCCATCTGCTCGCCCAGCGCCGCGGGCATGCGGAAGATGCCGCCGCCGACGATCACGTTGATGACCGCGGCGGTGAGCGCGAAGGTGCCGACCGCACGGATCAGCGCGGCGTCGCCCTGCGGCGGGCGAACGGCGGAGGCATCGGACATGGACGGGGATCCGGGACGGGACGAAGCGCGCAGCCTCGCACGACGGCATCGTCCTTGGCGAGTGGCGCCGCGGGTGTGCACGGGCGCTCCCACAACGGCCGGCCGGGCGGTTAGCATCGCGGCTTCCATCGGAGACACGCATGCGCACGACCCTGCTCGCCCTGTCCCTCGCCGCCGCGCTCGGCGCGACCCTGGCCGCCCCGGCGCAGGCCGCCGACGCCGCGCGCCCCGAAGTCGCGCAGCAGGCGCAGCGCCTGCAGCCGAAGGTGCTGGCCTGGCGCCGCGACATCCACCAGCATCCGGAGCTGGGCAACCGCGAGGTGCGCACCGCGAAGCTGGTCGCCGACCATCTGCGCGCGCTCGGGATGGAGGTGAAGACCGGGATCGCCACCACCGGCGTGGTCGCGGTGCTCAAGGGCGGCAAGCCCGGTCCGCGGATCGCGATCCGCGCCGACATGGACGCGCTGCCGGTGACCGAGCGCAACGCGCTGCCGTTCGCCTCGAAGGCCACGTCGACCTTCCGCGGCGAAACCGTCGGCGTGATGCACGCCTGCGGCCACGATGCGCACACCTCGATCCTCATGGGCGTCGCCGAAGCGCTGGCGGCGATGAAGGCCGATCTGCCGGGCGAAGTGCTCTTCGTCTTCCAGCCGGCCGAGGAGGGCCCGCCGGACGGCGAAGAGGGCGGTGCCGAGGAAATGCTGGCGCAGGGCATCTTCCGCGACTTCAAACCCGAGGCCGTGTTCGGCCTGCACGTGTTCAGCACCCTCAACGCCGGACAGGTGGGTTACCGCAGCGGCCCGGCGATGGCCGCCTCCGATCGCTTCAACATCGTCATCAAGGGCCGGCAGACGCACGGCTCGCGTCCGTGGGGCGGGGTCGACCCGATCGTCGCCGCGGCCGACGTGATCGGCAGTGCGCAGACGATCGTCTCGCGGCGCCAGAACATCTCCCGCCTGCCGGTGGTCGTCAGCTTCGGCGCGATCAAGGGCGGCATCCGCTACAACATCATTCCCGACCAGGTCGAACTGATCGGCACCATCCGCACCTTCGACGAAGGCATGCGCAGCGCCGTGTTCAAGGACCTGCAGAACGTGGCCGAACACGTCTCCGCCGCGCACGGCGCGACCGCGGTCGCGACGATTCCCGACACCAAGGGCAATCCGGTGACCGTGAACGATCCGGCGCTGACCGCCCGGATGCTGCCCAGCCTCAGGCGCGCCGCGGGCGACGCCAACGTGGTCGAAATGGGCCTGAACATGGGCGCGGAGGATTTTTCGTTCTACGCCCGCGAAGTGCCCGGTTTCTTCTTCTTCGTCGGCTCGACGCCGCAGGGTCAGGATGCGAACAAGGCGCCGTCGAACCATTCGCCGGAGTTCTTCCTCGACGAATCGGCGCTCGATGTGGGCCTGCGCAGCATGCTGCAGGTCGCGTTGGACTATCTGCACGGCGCGGGTTGAGCGCGCCTCGTCGCGGTCCCCGCCGGAGAAAGCGGCGTTCGGGCCACGGCCGCGCGAACGAAAGAGCGGCCCGAAGGCCGCTCCGTGATGTCGCTCGTGAAGTGTCCGCGAACGACGATCGACGAACGACGATCAGCGCGGCGAAGTCGCCCGGGACGCGGCGGGTGCTTCCGCGGCAGGCGCTTCCGCGGCGCTGGCGGCTTCCGCGGCGGCGGGCGCGGCCGGCGCGACGGGTTCCGCCAACGGCACCTCCGCCGGAAACACCTGGATCCATTCGCCCGGCGTGGCCACGGTCACGAAACCGTCCCTGCTTTCCAGCACGACACCGCGGACGTCTTCGGGCTTGCCGTTGACGATCAGCGCGGTCCGCACCTTGCCGTCGACGTCCGGCACCGTCACCGGGTCCGGACCGATACCGGCACGCACCAGCCGGCGCAGGCCGTCGTCGACCGCCTCCAGCACCGGCCTGGCGCCGTCGGCGGCCCAGTAGGCGATCGCGTCCGCGCCTTCCGGCGCCGGGCGCGAGAGGTAGGACAGCTTCAGCGTGCGTGCGAGCGCATAGCGTTGGTTGCTCTGGCGTTCGTAGACGGCGACGTTGGTGGTCAGGATTACGCGTTTGTTGTCGCCGCTGAGACTGACGATCGGACCGGCCTTGGCATCGAACATGAAGACGGTACCGGGCTTGGCCTGGCCGACCGCCTGCTTGAGGAAGTTCTGGCTGGCTTCCGGCGCCAGCACCTTGCGCGCGATCGGATGCCCGGCCTCGGCGAGCGCCGCGCCCAGCGAATCGAGCACGCGCTGCTTGAGCGCGCCGTCGTTCAGGGGCGCGCGGATCGTCGCGATCTCGCGATTGCGCGCGGCCTGGATCGAGGCTTCGATCATGATCCCGCCGATCGCCCCGCCGACCGCGCCCGCGGCCACTGCGCTGCCCATCGACACCCCGGGAAGCTGCGCGAGCTGGTTCGTCTGGTTCAGGAGCAGCGGCTGCATCGCCATGTCCACGCCCGGAATCGCGCCGACCTGGCCGTAGAAGGTCTTGATCGTCTTGTCGATCAGCACATAGTCGCCCTGGGCGGGCGTCTCCTGGGCCTGGACAACGGTGGCGCACCCGAAGGCGAGTGCGAGCAGAAGCGCGAAACGGCGCATGGCGGAGATCCCCCGGGATGGCGAAAGCCCGGCATTCTAAGGATTGGCACGCCATCGGCCCAGACCTGTCGGGCGCCCGACCGTCGGCGCGCCGGGCGATAATGCCGGCATGGTCCATCCCGACATTCCCCTCGGCCGCGAGGTCGCCTATCCGGACCGGTACGATCCCGGCCTGCTGTTTCCGATCCTGCGCGCGCAGGCGCGGGCCGACATCGGCGTCGACGCGGCGGCGCTGCCGTTCGTCGGCCACGACCGTTGGCACGCCTACGAACTGAGCTGGCTCGACGCGCGCGGCAAGCCGGTGGTCGCGACCGCGACCCTGGGCGTGCCGGCGGATTCGCCGCATCTGATCGAGTCGAAATCGCTGAAGCTGTATCTGAACTCGCTCAATGCCGCGCGATTCGAATCGCGCGAACGGGTGCTCGCGACGCTGGTCGCGGATCTTTCCGGCGCGGCCGGCGCGCCGGTGACGGTCGCGTTCGGGCTGCCGCCCTGCCTCGACGGCGCGACGGGCGCCGAATCCATCGACGGGCTGGACATCGACATCGACCGCTACGGCCCGCCCGATGCCGATCTGCTCGCTGCGGATGCGGACACGACGGTCGACGAGGCGCTGCATTCGGCGCTGCTGAAGTCCAATTGCCCGGTCACCGGCCAGCCCGACTGGGCGGGGCTGCGCATCGCCTATCGCGGACCGCGCATCGACCGCGCCGCGCTGCTGCGCTATCTGGTCTCCTTCCGCGATCACGCCGAGTTCCACGAGCAGTGCGTGGAGCGCATCTTCGTCGACCTGCGCGCGCGCTGCCGACCGCTGTCGCTGTCGGTGGAAGCGCGCTACACCCGCCGCGGCGGGCTCGACATCAACCCCTGGCGGGCGACCGCCGATGTCGTCGCGCCGGCGCCCGGACGCGATCCGAGACAGTAATCGCGCTCGCGCCGTCGGCACGCAAAAAAACACGCAAAAGCAATGGATTCTTAACATCCGCCGTGTCACTGTGGCCGAGCCCAACAGGCAGGAGCCGTCCGCCATGACCACCCCAGACAAGAAACCCGATTTCTCGAACGTGCAGAGCACGGTGACCAGCACCGAGCAGGTCCGCCCCGACTTCAGCAATGTCCAGTCCACGGTCGTCTCCACCGAGGAGATCGTCGGCGGCGAAGGCGGCGGTGGCGGTACCGGAGAGCAGACCTACACCATCGAGAAGGGCGACACGCTGTCGCACATCTCGAAGCGCTTCTACGGCAAGGCCAGGTTCTGGCGCCACATCCACGAAGCCAACCGGGACATCATCGAAGACCCGGACCGCATCTTCCCGGGACAGACCATCCGTCTACCGGCGATCGACGTCGATGGCGACGGCGATGCCGACGAACCGGCCGTCTGAACCCTCGCGCTCCGCACCCGTTCACAGGACCCCGTCCGGCCTCCGCTGCCGGATCCCCATCGATTCGAGGACTCCAACATGACCCGCATCCGTCTTTCCCAGGCCCTGCTCGTCGCCGCGATCGCCAGCGTCGCGATCGTCGGCTGCAAGAAGAAGGAAGAAGCCGCACCGGCACCGGCACCGGCGCCCGCCCCGGCCCCCGCGGAACCGGCGCCGCCGCCGGCCCCGGCGCCGACCGCTTCGGTCGCGAGCGTCGACTTCGGAACCGCCACCGGCCCCGACATGAAGCTCACCGCGACCGCGACCAGCTTCAAGCCGAAGGACAAGATCATCGTGTCGGTCGGCACCGCCACCAGCGACCCGGCCGCTTCGGTTGCCGGCAAGCTCGACGTCAAGCTCGTCTACGTCAACGGCACGGAAATGATGGACGTGAAGACCGAGTCCCGCGACTTCAGTTTCGCCGGCCCGGGCACCACCAACGTCGAATTCTCCAAGCCGGACGGCTGGCCGACCGGCAAGTACAAGGTCGACGTGTCGCTCGACGGCAACGTCGTGCAGAGCTAAGGAATTCGAAGTCGTGAAGTGAGTTTCCGGTTCGATTCCGGCTCGATTCCGGCTCGGTATCGGAACGAGGGCGCGGCGCAGGCCGCGCCCTTCGTTTTTCCGGCGGCTCAATGCGCGCCGGCGCGCCGGTAGTGCCCGACGAACGCGGTCTGCCACGACGCGCCGTCGTCGTCGGACGTGTCCCATTGCTGGATCACGCTGCCGTCCGCCTGCGGCGTCCACACGATGCGCTGCCGCTGCATTCCGCCGTTCGCGCCGGGCAACGCGCCCTCCATCGCCATCGCACCGTCGGCGCGCAGGCCGCCCTGCAGGCGCAACGTCACGCCATCGGAGCCGATCCAGAACTGCGTCCACCGTTGCGCGTCGCGTTCGTAGACATTGAGACTGTGGCCATCGCGGCCGCCGACGTTGACCCAGTGCTCGTGGAGCGCGCAGCCGCTGGCGACCCGGGCGATCGTGTTGCGGCCGACGATGCGATCGCGATCCGGTCCGCCGTAGACCTCCCAGGCGCCCAGCCAGAAATCGAACTGCCGGTGCTCGGGCGCCTCGCAGGCCGGCGGCGGAGGTGCCGGAGGCGGCGCGTCCTGCGCACGGGCGACACCGAGGCAGGCGATCAGGATCGGAACGGACCAGCTGGGCGACAGGCGCATGCGAAGGCTCGGCGAGGTAAACCCGCAGGGTACGACGCCCGCCCGCAGTCCGATTGGCCCGGCTTGTCCGTTGCGTCGCCGGCGCGGCCCCGCAGGGCGCGCGATGGCGCTACCCTGTGCGCCCTTTTCCCGGCTCGCCCCCATGCCCGCACCCGCCCCGATCGACGCCGCCGGCCTCGAACGTCTCGCCGAACTGCTCGATCGCCGCGCGGTCCCGTTCGGTGGCCTCAATCTCGAAGCGCTCGATGGCTACCTGTCGGCCGTGATGGTCTCTCCCGCCGTGGTGATGCCCAGCGAATGGCAGCCCGGGATCTTCGGGCCCAAGCCGCCGCGCTGGGACGGCGCCGACGAGGCCAACGAAATCCAGACCCTGCTGCTCGGATTCTGGAACCTGATCTCCGAACGGGTGCGCCAGGAAGCGCCGGACCGGCACGATCTGCTGCCGATGATCTGGCTGCCCGTCGACGACGACGACGCGGTCGATCCCGACGGCGACGGTGCGCCGCCGTCGAAAGAGGACGCGGCCGGCGACGAGGACGATTTCGGCGCCGACTGGGCGCTGGGTTTCCTCCGCGCCGTGGAGATGCGCAAACCCCAATGGGACGCGTGGTTCGAAGACGAGGAATGGATCCTCGACGGGATCTTCGACATCATCAGCCTGCTCAACGGCGAGCAACGTTTCGACGCCGACGGCGCCGCGCTCGACGAAGCCCGGCCGCTGTCGATCGAGGAACGCAAGGAAATCATCGCCGACCTGCCGTGGCTGCTGATCGACCTGCATCATCACCGCATCGAAGCGCTGACGCCGCGCACGCCGATCCGTCGCGAAACGACCGCGGGCCGCAACGACCCGTGCCCCTGCGGGAGCGGCAAGAAATTCAAGAAGTGCTGCGGGGCCTGAACGGCCTGCGGGCACGCGAGTGCCGCATGCGGAAACCTTCGCGCAGGCCGGAGTCCGGTCAGTCGACGATGAACAACGTCGCACCGGTCTCCGTCGAGGAGCGGTGCGCTTCGGCATCGTCGCCGACCTGATAACTCATGCCCGGCATGAGGACGAAAGTCCGACCGTCCTCGAGCTCGGTCCGGAGTGCTCCCTCGATGCACAGCAGCACATGGCCCTTGGCGCACCAATGGTCGGCCCGATAACCAGGCGTGTATTCGACCATCCGCACGCGAATCTCGCCGAAGCGCTGCGTGCGCCAATAGGCCATCCCGGTCTCGCCCTGGTGCTCGGTCCGCTCGACCTTCGACCAGTCGGTGATTCCGAACGGGAACTTCGGCATCTTCACGGCGACCTCCTCAGCCGCGCTGGCGCGCATTCCAGGCGGAGAGCACCTCCGCTTCGCGCTCGGGTCTGATGCCCGCGCGCGGGCCCGCGTTGCGTCGTTCTTCTGGCAGGGCGTCGTACCACGCGAGCGTCGCGGCGACGGTGTCGGCGAGGCTGCGGAAGCCGAGCCCGGCGGCGATCGCTTTCGCGTTGCTGCGGGTGTGGAAGCCGGCGCTGTCGCCGGTGCGCGGCACCCAGACCGGCATGTCGCCCCAGGGCGAGACGTTCTGCGCTTCGAGAAACTCGGCGGGCACGAAGACGAGCCTGGCGCCCTGCGTGGTCGATGCGCGGATGCCGAGCAGCAGGGCGCGCATGTCGAGCGCGTAGTCCGGTCCGAACGCGTTGTAGGCGCCATGCGCCTTCGCTTCGGCCAAACGGATCATCCACTCGCCGAGGTCGCGCGCGTCGATGAACTTCACCGGATCGGCGCCGTCGCCGGGACACAGCACGTCGCCGCCGCAACGCAGACGCAACGGCCAGTAGGTGAAGCGGTCGGTGTCGTCGCCGGGACCGACGATCAGGCCGGGACGCACGATCGTCGCGGCGTCGCCGAAGTGTTTGCGGGTTTCCGCTTCGGTCGCCGCCTTCAGCCCCGCGTATTTGTTCATGTCGGCGCGCAGCGTGGCCATCGTTTCCCGCAACGGATCGCCGTCGAATCGCGCCAGCGGCGCGGTCTCGTCCTGGCCCGGCGTCGCGTTGTCGGCGTAGGCGGAGAGACTGGAAATCATCGTGTAACCGCCGACGTGGCCCTTCAGCACCGCCGCCGCATCGCGAATCCACGCCGGCACGCTGCTCGGGTTGTCGATGACCGCGTCCCAGCGTCGCCCTTTCGCCACCTCGGCGCGCAACGAGGCGTAATCGTTGGTGTCGCGGTCGCCGAGCAGTTGCTCGACATGGCCGGGCCATTCCGGCTGCTTGCGGCCGCGATTGAAGATCGTCACCCGATGTCCGCGCGCCAGCGCGTAACGCACCTGGTGCGGACCGGTGAGACCGGTACCGCCGAGGATCAGCAGATCGAGCGGTGTCTCCGCGCGACCCTGGGCGGACGAAGACGTCGCGGAAACGCCCGCCTGCGCGATCACCGCGCCCGCCGCCACCCCCAATGCACCCAATTTCAGCAACTCGCGACGATGGATGGTCATGCGCGGCTCCCCGTGGAATGAAACGATGCTCCGCGGGAACCGGCGTCGGCTCGCGTGCCGGAAGTCAGTGGTGTCGATCACCGCTTGTCGGGATCGGCGTCATCGCGGCGCTCGAAGCCATGCCCGTCGCTGTGCCGCCGGATACGTCGAATCGAGGGGCCTGGCGAATTTACGGCTGGAGCGCATTTCCTGATCTGTTACGCTCGCATGAAGCATCACTGTGGCGCCTGTTTCGTTCCGGCTAGAGCGCATTTCCTGATCTGTTACGCTCATGGGAACGGCCGGGGCTTCGGTGCCGGTGGTTCCGGCTAGAGCGCATTTCCTGATCTGTTACGCTCGCATGAAGCATCACTGTGGCGCCTGTTTCGTTCCGGCTAGAGCGCATTTCCTGATCTGTTACGCTCCTGATTACGCACTATCGCAATTGGTTCACTGTTCCGGCTAGAGCGCATTTCCTGATCTGTTACGCTCGTCCTGCCATCGCCAGGACACCTGGCACTGGTTCCGGCTAGAGCGCATTTCCTGATCTGTTACGCTCCGGCTGCATCAGCTCGACGCGGCGAGACATGTTCCGGCTAGAGCGCATTTCCTGATCTGTTACGCTCCAGATACCGCTTGACCATCTCGTCGTCCCAGTTCCGGCTAGAGCGCATTTCCTGATCTGTTACGCTCCGGACGCGCTCAGCAGGCGTTCGCGTTCGTGTTCCGGCTAGAGCGCATTTCCTGATCTGTTACGCTCGATCGCCGTCAAGTAAGCCCACCCAGCCCAGTTCCGGCTAGAGCGCATTTCCTGATCTGTTACGCTCACGGAACTCGGGCCGGTTGTCGTCCTTACCGTTCCGGCTAGAGCGCATTTCCTGATCTGTTACGCTCCCTGACAGGGTGCATCGGCGGAGTAGCGAGGTTCCGGCTAGAGCGCATTTCCTGATCTGTTACGCTCACGGACGGCAAGCAAGTCGCGTCCGCGCTGGTTCCGGCTACAGCGCATTTCCTGATCTGTTACGCTCCCCGTACCAGTTGTTCGCGTCGGTCCAGTAGTTCCGGCTAGAGCGCATTTCCTGATCTGTTACGCTCGACGCGGCACGGCGGCAATGCTCCATCGTCGTTCCGGCTAGAGCGCATTTCCTGATCTGTTACGCTCCACTGTCCCCGACATGACCCCGCGGAGTCGGTTCCGGCTAGAGCGCATTTCCTGATCTGTTACGCTCTTTGCGCCCCGAGTCCTCCGGCACACCTTCGTTCCGGCTAGAGCGCATTTCCTGATCTGTTACGCTCGCGATCCCCGCCGGCTTCACGCCGTGGGCCGTTCCGGCTAGAGCGCATTTCCTGATCTGTTACGCTCGAAGGGAAAGGAAGGGAAAGGAAGGGAAGAGTTCCGGCTAGAGCGCATTTCCTGATCTGTTACGCTCCTCGGGCAGGCGTAGCGTTTGCGGGAGTCGGTTCCGGCTAGAGCGCATTTCCTGATCTGTTACGCTCGTTCGACGCCGTCTTTACGCACATTGATACGTTCCGGCTAGAGCGCATTTCCTGATCTGTTACGCTCCGTCGTGGTGCCGTGGTGCCGGCGCATCTCGTTCCGGCTAGAGCGCATTTCCTGATCTGTTACGCTCTATACGCCCGTCCTCCAACTCGCGATACAGGTTCCGGCTAGAGCGCATTTCCTGATCTGTTACGCTCGCGCGCCTTCGTGTGGGACGTGACGCTTACGTTCCGGCTAGAGCGCATTTCCTGATCTGTTACGCTCCTCGCCGTTGATGAACTGGTGTGCGAGGTTGTTCCGGCTAGAGCGCATTTCCTGATCTGTTACGCTCCTGACGCGCGGCAACATCATGCAGGCCATGGTTCCGGCTAGAGCGCATTTCCTGATCTGTTACGCTCCTGACCGATGTCGGGCATACCGGCTGGTCGGTTCCGGCTAGAGCGCATTTCCTGATCTGTTACGCTCATTGGTCAGCGTGCTGGGTTCGACGTTGCTGTTCCGGCTAGAGCGCATTTCCTGATCTGTTACGCTCAGTATTCATTCCAGATGAGCGCATATGCGGTTCCGGCTAGAGCGCATTTCCTGATCTGTTACGCTCCGGCAGCGTACGCCAGCGCCGTCTCATCGCGTTCCGGCTAGAGCGCATTTCCTGATCTGTTACGCTCCATCTCGCCGTCGATCTCGGACATCAGGCGGTTCCGGCTAGAGCGCATTTCCTGATCTGTTACGCTCCCTGCACCTGAAACGGGAGTACGGACGGTTGTTCCGGCTAGAGCGCATTTCCTGATCTGTTACGCTCAACTCGGCTTTTCTGTACGCGGTCAGTGCGGTTCCGGCTAGAGCGCATTTCCTGATCTGTTACGCTCCATCTCGCCGTCGATCTCGGACATCAGGCGGTTCCGGCTAGAGCGCATTTCCTGATCTGTTACGCTCCGCTGCCTTCGGTTCGACGTTTCTCAGTCTGTTCCGGCTAGAGCGCATTTCCTGATCTGTTACGCTCCAAGCCGGCGAGCTATGACGCGCGATTTCCGTTCCGGCTAGAGCGCATTTCCTGATCTGTTACGCTCTTTCGACGGAGGCGGGGGTTTGGGCGAGCGGTTCCGGCTAGAGCGCATTTCCTGATCTGTTACGCTCTATTTCGCGAACGCCAAGGCGCAAGCATGGGTTCCGGCTAGAGCGCATTTCCTGATCTGTTACGCTCGCGCCACGAAAATCTGTTCCCACCATGCCGTTCCGGCTAGAGCGCATTTCCTGATCTGTTACGCTCGGCGTCGGCTGCAGCGAGTCGACGATGCCCGTTCCGGCTAGAGCGCATTTCCTGATCTGTTACGCTCATATCGCCAAGAAGCCACCACCCCAGCCATGTTCCGGCTAGAGCGCATTTCCTGATCTGTTACGCTCAATATGACCTGGCACCTGTCGCGGATGGTCGTTCCGGCTAGAGCGCATTTCCTGATCTGTTACGCTCGCCGTCGCCGTAGAGGACGTGAGCGCTGTCGTTCCGGCTAGAGCGCATTTCCTGATCTGTTACGCTCGATGCCGGCCCGGGGCTAGGGTCCGCCGAAGTTCCGGCTAGAGCGCATTTCCTGATCTGTTACGCTCCCAGATCCTGTCGTCCACTACGCGGCGGATGTTCCGGCTAGAGCGCATTTCCTGATCTGTTACGCTCGAAGCAGCGGCTGTTGAACTATCAGCAGATGTTCCGGCTAGAGCGCATTTCCTGATCTGTTACGCTCATCGCCGAATTTCCGGACCACCACGGTCAAGTTCCGGCTAGAGCGCATTTCCTGATCTGTTACGCTCCGCAGTGCCGCAAGCCCCTGTCCCGACAGGGGTTTTCGGTTTTTCGGGGGGCGAAAACCGGGGTATGGCGGCTAGAACAGCTCATATTGTTCGGGGTTTTTCGACGGTTTCAGGCGCCGCCGGTTGTCGAACCGGATAATGCCGGCGTACTGCTTGTCGGTGAAGTAAAGCACGTAGACCTTGCCGCCCGGGGGCAGAACCAACTCGACCCGACGAGTGGTCGTTGTGGCCTGTTCCCGCCCTTCGACGAAGCGCAGATAGACCGAGTATTGACACCGTTCGAATCCCAGATCCAGCAGGTCGTTGCGGAAATCCGTCGCAGCCTTGCGCTGCTCCGGCGTGTCGACCGGGAGATCGAACATCACCAGCACCCACATGAGGCGATACGCGCTGAGCGCGCGTCCGGGTGGCGGTCGGCGGGCATCATTCTTCTTCCTTGGCATGGCGGCGCGCTCGCGGGGTCAGACGCGGAGGACGACGGGGAGAAGCGGGGGCGTTGAGCATGTCGCGAAGCGAAACGGCCTCTGCGATGGGCAGCAGCAGGGTCTTGCGCTCGCCCTCGTACACCTGCGCGAGAGACTGGCAGAGACGCTCGATCGCGTTGGCGATCGGACTGCGTCCATCGGGCGTACGGATCGGGCGGGTCATCAACAGGGCGAACTCGCGCTTGTCCGCGGTATCCAGCGCATAAAGGCCCAGGTCCGCACGCTGGCGCACGAGTGCGTCCACGCAGGGACGGAACGGTTCCATCAGATCGTCGACCAGACGCATCGCATTGCCGTCGTTGGCATGGTGCAGCGGCAGACCTGGATGCAGACCCGTGGCCACCAGGTGTCGCGCCACGGTGGCGCGCAGGACGGTGTAGCCGTAGTTGAGCAGGGCGTTGACGCCGTCGCCGTCGGGATCGCGACGGAAACGGCGCCCGAGCAGGCGCGACCAGTAACGACGCGCACCCACGCCTTCGAGATTGCCCGGATCGCCGGCGCGGACCTTCGACACCAGTGCGCGCAAAGGCATCTCCGGCAAGCCATGCGCACCGAGACAGGCCGCCTGCATCGAGAGTTTGCTGCGCACCAGGTCCCGCCACAGCCGCTTGCGCAGCGGTTTGCCCGCGGCCAGTTGGGCGTCGAGCCGCGCGCCCTGACGATGATGCGCGTCCAGCGGCCACAGGACCGCCCGCGGCAGGTGGTTCCTGCCGCAGACCACCACGGGCGCTCCGCGTTCCGCCAAAGCCGCCAGCAGGTTGTTGCTCAGCACCACGCCGTGCGCGGTGGCGATCAGCGCGGCGACATCGTCCAGCGGGACCCGTCCGAGTTCGGCCCCGTGACGCTCCGCCACCAGAAAGCCGCGCTCCATGTGGAGGTAGCGGCCTTCGCCTGCGGCTTCGACGATACGCCCGATCACGACCTGAAACCCGGGTCGTTGACGTAGCCGAGGATGTCGACCCCGACGAGACGCGCCTTGCAGTCGCGCAATGTCGAAGGCGCCTTGTTCAGCGCATTTTTCCGCGCTCGGTCGTCGACATTGGCTTCATGATGATCCAACAGGGTGATTTTTCCTTCCGTCAACTTCACGACGCGCATCAACCGTGTGCAGCCTTCGATCTCCAGGGCAAGCAGATCCTCCTTGCAGATGCGCATCACCAGTGGCCGGCCATTGCGGGCATGGGTCGGCCGGTGGCCGGTGGACTCGCGGTTCGCGTCGAACGTGCTGACCACATCGCCGCCCCAGCGCCCGTCGTCGCCACGGTAAATGTCGTAGCAGTAATTGCTGTCGCCCTTGACGTATCGATACGGCTCACCCGTGCGCCGGTCCGCGATGGGAATGACGGACAGACGCTCCTTCCGGAAGATCCGGCGCACGCCGGTCTCGATCGAAAATGCAAGCAGGGCGGCCCGGATGTCTTTCGCCGCCGACAGCGGCGCGAGGCGTTCTCGCAGCCGTTCGCGCAGCCGGACATCCGCGACCGCATCGAGGTCCGCGATGCCCTTCAGACTCTCGATCGGTACGTAACGACCGACCAGGGGCACGCCCTTCCGGTCGGGTTCTCCGCGCAGGCCGTAGTTGGTGTCGTTGTGCAGCGCGCCTTCGGGACCGCGATCCGGTTTGTGCGAGACGACGATCTTCGCGAGCGTGTCTCGCAATTCGTCGCGGAACCGGGGCCACGGCAGCGCCAGCGATTCGAGCAGCCGTTGCTCGCCGTGCGCCTCCGCACGCTGTGCGGCATCAGACAGGCGCTGGATCAGCGAGCGACTGCACATGCCGACGACCGCCGCGTCGAGCGCATGGTGGCGGTGGTCGTTTCGGTTCTTGGTGCCGTCGGCGGACAGCATCCGGCTCAAACCCCAGCGCCCACGCAGGAGACCGGTCAGCTTGCCGTTGCCGACCCAGACGTTGTCGGGCGGGCAGACGTAGCTCAGATACTGGCGTGCGGCACGCGAGAGATAGGCCGTGTCGACGAGATGGCGCGCCAGGAAGTCACGGCCATCGAGAAAGCGTTCCATCGCGTCCTCGCGGAAATGCTCCGCCTTGCGTCGCGCGCCGGGATGTCGGCTGCCCGCGAAGTGCCGTTCGACTCGTTCCTGGATCGCGGCCCAGTCGTAACCGGGCGGCGAATGGCCGAAGGCTTCCCACGGCGTACGGTCGCGCTTGTCCCGATTGGCCTGCCGCAGGCACAGGACCTTGTTGCCGATACCGTCGTGCAGCGAGCGGGAAAACGGAAGAATGTGGTCCACTTCGACGTCGTCGCCGAACAGCATCGCCCGACTGAACCGTCGACCGCTGTAGACGCAGACCCGGTCGAGCGCATCGTCCTCGCCGAGTTCGTACCACAGGCGCATACGCAGACGATTCTCGCCGTTGGGTGCGTAGCCGAGCGCCAGGATTTCGGCGTCGAGCGCTTCGTTGCGCTTCTGGTTCTCCGCCTGCTCTTTCTCCATCTCGCGCCTCCGCTCGCCGGACAGTCCGAACTCGCGCGCCAACTCGATCACGATCTGATGGGGCGCGCCGTAGCGGCGGATCAGGGCGTTGACGAGTTGCCGCAACTGGTTCAGGCCGATGTGCACGGTCGGATTGGGGATGCGGCCGAACCTGCGCTCGTCCTCGACCTTTGCGGATCCCATGGGACTCGTGTAGCCCCGCAGTACTTCACCGTAGTAAGGCAGTCGGTGGTGAATCTCGCCGGTGTGCAACTGCGAATGCGAACCGTAACCGGCACGCTGCACGGCGACGTCGTAGGTGACGACGTCCCGTTCGAGTTCGGGCACGATCCGTTCCAGCGCCTTTCGGCCGAGACTGCCGAAGTCCTCGGGCAGCCGGATGTTCGAGATCGCGCGGGCCTGCGCGTCCGTGAGCGGGGGCAGGCGCGACAGCACATCGAGCCAATGGAGTTCGAACGGAGCCGGTCGGAGGATCTCTTTTGCCGGTCCCGTATCCCCGGGCAGCGCACGCAAGGCGGCGATGAGCGCGGCATCTTCTTCCGCGCGTTCCACCAGGCTCGCCAGTGCTTCGCGGGTCGACGGCGGCAGATCGTCCCATGTCCCGCCGAGTGCTTCGGCTGCACGGAACTGGCTGCCGACGACATCGCCTTTCAGGCCCTTGCGCTTGTCCGATTCCAGATTGAAGGCCGCTGCCTTGCCAAGCCCCGCGATCCTGGCGAGCCGGGAAAACGTGACGGTGCCGGCCTCGCTCGACAGCAGACCCAGCATGGCGTTGCGTTCGTCGAGCGTCAGCGCGCGATAGCCGACCCCCTCCTTCACCCGTAGATGATTGAGTTCCTGAAGCATCCGGAATCGCTGCTGCAATGGCGCGCACAAGGGAAGACGATAGTCGTTCTCCTCAAACAGACAGCGCCCAGGCATCACCGGTCTGAGGCGACGCTGGAACAGAAGAATGTCCTTGAGGCGATCGCGCAGCGCGGGCGTGAGCACTTCGGGATGATGCGCCTGCTGCGCATCCCAGAGGGCATCGAATTCCGCTTCGATCATCGCCCGTTGCAGGTACAGCACGTATTGTCCGTCCGCACGCTGTCTGCCCCGGACTGGTCGCCGTTGCTGGTGTTCGCCTGCGAGATACTCTCCGACGGTACGGCATCCGGCGGATTCGATGCGCGCCTTGAGGGCTGCGATTGCGGACTTCACCTTGCCGGTTTCTTTTTCCTGTTCCTTTTCCTTGCCCGATTCTCCGCGCTCCTTGCGGCTGCTCTTGAAGCCGCGCTTGCGGCACAGGTGGAACAATGCGCGCCCGAACTCGTGCGCTGCGAGCGGTCCATGCAGCCCCCTTGCGCGCAGTGCATAGGGGTCGATCTGCTGCAGCTTCTTGCGCTCGGCTTCCTCGGCAGGCATCAGTCCGGCTTCGATGAGCGCCTGCATGATGCGCCCGCGCCGCTTGAGCATCCGGTCGCGTCTGCGACGCGCCTGGCGGGCCTGGCGCCGTGCCGCGGCCAGCGAGGCCAGGCCTTTCGGGTCCCGGCCATCCGAAAATATTCGAACGCCCATTCTCGCGATGCGGACGGGTTCGTCGTCGTCGTCGAGTGCGTAGACACACCAGCCGAGGGAGTTGGCGCCAAGATCGAGCCCTAGTCGATATTTCAGCTTTGCCATTCGTCGCGCTCCGGTTGACGGGCGCTCCGCACGGAGGTAGGTTGCGCCCATAACAGATCAGGAAATGCGCTCTTTCCGCTAACAAGCTGATCAGCTTCCAGCTGAAAGATGCACCAAATCAGACAGGGCCGGGCAACCGGCCCTTGTCGTGTCCGGCCCCTTTTGGTGCCGTCCCGTCTCATATCCTGCGACGGGCGAGGGCGAGCCGGCGCTGTCGGTTCTGACAGGCCAGGATGGGTCCCCCGTGCGTCTCCCGGACCCCGGCCCTTTCCCCCATCCCCGCCAGCCGCGACAATAGCGGTCTTGGCCGGCACCACCGCCGGCCTTCATGGAGACCGTATGGCCGACTTCACCCCCCAGGCGCCCGCTGGCGGCGCCAGGATCACCAAGACTCCGACCGGACTCGTGGTTCCGGATCGTCCGATCATCCCCTTCATCGAAGGCGACGGCACCGGCCCGGATATCTGGCGCGCCAGCGTGCGCGTGCTCGACGCCGCGGTCGCCAAGGCCTACGGCGGCCAGCGTCAGCTGATGTGGATGGAAGTCCTCGCCGGCGAGAAGGCCTTCAACGCCACCGGCAACTGGCTGCCCGACGCGACCGTCGACGCCTGCCGCGATTACCTCGTCAGCATCAAGGGCCCGCTGACCACGCCGGTCGGCGGCGGCATCCGCTCGCTGAACGTCGCGCTGCGCCAGCTGCTCGATCTGTTCGTCTGCCTGCGCCCGGTGCGCTGGTTCGAGGGCGTGCCCTCGCCGGTGAAGAAGCCCGGCGACGTCGACATGGTGATCTTCCGCGAGAACACCGAGGACATCTACGCCGGCATCGAGTTCGAGCCGGGTTCGGCCGACGCGCAGAAGATGCTGGATTTCCTGCAGAAGGAATTCCCCAAGGGCTTCGACAAGATCCGCTTCGGCACCAAGGCGAAAACCGACGAGTGGAACAAGGCGCTCGAAGGCATCGGCGCGCCGGCGCGCGATCTGCCGGTGCAGGTCGGCATCGGCATCAAGCCGGTGTCCTATCTCGGCACCGAACGCCTCGTGCACAGCGCGATCGCGTATGCGATCGAGAACAAGCGCAAGTCGGTGACCCTGGTCCACAAGGGCAACATCATGAAGTTCAGCGAAGGCGCGTTCCGCGACTTCGGCTATCAGGTCGCGCGCGATTTCTTCGGCGCGGTCGAACTCGACGGCGGCCCGTGGCATGTGATTCCGGAAGGCCGTCCGGGCGCGGGCATCGTGATCAAGGACGCCATCGCCGACGCCTTCCTGCAGCAGATCCTGCTGCGTCCGAAGGAATACGACGTGGTCGCCACGCTCAACCTCAACGGCGACTACCTGTCCGACGCGCTGGCCGCGCAGGTCGGCGGCATCGGCATCGCCCCGGGCGCGAACATCAACACGGTCACCGGCCACGGCGTGTTCGAAGCGACCCACGGCACCGCGCCGAAGTACGCCGATCTCGACAAGGTCAATCCGGGTTCGGTGATCCTGTCGGGCGAGATGATGCTGCGCTACATGGGCTGGACCGAAGCCGCCGACGCGATCATCAAGGCGATGGACGGCGCGATCGGCAGCAAGCGCGTGACCTACGACTTCGCCCGCCTGATGGACGGCGCGACCGAAGTGAAGTGCAGCGAGTTCGCGGACGAGATCATCAAGCACCTGTGATCCGCCGCGGCGACGCGATCGCGACGACGAGGCCCGGCAGCGATGCCGGGCTTTTTCGTTGCGCGATCCGGCGCGTCGCTCAGCAGGCGCGCCCCTCGACGAAACAGACCGCGGGCAAGGCCCGCGGCGGAGCCTCTGCGGCGGCGTGGACGCCGAAATGCGGGAACGCGGCTTCCCTGCGCGCGCGGGCGGCGCGGCCGTAGCGCAGGCCGTAGCCGTCGGCCCCGACGGTGGCCTGCTGCAGGTCGAGGTCGCGGAACGGGGGGGCGATGAAGAACGACATGGGACACCTTCCTCGTGGAGACGGGCGTGGATCGCGCAGGCATGGACGGCGCGGGCATGGACGGCGCGGGCGCGTCAGCAGCCTGCACAGGTCTCGCGCAATTGGTCGAAAGGTTCTTCGAGATCGAACGGCCGATCGGGATGCATCGGCCGGCCGCCGAGGAACAGCAGGGACTCGAACAGGTTGAAGCCGTTGCGCTGCGGCGACGGCTGCGGCGCTGCGCCCGGCGACGGGTCGATGTCGTCGGAACGGAGCAGATGGCCCTGCAGGAACAGCAGGCCTTGGTAGATGGTCATGGCGGCCTCCGGGACGGTAACGCGCGGGATGCGCGTTCGTTGAATGCGAAGCAAGATAAGCGCATGCTTTTCCTTGAAAAAGCGAAATGTTTGCAACCCTGTTTTCGATTTCATTCAAGGCAACCCCATGAGCCGTCCGCCGCTCCACGCCCTGCAGGGCTTCGTCGCCGCCGCCCGCGCCGGCAACCTCTCGCGCGCGGCGGAATCGCTCCACCTGACCGTCAGCGCGCTCAGCCATCAGATCAAGGCGCTGGAAGATCGCCTCGGCTACCGGCTGTTCGTCCGCGGCCCGCGCGGGATCGCGCTGACCGACGATGGCGGCCGCCTGCTGGAGCGCATCGCGCCGCACCTGGAAGCGATCGAGCAGGCGGTGCGTCCGTTCGCGGCGCGGCGCGACGACGTGCTCACGGTCAGCCTGATCCCGTCGATGGCGTCGTCGTGGCTGATTCCACGGCTGTCCGGATTCCTTACCCGACACCCGCAACTGGAATTCCACCTGCAATCGACGGCCGGACTGGTGGATTTCGCGCGCGAGACCGACGTCGATGCCGCGCTGCGCAGCGGCAACGGGCGCTGGCCGGGATTGGTCGTGGAGCACCTGTTCGACGAGGCGCTGCTGCCCGTGGCCAGTCCGGCGCTGCTGGAGCGGCTGCGGCCGCAGCTGGGCGCACCGGATCCGGACACCCTGTCGCGGTGGCCGTTGCTGGGCGATCCCGGCGGCTATTGGGCCCGCTGGTTCGCGGAGCGGGGCGGAACCCCGCCGTCGCGATACATCGCGAATTTCGACGACGCCGATGCGATGCAGCGCGCCGCGGCGGAAGGCGTCGGCGTGGGCCTGGCGCGCATGACCCGCGCGCGCCCGCTGATCGACAGCGGATTGCTGCGACCGCTCGACGCGCGTCCGCTCCGCACCGACTACGCGCACTATCTGGTGTACCCGCCACGGGCGCGGGAACACGCTGGTCTCGCCGCGTTCCGGGACTGGCTGCTTGAAGAGGCCAGGGCCTACACGACGGAACCGTCTCCGCCTACGAAACGCCGCGACGGCGCGCACCGTCGCGGGCGTTGAGCCTCAGGCCGACATCGCCGGCACGCCGCGAATCCTGCGCGTTCAATCGCGGGAGGCGGGCGCTTCGCCATCGTTCGCGGCGCTCGCGGCCTCGGCCGCCTTCTTCGCATTCAGCCGATCGATGGCCGCCTGCACCTCCGCCTCCCAGGGATAGGGCGGCACCTTCGCGGGATCGAACGGCGGCAACTGCGGGATGGGTTCGTCCAGTGCGTGGAGCAATTCGATGGTGCTGTCCAGCCAGTAACGCCGGACGTAGGGCTCGCCCTCGCCCCAGTAATCCCTGTAAGCCGCACGCGCATGCTGCGCGGCTTGATCGCGATAGCCGATGGCTTGCCAGAGCAGGGCCAGGTGGTAATGTGCGGGTTCGCGAAACTGCGCCAAGCGCTGGGCTTCTTCCTGCGGATCAGGCAGTTCGCCCAGATGATGTTTGGCGAGTGCCAAACCGGTTTCCGACCATTCATCGATCAGGTTGCGTTCGCGGGCCAGACGAACGGCCTCGTCGTATGCGTCGCGGGCTTTGCGCCACTCGTGCTGTTGGATGTGCCAATTCCCCTGAATTGTATGCAGCCTTCGAGTCGCTAACCGGTTCTGACCCTCGCGGGTCAGTGCCAGCGCGCGCGAAATCGTCGGTGACGGATCTTCGTTGTGCCAGAAGGCAAACAGTGCTGCGTGATATTCCGCATCACCTGGTCGATACAGTGCGCGAATATCCTGCGCGGGATGAACCCCAGGCTTTCGGTCCGGTTGCAGAATCTCCCCCCAAAGGCCCAGTTTGGCATGCGTGAAGTTCAAGCGATCCAAGGCGACGGCATAACCCGCGGCGTCCAGATCACTCGCCATCGCTAGGGAATACGACAGTCGGTCCAGGCGCGAGGCGCGGTGGAGCATTCTCATGTCCTCGGAAAGACGAGAAAATGAACGAATGGCTTTTACGACATTCATCCAATTTTCTCGAGCAAGGCTTGTTGAAAGTGCTTGCCTGTAAGCCATTTCTGCTTCTGACAACTTCCCGAGCCGGGACAGGGCATGACCCGCGACTGTTGCGAGATAGCTTGCAACGTCATCGTCAACAACTGCTGAAGGTTCACCCCACCCATCCGGAAAGAATGGCTGGAGGATTTCGAGCATCTCATCGAAAGCCTCGAGATTGTAATGGAGCGCATGACCCACATCACCGACATAGATTGCCGCCGCACGTTCGGACATGCCCAACCTCAGGCACACCCGAATCGCCTGCAAGGCGGGCGCCATCTCTTCCAGGGTTTCGACCTGTGCGTACGGGCGGTGCGGCCGTGAAGTGAAGTGATCCACCGCTTTCTCGCCCTGACGCAGGCGCAGTTCGGGATTCGTCTCGGCGAACGCGACCGAGCGCACGACAGGATGCAGATTGTGGCGTTTGTATTCGTACTGCAACAGACCACGCCGTTCCAGATCGCGGATGGCATCGTCCAAGCGTTGTGGTGCGTGCTGCACGTCCGGACTACGAGCCCAGGCATGTCGTTCCTCCAAATAGGCCTCGTAGCGCGCTACTGCGACGGCATACTGCTGCGAAAAGCGCTTTTGCCTACTTTGGTCGTAGCTTTGCCAGGACGCCCGCAACTTTGGATCTTCCGGCTGTTCCACCGGTTTCGGCGCCGGCGGCAACAGCGGGTTCAAGGCCTGCAGCGTCGGGTAATCCACCGCTTCCTGCAGCAGCGCCAGCTGGGACAGCACGGCAGCGCTGTCTTCGGGGAGGGCCGCGATGGCGGCTTTCAGGATATGGTTGCGGCGCTGGATCAGATCGAGTTGTCCCAGATCCAGCTTGGCGCCATGCGCCGGATCGACCAGCCAAGCATCGAAATTGCCGCGATCGGGCAGATAGTCGTTAACCAGACCGGCGATCACGCCGACCACCAGCGGGTGGTTGCCGCAGTTCGTCCCCAAATAGCGGCGGATGGCGGGCCTGTCGCCGCGAACACCGGAGGCGTGGAACAGGGCTTCGGCGTCGTCCGCCAGCAACCCATCCAGCGGTTTGCACCGCACGCCCGGGATGTCCTGTCCCGCGGCATTCAACAACACGCGCGGGGTCAGCCGCGAAGTCGCGAGGATCTTCGACGGCGCGGCCTGCGCCAGCGCGCGCAGGAGATCGCCATCCTCGTCGCGGATGGTGTCGCACGCGTTGCGGCTGGCGATGGCGTCGGTGGGGTTTTCGCCGCTTTCGTCGGCCAGCTCGGCGGCATCGATGCGGTGATAGGCCACCAGCACGCGTTCCAGACCGTCGAGCACGAGCAACCAGGGCCGAGCCTTGAGCTGCGCGAGCAGTTCGTCGCGCATCTGCAGGGTCTTGAGCTTCTCGAACGCCTCCAGTGGCAGGTCGGTCATATACGCCAGCGCATGGCGGCAGAAATCCGCCATGACGGCACCCTGCTCGTAGAACGAATACCAGAACCGTCCGGCCCAGTCGTCACGCGCCTGCGGCGCGAACCGGGTGGTCCACTGCCAGGTGAGCATGCTCTTGCCGTTGCCGCCGATGGCGTGGAACAGCAGCAGATTGATGGGGTTGTCGGCGCTGGCCCAGTCGCTCAACTCTTCGCACTGCGCCTTGCGGCCGACGAACGCATGGCCGGGAAGGTAATCGGGCTTGGCGTAGAACGCAGGGGGATGAGGAATGGACGATGGCGCGGAGCCGTCCGAAGCCATTTTCACCTCGGGCCGCGAATCGACGTCTTGATCCGGCGCCGATGGTCTGCTGTCGAGATATGCCTTGACCCTGGCGAGAGAGGGCGCAATTTTCCGCTCGAAGTCCGACAAGTTCGAAAACTCGGCGTAGATGCGATGCAATTTCGTATCGAGACCGATCTGCTTCGCACGCTCCCGGAATGCCTCCAACTTGGCCCTCTTCGTGCTGTCGGGTTCGACATCGTCGAACAGGATCGGATGTTGCTTGCCGATCAGGAACAACAGGATCGGTCGTTTCAGCCGAAGCGCCTCGTCGAATTCCAATTCGGTGATCGAGCGGTCGTCCGGATTCCGCTTCGGGCACGGCGGAATCTGTCCGTATTTGAAACCGATCAGGCAGATGTAGGCGGCGCTTTCGCGGACCATCTTCAACGACGACTCGATGACATCGTCGAGTCCTGCCGAGTCGTTCTCCATGGCACGCGCGTAAAGATTGTGCCGATAGATCGCATCGATCAATAAGGCCCGATGTTCTTTCAGATCGGTGAAGGTGCTGGACACCATCACCTGCTCCACCGCTTTCGGCGCATGCGTCTTCGACATCCTGTTTCCCCCGTGCCTTGTCGCTCCGTGAGGCCGCACCGACCGCGCGGCCTCGGGCCGACCATAGCACAGGCCCTGCACGCGAACATCGGGATCCCCCGTTGCGGCCACCACCGAAGATCTCCGCCGAAGATTTCCGCCGGGCAAATGTCGAACGCACGAAAAAGCCCGGCTTTCGCCGGGCTGTTTCCGCTTCCATCGCGATGCGGCTTACGCCGAGATCGCCAGCTTCTCCTGCCGGTAACGCCAGGTGGCGGCCAGCCACAGCACGCCGGCGAGGGCGAAGGCGCAGACGAGATAGATGGCCCATTGCTCGGGCGACGCGTTCTCGCCGCGCGAGGCCTTCACCAGCATCTGGTTCTGCGCGAGAAACGGCACCGCGTACTGCCACAGGTCCTGGTCCTTCAGCGGATAGGCCATCAGCGCATAGGCCGGGAGCATCGGCATGAACATCATCCACACCAGATGGCTCTGCGCCTCCTTCATGCTCTTGGCGCCGGCGGAGATGTAGGTGAGCAGCGCGGTGCCGATCAGCACCAGCGGCAGCAGCACCAGCATCATCTTGGCGATGGCGACGAAGGACACGTCGAGCGAGCGCGCCATCGGGCTGGTGGAGAGCGCGGCGCTGAACTTGAACGAGAGCAGGGTGAGCGCGACCGCGACGATGCCGATCAGCGCGGCGGCGGCCATCTTGCCGCTGACCAGCGCGCCGCGCGCGACCGGCGTCGCCAGCAGCGGCTCCAGCGATTGCCGTTCGCGTTCGCCGGCGGTGACGTCCATGGTGAGGTTGGCGCCGCCGATGAAGGCGTAGAGGATCAGGATCAGCGGCAACAGCACCGCGAGCAGCACGCCCTGCTTCGCTTCGGGCGTGGCGACGTCGCGCTGCGCGACCGCGACCGCCTGCGAGAGCGAGGGGTCGATGCCGCGCGCGACCAGGCGCAGCGCGCCGACCTGCCGGCTGTAGACGGTCAACGCGGTCCGTACCCGCGCCACCGGCACTTCCGCGCTCTGGCGGGTGCTGTCGGACACGATCTCGACCTTCGCCGGCGTACCGGCGCGCCAATCCTCGGCGAAATCCGGCGAGATCACGATCGCCACGTCCTCGGTCTGGCTGCGGATCGCGGCGACGAGATCCTTCGGCGGCGTCTTGGCGCGGATGTCCTGGGTGGCGAGGTAGGCGACGAGATTCGGCGCATGGTCGGCGCCGACGATCGGAATCTCCAGCGGCTTCTCCAACTGGGTGCTGACCCGCGCCTCGGCGAGGCTGCCCATGCCCAGCATCAACAGCGGATAGATCAGCGGGCCGAGCAGCAGCGCCATCAGGAACGTGCGGCGGTCGCGGGCGAAGTCGCGCAGCTCCTTGCGCATCACGGTGACGAAAGCGCTCTTGAAGGGCATGTTCATGCGAGCAGGCCCTCCTCCGAGCCGATCAGCTGGACGAAGGCGTCCTCGAGATTGTCGTGGCCGCTGCGCGCGCGCAGCTCGTCGGGCGTGCCGATCGCCTTCACTTCGCCGGCCGCGATCACCACGATGCGGTCGCACAGCGCGGCCACCTCCTGCATGATGTGGCTGGAGAAGATCACGCAGCGACCTTCGCCGCGCAGGCCGCGCAGGAATTCGCGCAGGCCGCGGGTGGTCATCACGTCGAGACCGTTGGTGGGCTCGTCGAGGATCACGTTCTTCGGATCGTGCACCAGCGCGCGGGCGATGGCGGTCTTGGTGCGCTGCCCCTGCGAGAACCCTTCCGTGCGGCGGTCGAGGAAATCGTCCATGCCCAGGGCCTGCGACATCAGCGCGGTGCGCTGCGCGATCGTCTCGGCGTCGAGGCCGTGCAGCTCGCCGAAATAGGCGATGTTCTCGCGCGCGGTCAGGCGCTTGTACACGCCGCGCGCGTCGGGCAACACGCCCAACCGGCGACGCACGTCGGTCGCCTGCTTCGTCGCGTCGAAACCGTCGACGGTGACGCCGCCCTGATCGGGCGTCATCAGCGTGTAGAGCATGCGCAGCGTGGTGGTCTTGCCGGCGCCGTTGGGACCGAGCAGGCCGGTGATCTCGCCGTCGCGCGCTTCGAAACTCACGCCGCGCACGGCCTGGACGAGACCGGTCTTGGTCTTGAACGCCTTGTGCAGATTCTGGACCTGGATCATGGGAACCTCGGAATTCCTGGAGGATGCTGCGTGACTGGGCCACCGACCCCTCGGCCGGCGCAGAGCGCGAGCGAAGAGATCGGCAGTGTCCCCCGGTTCGGGGGACCGCGCCGCAACGCGGCGCGAGAAGGGTGGCGGTACGGCGGCGCTTGCGGAGCGACGACCGTTCGGGGGAAGGCGACTCCGATCAAGGCTCCCAACCGTAGTACCCCGCGAACGGCGGCGAGCCTGCGAGACGCTTGAGGCATTCGGCGTCGAGCGCCTTGGCGTCGGCCTTCTCGACGAACTGCGCGAACAGCTTCGGCATGCACCCGGTGGTGAGTACGCTGTGACCCTGGCCCGGCAGCACCAGATGACGTCCCTTCGGCAGGGACTTCACCACCTCGTCGCCGTAACGCGGCGGCGTCACCGGATCGAATTCGCCGCTCATCGCCAGCACCGGCAGATCGCCGGTCAGCGGCTTGCGGAAATCGGGGTCGCGCGCGCCCTTCGGCCACAGCTTGCACTGTTCGATCATGTACTCGGCGAAATCGTTGCCGAGGATGGTTTTTTCGTCGGCGGGATCCGACTTCAGCTCGTAGTCCTCGGTGCAGGACACCGAGAGGCTCATGCCGATGGCGAGGGCGTCGGTGAGATCGCCGGTGAGGCTGCGCGCCTGCGACAGCAGCGGTTCGTAGCGTCCTTGCGACGCGTCGTACAGGATCAGCGGCAGCAGCGACGCCGATTCCGGGCGATAGGCGTACATGCGCAGCAGCGCGGCGAGATGGCCGAAGGTCGGCACCTCCTCGCGCCACACGCCGCTGGTCGGATCGCGGTAGCGCACCGGAGCGATGCCGCCGGCCTGGAGCGTGTTGCGCACCTGCGCCATCAGCGCAACGGGATCGCCGATGTTGCGCTTGCATGCGGCGTCCGCGACGCAGCGCGCGAACTGTCGCTGCACGGCGGCGTCGAGATTGCGCGCGTGTTCCTGTCCGAGCACCAGGGTGTTGGGCGCCACCGAATCCAGGGTCAGCGTGCGCGCGTGCGCCGGATAACGCTTGGCGTACTGCTGGGCGACGCGGGTGCCGTAGGAAATGCCGATGAGGTTGAGCTTGTCGACGCCGATCAGGGCGCGCACGCGATCGAGATCCCGGATGTGCTCCGCGGTTCCGTAGAACCGCAGGTCGGCGGTCTTGCCGAGACGGTCGCGGCAGGCCGCGACCAGCGCGCGCATGCGATCGAGATCCTCCGCCGCCTCGTTCTCCTCGCGCAGGAATTCGTCGCACTGCAGCGGATGCGAGCCGCCGGTGCCGCGGGCGTCGACCAGCAGCACGTTGCGGTTCCTGCGCGCGTCCTGCAGGGCGGCGTGCAGCATCGGGTAGGCTTCGCGGATCGACTGGCCGGGGCCGCCGGCGATGAACACCAGCGGATCGTTCGCGGTCTGGCTCTTCGCCGGGATCAATGCGATCGCGAGTCCGATCTTCCGCCCACCGGGCGCGGCGTGGTTCTCGGGCACATCGAGGGTCGCGCACTGCGCTTCCACCGCCTCGGTGCGATCGCCCCCGAGGGAGCAGGGCTTGAACGCGATCGCGCCGTAGCGCAGATCGCCGTTGGCGTCGGTGCGCGGCACGATCATGGGATCGGCGCGCCCGCCGCAGGCCGAAAGCGCCAGCACGAGGGCGGACAGGAACAGCGGTTTATGCATGGAGAACTCCCGGAACGGATCGCGGACGGGCAGCCCGCCCGTGCTCAGGGACAAGGACGGCGCGGCGCGGGGAATGTGACCGGTCGGACCGCAAGACTCAAGTCGTCCGTCCGGCTCGCGGCCGACGGCTATCGCCGCAGGCGATTGCCGCGACGGGGCTTGACCCGCGGCGCCGGACCCGCGGGCGCCGAGGCCGCCGGGCGCGACCGCGCCGGGGCGGCGGTCGGACAATCGGTGCGGTAGTGGATGGTGTAGCTGCGCGACATGTAGCCGAGATCGAGGCAACCGTCGCCGTTGAAATCGACGATGTGGGTGCTGCCGTACCGCGGCGGGTTGAGATAGGACGGCCGGTTGTCCAGCGGCGTAACGACGTCCGCGAAGCCGTTGGCGGTCTGCATCAGCACATCGACGCGATCGTCGCGAAAGACGACGACATCGTCGAGACCGTCGCCATCGAGATCCCTGACGCGCAGCGGCGCAGTCATCACCGAACCGATGTCTTCGTATCGCTTCTTCATCGCCAGCCGCCACTCGCCGCCGGCATCGCGGGTATAGACCGAGAGGGTCTGCCACAGTTCGATGAGATTGGGACCGGGTTGGACGCCCTCGACCGTGTTCACGAACAGCGCCGGTTGCGCCTGCGGGCCGTATCGACCCGCGCTGACGACATCGGCGGGCACACGGTCGGCATGGCGCGGACTGCGGAAGAACCCGTAACGATCCGGGCCCGCATCGTTCGCGTAGCCGCCCGGCCGCGGCGGGTAGGCGATATTGATCCCGACGCCGCCGTAGTCCATCGCCGTCCCGAGCAGATCGCGACGACCGTCGCCGTCGGCGTCCGCCAAAGCCAGGTACGCGCTGTGCAGGGTCTGCACCGACACCGGCGCGCCGAACCGCAGCGGGCCGCGCCCGGGATGGATCGCCAACCCGCTGTCGCTCCAGTACGAGAGAATCTCCGGGAAGCCGTCGCCATCGAGATCCTCGACCTGCAACTGCTCGGACCGGAAGTAGGCCGGCAGCCGCGCAACCTGCTCGAACGGGCCATCGGCGTTGCGCTTGAGGATCGCGATCGCGCCGTCGGGCTCGGTCAGCACCAGCTCGGCACGACCGTCGGCGTCGAGATCGCCGAGTGCGGACGCGAAATGGCCGTAGCGCGGCGTGCCGCCGGGCGCCAACGTGAAGCGCATGCTCTGGCGCATGGTGCCGTCGACCTGCTGCTCGAACAACAGGCCGATGAAATCCTCGGTCTTGTCCGTGTGGCCCATGCTTTCGCCGATCACGTAGACGAAGATGTCTGCGCGTCCGTCGCCGTTGGTGTCGCCGACCGACGCGTTGTCGGCGCGCATGTCGCTGCGCAGGTCGGCCAGCGCCAGCAGATCGTGGGACGTGCCGAACTGGATCGCGGATGCCGGCGCGGGGGCGCACAGGCCGGAGATCAGCAGAACGGCGGTCGGGACGAGAGGAAGGCGCATGGCGGAATCTCAGTGCCCGTCCACGGACGCGGTCGTCGCGGACGAGCGCGTGTCGAACGTGCGCAGCAGCTGCGCACGGTTGTTGTCGGCATTGCTGTCGCCAGCGTGATCGAGCAGGAAGGCGGTGACCTGGGTATCGACCTGCAGATCCGGCGCGATGCTCACCGTAAACGGATACTCGACCTTGTCGCCGACCGCGGACAGCGACGGGATCACGCAGTCGAATATCCGTCGCGGCGCTTCCGCGCCCACCGCCGCGCAGCCCGCGGGCGCGGAAACGACGTAACCGATCGCGTCCGCATCGCGCACTGCGGGAGCGAGGGTCACGCGCAGGATCCTCGGCTCGGTCGAACCGGCGCCGACCCGTCGCTCCACCCGTGCCAGCGGCGCGGCCGCCGAGCCCTCGACGGCAACCGCGAAGTCGGTCGGCGGCAGGCAATTCGTGCCGTGCCAGATCCGCAGCCCGATCGAGAGCGAATAACTGATGCGTTCGCGCACGGCGAGATCGCTGCAACCGTCACCGTCGACGTCGGCGGCGCTCAATCGCGTGCCCATCGTCGCATTGCCGATGCGCTTGGACAGCACCTGGAACTGACCCGGCGAGGTCTGCAGGATCGTATCCAGCCAACCGGTGCTGTTGAGAATGGCGTCCTCCGACTGCACCACCATGTCCGCCAGACCGTTGTTGTCCAGATCGCGGACCGCCACGCTGCTCGGGGCGTACAGCGGCCCGAACCTGGCGAAACGTTCGAAACGCTGCGGCGCGGTCTGCAGGTGCAGGTACAGGTCTTCGCCGTAACTGCCGGTGTAGGCGTGGATCAGATCGGGCAGGCCGTCGCCATCGAGATCGCCGAAGAACGCTTCGCCCGCCTCGCTGGGCAGGGCGGGCGAGAACGTGGTCGTGGTCGTCGACAGCTGACGGTAGGGCTGCTGCCGGTACAGGCAGCGCCCCGGACAGCGCCCTTCCATGTGGTCGCGATAGCCGTCGCCGTTGACGTCCAGATCGGTGACGTCGATGTAGGTGTAGTTCTCGCGACGATCGGTGATTCCGGAGTACGAGAACGGCGTGCTCTCGTAGGGCGCGAATTCCAGACGCGACGACGGCGCCGGCAGCACGCGCTCGCTGTTCGAGCTGATGCCCGCGAACCAGACCCGGTAGCGGAACTCGATGTCGTCGCGGAAGTCGTAATAGGTCGCGAACAGATCGTCGTTGCCGTCCTGGTTGATGTCGACCTGACCGAATTCGTCGATCGTGCCCGCGTCGTGGCGGATCGCGGCCAGGGTGTAGTCCCGGCGCAGTTCGAGAAAGCCCACGCCGTAGCGGGAGAGATTCGGGAAGGCGTTGGGATCCACCGAATGCTCGAAATAGATCAGCGGCCAACCGTCGCTGCGCTTGAGCAGCCGGATCCGGCCGGGCGCGCAGTCGCACCGGTAGGTGATCGGGAAATCGAAATTGCCGTCCTCGCGCTGCAGCGCGACGCCGACCTGCCCCCAGTTGGAGACGCTGGTGGTGATCAGATCGGGGCGACCGTCGAGATTGACGTCGCCGAGCAGGCCATGGTTGAAGCCCGGCGGGGTATAGGGCACGACCGGCGCATGCCAGCGGAAGTCCTGGGCCGAGCCGAGGACGGGCGCGAGCAGCAGCGCGAGCAGGACGAGGGCGCGCGTCGCACCGGCACCGATGACGGCGGGAATCCGCATGCGCTCCCCCTTGCCTTCCACGTTCGCCTCGCTACTTGCTGCTGACGTATTTTTCGCGCCGGATGTGCGGTACGGGGAGTCCATGCCCCTTCAGGACCTCGAAACACGCGTCGACCATGTTCGGATTGCCGCAGAGGTAGGCGATGTCGCCCGCGGCGTCCGGCGCGAATTCGGCCAACTGGTCCTGGACGTAGCCCTTGCGCACGTCGGCATGCGCGTGCGGCGAGCCCGCCGCCGGCAATTCGCGCGAGAAGCAGGGCACGAAACGGAAATTCGGATGCGCGTCGGCGAACGCGCGGAATTCGTCGCCGTACAGCAGCTCCTCGGGCGTGCGCGCACCGAACAGCAGCACCACCTCGATCCCGCGTTCGGCGATCTGCGCGGCCAACTGCGGCAGCATCGCCCGGTACGGCGTGACGCCGGTCCCGGTGGCGATCAGCAGGTAGCGCCGATTGGCGTCGCCCGGCATCAGGCAGAAGCGGCCGTAGGGGCCGCTGGCCTGGATCAGGCCGCCCTCGGGCAGCCCCTCGAACAGGGCGGTCGCGGCGCCGCCGGCGACGTAGCTGACCGCGATCTCGACCGATTCCCCGGGGCCGCGCGTCCCGTCCGGAATGGTGGCCAGCGAATAGCTGCGCTTGGTCGCGGTGCCGTCGGGGTAATGGAAATGCACCTGCAGGAACTGCCCTGGAATGTAATCGAGGGGCTGTCCGTCGTCGCGGACGAATCCGAGGTGGGCCACGGTCGGCGCCAGCATCCGGCGGGCGACGAGTTTGAGCGGGAAATGGGCGGGCACGGGCGCTGTCTATGGAATGGAGTGTGTGCGGGGATGTGTCCGGGCCGATCCTGGCCGGACGCCTATACTACCCGTTCCGCCGCGCCCATCCCGCAACGCGCCCGTCCCGCGCGGCGCCGAGGACTCCGATGACCGTCGCTACCGACCCTTCCCCCACCGGCGCAGCCGGCGCCCCGGCGCTGTCCATCCGCGACCTGCGCAAGACCTACGACAACGGCGTGGAGGCCCTGAAGGGCGTCTCGCTCGACGTGACCCCCGGCGACTTCTACGCCCTGCTCGGCCCCAACGGCGCCGGCAAGTCGACCCTCATCGGCGTGGTCAGCTCGCTGGTCAACAAGAGCGGGGGCGAGGTCCGGGTGTTCGGCGTCGACATCGTCGCCGAACGCGACGCGGCGATGCGCCTGATCGGCCTGGTGCCGCAGGAAATCAACTTCAACATGTTCGAGAAACCGTTCGACATCTGCGTGAACTACGCCGGCTTCTACGGCGTGCCGCGCGCGGAAGCGATGGCGCGCGCCGAGCGGGTGCTGAAGGACGCGCAACTGTGGGACAAGGCGGACAAGATGAGCCGCACGCTGTCCGGCGGCATGAAGCGCCGGCTGATGATCGCCCGCGCGATGATGACCTCGCCGCGACTGCTGATCCTGGACGAACCCACCGCCGGCGTCGACATCGAGATCCGCCGCGGGATGTGGAAGACGTTGAAGGAGATCAACGCCGCCGGGACGACCATCATCCTCACCACGCATTATCTGGAGGAGGCCGAAAGCCTCTGCCGCAACCTCGCGATCATCGACAAGGGCCGGATCGTCGAGCAGGGCCCGATGAAGGCGCTGCTGGCGAAGCTCGACGTGGAGGGCTTCCTGCTCGACATCGAGGGCGGCATCCCGGCGGCGCTGCCGACGATCGAAGGCGCGACCCTCGTCGCCGAGGACGACCACACGCTCGATCTGGAAATGCCGCGGGCGATGGATCTCAACGGCGTGTTCGCCGCGCTCGACGCCGCGGGCATCCGCGTGCGCTCGATGCGCACCAAGACCAACCGGCTGGAGGAACTGTTCGTGCGGATGACCGGGGGAACGCCCGTTGCGTGAGCCGGCGCCACCGGAAGACGTCGTGCGCGCCGGACGGCGCGGATCGGACGCGATCGCGATACGCCCGATGGCCGCGGCCGATGCGCCGCGGGTGCTGGACATCAACGCCGCGTCGCTTCCGGCGGTCGCTTCGCTCGATCCGCACGAAATCCGGCGACTGTCGCATCTTTCGGATCGGCACCTCGTGGCCGAAAACGCCTCCGGCCTGTCGGGTTACGCCTTCGTGTTCGCGGATTCGGCCGACTACGACGGCGAAGAGTTCCTGTTGCTGCGCTCGCTGATGCGCGGGCGCACGTTCGTCTACATCGATCAGGTGGCCGTGACGGCGTCGCAGCGGGGAACGGGCGTGGGCCGCCGTCTGTACGAGGCGATCGCAGGATCCGGCGTCGAAACGGGCGCCGAATGGCTGTGCTGCGAAGTGAACACCTTTCCGCCGAATCCGGACTCGCTCGCATTTCACCTGCGCATGGGTTTCGGCCGGATCCACGCGTCGAGAACCCGAGACGGCCGCGAGGTCGACCTTCTGGCCAAGCGGATCCGCGACGCTTCCCGATCCGATCGTCCCGACCGCGCCGATCCCGGCGATCCCGCGCCGATCGGAACGGACTCCACGAAACCACGACAAGACCCATGAACGATTCGACCGCCATGCATCACCACCGCACCGCGCTCTACACCATCGTCCGCCGCGAGGTCGCGCGGATCCTGCGCATCTGGGGCCAGACCCTGGTGCCGCCGGCGATCACGATGACCCTGTATTTCCTGATCTTCGGCGGCCTGATCGGTTCTCGCGTCGGCGAGATGGACGGCATCCGCTACATGGATTTCATCGTCCCCGGCCTGGTGATGATGAGCGTGATCCAGAACAGCTACGGCAACATCTCGTCGAGCTTCTTCGGCGCCAAGTTCGGCCGTCACGTCGAGGAACTGCTGGTCAGCCCGATGCCGCCGTGGGTGATCCTGACCGGTTACGTCGCCGGCGCGGTGCTGCGCGGCCTGATGGTCGGCGCGATCGTGCTGGCGATCGCGATGTGCTTCACCCGCGTGGAGATCCCGCATCCGCTGGTGACCCTGTCGACGGTGATCCTCGGCGCGACCATCTTCTCGCTGGCCGGCTTCGTGAACGCGGTCTACGCGAAGAAGTTCGACGACATCGCGATCGTACCGACGTTCATCCTGACGCCGCTGACCTACCTCGGCGGGGTGTTCTATTCGGTCAAGCTGTTGCCGGACTGGGCCGAGACCGCGACCCATCTCAATCCGATCTTCTACATGGTCAACGCCTTCCGCTACGGCCTGCTCGGCGTGTCCGACGTGCCGCTGTGGCTGGCCTACGCGTTGATGCTGGGCTTCGTCGCCGCGCTCGGCGGAGTCGGACTGTGGCTGCTCAAGCGCGGCGTGGGACTGCGCAGCTGACCCCGCCTCCCGCGATCGCCCGTTCCCGCGACACCCCCGCCCCGGAGCCTGCCGTGCGTACGCGAAGCCCCCTCGCCCCGCCCTCTCTCGCCCTGTGCCTGAGCGCCGCGCTCGCCGCCTGCAGCGCGTCCCCCACGCCGGCGGCCGACCCGCCCGCCGTCGCACCGGTCGAAGCGCCGACCCCACCACCGGCCCCGCCGAGCGGGGCCGCCGGCAAGCTCGCGCCGGGCATGGTCGGCACGGTCAGTCCGGTCCCGGCCTTCCGGGGCGGCGGCGAACACTGGCGCATCCGGATCGAGGCCGAGGGCGGCCCGTCGCCGGAGGGCCTGCGCCATCGGGTGGCGCTGACCTGGGGCATGGGCGAACGCGAGGCCGGCGGCGCGGTGTATTTCCGCGGGACGCCCGGCCCCTCGCGCGGCGCGCCGATCGCGCTCGACGGCCGGCTCGACACCCCCGCCGGCGCCCGGACGCTGCGGATCGAGATCCGCACCGAGCCCTGCGTCGATCTCGACGGCAGCACCCGGCCGCAGCAGGCGACGGTCTCCCTCGAAGGCGAGACCCCGATGACGGGCTGCGGCGAGCTCGCGGTGTATTGAGTCGCGAATCGTCCGTCCGCGGCGGACTGGCGCCCGCGGCCGGCCATGGTCACACTGACGGAACGGGCGTGGGGACGCCCGTTCCGTCATCC
The DNA here is from genome assembly GCA_049324395.1 of Pseudomonadota bacterium. Taxonomy (GTDB): domain Bacteria; phylum Pseudomonadota; class Gammaproteobacteria; order Xanthomonadales; family Xanthomonadaceae; genus Lysobacter_I. Next base: position 52,929 of record JBMOOY010000059.1, read on the forward strand.
GATCCGCGCGGATCGATCCATCAGGGGTCCACATGTCGAAACACACGTTCTGGGCCGCGATCGCGGCCTTCGCGCTGGCCTGCACGTCCGCGGTCCGCGCACAGAGCCCGGACGCGGAGGCGGCCAAGATCCAGTCCTTCATCGCGTCGCTGCATTTCCGCGACGGCGAGATCGCGGTTCCGCAGGCGCAGGCGCGCTTCCGGCTCGGCTCCGGATTCCGCTATCTCGAACAGGCGGACGCGCGACGCGTGCTGGAGGAGTTCTGGGGCAACCCGCCCGACGACACCGTGCTCGGCATGGTCGTGCCGAGCGCCACCCCGCTGGACAGCGAACGGTCGTGGGCGGTCGTGGTGACGTTCTCGGACGAAGGCTACGTCAGCGACGAGGACGCGGCCGGCACCGACTACGCCGAGCTGCTGCAGCAGATGAAGGAGGCGGGCAAGGAAGAGAACGACGCGCGCAGGGAAGCCGGCTACGGCACGGTCGAACTGGTCGGCTGGGCGGTGCCGCCGCGCTACGACGCCGCGACCAAGAAGCTCTACTGGGCGAAGGAACTGGCGTTCGAGGGCAACGACCAGCACACCCTGAACTACGACGTGCGCGTGCTCGGCCGTCGCGGCTTCCTCAGCCTGAACGCGGTCGCCAACATGTCGGAACTGGGCGCGGTGCAGAGCGGCATGCAGCAGCTGCTGCCGGTCGCCGAATTCGACGCCGGCGCCCGCTACGCCGACTACGACGCGAGCAGCGACAAGGTCGCCGGCTACGGCATCGCCGCGCTGATCGGCGGCGGCATCGCGGCCAAGACCGGCCTCTTCGCCAAACTCGGCGCGCTGCTGCTGGCGGGCAAGAAATTCATCGTCTTCATCGTGCTCGGGCTGTTCGCCTTCCTCGGCAAGCTGTTCGGCGGCCGGAATCGCGATCGCGATTCCGGCGGCACCGTGCGCTGACTCCCGCGCTCAGGCGCGCGATGCGCCGGAGCGCGACGATGCCCCGAAACGATCAGGCGGCGGCCGGCGCGGGTCGCGCGCCGCGCCGGAACCGCCGCCCGATCCACAGCCCGAGATCGTGCAGCACCGAGTAGGCGGCCGGGATCACGATCAGGCTCAGCAGCGTCGAGGTGATCAGGCCGCCGATGACCGCCCACGCCATCGGCGCGCGGAAACTCGAATCGCCCGAGAATCCCAGGGCCAGCGGCAGCATGCCCGCGCCCATCGCCAGCGTGGTCATGACCACCGGCCGCGCGCGTTTGCGACAGGCGTCGATGAGGGCGTCGTGCTGGCTCATGCCGTGTTCGTCCTCGGCGATCACCGCGTAGTCGACCAGCAGGATCGAATTCTTGGTGGCGATGCCGATCAGCATCAGCAGACCGATCAGCGCCGGCAGCGACAGCAGGTTGCCGGTGACCAGCAGCGCGCCGAACGCGCCGCCGGCGCACAACGGCACCGCGGTGAGGATGGTCAGCGGCTGGATCGCATGGTTGAACAGCAGCAACAGCACCATGTAGATGCACACCAGGCCGGCCAGCATCGCCATCGCGAAGCCGAAGAACAGTTCGACGAAGATTTCGGCGTCGCCGGCGTTGAGGAATTCCACGCCCGAGGGCAGGCGCTGCACCGACGGCAGGGCCTGGACTTCGGCCATGACGTCGCCCAGCGGACGGCCGTTGAGTTCCGCGGTCAGCATGATGTTGCGCTGGCGCTGATAGCGCGAAATCACCGACGGTCCGCTGCCGTCGCGGATCTCGGCCACCGCCGAGAGCGGCACCGGTCCGTCGCGGCCGCGCACCCGCAGTTGCCCCAGCAGCGCGGGATCCGTCAGCGCGTCTCGGGCGAAGCCGACGCGGATCGGGATCTGGCGGTCCGGCAGATTGAGCTTGGCCATGCGCTGGGTGTAATCGCCTGCGGTCGCGATCCGGGTGGCTTCCGCGATGTCGGCGGTGGCGACGCCGAGATCCGCGGCGCGCGCGGGATCGGGCACGATCTGCAGTTCCGGCTGCAGCAGCGACGCCGACGAGGAAACGCTGCCCAGACCCTTCAGCGTCCGCAGATCGCGTTCGACCGCGGCCGCAGCCGCCTCCAGCGTGCGCGGATCGTCGCCCGACAGCACCAACTGCATCATTTCGCCGGGCTCGGAACTGATGAAACCGATCTTCGCGCCGGGCAGGTCGGCGAGACGCGCGCGCACTTCGCGTTCGAGGCGTTTCTGGTCGCGATCGCGTCCGTCTTCCGGCCCCCAGTCGAGCACCAGCGTCGCCTTGCGAGGCTCGCCGCCGCCGGTCTTGCCGGGATCGCCCAGATCCAGCTCGCTGCCGATCATGGTGAAGGTGCGCTTGAGCTCCGGAATCGACTTCAACCGCGCGCGCGCCTCTTCGGCGACCGCGAGCGTGTCCTCGATCCGGCTGCCGGGCGGCAGTTCGACCCGGAGATTGCTGCGCCCGAGGTCGGTGAACGGAATGAAGGTCGCCGGAATCAGCGGCACCAACGCCAGCGACGCGACGAACAGGCCCAGCGCCGCCCACAGCGTGCGCCCGCGATGGCGCAGCGAGGCATCGACCCAACCGAGATAACGGCGCATCAGCGCAGAATCGGCGCCGGGGTCGCCGTGCGGCTTCAATTGGTAGGCCGCCATCATCGGCGTCAGCAGGCGCGCCACCAGCAGCGAGAACAGCACCGCCGTCGCCGCGGTCCAGCCGAATTCGCGGAAGAACTTGCCGGGAATGCCCGGCATGAACGCCACCGGCACGAACACCGCCGCCAGGGTCATCGAGGTCGCGATCACCGCGGTGCCGATCTCGTCGGCGGCGTCGCGCGCGGCCTGCAGCGGCGACTTGCCCATGCCCAGATGGCGGACGATGTTCTCGATCTCGACGATCGCGTCGTCGACGAGGATGCCCACCACCACCGACAGCGCGAGCAGGGTGATGATGTTCAGGCTGAAACCGAACAGCGCCATGACCGCGAACGTCGGGATGATCGACAGCGGCAGCGCCACCGCCGATACCCAGGTCGCGCGCCAGTCGCGCAGGAACCACCACACCACCAGCAACGCCAACAGCGCGCCTTCCCAGAGCATGATCATCGACGAGCGGTAGGAGCGCTCGGTCTCTTCGACGACATTGGTCACCAGCGCGAAGCGCACGCCGGCATGCCGCGCCTCCAGCGCGGTCAGCGCCTCGCGCACCGCTTCCGACACTTCGAGTTCGTCGGCCTTGCGCGCCCGGTAGAGCGAGAAGCCGACGGTCGAAACGCCGTCGAGCAGCGCCATCTGGGACGGATCCGCGGCATCGTCGCGGACCGTGGCGATCGACGACAGACGCACCGAACGCCCGTCCGGCAGGCTGATGCTGAAATCGCGCAGCTGCTGCGCGTCGCCGACGGTACCGATGGTGCGGATCGACTGCTGTTCGCCGCCGATCTCGAACTTGCCGCCCGAGCGCTCCACCTGGATCCGCGCCAACTGTTGCGACACGTCGCCTGCGGTGATGCCCCAGGACAGCAGCGCATCGGGATCGAGGTCGACGCGGACCTGGCGTTCGATGCCGCCGATGCGCGCGACCTTCGCGACGCCTTCGACGCCGTAGAGCGTCCGCGCCACTTCGCGGTCGACGAACCACGACAGTTCGTCGGCGGTCATGCCCGGGGCGGACACCGCATAGGTCTGCAGCGAGCCGCCGATGTCGACCTTGCCGACCACCGGCTCCTGGATGTCCTGCGGCAGATCGCTGCGCACGCGGGTGACCGCATCGCGGGTGTCGTCCAGCGCGTCGGCGAGATCGGCCTCCAGCTCGAATTCGATCGCGGTGGTGCTGACGCCTTCCATCACCGACGACGACAGTCGCTTGACGTTGGGAATCGTGGCGACCGAATCCTCGATGCGCCGCGTCACTTCGGCTTCGAGCTGGGCCGGCGATGCGCCGGGCTGCAGCACGGTGACCGTGGTCATCGGGAACGCGATATCCGGAAACCGCGCCACCGGCAGGCTATGGAAGCCCCACAGTCCGGCCACGCACAGCACGAAGAAGATCATCAGCGCCGGCAGCGGCCGCTGGATCGCCCAGGACGAAAGATTGCCGCCGCCGCTCATCGCACGCCGCTCGCCGGCGTCGGCGCCGCCGGCGTCGCAGTCGCATCGACCACGCGCACGCGATCGCCGTCGGCGAGGAAGCCCGCGCCGCGCACCGCCACGCGTGCGCCGGTCTTCGGGCCTTCCAGCAATTCGAGCACATCCGGTTCGGGCGCATCGCCGCTGCGCGCGCCGCTGCGTGCGCCGATGCGCACGCGCTGCGCGTGGGCGACGCCCGCGGCATCGACCACGAACACGGTCGGGAAGCCGTCGCGCAGCACGACCGCGCTCGCGGGTACGGTCGGCACCCGGGCCCGGCCGGTGTCGATGCGGCCTTCGACGTAGGCGCCGGTCATCAGACCTGAATCGCCGGGCAGATCGACGAACACGGTGCCGGTCCGGGTGGCGATGTCGACGCCGGGGCTGACCGCGCGCACCCGGCCCACCACCGGCGCGCCGTCCGGCGCCCGCAATTCGACCCGATCGCCGGGCGAGATCTGCGCCAGTTGCGCGACCGGCAGTTCGGCGCGCCATTCCAGGCGACCGTCGCGGATCAGGCGCAGCAGTTCGGTGCCGGCGCCGACCACCTGGCCGGCCTGCACCAGACGCTTGGAGACGATGCCGTCGGCGGGCGCGCGCAGTTCGGCGTAACTCAGGCGCAGCGCGGCGGCGTCGCGCGCGGCGCGGGCCGTGCCCACGCGCGCTTCGCTCTGGGTGCGCGCGGCCCGGAGTTCGTCGAGCTGGGTCGCGCTGATGAAACGCTGGTCGGCGAGATTGCGCCCGCGCGCCAGATTCGCACGCGCCAGTTCGGCGCCGGCCTCGGCTTCGCGCAGCGCGGCCTCGGCCTGCGCCAGTTCGCTCTGGATCATCCGGCGGTCGAGCGTCAGCAACACCTGACCGCGACGCACGGGCGCGCCGACATCGACCTTCAGTTCGGTCACCCGCAGGCCGGTGACTTCCACGCCCAACTGCATTTCCTCGACCGCGGCGATCTCGCCGGACACGCCGATGCCGCGGGCGATCTCGCGCTCGGCGACCGGAGCCAGGGTCACGGCCATCGCGGGGGTGGCGGCCGATGCGGCGGGGTCGGCGGCGGCGTCATCCGCCGGGGTTTCGCTGCGACCGCAGGCTGCGAGCGCGAACAGCAGAAGGACGGCGAGGCGTCGGGGACGGAACCGGACCGGCATGCAGCGCTCCGCACGGGAGGGGGGACGCGACAGTGTACCGGCTGGTTCAGTATTTCGATCCCTGCCTTTCGTCAGGGTCGTGGGTCGTTCAGTCCCGTCGCGCCTCGGCGATGATCGATCACGTCCGCTCGGGCAGCCGGAAGAACGCGGCGGCCGTCGCCGCGGTCGACGCGGCGACCTGCGCGACCGACTCGCCCCGATCGCGGGCCAGCTCTTCGACGATGTGCGCCAGATACATCGGCTCGTTGCGCCGATGCGACGGCTGCGGTCGCACCGTGCGCGGGAGCAGATACGGCGCATCGGTCTCGATCATCAGGCGGTTCGCGGGGATGTGCTTCACCAGTTCGCGCAGGTGCGTACCGCGGCGCTCGTCGCAGAGCCATCCGGTGATGCCGATGTACCAGTCGCGATCGAGATAATCGAACAACTCCTCGCGGGTCCCGGTGAAACAGTGGACCACCGCCGGGCCGAGGCGGCCGTCGAAGTTCCGCATCATCGCGATGAAATCCGCGTGCGCGTCGCGCTGATGCAGGAACAGCGGTTTCGAGGCCTGCGCTCCGCCGATATCGGCCGCGATCTGCAGCTGGCGCTCGAAGGCCCTGCGCTGCGCAGGACGCGGCGAGAAATCGCGAAAGTAGTCGAGCCCGCACTCGCCGACCGCCACCACCTCCGGATGCGCCAGCAGCGCGCGCATCTCGGTGTCGCATTCGTCGGTGTACTCGATCGCATGATGCGGATGCACGCCGGCGGTGGCGTAGAGCGTGCCCGGGAACGTCTGCGCCAGGATCAGCGCCTTCGGCGAGTGCTCCCGGCTGGCGCCGGTCACGATCATCCGGTCGACGCCGGCGGCGCGCGCGCGCTGCAGCACCGCCTCGCGATCGTGGTCGAAACTTTCGTGGGTGAGATTGGCGCCGATGTCGATCAGGGTCATCCGGCCATTCTAGCCGACGGCGAAACTCGGGCCATCGCGGGTACCGCGATGCACCGGAAACGTTCGTTTACAACTCGGCCGGGCGGACGGTCAACCGCGGATGCGACGCTTCCGTTCACCGCGGCACCTCCACCGCAGGGAAGACACGCCATGCTCCGCACCCTCTCCACCGCCCTCGCACTCACCGCCCTGCTCGGCGCAGGTCTCGCGCGCGCCGTGCCGATCCACGATTTCTCGCCGGTCACCGCGGAAATGCAGGCGTTCGTGCAGACCTACGCGCTCGACGGCGCCTCGCTGCGCGTGAGCCAGGCCGGCAACGTGCTCTACCGTCGCGCGTTCGGCACCTACACCCTCGGCACCCGCGTGCGCATCGCCTCGGCGAGCAAATGGGTCTCCGCGCTCACCATCGCGCGACTCGTCGAGAAGGGCCAGCTGCGCTGGAGCGACACCGTCGGCCGGTATTTCCCGGGCGTCGAGCCCGCCAAGCGCGACATCACGCTGGAACAACTGTTCTCGCACACCAGCGGCCTGCCGGGAGGCGACGACATCTGCATGTCGAACCCGCTCTACACCCTCGCCACCTGCGCGAATCGCATCCTGCAGCAGTCGACGATGATCGGCGAACCCGGCAAGGTGTTCTCCTATGGCGGCAACTCGATGCAGGTGGCCGGACGCATGGCCGAGCTCGCCACCGGCCGGAGCTGGGACGATCTGTTCATCGACGAGATGACGACGCCGCTCGGACTGGTCGCCACCGATTTCGCCACGTCCTCCACCGCGCCGGGCTACGAGCGCACCGACAACCCGCGGATCGCCGGCGGCGTACGCAGCACGCTGGAGGACTACGGCAGGATCGTCGACATGGTGCTGGCCGAAGGCTGCCTCGACCTGCGCATCGACCGCGGCTGCCTGCCCGGGCGTCGCTTCCTGTCCGCCGCGACCATCGCCTTCATGGCCCGCGACCGCACCGTCGGGACCGTCGACGTCTCGCGCCCGCCGACCTCGACCGGCTACGGCTACGGCCTGGGCCAGTGGATCGATCCGACCTCGGCGCTGATCGTTTCCAGCCCCGGCGCGTTCGGCTTCACGCCCTGGGTGGACCGTACCAGCGGCGTCGCCGGCGTGCTGCTGGTCGACGACGTGAACACGCGGTTGTTCGAGGACATCAACGACATCCGCGCGCTGGTCAACGTCGTCGTCGCCGAAGGCAACGGCCGCCGGATCGCACCGGTGCAGCCGGCGGTGCCGGCGACGTCGAAGACCACGACCGCGATCGTCGCGGCGAAGAGCGATGTCCGGCCGCGGGTCCGCCGCATGCGATGAGGCATCGCGGGACGTTCGTCCCGCCGTCGCGTCCGCACGATGCGCCGTCGGGCGCATCGTGCACGATCACGGTTCGATTTCGACCGCGCGCACTTTCAGCTGGTTGAACGTTCGACCCACGCAGTTCACCGCATAGGTTTTCCCGGCCCCGAACGTGGCCTTGCCCCATTCGTTGCCCTCCCTGAGGTGCGTCTGATACAGCACGGCGATGTCGTAGGGGCCGGGCTTGATCGCGACATAGGCGCCGCCATGGGGAAGCTTGCCCGTGGCTTGTCGCGTCCAGTCCTTCGCCCCGTTGGGTCTGGCCGGGGAGAGATGATTCACGGCGCACTTGAAATCGCGGCCGCGGGGCTGCGGCTGGTTCACCAGCAGGATCGCGACTTCGGCTTTCGGCGTCTGCGGGGCGACATCCACGAACAGGCGCGGAATGCCGTTGTCCTGCGCATGAACGGCGGCACCGAGGGTCAGGGCGATCGCGAGCGTCGCACGGGCGGTTCGTTTCATCGACGGTTCGGGGCGCTGCGGGATGGATGGCGCATCATAGCCGCACCTGCATCCGACCGACATCGACACGACACCCGGCGTTCTCCGCAGTGGCATCGCGCTCCGATCCGCCACGGACTCCCGCGCTACACTGCGCCTTCACGCGACGACCCGGAAACCGCGCATGCAACGCAGCACGAAAATCATTCTCGGCGCCCTCGGCGGTGTGGCGCTGCTGGCGATCCTGGCCATCGGCGGGGCGGCATGGTACGTGGCGCGCAACGCGGAAGGCTGGATGGAAAAGGGCAAGGCGCGGGAGGAGGCGGGTCGCGAGGCCGGCGCCGCCCTGGACAGCCGCGGTTGCGTGGAGAAAGCGGTCGCGGGCTACCGCGAGGAGCGCGGTCCGATCTCCGCGATCTCGCACCGGTTGTGGCTCAAGGGCTGTCTGCAGGCCGCGCAGCGCGACGATTCGATCTGCCCGGTCATCCGGTCCGAGGGGACGTTCGACCAGGTGCGCGAAGTGATTGCCGCGCAGACGGCCTTCTGCAGGGAGCACGACCTCGCCACGGATCAGAACTGCCAGCATCTGGCCGACGAAGTCTTCGAATTCTGCTTCCCGACGCAGCAACCGTAACCTCTTCTCGTCCGCCATGCCCGAGCTGCCCGAAGTCGAAACCACCCGTCGCGGTCTGGCGCCGCATCTGGAAGGGCGTCGCGTGCTCGGGGCGACGCTGCGCCGCCCCGATCTGCGCTGGCCGATCGCGCGCGAGATCGAGACCCTGTTGCCGGGACAGACCATCCGCGCGGTGCGCCGGCGCGCGAAGTATCTGCTGATGGACACCGATGCCGGCAGCGCGATCTGGCATCTCGGGATGTCCGGCAGCATGCGCGTATTGCCGGTCGACACGCCGGTGCTGGCGCACGACCACGTCGACCTGACGATCGCCGGCGCCGGTCGCGCAGCACCGCGCGTCCTGCGCTTCAACGATCCGCGCCGCTTCGGTTGCCTGCTCTGGCAGGCGCCGGGCGAAACCCACGCGTTGCTGCGCGATCTCGGTCCGGAGCCGCTCTCGGACGCGTTCGACGGCGCGCTGCTGTTCGAACGCAGTCGCGGCCGCAAGGCGCCGGTCAAGGCCTTCCTGATGGATCAGCGGATCGTGGTCGGCGTGGGCAACATCTATGCGGCCGAGGCGCTGTTCGCGGCCGGCGTGTCGCCGTTGCGCGCGGCAGGCAAGGTCTCGCGCGAACGCTACGACCTGATCGCCGCGGAGATCCGCCGCATTCTGGCCTACGCCATCCGTCGCGGCGGGACGACGCTGCGCGATTTCCTGGCGCCGGACGGCGCGCCGGGGTACTTCGAACAGGAATTGTCGGCCTACGGTCGCGGCGGCGAGCCGTGCCCGCGCTGCGGGCGGCCGCTGAAGCAGGCGCTGCTGGCGCAACGCGCCACGGTCTGGTGCGGACATTGCCAGCGTTGAGCCGGAATCGCCCGCCGGACCCCGCGATGTCGGGGCGCGCCGGCGCTGCGGTATAGTCGGCCACTCGACCGCAGGCGCCCCCGAGCCACGTTCATGAGCGATCACCCCAACGAAGCCGCCGACATCACCCAATGGCTGGACGCCGCCCGCGACGGCGACCGGGCGGCGCTGGACCGCGTGCTGGGCACGCTGTACCACGAACTGCACGCGATGGCGCGGCGGCAACTGGCGGGACAGTACGGGCAGACGCTGGACGCGACCGCGCTGGTGCACGAGGCCTATCTCAAACTGATCGGGCGCCGCGACGTGCAGTTCGACGACCGCGCGCACTTCTTCGCCTATGCCGCCTCGGCGATGCGCAGCGTGGTCGTCGACTACGCCCGCCAGCGCCTGGCGCAGAAGCGCGGCGGCGATCTGCACCGGGTCACCGAACTGCCGGACGACGTCGAGGGCGGCCTGCGCCTGGACGAGGACATGCTCGGCCTCGACACCGCCCTGACCAAGCTCGCGGGCGTCGACGCCAAACTCGCGCAGGTGGTGGAACTGCGCTATTTCGCCGGACTGTCGGAACAGGAAATCGCCGAACTGCTGCAGCGCTCCGAGCGCAGCATCCGTCGCGACTGGCAGAAGGCGCGACTGTTCCTGCTGGCCTCGCTGGGCGGCGAGAATGGCGAACGCTGATCCCGGCCGATCGGGCGCCGGCGACCGGTTGCCGGCACGGCCGCGGCAGGTCACGATGTCGCGAAGTCTGTTCCGACAGCCTGTCCCGACCGTCATTTCCCGCCGCGACCCCATAGACCCCGACCGATGGACGCCGAACGCTGGCAGCGGCTGTCGCCGCTGCTCGATGCGCTGATCGAACTCGACGCCGACGCCCGCAAGGCGCGTCTGGAAGCGCTGCGCGAGGAGGATCCGGCGCTGGCGGCGGAACTCGAGGCCCTCCTGGCACTGGAGGACGAGAACGAGGACTTCCTCGCCGAGCCGCTGGTGGCGCCACCGCCGATGGCCAAGCCCGACACGCTGATCGGGCCGTACAAGCTCGATCGTCTGCTCGGCGAGGGCGGCATGGGCCAGGTCTGGCTGGCGCGACGCGCGGACGGCCTGTACCAGCGGCGGGTCGCGCTGAAACTGCTGCGTCCCGGTCTCGCCGACCCCAACCTGCGCCAACGTTTCACCCGCGAACGCCAGATCCTCGCCCGGCTCGGCCATCCGCACATCGCGCGGCTGCTCGACGCCGGCATCAGCACCGACAACCAGCCGTATCTCGCGCTGGAATATGTCGAAGGCGAACCGATCACCGACTGGTGCCGCAGCCGCGATCTCGGCATCGAGGCGCGGATCAAGCTCTTCCTGCAGGTCTGCGAGGCGGTGAGCCACGCCCACGCCAACCTGATCGTGCATCGCGATCTCAAGCCCTCGAACATCCTGGTGACGCCGCTGGACGAGGTGCGATTGCTCGATTTCGGCATCGCCAAGCTGCTCGACGGCCCCGAACCCGGGCGCGACAACACCCGCACCGAAGTGCGCGCCTTCACCCTGCATTACGCCGCGCCCGAGCAGATCCGCGGCGAGCCGGTCACCACCATGACCGACGTCTATTCGCTCGGGGTGGTGCTGTACGAATTGTTGGCCGAAACCAAGCCCTATCGGCTGAAGCGACAGTCCGACGCCGAATGGGAGGAAGCGATCCTGCTCGCCGATCCGCAACGCCCGTCGGCGAACCTGCAGCGCGAGGCGGACAGCGATCCGTCGCGCACCGCGGCGCTGCGCCGTCGCGCGAAGCAGATCGCCGGCGACCTGGACAACATCGCGCTCAAGGCGCTGTCGAAACGTCCCGAGCATCGGTATCCCTCGGTCGAGGCGATGGCCCTGGACCTGCATCGCTACCTCGAAGGCAAGCCGGTGCTGGCGCGGCCGCAGAGCGTGGCCTACCGCACCCACAAGTTCGTGCATCGGCATCGCTGGGCGCTGGCGACGACGCTGTTGATCCTGTTGGTGCTCACGACCGCCCTCGGCCTGGTCACCTGGCAGGCGCAGCAGGCCGTGCGCGAAGCCAGTCGCGCGCAGGCGCTGCAGGATTTCGTGACCGGTCTGTTCGAACAGGCCGGCGGCGGCGGCGCGTCGGGACCGCTCGACGTGCGCAAGCTGCTGGACGCGGGCGAAGAGCGCGGCCGGCGCGAACTCGCGCGCCAGCCGCTCGATCAGGCCGAACTGTTCGGCGTCATCGCACGGCTGCGCCTGGGCCTGGGCGACTATCGCGAGGCCGAACGCCTGCTCGAAACCCAGAACCGCATCCTGCTCGGGCTGGAAGACGCGCCCGACAGCCTGCGCCTGACGTCGGCGTCCGATTACGGCCGCACGCTGCGCCTGCTGGACCGCTCGCAGGACTGCATCGACCGGATGCAGCCGCTGGAAGCGCAGGCGCGCCGACAGCAGCGACAGCTGCCGGTGCAGGTCGCGGATTTCTATTCAGAACTCGGCCGTTGTCTGCGCCAGCAGAATCGGGAAAACGAACGCAAGGTGGCGCGACTGCTGTTCATGCGCTCGCTGGAAGTGCGCCGGAACACGCTGGAGGACACCGCCGGCGTGGTCGAGAATCTCGCCGACCTCGCCGGCCTCGACAGCGACGAGGGCCACACCGCCGCGGCTCTCGAAGGGTTCCGCAACGCGCTGGCGCAGCTGCGCGCGAGCGTCGGCATGCGCCATCCGCTGGCGATCGACCTGCAGCGCAGGCTCTGCGATCTGGAACGGGCGTCCGGCCAGCTGGCGATCGCCGAGCGCGACTGCCACGACGCGCTGACCCTCGCCCTCGACCTGCACGGCGACGAACATCCGGCCAGCGTCGACGCGCGTCGCCAGCTCGCCGCGATCCACGTCGACCAGGGCCGTTTCCGCGAAGCGGAGATCGCGTTCCGCGACAGTCATCGCTGGCTGGTGGCGCGGCTCGGCCGACAGCACGAGGACGTGGCGCGCAACGACAACAGCCTGGGCATCATCGCCTGGGAACGCGGCGATATCGACAGTGCGCTGCGCCATCTCGACCGCGCGCTGGCGGTGTTGCGCCGCGATCGCAGTTCGGCGATGTACCAGGGCGTGCTGTTCAACAAGGGCATGGTGCTGCACGACGCCGGCCGCGACCAGGCGGCGCTGCCGCTGCTGATGCAGGCGCGACAGCTGCGCGTCGCCGCGCTCGGCGCGAACCACGAACGGATCGGCGACACGGACCGCATGATCGGCGAGGTCATGGCGGCGCTCGGTCGCGACACGGAAGCGCGCGCGCGGCTGGCGAATGCGGTCAAGCTCACCCGCGCGGGCTACGACCTCGCGCACCCGCATACCCGTCGCGCGGAACTCTCGCTGGCGCTGTTCGATCTGGCGCACAACGCGCCGCCGGCGCCGTCGGTGCTCGATCAGCTGGACGATCTCTCGCAGCTGCCGAAATCAGACCCCGAGCTGCGCAAGGTCGCCTGGCTGGCGTCGACCGCGATCGCGATCGAGCGCTGCCGCGATCCCGAATCCGAAGAAGGGCCGGCGATGCTCGATGCGATCGCCGCCGAGATCGACGCCGCACTGCCGGAAGGCGGCGCCGTCGCCCGCGCGTTCGAGCGCGAACGCAAACGTTGTCGTTGACGCGAGGATTCCCCATGACCATGCCGTCGTTCCGACCCGCGACCGTGTCCGTCGCGCTGGCTGCGGCGCTGCTGTCCGCCAGCGGCTGCGCGCAGTCGGGTCCCCGCGCGCAGCCGGCGACCGGCGCGATCGAAGGCCACATCCTGCACCCCGCGCACGCGATCCCGGCGATGCGCATCTGCGCGATCGCCGCGGGCGCGCCCGCGCAGGCGGATCGCGTCTGCGTCTCCACCCGCAGCAGCCAGGGCCGCTATCGCATCGCCGGACTGCCGCCCGGCGACTACACGGTGATCGCCGTCGCCGAGAACGCGCACTATCCTGTCGGCGGCCACATGCAGCAGGTGCAGTGCATCCGCGCCCCCTGCCCAGAGATGCCGAAGACGGTGACAGTCGCGCCGGGGGCGCGCGTGGTCGATATCGACCTGAACGGTTTCTACGAGCGCCGGGAGGATTTTCCGGCGCTTCCCGCGGAATAGGCGCTCAATCCAGCGGCAGCGGTTGCTGCAGCGGCTCCACCCGGCCCTCGCCGCGCATGACCTTCTTGAATTCGGCCCGGCTGACCGAGATGTAGCGCTCGTTGCCGCCGATCTCGACCTGCGGCCCGTCCTGCACCGCGTAGCCGTTGTCGTCGACGCGCAGAGTCATCGTCGCCTTCTTGCCGGTATGGCAGATGGTCTTGATCTCGCTCAGCTCGTCGGCCCAGGCGAGCAGATGCCGGCTCCCCTCGAACAGTTCGCCACGGAAATCGGTACGCAGTCCGTAACACAGCACCGGGATGCGCAACGCGTCGACGATCTCGCTCAGCTGCCACACCTGCGCCCGGGTCAGGAACTGGGCCTCGTCGACCAGCACGCAGTCGAGCTTGCCGTTCGCGGCGATGTCCTCGCGGACCCAGCGTTCGAGATCGTCGTCGCGCTCGAACGCCAGACCGTCCGCGCGCAGCCCGATGCGCGAGGCGACGGTGCCCGACCCGGCGCGGAAATCCAGCTTCGGCGTGAAGATCAGCACGCGCATGCCGCGTTCGCGGTAGTTGTGCGCGGACTGCAGCAGGGTGGTGGTCTTCCCGGCGTTCATCGCCGAGTAGTAGAAATAGAGCTTGGCCATGTCCCTAGTGTAACCGGCCGACCCGCGGCGCTTCAGGGCCGCGGCGGGTCTTCCGCCGGCGCGGCGTCCTCGATCTCGCCGACCCGCACCACGCCGGTCTTCCAGGCGCGATCCTCCTGCGCCCAGTACTTTTCCGGATCGTTGCGCGAGGGCGAATGGAAGCGCGCGAGTTCCATTTCGTCGTTGAGATTGGGCAACAGGCCGCGCAGGCTGGCGCCGGAGCGGACGCCGAGGAAACCGACGAAGCCCGTCCGCGAACCGGTCACCTGCATGCGTCCCTGACCGAGCGCCCGCTCCAGCCGCGGTTTCGCCGTGGGATCGCCGAATTCCGCGTACATCGGGGCGCCGCGCCGCGCGACTTCGGCCTGCTCGGCCGGAGCGAGTCCGCGCCACATCACCTCGCGGATCGCGAGGAACTGCGGATAACCGCGTTCGGCGGCGATGTCGGCCCACAGGTAGGCTTCGACCCGATCCGGATCCACGCCGACGCCGTGCCAGTACAGGAGGCTCAGGCGGTGCTGCGAATATTTGTCGGCGTAACGCGCGGCCATGCGGAAGGCCTTGGCCGCATCGACCCAGTTGCCGGTGGCGGCGGCCTTCTGGCCGTACAGGCGGTAGCGTTCGTTTGGATGGTTGCCGCTGAGCGCGTAGAGCACGTCGAAACGCTTGAGCGCCTGCAGATCGGTGTCGACGGCGACCGCGGACTCCGGCGACGCGTCCGCCGCGAGCCGCATGGCCGGCGATACGCCTTCGGCCTGCGGAAACGCCTGCGCGGCCCCGGAGAACAGGCCGGCGGCGAGCAACGCCATGCGCAGGCGCGAAAACCGGACGGACGACGAACGGAGGGCGATCTTCGCTGCGGCGCTCTTCACGGCGGCACTCCCTGCAGGCTCACGGTCGAACGACCGCGAGCCGACTGTACCGTGGCCCGGCGTCGACGCCAACGGCGTGGGCTCAGGGCTTCGCGCCCGGTGCCGGATCCTGCACTTCGGGGGCCTGTGCGCCGGCGTCGGGCGCGGTCTCCGGGATACGCGATTCCGCGCCGACCTGCTCGATCTCGCCGATGGTGACGCGACCGATCTTCGGCTTCATCCACAGCCGGTCCTGCCACGCCCAGTATTTCTTCGCGTCCCAGTAACGCTCGTCGTAGAACTTCGATCCCGGAATCGACTGCCCGCCTTCGGGACCGGGAATCTCGATCTGCACGCCGCGGTTGAAGCCGGTGCGACTGCCGAGCATCTGGCTGCGACCGATGCGCAACTGGTGTTCGTAGCGCGGCTTCGCGGCCGCGTCGCCGAAACGCGCGTACACCTCCGGACCTTCGGCGAGTACACGGGCGCGCTCGGCGTCGCTCAGCGCCTTCCAGTACTGCTCGCGCAGGATCAGGAAGCCGCGATAACCGCGTTCTGCGGCGAGATCCATCCAGATGTAGGCCTGCACCGGATCGCGCGGCGCACCCTGGCCCTTCCAGTACATCTCCGCGACCATCCCCTGCGACGGCTTGTCGGCGAAGAAGCCGGCGCGACGGAAGAAGCGCAGCGCGTCGTCGTAGCGACCCGCCTTGTACGCGTCCATGCCGTACTTGCGGTATTTCAGGTCCTGGTGGTGATCGAGGAAGCCGGCGGTGATCAGCAGCGGATCCTCGTTCGGATCCGGCGGATCCTGGCGCTGGCTCGCGGCGCCGGCGCCGCTGCAGAACGCGACCAACAGCAGGCCGGCGACGAGGCGCGCGAGGGGACGGGGGGCGGGACGGCGAGGGGAGGGCATGACGGCGTTCCGTGGGAGGGAAGTCTCCGGAAGGATGCGTACGGTAGCCGATTCGTCGCGAACGAACGGGTAAACTGATGGCCTAGGTGACTTCTGTCCTGTCGCGACGTTCATGCACGGTTTGAATCCCCCACAACGCGAAGCGGTCCTCCATGCGGAGGGCCCGCTGCTGGTGCTCGCCGGCGCCGGCAGCGGCAAGACCCGGGTGATCGTCGAGAAGATCGCGCATCTGATCCAGTCCGGCCGCTATCCGGCCAAGCGCATCGCCGCCATCACCTTCACCAACAAGGCGGCGAAGGAGATGCGCGAGCGCGTCGCCAAGCGGATCAAGGGCGATGCCGCCGACGGCCTGACCATCTGCACCTTCCACGCGCTCGGATTGAAACTCCTGCAGATCGAGCACGCGAAGATCGGGCTCAAGCGCGGGTTCTCGGTCTTCGACAGCGACGACGCCGCGGCGCAGATCAAGGACCTGATGCCCGGCGCCAAGCCCGACGCGTTGCAGGCGATGCAGGGCCTGGTCTCGCGCGCCAAGAACGCGGGACTGTCGCCCGAGCAGGCGCTGGAGGTCGCGCGCAGCCCGCGCGAACTGGAGGCGGCGCAGCTGTACGCGAAGTACCAGCAGCGCCTGAACACCTTCAACGCCGTGGATTTCGACGATCTGATCCGGTTGCCGGTGCAACTGCTGGAGAGCGACGAGGACTGCCGCCTCGGTTGGCGCGAGCGCATCGGTTATCTGCTCGTCGACGAATGCCAGGACACCAACGACGCGCAATACCGCCTGCTCAAGGCCATCGCCGGCGAAAAGGGGCATTTCACCTGCGTGGGCGACGACGACCAGAGCATCTACGCCTGGCGCGGCGCCAATCCCGAGAACCTGTCCCAACTGGGCAAGGACTACCCGGCGCTGCGGATCGTCAAGCTCGAGCAGAACTATCGCTGCAGCAACCGCGTTCTGCGCGCGGCCAACGCGCTGATCGCGAACAATCCGCACGAGCATCTGAAGAAGCTGTGGAGCCAGCAGGCCGACGGCGAGCGCATCCGCATCCTCGAATGCCGCGACGGCGAGCACGAGGCCGAGCGCATCGCCTCGGAGATCCATTTCATCGCCCAATCGCGCAAGGCCGAGTGGGGCGAGTTCTGCATCCTGTTCCGCGGCAACCACCAGTCGCGGCCGCTGGAGAAGGCGCTGCAGTTGCTGCGCGTGCCGTACCACCTCAGCGGCGGCACCGCGTTCCTCGACCGCGGCGAAGTCAAGGACGCGCTGTCGTGGCTGCGCCTGATCGCGAATCCCGAGGACGACGCCGCGTTTCTGCGTGCCGTGCAGTCGCCCAAGCGCGAAGTCGGCGCGACCACCCTGGCGAAGCTCGCCGAACTGGCCCAGCATGCCGGCCTGCCGCTGTCGCGCGCCGCGGAATCGGTCGGCCTGCTCAAGCAGTTGCAGCCGCGCGCGGCGAACGCGCTCAGCGGGTTCGCCGACATCGTGCGCGGCCTGCGTCACGAGGCGCAGACGTCGTCGCCGGCCGATCTGGTGCGCCAGCTCAACGAACGCTCCGGTCTGCTCGCGGCGCTGCGCGCGCAGTGCAAGAACGAGCAGATGTTCCAGCTGCGCCGCGGCAATCTCGACGAACTCGCCGACTGGTTCGACGGCGCCCGCGGCGGTGCGGGTCCCGGCGAGTTGGCGGCGTCGCTCGCGTTGCTGAGCCATGCCGACAAGGGCGAACCCGGGAACCAGGTGCGGCTGATGAGCCTGCACGCGGCGAAGGGCCTCGAATTCCGCTACGTCTTCATCGTCGGCATGGAAGACGGCACCCTGCCGCACGAAGCCAGCCTCGAAGAGGGCCGGCTCGACGAGGAGCGCCGCCTGCTCTACGTCGGCATCACCCGCGCCAAGGAACAACTGTGGCTGTCGCATTCGCGCGAAGCGCAGCGCTGGGGCACGAAACTGAAACTCGCGCCCAGCCGTTTCCTCGACGAACTGCCGGCCGAGGAACTGCAGCGCGACGGCGCCGACCCGGTCGCCGATGCGGCGCGCAAACAGGAACGCGCGAGCGCCGGTTTCGCGGCGATCAAGGCGTTGCTGGGCGACTGATCCGTGGACATCCTCGTCGTCTGCCTCGTCGCGCTGCTGGCCTCCGGGCTGACGTTCTTCTCGGGATTCGGCCTCGGCACGCTGCTGTTGCCGGCGTTCGCGCTGTTCATGCCGCTGGAACAGGCGGTGGCCGCGACCGCCGTCGTGCATCTGCTCAACGGCCTGTTCAAGCTCGCCCTGCTGCGCCGGCACATCGACCGCGACGTGTTGCTGCGCTTCGGGCTGCCGGCGATCGTCGCGGCGCTGCTCGGCGCCTGGTTGCTCTCGACGCTCGGCGCGCTGCCGGTACTGCATCGCTACGAAGCCTTCGGGCGCCTCTTCGAGATCTCGCCGATCAAGCTCGTCGTCGGCGCGCTGCTGCTGGGCTTCGCGCTGTTCGAGGTCGTGCCCCGGCTGCGCGATCTGGCGTTCGACGCCCGCTGGCTACCGCTGGGCGGCATCCTGAGCGGCTTCTTCGGCGGACTCGCCGGCATGCAGGGCGCCCTGCGCAGCGCCTTCCTGGCCCGCAGCGGGCTGGAGAAGCAGGCGTTCGTCGCCACCGGCTCGGCGATCTCGACGGTCATCGACCTCGCCCGCCTCGCGGTCTACGCCGGCACGCTGGCGGCGACGTTCGGCGCGCTCGACCACCGCCTGCTCGCCTGCGCGGTGCTGGCCGCGTTCGCCGGCGCCTGGACCGGCAACCGCCTGCTGCACAAGACCACCCTGCGCGGCCTGCAGCGCATCGTCGCGGCGATGCTGTTCGTGTTCGCGATCGGACTGATCGTCGGCGCGCTGTAACCCTCACGAGCTACACTCCGACGCCTGCCCCACCTCCGAACCATCCCCATGCGCAGATCCCTGCTGTTCGTCGCCGTCCTGTCATCGACCTTCGCGCTCGGCGCCTGCCGGACGATGCCTGCCGATGCGCCGCCACCGCTCGAGACGCCTGCCGAGGCCGCGGCGACCGCGCCCGCCGGCGTCCCCGCCGACGACAATCTGAACGCGGTGCTCTGGGTGCAGCGTTCCGCCGAATATCGCGCCGCGACCGAAACCGTGTATCGCGCCGCGACCGACAAGCTCGAGGCCGCGTTGAAGAACCCCGAATGGGACGCGCTGGTGCCGGAAGAGCGCGCCAACCCCGCCCGCGGACTTCCGCCGGCAGTCGTGATGGACATCGACGAGACGGTGCTCGACAACGCGCCCTATCAGGCCCGATTGGTGCGCGCCGGCGGCGAATACAACGAGGCGACGTGGGACGCCTGGGTCCGCGAGAAGCGCGCGAAGCCGGTGCCCGGCGTCGTCGAGTTCGCCCGTGCGGCGCAGGCGAAGGGGGTGACCGTCCTGTACATCTCCAACCGCGCCGAACACCTCATCGAGCCGACGCTGGAAAACCTCCGTGCGGTCGGTCTGCCGGTGAAGGACGACAGCGTGTTCCTGGGTCTCGGCACGTTCGTGCCGGACTGCGAGCAGGAAGGTTCGGAGAAGCTGTGCCGACGCCAGTTCGCCGGGCGCAGCTACCGCGTCCTGATGCAGTTCGGCGATCAGCTGGGCGACTTCGCCCAGATTCTCGCGAACACGCCCGAGGGCCGGGCCGAGCTGCAGAGCCGTTACCGCGCCTGGT
Organism: Pseudomonadota bacterium; assembly: GCA_049324395.1. Lineage (GTDB taxonomy): Bacteria > Pseudomonadota > Gammaproteobacteria > Xanthomonadales > Xanthomonadaceae > Lysobacter_I. The sequence goes on from JBMOOY010000059.1 coordinate 72,586, forward strand.
TCGGCGAACGCTGGTGGATGCTGCCCAACCCGACGTACGGCAGCTGGGAGCCCGCGATCTTCAACAACGACTGGCGTCAGCCCCGCGAGCAGCGCCGCTCGATCAAGCGCGATGCATTGGACACCGCCGACTGACTTTCTTTTTTATAAATCCATATTTTTCAGATATTTATATACTTGTTATTCAAGTGTTGCATTAATATCGGCCCGCGGTTAGGCTGTGCGCATCCGGGTGCGCCCGGAGCCATGCCACAACCGTGACGATCCGGTCCTCGGCCGGACATTTTCGGGAGACCCTCGTGGTCTCCTTTTTCTTGTCCGCAGCTCCCCCGGCCGCTTGTCGGGGCCGGTCCGGCCGGCCAAGATGCCGGTTCATGTCCGCCGCCACCGCCCCTGCCCGCCTGCGCTCGCCCGCCGTCTCGGCGCTGCTGGCCTGCGCGCTCGTCCTGGCCGCGGCCGGCTGCCGCGAACGCGCACCGGCCGGCGCGGCGAGCGATCCGGTGCAGGCCGTGGCCGTGCTGAATGGCCACCTGCGCGACAACGATCTCGAAGGCTTCGCACGCGATGCGGTGCCGCCGAGCCTGCGGCCGGCGCTGGCCGAGGCCTGGCGGGCGGGGCGCACGCGCTGGCCGCTGGAGGAATTGCCGTTCGATCATCGGATCCCCGGGATGCTCGGCGCGCTGGCCGCCGACGGCGCGGAGGACCGGCTGCGGCGCGGCTACGACCGCCAGTTCGCCAACGCCCACGGCGAGATCCGGGCCGCGGCCGAGGCTCTCGGGCTCTTCGGAGTGAAATACCTGGAAAGCGACGCCTCGCTCAGCCCGGAGGAGCGCCGCCACTACGTGCAGTTGGTCGAAGCCCTGGGCGAATGGGGCGGCCGCGCCAAGCTCGGCGACCCCAGGCAGGCGCGCAACGCGATCTCCGCGCTGGCCGACGCCGCGCGCAGGACCGGTCTGAAGGAGGAGGCCGATTTCCGTCGCTACGGGATGGACGAGAGCCTGCACCGGCTCGGTCCGATGATGGCGGCCCTGAAGCAGAGCCTGCGCGCCTACGATCTGGACCTCGACCAGAGCCTCGACCGGATGGCGCTCACCCTGGAGAGCCGCGACGGCGACCGCGCCCGGGTCCGGATGCGCTATCCGCTGGCGGGCCGCACGATCGACACCGTGGTCGCGGTGGAACAGGTCGACGGCCACTGGTATCTCAGCGATTTCCTGCGCCACGCCCGGGCCGCGGCCGACGCGCCCGCCCCCGCCGCTGCGCCCCCGGCGCCGGCCGAATCGCCCGACCGGGCCACGACGACGAAAGCGACTTCGTCATAATGGCGGCGATCATGCCGACATCACCGACCCAACCCACCCTCTTCGAACCCAGCGCCACGCCCGCGCCCGAAGCCGGCGACGCGCCGTCGCCATCGGGTCCCGGCACGGCATCGGCCGACACGCCGGCCTCGCCGATTGCCGGCGCGGCCGACGCGGTCGACGCCGGCCGCACGCGAGCGGAGGAGACGTCGGAACAACCGGAGCCGGAACAGCCTGAACTGGCGATCCCGCCACCGACGCCGGAGCCGGCCGGGCCGCCGCCGGCGCGCGGTCGACGCCCGTGGTGGTCCGGCCTGCTCGGCAGACTGCTGGAGCCCTGGATCGAACTGCGGATCGCTCCGCTGCCCGAAGCGCTCCCCGGCGATGCCCGGCCGATCTGCTACGTGCTGGAGGACTACGGTCTGTCCAACGCGCTGATCCTCGAACGCGCCTGTCGCGAAGCCGGGCTGCCCTCGGCGCTGCGGCCGCTGCCGGGCGACCCGCTCAAGCGCAAGCGCGCCTACGTCGCGCTGTCACGCCGCAACGCCAACACCGCGCTCGGACTGGCCGCCGACATGGCCGTGGACATCGCCACCGGCAAACCGCCGAAGATGGCGCGCCCGGCGCGACGACATTCCGAAGCGCTGGCGCGCCTGCTCGACGCGCACCGCCTTGATCCCGACCTCGACGTGCAGCTGGTGCCGGTCTCGATCTTCGTCGGCCGCGCGCCGGACCGGAACAACGGCTGGTTCTCGGTGCTGTTCTCCGAGAACTGGACCATCGTCGGCCGCTTCCGCCGGTTGCTCGCGATCCTGCTCAACGGTCGCGACACCCACGTGCAGTTCGCGACGCCGGTCGCCGTGCGCGGCGTGGTCGCCGAGGATCTGCCGCCCGAACGCACCGTGCGCAAGCTCTCGCGCGTGCTGCGCACCCACTTCAACCGCATCCGCGAAGCGGTGATCGGCCCCGACCTCTCGACCCGGCGCCTGCTGATCGACAAGGTGCTCGCCGCCGAACCGGTGAAGCAGGCGATCGCCGACACCGCGCGACGCGAGAACGGCAAGGAAGAGGACGCCTGGAAAAAGGCCCAGGCCTACGCCTACGAGATCGCCGCCGACTATTCGCATCCGGTGGTGCGCTCGGCCTCGTTCCTGCTGACCACGGTGTGGAACCGGATCTACCGCGGCGTGCTGGTGCATCACCTCGACAAGCTCAAGCAGGCCGCGCCCGGCTACGAAGTGGTGTACGTGCCCAGCCACCGCAGCCACATGGACTATCTGCTGCTGAGCTATCTGCTCTACACCCACGGCATCGTCCCGCCGCACATCTTCGCCGGCGTCAACCTCAACCTGCCGGTGATCGGCAGCCTGCTGCGCAAGGGCGGCGCGTTCTTCGCCCGCCGCAGCTTCCGCGGCAACGCGCTGTATTCGGCGGTGTTCCGCGAATACATGGCGCAGCTGGTCGCCGGCGGCTATTCGATCGAGTACTTCATCGAAGGCGGACGTTCGCGCACCGGCCGCCTGCTGCCGCCGAAGGGCGGCTCGCTGGCGATGACCGTCCGCGCCTACCTGCGCCAACCGACCCGGCCGGTGCTGTTCCAGCCGGTCTACATCGGCTACGAGAAGGTGATGGAGGGCCGCAGCTATCTCGACGAGCTCAGCGGCAAGCCGAAGGAGAAGGAATCGATCTGGCAGGTGCTCACCGGCATCCCCAAGGTGCTGCGCGAGAACTACGGCCAGGTGGTGGTGAATTTCGGCGAACCGATCCGGCTCGGCGACGTGCTGGCCGAACACGCGCCGGAATGGGACGGCAGCGCGGTGTCCGAAGAGGAAAAACCGCAGTGGCTGGCGAACGCCATCGACACGCTCGCCGAGAACATCCAGGTCAACGTCAACCGCGCCGCCGACGTCAACCCGATCAACCTGCTCGCGCTGGCGGTGCTGTCCACGCCGAAGCACGCGATGGGCGAAGCCGACCTGCTGGCGCAGATCGCGCTGTCGAAGACGCTGCTCGCGGAAGTGCCGTACTCCGACCGCGTCACCGTCACCCCGCACACGCCGCAGGAGATCGTCGCCCACGGCGAGGAGATCGGCACCCTCGCGCGCACCCCGCACCCGCTCGGCGACGTGCTCCACGTCGACGGCGATACCGCGGTGCTGCTGAGCTATTTCCGCAACAACGTCCTGCACCTGTTCACTGCGACCGCGTGGATCGCCTGCTGCTTCCAGCACAACCGGCGGATGAGCCGCAACACCCTGCTGCGCATCGGCCGCTCGCTGTACCCGTTCGTGCAGGCGGAACTGTTCCTGCCCTGGGACGAGGACGGTTTCGCCGAACAGGTCGAACGCACGATCGCGGTGTTCGTCCGCGAAGGCCTGCTGCAACAGGTCAGCGAAGACGACGGCGGCATCCTCGCGCGCAACGCCGGTCAGTCCGACGAAGTGTTCCGCCTGCGCGCGCTCGGCCATCCGCTGCAACAGGCGTTCGAACGCTACTACATCGCGATTTCGGTGCTGGCCAAGAACGGCCCCGGCGCGCTCGGCGCCGGCGAACTCGAAAGCCTCTGCCACCTCGCCGCGCAACGCCTCTCGCTGCTGTACGCCCCCGCCGCCCCGGAATTCTTCGACAAGACCCTGTTCCGCGGCTTCATCCGCAAATTGCGCGACCTCAAGCTGGTGTGGACCGACGAGAACAGCAAACTCGTCTTCGACCAACGCCTGGACAACTGGGCCAAGGACGCCAAGACCATCCTCGGCCGCGAACTGCGCCACACCATCGAGAAGGTCAGCCCGGAAGCGGCGCGCCGGGAAGCGGAAGCGGTCGAATCGCGCTGACCTGCGGCCGACGATCGGCGCTTGTTCGCCGATCATTTTCCTGATTCAATCCGGTACAACAGAAACCTGGCGCATCCAGCGCCGACGGACGCGATCCGGGTACGACACATGGTCGCGCCGGCCGCGCCGCTTTCAAGGACGACGACCCGCATGACCTCCTTCCTTCCGCAGACGTCCATGGCCCGACGCCAGCGCATCCGGCATGTTCTCGAGACGGTTCTCCGCCTGCGCCGCTGGCGCATGCCGCTGCTGGCGTTGACCATCCTGCTCGGCGCGTCCGCCGCGGCGCAGGTGGCCGCACCGACCGTTCCCCCGTCGTTCTGCTACAACCGCACCGGGGTGACCAGTTGTCATCCCACGCTCGATGCGGCCGAAGCGGTCATGCGTGCCGATACGTTTTTCCAGGGCGCCCAGGATGCGTTCGAGCACACGCTGACCGAGAAGATCAACGTCGATACGGCGCGGATGAAATACGCGATCCTGCGCAAGCCGGCCGAAAGCGTCGGCGCACCGGCCTACTTCGGCGATTTCGGCCCGCTCGGCAACAGTCAGGGCGAGTGCTCGCTGTCCGAAGACCAGATCGCACTGCCGGGATGGTGCAGCAACGAAGAGGAAATCAACCGGCTCGCGCAGCAACGCATCAACTGGGCGCACCCGAACTGCCAGATCACGCAGGTCGAAGCGGGCACCACCGACTACGATGCGTTGCCGAACGTGGTTCCTGTCGTCGACACGGTCCGTGCCCGCGTCGATTATGGCGCCAAGACCTGGCGCGCGACGCTGGTCTGCGGCAACGGCGACTTGTTCTGGGAAAGCTGGCAGGTGCTGAAACAGCGGCCGATGACCTGTCGCAACGGATTCAGCGCGGTGAGCGGCCGCACGACGGAAACGCTGCTGTCGCAGGACTTCCTGTGCAAGGCGGCTGAAGGAGACGGCACATTCGTCAACATCAGCATGCCCGTCAGCCAATGCGGCAGCTGCGCCGGCAGCCCCAGTCCGATCTACCCCGCGACCGGCGAGAAGCGCCGGGCCGAGCCGGATTTCGAATTCGCGGGTACCACCTTCACCCGGCATTACCGCTCCCTGCGCCAGTTCCGGAACAACCCGGAATTCGCCGTCGGCTGGACGCACACCTGGAGCGATCGGGTCATCGCCGGCGGATCGAGCCTCGTGCCCTACGCGCACATCGACGAGAACGGCGACTACGAGGGCTACGTCCTGCTGACCGGGAATCGCTATCGCGGCGAGAATTCCGTCGACAGGATCCTCGAACGGGTCGCCGCCAACGGCATCGGTTTCCGGCTGTGGATGGCGGACGGCGAGGTCCGCGAGTTCAACACGAGCGGCCAGCTGATCGCGGTGCGCCACCCCGAGGACCCGACGGGCGACATCGCGATCGCGATCGCGAACGGCCGGATCGCGAGCATCGCCGACGCGCAGGGGCGCACCCTGCGTTTCGAGTATGCGGGCCGCCTCCTGCAGCGCATCGTGTTGCCCGACGACACCGCGGTCGCCTATGCCTACGACGCGAATCTCAACCTCGTTTCCGCAAGCTATCCGGACGGCGCGACCCGTCAGTACCATTACAACGAACCCGGATTGGCCGGTGCGACGAACCAACGTCATCATCTGACCGGCATCACCGCCGAGAACGGCCGACGCTACGCCTCCTTCGCCTACGATGCGCGCGGCCGCGCATTGTCCAGCCGCGTGCACGGCAGCCCCGAGGAGCTGACGACGGCGAGCTACCCGGACGAGGACAGCGCCACCCTGCGCACCGCCGACAACGGCAACGATGCGTACACGGTGCAACCGGGCGTGTACCGCCGAATCCTCGCGAGCAACGACGGCAGCGCCACCGCCCGCAACGAATACGACGGCCAGGGCCGACTGCTGCGCACGACCGACAAGCGCGGCGCCATCACCGAGTACGCCTATGCCAACGGCTATCGTTCCGCGATCGTCGAAGCGGTCGGCACCGAAGCGCAGCGCCGCCAGGAAGTCGATCGCGATCCGGCGAGCGGACGGGTGACGGAGACGCGGGTCCGCGATCGCAACGGCGCGCTCGTCGCGCGGACGACCTGGAGCTACAACGCCCGCCGCCAACCGACGCTCGTGACCGCGATCGATCCCACGACCGGCGAGACGCGCACGCTCACGAACATCTACTGCGAACCGGGCGACACCGATTGCCCGCTGACCGGTCTGCTCAAGTCGATCGACGGCCCGTTGGCGGGCACATCGGACACCACCCGATTCGAGTACCGGATGGCCGACGCCCCGGGTTGCGCCACCTCACCCGTCGGCTGCGCCTACCGTCGCGGCGATCTGTGGAAGGCGATCAATGCGCTCGGCCACGCCCGGGAGATCCTCGCCTACGACGGCAGCGGTCGCCCCGTGTCGATGCGCGACGCCAATGGCGTGACCACCGACCTCACCTACGACGCCCGCGGTCGACTCGCCGTCGGCAAGATCCGTGGTGCGGACGACGGCGCCGAGTACGACGACCAGATCGTCCGCATCGAGTACGCGCCGACCGGCACCGTGCGGCGCATCGTCCTGGCCGATGGGGTCGAGACCCGATTCTTCCACGACGACGCCATGCGCCTGACCCGCATCGTCGACGGCGCCGGCAATGCGCTGCAGTTCGCGCTCGGCCCGGCAGGACAGATCCTGCGCGAAGACACCCGCGACGTCGACGGGGTGCTGCTGCGCACGCTCTCGCGCACCTACGACACCCTCGGCCGCCTGCAGGCGGTCACCGATGCCGATCTGCGCAGCACGACGTTCGTCCACGACGCCGGCGGCCTGCCGACGCTCGCGACCGATCCTCTCGGCCGCAAGACCAGCCGCACCCACGACGCGCTCGGCCGATTGCGCGTCGCCCTGCAGGACGTCGACGGCATCGCCGCGCGCACCGAGTTGCAGTACGACGCGCTCGACCGCGTGGTCCGCGCGACCGACCCCAACGGGCTGCACACCGACAGCGTCTACAACGCCTTCGGCGACCTGCTCTCGCAATCCAGCCCGGATGCCGGCGCCACCGTGTCGAGCTACGACCCCGCAGGCCGTCTGCGCACGCTCACCGACGCCCGGGGCATCGTCGTCGCCTTCGCCTACGATGCGCTCGACCGACCCGTGTCGGTGAGTTATCCGGACAGCAGTCGCAACCAGGGCTTCGTCTACGACACCGCACCGGGCGAGTGTCCGGCCGGCGAACGTTTCCACATCGGCCGTCTCGCGCGCATGACCGACGCGAGCGGCGCGACCGCCTACTGCTACGACCGTTTCGGTCATCTCACCCGCAAACTGCAGACCACCCTGGGGCGTACGCTGGCCGTGCGCTACGACCACGCGCCGCGCGCGGGCGACGGCAACGCCGTGCTGCTGCGGCCCCGGCCGGCGGCCGGACATCTGATGGCGCTGACCTATCCCGACGGCGCCCAGGTGCGGATCGAACGCAACCAATTGCGCCAGGCCACCGGCCTGACCGTGGTCCTCGCCAACGGCCAGACCCGCACCCTGCTTCGGAACGCGGCCTACTACCCGTTCGGCCCGGTCGGGCAGTGGACCTACGGCAACGGTCGCCAGCTGCGCAGGTCGCTCGATCGCAACTACCGGCCCGGCTTCGTCGAGGACACGCGACCGGGCGGCATCAGCGAGGGCTATTGGTACGACGCCGCCGGCCGCCTGGAGTCGCTGCGACGCGCCGATCAGCGCGATCCCGCCCGTCGCAGGTACGAATACGATGGACTGGATCGACTGACCGTGGTCCGCGACGGCGCGAGCAATGCGCTGCTGCAGAGCTACGCCTACGACAAGACCGGCAATCGCATCGCCGAGACCGACGGCGGCACGAGCCGCAGCTACGCCTACGTCGCCGGCAGCCATCGACTGGCCAGCGTCGGCGGCGTGGCGCGGCAGTACGACGCCGCGGGCAACACCACCCGCATCGGCGGCGGCGTGGCCGCCGCGGCGCTGCCGATGCAGACCGCCGCACCGCGCACGGCGACGATCCGGGCCGACAGCCGACGCGCGCAGCTGCAGACGCAAGCCCGCGCCCGCAGGGAGGCGAAGCGGACGCCGTCGCGCGGTCTGCCGTTGCCGTCGCGAGGCGTGGTCGAGGCGCCGGCGGGCGCCGCCAACCGCACCGCCACGACCGCGCTCAACGCCAACACCGTCCGCGACTTCCTCTACGACGACACCGGCCGCCTGCGACAGGTCCGGCACGACGGCGCGGTCGCGATGGACTACCTGCACAACGCCAACGGCGAGCGGGTCTACCGCACCGGCGGCGGACAGACGGTCCTCACCGTCTACGACGAGGCCGGCCACTGGCTGGGCGATTACGACGGCAACGGCCAACCGCTGCAGCAGGCGATCTGGCTGGACGATCTCCCGGTCAGCCTGCTGGTCGGCGCCGGCGCCCAGCAGAGGCTCTACTACCTCGAACCCGACGCCCTGGGCAGCCCGCGGGTCGCGATCGACCCCGACCGCGACGTCGCGGTCTGGACCTGGGATCTGGCCGGCGAGGCCTTCGGCGAAGGCGCCCCGCACCAGGACCCCGACGGCGACGGCATCGCCTTCGTGCTGGACCTGCGCTACCCGGGGCAGCGTTACGACGCAGCGACCGGACTGAACGACAACTACCAGCGCGACTACGACCCGACCACCGGCCGCTACCTGCAGAGCGACCCGATCGGCCTGGCCGGCGGAGTGAGCACCTACGGCTACGTGGAAGGCGACCCGCTGGGCGGGATCGACCCGTGGGGGCTGCGGCGGAGCAGTGGTGCCGGCGATATCCTCAAGGGCGTCCTCACACGCCTCGGAGGCCCCAAGGCGATCCAGCAGGCGGCAGGGCTACTGGCCCGGAAAGCAGCGCGCAAGAAGGAACTACTGGAAAAGCAGATGGCGGCCATCCGGGCCCGGTTCGCGCGCGGACAGCGGGCGAAGGGTATGGCAGAGGCGCCGGGGTGTGAGAACGTTGCTGTCAGAAGTGCGGACTGGTTTGAGAGTACCGCCCGGCAGGCCACACGAAATCCTGGCAGCGATCGAGTGGTTTTAGGACACTTCTCTCGTCAGGGAACCAGTTATCAGAAGGTCGCTGCGCACTATGGTGCTTCCTATTTCAAAGTGGATGACTGGAATGCCGTGACCAAAGGGCTTGAACCAGATGAAATCTGGCGAATCAATGAGTCATTCTTGGATCAACAGATCTTGCAAGGAAAGAAGATTCTATTCTCGCATGACCCGCTGATGGCCCGGGCCACATCTTTCTTTGAGCGCGAAGTGAACTATCTGAGAGATTTGGGATACGAATTTAGGCGGAGAAACCAGTGGACATGGGAGGCCGTGCGATGACCGAAAAGAACATTCCATCCAATGAGGACTTCGCACGTGCAAAGGCAGCCATGAAGAAGAGAGATCAAGGTCTGAGCGAAGTGCGGAGTCAGGTTTTGAATCAGTTTGAGGCCCGTGGTGTACACGAACTATTCGTTTTTTTTTCTCCAGCATCGAACTGCTTTGGAGCCTACGTTTTCTATGATCTCAATGCTCAGATCGATGAAGCAAAGCGATCCGGGCTTTCTGAAGAAATCGAGACAGCCGTACTTGATGCACTTGAACGAGTGGGGCGCGGACGAAGATCTGACTTGAGCGTCAACTTCGAATTCGACAGTCACGAAAATGTCGAAAAGAACTATGGCGGAGATTATTACGATCGGCTTCGATAGGCCGCGACTTCCTCTACGACGACACCGGCCGCCTGCGACAGGTCCGGCACGACGGCGCGGTCGCGATGGACTACCTGCACAACGCCAACGGCGAGCGGGTCTACCGCACCGGCGGCGGACAGACGGTCCTCACCGTCTACGACGAGGCCGGCCACTGGCTGGGCGATTACGACGGCAACGGCCAACCGCTGCAGCAGGCGATCTGGCTGGACGATCTCCCGGTCAGCCTGCTGGTCGGCGCCGGCGCCCAGCAGAGGCTCTACTACCTCGAACCCGACGCCCTGGGCAGCCCGCGGGTCGCGATCGACCCCGACCGCGACGTCGCGGTCTGGACCTGGGATCTGGCCGGCGAGGCCTTCGGCGAAGGCGCCCCGCACCAGGACCCGGACGGCGACAGCATCGCTTTCGTGCTGGACCTGCGCTACCCGGGGCAGCGTTACGACGCAGCGACCGGCCTGAACGAGAACTACCACCGCGACTACGACCCGGTCGTGGGCCGCTACGCGCAGAGCGACCCGATCGGCCTGGCCGGCGGGACGAGCACCTACGGCTACGTCGAAGGCGGCCCGCTGGGCGGGATCGACCCGCTGGGCCTGCGGCGCACCGACGTGGGGAGCATCATCAAGGGCGTCATGACCAAGCTCGGCGGACCGAAGCTGGCGCGGAGCCTGGCGGGCGCGGTGGCGCGCAAGGCGGCGAGGAAGGCGGCGTACGAGCAGAGACTGGCCGTTGCGGTGCGGGCGCGGTTCGCGCGGTGGATGCGGGCGGGGAAGGTGGAGGCGCCGGGGTGTGGGAATGTGGCGAACTCTACAAAGCCCGTTGTCACCGCACGCCTAACAGTTGGCGGAGCTTTTTTTGAAGATGTAAATCAGACAGCGAGAGTCGGGCGAAATGTGGAGCAGCCGACATTGATTGCCGATCGCGTGCTAGCTAAGGAGCTAGAGAGCGGCCGCGCTTTTCCGAATGGCAACATGGCAACGGCTCATGCTGAAATTGGCGCGCTTCAACAGGCGTTCGATGCCGGCGCCTCATCCAGTGGAAGAGCGACTTTAATTGTTACAGGTGAACCTGTTTGCGGATACTGTAGGGGGGACATTGCTGCGATGGCACAACGAGCCAATCTACTGTATTTGGAAATTTTTGAAGAAGCCACCGGAGCCACTTTTTACTGGCTGCCGGGAATGAGATCTATTAGGAAATCTCCATGATGAGTACTTGGGCTATTTCGTGGACATCTGGTGCTGGTCACGGCGGAAACAGAAAGGAACCATCCTGGCAAGAAATTGAGCAACGACTCTTGGAAGTTGCTCGCCTTCGCGGCACTGTGACCATGGATGTTGTTGGAGGACAAGAAATTGGCCCTCAGAGTCTACAAGCTCAAGCGGAGAATGGGCGCTTTGTTTTGTTCCTCGGTGAAGATAATGGTCAAGACTATGTCGTTAGAACCTTCTCGAATGGAGTGTCGAGCCAAGAGCAGGTGGAGATTCTTGGCAATCAATGGGACTCAAGGCTCGTCTGTGACAGATTCGATTTGGTTTTACAGGCCTTTAAAGAGTTTTTTGAGACAGGAAACGTGTCTCGCGAACTATTAGACTGATTTTGCTAGACCCTATCTCAAAATGACTCGTTAGAGCTTGGGAAGTGGTATCGCCAGGTCTACACGGATGGCCGATATGTCTTTGATCTCTGAATCGCCCAGGGTTTCATAGCCATCTCGGGGCCATGGAAAATGACCCGACTGGAGGTGTCCATGAGCAGCAAGTGTTGGCTTTAGTGAGAAATTGATCCGGATTTTCAATGTCAGAGTGCCCCACCTGCGCAGGCAGGAAAAACTCTGAAATCGCATGTCGTCGCGGGATTTCCTGGGTCAACCTGAAATGAAAATCAGACTCTGACGTGGGTCAGATTTAGACCGGCACCAACAGGGAGGACTCATGGCGTTCCGTAAACCCACGCTGGATGAGCTACGGCTAATCGGGTTTTTGATTGCCAAGGCGGAAAAATTCTCTCCTGCGGAAGAATGGCAACATGAATTACGGGTTCAGGACATGAAGGACGGCGGCATGGGCAGCCTCGTCATTTTTCGTGATGAGAGGATTCGAGAAGATCGCCAATTTGGCGGGAAGATCAGTGAGTGTCAATTTGAAGATGCTGATGGAACACCCGTCATTGCATCATTGAATATTGATCAGAATGGAGATTTGTTTGAGCTCGATGTCTGGAAAACAAGTTTCGACCGCCTGATTCGAATTCCGGAATCGCTCTAAGCAATCAGATGACAGACTTGCCGCCTGCGTCAGGTCCGCCATGACGGCGTCGCGGCCATGGACTGCCTGCGCAGCGCCAACGGCGAGCTTGCCGACCATCGGTTACGGGCCTGATCTGAAGTCGTCGATTCTCCGGAGCTGCACCGCGACGAACTGCGAGAGAACTCTTATCGAAGTGGTTAGGCCATGAACACCCTAGCGCTATTAATCGAAGGCGAAAGCTCTTGGTCGCCTGAGACTTGGGCCACTGAGCACGGCGGGGTGTGCGGCACTGGTGGTCTGATCATGATTGAACGAGAGACGGAGTGGCTCTCGGTTATCCGAGACGATCAGGTACTTGACGACTTCGATGAACAGGAACGCGGCCACCTGAGAGAGCTGGTGACTGAGCCTGTGGCATACCTGTTTGAATGGAATGGGAACGCTCTCGTCGAAAGTCTTCTCCGATCTGTACCTCCAGAAACTCGCGCCGCCATCGACAACGACCATGGCCTTATCGTTTCCATCCATGAAATTGCAGACGAACCCCTTGACTCTTGGATAAGAGCAAGCAGGTTGCTATAGGCCCCTTGCTTAGAAGGAGACGGACTAATCACTGGCCACCCCAATCAAAGAGTGACTCTCCCATGATCTCGAGAGAAGTTCCCTATTCTTTTATATCTGCCCGACACAAACTGAGCTGGATAGCGTTAATACTTGGTTTACAAGAAGGATGGCTCAGCAAGCAAGATGCGCTCGAAAATTGCGCATCGCTTGATATTCCTGATGAGGCAAGACTTCCAGAAGGCCCTTGCTCTGCCGAGGATTTTCTTGCTTATTTGAAAGAAAACGCATCCTTGGACTCAGCTCAAATTAGCGACGCACGACTATCGTGGCTGAGAATTCTCATGGCGTGGATTTTCGAAAATCGAAATGAGATGAACGACCCGTTAGCTTGTGTGGAGCAACTATATGCCGACTTCGGCTACCCGGATGAAATCTATGACTTGGTTAGATTCAATGTTCCTAGTGGCGAATATCGACCTCAAGACCACACAATCCAACAAAATCATGATCGCTTTATGAAAATGTGGGAACTCTATTGTAAAGAGCACATGCCGGTTGCTTCTTAAAATATTGACTAGCGCCAACGGCGAACACGTGTATCGCAGCGGGGACGGGCAAACCCGCACCACCGTCTACGACGAAGCCGGCCACTGGCTGGGCGACTACGACGGCAACGGTCAGCCGCTGCAGCAGGCGATCTGGCTGGACGACCCCGGATCGGGTCCGGGGCAGGCCCTGCCGGTCGGCCTGCTGGTCGGCGCCGGCGCCCAACAGACGCTCTATTACCTCGAACCCGATGCCCTCGGCACCCCGCGGGTCGTGATCGACCCGGATCGCGACGTGGTGGTGTGGACCTGGGACCTCGGCGGCGAGGCTTACGGCGACGCCGCTCCGAACCAGGACCCGGACGGCGACGGCACCGCCTTCGTGCTCGACATGCGCTTCCCGGGCCAGCGCTACGACGCGGCGACTGGCCTGAACGAGAACTACCACCGCGACTACGACCCGGTCGTGGGCCGCTACGCGCAGAGCGACCCGATCGGCCTGGCCGGCGGGACAAGCACCTACGGCTACGTCGAAGGCGGCCCGCTGGGCGGGATCGACCCGCTGGGCCTGCGGCGCACCGACGTTGCGATCATGGTCTCGTCGCGTCGTTCTTGCCCTGCGTGCGCCCCTGCGGTGCGAGCAGGAACCGCAGCGGAATGTCGACCCGCACGCGCCAGGCGGCTTCGTTGTGTTCGGCGCCCTCGAAACGGCGCACGATCCAGTCGCGGCCTTCGCGCCATCCGGCCTTGCGCATCGCCGCATCCATTTTCGCCTGGTACGGCGGGTACTGCGCATCGAGCGTCGCGGTACCGTGATCGAAATACAGCCGATGCGCGCCCGGGCGCGGAAGATGTTTCGCGAACCAGTCGACGGTGCAGCCGTCGCAGATCGGCCAATGCGTCGAGACGGCGCCGGCGCTGCCGAAGACGCCGGGATGCCGCGCGACGGCGTAGAGCGAGATCAATCCGCCCATGCTCGAACCCATGATCGCGGTATCGCTGCGGCCGGGCAGGGTGCGGTATCGCGCGTCAATGAACGGCTTGAGTTCTTCGACCAGAAAGCGCAGATACGCCTCCGACCGGATTTCGTCGGCGCGGTCGACCTCGCTGGCGGGCGCGCGATCGGCGACCAGCCGATCGAGGACCGGCGCTTTGGGCATGTACTCGACGGGACGCAGCGGCGTGTTCCACACCCCGACCACGATCGCCTCGCGGATCTCGCCGCGTTCGATCAGCCGGGTCATGGCGCCGTCGATGTCCCAGTCGACGCCGGTGTAGGCGAGCGCAGGATCGAAGAGATTCTGGCCGTCGTGCATGTACAGCACCGGATAGCGACGCTGCGGGTCGCGGCCGTAGGACGGCGGCAACCAGACGTCGACGTTGCGTGCGCCGACATACCGCGACGGCACGTCCTGCCAGCTCTCGGTCTCGCCGGTGGCCGCGAGCGGCGGCGCGCGCAGCGCGTAGGCCCAGCGCAGGAAGGACGGCAGCAGCTTCGCCCAACTGCGCTGCCGGTGCTCGCCGCCGGGCAGCAGGTGCAATGCGACGTCCGCCCGTGTCGGCGTCGTCGCATGCTGCGGATTGATCGAATGCCCGAGTTGACGCAGCCCTTTCGCGCGCGGCGCCTCCTCGCCGACGATCCGCCAGCCCTCGATCAAATCGCGGACATCATCGACGACATCGACGATCCCGTCGCCGTCGCGATCGTCGGCCTCCTCGGCGTCGCCGACGGCGAAAAAGAATTTCGAGCCCGGATGGTAGGCGCCGCCCGCGATCATCGTCTGCGCGATCCGCGTCCGTTGCACGGCATCGGCGTCGGCATTGTCGATGGACAGCCAGAACGACGGCGAGAACGCGCCGGTGCGTCCGAAGATGTCCGGATACTGCCACCCCAGATTCAGTGCGTTCGCGCCACCGAGCGACCAGCCGAGGATCGCGCGCGCGTCCGGACGCGCGCGGGTGTTGTAACGCGCGTCGATCGCCGGGACCAGCGTGCGCACCACCCATTCGCAATACGCGTGCGCCGCACCGCCGACCGGGCCGACGCGGGTCGGCGCGGGGAGACTGCGTCCCGCGGCGCGATCCGAGAATCCGTAGGCCGCGAGGCGGTCCTTCGGCATGTCGATCGCGATCGCGATCGTCGGCTGGATCTCGCCGGACACGGTCAGCGCATCGAGCCATGCGCCGAGTCCGACCGCTTCGGCGTCCTGACCGTCGTTGACGTACAGCGCGGCGTAACCCGGCGCCGACGACGCGTCGTAGTCCGGTGGCAGGAACACGCGCACGCGGAGGCCATCCGGGTCGATCCCGGGCGCTTCGAGGCGCAGCGTCTCGATGCGCGCATCGGTCGAACGCGCGAGCGGCGACGCCAGCGCCGCGAACAGTCCGGCAAGTCCGATCGCGAACCATCGCTTCATGCGCCCAGACTCCGTCGGCAGGTGAAGAAACCGTTGAGACTCAATCGTCCCGTGCGCGGATCGCGCGACAGCAATTCCGGGTACGCGATCTCGCCGCTGTGGAACAGGGTGCCCTGATAGAAGATCAGGCGATTGAACCGCGCCGGCACGGTGACGATCTTCTCGAACCACGCGTTGGACGCCGTGATGTAGCCTGTATCGACGCCGTAGCGTTCGCGGAACGCGTCGGACGTCATCCGTTCAGAGTCGGCGATCATCGGCAGGATCACCTCCGGCGGATGCAGCGGCGCATAGAACGACGTCCCGCCCAGCCGGGAGTCGCGGAAGAGATACAACACCGACGCCACGATCCGGTGTTTCGGGTCCACACTCAACCGGTCGACATGGCAGAGGGACTGCGAGGGCGACAGCGCGTGCGGCGGCGTCGCGGTGATCGCCAATCGGCTGTACATGCGTTCGGTTCGGCGTACGCCGAACGCGCTGCGCAGATGCCGGACGAAAAACGCGTCGAGCTGCGCCGAGAACACGTCCGGCATCCGCAGCTCGGGACCGGGATAGGCGTTGTGACCGGCTTCGACGAAGGCATCCGCGTGGGCGACGGCGTACTCGACCACCGCATCGGGATCGAGCAGCGCGTCGTCGACGACATGGCAGACGTGCCGGCCGGCGATGGGAACGATCTCGATGCGCGGATTCGGATTGAACATGCCCGGGAGTCTATCGCCTGCGCCCTGTCATCGCTTCGATGCGAACCGGATCGCCGCGCCGCCGCCGGGCGCGAGGCGCAGGGTCAGGGTGTCGGTGGAGGTCACCGTGCGGGTTTCGCGCACGAACGAGAAGCGTTTGTCGCCGCGGAAATCGGCATCGTCGCCGTCGCGGTAGATTTCCGCCGCATAGCGTCGCCCCGGTTCGAGGAACGCCAGCGGCACGGTCACGGTACGCGCCTGTTCGTCGGATACGCCGCCCAGATACCAGTCCTCGCTGTTGCGGTCCTTGCGCGCGATCACCGCGAAGTCGCCGACCTCGCCGGCGAGCGCGCGGGTGTCCTGCCAGTCCACCGGCACGTCGCGGATGAAACGGAACGCCTGCGGGTTGCGCTCGTAGTGTTCCGGCAGGTCCGCGGCCATGTGGATCGGGCTGTAGAGCACCACGTACAGCGCCAGCTGGCGGGCGACGGTATTCGGGATCGGCCGGCCGCCGCGGCCTTCGAGGCTGATCACGCCGGGCGTGAAATCCATCGGACCGGCGAGCATGCGGGTGAAGATCAGGTTCGGTTCGTGCTCGGGCGGATTCTGCGGATCGCCCCAGGCGTTGAACTCCTGGCCGCGCGCGCCTTCGCGCGAGACCCAGTTCGGATACGTGCGACGCAGGCCGGTGTCCTTGATCGGCTCGTGCGCGTTGATCGCGATCCGATGCTTCGCCGCCGCTTCCAGCACGCGCAGATGATGGCCGCTCATGAACTGGCCCTCGTGCCATTCGCGGATCACCGGGCCGCCGACGGTGTCCTGACGTTCGATCTGGCCGGCGTCGCAGACGTAACCGGTCTTGACCGCGTCGATGCCCAGGCGCGCGAACGTCGCGAACGCCTCGTCCATCTGCCGCTCGTAATGGCTGACCGCGCAACCGGTCTCGTGATGGCCGATCAGATGCACGCCTTTCGACTTGGCGTAGGCGGCGAGGCCTTCGAGGTCGTAGTCGGGCGTCGGTTTCGCGGAATCGAAGTTCCAGCCGTTGGCGAACCAGTCGCCGTCCCAGCCGAGATTCCAGCCTTCCACCAGCACCCCGCGAAACCCGTACTTCGCGGCGAAGTCGATATAACGCCGCGTGTTCGCCGTGGTCGCGCCGTGTTTCGGGCCCGTACCCCAGGTTTCCTTGTCCAGGTGCAGGGACCACCAGATGCCGACGTATTTCGATGGCTTGAACCAGGCGACGTCGCCGAGCCTGTTGGGCTCGTTGAGATTGAGGATCAGATTCGACTCGACGAGTCCGCCGGCGCGGTCGGCGATCTGGATCGTTCGCCAAGGCGTGGCGAACGGCGTCCGGCGCACGACCTTCGCCGGACTGCCCGGCGTCAGCGAGGCGCGCAGCGCGCCGGTATCGCCCTTCATCAGGTTCATGCCCGCGTAATCCACCAGCGCCGCCTCGTGGATCGAGAGATGGGTGCCATCCGCGGTACGCAGCGTGATCGGCGTCTGCGCGGTGCCGACTTCGGCCAGCGGCGTGCGATGGTAGAGGTATTCCTCGCGATTCCATTCGTAGGCCGGTATCCACCACGCCGTCGCCGGTCGCGCGATCGCGAATTCGGTCAGCTCTTCCTGGATCTGCACTTCGCCGAGCGTCGGTTGTTCCGGGAATTCGTAGCGGAAACCGATGCCGTCGTCGAACACGCGAAAGATCAGATCCAGTCGGCGTCGATCGCGATCGCCTTCGGCGAAGCCGACGCGCAATTCGTTGTAGCGATTGCGGACGAAGCGACGTTCGCCCCAGGGCAATTCCCAGGTTTCGTCGACGCTTCGCGTGTCGCGCGAGCGCACCTGCATTCCCCGGAGGAACTGGCGGTCGTTGCGCAGGATGAAACCGAGCCTGGAATCGCCGATCAGGGTCGTGCCGTCGCGGAGCACACGGTAGGCGAGCCGGCCCTCGCCGTTGAGGTCGAGTTCGACCTTCAATCGTTCGTCCGGCGAGACGACGCTGGCGACGGTGAGCGCCTGCGCAGGCAAGGCGGCGAACAACAACAGCGGCAGCAACAGACGGCGCATGATCGAGACCTCGGCGAGGAAGGACGGAGTCGATGACGGTTTCGCTTGCGGAACGGACACGGCGCTCACTCCTCGATCACGTAGACCACCGCAGTCCGCGGCGGGATCGTGAATCTGCCGTCGCGCGGCGAATGGCGTGCGGCCTTCGGACGCGCGTCCGCGGCCTGCGCCGCCCGTTGCACCGGATGCAGGACATAGGACTTGCCGGCCTCTTCCGGGACGACGAGCGTCTTGGCCTCCGGCGACACGTTGACGAAATAAAGGATCTCGCGGAAACCCGCACCCGCGTAACCGGCGCCGTCGAGATGCACGACGATCACGGTCGGCGTCTGCCCGGGTCCGGTGTTGCGGAAGGACAGACGGGCGCGCACGTCCTCGGCGCTGCGCATCCGGAACAGGGTGGAGCCGTCGCGGATGCGCATCAGGTCGAGCGCGGCGTCACGCGTCCAGCGGATGTCTTCCGGCCGCGGCGCGATGTCCGTGTCCGCCAAAGCGGGGCGCATCCAAGGCCAATCGCGGCCGTTGTCCTTCTCCGGCGGCAAGCCCTTGCCGAAGCCGTTGTCGGTGTAGCGCCAGTCGAGGCGATTGAAGGCATCGCCGGAATCGAAGCTGTTCTTGTCCAGCGATTTCGACCGCAGGATCTCGATGCCGGCGTGATAGTAGGCCACGCCCTGACTGAAGGCGGTGAAGGCGATCCCGAGCAGTTGCACGCGGGCACGATCGCCGCGCGGGGTGTCGCGCGGCAGGCGCAGGGCGTTGAGATCGAACAGGGTCATGTTGTCGTGGTTCTCGACGTAGTTCACGACCTCGCCCGGTTGCGCGGCGTAGCCCGCGGGCTGGCCGGCGTAGTCGAACGCCGACAACGGCCGGACCCTGCCGTCCGCGCCGCGCAGCTCGACATCGCGCAGCGTGCCGGCGAGGCCGATCCGCGCGAGATCCGCCGCGCGCAACAGCTCCGGGTAACGGCCCACGCCGCGACCGCCCGGCCGCACGTTCGCCGCGTTCGGTGCGTAGTGCAGGCCGTTCAGCAGCCCCTGGTTGGCGACCAGCCCTTCGCCGCCGTCGCAACATCCGCCGCCACGCAGCGCGTCGCGGGCGCGATCGCTGAAGGTGGCGATGCCGCTGCCCGGCAGCGACCGCTGCGAGGCCTGCACGAAACGCGCGCCGTCGGCGACCTCGCCGAAATTCCAGCCTTCGCCGATCAACGGGATGCGTCGACCGGCCGCGGCGTCGACCGCCGCCTGCAGGCGTTCCATCGCCGCGCGCGGCTGGTGGCCCATCAGATCGAAGCGGAACGAGTCGATGCGGTAATGCTTCACCCAGTGCACCGCCGAGTCGATCATCAACTTGGCCATCATCCGGTGCTCGGTCGCGGTGTTCTCGCAGCAGGTCGAACGCTCGACCTTTCCGTTCGCGTCCAGCCGGTGGTAGTAGCCGGGCACGATCCGGTCGAGTACCGATTTCGGATCCTGTCCCGAAGCGAAGGTGTGGTTGTACACCACGTCCATGCCCACGCGCAGGCCGGCGGCGTGCAGCGCCTGCACCATCGCCCGGAATTCGCGGACGCGGGCGATACCGTCCGGCGCGACCGCGTAGCTGCCCTCGGGCGCGCTGTAGTGCCAGGGATCGTAGCCCCAGTTGAAGCAGTCCCGCGCAGCCACCGCCTGCGCGGCGGCCTGCTGCGCCTCGCTGTCGGGCGCGGCGGTCGGAATCGCGGGTTCGACGCAGCCGCGTTCCGGCACGGTGGACAGATCGTAGGCCGGGAGCAGATGGAGGTCGGTCATACCCGCCGCACGCAGCGCGCGCAGATGGCGGATGCCGGCCGAGTCCGGCTCGGTGAAGGCCAGATATTTTCCACGCCACGGTGCGCGCACGGTCGCATCGTCGCGGGAGAAATCGCGCACATGCAGTTCGTACACGCTCATGTCGACGTTGTGCGTCGCCGCCGCAGGGCGCGGCGCGGCATCCCAACCGGCGGGCTTGCTGTCCGGAGCGTCGGGGTCGAGCACGACGCTGCGCTTCGAATCCGTGGTCAGGGCCAGCGAATACGGATCGGTGACGCGATTGCGGACGATGCCCACGCCGGGCACGTGGACATCGACGAGAAAAGCGTATCGCCGACCATGCGCGCTCCCGGGCAGATCCCGCGTCCAGACCCCCGTGGCATCGTCGCGACGCGCGATCGGCGCTTCGGTGGCGCGCGCGTCCTCATAGAGACAGACAGCGATGCGTTGCGCGGTCGGCGCCCACAGCGCGAAGCGGGTCGCGAAATCTTCCGCTCCCGAAGGCGGACCATGACGATGCGCGCCCAGCGTCGCGTCTTCCGCCGCCGCGTAGCGATCGTCCAGCGCGCCCGCGATCTGCAGCGCCGTCGCCTCCAGCACGCGCCCCTGCGCGTCCTCGCGCACCAGCAGCACCTGGTCGCGCAGCCAGGCATCGACATCGACGGCTTCGGGCAGACGGTAACGCGGACCTTCGCCGACGAAGCGGAACCGTTCCGCCACCGCGGCGGACAGCACGCCCTTGGCGGGTGCGAGCTCGAGAACGCCCTCGGCGCCGCGCACCGCTTGCCCGCGCTCCGCACGCAACCCGGCGCGCGCGGCGCGATAAAGGCGGACACGACCGTCCTCAGACGCACCGGGCCACTGGATCGTCGTCCGATCCAGCCAGTAGGCCCGGGCCGCGGGCATCGGCGCCGCCTCGGGATGCAACACGGTCGCGGACGTTTCGGCGTCGCAGGCGGCGACACGAGCGGCGTCGCCGTCCGGGTCGGACGGGGCGGCGAGGACGACCGGCGCGAGCAGTGCACCGACCGCCGCCATGAATACGTATGCAGCCGTCCGGAGCGAACCCATGGACCGGCGCCATGCGGGATGACCTGCGGCGTCGGGAAACGCATACTTGTCGCGCATTTCAATGAGACTCCACTGCATGAAGACCGCGTCCGCCGCCGACCATCGTGTGTCCGAGATCGTGATCGTGGGCGGCGGCACCGCCGGCTGGATGACCGCCGCGGCGCTGTCGAAAGTACTGAACCGATCCTATTCCATCCGCCTCGTCGAATCCGAGGAGATCGGCACCGTCGGCGTCGGCGAAGCCACGATTCCGATGATCAAGCTGTACAACCAGGCGCTCGAACTGGACGAAGCGGAGTTCATGCGCGAGACGATGGGCTCGTTCAAGCTCGGCATCGAGTTCGTGAACTGGGGGCGGCTCGGCGACAGCTACATCCACGGCTTCGGGAAGATCGGCCAGGACCTCGGGCTGGTGCCGTTCTACCAGTACTGGCTGAAGATGCATCAGGCCGGCAAGGCGGCGCCGCTGGACGACTATTCGATCAACACCGCCGCGGCGCGCGAGAACCGGTTCATGCGCGCGGTGACCGATCGCCCCAACTCGCCGCTGGCCGACATCGCCTACGCCTACCATTTCGACGCCGGCCTCTACGCGCGCTTTCTGCGGAAGTACTCGGAAGCGCGCGGCGTCGTCCGCACCGAAGGCAAGGTGGCGGGCGTCGAGCAGGACCCCGAGAGCGGCTTCATCCGCGCGATCGCGATGGAGAACGGCGAGCGCATCCCCGGCCAGTTGTTCGTCGACTGCACCGGCTTCCGCGGCCTGCTGATCGAACAGACGCTCAAGACCGGCTACATCGACTGGACCCACTGGCTGCCCTGCGACCGCGCGGCCGCGGTGCCCTGCGTGCGCACCACGCCGCTCACCCCGTACACCCGCTCGACCGCGCGCGACGCCGGCTGGCAGTGGCGGATCCCGCTCCAGCACCGCGTCGGCAACGGCCACGTCTTCAGCAGCCGCTTCATCAGCGAAGACGAAGCGGTCGCGACGTTGATGGCCAACCTCGAAGGGGAGGCCCTGGCCGAGCCGCGCGTCCTGCGCTTCGTCACCGGCAAGCGGAAGAAGTTCTGGAACAAGAACGTGGTCGCCGTCGGTCTGGCCAGCGGTTTCATGGAACCGCTGGAATCCACCAGCATCCATCTGATCCAGTCGAGCATCGCGCGCCTGACCGCGTTCTTCCCGCATGCCGGTTTCGACCAGACCGACATCGACGAATTCAACGCCCATTCGGATTTCGAGTTCGACAAGATCCGCGATTTCCTGATCCTGCACTACCACGCGACCGAGCGCGACGACACCCCGTTCTGGAACTACTGCCGGACGATGGACGTGCCGGAGTCGCTGACCCGCAAGATGGCGCTGTTCAACAGCAACGGCCGGATCTTCCGCGACGCCAACGAACTGTTCGCCGAACCCAGCTGGATGCAGGTGATGCACGGCCAGCGGATGACGCCGCGGTCCTATCACGCGATGGTCGACGTGTACCCCGAGGCGCAGATCGCCGACTACATGCAGAACATCCGGGGCGTGATCGCCAACTGCGTCCGCGTGATGCCGACCCACGAGGCGTTCATCGCGAAGCACTGCGCTGCGAAACCGATGTGACGCATCGCGGCGGATCGTGTGCTGCATGCGCGGATTCGCGGGGCCGTTCCGGGAGCGCGACGATGCCATGCGCGACGGCGCCGGGCCCGCCGTCGGCGAGTGTTTTCGCCTGAATACGTTTGCATGCGCGCGATGTTGCGTCGCAACGTGCCGCGGGCGCTGCGCACGGGCATGGTAACCGCGCGATGATGCGCGACCGGCGTCGCCGCCGGCGCGTCCGACGACCAGAACAGAGGCATCCGATGTCCGCACACCCGACGACCCAAAAGCCGCAGCTGTCGTTCTGGCAGATCTGGAACATGTGCTTCGGCTTCCTCGGCATCCAGTTCGGCTTCGCGCTGCAGAACGCCAACGTCAGCCGCATCTTCCAGACTCTCGGCGCGGAAATGGACGCGCTGCCGGGCCTGTGGATGGCCGCGCCGCTCACCGGCCTGATCGTGCAACCGATCATCGGTTACTTCTCCGATCGCACCTGGCATCCGACGTTCGGGCGCCGACGCCCCTATTTCCTGATCGGCGCGTTGCTCGCTTCGGTCGCGCTGATCTTCATGCCGAATTCGCCCGCGCTGTGGATCGCCGCAGGCACGCTGTGGGTGCTGGACGCCTCGATCAACGTCGCGATGGAGCCGTTCCGCGCCTACGTCGGCGACCAGTTGCCGGTGTCGCAACGCGCCAAGGGCTACGCGATGCAGAGTTTCTTCATCGGCGTCGGCTCGGTGATCGCCAGCATGCTGCCGTGGATGCTGGAGAAGTGGGGCGTGGCCAATACCGCCGCGCCGGGCGAAGTGCCGGACACCGTGCGCTTCGCGTTCTACGCCGGCGCCGGCGCGATGTTCGGCGCGATCCTGTGGACGGTGCTGAGCAGCCGCGAATACCCGCCGGAAACGCTGCACGCCTACGACGAGGCGCCCGAGACGCCGCGGGCGGCGCTCGACCACGGTCGCATCACGCGTTTCGGCACGCTGTGGCTGTTCGTCGGCGCGGCGGCGGCGGCGTTCGTCGCCTGGCAGGGCCTGCCGCGCGAACTGTATCTGCTGGGCGCGCTGCTCGCCGCCTACGGTCTGGCCCTGCTGCTGTACAACGTGGTCGGTCGCGACAGCGCCTTCGCGGAAGTGATGACCGATATCCAGGCGATGCCGGACACCATGCGCAAGTTGGCCGTGGTCCAGTTCTTCTCCTGGTTCGCGCTGTTCTCGATGTGGATCTACACCACGCCCGCGGTGGCCGCGATCTACTTCGGCAGCACCGATCCGTCGTCCGAGGCCTTCAACACCGGCGGCAACTGGGTCGGCGTGCTGTTCGCCGCCTACAACGGTTTCGCCGCGCTGGCCGCGGTGTTCATTCCGATGATGGCGCGCCGTTTCGGCCTCCGCATCACCCATCTGGTCAATCTCGCGCTGGGCGGCGCCGGCCTGATCCTGATCCCGTTCCTGCCGAACGAGGACTGGCTGATGCTGTCGATGGCCGGCGTGGGCTTCGCCTGGGCCTCGATCCTCTCGCTGCCCTACGCCCTGCTCTCGGACAGCGTGCCCGCGCGGAAGATGGGCGTGTACATGGGCATCTTCAACTTCTTCATCGTCATCCCGCAGCTGGTCGCGGTGGCCTCGCTGGGATACCTGCTGAAGACGCTGTTCGACGGCAGCCCCGCGGGCATCCTGATGCTCGGCGGCGCGAGCATGATCCTCGCCGGCCTGCTGACCCTGCAGGTGCGCGAGCCGGGCGGGCGTTCCGCGACCGCGGCATGACCTCGCCCCGGACAGGGCGAAAACCGGACGCTCAGAGGTTGCGGACGACGGCGAACGCCGCGGCCGCGACGACGCCGACCACGAGCCAGATCCAGTAGGGATAGGTCGAGGCCGGCGCGGTCGCCGGCGCTTCGCCCTCGGCGGATGCGTCGTCGGCGTCGTCGGTGTCGTTCGCTCTCTCGTCCAGCGCGCGCATCACGTCGACGGCCCGGTCCCAGTCTGCCTCGTGCAGCACGTAGAGTCTCGCCGCGATGCCGGTCATCGGTCCGGCGATGCTGGACAGCGTCGCATCGGCGTCGGTGCAATAGGTCCGGATGTCCTCGCCGTCGAGAGCGATGCGCAGCGAATGCACGAACGCGAGACTGTTGGAAGCGCAGAGCAGCCGCATCGGTCGATCCCCCTTCTGCGTGCGGGCGCGGCGCGGCGCGGCTCAGCCGAGCGCGCCGCTCGATCGCCGCACCACCAGCTTCGCGGGCAGCATGCGGCTCTCCGCCGGCTGGCCGTTGACCAGTTGCAGCAGCGTCTCGACCAGCATCTCGCCGGCGCGCGCGGTGTCCTGGTAGACGGTGGTCAGCGGCGGATTGCAGAACCGCGCCATCGCGATGTCGTCGAACCCGACCACGGCCACGTCCTCGGGCACGCGCAGGCCGTGTTCGTGCAGCGCGCGGATGGCGCCGATGGCGATCAGGTCGCTGGCCGCGAACACCGCATCGAACAGCACGCCGCGACCGAGCAGGGCCTTCGCCGCCTCGTAGCCTTCTTCTTCCGAACTGAGCGCGTCGACCTGCAGCGCCGGTTCCTCGGGAATGCCGGCCTCGCGCTGCACCAGCTCGCAGCCGCGATAGCGGGCGTGGAATTCGGGATAGTGCGGGGACGCGTCGCCGAGGAAGGCGATGTTGCGCCGGCCGAGACCGAGCAGATGCTCGCCGACCAGGCGTCCGCCGGCGAAATTGTCGCAACCGATCGACACCCCCGGCTGGTCCGGCAGCACCGCGCCCCAGCGGACGAAATGGGTGCCCTTCTCGACCAGCTTCTCCAGCTTCGGGCGGTAGTCGACGTAATCGCCGTAACCGAGCAGGATCAGGCCGTCGGCCTTCATGCTGTCCTCGTAGTCGGCGTGCCAGTCGTCCGACAATTGCTGGAACGACACCAGCAGGTCGTGATGGTGGCGCGCACAGGCGCGCGTGATCGAACCCAGCATCGACAGGAAGAACGGGTTGATGTTCGACTCGTCCTCGGTCGGGTCCTCGAACAGCAGCAGCGCCAGCGTGCCGGCGCGCTGGGTGCGCAGACTGGACGCGCGACGATCGACCTTGTAGTTCAGCTCCTGGACCGCATCGAGCACCCGCTTGCGGGTTTCGGCGTTGACCAGCGGACTGCCGCGCAGCACCCGCGACACGGTCGCCTGCGACACCCCGGCGCGATGGGCGATATCGACAGAAGTGGCCTTGGTTTTGCGCTGCGCCATGGGGCTGTCCGTCCGAACCGGAGCCGCAGTTTAGCGCGAGCCGGCGATGCGCGTCCGATCAGTGGCCGCCGCCCGCCGCGGTCGTCGCGCCGTGCGGCGCGCCCTGCTTCACCGCCAGCCAGGCCAGCGCCGAGGCCAGCATGCAGGCGCCGCCGATGGCGAACACCAGCGCCTTGTCCTCGATCCGCGACAGCAGGTGGCCGACGCCCAGGCTCACCGCCAGCTGCGGCAGCACCACGCTGAGGTTGAACACGCCCATGTACAGGCCGATGCGCGCCGGCGACACGCTCTGCGAGAAGATCGCGAACGGCAGGCTGACGATCGCGCCCCAGCCCAGGCCCATCAGGCCCATGCCGACGTAGACCGCGACGTGGGTATGGCCGAACAGATAGACGAAGCCGAAGCCCACGGCCATCGTGGCGAGACTGGCCGCATGCACCGGCACCTCGCGGAAACGCCGCGCCAGCGGATTGAGCAGCAGCGCCGGCACCACCGCGGCGACCGCGTTCAGCGACAGGAACGCGAACGACATCAGCTGGCCGGTGGCGTCGGCGTCGAGCGTCGGGAACCGCTGCTGCGCGAAGCCGATCATGAACACGAACAGCGTCTGCATCCCGAACCAGCTGATCGCGTGCGCGGCCAGGACCTTGCGGAATCCGGCGATGTCCTCGCGCCCGTCCAGCGCCTGCCGCTCGGTGAGCGCATGCGCGATGAGCGCCAGCGCCAGCGCGCCGAAGCCGACCTCCAGCCACAGACTGTGGCTCTCGACCTTCGCCAGCTTGAGGCCCATCGCGATGATCGCGTAGACCGCGAACGCCCACAGCGGCCGCATCAGCAGCAGCAGCGCGCCGATGCGGAGCTTCTCGCCGCCCGCCGCGTTCTCCGTGTGCGGCAACGTCCGCGGCTCCTCGACCAGCAGCATCGGCACGACCGAGAACACCAGCGCCAGCCCGGCGCCGAAGTAGATCAGCGCGATGTTGCCGAATTTCCAGCCGATCGCGTACGCCAGCACGCCGAACGTGCCGGACACCGTCTGCATCCAGGTGTAGCCGGCGGTACGCTTGGGACCTTCCGGGGTGACGTCGGTGATGATCGACCGCGTCGGGTTGAAACCGAGATTGATCGACAGGTCCAGCGCCAGCGCGACCGCGATCGCGACGCCGAGGATCGCGTCCAGCCCCAGCGCGGCGTCGATCGCGCCGATCGACGGCAACGCCAGCAGCATCAGCGCGGTGAGGACGCCGCCGACCAGGATGAACGGACGGCGGCGACCGCCCCACAACCAGACGTTGTCGCTGACGATGCCGATGATGACCTGGCCGAGGATGCCGGCCAGCGGACCCGCGGCCCACACCAGTCCGATCTCGTCGAGCTTCAGCCCGTACTTCGTCGACATCAACCAGCTCAGCGCGGAGATCTGCACCGCCAGCGCGAAGCCCATCGCCGTCGAGGGCAAGCTCAACAGCATCAGAAACGGCAGCGACAGGCGTTCTTGCATCCGCAGCATGCGCGGTCCTCCCCGGGCGACGGGGCAGGATAGCCCGGCCCCGCGCGTGTCGGCGTGAATACGATTGTTGTTGCGGCGCAACAACGCCGCCTGTCGCCGCGTTGCCGCCACGCGCCGGAACGGATGGCGATCCGGGACGCATGCGCCGCGCCCGTCGCTATCCTGCGGACGACGCGCCGACGACGAACCCCGGGAGACCCGCATGGCGATCTGGAACTGCCCCAGCTGCGGCGAAGACAACGATTCAGATTTCGGGATCTGCTGGAACTGCGGCGCGCAGCACGATGGCGGCCCTCCCGCTTCGGATTTCGTTCGCGACGATGTCCTGCAGCTCGATACCGGCGTTCCCGAGGAACGCGATCTCAAGTGCCTGCGCTGCGGCACCCCGATGAAGACGCTCGGCCGCCTGCGTTTCCACGAAGGCACCCGCGCCCTGCCGGTGGTCTACGGCCAGCTCGGCGAACTGCTGGTCAACCGCGAATCCTTCGACGCCTACGCCTGCGCCTCGCCCGATTGCGGCAAGGTCGAATTCTTCGCGATCACGCTCGAGGAAGTCTCGCTCGGCGGATGAGTCGCGGCGCCGTCGTCGCGACTGCGCGCTACGCCGGCTCGTCGGGAATCAGCGCGGATTCCAGCCGGGCGATGGTGTCCTTGAGCTGCAGCTTGCGTTTCTTCAGACGCTTGATCGCCAGTTCGTCGGCGGCGATGTTGTCGTGCAGGCGGTCGATGGCCAGGTCGAGATCCCGGTGCTCCAGCCGCAGCTCGGCCAGACGCTGGGCGATGCGGGCGATCTCGGCGGGGTCGGTCGGCTGGTTCATGCCGCGAGCTTAGCACCGGACCCGCAACGGCAATGCGGGGCGGTCGTTCGGACCGCGGCTTCCGGACGCCGGCCTCGATCAGCGCCCCGTCTCGACCATCATCGACGCGTCGATGAGCGCTTCCTGCGGCGCGGGCGTCAGCACGAAATCGGCCGTCGCAATGTCCTGGGCCGTCGCAACGTCTTCGGCCGTCGTCACCGCGGTGGCGAGAAGCGCCGTCCAGATCATCGCGAGCGCCAGCAGCAGCCGGTGACGGCGACGGCGGCGCCACGAGACGCGGCGGGCTTCCCGGACCTGGAGCGGAATCGACCTGGGCATGACGGTCTCCTGCGCGGTTGCGGGTTCACGCGAACCCCAAGGCATCACCATCAAATCGCGTGCCAACCGCAAGCGCCGGATTCCACGGGGTTTCCGCGGCCTCCGATGCATCGCGCACCCCGCGTTCCGCACGATGCCGTGCAGGATGCGTTTACGCGACGGGGCGCGGCCTCCGCATCGAAACGGTTGCGCCGCGCGTCGTTGCCGGCCAAGTCGCTGAATTTCCGAGCGTTGTCGAACATTCACGTCGCGATGCCCGTCTGGCACGCGTCTTGATGGTTCTCCTGCGAGGTCGCAACCGCGATCCGTCGCCATCGAGAATCCATCGAGGAGAAGTCCCATGCTGCACTACGCGCTCGTTTTCCTGGTCGTCGCCCTGATCGCGGCCGTGCTCGGTTTCGGCGGCATCGCCGGCGCCGCGGCGGGCATCGCCAAGATCCTGTTCTTCGTGTTCCTGGTGCTGTTCGTGCTGTCGCTCATCTTCGGCCGCCGCAAGGTCGTCTGACGCACCGGCCGTCCGATGGACCGTCGTCGCGACGGCTCCCCGCGGCGCTCCGGCGTCGCGGGGGCCGGCGATCAGGCCAGGCGAAGCTCGAACACGAAACTCGCGCCGCCCCCGGGGCGGTCCTCGTACCAGAGGTCGCCGCCCATGGTGCGGGCCCGCTGCTTGGCGAGCGCGAGACCGAGGCCGGTCGACGTTTCGCCGCCGGTCGGCGTCGCGCCCAGCCGCACGTAGCGTTTGAACAGCCGTTCGCGATCCTGCGCGGAAATGCCGGGGCCGCGATCGTGCACCGCGATCGCGGCGAACTCGCGGCGACGCCCGACGGTGACGACCACTTCCCCATCCGCGGGACCGTACTTGATCGCGTTCGACAGCAGGTTCTGCAGCACGTGACCGGCGCCGGCAGCTTCGGCGAGCACCTGCAGCTCGGGTTCGTCGCTGTCGAGGCGCAACGCGATCCGCTTGCGCTCCGCCTGCTGCGACAGCAACCGGATCGCGCCCTCCGCCAGCGCCGTCGCGCGCATCGGCGCCACCGCCACGCCCTGCGACTGGTCCTGCCGTTGATCGAGGAAGGCCTGCAGGAACAGCACGCCGGCCTCGGCCGACTCGCGGATCGAGCCCGCCAGACGGGCGCGCGCGTCCTCGGGCAATCCCGGCTCCTGCAGCATGTCCACGGAGAAGAGGATGTTGCCGAAATGATTGCGCAGGTCGTGGCTGACGATCTCGGCCATGCGCTGGCGTTCCTCGGCGACCCGCGCGAGCCGCTCGCGCGAGCGTTTGAGATCGAGATGCGTGCGCACCCGCGCCAGCAGCTCCTCGGCGATGAAGGGTTTGGTGATGTAATCGACCGCGCCGGCGGAGAACGCGCGCACCAGGCTGTCGCGTTCGTGGTCGGCGGTCAGGAACACCACCGGCACTTCGCGGGTTTCCGGCATCGCCTGCAGACCTTCGAGTACGGCGAATCCGTCCAGCCCGGGCATGCGCATGTCGAGCAGCACGAGATCCGGGGGACTGCGCTGCGCGAGGGCGAGGGCCTCGCGACCGTCCAGCACCGGCACCACGTCGTAATCGGCGTGGGTCAGCAGTTGTCCGACGACCTGCACGTTCGCGCTCTGGTCGTCGATCACCATCACCACCGGCAGCGCGACCGGGGAAAGGAACCTATTGGGCATCGCGTGCAACCTCCGCTGGCGTACCGTCGTCCGGGGGTTCTGCGAGCCGGTCCAGGACGATCTTCATCCGATTGACGTCGAAACGCTGCACCGCCGCGCGCAGCGCGCGCGCATCGGCCTGCAGGGCGGGATCGCCGATGGCGTCCGCGAGCAGATCGAGCCGCTTCGAGAATTCGCCGATCTCGCGCACCCGCATCCGCGTACGCAGGGCCTGCAGCGGCGCCCCGCACACGACGCGCCACTCGGCCAGCGCCTCCTCGCGCGGGGTGACCGGAACGCTCGCATCCGCGGCATCGGGTCGCGTCGCGTCTGCGGCGGCGATGTCCTCGCGCTCGCCGAACAGCGTCCGCAGCGCATCGAGCAGTTCGGACGGCGCATAGGGCTTGCGGAGATAGCCGTCGAAACGGACCTCCGCGCTCCCGCCCTCGTCGGCGAGGCTCGAGGCCGTGACCGCGACGACGCGCACGTGGCGCAGGGTCGGGTCGGCGCGCAGCGCTTCGACCGCGCGATACCCGTTCATGCGCGGCATACGCAGATCCATCAGCACCACGTCCGGCCGGAATTCGGCGGCGATCTGCAGCGCTTCTTCGCCGTTGCGGGCGATCGCCAGCGCGTGCCGGCTGCCGCGCAGGTAGCCCTTGATGACTTCGATGTTCCATTCGACATCGTCCACCGCCAGGATCCGCAATGCCGGCAGACGATCGAAATCCGCGCGCGCCTCGATGTCGTCCGAGATGGTGCTCGCGACCGCCGCTGCGGGCGCCAGATCGGGGATGTCCACGCGGAAGGTCGCGCCTTCGCCGGGACGGCTGATGACATGGATGCGACCCTGCATCAGATCCACCAGCCGGCGGGTGATGCTCAGGCCGAGGCCGGTGCCCTGACGCACTTTGCCGTCCGGACTCTCGGCCTGGTAGAACGGTTCGAAGATCCGCGCCTGTTCGTCGGGATGGATGCCGGTGCCGGTATCGCGGACGAGCAGGCGCAGATCGCGCCCCGTGCCGAGCGGCGCGTCGCGCATGGAGACTTCCACCGCGATCTCGCCGGATTCGGTGTGCTTCACCGCATTGCTCAGCAGGTTCATGAGGATCTGGCGCAGGCGCTGGGCGTCCATGGCCACCGGCACCATGCCGTCCGGGTCGATCGCGACGTGCAGGAGAAGGCCTTTCGCCTCGGCCATCGGTTCGAACAGGGCGACGATCTCGCCGACGAGCTCGGGAATGTCGGTGCCCTGCGGGTTCAACTGCAGTTTTCCCGCCTCGATCTTGGACAGATCGAGCACGTCGTTGATCAAGGCCAGCAGCATGTGCCCGCTCTTGCGGATCGAGGCGACCCATTCCTTCTGCAGCGGCTCGTCGACATGATCCGCGAGCAATTGTGCGAAACCGAAGATCGCGTTCATCGGCGTGCGGATCTCGTGGCTCATGCTGGCGAGGAAGGCGCTCTTCTCGTCGCTGGCGCGGTGCGCCTGCGCGGCGCGCAGTTCGACCAGGAGCGCGTTCTCCTCCTCGCGCTGCGCGCGGCGCAGGGCGAGGAACCCGAGCAGGCCCGCGACCAGCGCGAGGCCGTTGGCGATCAGCAGCGTCGCGTTGGTCTGTTTGATCAGCACGTCGCGCTCGCTCTGGCGCTCGCGCAGCAGCCGGTCCTCTTCGGCGGACATCGCCTCGAGCACGTTGCGCATCCGGACCACGATGTCCTCACCGCGCCCGTCGCGCAGCCGGCGCAGGCTGGCGTCGTCCCGACCGCGACGCAGATCCGCTTCCTTGATCTCGATCGACTGCCGGACGCGGCCGCGCAGCGTCGCCAGATCCTTCGACAATCGCTTACGCTGCGCCTGCTGTTCCGCGTTGTCGTCGACCAGCACGCCGAGACGGGCGATGCCGCGCTCCACCGCGTCCAGATGCTGTCGCAGGCCGTCGCGGTGCATCGCCGAACCGCCGACCATGTAACGCAGGCCATCGCTCTCCATGCGACCGAGTTCGTGCTTCACGCCGGACAGCGTGTCCTTGACCTCGATGGTGTGGGTGATCACCTCGACCGCATCGCGCAGCGCGTTGATCGAATGGACCGATACCACCGAGGTGATCGCGATCACCGCGAACGCGAGCGCCAGCAGGCCGACGTTGGCGCGGTTCCGGAACTGCGAGATGCGGGACAGCGGCATGGCGGCGGCCTCTCGGACGTACGGGTTCCGGCCGAGCCGCGCGGGCTCAGGCGTTCATGAGCCAGATCGTACCGTTCAGCACCAGCGCGAACGAGATCCACAGCAGGTAGGGCAGCAGGAGGTATCCCGCGAGCGGCCGCACGCGCCCGAAGGCCAGCATGGTCGCCAGCAGCGCGACCCACAACAGGCAGATGTCGACGAAGGCGAGCCCCGGACTGCGCAGACCGAAGAACAGCGGGGTCCAGATCAGGTTCAGCACGAATTGCACCGCGAACAGCCGCCCGGCGCGACGCCGCTGCGCCGGATCGGCGGCGCGATCCCGGCGCATCCACCACAACGCGATCGCCATCGACGCGTACAGCGCCGTCCACACCGGACCGAACAGCCACGACGGCGGGTTGAAGGTCGGTTTGAGCAGGCCCGCGTACCACTCGTCGGGACCGAACAATACGCCGCTGCCCGCGCCGAGAC
Organism: Pseudomonadota bacterium; assembly: GCA_049324395.1. Taxonomy (GTDB): domain Bacteria; phylum Pseudomonadota; class Gammaproteobacteria; order Xanthomonadales; family Xanthomonadaceae; genus Lysobacter_I. Next base: position 105,609 of record JBMOOY010000059.1, read on the forward strand.
CGACGAGCAGGAAGATCCACCCGAGGAGGGTGAGGGCATCGCCCAGCGGCGTCGTGGCGAAGTCCCGGGAAGCCGGGTCGACGTGGGAATCTTTCATCTGGTAGCCGGGAAGCATGGGGCGGTCGAGGCGGAAAGCGGCTCAGAAGCCGTAGAGCTTGCGCTTGCGGTACAGGGTGGAGGCGTCGATGCCGAGCGTGCGTGCGGCGGCGTCGAGGCTCTCGCTGCTGGCGAGGATGCGCTCGATGTGGCGTTTCTCGAGCTCCTGCAGCGAGATGAGCGCGCCGGGCTGCACCTCGGCCGTACGTGCGCCGTTGAGCGCGAGCAGCTCCGGACCGATCTCTTCGCCGCGGCCGAGGATCACCGCGCGTTCCATCATGTTCTGGAGTTCGCGCACGTTGCCCGGCCACGCGTAGGTGCGCAGTTTGGCCAGCGCCGCGGCGGAGAGGCGTCGCGCGGGCAGGCCGTACTCGCCGGCGTAGCGACGGACGAATCCGTTGGCGAGCGCCTCGAGATCCTCCTGGCGCTCGCGCAGCGGCGGCAGCGTGATGGCGATGACGTTGAGCCGATACAGCAGATCGAGCCGGAACTGGCCGTCGCGGACCATCGCTTCGAGGTCGCGATTGGTCGCGGCGACGATGCGGACGTCGGCCTTGCGGGTCGCCGGGTCGCCGACGCGCTCGTATTCCTTGTCCTGGATGAAACGCAGCAGCTTGGGCTGCAGCGACAGCGGGAAGTCGCCGATCTCGTCCAGGAACACGGTGCCGCCGTCGGCGTGGCTGATCCGGCCGACGGTGTTCTGCACGGCGCCGGTGAACGAGCCCTTGGAGTGCCCGAACAGCTCGCTCTCCATCAGCTCCGCGGACAGCGACGGGCAATTCACGGTCACGAACTCGGCGCCGGCGCGCGCGCTCGCGCGATGCACCGCGCGGGCCAGCACGCCCTTGCCGGTGCCGCTCTCGCCCAGAACCAGCAGGTTGGCGTCGGTGCGGGCGACCTGCAGCGCCATGTCGATCGCGGCCTGCATCGCGGGAGTGCGGCTGCTCAGCTCGGCCGGCGCGCCGCCGCCGGACTCGCGTTCCAGCGTGTCGATGCGATCGAGCATGCGCCGGGCCTCGAGCTGGCGCGCGACGGCGATGCGGAGTTGTTCGGGCGAGCAGGGCTTGACCAGATAGTCGGTGGCGCCGAGTCCGATCGCCTTGACCGCATCGTCGACGCCGGCGTTGGCGGTGACCATGATGGTGCGCATCTGCGGCGCGAGTTCGGCGAACCGCGGCAGGGCCTCGATGCCCGAGTCGTAACCGATGTTGTGGTCGAGCAGGCAGACATGGAACGGACGCGTCGCGGCCAGACGCAGACCGTCGGCGAGGTTGTCGGCGGTCTCGACCGCATAGCCGTCGCGTTCGAGCGCCATCGCGAAGTTCTGCAACAACCGGGCATCGTCGTCGATGGCGAGGATGCGGCCGACGGGACGGGCGGTGGCTCTGGACACGGGACGAGACTCCATCGACGGCGAGGCTGCGGTCACTATATCGGCCGCCGTCGGCACGCGGCCCAGGATCGCCACCGGCGAAGCGGGCGGCAGGCGCGAGGGCGAATCGGCGGCGAGACCGGGGGATGCGGCGGGCATGGATCGTTCCTTGCCCGCGATGCGGGCGGTGGACGCGGGTCGGGCGGAAAGGGCGATGCGGCAAACGGCGATGGACATGTCGGCGCAAGAGCCGTGCCAGCGGTGCGACCACGATCTTTCAGGGCCTTGCGCGCGTCGCGGCGTGCAACGCGCACGATCGCCGCGCGGTCGTCCTGCAATACGCACGATGCGCAGGCAAAAAAAAGCCGCCTGGCGGAGCGAGGCGGCGAATCCGCGTTGAGGTCGCGGTGAAGCGTGTCACGGGTCGGCACGACTCCCCGCATGCGCGACCCGTGGCGCGACAGGCGGGGCGGACGCCGATGCGGTCGCGCCGAGGGGAGGAGCGCGGACGGATCGACGAGCCGGTAGGCCAGCGCATCCGCGGGGGGAGCTCGCGGAGATGCGCCGGCGGAAACCGTCGCGCGCCTGCACGGGCACGCGACGGCGGTTCTGTCCCCGACGACGTCGACAGGCTCGACGACGTCGGAGAGCGTTGTTGCGGAGGGATGTTGCGGACGTGCGGAAGGCGTTCCTGTGGAACGCGCCGGGATCAGTGCGGATCGATCTTCTTCTCGAAGTCCTTCACCTGGTCCATCGCCGCGTCGCGGGCGATGCCGTAACGCTCCTGGACCTTGCCGGCGAGGTACTCGCGGCCGCCTTCGGCCACGGCCAGATCGTCGTCGGTGAGCTTGCCCCACTGCTGGCGGATGCGGCCGTTGAGCTGCTTCCACTTGCCTTGGATGATGTCGGTGTTCATGTCGCGAATCTCCTGGTATCGGGGGAGGGAGGGCGCCTGCACGCAGGCGGCCGGAGTCGAAGCCGCGCCCGAAGGCGGGGGGGGGAGGTCGACTTCGGGCGACGGCTTCGAGTGCTGTGGCCCGGATCGGCGCGGTGCCGGATCCGTCGGCCGCTGATCGGATCGGTCGGAAGTCCGTCAGCCGCGCGGCTTCACCGTGAGCGTGGTCGCGTCGACCGATTTCACGCCGCGGACGGCGCGCGCGATGGCCATCGCCTTCTCGACCTGGCCGGCGTTGTCGAGGCGGCCGGCGAGGGTGACGACGCCGTTGGTCGTGCTCACGTTGATGTCGAGACCCTTGGTCTCTTCGGTGACCAGCAGGTCGGCCTTCACCTTCGCGGTGATCCAGCTGTCGGCGACGGGCTGCTCGGAGTGCTCGTACGCCTTGGTCTGTTCGCCGGCGACGCCGTGGGCCATCGCCAGCGGCGCGGCGCAGGCGATCGCGAGCGAAGCGAAGACCGCCAACGTCTTCGGCATCGACCGCGAAACGCGGCTGGAAGGGGACTGCATCTGGATCATGGATCGCTCCATTCGTGTCGGGGGAAAGGCCGGCGCGATGGGCTGCGTCCGGCACGGGAACAGGCGCATGCATCGTGCCAAGACACAGCCCCATGAAAATCAATGCGTTACATGGGTTTCATCTGCGCCGCACCATGCAGCCTGCGTGCCGTTGCTTGCAGGGCGCACGATGGTTGCGGCGTCGATGCGGGGTCGGCACGGATGAGACGCGAGGGTTCGGGGCTAAAATGCGCGGCCCATGACGACGCCCCTGCCCCTGTCCGAACCCCTGCCGCCGCCGTCCCGGCGCGCCGCGCACGAAGCCAACCGCCTCGCCAAGCGCCTGCGCCATCAGGTCGGTCGCGCGATCGCCGATTTCGGCATGATCGAGGACGGCGACAAAGTGATGGTCTGCCTGTCCGGCGGCAAGGACAGCTACACCATGCTGGACATCCTGCTGCAGTTGCAGAAGAAGGCGCCGGTCTCGTTCTCGATCACCGCGGTCAACCTCGACCAGAAACAGCCCGGCTTTCCGGAAACGGTATTGCCGGACTACCTGACGTCGATCGGCGTCGATTACCACATCATCGAGCAGGACACCTATTCGGTCGTGACCCGCGTGGTCCCCGAAGGCAAGACGATGTGTTCGCTGTGCTCGCGCCTGCGCCGCGGCGCGCTGTACACGTACGCCGAAGCCCATGGTTTCACGAAGATCGCGCTCGGCCACCACCGCGACGATCTGGTCGCCACCTTCTTCCTCAACCTGTTCTTCCACTCGAAGATCAGCGGCATGCCGCCGAAGCTGCTGAGCGACGACGGCAAGCATGTCGTGATCCGTCCGCTCGCCTACGTGCGCGAGGACGACATCGCCGCCTACGCCGAAGCGAAGGCCTTCCCGATCATCCCCTGCAATCTGTGCGGGTCGCAGGAGAACCTGCAGCGCAAGCAGGTGAAGAAGATGATGGACGCCTGGGAACGCGAGACCCCGGGCCGGATCGAACAGATCGCGCGCGCGCTGGGCGACATCCGCCCGTCGCAGCTGAGCGATCCGAAGCTGTTCGACTTCCTCTCGCTGGGCAAGCGCGGCGGGGGGACGCTGCCGGATGCGCATGCGTGGCTGGCGGGCGACCCGGCTCCGGCGGATGTATCCGACCGCCCCGGGATGCCCTGACGCCGTCCTCCCGAGCGGAGCGCGGGACCGCTTTCCGGTCCCTCGCTTCCCGCACTTCCATCGACAACGCGTCCCCCGGCCATCGTCGCGGGGACGAGACGATTTCCACCTTCCGGACCCCCCATGTTCTTCCGCAACCTCACGTTCTTCCGCTTCCCCGCCTCCCTGAACTTCGACGATCTCGACGCCGGCCTGGCGGAATGCGCGCTCAAGCCGGTCGGCGCGCTGGAACTGTCCTCGCGCGGTTTCGTCTCGCCGTTCGGGCGCGGCGAGGAAGCGCTGTCGCATCGCATCGGCGACGCGATCTGGCTGACCGCCGGCAGCGAGGACAAGATCCTGCCCGGCTCGGTGGTGAACGATCTGCTTCAGAAGAAGCTGCAGGAGATCGAGGACAAGGAGGGCCGCAAGCTCGGCGGCCGCGCGCGCAAGCGGCTGAAGGAAGACCTGGTGCACGAACTGCTGCCGCGCGCATTCGTGAAGCCCGGGCGCACGGATGCGATGCTCGATCTCGGGCACGGCTTCATCGCCGTCGACACCTCCTCGCGCAAGAGCGCCGAAGCGGTGGTCTCCGACGTGCGCAGCGCGCTCGGCAGCTTCCCGGCGCTGCCGCTCAACGCCGAGGTCGCGCCGCGCTCGGTGCTGACCGGCTGGATCGCCGGCGATCCGCTGCCGAAGGGTCTCTCGCTGGGCGACGAATGCGAACTGCGCGACCCGGTCGACAACGGCGCGGTGATCAAATGCCAGCGCCAGGAACTGGAGAGCGACGAGATCGCCAAGCACCTGGAAGCCGGCAAGCAGGTCGCGCGGCTCGCGCTGACCCTGGACGATCATCTGGGGTTCGTGCTCGGCGACGATCTGACGATCCGCAAACTGAAATTCCTCGACGGCGCGGTGGATCAGCTCGAATCCTCCGAACGCGACGACCTGCGCGCGGAACTCGACGCGCGTTTCGCGCTGTTCAGCGCGGAAGTGCGACGGCTGTTCCTGACCCTCGAACCGGCGCTCAAGCTGTCCAGGGCGGACTGAACGCAGCCCCGCGAACGCGCGAATGCGGCGGCGTCAAGCTGTCGCGCGCGCGCGGCAACGGGTAGCATGCCGCGCATGCCCTTCCGTTTCCGACTGCGCGACCCCGCCGCGCGTTCCGCTCCGCCGCGCACGCAACAACGCGATCGCGTGCCGCTGCGCCTCGACGACGGCCGCGATGTCGAAGTCCTGCGCGTCCGCGACCCGCGCGCGCGCAGGATCAAACTCTCGGTGAGCGAACGCGGCGTCCGCCTCACCCTGCCCGAACGCGCCAGCCTCGTCGCAGGCGACCGTTTCCTCGCCGAGCACCGCGACTGGCTGCGGATGCAGCTCACCCGGCTGGTCGATCCCGACGACATCGGCGCCCTGCGCCGCGATCTGACCGCGGGGCTGCCGCTGCGCGGCGAGACGCTGCCGCTCCGATGGACCGACGGACGCTTCACCGCGGTGCAGCGCGATACCGACGGGGTGACGTTCCGGGTCGCCGCCCGCGCCGGCGAGGCCGCGCTCCACCGCGCGCTGCGCGATTTCTACGAAGCCGAAGCCCGCGCCGACATCGGTCGCTGGCTGCCGTCGTACCTGCCATCGCTGCCGCGCGCGCCGCGACGCGTGCAGCTGAAGATCATGAGCTCGCAGTGGGGATCGCTGGCGCCGGACGGCACCATGGCTCTCGACCTGTCGCTGGTGCTGGCGCCGCCGCCGGCGTTCGAGTACGTGCTGGTGCACGAGCTGTGCCATCTCATCCACCACGATCATTCGCCGGCCTACTGGCGCGAAGTCGAGGCGCGTTTCCCGTCCTGGCGCGACCAGCGGGACTGGTTCCGCGACGAGGGTCGCCGGCTGAAGGCGACCCTGATCGCGCTGCTGCGCTGATGCGCGGGACGGCCGCCGCGCCGGACCGGGTCCTGTGCAGCGGGGCGTCGCTTCCGCATAATCCGACGTCATGGCCGTCCTCCGTTTCGACAACGTCAGCAAGCAGTATCCGGGCGGCCACGCGGCCCTGACCGATCTGAGTTTCTCGGTGGAGCGCGGCGAAATGCTGTTCGTCACCGGCCACTCCGGCGCCGGCAAGAGCACCCTGCTCAAACTCATCCATCTGTCCGAACGGCCGACCCGCGGCGCGGTGCTGTTCGGCGAGCGCAACCTGCGCAACACCACGGGCCGTGGGGTGGCGATGCACCGCCGCGAGGTCGGCGTGGTCTATCAGGATCACCGCCTGCTCACCGACCGCAGCGTGGCCGAGAACGTGGCCCTGCCGCTGCAGCTGCGCGGCCTGCGCCGCGACGAGATCCGCAAGCGCGTGCGCAGCGTGCTCGACCGGGTGAGCCTCGGCACGCGCGCCGACGCGCTGCCGACCCAGCTGTCCGCCGGCGAGCAGCAGCGCGTGGGCATCGCCCGCGCCCTCGTCGGCGAACCGGCGCTGCTGGTCGCGGACGAGCCCACCGGCAATCTCGATCCCACCCTCTCGGCCGAGATCATGGCCCTGTTCGCGGCGCTGCCCGAGCGCGGCACCAGCGTGCTCGTCGCCAGCCACGACCTCGGGCTGGTCAAGCGGATGAAGAAACGCGTGCTGGTGCTGGACCACGGCCGGCTGCTCGACGACATCTCGCCGGAGGAGCTGGCCGATGGCTAAGCCCGCCGCGACCGTCGCGAAACCGCGCTCGCGGGTCGCGGCATGGTTCGATCACCACCTGCACAGTCTGGTCGCGAGCCTCGGCCGGATGCTGCATCGACCCTGGGCGACCCTGCTCACCGTCGGCGTGATGGCCGTGGCGCTGTCGCTGCCGCTGGGACTGGCGCTGGTGCTGGACAACGTCGCCCGCCTGGGCGGCTCGCTGGAGCGCGCGCGCGAGGCGACCGTTTTCCTGAAACCCGCGACGACGCTGGACCGCGCCGAGGCGCTGGCGATCGCGCTGCGCGGTCGCGGCGATGTCGCCGAGGTCGTCGTGCGCAGCCCGGACGAAGGCCTGGCCGGCCTGCGCGCAGCCGGCACGGCCTACGCCGATGCCGTCGCCGCGATCGGCGAGAACCCGCTGCCGAGCGTGTTGATCGTGCGCCCCCGCGGCGACGAGACCGCGCTGCTGACCGCCCTGCAGGCGCTGCCGGAGGCGGATTTCGTCCAGCACGACGCCGTCTGGCGCGCACGCCTGGACCGCTGGCTGGCCTTCGGCGAGCGCGTGGCGCTGGTGCTGGCCGCCCTGCTCGGGCTCGGCGCCCTGCTGGTGGTCGGCAATACCGTCCGCCTGGACATCCAGGCCCGGCGCGAGGAAATCGCGGTGCTGCAGTCGCTCGGCGCCACCGACGGCTTCATCCGCCGACCGTTCCTGTATCTCGGCGCCGCCTACGGCCTGACCGCCGGCGCCCTCTCGCTGGCCCTCCTGACCGCCGCCGAGTACGCCCTGCGCGCACCGCTGCGGGCGCTGGCGGACAGCTACGGCAGCGGCTTCGCCCTCGCCGGGCTCGATCCGCTGCAGGCCCTGGCCGTGCTCGCCGCCGCCGCCGTGCTCGGCTGGCTGGGCGCCGGCGTGGTCACCGGCCATTTTCTGCGTCAAACTAGGGTCTGACGTGATCGACAGGGGCGCGTCGGTGCGGCGATGCCGCGCCGAGGCGGGCGCCGGAGCCTCCGGCGCAGGGTCGCGCCGACCCGCGACACTCCGCCACCGCAGTCCGAGCCCAGCCCACGCATGCCTGCCCACGACGTCCGCCACCTGACCACCGACACCCCGCGGGTGATGGTGGTCGACAGCTCCAAGATGGTGCGCAGGCTCATCGGCGACATGCTCCAGCGCGACCTGCCGGGCGTCGAGATCGTCGGTTGCTCGGGCCTGACCGAAGTCCAGGCCGCACTGGCCGCAGGTCCGGTGGACCTGGTGACCACCGCCCTGGTGTTGATGGAGGGCGACGGCCTGCAGGTCGCGCGCCACGTCCGCGCTGCGGCCGGCCAGCGCTACGTGCCGGTGATCGTGGTCTCGGGCGACGCCCAGGCCCACCTCGAAGCGCGCCGCTTCACCGAGGACGTCACCGACTATTTCGACAAGGCCGAGGGCTACGCCGCGCTCGCCGCCTTCATCCGCGGCTACGTCCAGCCCGAGCCGATGCCGGACGTGCGCGTGCTCTACGTCGAGGACAGCGTCACCGTGGCCATGGCCACCCGGCGCATGCTGCAGGCGCACGACATCACCGTGCTGCACATGAGCCGCGGCGACGACGCCCTGGCCTACCTGCGCGAACACCTCGGGCACGAGGACGTCGGCGCCGACCTGCTGCTCACCGACGTGACCCTGGACGGCGAGATCAGCGGCCTCGACCTGCTGCGCGCGGTGCGCAACGAACTGGGCTACGGCAAGCGCCGCCTGCCGGTGCTGGTGATGACCGGCGACGGCAACCGCGACAAGCAGTCCAACCTGCTGCGCGAAGGCGCCAACGATCTGGTGCTCAAGCCGATCGAGGAACGGATGCTGATCACCAAGACCCTGTTCCAGCTGCGGATGGCGAAGTTGCGGGAGCGCGTGTCCGCGTAATGTCCGAGCGCGACGGCGTTTCGAAAGCGCGGGACCGGCTCGCCGCATCGCGGACGGCCTATGCGAGCCGTCGACGCAAGTGGCGGATACACATGCTTGCCGAGCGGACCCGGGACGCCCCGATTTTCGGCAAGCGCACGCGGACCCTGCTCCTGTATCTGCTTGTACTCGTCCTGACGACCCTCGCCATCGTGTTTTCGGCGGGTACCGTGTCGCAGATCGCGGCGCTCCAACACTGGACGCGGATCGAGGGGCGGATCGAGGAGGCGACCGTCGCCGATCCGCGTACCGGCGAACGCAGGTCCGTTTGCATCGCGTTCGACCATGCCGGCGCCACCTACCGCATCTATCCGAAGCCCGGCGGATGTTTCGGCCTGTCCGACCCCGTCCCGATCGTCCTGCCCCCGCAGGACCCGTCCCAGGGGCGATTGGCGACGTTCTATGGCATCGTCGACATGTTGTTCTTCTTTACGGTCGCCTTCGTCGTCCTGGCATCGATCGCGTTGGCGCATGTCTTCGGCCCGTTGATTTTCCGCGCGCTGCATCCCTCGCTCGCGCAACCACGATGATCGCGTTCGCCCTGTCGATCGTTTCGCTGGTGTGCCTGCGCTTTCTCGCGCGTGCGGCGCACGACATGTTCCGGACGTATCGCCACCTGGAGACGGGGCGTTACGTGATCGGGACCGTCTGCGGTTACCGCGAGCCGGACGACGAAGGCGGCGAACAGAGCGTGGTGTCGTTCGAGGTCGACGGACGCGAACATTTCGCGTTCACGCACATCGCCAGCAGCCCTCCGAGCCATCGCATCGGAGAGGAACTCCCGGTCGTCTACGCGCCGGAAGACCCGGATCGGAATCTGATCCCGACCTTCGGCGACACCTACGGCTCGATCCTGCTGGGCTCGGTCATGCCGCTGATAGTGCTGATCTGTGCGCTCGCCGGCCTGTTCGGCACGGCCCTCCTGCGCTGTCTGTATCCATCGTTGTTCTGATCCGGAAACGACCATGACCGACGACGATCGCATCAAGCTCGAACCGTCCTGGAAGGCGAAGGTCGGCGATCACCTCAAACGCGAGGAGATGCAGGCGCTGTCGGCCTTCCTGCGCGAACGCCGCGCGAAGGGCGCGCGGATCTATCCGCCCGGGCCGAAGATCTTCGCCGCCTTCGACGCGACGCCGTTCGACGCGGTGAAGGTGGTGATCCTCGGCCAGGACCCGTACCACGGCCCGGGGCAGGCGCACGGGCTGTGCTTCTCGGTGCTGCCGGGCGTGCCGGTCCCGCCGTCGCTGGACAACATCTTCAAGGAGATCCAGCGCGATCTCGGGATCGCACGACCGGACCACGGCTGTCTCACGCCCTGGGCCGAGCGCGGCGTGCTGCTGCTCAACGCGGTACTGACCGTCGAGGACGGCCGCGCCGGCGCGCACCAGGGCAAAGGCTGGGAGGGCTTCACCGATCACGTCGTCGACGTCCTGAACCGGGAGCGCGAGGGCCTGGTGTTCCTGCTCTGGGGCAGCTACGCGCAGGCGAAGGGCAAGGTGATCGACGCCCGCCGCCATCGCGTGCTCAAGGCGCCGCACCCCTCGCCGCTGTCGGCGCATCGCGGCTTTCTCGGCTGCGGCCATTTCTCCGCGACGAACGACTATCTGACGCGCCACGGGCAGACCCCGATCGACTGGTCGTTGCCGCCGCGGGCGGCGCTGCCGACTGCCTGACCCGCGCGCCTCCCGACGCGTCCCCGTTGCCCTGCGATCGGGCAGACCCCGGATCCGGCCGCACCCCGTTGACAACGCTGTCAGGTCCGTCTAGAACGTCGCGAGGCCCGCTCCGATCCCTTCCCGACACGGCGTCGCGCAGGCCAGTATTCCGTACCGAACCTTCCGTACCGCGTCCCCCACGCGCGGGCTCCACCGCCATCCGCACCGTCGCGCAGGCGACGACCGATCCCGGAGAACGACGTGAGACTTTCGACCATCGACGCGGTCATCGTGCTGGCCTATCTGATCGGCATCTTCCTGCTCGCGCAGTGGGTGTCGCGCGAGAAGGGCGGCCATCGCAAGGACGCGCAGGATTACTTCCTCGCCGGCAAATCGCTGCCGTGGTGGGCCATCGGCGCCTCGCTGATCGCGGCGAACATCTCGGCCGAACAGATCATCGGCATGTCCGGATCCGGCTATGCGCTCGGCCTCGCGATCGCCTCCTACGAATGGATGGCGGCGCTGACCCTGCTGATCGTCGGCAAGTTCTTCCTGCCGGTGTTCCTGCGCAACGGCATCACCACGATGCCGCAGTTCCTCCAGGAACGTTACGGCCCGACGATCCGCACGATCATGGCGGTGTTCTGGCTGGGCCTGTACATCTTCGTGAACCTGACCTCGATCCTGTGGCTGGGTTCGATCGCGGTCACCCAGGTCACCGGCATCGATCAGTTCGCGGCGCTCGCCCTGCTCGGCGGATTCGCGCTGCTCTACCAGCTCTACGGCGGCCTGAAGGCGGTCGCGCTCACCGACATCGTGCAGGTGGCGCTGCTGGTGCTGGGCGGACTGCTGATCGTCGGCATCTCGCTCGATCGCATCGGCGGCGACGCCGGCATCGTCGGCGGCTTCAGCGCGCTGATGCAGGCGCATCCGGAACGGTTCCACATGATCCTCACCCCGGACAACCCCTTCTACAAGGATCTGCCCGGCCTGAGCGTGCTGATCGGCGGCATGTGGATCATGAACGTCAGCTACTGGGGCTTCAACCAATACATCATCCAGCGCGCGCTCGCGGCGAAGGACATCGCCGAGGCGCAGAAGGGCGTGGTGTTCGCGGCCTTCCTCAAGCTGCTGATGCCGGTGATCGTGGTGCTGCCGGGCATCGCCGCGCTGATGCTGGTGCCGGACCTGGAGAAGCCGGACCAGGCCTATCCGAGCATGATGGCGCTGCTGCCGACCGGCGTGCTCGGCCTGGTGTTCGCCGCGCTGATCGCCGCGATCGTGGCGTCGCTGGCCTCCAAGATCAATTCGATCTCGACCATCTTCACCCTCGACTTCTACGCCAAGCGCGCGACCGGCGCCGATCAGGCGCGGCTGGTGCGGGTCGGCCGCATCGCCGCGACCGTGGCGATCGTGCTGGCGGTGCTGACCGCGAAACCGCTGCTCGGCGGCTTCGACCAGGGCTTCCAGTACATCCAGGAATACACCGGATTCTTCACGCCGGGCATCGTGGTGATCTTCGTGCTCGGCCTGTTCTGGAAGCGCGCCAACGAAGCGGGCGCGATCGCCGCCGCGGTGGGATCGTTCGCGCTGTCGATCGCGCTGAAGCTCGGTTGGCCGGAATTGCCGTTCATGGATCGCGTCGGGCTGGTGTTCCTGCTGGCGCTGGCGCTGGCGGCGATCGTGTCGCTGGTCGCGCCCGGCCGCGGCGACGCCAACCGGATCCGTACCGACGACGTGGGCTACGGCACCGGCGCGGCCTTCAACGCCGGCGCGATCGGCGTGATCGCGATCCTGATCGCCTTGTACGCCGCCTTCTGGTGATCGCAGGCGACGGCGACGCAGCGTCGCGTCGCCGTCGCGGGTCGCCCGTCAGCGCGGCGGCGGGGCCGGGCCGGTCGAGTCGCGCAGTATCAGCTCGTACGGCACCTGCACCATGCCGCCGGCGCCGGGCTCGCGGATCGCCAGCAGCAGTTGCTCCGCGGCGATCCGGCCCATGTCGCGGCTCGCCTGGCGCACGGTGGTGAGCGACGGCCACAGCTGCCGCGCCATCGGCAGATCGTCGAAACCGAACACCGACAACGCCTGGGGAATCCGCAGACCGCGTCTGCCGGCCGTGTGCATCACGCCGGTGGCGGTATCGTCGTTGGCGGCGAAGATGGCGGTCGGCGGCTCGGGCAACGACAACAACCGTTCCGCACCCGCCATGCCCGACTCGAACGAGAATTCGCCGGGCACGACCAGCGACGCGTCCCAGGGAATGCCGGCCGCATCGAGCGCTTCGCGATAGCCCTGCAGGCGCCATTCGGACGCGCCGTGATCGGGATGTCCGGTGATGTGGCCGATCCGGCGATGCCCGAGCGACACGATGTGCGCCATCATCTCGCGCACCGCGCGGCGTTCGTCGAGACACGCGCCGATCCGCGCATTCTTCTCGCGCGGCGAAATGCTGGCGTAGCGGACGTTCAGCGCCTGCAGTTTTTCCAGCAGGACTTCGTCGTCGGTCAGCGGCGGCGTCAGCACCAGCCCGTCGGGCGCGTACTGGGCTACGCTTTCGAGGATCAGGTCGACATGATCGCGGGCGCCGTAATCCACCGGACGCATCATCATGCTGTAGTGCGCCGCCTCGCAGGCGTCGAGCACGCCCGAGAGCACCTGCATCACGTAGTTGCTGGACGGGTTGTCGTACAGCATCGAGATCAGGTACGAGCGATGGCCGGCGAGGCTGCGCGCCGACGGGTTGGGCCGGAAATTCAGCGCCTTCGCCGCAGCTTCCACCTTCGCGCGGGTTTCCGGCCGCACGTTCGGCTCGTTGTTGAAGACCCGGGACACGGTCTTCATCGACACGCCGGCGGCACGCGCGACGTCGTCGATCCTGATACCCGTTCCCGCCGCTCTGCCCATGTCGCATTCCTCGATCCGAACGTGGATTATGCCCCGCCGCGGCGCCCCTCGGCATCGCACCCCATCGCGCGAAGGACGGCGCTCAACGTCTACCGGTCCGACAGGCGATCGTCCGCGAGACCGGCAGCTCGCCGAGCGTTGTCGCACGCGCATAGTCCAGGCCATAACCTCGCGAGAACAACGGCGGCATCGCGGCCAGGGCCTCGGGCGCGAAAGAGGACCCGCAGGGATCGCCCGGCCACGGGAAGGAGAGCCGGGCGCGGAAATCGTACCGCGGCTTTCCTTGCGCATTCGCGAGCAGCAGATCGGCGACGCCGGCGCCTTCGGAACCGGGCAGCCATGCCGCGACGAAGGCGTCGGAGGCGTTGAGCATGTCGTTGGCGTACACCGGTCGGCCGGAAAGGAAGATCGTCACCACTGGTTTGCCGGCCTGCTTGAGCGTCCGCAGGAGCGCGAGATCCTCGGGATGGCGCGCAGTGTGAGTCAGCGACATCGGCCGCGGCACGTCGCCCTTCATTTCGGCATAGGGCAGTTCGCCGATCACCGCGACCGCGATGTCGTACTCGCCGAAGTCGGCGCCGAGCCGCGTGCCGTCGATGACGGTGAAATCGTCTGCCGCCACCGCGCGCAGACCGGCAAGGACGCTCTGCGCCTCGGGATAATCCGTATTCGTGGTGTCGTCGCCCTGCCAGGTCAGCGACCAACCGCCGGCCTGCATCGGCAGATTGTCCGCGCCCTTGCCGACCACGAGGATGCGGGCGCCGGGCCGGATCGGCAGCACCGCGCGTTCGTTCTTCAACAGCACCAGCGATGCGCGGACGGCGCGGCGCGCGAGCGCCTTGTGTTGCACCTCGCGCAGGTCGCCCGCGCGCGGATGCGCGGACGGCGCGACGCCGTCGAACAGGCCGGCGCGGAGCTTGACCCGCAGGATGCGGCGCACCGCATCGTCGATGCGCGCCATCGGGATCTCTCCCCGTTCGACCTGACGGATCGTGTTGGCGATGAACGCTCTCCAATCGTCGGGGACCATCACCATGTCGACGCCGGCGTTGATCGCCTGCGGACAGCTGTCCTTGGCGCAACCGGGAATCTGCTCGATCGCGTTCCAGTCGGAGACCAGGAAACCGTCGAATCCGACCTTGCGTTTCAACGCGTCGGTCAGCAACAGCCGGTTGCCGTGCATTTTGCCGTAGTCGATCCCCGCGACCGGATCCTTCCAGCTGTTGTAAGACACCATGATGTTCTGCGCGCCGGCGCGGAGGCCGCCGTAATAGCCCTGCGCATGGATGCGCACGAGATCGCGCTGCGGGACGATGGTCGTCCCCTGATCCCTGCCGGCATCCGTACCGCCGTCGCCGAGGAAATGCTTGACGCTGGCGATCGCGTTGCCTTCGCCGAAACGCCCCTGCAGCCCGCGCACGTAGGCGTCGGCGTAGGCGCGCACCAGCGCGGGATCGTTCGAATAGCTTTCGTAGGTACGCCCCCAGCGCGCATCCTGCGCCACCGGCACCGCGGGCGCGAACGCCCAGTCGATGCCCGTCGCGCGCACGCTGCGCGCGGTGGCCGCGGCGATCTCGCGGATCAGCGCCGGATCGCGCGCGGCGCCCAGGCCGATGTTGTGCGGAAACAACGTCGCCCGGTACACGTTGTTGTGGCCGTGGACCGCATCGGTGCCCCACACGATCGGGATCGGCGTCGCCATGTCGGTGGACATCGACGCGTTGTAGTAGGCATCGGCCAGCGCAAGCCAGTCGCCCACTCCGGCGTGCTTGTTCTTCCCGGGCCAGGAACCGCCGCCGTTGAGTACCGAACCGATGTAGTACGCGCGCACTTCGTCCGGCGTGATCGACTTGATCTCGGCCTGGGTCATCTGACCGACCTTCTGCGCCAGGGTCATGCTCGACAACATGGCGTCGATCCGCGCTTCCATCGCCGGATCGCGACGGATCGGATTCGCGACGCGTCGCCATTCGGGCGACAGCGCCCGGCCGTCCTCCGCGATCGCGGGCGCCCGGCTCTGCATCGCGGCGATGCCGACCGCGATGGCGATCGCGGAGGCGACCCGCGCGACGTCGTCGATCCTGATGACCGTTCCCGCCATGTTGCCCACCTCGCAATCCTCGTCGAAAGGTTCGGATCATGCCCTCGGCGATGCGCCGGGGCGTCATCGTTCGGAGCGCTCGGGGTCGTGGTTCGGAATCGCAGGCGGCTTGCCCGCGACGCGTCCCCACGACCGCCGATCAGCCGGGTCCGCGCGGCGCTCCGCCGCAATAGTCGTCCAGATAGGCGGCATGCATCGGCAGGCGCCGGACCGTGTTCTCGATCGGGCCCCGGATGCGTTCCAGGAACGCCGTCAACTCGGCGTCGCCCATCAGGTCGGCGGCCGGATGGTAGCGCTGCGGCAGAAGGCCCTGGCCGAGCATCACCTGGATCCACGAGTTCTCGGCGAAGAGCTCGTTGCCGTCCCGGAACACGCGTCCGGTCTCGCGGAACAGTTCGATGCGATGACGCAGCGAGTCGGGGATCTCCATCCCCGCGCAGGCGCGCCAGTAGGGCGTGTCGCGCCGCTCGGTGACGTGGTAGTGGAGGATCACGAAATCGCGGATATGGGTGATCTCGGCCGCGGCCTGCCGATTGAATTCGTCGATGTCCGCCTGGACGATGGACTGCGGGAACGTCTGCAGCAAGCGGATCACCCCGCGCTGGATCAGATGGATGTTGGTGGATTCCAGCGGTTCCAGGAAACCGCCCGACAGACCGATCGCGACGCAGTTCGCGCGCCACGCCTCGCGCCGCTGCCCCGGCTTGAAGCGGATCGTGCGCGGCTCGGTCAGGACCGTGCCTTCGACCGACGCCAGCAGACGGCGCCTGGCATCGTCGTCGTCCTCGAACCGGCTCGAAAACACGATCCCGTTGCCGACGCGATGCCGCAGCGGAATCCGCCACTGCCATCCCGCCGCGTCGGCGATGGAGCGGGTGTAGGGAATCGGATCGCGCACCGATTCGGTCTGCACCGCGATCGCGCTGTCGCTGAACAGCCAGTGCGACCAGTCTTCGTATTCCACGCCGAGCGTCTGCCCGATCAACAGCCCGCGCAGTCCGCTGCAGTCGACGAACAGATCGCCGTCGATCCGGCTGCCGTCGGCGAGGAGCAGGCCTTCGATCCAGCGTCGGTCCGGGTCGGTCACCACCTCGACGATCCTGCCTTCGATCCGACGCGCGCCCTGGCGTTCGCTGATCTCGCGCATGAACTTCGCGTACAGGCCCGCGTCGAGGTGGAACGCGTAGTTCATGCCGCCGTTGGGAAGATGCGCGAAGCGGCTCTCCTCCGCCGCGCGCAATTCGAGGCAATAATCGCCGTAATCGCGCGCCAGCCCGCGCGCGCGCGCGGCCAGCCAGAAATGCTGGAATCCAGCGGTCCAGTGGTCCTTGCCGGTGGTACCGAAGGAATGGATGTAGCGGTGCCCCTGCGCGCGCCAGTGTTCGAAGGCGATGCCCAGCTTGATCGTCGCACCGGTCGCGGCCATGAACGCCTGCTCGTTGATCTCGAGCAGACGATGGAAGGTCACCATGGTGGGGATCGTCGCCTCGCCGACGCCGACGGTGCCGATCTCCTCGGATTCGATCAGGACGATCTCCATGTGGCGACCGAACATCTTCGACAGCGCGGCGGCGGTCATCCATCCGGCGGTACCGCCGCCGACGATGACGACGCGGCGGATCGGGCGTGAGGCGGATTCGTGCTCGGCTTGCATGGCCCGGCGGGCTCCTTCAGCGATTCAATCGGTGCAACAGTCGCGCGCGCAGCTCGCGCGCAGTGGGCTCGTCGAGATCCGCCAGCACGCGTCGGGCGGATTCCGGGATATGGGCGGCGACGTCCGACTCGCGCTCGAACACGTAATGCCGGAACGCCTCCTGCCAGATCGCGCGCTCGTGCCGGGGCAGATCGCGCACGCACAGGATCGCCGTCATCAGCGCGACCATCGGCGTGTCCATCCAGGCGGGCGACCGCCGCCACCAGAAGTTCACCAGCGCGTTGAACCCGTCCAGGGCCTCGACGTGATGCCACCACAGGCTCGGGATGAACAGCGCATCACCCGGTTCCAGCTCGAACACCTGCGCGTGGCGCATCGCTTCGGCGAAGCGCGGAAACCGTTCGAGGTCGGGCGCGGCGAAATCGACCAGACTGACCGGCTGCCCCGCCGGCGTGAAATCCAGCGGTCCGATGTAGAGATTCGGCAGCTGTTCCGGCGGAAACAGCGTGAAACGGCGACGGCCCGCCGCCACACAGGCGAGATTGTCGGGCAGATCCTGATGGGCCGCGATCCGGCTGCGGTTGCCGATCCAGACGCTGGCGAGCGCTTCCGGCGGCGCGACCGACAACGCCTCCGCGTCGAGCAGCCCGGGCAGGCAATCCTCGGCGGTGGTCGATCCGACGTAGATCGCCGGCGGCGCGGGATCGTCGAGATGCGCCTGCAGCGTGTCGAGCACGTTCGCGAGCCGATGACGTTCCGGCGTGAAATTGAAGCCGGTCAGGGTCTCGTCGTAGAAATAGCGTCCGCCGATGTCGGTCGCGCCGATGTACGCGGTGACCGCTGCGCCGACATCGAAACCACGCAGATGGTCGATCGCGTCGCGCGGCGATCGTCGGGCGGCGCGTGCCAACGGCCAGTCGGCGATCCTGCCGCGCAGCAACAGCGGCCGGGTCGATGCGAACCCCGCGTCGCGCGCATCGCTCGACGGGACAGGGTCGATCGGGAGCGGGTCGGCCGAAGGCACGCGTCAGCCTGCGCCCGTGCCCGGCGCGCGCACCCGATCGATCAGGTCGCGGAAATGCGAAAGCGATGCGATCGCCATGTAGATCGGCTGCAGGTGACCTTCGCGATGCAGCGCGATCAGCGCCTCCTCGCCCAGTCGCGCCAGACGTTCCTCGTGAATGGTGTAGAACCCGGCGAGACGATGCTGGCTGCCGTCGTCCAGCTCGACGTCCAGCACGAACGACTCCAGCAGATCGAGCCGCAGCAGGGCATCGACGAACGCGGGGCCGGCGCGAAGACCGTCGTGGAGGGCCTGGAGCAGCGCGGTCGCGCGGTCGAGGTATTCGGTGGTGCCGCCGTGAGGGCGGAACAGCGGCTCGCCCCGTGCGGACCCGACGCGCGGATGATCCAGGTCGATGTGCACCATCGGTTCGCCCGTCGCCGACAGGCCGATCAGGAACGGCTGGCGTTCGATCGACATCGGCACATAGCCGGGCTCCCAGCCGTTCGCATCGAGGAAGAGATTTTCGCCCGGCCTGAAACCGAACAGCGCCACCGGCTGCAGACTGCCGTCGGGCGCTTTCTGGAAGACGATCGGATAGCGGCTCTGGACGTCGCGGAATTCCGCCGGGAAGGTCAGCGCGCTCATCACGTCGTCGCCCCAGGCCGCGCCGCGCTCGGCGACGACACGCAGGTCCCGGTGATCGACGTTGTTGAGCTGGGCGTGTCTGGCCATGGGCGTCGTCTCAGATGCGCGGAAGGCCGCGCGCGCGGATATGGTCGATCAATTCCCGGTGGGCGGGCAACGCCTGCCGCATCCGGCGCGCGAGATCCGCCGCTTCGCGGAAGCCTTCCTCGGCCGTCGCGCGGATCTCGGCGCGCACGGGCGCGGATGCCTGCGGACGGAACCCCATGCCATAGAGCACGTATTGGTAACTGGCCGACGGGAAGATTTCCTCGCCGTGGACCAGGTCGTAACGCGAGGGCGCGCGATGTCGCCACAGCACCAGTTGTTCCCGCAGCCGGTCCGGGATGGTCTCCGCACGCGCGTGGTCGCGCCAGTATTCGCTGTCGGTGCGTCGGTTCAGCGCGTAGTGCAACTTGAGGAAATCGATCACCCGCTCCCAGCGATAGGCGAACAGCGCATTGAATCGTTCCGCGACGATGTCCATCGCCTCGCGGTCGGCGGGCAGGGTCTCGGCGATGGCCGTGGCGGCCAGCTCGACCAGCACCAGCGACGACGCCTCCAGCGGCTCGATGAAGCCGCTGGAGAGACCGACCGCGACGCAGTTGCGATGCCAGAACCGCTCCCGGTAGCCGGGCTGGATCGCGATCCTGAGCGGGGTCGCCACCGCGTCGGCGCGCGGACCGCCGCTGCGCTCGATGTAGGCCCGAAGCGCGGTTTCGGCCTCGTCGTCGGTGGTGTGCGCGCTCGAATACACGTGCCCGACGCCGCGGCGCGCGGACAGGCCGATGTCCCAGATCCAGCCGTTGCGCTGTGCCGTGGACACCGTCTGACAGGCGATCGGCGCCGCCGGATCGGCATAGGGCACCTGCACCGCGAGCGCGCGATCGTTGAACAGCACGTCGCGGCGCGAGCGCGTTCCGACCCCGTAATGGCCGCCCAGCAGCAGCGCGCGCAGGCCGGTGCAATCGACGAACAGATCGCCGGCGATCGCCCCGTGTCCGCGGGCAAGCACGGCGGCGATGTCGCCGTTCTCGTGCGCGTCGATGCCGATCATGTGATCGCTGACGTGGCGAACGCCCAACCGTTGCGTGCAGTGCTCGCGCAGGAAGACGCCGAGCTTCGCGGCGTCGAGATGGTAGGCGTAGTTGGCGACCGCCGCGAACTCGGGCGTCGAGAACTGTTTCGGCGCGCGCCCGGCCTCGCACAGATGCGGCTGGAAGCTGGCCAGCATCGCGAACGGGGTCCGGTCGTCGCGCCCGGCCCAGACGGACGCGAGATCCGCTTCGAAGTGCTTCTGCGGCAGGACGAAGGGATGGTAGTACTGGTCGTCGGCGCGATGATCGGCGCGCTCGTCGACGGCGCCCTCGCGCCAGCCCACGAACTTCGACCCCTGTTTGAAGACCGCATCGCATGCGCGGATGAAGTCGGTCTCGCTCGCACCGACCCGACGCAGCGTGTCGCGCATGGTCGGCCAGGTCCCTTCGCCGACGCCGATGGTCGGCACATCGGGCGATTCGAGCAGGGTCACGCGCAGACCGCCGCCCGCTCGTTCGCCATGCGCGGCCGCGAGCACCGCGGCCGTCAGCCAGCCGGCCGAGCCGCCGCCCACGATCACCACATGCCCGAGCGTTCGACTCAACTGCGACTCCGTCTGTGCGCGTCGGCCACGGGGCGCGGTTGGATCCGCAACGGACCGGATCCCTGCGCGCCGTTCCGATGGAACGATGCCGCGGGCGGAGCCGCGGCATCGCGCGTTCGCTTCGGCCGGACCGTCATGGCCGTCCGCGAGGTCTCAGCGGAAATTGTAACGCAGGCCCAGCATGTAGCGGGAACCGGTCTGGGTCAGGTATTCCAGCTGGTTGACGTGACGCGAATGCGAGCGCTGATTCTTGGCGAGCGCATTGATCGCCTCGAAGGACAGCGACCACTGGTCGTTCCAGCGGTAACCGACGTTGAAGTCGAACTGTCCATAGGCTTCCACGTACACCGGATTCGGGCCGGCGCCGTCGAACACGCCGGCCAGGTACTTGTCGCGCCAGTTGTACGCGCCGCGCAGCTGCCACGGACCCTTTTCGAAGAAGGCCACGAGATTCGCGGAGTCGCTCAGCCCGACCAGCGCGAACTGCTCGCCGATCCGGTAGTTGTCGTAGGTCAGACTGGAATCGACGATCGTGTAGTTCGCCGACATGCCGAAGCCCGAATCCCCGAACATGTGCTGGACGTTCAGCTCCCACCCGTTCAGCGAAGCCGAGCGCTGATTCGCCGGCGTCGTGACCCGGAAGTTCGCGACCGGATCGCCCGGCTGGCCGGTGATGGTGCCGGTGGCGTTGCCGTTGACGTCGAAACCGGTACGGGTCACGCCGGGCTGGCCGTTGAAGGTGTTGAGGATGTAGTTGCGGATGCAGACCACGTCCGTCGCCGCGCAGCCCGAGCCGAGCGCCTGATTCCAGTACGCGCCGCCGACCGGCGTGTTGAGGCCCGAACTGGAATCGACGATCTGCGTGGTGCCGATGTAGTTGTCGATGTTCTTCCGGAAAAAGCCGACCGACAGGTAGCTCGATTCGCCGTAGTACCACTCCAGCGACAGGTCGAAGTTGTGCGACAGCAGCGGTTCCAGGTCGGGATTGCCGAAGTCGCCCGTGCCGCCGTCGACGCGCACCAGGGAATTGTAAGTCTTGCCGCCCTGGATCGCGTTCCAGCCCGGACGACCGATGGTTTCTCCGTAGCTGCCGCGCAGGATCAGACTGTCGGTGATGTCGAGGCTGAGATCGAGGTTCGGCAGCAGATAGTCGTAGTCGCCCTTCAGCGTCGAGAACGCGCGCCCCTGCGGCACGAGACTGAATTCGTTGGTCGATTGCCAGACGATCCCGGTCTGGTAGGTCGGCACCAGCGCCGTCGAGGTCACCTTGGTGTTCTCGTAGCGCACGCCCGCCGCCAGATGCAGCGGCATGCGCCAGTCGAAGGTCGTGCTGTACTGCAGATAGGCGCTACGCGATTTCTCGGTCGTCCTGCGGTCGGTCGAGAAGACGTCGGATGCCTCGTAGAGATCCGGCCGGCCGGTGGCCGCGACCGCCGCCTGCCGCATCGCCTCGAAATCGAAGGTGAAGAAGGCGCTGCTGAAGCGCGGATCGCGGCTGTTGCCGAAGCTCTGGAAGTAGTTGCGCATGTCGTCGCGCCGCCACAGGCTGTCCGGGTAGGCCAGGAAGCCGTTCGGCGAGACGTTGCCGCCCCAGCTGTCGTTCTGCACCACCGAGAACGCGCTGCGGTTGCGCACTTCCGTGGACGCCACGCCGAAGTCCAGGCGCGAAGCTTCGCCGAACACCCAGTCGCCGTGCACCTGACCCTGATCGACCTCCGACCGCATGTAGCTGTTGCGGAACGACGAACCGGTGACCTGCATCTGGGCCGCGTCGATATCGCCCTGTCCCGGCGGCAGGGCCACGGTCAGGATCGGGAAATCGCGGGTGAAATCGACCGTGGTCGTACCGCGGAAGAAGCCTGCGGCGCCGAGCACGCTGTTGGAGCCGTAGGGACTGTCGGCGCCCGATTCCGCGGTCGAACGATGGAAATCGAAATCGAAGCCGAGGCTGTCGCTGACGTCCCACTGCACATTCAGGCCGAGCGACTTGTTTTCGTTCTTCGTGGCGTATTTGGCGCCGCCCATCGACAGATCGCTGGTCGCCGGCACGATGATTTCGGAGTAGACGTTCGGCGCGGCGATCGGGCCGTCGGTCCACGAGCTGCTCGACGGGCCGAAGTTGAACCACACCGACAGTTCGTTGCGCTGGGTCTGGATCTTGTTCTGCGAGTAGGTGTAGTCGAGGGTCGCGGTCACGCTGTCGGTGGGCGCCCACTGCAGCGTCAACTGGCCGTTGGTCCGCTGCCGCTGCACGCCGTTGACGCTGTAATTCAGATTCTGCGGCACCGAGTAGATGTCGTTCGGGCCCGGGCGGTTGACGATGCGTTCGGAACCCGGCGTGCCGGGCTGCGGGATCGTGCCCCAGTTGTTCTCGTCGCCGCGGAAGGTGCGCCAGCCGTTGCCGACCGACACCTGGTTGTAGCCCAGGTCGCGTTCCTGGTAGCTCGCGGTGAGCGCGACGCCGAACCGGCCGTCCGCGTAGGTGTTGCTGAAGATGCCGGAGACCTCCGGCGTGACGTCGTCGCCCTGCAGCGCATTGGGCAGATTGCCGTTCGACTCGTCGCCGACCATCTTGATGCCGACGTTCGCGTGCAGGCCCGGATTGGCCAGCGGGCGCGCGGTCTTGATGTTGATGGTCGCGCCGATGCCGCCGGTCGGCGTGCTCGCGCGGCTGGATTTGTAGACTTCGATCCCGGAGACCGCTTCCGAGGCCAGATTCGCGAAATCGAACGCGCGCGAGCTGGAGGCGTCGGTATCGAGGAGACTGGTGGCCGGCATCTGGCGGCCGTTGAGCAGCACCAGATTGAAATCCGGTCCGACGCCGCGCACGGTGACGCGGGACCCTTCGCCGATGGCGGAACGGTCGATCGACACGCCGGTGATGCGTTGCATCGACTCGGCGAGATTGGTGTCCGGGAACTTGCCGATCTCCTCGGACGAAATGCCGTCGACCACGCCCTGCGCGTTGCGCTTGACGTTCATCGACGATTGCAGACTGGCGCGGATGCCGCGAACCACGACCGTATCGAGATCCTCGGCCTGCGTTTTCTGCGCCTCGGCGTCGTTCGCGGACGCGGCGTCCTGCCCTACTTCCTGCGCAGCCACCGTTTGCGTCAGCGCCCACAGCAGCGCGGTCGCAAGCAGTCGCTTTTTCGGTGCGACCTGCAACTGTTTCATCTTCGTCCCTCCCCAGGGTCTGCATGAAGGTGTACGGACTCGGCGCGAAGCGGCGATGCGGTCCAGCGCTCTCGAGCGCCGTCCCGGCACATTGGCCCGGCGTTTGCCGTGGTCGCATTGGAAGGCAGATTGACAGCGTTGTCAACAGGGTTCGAATTACGGCGTTCCTGGGCGCGAAAACACATAATAATCAATGCTTTGTATTTGCTGCGGCGCACCATGGCAGGACGACCATCTCCGGCCAGGGGATGGCATCGGGCAAGATCCGCATCGGTTGCGGCCCTCGGCGGAGTCGGCGTTCCACGGGGGCATCGACGGAACCGGACCGCACGGCGCACGATGCGATCGCGCGGGGATTCCGGGCTCCGAACGGATGCTGCTCCGCAGCAAGACGTGCGGCGGCATTCCTGTAAGATGCGGACAGGACTGACAGCGCTGTCAACACTCCCCTGCCGGCGAGCCTCGACGCCGCCGGACCCATGCGAGATTCGCCATGCAGATGCGCACCCCCGTTTCGTTCCTTCCGCCGCGCCGGAATCCTCGGACCACCGCTTTCGGTCTCGCCCTGCTGTTGACCCTGGGCGTCGGCATGCCTGCGTCGGGCCAGCAGAGCGCTCCTCCGGCATCGGACGCGATCATCCCCGCGCACTGGCCGGTCCCCGGCTGGCCGCTGGCCGCGGATCCGGCGCTGGAGCGGCGCCTCGATGCGCTCCTCGCGACCATGACCCTCGAAGAGAAGGTCGGTCAGATCGTGCAGGCCGACATCGGCTCGATCACGCCGGAGGATCTGCGCAAATATCGCCTCGGTTCGATACTCGCCGGCGGGAATTCCGACCCGGGCAATCGCTACAACGCCGGGCCCGAAGCGTGGCTGGCGTTGGCCGACGCGTTCTGGGAAGCGTCGATGGACACCTCCGGCGGCGGCAAGCCCATCCCGGTGATCTTCGGCATCGATGCGGTGCACGGTCAGAGCAACATCGTCGGGGCCACGCTGTTCCCGCACAACATCGGCCTCGGCGCGGCGCGCAATCCGGACCTGATGCGGCGGATCGGCGAGATCACCGCGATCGAGACCCGCACGACCGGGATGGAATGGGCGTTCGCGCCGACCGTGGCGGTACCGCAGGACGACCGCTGGGGCCGCGCCTACGAGGGGTATTCGGAACATCCGGAGGTGGTCGCCGACTATGCGGGCGCGATGGTGGAAGGCCTGCAGGGCAAGATCGGCACGCGCGACTTCCTCGACGACCGCCATGTGATGGTCTCGGTCAAGCACTTCCTCGGCGACGGCGGGACCAGCGGCGGCAAGGACCAGGGCGACACCGTGGTCGATGAAGCCACGCTGCGCGACGTGCATGCGGCCGGTTACGTCACCGCGATCCGCGCCGGCGCGCAAACGGCCATGGCGTCCTTCAACAGCGTCAACGGACGCAAGATGCACGGTCGCGCCGACCTGCTCACCGGCGTGCTGAAAGAACGCATGGGGTTCGGCGGTTTCGTGGTCGGCGACTGGAACGGCCACGGCCAGGTCGCCGGCTGCACGGCGACCCGTTGCGCGGCCACGTTCGAGGCGGGTCTCGACATGGCGATGGCGCCGGACAGTTGGCGCGGCCTGTACGAGAGCACCGTCGCGCAGGCGCGTTCCGGCGAGCTGTCGATGGCGAGGCTCGACGATGCGGTCCGCAGGATCCTGCGGGTGAAGATGCGGATGGGGCTCTTCGAAGCGCCCAGGCCCTCGCGACGTGCCCTCGGCGGGCGCTTCGATCTGCTCGGGGCGCCGGAACATCGCGCCGTGGCGCGCCAGGCGGTGCGCGAATCCCTGGTGCTGCTTAAGAACCAGGACGGACTGCTGCCGCTGTCGCCCCGCGCGCGGATTCTGGTGGCCGGCGACGGCGCGGACGACATGGGCAAGCAATCCGGCGGCTGGACCCTCAACTGGCAGGGCACCGGGACCGTGCGCGCCGACTACCCGAACGCGGAAACGATCTGGGAAGGCCTCCGGCGCCAGATCGAGGCCGCCGGCGGACGCGCCGAGTTGGCGATCGACGGCACCTACCGGGAGCGGCCGGAAGTCGCGATCGTGGTCTTCGGCGAGAACCCGTACGCGGAATTCCAGGGCGATCTGCCGAATCTGCTCTACAAGCCGGGCGACGATCGCGATCTCGCCCTGCTCCGGCGCCTCCGTGCCGACGGCATCCGCGTCGTGGCGGTGTTCCTGAGCGGGCGGCCGCTGTGGATGAATCGCGAGATCAACGCCGCCGATGCCTTCGTCGCAGCCTGGCTGCCGGGGTCGGAGGGCGGCGGCATCGCCGATGTCCTGCTGCGCGATGTCCGCGGACGGATCCAGCACGATTTCAAGGGCCGGCTCAGCTTCTCCTGGCCGCGCCGCGGCGATCAGTACGACAACAACGTCGGCCGGCCCGGCTACGACCCGCTGTTCGCCTACGGATACGGGCTGCGTTACGCCGACGACGGGGATCTGCCGCCGCTGCCCGAAACGCCTGGCGCCGTCGCATCCGCGAGGCCCGAGCGGTTCCTGGTGCGTGGGCAGGCCGTCGACGGCTTCCGGCTGCGCCTGACCGGCGCCGACGGCCGCACCCACGATGCGATGCACGCGCGTGGCGCGACGCCGGACGGCGCGCTGTCGCTCGCGCCGATCGACCGCAACGCGCAGGAGGACGCACGGATCCTGCGCTGGACCGGAGGGCAGGCCAGCGCGGAACTCGTCGCGACGCCGGCGCTCGATCTGGGCGGCCCGGGCGACGAAGGCCGCTCCGTGATCGTCGAGATGCGGATCGACGCGGTCCCCGCAGCGGGCACGATCGAATGGCGCGCGGACTGCGGTCCCGGCTGCGAGGTGGTGGTCGATGTCGGCACCCGCCTGGCCGCCTGGCCGCGCGGGCAATGGCTGCGCGTCGGCATGCCGCTGACCTGTCTGCGCGCGCACGGCGATGCCGGCGTCCGTAGCGTCCCGATCCCCTTCGGACTGCGCGCCGGATCGGGCCTGCAGCTCGCGATCTCGGAGATCGGTCTCGGCACGGATCCGACCCATCGACTCGACTGCGATGCCACCCGGAACGCCACGCCCTGAGACACGAGGCCGATCCCGTGCGACGCCTTCGCATCGGCAGCGCAGGACGCCGGATGGGATGCCGGCGACACGCCGATGCGCCCCGCGATCACCGCCCGGCCGTCGACTTCGCGGACACGCCCGCGGGCGGGGCGACCGGCGCACCGGGCAAGGATGCAATCGTTTGTATCGCGCCGAGGATTCGCGCGCGCAGTACGCTTGTCCCATTTCCTTACCGGATGACCCCGTGCCTCCAGTGCCTGCCACCCTGTTGACGATCTTCGGCGCGACGGGCGACCTCTCCCAGCGCATGCTCCTGCCGTCGCTCTACGGCCTGCATCGCGACGGCCTGCTGCCGTCGGGACTGCGCATCCTCGGCAGCGCCCGGGCCGCGCTCGACGAGGCGGGTTTCCGCGCCTCGGTGGCCGAGGCGTTGCGCCGCTTCGTTCCTGCCGCGTTCCTCGACGACACCGCCGTCGAAGGACTGCTCGCGCGCATCCATTACCAGAGCGCGGCGCTCGACGATGCCGAATCGATGGCCGCGCTGGCGCAGCGCGTCCATGCGCTGCGCGATGGCGACGCGCTCTACCACATCAGCACCTCGCCGAAATTCTACGTGCAGGCCTGCGAAGCGCTGGGCCGCCACGGCCTGTCGGGGCCGGGCACCCGGGTGATGCTGGAGAAGCCGATCGGCCACGATCTCGCCGAGGCCATCGCGATCAACGACGGCGTGACCCGCGTGTTCGACGAATCGCAGGTCTATCGCGTCGACCATTACCTCGGCAAGGAAGGCGTGCAGAATCTGCTCGCGCTGCGCTTCGGCAACGCCCTGTTCGAACCGCTGTGGAACGCGCGCCACATCCAGCAGGTGCAGATCACCGTGGCCGAGACCGTCGGCGTCGAAGGCCGCGCCGACTACTACGACAGCTCGGGCGCGATCCGCGACATGCTGCAGAACCACATGCTGCAGCTGCTCAGCCTGGTGGCGATGGAGCCGCCCTCGCAATTCGAACCGACCGCGGTACGCAACGAAAAGATCAAGGTGCTGCGTTCGCTGCGGCCAATCGGACGCGCGGAGGTCGCCGCGGAGACCGTCGCCGGGCAGTACACCGCCGGCGCCATCGGCGGCAAGGCGGTGCCGGGCTACCTGGAGGAGCTTTCCGCCCAGACGCCGGGCCGCGCCAGTCGCACCGAAACCTTCGTGGCCCTGCGCGCGCACATCGACAACTGGCGCTGGTCGGGCGTGCCGTTCTACCTGCGCACCGGCAAGCGGATGCCGCAACGCTGCACCGAAATCTACCTGCAGTTCCGCGCGGTGCCGCATTCGATCTTCGCGCATACCGGCGTGGTGACGCAGCCGAACGCGCTGCTGATCAGGCTGCAGCCGGAAGAGCGGATCGAACTGCAGCTGATGCACAAGACGCCGGGGCTCGACCGCAGCGGCCTGCGCCTGTCGCAGGTCTCGCTCGATCTCGACCTCGACGAGCGCTTCGCCCACGAACGTCGCCGGCTCGCCTACGAGCGCCTGTATCTCGACGCGATCGAGGGCAACGGCACGCTGTTCGTGCGTCGCGACGAAACCGAAGCCGCCTGGCAGTGGGTCGACGCGATCCTCGACGGCTGGTCGCACGCGGGCAGCACGCCGAAATCCTATGCCGCCGGCACCTGGGGCCCGAACGCGGCGCTGGCGATGACCGAACGCCACGGCCACAGCTGGCGCGAGTAAGCCCCGCACGATGGCCTGGATCGAGCACGCATATCCGGACGCCGCCACGCTGACCGCGGCGGTCGCCGTGCGCCTGCGCGACGCCGGCGCGGAGGCGTCGCGCGCCCGCGGGCGCGCGACGCTCGCGCTCGCCGGCGGCAGGACGCCGTTTCCGATCTACCGCGCCCTGGCCGAGGCGCGGCTGGACTGGCCGAGCATCGTCGTCATGCCCGGCGACGACCGCTGCGTCGCGGCGACGCATGCGGCCAGCAACGTCGGCGCGCTGCGCGAGGCGTTCGCCGCGGCGCAGGGCATCGTCGTCGAATCGTTGACCGCCGCAGACGGCGATCCGTCCGGATCGCTGCAGATCGCGCGCACCATGCTGGCCGCGCATGCCGACGATTTCGACGCGGTCGTGCTCGGCATGGGCGAGGATGCGCATACCGCGTCGCTCTTTCCCGGCGTCGCCGCGTTGCCTGCGGCGATGGCGGCCGATGCCGACCAGGACGCCTTCCTGATCGTGCCCGACCCGCTGCCGCCCGAAGCGCCATTCCCGCGCATCACGCTCGGCCTCGCCCGCCTGCTGCGCGCACGCGGGATCCACCTGATCGTCACCGGCGTGCGCAAGCGCGAGGTGTTGCGCGCGGCGCAGACGGCGTACGATCCGCTGCGCATGCCCGTGTCCGCCGTGCTGCACGCGACGGATGCCGTCGTGCACGTCCACTGGAGTCCCTGATGTCCCCGATGTCCCTGCCGTCATGAGCGCATCGCCATGAGCCTGCATCCCGTGGTCGAACGCGTCACCGCACGCATCGCCGAAAACAGCCGGCGCAGTCGCGAGGCCTACCTCGCGCGGATCGACGCCGCGCGTCCGCAAGGGCCGATGCGGCGGCATCTGAGCTGCGGCAACCTCGCCCACGGCTTCGCCGCCTCGGGCGCCGACAAACCCATGCTGAAAACCGGCGCCGGCGGCAACCTCGGCATCGTCACCGCCTACAACGACATGCTCTCGGCGCATCAGCCGATGGAGCATTACCCCACCCTGATCCGGATGGCCGCGCGCAACGCCGGCGGCAGCGCCCAGGTCGCCGGCGGCGTTCCGGCGATGTGCGACGGCGTGACCCAGGGCCGCACCGGCATGGAGCTGTCGCTGTTCTCGCGCGACACGGTCGCGCTGTCGACCGCGGTGGCGCTGTCGCACGAGATGTTCGACGCCGCGCTGATGCTCGGCGTCTGCGACAAGATCGTTCCCGGTCTGTTGATCGGCGCGCTGAGCTTCGGCCATCTGCCGACGATCTTCGTGCCGGCCGGGCCGATGCCGTCGGGCCTGCCGAACAAGGAGAAGGCCGCGGTGCGCCAGCGCCACGCCGAGGGCAAGGCCACGCGCGAGGAACTGCTGGAAGCGGAGTCCGCGTCCTATCACGGTCCCGGCACCTGCACCTTCTACGGCACCGCGAACTCCAACCAGATGCTGATGGAGGTGATGGGTCTGCACATGCCCGGCACCGCCTTCGTCAACCCGAATACGCCGCTGCGCGACGCATTGACCGTGGCCGCGACCGAGCAGGCGCTGCGCATCACCCATCTCGGCGACGATTACCGGCCGATCGGCCGCACCATCGACGAGAAGGCGATCGTGAACGCGATGGTCGGCCTGGCCGCGACCGGCGGCTCGACCAACCACGCGCTGCATCTGGTCGCGATCGCCCGCGCCGCAGGGCTGCGCATCGACTGGGACGATCTCGACGAGCTGTCGCAGGCCACGCCGCTGCTGGCGCGCGTGTATCCGAACGGCAGCGCCGACGTGAATCATTTCCACGCCGCGGGCGGGCTGGGTTTCGTGATCCGCGAACTGCTCGACGCCGGGCTGATGCACGCCGACCTCCTGTGCGTGCACGGCGGCGATCTCCGGCGGCAGACGCTGGTGCCGGAACTCGACGGCACCGCGCTGGTCTGGCGCGATCCGCCCGCCGTTTCGCGCGATCCCGGCATCGTGCGCCCGGTGGCCGAACCCTTCGACCGCGAGGGCGGCCTGCGTCGTGTGCAGGGCAATCTCGGACGCGCCGTCGTGAAGATCTCCGCGGTCGCGCCCGAGCATCGCGCGATCTCCGCGCCCGCGCGCGTGTTCGAATCGCAGGACGCGCTGCTCGCGGCGTTCAAGGCCGGCGCGCTCGACCGACGCGCGGGTTTCGACGGCGATTTCGTCGCCGTGATCCGCGGTCAGGGCCCGCGGGCGAATGGCATGCCCGAACTGCACAAGCTCACACCGACGCTGTCGGTACTGCAGGATCGCGGACAGCGCGTGGCCCTGCTGACCGACGGCCGGATGTCGGGCGCTTCGGGCAAGGTGCTGGCGGCGATCCATGTGACGCCCGAAGCCGCCTGCGGCGGCGCGCTCGCGAAACTGCGCGACGGCGACCCGGTCCGCATCGACGCCGAGGCCGGTCTGATGCAGGTCGACGTCCCTGAGGACGCATGGCGCGCCCGCACGGCGGTCGCGCCCGACCTGTCGGGCAACGCGCACGGCGTCGGCCGCGAATTGTTCGGCACGATGCGCGCGAACGTCGGCAGCGCGGAGCAGGGCGCCTGCAGTCTGTTCGCGGACGACATCGCGGCGGAGATCGCCGAGGGCGACAACCGATGAATGACACCGCACATGCATCCCCGCTCGCGCTGATCGCCGACATCGGCGGCACCAACGCGCGCTTCGCCCTGACCGACCTGAGCTCGCCGGTCGCGCAGGTGCTCGAACCGCGCAGCCTCGATGCCGCGGGCTTCGCCAGCCTGCAGCACGCGGCCGAACACTATCTCGATACCGTCGGCGCACGACCGCGTCATGCGGCGATCGCGGTCGCCAGTCCGGTCAACGGCGAAGAGATCCGCCTCACCAACCGCGCCTGGTCCTTCACCCGGCGCGAACTGCAGCACGCCCTGTCGCTCGACACGCTGCACGTGCTCAACGACTTCGGCGCGGTCGCCTGGTCGGTGCCCGCGCTGCACGCGAACGAACAGGTCGTTCTGCACGGCAGCGAAGACACATCGTTGACCGGACCGATCACCGTGCTCGGCCCGGGCACCGGGCTCGGCGTCGCCCTGCTGGTCGGCGAACCCGGTCACTGGCAGGTCGTCGAAACCGAAGGCGGTCACGTCAGCTTCGCGCCGCTGGGCGACGAGGAGCTGAACATCGCGCGCTGGTTCACCGCGCGCTTCGGCCGCGTCTCCAACGAACGCCTGCTCTGCGGCAGCGGCCTGTCGCACATCGACGCGGTCCTGCGCGGCGCGGTCGATCATGCGACCGGGCAGCACCAGGATCTGCGCGAACCCGCCGACATCGTGAGCGCCGCGCTCGAGGGCCACGATCTCGCCGCGCGCCGCACGCTGGCGCGCTTCTGCGCGGTGCTGGGCAGCGTCGCCGGCGACGCCGCGCTGATCCACGGCGCGCGCACGGTGATGATCGCCGGCGGCATCGTCCCGCGCTTCGTCCCGTTCCTGCGCAGCAGCGCGTTCCGCGAACGTTTTCTCGCCAAGGGCCGTTTCGCCGCCTATCTCGAATCGGTGAACGTCCGCGTCGTCACCCACTCCGGTCCCGGCCTGCTCGGCGCGGCCATGGCGCTGCGCGCCGATCTCGCCCGCGAGTCCGCACGATGAACGACGCTTCCGAACGCGCGCGCATGCAGACCATGACCGCGCGCATCGACGCCATCCTGCACCAGGCGCCGGTCGTGCCGGTGCTGGCGGTCGCCGACGTCGACGATGCGATCCCGCTCGCCGAAACCCTGGTCGCCGCCGGCCTGCCCGTGCTCGAGATCACCCTGCGCACGCCGGTCGCGCTCGAGGTCATCCGACGCATGCGCGACGTGCCCGGCGCCATCGTCGGCGCCGGCACCGTGCTCAACGCCGCCGATCTGCACGCGGTGGAAGCGGCCGGCGCCGCGTTCGCGATCTCGCCCGGGGGCACCGACGCCCTCTACCTCGCCGCGAAGACCGCCGGCATCCCGCTCCTGGCCGGCATTGCCACCGCCAGCGAACTGATGCGCGGTCTGGAACACGGACACACCCGCTTCAAGTTCTTCCCCGCCGAATCCAGCGGCGGCATTCCCGCACTCAAGGCCTTCGCCGGCCCGTTCGCCCAGGTGAAGTTCTGCCCCACCGGCGGCATCGACGCCGCCAAGGCCCCGGCCTACCTCTCGCTGCCGAACGTGCTCACCGTGGGCGGATCGTGGATGGTGCCGGGGGATGCGTTGAAGGCGAGGGATTGGGGGCGGATCGGCGAATTGGCGCGTGCTGCGGCAGGCCTGGGGGATTTCCGCACACGCTGATCGAAGGGTGCTGGGCGGAATCGACCAGATCGCTTCCACCGTCTCGCCTTCGGCGAGGCATGCGTCGACGGCATGACGGCATCCGCCAAGCGGATGCCGCCCTACGGATGCGATTTGCGGCCTTACACGTCGGCCGCCTGCCAGTGCATGCCATCCGGTTTCCGCCAACGCCCACCCCATGTCCAGCCTTCGTCGGCGAATGCAGCCAGCACTTGCGGAATGGACGCGAAATTCGGCGTCGTGTCGCCGAATGCGTTGCGCGCCGAATCGAAATCGACCGCGCAGCCCCAGCTGTGCATCGACAGCCGTGTGCTTCCGCGCATCAAGCGGTAATTGAAGCCCCCTGCGTAGAGGTGCATGCCCCACTCGTTGATCCTGTCCTGGTGGCCGCCCGCCGACGCCCAGATGCGCTCGAACGCGCGAGCAAGACTCTCTGCGCACTTGCGATGGATGCGGACCGACGAGACCGGCTTGAAGTCCCAGGCCGTCACCAACTTCCATGGCGGCGCGATCTTGACGATGTTCTCGGCGACCCATCTCCTGTTTTCGAGGCCGTCGCGGCCCCTGGGGTTGCCGTAGAACCCATCGACATCGTTCTGATGCGGCCAGTTCTGCATTGCGCTCACTCCTCTGAGGGCTTCATCGACCCTATGGTTGACTCGCTTCCCGTATCACGGAGCGGAATCGTCGTCGCTGGCGCCGCCCGCCCGCGCGGCATCGAGCGCGCGCTGGGCTTCCAGCTGTTCCTTGAGTTGCTGCAGAAGCCTGATCTGCTGCTCGGTCAGATCCGCATTTCCTTCGGCATAGTCGACGCGAAGCCTGACGAGCTTGCTCAACGATTCGAGCGTGGCATTGGCGACATCCCAGGGGATCGCGGCGGCACGCAGGATTTCGCTCGGCTTGTTCGAGTCGACGCTGACCAGAATGCCGTTGTCGAAACCGAACTTCTGCGTCGTCGTCACGAAGGCGCCGGCGTTCGCAGGGATCATCTCGGTCGGAGAATGATTCGGGACCATCAGAAGAAAGAATGCCACCGGTTTCGAAGGCGCAGAACTTGATTCTTTCTCCATTGTCGAAGGCGCAGGGCTTGATTCTTTCTCCATGATCTGGATGGCCAATGGCAACTCGCGCCGGTAGTAGATCCCGTCGGCAGGTTTCGGCTCCCGTCCCACGGTCGACAGTAATTGAATGATCCTTCCCTTGGGTAGGAGAATACTCTCCCCGTTGGCAGGGACTTGCACATCGTTTTCCAGGACCATCTTCTGCCCATACGGCATCAAACCAACGGATTGGTCAATCGTGTAAGTTCTCTGGGAAGCTTCTTTCT
Source organism: Pseudomonadota bacterium (assembly GCA_049324395.1). Taxonomy (GTDB): domain Bacteria; phylum Pseudomonadota; class Gammaproteobacteria; order Xanthomonadales; family Xanthomonadaceae; genus Lysobacter_I. Next base: position 139,528 of record JBMOOY010000059.1, read on the forward strand.
GCACGCTGTTCACAGCTTCCAGAAACCGATTCCATTCCGTCCAGCTCGAAGGGTCGATCTCCCTGCTCACTTTCAGTGGCTTCAACTTGCATGTCGTTCCTGGCGACGATTCATTCAAGAGTTTCACGCCAAAGGCCATTTTCTCAACTTCGGGAACACTCCTTCCAGAAGCTGCAGATCGCGCCAACGCGACGATGATCTCCGCGGTTTCGTCCTTGATCGTTCCGTTGGCCGTCGACAGCAATCCACCGGTCGTGGTCGTGATGTGCCAATCGTCCGTCCTGGTCGGTCGATGCACCATCCTCAGCGAGAATCGCTGTTCGATGTCTGCGACCGGCGCCTTGAGCTTCACGGAGAACCGATCGACGAATCCGCATTTGCCTTTGGCCTGTTCCCATTCCTGCCATTGTCTTTGCACCTTCGCCAGTTCCTCTTCCGCGGCCTTCGCCCGCCCCGTCGCTGCGGCCTTCGCGATTTCGGCGTCGACTTCCGCCAACATGAGTTTCTGCAGCGTTTCGGACTCGTTCGTGATTCCCCCCTCGCGCATCCTGAGAACCCGTGCGCTCGCCGCGTCGAGCGTCTCTCCCGCTGCCGTCAAGGCCTGCCTGGCCGATGCAAGCTCGTCCTTGGCCGCTTGCTCGGTTTGCTTCGGGGCTTCGACCACCGATCGCTCGAAGGTCACTTCCGCATAGCGTTTCGGAAGATAGTAGGTGATGCCGGCCTGCTGCTTATTCGGCGGATCCCCATTCTCGAGCCGATAGCTCCTGAGCGATGCGCAGCCAACGAGCGCGGCCGAGGCTGCGACCAACATCATCGTCCTGAACGATTTGAATCGACGCATTTCCATGGCCTCCTCCCGGCTGTAATTGAAAGCGTCGGCCTGCCTCGGTTCTTCGCAGGCAGGCAGCGACGCATATCGTTGTCTTTCTTTTCGCCCTCATCTTGACTGCCTCGCCTCGGAGACGTCAGCCTCATGTCGGAATCAAGCAGGCATCACCGCCTCGGCTCGCACCCCACCCCATCCCCGTCGCGATCCAGATGCGGGCCATAGCCGGGATCGCCGCGTCGCACGGGCGCGGCGCCGGCGGCTCGGGCTTCGCTGCAGTTGGCGTAGGCGCCCGCGCGCGGGGTCGCGCGCGATGGGGCGAGCGATGATGGCGCGAAGTCGTAGGCGTTCGGCGTTGCGCGCGATGCGGGCGCGGATGTGCCGCCATGGCAGTGATAACCGCCGCGTTTCCGGTCGTTGTGGCAGCCGTGCCTGTCGAGTCCGCCGCCGTGGGCGCAGGCGTCTCCGGCCATGCCGCTTGCCAACGCGGCCAGCGCCGCGACGACGATTCCACCCGCACCCGTCCTGGCCATCCGGCATTCCCCCTGTGGAACGTGGTCCGGCACTTCCTGTCGGCCGAGTCTGTTGCCGCCGCATCCCGCAAGTCAATCGGATTCGCGGATCGGCTACCGATAGCGCGCGACGTGAATACCGGTGCCCGCATCGACTCGGAGCGCTCCCGATTGTCGACAACAATCGCAAGTCGACAAGCGATGCACGTCTTCAATCATGGGCGGTGCCGATCGTGTCGAGCCACCGCGACGCGGCGATCGGAGTCACTGCACGATGTCGACGTCGATCAGCGCGATGGGTTGACCGTCATGGAAGATCTCCACCTGGGTGTGGGTCGCCGCTCCGGGGCAGACGATCCGGTCGTAACGGCACTGCACCCAGGTCGTGACCTGCGGCCAAACGCCGGGGCGCTGCACCAGATGCAGATCGAGTTGCAGGATCGCCGGGTTGATGCCCTGCGGTACGCGCTCGTGCAGTTCGGCCTGCACACCGGGATTGCCCACCTCGACTTCGCCCACGACGTGGAAATCGTCGGGCTTCGGCGGCATCAGATTCAGCCAGGCATACCCATTGCGGAGATTCATCGTCTGCGCTCCTCGTGTCGATACTGCGGACACCACGACCACGGTGTCAACGCCAGTATCGACCCGTCGACGCGCATCCGATCCCTGCGTTCGGTATCGAATCGGTCTCTTCGCCAGGCTCCTCGGCGCTGCGCGGCGACCCTCCTGTCGTCCCGAGACTGCAGGCGATGGCCGACGACGATCACACCGGCCGCATCGTCGGCCGGTACGCGCCGGGCAGCAGGGTGATTTCGACGTAGATGTCCGGGCTCGGGGTGAAGAACATGTCGGGATCGCTGGGACCCTGCAGACGATCGGTGAAGGCCATGTTGTAGGCCTTGGTGAGGCTTTGGAAATCGCTGGCGTAGTTGTTGTAGAAGGTCGGCTGTCCGGGCTGGATCGACGCGCCGAACCATTGCGCGAGCGCGGTCGTGTCCGGCTGCAGCGACAGCAGATAGAACAATTGTCCGGTGCTCAACTGACCGATCGTCTGCTGCGCGAGGGTGCCGCTGCCCGCATCGAACACGGTGCCGGCGAGGGCCGATGCGGTGCCGGTCGCGGTCGCGTGCGCGGCGACGACCTGCGCGCTCGCAGCCCAACCGAAATTGAAGCCGGCGAGCAGATCGCCGACGACGCGACCGGCGAGGTCGTTCTCGATCTGCGCCTGCGGGTAGGCGGTCGCGCCGTTCGGGTCCGCGGTCCAATCGACGACGTACGGCGGGTTCGCGCCGTAGATGCCGCTGGGTTGGTCGAGATCGGCGTTCTGCAGATAGAGGCTGAAGTCGCCGACCACGCCGCCGTTGCCGGCGAGGATCATCCCCGGCACGCCCGCGAGCGTCGGGATGCGGGGGTTCGCGCCGCCGGGATTGAGATCGCTCACGGCGGTTGCGGTCAACGCGTACGACTGCGCCTGGCTCCAGGCGGTGGAGATGGTCGAGTCCGGGCTGCCCGCGAATCCGAACAGGGTGCCTTCGGGCACCGACACGCCGCTGTCGGTCGTCGTGTAACTGGCGACGCTCAGCGTCGTGCCCTGTTGTTGCAGCGTGTCGATCAGACCGCCGCTGCCCGTCCAGTCGTGATAGGGCTGGGCATCGGCGATCATCGTCGGGTCGTACAGCGAAGGCGAGAGGATGCGCGCGGTTCCGGTCATCCCGAACGTCCCGGCCTTGGCGACCGTGCTCGCGGCGGCGACGGTGCCCTTCGGCACGTTGGCGTCGCCGGTCAGCGCATCGAACAGCGGCGAGCCCGACGGCGAGGACAGCGGATTGTTGGCGGGCGGATTCGCCAACGTGCCGTCGGCGAGATTGCGGATCGCGATCGTGATCGGAATGGCGACGAAGTCGACGTACGACGCATCGAGATTGGTCGAGCCGAGACCGGCGTTGGGGAAAATCGACGGCTCGACGTAGGCATAGACGGTGTTGAAGTCCGGATCGTCCGGGTTCTGCGCGCCCGGAATCGTGGTGGCGTTCAGCGGGGCGCCGAGGCTGAAGTAGATCCGTCCGCCGGAGTAATCGTTGATCGCGAACGTCGGCAACGGGCCCAACGACGCCGGCGCACCCGGAATGGTCGCGGTCATCTCGGCGAGACTGTAGGACCCCGTCGCCGTGGCGCTGCCGGTGCCGAGCGGTTGCCCGTCGCCATAGGTCTGCGCGAGAGTCCCGGCGTTGATCTGCGCACCGAGAAACTTCACGTACACCAGATCGTCGGGCACACCGGTCTTGTTGACGATCGCGAACACCGCATTCTCGGTCTGCGGCATCGCGTAGGTGAACCGGTCCGCGGCGACGATCGGGGAGAGCCCCGTCGGCACGTTCACGCGCACATCCACGGTGCCGAGCGCCTGCGCGGGCGAAAGCACGGTGACCTCGGTATCGGTGACCGTCACCGGATTCGCGCCCACGACGCCGAACTGCACGGCCGTGGCGCCGGTGAAGCCGCTGCCGGTGATGGTGACGAGGGTGCCGCCGGTGGTCGGGCCCTGTGCGGGCGAGATGGCGGTGATCGCTGCGGTCGAACCACTGCTGACGTCGTGCGACATGGTGTGCATCCTGCATCGAAAGGGATCTCGGATCGCAGGGCGCTCTGCTCGCATCGCGGCGCGGGATCGCTCGCGCGATCCCGTCGACCCCCTGTCGACGCGACCGATGGTGCCGGAGGGCGCGCAGACGCGTCAATCCACGCGGTCGTCGCTCGATCGCTCGGAATCCCGCCCCACCCAGACCACCGCGTAGTGCGCCGAGATCGCCACGCCGAGCGCGCGCCAATCGCGGTCGCGCCAGGGGCCGCGGCCGAGCAGGACGTCGTGGTGCAGTCGGCTGCCGCGCCAGCAGGCCATGGCCGCTTCCGGCGTCATGCCGTCGTCGTTGCGACAGACGATCTCGAAACCTTCGCCGGCGTAGGTCCCGCGGCCGAGTTCGCGCGGCTTGTTCCACATGCAGCGCGCGTGCGCATGATCGCGCGTGTAGCAACAGGCCGACCAGGGACCGTGGTTAGACCAGCTGTGCGCGGTGCATCGGCCTTCGGGCGGGTGGCGTTCGAGATCGGCGACATGCGCTTCGGCGACCCGCATCAGCGTCGGCGACAGCGGAATCGCGGCTTCGCCGTTCTCCGCGCGATAGTCGAAGACCAGATCGACGAGGCGAACGGCGGACGCGCGATCGGACGCCTGCGCGCCGGCGATGCCGACCACGGCCGCGAGCGGCACGAGCCGCAGGCACCGGCGCACGGCATCGGCGATCGCGCTCGACGAAGGCATCCCGATCTCCCGGAGAGGATCGCCCGACTCTACGCCGGTCGCCGGGTGCGGACTGTGGCGGCGGTCGCGCGTCGGCGTCGTCGGGGACGCACAAAGAAAAGGCCCTTGTCCGGCGGGGGACCGGACAAGGGCCAAGCGCTCGCCTGTCGAGAGTGACGCGTCAGAAGCGGTAGTTCACGCCGAACAGGTAGGTCCGGCCGTACTCGAAGTATTCGCGCGGACGGCTGTTGTCGCCGCCGAACGACGAGCGGAACGGCTCGTTCTCGAGGTTGTTCACCTGCAGCAGGATGCCGAGGTTCTGCAGCGGGCCCGACTGGAAGGTGTAGCCGAGCTGCACGTCGGTGACGGTCTCGCCTTCGAACGTACGCCGGGTCCGATCGCCGCCGAAGCCCTGCACCTCGCCCACGAACTGCGAACGATGGCGCTGGCTGACGCGCGCCGAGAAGCCGAAGCGCTCGTAGTAGGCGGTGAGGTTCGAGACGTACTTCGACAGACCGGGCATCGGCTCGTCCGGGAAGCCCGGACCGAGCGGCTTCACGCTGCTCTTGGTGTCGGAGTAGTTGGCCTGGATGCCGAAGCCGAGCAGCGGCTCCCACAGCACGTCCAACGGAACCGAGACCGCCAGCTCGTAGCCCTTGATCACGCCGCCCTCGCCGTTCGCCGGACGGTTGTAGACGCCCACCGGGTTCGGCGGCGGATTGGCCGGGTAGTTCGCCGGGTCGAGCGAGGTATCGTTGATGTCGAACAGCGTCGCCGAGTTGTAGATGTAGGTCCGCAGATCCTTGTAGAAGTACGCCGCGCTGACGTAGGCCTTGCCGTCGCCGAAGTACTTCTCGTAGGCCAGATCGTAGGCGTTCGCTTCCCACGGCTTCAGCTGCGGATTGCCGCCGTCGCGGGTCCACCACGGGACCAGCAGGCCGGTGACCGGATCGATGACGTTCGGCGCGCCGGTGATCGGGTTGAAGGCGCGGTTGCGATCGACGCCGATGTTGCCGTTGGCGCGAAGGTCGTCCATGCGCGGACGCGCGACCTGGCGGGCCGCACCGACGCGCACGACCTGATCCCACGGCAGATCGAACGAGAGGTTCAGACTGGGCAGGAAATCGGTGTAGTTGATGCCGTCCTCGACCACGTTGCCCGCGCCGTTGCCCGGGAAGGTTTCCTGGCCGGTAGAGCTCTGGTCGACGCTGACCGCCTGGAAGCCGATGTTGCCCTTGACCGGCACCGAACCGAGTTCGGTGTTGATGTTGGCCTGGACGTACAGGGTGGTGACCTGCTCGTTGACTTCCCAGTTCTTGTTGGAGATGTCGCTGTTGACGTTGGTCCGGCGGGTATAGAGCGTCTGGTAGGCGCGCAGGGCGTCGTAACCGTAGATCGACGGCACGCCATAGGCGTTGAAACGCGACGACGTGGCCAGATTGGTCGGAATCGGCTGGGAGATGCCGTCCGGGCACGAGGGCGAGACGCCGCCGAGGCATCCGGTGAGATCGAGGAACGCTTCGTTCGAGGCGCGGCTCTTGGTGCGATCGGTCAGGTTGGCGCCGAACTCGATGCTGCTGAACCAACCGTCGTCGAACGAGCGCTCGAAGTCCAGACGGAACGACGTCAGGCTGTCGTTGACCTCGAAGTCCTTGATGTAGCCGTCCTGGCCCCAGCCGCCAGCGTCGCCGAGACGGAGGATGTTCGGATCGCCGTAGTCGTAGCCGAAGTCGTGGTGGAAGAAGCCGTCGGAATCGAACTGCACGTTGAGCGTGTCGCGCGCGAGCGTCGGATCGACGCCGGCGTAGGTCTCGAGGATCCGCTCCTTGCGCTTGGCGTCGGAGAAGCCGATGTCGGCGGTGGCGGTCCAGTGCTCGCTCAGGCGCAGCTCGTGCTTCCAGCCGATCGCGAACAGATCGTCGTAGGTGGCGTTGAAATCGTTGCGGATCACCGGGTTGACGCCGGTGAAGTTGGTGTTCGCAGGGGTGCTGCCCGGCACGATCGTCGCACCGAACGCGCCGCCGAATTCCATGCCGCGCTTCTGCTGCTCGCGGTCGAACTGCGAATAGAAGACGTCGATGACGGTGTGGTAGGTGTCGTTCGGACGGTATTCCAGCACGCCCATCAGACCGTCGCGCTCGTTGTCGTCCGCGAGGTCGTAGAGTTTGCCGCCGCCGAAGATGCCGTTGCCGTCGTAGCCCCAGGTGTCGCCGAACTGCTTGGCCTGACCGGGGTTGTTGAGATGGGCGTAACCCAGCGCGAGACCGACGGTGTTGTCGGCGAACTGATCGATGTACGAGAAGCTGTAGCGGTAGCCGTTCTCCTTCTCGTCGCCGACCTTGTTCAGGTCGCCGCGGACGTTGGCCGCGAAGGCGCGCTTGCCGAAGGCGAGCGGACGCACGGTCTTGAGATCGACGGTGCCCGACAGGCCCTGGCCGACGAGCTGGGCGTCGGGAGTCTTGTAGACGAGCACCTGGCTGACGAGTTCGGACGGATACTGATCGAACTCGACGCCGCGGTTGTTGCCGAGGCTGACCTGCTCGCGACCGTTGAGGGTCGTGGTGGAGAAGTCGCCGGCGAAGCCGCGGATGTTGATTTCCTGCGGACGGCCGCCGAAGCGCTGCGCGGTGAGACCGGGCAGGCGCGCGATCGAGTCGGCGATGGAGGTGTCCGGGAGTTTGCCGATGTCCTCGGCGGAGACCGCTTCGACGATCGAGGTCGCTTCGCGTTTGGCTTCGGTCGAAGCCACGATGCTGCGGCGGATACCCACCACTTCGATCGAATCGATGTCTTCGGCGGCCGGCTCTTGGTTCTGTTGGGCGGATTGCGCGTAGGCGCCGTCCACCATCATGAGCGTGGCCGACGCCAGCGCGACGCTCAACAGGTTTCGCTTCAAAGGCTGCATGGATCCCCTCCACAGCAACTGGAATTCGTTGGCAGGTCCATGCGCGATGCCCCGAGCGACGCGAGAGGTCCGCAGTTCCCGGCATGTCCGGCGTCCAGCCTGTCCCCGGCATGCAGCCGCGATGGTAGTCCGTGCCCGGTCGCGGGAAAGATGCCTGCATACGTATTCATGAAAAAACCCGGTCAAATCAGGGTCATGGGCGCGAAATCGGGGTGAAATGACGACGTCTTCGCCCCGTCCCGCCCGGCCGTTCCAGCCGCCCATCCGGACCCTCACCGATGCGCTTCCCGTCCCTGTCGCGCCCCCCGTCCATCCGTGCCACGGCGCTCGCCATCGGTCTGGTCTGCGCGCTGACGACCACCGCTGCGATCACGGCGCCATCGAAGGGAACCGCCGCCGCGCCGGACTGGCGCGACCAGGTCCTGTATCTGGTGATGATCGACCGGTTCGACGACGGCGATCCGGACAACAACGATCACGGGCACGGCGAATACGACCCCTCCGATCCGCGCAAATTCTCGGGCGGCGATCTCGCGGGCGTCGAGCGGCGGCTCGACTACATCCGCGGACTGGGCGCGACGGCGGTGTGGATCACGCCGCCCGTCGCCAACCGCTGGTGGAGCGAGACGGCGCGGTTCGGCGGCTATCACGGTTACTGGGCGCGCGACTTCAGGGCGGTCGATGCGCATTTCGGCACGCTCGCCGAATACCGCAGACTCGCCGAAGCGATGCACGGCCGCGGCATGCTGCTGGTGCAGGACGTGGTGGTGAACCACGTGGCCGACTATCACGGCTGGCGCGGCGCATTCGATCCGGCGCGACCGGAACGCAATTTCGAGCTGCGTCCCGAGGCCGACGGCACCGCTGCGCCGACGCAGCCGCCGTTCGATCGCAACGACGTCCGTCGGCCGGAGGATCGCAAGGCGGCGATCTATCACTGGAACCCGGAAATCCGCGATCACGCGGACCGCACCCAGCAACTGGACTGGCAGCTGGCCGATCTCGACGACCTCAATACCGACAATCCCGCGGTGCAGGCCGCGTTGCGCGAGAGCTACGGCCACTGGATCCGCGAGGTCGGCGTGGACGGGTTCCGGGTCGATACCGTCTTCCATGTGAAGCCGGAGTTCTTCGAGGATTTCGTCCACGGCACGGACCCGGCAGCGCCCGGCATGCGGAAAGTGGCCGAAGAGGCGGGGAAACCGGCGTTCCACCTGTTCGGCGAAGGTTTCGGCGTGGACCGGCCCTACGAGGAGACGGTCGCGCGCAAGATCGAACGCTACGCCCGCGCGGAGGACGGACGGCCGCGACTGCCCGGCATGATCAATTTCCCGCTGTACGGCACGCTCGGCGACGTGTTCGCGCGACGGCATCCGCCCGGCGAGTTGGGTCATCGCATCGAAAGCATGATGCGGGTCCACGCCGATCCCTGGCGGATGTCGACCTTCGTCGACAACCACGACGTCGACCGGTTCCTCGCAGGCGGCGACGACGCCGGGTTGAAACAGGCGCTGCTGGCGATCATGACCCTGCCGGGCATGCCGACGATCTATTACGGCACCGAGCAGGGCTTCCGCGAACAGCGCGCGGCGATGTTCGCCGGCGGCTACGGCGCCGGTGGCCGCGACCGTTTCGATACCGACGCCCCGCTCTACCGCTACATCGCCGAGCTCGCCGCGCTGCGCCGCGAACATCGGGTGTTCTCGCGCGGCACGCCGCGGGTGCTGTCGGCGAACGCGGCCGCGCCGGGCGCGATCGCATGGACCATGCGGTGGCAGGACGATGTCGCGCTCGTGGCGTTCAACACCGCCGATCATCCGACCCTGCTCGACGGGCTCGATCCCGGTCTGCCCGCCGGTACGCGGCTGGCGCCGCGCTACGGCCTCGGCGCCGAACCGCCGCCGTTGACGCTCGACGGCCGCTCGCCGATCCATCTCGTCCTGCCGCCGCACAGCGCGATGGTGTGGACGAAGGCGGGCGTCGCCGCCATCGAGGCGCAGGCCGATGCGCCCCGCGCCGCGCTCTCGATCGCCGCGGCGCCTGCGAACGTCGCCGGCGATCTCGTCGTGTCCGGACGCGCGCGCGGCGTGTCGTCGTTGCGGGTCGTGGTCGACGGCGATCTGGCCGCCGCCCAAACGGTCGCGCCGGACGCCGAAGGCGGCTGGACGGCCACCGTCCGCACCGACGACATGATCGAACCGGGCCTGATCCATCGCGTGGTGGCCTGGGACCCGACGACGCGGACCGCGTCCGCCGCGCACGCGTTCACGGTCGATCGCGCGTGGCGGTCGGTGGCGCGCGTCGACGACCCGGCCGGCGACGACACCGGCCCGAACGGGCGTTACGTCTATCCCGTCGGCGACGGCTGGCGACGCCATCGCCCGGGCGACCTGCGCGGCGCCGAGGTCTGGCGGTCGGGCGACGCACTGCGGCTGCGGGTCGCGATGCCGACGCTGGTGTCCGAATGGAATCCGCTGCTGGGATTCGACCACGTGGCGTTCAGCGTCTTTCTCGAACTCCCCGGCCGACCGGGCGGCGCGACCGCGATGCCGCAGCAGAACGCCGATCTGCCCGACGGCATGCGCTGGCATCTGCGTCTGCGGACCTGGGGCTGGTCGAACGCCCTGTTCGGTTCGGACGGCGCTTCGGCCGAGGCCGACGGCACGGTCGCCGCGGTCGCCGCGCGGGTGGACGTGGATCGGGAGGCGCGCACGGTGACCTGGACCCTGCCGGCGCGCGCGTTCGGCGGCGCGGCGCTTTCGGGAGCGGACCTGTCCGGCGCGCGCATCCACGTCACGACCTGGGATTACGACGGCGGTTATCGCCCGCTCGCGCCGGAAGCCTCGGGCAATACGTTCGGTGGCGGCGCGGCCACCGATCCCAAGGTCATGGATGCGATGACGATCGTGCTGCCCTGACGCGCGATTCCTGCGCCGCCCGAGCGTGCGTCGGCCTCACGCGTCCTTCAGCCACAGCGCCGCGGCGAGACCCACGAACACCGCCATGCCGACCCAGTGGTTGTTGAGGAAGGCCTTGAAACACGCCGCGCGCTCGCGCGTGCGGCCGATCGCGAACTGGTAGCCGACGAACAGCAGCGCGACGCCGCAGCCCGCCCAGTACGCCGCGCCGAGCCCGGCCTGGCGCCCGATCAGCCACAGGCCGAAGAAGAACAGCGCGTACAACACGCCGAGCGCGGCCAGATCGAGGTCGCCGAACAGGATGGCGGTGGATTTCGAGCCGGCGCGCAGATCGTCCTCGCGATCGACCATCGCGTACCAGGTGTCGTAACCGGTGGTCCAGAAGATGTTGGCGACGTACAGCACCCAGGCAATCGGCGGCACTTCCCCGCGGATCGCCGCGAACGCCATCGGAATACCCCAGCCGAACGCCAGTCCGAGATAGACCTGCGGCAGATAGGTGTAACGCTTGAGGTACGGATAGCTGGCCGCGAGGAGCACGCCGACCACGCTCATCAGCACGGTCAGCCGGTTCATCGTCAGCACCAGCGCGAAGGCGACCAGCATCAACACCACGAACACCGCCAGCGCCTCGCGCCCGCGCACCGCGCCGGTGGCCAGCGGACGTCCCTTCGTACGCTCGACCAGCGGATCCAGCCAGCGATCGGCGTAATCGTTGATGACGCAGCCGGCGGAACGGGTCAACCAGACCCCCAGCGAGAACACGATCAGGGTCCACCACGGCGGCACGCCCTCCGCGGCCAGCCACAACCCCCACCAGGTCGGCCACAGCAGCAGTAGCCAGCCGATCGGGCGGTCGCCGCGCACCAGCGTCCAGTACTGACCGAAGCGCTCGCGCCAGACCGGGATTTCGGGGGAAATGTCGGGAGTTTCGTGCATCGCGGGCAGGGTCGGCAGGGGAGACTCGCGCCGCTCGCCCGAATCGGGGACAATAGCCGGCACGCGCCTGTAGCTCAGCCGGATAGAGTAGCGGCTTCCGAAGCCGTTGGTCGGGGGTTCGAATCCCTCCAGGCGCGCCATTTTCTCTTCGGATCATCCTTCGGTCGGGATTCCCGGCCATCGCGCCAGGCGCGATGGCGTTCGGACTCGTGCGCGGCGATGCCGCGCAAGCACAAGTCCTCACCCCTCCAGGCGCGCCATTTTCTCTTCGGATCATCCTTCGCTCGGGATTCCCGGCCATCGCGCCAGGCGCGATGGCGTTCGGACTCGTGCGCGGCGATGCCATCGGGTCGCGGCTCGATCGCAACTTTGCAAAACACCCTCCGCGAGATCGCAACCGAGATCACTCGTCGGGGGTGCGACCGGCATGTCGACCGATTGCAGTCGCTGGGGCGACTCACAGCTCGCCAGCGAGGAACCCGCAGGTTTCAGGTAGCCGTCAACCCACTCTGGCATTAGAGTTGCCCGCAGACGACTGCTGGGCGCAGCCGTCTCCAACCCGGGTCACTTTCCGGTCGGCGCCAACCGTTGAGGCCACGCTCAGGGAACGCAAGGGATGCCGGCCAGAGGATTCCAAGACACTTTCGGGCGTGCGCATCGCGCATTCGCAGCCGGTGATTTCAGGCTGGCGCGCGACCGCTACCGGCGGGGCTGGAAGCAAGCCGCGTCCGTGGCGGAGCAGTTCGCCGCACTGCTCGGTGCCGGGCGGGCATGTCTGGGACTCGGAAATTTCGGCGAAGCGCTTCAATATCTCGACGCAGCGCTCGAGCTGTGTACACCGGAGGCCAGCGCCCCCGATGTCGCCGTAGCAACGGCCCACCACGCGACCGCTCAAGCACTGCTCGGTCTGGGGCGTCTACGAGAGGCGCACCGGCACGTTGGAAGGGCGCTCGCGCGTCGCGTCTCGGCGCTGGGCGAAGGGCATCGAGCCACTCTGTCTTCGCTGTCCTTGTTGGGCGTACTGCACCACCGCCTGGGCCATCTCCATCGGGCGGGGACACTGCAAAGGCAGTGCCTGCAGCTGCGCCGCGCGTCGCTCGGGCCCGATGACCCCGATGTCACAGCCAGCCTGCAGGCACTCGCGCAGGTGCACTTCGCGCGGGAGCGGTTCAAGCAGGCCCTGCAATTGCATCAGCAGGCGCTGCGACAGGTGCTGGCGCGGAGGGAGGATCGGCCAGGCCTGCAGCAGCGCCTGCATGAAGCGGCGGCGTGGAACGCGGTGGGGCAGGCCTTGCATCGCGATGGGCAGCATGAGGCGGCGGAGTGGCATTTCGCCCGCGCCGAGGCGGAGTTTCTCGACTGCCTCGGCGCGCAGCACCCGCAAACGGCTTCGGTGTGGCAGAACCTGGCCGCGCTGCATTTGCATCGTGCACCGCGACGGAGCTTGGCGTGGGGTCGCAAAGCGCTGCGCGTGTTGAGGAAGACATTGGGAGACGAACATCTCGAGACCGCAGCGGCCGAGGTGTTGGTCGCCAACTGCCTATATCGATGCGGCCAATTCAAGGCGGCTCATGAGACGCTGCTGCGCGCCATCGCGGTGCAGGAGCGCCAACTGTCGGAAAGACATCCCGAGCTGCGCAAGACCCGGCGATTGGCGGTTGAAATCGCTTCAGCCGCTTCTTCGCATTTGCCTTGACCGAACAGCTGCTGTCGTGGGACAGGAATCGTCGAGCCGAATCGTTCGGCGTCGCGTCGAAAAGCCGAGGAAGCCCGCACTTGGCGGGCTGCGGCACGCACTGCGCCGTCGGCGTCGACCCAAGGTCATGCAGGCGCTGCACGGCCACCTCCGCTTCATGCCTCTCCAAGCGCAGAGTCTTCTGCGTCGTCGCCCTTTTCTGAAGAAGCGATGGGGCCATGGCTTCGGCGCACTCAATCGATCCCTGCAACCGCACCCCCTTGCCGGGCATAGCGCAGGCCCTCATCGGCGAAGGCATGGCGCACGACGCGACGGGTATGGGCACCCGCACCGTCCGGCAGCACCTCCCTGAAGATCCATGCCGGGACCAAGGTGACCACTGGCCACTCGAGGGGCCAGTGGCGGGCGTGGTCTGCAGGATAGAGCCCGGCGTGCACCGTGGTGAACCAGATGGTCTCCGACGCGCCATCGCCGGCGGCGAACCACCACTGATCCCGCTCCACGATGCGCGACGCATTCGAGCCCAGGGCCTGCAGCATTTCGGACACCATCCGGCGCAGTTCGACCAGGTCGGTCGGGCAACTCCCTACCATCTCGATCACGAAGGCGTGGGCCTGTCCGCTTTTGCCTCTTCGGCCGGCCGCCTGCAAAGCGCGGGGCAGGCCGCCACCCACACCACGCCGCCAGACCTTGACTTCCAACAGGCCGATGAACGGGCAGGGCAAGGCCTGCAGGTGCTGCGCCACCATGCGATGGCGTTGCGGCGCGGCACGCCGAAAGCCTGGAAGCGGACACTGCCCGTGTCGGGAACGCTCAGCCACCCAGCGGTCCTCCGCCCAGGAATTCGTCTATCCAAGGCGTGCGGTATCCGTCGGCCGACCACACGATGGGCCAGAACGATTCGTGCAGCGCGTCTGATCCTGCGAGCTTGTAGCGGCCGAACAGATAGTCGGGCCGCGGACCCAGCTGGGCGTCGCCACGGATCCAGTGCACACCGTAGGCGCGACGCAGGTGCGCGGTCGCGTTGGCTTGCGACCCATGCCAGACGCGGCCGTCGAAGAAAGTGCAGGCACCGGCCGGGCAACGGACCTGGTGGCATCGTACGTCCCGAGCGACCATGCGCCCCACCGCCTCAACCGCAGCGATGCCCTGGTGACGTGCGAAGGCGGCCCGCATGGCGGTCTCGTCCGGCTCGGGCCAGTGGTGCGAGCCGACGACGAACTCAAGGCTGCCGTTGTCCTCGGCCATATCGTCCAACGCGATCCAACAGTTGGCCACCTGCGGCGATCGCAAGGCCTTGAAGAACTCGAACTCGCGGTGGAACTCAACCGCGACCGACCCCGAGGGCTTGAACCATACGGTATCCACGGCCAGTCTGAGCGAAGGCCAGCCCAGCAATTGCGCCGCCACTTCCGCCAGTTCGATCGAAAGGGCCACGCGCGCCACCTGGCGATCGCACTTCCAGGCGTTGACGACATGGCGCGGAACGGTCTCCAGTGTGGTGCCTGGCCGGTAGTAGGCCTCGTCGGGATATACGCCGGTTTCGTACTCGCGAGCGACGACGCGTTCAAGGCGATCACGCAACCGCGCCAGTACCTGCGGCGGCACCAGGTCCGTCACGGTCACGAAGCCATGGTTTGCGAGGGCTTCCGCGGGTTGCCGGCTCATGGCGATGCCCTCAAGAGCGTGCGCAGGTTGCCGACAAAAAAACGTTCGCCGCAGGCGCGAAGCAGGCGGTGCCGAGCGAAATGACGACGGAAATGCCCTTCCGGGTCGAGTCCGCCCTCGAAGTGCGGATAGTCCGTCGAGAATAGCAACATGCCATCGTCGCCCAGCTCTCGTGTCAAGGCGCCGACGTCCTCGAAGAAGAAGGGCGTTACCTTGACTTGCCGGCGCAAAGTCTCGCTCGGCGGACGCTTGAGGCGTCGGATATCGCGATCCTTGGCGAAGCGTTCGGCGGCGTGGTCCAGGTGCCGCATGAAGCCCGGCAGCCAACCGCCCCCCTGTTCCATGATGCCCAAGCGCAACCCCGGATGACGCTCAAGCACTCCGTCGAGCGCCATGCAGGCCAGAAAGCGTTGCACTGTATGGTGGACCACTGCGAAATCCTTCGGGCGCAGGTGCACGGGCGCGCCGGCAGGCTCATCGGGCCGTCCGCGCGCGTGGTACACCTCGGGCAGCAACACGCCACCGCCGATGTGCGTGGTCACCAGCACCCCCTCCGTGGCGCAGAAGCGCCAGAAACGCTCCAAGCTTGCATGACTCGGGCCGATGCCCCAGAAAGCGTCGCTGGGCACCTGCAGCGCGCGCAATCCCCGGCCAAGCGCCCAGCGCGCCTCGCGCAGCGCGTGGTCGGCGTCGTGGAAGCTGACCACGCCCACGCCCACCAATCGGCTGTCGCCGGCACAGAACGCGGCCATGCCACGATTGTGCGCTCGCACCACAGCCGCCAACTCCTTGGCCGTCCACTTGGCGTTCGACAACCGCGGTGCGACGAATGTGGAAAAAACAACCTGGATTTCGATGCCGAGGGCATCCAACACCTCCGAGCGGGTCGAGGGCTCCAGCGCCCCGGGGGCAAACAGCGACTTTGGGCCGCGGAGCGCCTGGGTGAGTTGCGCCCGCCTGTCGCCCAGCGCAAGACGCTGCAGCTCCGCGGCCGGCGCGTAGGCCTCCAGCCCCGCGTCCCAATCAGGAATGGCGCGTCGCGCCAGACCGCGATCCGCGCGCGTCAGGTACTGCGCCAGCCAGTCGCGGGTGGGCATGATGTGGCTATCGGCGTCACCCAAGGGCGCGCGAGCGAGCGGAGCATTCATAGGCGCAGGCGCATGAAAGCGCGAGCCGTCCAGTCCAGACCGTCCTCGATCTGCTGTCGGGCATGGGCCAGCAGTGCCGGCGTCCACGCCGCCTGCGGCACCACCTCGTAGCCCTGGCCAACGTACCAGGGGCCATTCCAGGGCACGTCGAGCTGCGTGGCCAGGACGATCGATGGCTCGCCGAGTTCGCGCGCATGGGCGTGCGCCCTGAGCAGCAGCGCGGTACCCAAGCCTTGGCGCCCGTGGTCCAGGGCGACGCTCACTTGCCCGATGCAGTATTCGCCGCCAAGCCGACTCGCGTAAAGCCAACCTACGGGCAGCCTGCCTCGCGTCGCCACCCACAGCCGATCCTCCGCGATGGCTTTCGCCGCGACCGCCGGCGGAATGCTGGTGCCATCGCAGAAACCGGGGTAGCGGGTTTGCAGGAACCGCGTGTCGGCTTCGATGCCGATATCCCGCAAGCGGTCGATCTCGTCGAGCCGGGCGGTACGGATCATGGCGCGGCCTCCCGGCGATGACGCCTGGGCCTCAGCACCACCAGCATCCGTCGCTCAGCGCGCCGTCCGAAGCCCAGACGCATCGGCCGCGGGTCGGGGACGACGCTGGCGTAGTGCGAAGGTCCTGCCGCGTTCCTGCTCAGGAAGTCGAGCGCCTGCGCCAGCGCAATGACATCGATGCCGAAATCCAGCACTTGAGTCTCGATCAACCCCAGTGCTGCCAGTCTTGCCCGCTCTGCCCTTGTCGCCACCGCCGGATCCAGCGCAATTGGGCTCCGCAGCGACTGCTCGAGGCGAAACAGCTCGCGCGAGGTGCGCCCGTGCAACCGGCTTTGCCAACGTCGGGCCGCCTCATCGATGGCCGCGGTCATCGTGGTGGCCGTATCGATCAACCCGGGAATCTGCGCGGCCGTGCCCTCGACGAACTCGCGGCCGTACAGCGCCTGTTCGTAGAGAAACGTCAATGGCCAGCAGCGCGCCATCGTGCGTCCGATGTTGAGCAGGCGTCGCTCACGTTCTGCGATGAAGCGCGCGTGACGCTCAAGCGGGACGGGCGGAGGCAGGCTTGCGTCGAACAGGGCCTCCAGCACGGCGGCGTAACGCTGCATCACCGGCGGGCAAGCGGAAGTCGTTACGGCGTTCATCATGCCGAGACCATCCCACGGAGGAGCCGTGCGTGCGTATCGGCGATGGCGGCAGGAGAAGCGCCATCCATTTCCAGGCAGATCAGGGCTGACGGCGACAGGCAGGGCAGGGTTTGCAGGATCCAATCGATCTGCGGTTCGCGAACCGGCTCGGGATGGTGGTCGATCCAGATCGACAGTCCGGCCAGCTGGACGCTCTGAAAGCCAGAGACATGCAGCTCGCGCACTCGGCTCCACCCACGCCAGGCCTTGCCCTGAGGCTGCGAGGTTGTTTGGCCTGTGCAGACGTCGAAGCCGATCATGTGACCGGTGTCGAGCACCAGCCCGCAATCTGCCTCCTCGGCGACGCAGGCCATGAACTCCCACATATCCATGTCGCCCAGAGCGAAGTAGGTAGGCGGGTTCTCCACGCACAGCGGCCGCTCGAGCACTTCCGAGCATTTGCGGATATTGGCCGCCGTGTCGCGCACGCTCTCCTGATCGAGGAAGGGCGGAAGGTGGTGTACCCCCAGCGCCAGCTGGCCCCAGGTCCATATGCCGAGGTCTTCCTCGAACCACTCGACATCGAGGTCGCGCGTGGCCTTTTTCAGTCCGGCCAAGATCGCCATGTCCAAATGACCGGAAAGATTCAGGTCGATCATGTGCACGATCACGCGCCAGCCCGTCTCACGCAGAAGACCGCACAGCTTCGGCGTGAGCCGCTCGTGCGCTGCCAGACCGAGGTTGACGGCCTGGATCTCGCCGAGGACCACGTCATCGCCTTTCAGACGGCGCCGGCACAGGTCCTCGAGGGTGTCCAGAGTCGCGGCGATCGCGAAGTCCCGCACGAAGCGAGTGCGCGCGCGGCGAGTCATGCCGCTTCGACGTGTGCAGGTTCTGTGGGCGCCGCCGGCCATGGGTTGAAATCGACCGGCGCAGCATCGGCCCGCAGCTCCCGCAACCAAGGCCAATAATCATCGATGCTGTTCAAGGCCTGCAGTTGGGCCAGCGGCAGGGTTGTCAGCTCGCGCAGCAGGCGATAAGGCAGGTGGTGCAACCTGATCGCGTTGAAGCGCAGCTGCTGCGCACGCCGCGCATTGCCGGCCAGCTGTCGACCCGCGGCTTGGCCGCGCCACGCCTTGACGATGCTTTCGATGCGCATGCGATGGCGTTCGCCATAGTCCAGCACGAACAGTCGGTATATTTCCTTCACCTCGGGATTGACGAACATCTCACGGATGTCGGGCAGTTCGTCGGGCGAGAAAGGTTCCCCGCGTCGGGTCTCGTAGAAACCGCGCAGCGGCGTGCCGGGATAGAGCACCAGCGCGGTGTAGAGATGGTCGCTGTAGTCTTCGTCGAGCAGGCTCGCCTGGCGAAGGAAATCGAGGTTTTCGATCAATCCGTGCAGCGACTGGTCGGGGTAGAACATGATGAAGTCCAGACCCAGCACCAGCTGGTGCTGCTGGATCAGATCTACCGCCCGCAGGTTCTGCGCCGTCGTGGCGTGCTTGTTCAGGAAAGCGAGTTGCTCGGGCGAGCCCGCCTCAAGCCCCAACTCGATCGCGCGCAGCCCATGTGCGACCAGCCAAGGAATGTCTTCTTCCATCTTCAGGAAATAACCAACGGTTGACGAGGTGCTCCAGGTCACGTCGCCGAACAACTCGCGGATCCGTGTGGCGACCTCACGCACCCGCTTCTGGGATACGAAGTAGTTGGCGTCCATGAAGTAGATGTGCTCGAAGGGCTGTCGTACCCACTCGATCCGCAGCCACTCGAGTAGCGCATCCACGGGCGCCGCACGCCACTTGCCGGGCATGGCGATGATCGCGCAGAAGCTGCACTTCAGCGGGCAGCTGCGGCTGCTGACCAGCGCCACGGCGCGGCGGCGCCTGCGGTCCATCCGGTCGGAGAAGTACAGCGCCTCGCTGTCCGTCACCACGTCGCACAGGAAGGGGTTGACCCAACGATCGGTCGGCAGCGATTCGGCCGCGCCTTGCTGCGCTACGCCCAGCTTGGTCTTGCGTCCGATCCCGGGCAAGGCGTGACAAGCGCGCCAGTCGCCCGACAGGCGCGCGCGGGCGATGGCGAGCAGCGGCAGTTCTCCGTCGCCGTTGACGGCGTAATCGAACAGATCCCCCCAGCGGTGGATGAAGTCGAACCATGTGAGGGTGACGTGCGGGCCACCGGCGACAAGCGTGACTTGCGGCAGCCGCTGCCGCACCTGGCGCGCCAAGTCCGCAACCTCATCGATATGACCGCTGTATACGGGGAAACCGACGATGTCCGGCGCGAACGCCAGGACCTCACGCAGCGCGCGCGCAGGGTCTCGGATGAAATTGAAGACCTTGCACTCGACCACGTCGAGACCGAGCTCCTCCAGCAGGAAACTGCCGATGGCCATGCATCCCAGCGGATGCACCTGTGCCGACGGACCGCCGAGCGGCGTGGCCACCAACGCGATGCGAAGCATTTCAACCTACCTCCGCCTGCGCGAAACGCCGCTTGGCCTCGTCCGGCGAGCGGACCGAGACCAACAACGACGGGTAGCGCTCGAGCATCTCACGTGGCGTATCTCGGCAGGCGTCTCGCAGACTTTCGAACGCCGACTCGGAGAGCCGGAAGATGCGGCTCCCGTCGTCGATGTAAACAAAGCCCAGTTCGCGCAGGAGACGTACCTTCTTGCGCAAACCGACATGCATGGCGCCCCTGCCAAGTGAGGTCGATCAAGCCTATTTGGGCGACTTCTTTACGGCCGCTCTCTTGGTGGCGGCAACCTTCTTCTTGGCGGCAGGCTTGGCGATGCGGCTCGCCAAGGCGTCAGGACTGCCTTCCCAGGTGCGGCCGAAGACCACGGCGAAATCCTCGCCATCGAGATGCAGTTCCTGCAGGCCCCAGAGGCCTTCCGCCGCGCGACCCTTCTCGGTTTTCAGCTTGGCGGGGAGGTCCTTCTTTCGGAACAGCTGTGCTTCGAAGTTGACGCGCGTCGTCGACACCGCTGAGGCGGTTCCCTTTTTCGTGGACTTCTTGGTGGCCATTCAGACATCTCCTGCGTGGACGTGTTGTGAAAAACAAACTTCGCAGAGAACGCTTGCACCTTGGTTTCCGTGGCAACGTCGGAGGCTGCCCGGAGGCAGAGACCGAGTCTGTGCCTGCAGCCTTTGTAGGCTGAAAACTACAGTAACGAACAATATCTGGAACCGCAAGGCTTCTCGATCCGCGTGAGCGCGATCCCACAGGTCGAGCAGGATGCGCCCGGAATGCGACCACCCTGGGCGCAGGGTTGATGCCGCAGCGACGGTCCACTTCCCGTCTTCGACGCCGGGTCCGAGGGCGGTCCTGCGTCGCCTGATCCACACCCTCGCTCGACGGGGGGCGGAGCGTCCCATCACGAGGCCGGCCATCCGCACTCGCCATTACGCCGCGCCGCGAGATCGTGCTGTGATCCGTTTGGATGCGAGGCGCCCACCCGCGCCATTCTCTCTCCGGATCATCCTTCGGTCGGGATTCCCGGCCATCGCGTCCGCGCGAAGCGGAGATGCCGTCGGCGTGGAAGACCGCCTCGCGTAGCCGAACCGCACGTCGCTTGCAGGCTACATCCCGAGTTCGGACAGCGTCGGATGATCGTCCGGTCGGGGGCCCTGCGGCCAGTGGAACAGGCGCTCCGCGGCGTCGATCGCCAGATCGTTGATGCTCGCCAGGCGCACCGCCATCCGGCCGTGCGCGTCGAATTCCCAGTTCTCGTTGCCGTAGCTGCGCCACCACCGGCCGTCGTCGTCGCGCCATTCGTAGGCGAAGCGCACGGCGATGCGGTGGTCGGTGAACGCCCACAGTTCCTTGATCAGGCGGTAATCGTGTTCGCGGGCCCACTTCTCGCGCAGGAACGCGTGGATCTGCGCGCGGCCGTGCAGGAAACGGTCGCGGTTCCGCCAGCGGCTGTCCTCGGTGTAGGCGAGCACGACGTGATCGGGATCGCGCGCGTTCCAGGCGTCCTCGGCCATGCGCACCTTGCGACGCGCGGTGGCTTCGGTGAACGGCGGCAGCGGCGATCGATCGGGTTCGGGGGTGGTCATGACGATGGCTCCGGTACGTGGGAAGGGACGCGATGCGGTTCAGCGACCGTCGCGCGGCGCGAACAGCAGGCGATCGAGCGACCATGCGCCGCCGCCGCGGGCCGCCAGCAGCAGGAACAGTGCCGCCCAGGTGCCGTGCGTCGGCCAGGCATCGGGATAGACGAAGATCTGGATGACCGCGGTCATCGCCAGCAGCGCGAGCGCCGAGGCGCGCGTGGCGAGACCGAGGACCAGCAGCAGCGGAAACACGTGCTCGGCGATGGCGGCGGCATGCGCGGCGACGATCGGGTCGAGCAGCGGCAGTCGGTATTCCTCCTGGAACAGGTACAGCGCGTTGTCATTCAACCGCCAGCCATCGAGCTTGGTGCGGCCGGATTGCCAGAACACGGCGGCGGGAAACACGCGTGCAGCGAGCAGCAGGACGGCATCGGGCAACTGCGATAGCCGATGCGCGGCGCGGGACAGCGGGCGCGGGACGGGGATGGGCATGGGATCACTCCGGGACGTTGGCGATGGGGTGCGTGCCGTGGACCGCCGGTGAATGCGCCGCCACGATCAGGCGGTCGTCGATGAGTTGTTGCAGCCACCGGACGGTGCGCGTCGGTTCGATCGCGCCGTCGTCGCCTTGCCACAGGGCGAGGAGCAGGCTGCGACCGTCGGAAAGGGCGCGTAGTGCGGTGCTCTCGTGCGCGCTCGCGCGCCTGACTTGGACGCGTTCGCCCTTGCGCCAGACCAGACAGGCTTCGGCATTCCAGGCGACCTCGACCGGCGCGTCGCCGTCGGCATCGTCCTGCTGGTGCGCGAACCACAACGAGGCGAGCGGATGCGGCGAATCCAGCACACGCAGCGCGGGATGCAGTTCGAGCCGCGTGGCCAGCAGCGTCGACGGATCCAGCGCCAGCAGGTCCGACCAGGTCATCGGCTCGGCATCGGCGGCGTGGTACGCCTCGCGTCGCGCCCAGTCGATCCGCGCCAGGTCCGCGAGCCACGGCCAGTCGTGCAGCGGCGGAAACCCGGCGACGAACGAGGCGAAGCCGTCGCCGTATTCCTGCAGCACCGGCGAATGCGGCGGCTGCGCTGCGACGAACTCCGCCGCGAGCGCGTCGAAATAGTCCTCGCCGACCGCGAGGCGCACGGCGGGGAAGGTCTCGCGCAGCGCTGTGATGAGGGCGTGGCGCACGGTGTCGCGATGCACCGCGAGGGCGCGGTCCAAGCGCGGGTCGTGCGTCGCTTCGGGCGTCGTGCGCAGCAGGGCCTCGACGATGCTGTCGTGCGCAAACGCGCTCATGCCGGCACCGCCTCGGCGCGGGCCGCATCGAGTGCCGTCGTCGCCACGGCGCGCACGCGCCAGAGTTCGTCGCGCAGCACCGGCCATGTCGGCACGTCGTGATCCCACTCGATCAGGGTCGGCCGCGGGCCGGTCGTGCGCAGCGCAGTCGCGTACAGCGACAAGGCTTCGTCGCCGACCGGGGAAGCATGGTCGTCGATGCGCAGCATTCTGCCGTCCTCGATGGTCTCGACGCGATGTCCGGCCAGATGGAATTGCCCGACCGCGTGCAGCGGAAACCGTTGCAGATAGCGCTGCGGCGAGCGCTCGTGGTTGCGGCAGGACACGACGACATTGTTCAGATCGAGCAGCAGACCGCAGCCGCTGTGCGCGGCGAGGTCGGCGAGGAAACCGGTCTCGGCGTCGGGATCGGCCCACGGCAGGTAGGTCGACGGATTCTCGATCAGGATCGCGCGACCGAGGGTCTCCTGCACTTCCTGCACATGGGACACGATGCGCGCCAGACTCGTTTCGTCGTACGCCACCGGCAGCAGGTCCGGCAGGCAGACGCTCCCGTGGCTGCTCCAGGCGAGGTGTTCGGAGAAGATCATCGCGGGGTGGCGTTCGAGCAGGCGACGGATGCGCGCGATGTGCGTGCGATCCGGGCGCGCTGCGCCGCCGAGCGACAGGCCGACGCCATGCACGGTCAGCGGCCAGCGTTCGGCGAGTTCGCGCAGGCGACGCTGCGGCGCGCCGCCGTCGCCGAGATGGTTCTCGGCATGAATCTCGAAGAAGTCGACCGCGGCCATGCCTTCCGCAGCGTGCGCGGCGGAGGCGGGTTCGCGCAGCAGCGCGTCGAAGTGCGCAGGCTTGAAGCCGGCGCCGATCGCGGGGGAGGTCGCGAAGGTCATGGCCGTGGTCGACGGGAGGTCAGCGGGCGGGCTTCGGACGCACGATCGGCACGAGCGAGCCATTGCCGTGCGGCGTGCGGATGGTCGTGCAGGTCCCTTTGGGGACGAGTTTCCAGGCGTTGCCCTGGTAATCGGTCTTCGAGGTGCCCGCGCAGGACGTGCCCGGGCCGGCGGCGCAGTCGTTCTGCCCGGCGAGGGACACGCCGTAGCATTTCTCCTTGCCCTGGTTGGCGGGAAGTTCGGTCGCCTGGGCCAGCCCCAGGCTCAGTGTGCCGGCGACGGCGAGCGCGGCCGCTACGGTGAAGTCACGACGATTCATGGCGTTCGCTCCATGTGGATGCGGGTGGGTGGAATGCGGATGCGGTCGATCGCGCTCCGCATCGAGGCGGAGCGCATGGAACCGCGACGGCAACACGTGCCGTCGCGGCGTCGGGCGTCACAGCGCCGACGGCGCCTTGTCCTTGATCGCCGGCCAGTTGGCTTCGGCGCGGGCGATGTTGCCGGAGACGTCTTCGGACCACTTCTTGAACACGTCGGCGTTGACGTTCAGATACAGGCGACCATCGACCACCTTGAACTGGGTGGGGTCGACATCGAGCTTCTTGCCCAGGGCGACGCCCATCGCGCAGAAGCCGCCGAACTGCGGCGCATAGTGCGCCGGATCGACCAGGAACTTCGCGCGGTTGGCCTGCGAGGCGAAGTGGTACACGGCGCCGCGGTAGGTGGTGCGGTACTTGGCGTTGCCCTTGGTCGGCTTGCCCATGGTGAAATAGGCGACCGGGTCGTAGCCGTGCAGGATCACGGCGTCGGCTTCGACGTTGATCGCGGCGGTGGAGGTCGGATTGATCGCCTGTGCGGTCTGCGGCACGGTGCCGATGCCACCGGCGATGACAAGGGCGAGGGCGGCGCCGAGGCCGAACGAACGGAAGGAACGGGTCATGGGAATGTCCTTGGTGTGTGTGTGGGGTGACGCGTGAGGTCACGCGTGGTGTGGTGCGTGGGGAGATGACGCGGGGGAGGAGCGTGGTTCCTGACGATCACGCCGCGCTGGCGATGCCGCGCGGATGCACGTGCGGGAAGTCGACCGTGGTGCGGGCGACGTTGTTGACGTAGTTGGTGAAGACGTTGAGCGCGACGTTCGCGACGACTTCGATCACCGCGTCCGGACCGAAGCCCGCGGCGGTGAAGGCCTGCAGCGCGCCGTCGTCGATCTGGCCGCGATTGGCGACCACGGCGAGCGTGAAGGTCAACAGCGCCTGACTGCGGGCGTCGGACGAACGCGCATCGCGGGCGGCGTCGAGTTCCTCGACCGACAGCTTGGCGACGTTCCTGCCGAGATAGGTGTGCGCCGAGAGGCAGTATTCGCAGCCGTTGGCTTCGGCGACGACCAGCGCGATGCGCTCGCGGTCGGCAGCGTCGAGGGCGCCGGCGGCGGTGGCGGCGCTGAAGCCGAGGTAGGCATTGAGTCCGGCCGGGCTGTGGGCGAGGACCTTCATCAGGTTCGGCACCATGCCGATCTGTTGCTTGACGGCGGCGAGCAGCGGCTGGGAGGCGGCGGGAGCGGTGTCGACGGTGGGGATGGACAGGCGGTTCATGGGATTTCCTCTTGAAAGGGAGTCGATGCGGGAGGTGGGTTCGTGCGGCTCGCGAGCGGCGGGCCGTCGCGATGGAGCGCACTCTAGGCGTCGGGTCCGGAGGCGTGAATCACCGCGTTCCGCAACCGCTCCTTGCAGGATCGGAAAGAATCCGCGCAGACTGCGCCCACCCACGACAATCGGGCATGCAGTGGATCGAATCGAGGAGATGACGGTGTTCGTCGCGGTCGCCGAGGAAGGCGGCTTCGCCGCGGCCTCGCGTCGACTCGGCCACTCCGCGCCGACGGTGACGCGCGCGGTGGCCGCGCTGGAAGAAGCGATCGGCGCGGAATTGTTCGTGCGCACCACGCGCTACGTGCGCCTGACCGACGCGGGCCAGCGCTATCTGGAGGATTGCCGACGCATCCTCCGCCAGTTGGAAGACGCCGAAGCGCAGGCCGCGGGCGCGCACGTCGCGCCGCAGGGCCAGCTGGTGGTCGCCGCACCGGTGTTGTTCGGGCAACAGTTGCTGGTGCCGGCGGTGGTCGATTTCCTCGCGGCCTATCCGGCGGTATCGGTGCGACTGCTGCTGGTCGATCGCACCGTCCTGCTGGGCGAGGAAGGCATCGACGCCGCGTTCCGCATGGGCGAATTGCCCGATTCGAGCCTGATCGCGATGCCGCTGGGACACATCCGCCGCGTGATCTGCGCCAGCCCCGTTTATCTCGACGAACACGGCCGGCCCGCGCATCCCTCCGAATTGCGCAGGCACGCGCTCATCGCGTCGGCGGCCGATACCCGCAACGACATCTGGCGGTTCGTCGATGGCGACGCGTCGATCGACATCGCGATCCAACCGCGCCTGGTCACCTCGACCAATGCCGCGGCGATCGCCGCCGCCGAGTGCGGCGCCGGGCTGACCCGGGCGATGTCGTACCAGATCGCGCCGGCGCTGGAACAGGGCCGGCTCGAACGCCTGCTGCAACCGTTCGAATCGAAGCCGTTGCCGGTATCGCTGGTGAATCAGGAAGGGCGGCGCGCACCGGCGAAGTTGCGCGTGTTCCTCGCGTTCATGGCCGAGCGCCTGCGCGGCCACCCGGCCCTGATGGGATAGCGCATGGATCGACTCTCCGAAATGCGCACGCTCGTCGCGGTCGTCGACGCCGGCAGTTTCAGCGAAGCGGCGAAACGCCTGGGGCTGACGCCGCCCACGATCACCCGCAGCATCGCCGCGCTGGAACAGCGACTCGGCACGCGTCTGTTCGTGCGCACCACGCGCAGCGTGCGTCCGACCGACGCCGGCGCGCAATTCGCGGACGACGCGCGTCGCCTGCTCGCCGAGATCGACCTCGCGCAGCAGACCGCGGCAGGCCGTCACGGCCGCGCCCGCGGCACCCTGCGGATCACCGCTTCGGTGCTGTTCGGCGAGCAGTACGTCATGCCGGTATTGCGCGAATTCCTCGACCTGCATCCGGAGGTGAGCGCCAGCGTGCTGCTGCTCGACCGGATCGCCAACCTGATCGAGGAAGGACTCGATCTCGCGGTGCGGATCGGTCCGCCGCAGGATGCCGGCCTGGAAACGATCGAGGTCGGCCGGGTGCGGCGGATGGTCGTCGCGTCTCCGTCTTATCTGGAAACGCACGGGCGTCCCGAGCATCCGCAGGACCTGGCGCGACACCGGATCGCGGTGTCGGTCGGCGCGAGCGCCAACCTGGACTGGAGTTTCGGCGAGGGCGAAGGGAGCGGCAGGACGATCCGGATCGCGCCCACGCTGAGCGTGAGCACGCTGCGCGCGGCG
This sequence comes from Pseudomonadota bacterium, assembly GCA_049324395.1. Lineage (GTDB taxonomy): Bacteria > Pseudomonadota > Gammaproteobacteria > Xanthomonadales > Xanthomonadaceae > Lysobacter_I. The sequence continues at coordinate 166,181 of JBMOOY010000059.1, forward strand.
ATCGGCGAGGCGCAGGCCGGCCGGATGCTGACCCGGGTGCTGTCGTACCAGGTCCTCGACGATCTCGCCGCCGGTCGCCTGGAAGCGGTGCTGGAACACGTCGAGCCGCCGCCGCTGCCGGTGTGCCTGGTCTTCCCGCGCAGCCGGATCCCCTCGGCGCGACTGATGGCCTTCGTCGAACTGGCGACCGAACGCCTGAGCGCGGCGCTGCAGCGATGAGCGATCCTTGCGTCGCCTGAAATGATGGATTGCCGGTCTTGCGGCTTCCGGCACGGAGCGCGCGGACGGACCATGCCGGCACCCCAACGCATCGGAGCGCTCCCATGAGCCTCGTTCTCCATCGCTTCCCGCTGTCCGGCCATTCGCATCGCGCCGAACTCTTCCTCTCCCTGCTCGGCCTCGACGCCGCCCTGGTCGATGTCGACCTGCGCGGCGGCGCGCACAAGCGACCGGACTTCCTCGAGCTGAACCGCTTCGGCCAGGTGCCGGTGCTGGAAGACGGCGAGGCCGTGATCGCCGACTCCAACGCGATTCTCGTCTATCTCGCGCGCAAGTACGGCAACGCGCAGTGGCTGCCGAACGACCCGCTTCAGGCCGCGCAGGTCGAACGCTGGCTGTCGGTCGCGTCCGGCCAGATCGCCTCCGGCCCGGCGCGTGCGCGCCTGATCACCGTCTTCGGCGCCGGCTACAACGCCGACGACACCATCGCGAGCGCGCATGCGCTGCTGCGCGTGGTCGAAAGCGAGCTGCAGGGCCGCGACTGGCTGGTCGGGGATCGCCCGACGATCGCCGATGTCGCCGGCTACACCTACATCGCGCATGCACCGGAGGGCAACGTCTCGCTCGACGCCTATCCGTCGATCCGCGCCTGGCTGGCGCGGATCGAGGCGCTGCCCGGGTTCGTGCCGATGCAGGCGACGCGCGTCGGCCTGTGCGCCTGATCGGCTGATCGCGCACGCAGCTCGAGACGCGATCGTTCGCGCCGCGCACGCGCGCCGACCTCGGAGACGCCCATGCAGACCGGGTCCTCGCCCGCCTCGCCCTTCCATGCGGGAGAAGTCGCGATCCAGCGCACGCTCGGCGTCGCCGACCGCATGGCCGAATTCGGCAGTCGCGTCGTGCGCGATCACATGCCTGACCAGCATCGGCGGTTCTATGCGCAACTGCCTTTTCTCGTCGTGGCGACGGTCGACGAACGCGGCGATCCCTGGGCAGGCCTGATCGAGGGCCTGCCGGGGTTCGCGTCCTCGCCGGAGCCGACCCGACTCGACATCGCGGCCTCGCCCGTCGAGGGCGACCCGCTGCGCGACGGCTGGCGCGACGGCGCCGCGGTGGGACTGCTCGGCATCGAGCTGCACACCCGGCGTCGCAATCGCGTCAACGGCGTCCTGCATGCCGTGCCGTCGGGCCTGCATCTGCGGGTCGAACATGCGTTCGGCAATTGCCCGCAGTACATCCAGGCGCGCGGCCTGCGCTTCGCGCATCCGCCCGGCGAAGCGCCGGCGTCGCCGCCGCTCCGCGGCACGACGCTGGAAGCGCGGGCGAGCGCGATGATCCGCGCCGCCGACACCTGCTTCGTCGCCAGCTACGTGGATCACGCCGACGGCCGGCGCTCGGTCGACGCCTCGCATCGCGGCGGCAAGTCCGGCTTCGTGCGCGTGCAGGGCGATCGCCTCACCTTCCCGGATTTCGCCGGCAACCTGCACTTCAACACCCTCGGCAACTTCCTGCTCAATCCGCGCGCCGGCCTGGTCTTCGTCGACCTCGCCAGCGGCGACGTGTTGCAGCTCACCGGCCGCGTGAGCCTCGATTTCGAGGCCGAGGACGTGCGCTTCTTCCAGGGCGCGGAGCGGCTGTGGCACGTCGATGTCGAGCGCTGGGTGCTGCGCCGCGGCGCCCTGTCGTTGCGCGGCGATGCGGGCGAGATGTCGATGAATTCGGCGCTCACCGGCTCCTGGGAGGAGGCCGACGCGCGCCGCCGGGCCGAGCGCGTGCGCGAACAATGGCGTCCGTTCCGGGTGGCGCGGATCGACGAGGAATCCAGCGTCGTCAAATCCTTCTGGCTGGAACCGGACGACGGCGAGGGCCTCGGCCTGTTCGAGGCCGGCCAGCATCTGCCGGTGCGCGCGGTGCTCGCCGAGGGCGAAGCGCCGACGCAACGCACCTACACGCTGTCGGTGGCGCCGTCCGACGGCGCGTATCGCCTGTCCATCCGCAGGCAGGGCCGCTTCTCGAACCACATGCACGAACGCATCCGCGTCGGCGACCGGATCGAGGCGCGCGCGCCGCGCGGCGCGTTCACCGTCGACGCCGTACAGGCGCGACCGCTGGTCCTGCTGTCGGCGGGCGTCGGCATCACGCCGATGCTGGCCATGCTGCGTCATGTCGTCTACGAAGGCGTGCGCAGGCGCCGCATGCGACCGACCTGGTTCGTGCACGGCGCACGCAACGAGAGCGAACGCGCGTTCCATGCCGAGGTCGCGGCGCTCGCGGAGGCATCGCGCGGGGCGGTGCGCGTGTGGCAGGCGCTGGCCGAACCGGGACCGCATGCGCGCGAAGGCGTCGATTACGACGCCCGCGGTCGGGTGGATGCCGCACTGCTGAAGACGGCGCTGCCCTCCGAGGATCCGGACGTCTACCTCTGCGGCCCACCGGGCTTCATGCGATCGCTCTATGCCGCATTGCGCGATCTCGGCGTGCCCGATGCGCGCATCCATGCCGAGGCTTTCGGTCCCGCCGGCCTGCCGCGCGAAACCACCGAAGCGTTGCCGCCGATCGCCACGCAGGCGATACCGGTGCTGTTCTCCGTCTCCGGCAAGGAAGCGCGCTGGACGCCGGGATCGGGGTCGTTGCTCGAACTCGCCGAAGCCCGTGGACTCGATCCCTCGCATGCCTGCCGCCAGGGCATGTGCGGCAGTTGCAGCCATGCGCTCGGCGCCGGCCGCGTGACCTACGCCAACGCACCCGCAAGCCCGATCGCATCGGGCCAGGTCCTGTTGTGCCGGGCGATGCCCGCCGAAGGCAGCGGCCCGATCGTGATCGAAGCCTGATCCATCGGCCGCACTGTCGGCCGCGCCCGGATGCTTGCGTCGCCTGCAATGCAGCTGTCGCCGCTACGGTGGTTCCGCCACACGACCGCGCGCGTCACGCTGCCCACCGACACCACGACCTCCCGCACGCCCATGCTCGCCTTCCTCCGCTCGTCCCTCGCCCGATCCTTCTCCGCCAGAATCGACGACGCGTGCATCGCATCTCCCGACATCGGCGAGGGTGCGCTCGAACGCCTGCACGCCACACCGATCGCGGGGCTCAGCGCCGAACTGCGCGAATGGTTGCCCGTCGCATGGACGAACGGCGACACCGGAATGGGGTCATCGCGCTGCCGTGCCTGAGGCGCGCGGTACGAGACCGTGGGTGGCGCCGTGGCCGTACGCATGCGGGTCGATTTCGCTCTGCGGTCCGCCCCGCGGGATCGAGCGTCTCGTTTTCCGGGAGGTGAATGCGACCGACGATTCCGATCTCCGGCGCGGCGGACAACCGATGGGCCGTGGCTCCCGGAACCGCCGACGCAGCGTCCCGGTCGCGCCTCCTGCCCCGCCGTCCTTCGGGCCCCGATCGGGGTCGGAGACCCGGGACGCCTTGAAACCGGCCCATGAATGCCCAATGTCGGCGGCATTCCTTCGAACCACCGCTTTCCAGGGAGCTACCGGATGAGCACCGACACCCCCGCGACCGACACTCCGTCGCAGACCGAGACCCACGCCTTCCAGGCCGATGTGCAGCAGGTGCTGCAGCTGGTCATCCATTCGCTGTACTCGAACAAGGACATCTTCCTCCGCGAGCTGATCTCCAACGCCTCCGACGCCTGCGAGAAGCTGCGCTTCGAGGCGATCGAGGCGCCGGCGCTGCTGGCCGGCGACGGCGATCCGCAGGGCGCGGATCTGGCCATCGACGTGCTCGTCGACGCCGACGCGCGCACGCTGACCATCCGCGACAACGGCATCGGCATGTCGCGCGAGGAGCTGATGCACAACCTCGGCACGGTCGCGCATTCGGGCACCAAACGATTCCTCGACACCCTCGCCGCCGGACAGAAGGTCGACGCCCAGCTGATCGGCCAATTCGGCGTCGGCTTCTACTCGGCCTTCATCGTCGCCGATCGCATCGAGGTGATCAGCCGCCGCGCCGGCCATGGCGACGCCTGGCGCTGGCGTTCGACCGGCGACGGCCAGTTCACGCTCGAACCCGCGCCCGCGGACACGCCGCGCGGCACCGCGCTGCGTCTGCATCTGCGCGAGGACGCCGGCGACTACCTGCAGTCGTGGAAGCTGCGTTCGCTGATCCGCACCTATTCCGATCACGTCGCCTTCCCGATCCGCATGGAAGCGCCGGCCGCACCCGCCGAGGACGGCGCCGAAGCGCCGGCGCCGGAACTCGAAACCGTCAACCAAGCCTCGGCGCTGTGGACCCGCGCGAAGACCGACCTGAGCGACGACGATTACAAGGCCTTCTACAAGCATCTGTCGCACGATTTCGCCGATCCGCTGGCGTGGACCCACAACCGGGTCGAGGGCAACCAGAACTTCACGTCGCTGCTGTATCTGCCGGCGCATGCGCCGTTCGACTACGATTCGACCCGTGCCGAGCGCAAGGGTCTCAAGCTCTACGTCAAGCGCGTCTTCATCATGGACGCGGCGGAACAGATGCTGCCGGCCTATCTGCGCTTCGTGCGCGGCGTGGTCGATTCCGACGACCTGCCGCTCAACGTCAGCCGCGAACTGCTGCAGGAAAGCCGTCAGGTCGAACGGATCAAGGGCGCGCTGACCAAGCGCACGCTCGATCAGCTGGAGAAGATCGCCCGCGACGAGCCGGAACAGTACGCGACCTTCTGGAAGGAATTCGGCGCGACGCTGAAGGAAGGCGTGGTCGAGGACACCGCGAACCGCGAGCGCGTGCTCAAGCTGCTGCGCTTCCCGACCACGCGCAGCGCGAACGCGGAAGAGCGCGTGTCGCTCGACGACTACATCGGCCGCATGACCGGGCTGCAGGAGGAGATCTACTACCTCACCGCCGACGGCTGGAACGCGGCGCGCCACCATCCCAAGCTCGAAGCGCTCAAGGCGCGCGGGGTCGAAGTGATCCTGATGCACGAACGCATCGACGACTGGATGTCCGGCTATCTGCACGAATACGCTGGCAAACGCCTGCGCAACGTGGCCAAGGGCGAGATCGACCTGGACAAACTCGGCAGCCCCGAGGACAAGGCGAAGCACGAGGAAACCGCCAAGGCCGCCGCGCCGCTGGTGGAAACGATCAAGGCCGCGCTCGGCGACAAGGTCAAGGACGTGCGCGTCTCCAACCGTCTCGTCGATTCGGCCGCCTGCCTGGTGCTCGACGAGTACGACATGTCGCTGCAGATGCAGCGATTGATGAAGTCGCTGGGCCAGGACGCGCCGGCATCGGCGCCGATCCTCGAGATCAATCCCGAACATGCTCTGCTCAAGCGCCTCGAAACCGCGCAGGACGACGACGCGCGCGCGGCCGATTACGCCGAACTGCTGTTCGAGCAGGCGATGCTGGCCGAAGGCGGGCAGCTCGACGACCCCGCCGCATTCATCGCGCGCATGAACCGGCTGCTGGCCGGCTGAAGCCCGCGGTCAGGGCGGCGCGGCGTCCTTGGACGACGCGCCGTCCGTCGCCTCGTAGGCCTCGCGCAGCGCCCTGCGCTGCGGGTCCGGATCGCTCGACGCAGGCACGGCCGGGGGCTCCAACCCCGCGGCCCGAGCTGCGTCCTCTTCTTCCAGCGCCTGCAGCAACGCCCGGTACTCGGGCGATGCGCGCAGCGCGTCGCGGACGAACGCTTCCAGCAACGTCGCATCGGCCGGATCCAGCCGCAGCGAGGTCGGGATCGACTGCAGCCGCGCGCGCAGCTGCGGGTCGGCGACCCGGTCGAAACCGATCTCGATCAGGAACACGCGCGGGGTCGCGGTCGCGAACACGCCGCTGCGCACGCTCTCCGGATCCTCGGCGATCTGCCGCTGCCAGTCGACGACGCGTTGGCGCAACGTCGCGGCCAGTTCCTCGGAATCCATGCGCATGTTGCCGTTGATCGCGGCGTTGATCGTGCGCAACGTCCCGGGGACGCGGGGACCGCCGTCGCCCGGATCGCCGGGATTGCTCTCGACGTTGAGCACCACGATCGCGAACGTGCGAATGCCGCGGAAACCGAAACGCCGCAGCGTATTCACCAGGCCGTTGTAGCGGCCGATCGCCTGCAGCGGCCCGGCGACGCCGAGATTGTCGGCGACGCCGCCGTCGATGAGATGGCGATACCGTCGCGGTTCGGAATCGCCCGGGCATTGGCCGGTATCGCTGTAATCGGCGATGTTGACCGGACTGAACACGCCGGGCACGGCGGCCGATGCCGCGACCGCGCGCGCCAGCGGCACCGGCCCGAGATCGCTGCACAGATCGTCGAAGCCGTCCTGGGTGAATTCGACCCGTCGGCCGTCGAGCATGTCGGTCGCGCCGATGCGCAGGTACGGGCGTCGTCGCGGCAGATCGGCGAAGGTATGGCCGTCGTAGAGCGCCTCGTCGAGGCGATCGGCGAGATAATCGCCGCGACCGTAGTACGGGCTCGACAGGGCGCGCAGATGGCGCGGATGCAACAGTCCGCCGAGGATCTCGCCCTGCAGATCGCGCTGCAGCGCGCGCGCCGGAAACTCCTCGAACAGACGCTCGCCGTACAGCGCGTAATAGGCCGGGGCGAAACCGCCGCCCGACACGGTCGACATGAAGTCGACCTCGCGCAGCAGCGTGGTGTCGCGGCCGTCGACCCGCACCGGCTGCCGGCGCAGGGCGTCGAGCAGGTGATACGACGCCGCGGCCGAACGCATGCCGCCGCCGGAGAAGGTCAGGCTGAGCATGAACGTGTCGGAATTGCCCTCGCCGCGGGCCAGGTTCTCGATCCGGTACTGTCCGGCGCGGTCCACCTGCGGAGACGCCGGCGGATTGCGCGCCGGCTGCAGCGTCGCGCAGGCCGTCAGCGACAGGAGGCTCGACGCCAGCAGGAGACGCACGCGTCCCGACCCGTGTCCGCACCCGACCATGCGCGCCTCCTCCCCGCGAATTCGCGCACGCTAGCACAGGCGCGCGCGGCATCGCAGCCGCGGCCGCGCGACTACTCCCGGATCCGGCGCTCGATCTCCTCGATCCGCGATACCCAGACGCCGAGATCCACGTTCTGCGGATCGTCGTGCCCATCCGGAATGCCTTCGTCGATGTTGAAGTGGTAGGCGGGAATCAGCCAGCGTCCCGCTCTCACGCTCGCGACGATGTACGCCAACGCCAGGCGTCGGTATTGACCCTCGCCGAACCCGGGTTCGGGCGCGCGCCAGGCCCAGCTTCCGGGCGGCTTCATCCGTACCTGGATGTTTTCGACATGGACGAACACCCGGCGGGCGGCGTTGAACTTCACCTCGACCTTGGTGGCGCTCGCGGGACGATCGACGGCCCAGTCCCGGAACGTTCGCGAGCGTCCGTCCCGGCTGATGATCAGGTTGACCTTGTTGGACAGGCCCGACCATCCCGTCAACCGGTTGCTCGCGTGTCCGGGCAGGTCGATGTCGGCCGGAAACGCGGGCGCATTCGGCAACTCGGGCGAACTGGTGTCGTGGACGACGAAATAGTGGCGTGCCGCCGCGTCTCCGAGCGCGAGCGGACCCCCGAGGTCCGCACTGTCGATCCCGTTGAGATCCAGATAGCGGCGCACCCGCTCGAGCTCGAGATCGACGGGCTTGCCGACCCGCGCGAGCAGCCAGGGCGGAATCGGCTGCACCACGGCGCCGCCGCCCTTCGGTTTCACCCGGCGCAGCAGGCAGGTCGCCTGTTCCTGCGGCGTTCCCGCGAAACGCAGCGCGGCCGTATCGAATCGACAACCGCCCAGACCGGTCCCGGCCAACGCCGATGGCGAAGCGGACAACAGCCCCGCGATCGCGACCATGACGATCCCTCCGCCGATCTTCATGCGCGTTCTCCCTCTCGTTCGACGAAACGCTTCACTGTTCGCACTTCTTCGGCGACCGCCCGGTTCCGGCGACCACCGCGTAATCGCCCGGGGTCGCATCGCGGGCGTCCTCGGCGAGACAGAACACCGTCCCTTCGAGATAGTCCCTGACCACGTTCCACTCGGCCTCCTGCCGGATGTAACCGAGCAGGGTGGCGCTGACATTCACGGGGTCCTGCGCCGGCGTGAAGCCGCGCTGCTGCCATGCGCTGCGCAAATCCTCGCGCTTGTGCGCATCCGGGTCCTGGCAGGTGTAGGAATGGAACTGCCGGATGCCGCCGTTCGGGCATTGCGGGCTCGGCTCGAAGAACCGCGCCGCATGCGCCGCCGAATAGGAGTCCTGCACCATGTGCAGCAGGGAGCCGGCGGCCATCATCCGCTTGTGCGCGGCACCCTTGAGCTGATACTCCGGGGCGAAGAGGTAATTGATCGTCCAGCCCGATTGATGTTCGAAGTGCGTTCTCAACTCCGCGGGCGCGATCTCGTTCATCCTGGTTTCCGGATCGAGCCGGCCGGTGGCGACCCCGTACACGAACTCGGCCCACAGCAGGGCGCGATGCCGCGTCGCGGCCGCGGGCTCTCCGTCGACCGAGGCCATGGCGTGCAGGAACTGGAGGTCGCCGTAATGGCTGCGATAGGTCATGTAGTAGTGCGGTCCGATCGCCGCCTGCTTGCCGAGCCAGTTGCGGTCGGTGGTCGCGATCAGGCGCGCGTCGTGCATCCAGGACAGGAACCGGCCTTGTCGCAGCGCGAAGAGCAACTGGTTCGGATCGTCGTTCCACCACACGCCGCGAATCAGCGAGTCGTATTTGTTGCCCCTCGGCTCGACCGAGCGCTCCGTGCGGTCGGTGCAGATCAACGGCGCCGCGACGGGCCCGGGGTGCGCCTGCACGCAAGCGCGCGCCAGCTGCGTGATCTCCTCGTGCACCGGCTCCGCGATCCTGCGGAACGGGGTTTCGGAATCCTGCCGGTATTTGTCCTGCAGCGGATTGATGTTGTGCGCCGTCGCGGGGCTTCCGGCCAGCACGCACGCGACGACGACTGCGATCCCGCGAAACCCGAGCATCCCGCTTCCCCCGCTTCCGTGTCGTCCGAGCATAGCGCCTTCCGATCCGCGCGCGGATCGGGATCGGCGGCAGACCGGCATCGCTTCGGACCGGGAGCCCCCGGGGCCGCCCGCACACGTGACCAACGACACGCGTCGCATCGCAGCCCACGGGCGACACTGCCGCATCGCGCCGCGCCGCGATGCGGACGGACGGACGGGCGGACGGGCGGACGGGCGGACGGGCGGACGGGCGGACGGGCGGACGGGCGGACGGGCGGACGGCGGCATGAAAACCTTCGATCGGGGCATGTTCTACGGCGATGTCGAACGCCGGCGGCGCGTCGGCGACATCGAACTGGCCGAACTGCAACCCACCGTCCCCGAGCACGAGGTCGAGACCCACACCCACACCGACGCGCATTTCGTGTTCGTGCTGGCGGGGCGCTATCTCAGTCGCGCCCGCGGCATGCCGCCGCTGGGCGCGGGCCCGGCGCTGATCTACAACCCGCCCGGCACCACCCATCGCGATTGTTTCCGCGGTCTGGACGGACGTTTCCTCACCGTGTCGATGCCCGCCGCGGCGGTCTCCGGTCGCGATCTACCGCTGGACCCGCAGCGCGTCGGCGCGCTCGGCGAGCGGGCCGCGCGCGCGCTGCGCGACGAACTGCGTCGCTGGGACGCCTGTTCGGCGCTGGCGGTGGAGGGCGGCGTCGACGCGCTGCTCCAGACGTTGCAGCGACAACGACGGATGGCGCGCGACGACGGTCCGGCCTGGCTGGCGCGCGCCCGCGAACGCCTGCACGACGATTGCGCGCACCCGCCGCGGATCGAGGAACTCGCGCGGATCGCCGGCGTGCATCCGGTGGCGTTCGCGCGCACGTTCCGCCGCCGCTACGGCCGCTCCCCGGGCGAATACCTGCGCGAATGCCGGCTCGAACGCGCCGCCACCCTGCTGCGCGACCGTCGGCGGACGCTGACCGATATCGCGATGCAGTCCGGATTCGTCGACGCCAGTCACTTCAGCCGCGCCTTCCGTCAGGCCTTCGGCTGCACGCCGACGGAATACCGCCGCGCGCACTGAGCCTCCGGACCGGCATGGTTCGATGCGTACAACGCGGCGCTTCCCGCAACTGCTAGCGTAGGGGCCGGAAAACGGAGACCCTTCGATGCGCCACGCCCTGCTGCTCGCCGCCTGCACCTTCGCCTGCACGACCGCCTGTTCCATCGCCGGCGCTTTCGCCGCGGAACCCGCAGCGGTCCCGTCCACCGGTTTCGACGCCGTGACCCGCGCGGTCGAGGCCGGCGAGTACAAACGCATCACCAGCATCGTCGCCGCCCGCGACGGCCGCATCGTCTACGAGCGCTACTTCGACGACGGCGGCACCGAGGCGCGTCGCAACACCCGTTCCGCGACCAAGACCGTCGCCGGCATGCTGCTCGGCCTCGCCATCGCGGACGGGAAGATCGCGAACGCGCAGGCGCCCGTGCTGCCGTGGCTCGCGCAGGGACGCACCATCGCCAACCCCGACCCGCGCAAGGCGACGATCACGTTCGAGGACCTTGCGACGATGTCCTCGCTGCTCGAATGCCACGACGAAAACCAGTTTTCGCGCGGCAACGAGGAACGCATGTATCTCGTCGAAGACTGGGTCGGCTTCTATCTCGACCTGCCGATCCAGGGCTTTCCGGCCTGGATGCCCAAGCCGGCGGATTCGCCCTACGGTCGCAGCTTCCGCTACTGCACCGCCGGCGTGACGACGCTCGGCGCCGCGATCCAGGCGGCGGCCGGCGAGCGCCTCGACACGTACGCGCAGCGCCGGCTGTTCGCGCCGCTGGGGATCGAGAACCCCGAATGGCAGTTCTCGCCGCTGGGCCTGCCGCAGGCCGGTGGCGGACTGGGGCTGCGCAGCCGCGATCTGCTCGCACTCGGTCAGCTGTATCTCGACGGCGGCCGTCGCGACGGCAGGCAGATCGTGCCGGCCGAGTGGGTGAAGACCTCCATCGCGCCGCACGCCCGCGTCGACGACGGCGTCGAATACGGCTATCTGTGGTGGCGGATGCAGTTTCCGGTCGCGGGCAAGGTGTGGTCGTCGTACGCGATGAACGGCGCCGGCGGCAACACCGTGCAGGTGTTCCCCGAACAGCGCGTCGTCGTCGTGGTGACCACGACCAACTTCGACGTGCAGCAACCGCATCGCTTCACCGCGAAGCTGCTGATGGAGAAGATTCTCCCGGCGCTGTGAACGGCTCTCAGCGCTCGCCCGCGATCTCGGCCGCGATCGACGCCAGCGTCCAGGCGCGCACGCTGGCGTCGTCCCACGCGCCGTCGTAGGCGACATCCGGCGCGTACACCTCCAGCGCGCCGCGGGCCATGCCGCGATAGACCTTCTGCGGGAAGGTGACCTGCGCCAGACCGGAAGGCAGCGTCTCGTTGCGCACCTCCATGTACGGCCCGTCGCCGCTGGTGGCCGATCCGATCAGGCGCACGCCGGGCACCAGCAGGATGCGGTCGGCGAAATTCAGGCACGACGAACCGCAGGACCCGTTCGACAGCATGTAGACCCGCGCCGGGAACGGCGATGCGGCATCGCGCGGGCGCAACGCGGTCAGCCCGCCGGAAGAGTCCACCTCGCGCTCGCCCTGGCGCCAGATCGGCGGCTGTCGCTTCTCCGCACCTTCCAGTCCACGAACGACCTTCTTCAGCCAGCGCTTGTCGCCGGGGCTCAGCTGACTCGCGATCTCTTTCGACCAGGCGCGCCAGTACGCGACGTTCTCGCGCGAGCCGCGCCAATCGACGGCCTCGCGCCGCTTCGGCAGCGCCGCCGCGGCGTCATCGAGCACCTTGCGCGTGAACACCGCCTCGGCCAGTCGATCGGCCCACATCGAATTGCCGCCGCCGTTGCCGCGGGTGTCGATCACGATCGCCTTCGCCTGTCGCATCGCGTCGGCGCGCGCGTTGACCGCGTCCAGCAACGCCTGCAGCTTCGGCGCGGCATCGCCGTCGCTGCTGAACGTCGGCACGCCGATCCAGAACACGCCCGGCGCCGGCTCGCTCAGCCCCCATGGCGCGGGCGGACCCAGCGTCGCGTTCGAATAGGCGGTCCAGTACGCCGCGTCCGGCTTCGCGACGTCGCGCCAGCGCAGGGTGCGCTCCTGGAGGATGTCCGCTTCGCGGAAGAGACAGCGCGTCGGCGCCGGCGCGAAGGGGTTGTTGCGATCGAGGAACAACCGCGTGATCGCGCGTCGCCGGTCGGCCGGCAGGCCGGCGTTGAGCGTGAACGGGAAGACCCGCGCCTGCGCCAACGCCGGCAGCGTCTCGCCGTCGCAGCGATGGAGGATCGTGCCGATCAGCGGCGCGTCGGGGTCGTCGGCATCGCGATACACCACCACCGCATCGTCGCCGCGCGCGGCGGCGATGAACCCCGGCCAGCGCGGCGTCGGCAACTCGCCGGTGGGATCGAGATCGATATGCGGATCGCGGAACCCGTTCGAATACGCGGCCAACGCATAGAAATAACCGGATTCGTCGCGGACCTGCGCAATGCGCGCCTGCGCCTGCGCATACCCGTCCTCCAACCAACGCGGATACGCCGCGTTCTCGGTATCGAACGGAATCGGCGTCTGATCGCGCAACACCGCGCGCATCGCCTCCAGATCGCGGAGCGCCAATGCCCGCCAGCCCTCTGCGTCGGTCGGCTTCACCGGCGCCTCCGCGGCCTGCGCTACCGCACAGACCCACAGCCAAGGCACCACGACGCAGACGACGAAACGCCGGAGACGATGCGACATGCCGAACCCCTCGAAGCGAGCGATGCGCCGCAGCGTGCGTCGCCCGCGCCCGTCCGGGCAACGGCCATTGGTCATTGCGTCCCGGAGCGCACCGCAGCCCAGACCGCTATCGCCGTGTCCCGCACCTCGATCCCCGGACGCCACGATGCCGCACACCGCCACGACCGCCCCCTGTGGGAGCGCCGGAAGGCGCGATGGGACGCTGCAAACGTTTCGATGAATCGGTGCGGAGCGAAGCGGCTGCTCCGGCCTGTCGGAGATGACAGGTGCGGTTGATGCGGGTGGTGTCGAAGCGTAGTTTTGGATGGCTGGTTTCGACCTAGAGCAGATATCAGGGAAATGAACCTGACCCCTTCCCTACATCCTCAAGCTAACCGTGGCATTTCTTGTACTTCTTACCTGATCCGCATGGGCATGGGTCGTTTCGGCCAACTTTCTTCACGAAATCCAGCTGCCTTGGATGAACGAACTTGGTGACAGTTTGGTTATAGCGTTGAAGCTTTGGAGTGTCGAAAAAGTGCCAGTCCTTGTTGAGTTCCTGATAGTATGACCTGATCTTTTCGTTCCATTCCTTGCATGGCATGAGAATGAAGTCTTCCGAGTTCGTATCACCCGCGAACTTAGGTGCATCCATGCCAATTCCAATGACTTTGTTCAGGTGCGGCAACATGTTTCGAGCCGCGCCGCACGCGATCTCCAGTAAGGTTCGGCGCTTGTCGAGATAGTCCGGTTGCCGCCGAACCTCTTCTGGAGCGCGCAGCTGAAAGAAAACATATGCCACGTCTGGATAGATTGATGGCATCAAGGACACGTGCCGCGTCAGTCCCATGGTGTCAGGAAAGCTGACGACGTTATCCCGAATCTTCTCCGACAATGCTCGACGAACAAAACGTGGTTCTTTCACCATCTCTACGATCGCGCTTTGACCGCGGAGCAGGTCGGCGTTGCCACCTAGCGTGCCATCGAGCAAGTTCTGACAAGTTCGTTGGATTAGCTCGTCCCATAAATAGGAAACCTCGTTCTCACGCTTGGTGTTCTTGTACAAATCGGATTGCACGAACTCGTGCCATTCGCCTTCGCCAATCATCACGCCAGTGAGCGGCTCGTTGGAACCGATCAGGTGCTCGTTCGTCTTCTCGTCGAAGTTGAGCAAATAGTGCCCGAGCAGGTCTTCCTCGCCGCAGTAAGTCAGCATATCGAATCGCTGGATGGCGCGGACTTTTTCGTCGAGGTAGCGAGAAAAGTCGCTGATCGTATCGAGTTCACCCAAAACGATCGGCAAATTATGGCTGTCGAATAGGTGCACCGGGTCCTGTCGATCCAGTTCCACGTGAAAAGGGTGATGCCCGGCGGACTTGTCCAGGCCGCAGTAGGTGATCGCAAGGCTGCCGTAGACGTTCTGATCCGAGCTGCGTTTGCAGGCGTCTTTCGCGCCGTGCGCCACCACGATCTTGTGCACCGTAGCCGACGCGTTCACCGCCAAGGGGAACGGCTCTGTTTGCTTGGCATCGAGGAAGATGGGGCGGCCGCTGCGGATATAGCGCTCCGCACCGTGAGCGGTGATGATCTGGCGGTCGATTGCTCGGCGCTTCCAGCGGTCCCAGGCAATCATCGGATCGTCGTCGGGTGCATCCGCAAACGCCTTCTCTCGATCGAAAAAGATAAAAACATGGTCGCCGAACGCCGCGATGACGTCGCACAGCTCTTTGCCATCTTCCTTGTAAGGGTTTGCATAGGACCACAGCTTTAGGAACGAGCGCTCGCAGAAGTCCGCAAGCATCCGCTCCGTTTCAGTCACGCCAATAGATTTGACAGTCGGAATCATGCGACTCGCTCTAGACATATCTCGCGTCAGGATGCCAGAAGTGCAGGGGCTCTGTGCCATAGCCGCGGTGTCGTCGGTCTGATTCGGCGATCCCGGGTCTCAGCGATGGCGAGACCCGGGCTACGGGTGACCATCGGATTCAGCGGCCGTATTTCGTTGCGGAAGCGCCGTAGCCCGGGTGTCGCCCCGCGACACCCGGGAAATCCCGACACGCAATCCGGAGTTTTCCGATCCCTTGCCGCGCGCCGGGAATGCATTCTGCACCGATGGTCCTGTATCGACGCAACCATGTCCCGGGCGGCACCTACTTTTTCACTTTGACGCTGCGGAATCGCTCCTCGCGCATACTGGTCGAAGAGATCGGAGCCCTGCGATGGTCGCTGCGGAAGATCAAGGCGGAACGTCCGTTCGAGATCCTGGCGATGGTGGTGCTGCCGGATCACCTGCATGCCGTCTGGCGCCTGCCCGATGGCGACGACCGGTACGCAACGAGAATACAGATCCTCAAATTCCGGTTCACGGAGGCCTTGAAGGCCAAAGGCATCCCCCTTCCTCGATATGCGAACGGCGAGCGCGCGCTATGGGCGCGACGGTTCTGGGAGCACACCATTCGCGACGAGGAAGACCTTCGGGCGCATGTCGATTACGTTCACTACAATCCGGTGAAGCATGGTGTGGTCGATCATGTGTCGGCCTGGCCATATTCCACGTTCCATCGCGATGTCGCTGCGGGCAGAACGGGTCGCGATTGGGGTTCGATGCCCGCAAGCGGCATGCCGGGAGATCGGTGAGCGCTCGCGTATGGCGCTCCCGGGTCTCGCCGGTGGCGAGACCCGGGCTACGGGATCGCCTGCGCGCCCCTACTTCTCCTTCCGCCAATTCACCGAGCCGCGGTTCTCGACGGTGCTGGATTCGATTTCGATGTCGAAGCCCTTGCGGAGGAGGTACTTGAGGGTCAGGACCTGGCCGGTGCCGAGGAGGGAGACGCCGTAGCCGACGTAGAGGCGGGGGGAGAGGTATTTGCCGACGCCGACGACGGTGCCGCCGAGGGCGCGGGATTCGCTGACGCCGGCGTCGTCGAGGCCGATGCGGGCGCCGAGTTGCGAGGCGAGCAGGTTGCCGGCGGAGAGCGCGGCGCTGGCGGCGCTGAGTTGGCGGTTCTCGTCGGCGGTGGCGCTGGACAGCGGGCGGCCGAGGGCGAGATAGGACAAGGCTTCGGATTCGCTGGTGGCCGGGTCGCTCCACACCTGCGCTTCCGGCGAGGAGGCGCGGCCGGTGACGTCGATGCCGGCGGTGACCGGGCCGACGACGCGTTCGGCGCGCACGTCGATGACCGGGTCGGAGAACGCGGTGTTCGACCACAGCAGGCGGCCGCGGGTGATCCGCAGGTTCTGGCCGTAGGCGCGATAGCGGCCTTCGACCTCGAGACTGCCGGTGGCGGTGGTTTCGCGTCCCGGGCGCGCGCGCATGCGCACGCTGCCGCCGAGGCTGCCGTCGAGACCGAAGCCATGCAGGCGCACGTCGTCGCCGGCTTCCAGCACCAGATCGAGATCGAGCGGCGTGCGCGCGCCGCGTTCGGGATTGGCGGGGTCGAGCACGACCACGTCCTCGGACGCGGACACGCCCGCATCCAGGCGTTCGAGATCGAGCGTCGCGCTGTCGATGCGCACGCGGCCGGTGACCGCGATCGGTTGGCCGGCGACGTAGCGCACGACCACCGAGGGATCGACCACGGCGCGCAGCTGGCGGGTGTCGGAGACCAGCACGTCCTCGCCTGTCACCGCGAGGCGCAACGGCGTGTCGTCGCCACGCCAGCCCAGGCTGCCGTCGACGCGCAGCGTGCCTTCGCCGCTCCGCACGCGACCGGCGAGGATCGCGGTGCCGTCGGGCTGCGCGTCGAATCGCAGTTCGCCGTCGCGCAGGCTCAGCGCCAGCGCCGGCAATTCGGCGCGGAACTGTTCGAGCCGCGCCTGTCCGCCGAGCGCCGGGCGCGCGCGCGTCCCGGCGAGCGCGATGCGCCCCTGCAGATGGCCCTGCGGTTCGACGATGTCGGGCGAGAACAGTTCGAGCCAGGCCAGCGCGCGGGTGTCGATGTCGATCGTGCCCTGCAGCGGCGCGTCGCCGTCCCAGCCGCTGGCGATACGCGCGTCGATGCGGCCGTTCGGCGTCAGTGCGGCGCCGAGTTCGGTCTCGATCCGCTGCGGGTCGAAACGCGCATCGAGCGCGAGATCGCGGTAACCGAGGATTTCGCGCCGGGCGCGCGCACCCGGCGAAAGGCCGCCTTCGACCGAGCGCACGCGCGCGGTGCCGCTCCAGCTCGCGCCGCGCGGGCGCACCTGCGCATCGACATCGAACGCACCGCGCAGGCGCCAGATCTCGCCGCGCTCGCGCTCGGGCAGATAGGGCGTGAGTAACGCCAGCGGCAATGCGGCGCCGCGCACGTCCGCACGCGTCGGCCAGTCGATGTCGGCGCAGAGTTCGCCCGCCGCGTCGGCGCTGGCGGTCGCGAAACAACTGGACGGAATGCGCAGACGCAGTCCGGACGGCGACGGCGTCGCGGCGAACGCGGCCGGCGCGCGCAGCGCCCACGCCGGGCCGTTGGTCGGCGCGAAACGCAGCGCAGCGAGCGTGCCCGCCCATTGCGCGCCGCGTTTCGAGAGCTCCGCGGCGAGTTCGAGGCGACCGATGTCGGCATCGGCATCGCCCTCGATGCGCAGGGCCTCGACCGCGCCGCGCGCCTGCAGGCGCAATCGCGCGAACGCGAGGCCGGCGTCGACGCCGGTGCCGTCGATGTCGAGCGCACCGGCCGCGCCCGCGCGCCAGGGCAAGCGGCCGCGCGCGCGCAGGGTGTCGGCGCGCCAGTCGTCGTAGCGCAGGGCTTCGCCGGCGAGATCGACCTCGACGTCCGGCCGCGTGCGCGGTCCGCGCAGGCGCAGGTCGCCGCGGAGCGTGCCCTGCGCGGTCGGCAGCAGATCGTTCAGTCGCAGCGGCGAGAAGGTGGCGTCGATGTCGAAGGCGTCGGCGATGCGGCCCTTCGCGTCGATCCGGCTGGCGCCGAGCGTCAATGCGACGTCGCCTTCGTAGTCGGTGCGCGCGGCTTCGCCGGCAGCGCTCGCGGGCAGGCGCGCGAGCACGTTCGCGCGACCGCCCAGCGCACCGCCGCGCAGGCGGCCGCCCAGCGCATTCGCCTCGACGCGCACATCGAGCCCGCCGTCGCGGCGGGTGTCGCCGGTGCTGCGCAGCGCGCCGTTCACCGCGCCGGGCCAGTCGGGGAAGAGATAGCCGGGATCGAAGCCCGCGAGCGTCGCTTCGGCCTGCCAGCGCAGCGTCGGCATCCACGCCAGCGTGCCGCGACCGTCGAGGCGGCCGCTCGGCATCGTCGCGCGCAGCGTGTCGAAGCGTGCGGAGGCGGCGTCGCCGCGCGCCTTCAGCGCCAGCGTCGCGCGCTCGGTGCCGCGCCGCAGTCGCGCTTCGCCGTCGGCGCGCCAGTCGCGCAGCCGTCCGGACACCGCGAAATCGCCGTCGCCCTCGATCGCCTCCGTCGTCCGCGTATCGCCCTGCCAGCGCAGGCCGCGCGCGGACACGCGACCGTCGAAGCGGGCATCGGCCGGATCGGTGAAATCGGCGCGTCCGTTCGCCGATACGAGGCCGCCGAGCATGTCGACGGTCAGCGGCGCGAGCCGCAGCCGCTGATCCTCGATCGACAGCTTCGATGGCCGCACCGTCGCCGCGAGATCGCCGCGCGCGACGCGGCCCTGCACGTTCGCCGCGCCGCCGACGCCATCGGCCTTCAGATCGAAGACGTAGCGGGTGTCGTCGTCGTCGCCGAGCAGCGCCGCGGTGGTCAGGCCTTCGGCCTTCGCGACCAGCGACCAGCGCGGGGCGTCTTCGCCCTGCAGACGCAGACGTGCGCGCACCGGTGCCGGCGCGGCGCCGGCGAGGGCGACGTCGAGCGCGCGCAGATCGCCGCGGGCGACCAGCCCGAGTCGCGCCGGCGTGCGGCCCGCGGGCGCAGGCAGGAGCGCGCTCGCGGTGAGGTCCATGCGATAGCGATCGCGCGGCGCGTAATCGCCGTGCAAGGCGAAGCGGCCGCGATCGGTGTCCGCCTGCAGCCGTTCGAGCCGCAATGCGCCGTCTTCGGCGACGAGGCCGCCGCGCAGCGTGCGCACGTCGATCAGCGGCATCGCGCGCCCGTCCTCGTCGCGCACGATCTTCATGCGATCGACGGCGATGTTCTCCGCTTCCAGCGCCAGCGGCGGCGCGATCGCCGGCAGCGAGGCCGGCCAGCGCGGCAGTTCGAACGGTTCGTCGCGCTCGGGCAGCTGCAGCGTCGCATCGACGATGCGCAGCGCTTCGAGGCGCAGGCGGCGACCGAGCAGCGGCTGCAGGGTCGGGTCCAGTTCGACGCGCTTCGCCCGGAACACCGTGCGCAGCGGCTCGACGCAACCGGGCCAGGCGATCGGCTGCCCGTCGCGTTCGGGGCAGCCCAGATGCACGTATTCCACGTCGTGCAACACCATCGGTCCCGAGGCCGGGCCTTCGGCGCGCGCCCAGGTGAGGGTGTTGCCGTCGGGCAGGCGCGCGACGATCTGCCCGAGCAGCACGTCGCGGCCGCGGAACGTGTTGAACAGGAACCAGCCCAGCGCGATGGCGACGACGACCAGCGCCAACATGCCGAGGAGACTGCGCGTCGCCAGCCATCGCAGCCGCGCGCGACGCCGGGCGCGCAGCGCAGCGATGCGCGCCTCGCGATCTTCGGTGCCGGCGGTTTCCGGGCGTGCGGCGTCCTTCGCCATCGCTCAGAGATCCGCGCCGAGGTTGACGTGCAGCGTGAACGACGCGTCCGGATCGTCCAGACCGTGCGCGACGTCGATGCGCAAGGGTCCGACCGGCGATTTCCAGCGCAGGCCGAGCCCGACGCCCTGACGCCAGCGCTCCAGCCGTCCGTCGAACGCGCTGCCGCCGTCGATGAAGGCGGCGACGCCCCATGCGTCGTTGAAATACTGTTCGAGCTCGACGCTCGCGGTCGCGACGTTCTTCGCGCCGAGGGCGAAGGCGTCGCGATTCGGTCCGGCGGCGATGCGCGGGCCGATCTCGCGATACGCGTAACCGCGCACGCTGCGGTCGCCGCCGGCGTAGAAGCGCAGGGTCGGCGGGATCTCCACCAGCGCGTCGGTGAACGTGGCGCCCAGTTCGCCGCGCGCGATCACGCGGCTGCGCGCGCCGAGACCGCGGAACCAGGCGCCGCGGACGTGCAGCTGCAGGAAATTCGCGTCGGACCCCACGCCCTGCAGGCCGCCGCGCAGGGTCGCGCTGCCGCCGAACCCGGCGCGCGGCTGGATGCGATCGTCGGCCTTGACGTACTCCGCCGCGATCGACGGATACAGATAGGTCGACTGCCGGTACAGCGTCACCGGGCGCAGCAGGCTGTCGTAGTCGTAGGCCCAACGTTCGCGCAGCGCGTGCACCGAAGCGACGAGGTTCAGTTCGCGGCTGTACTGTCCGCTGCGCGCGAACACCGCCTCGTAGCGGCGGGTGTCGATGTACTCGGTCTGTTCGTCGTAGGCCTGCACGCTGGTGGTGTACCAGCCGTCGCGCCAGGAGAACGCGGGAATCCGGTGCTGCACGGTGAAGGTCTTGCGCTTCTCGGCGTAGTCGAGCCGGGCCAACAGCTTGTGGCCGCGCGAATTGAGATAGCGCCGTTCCAGCCCCAGCGATACGCCGAAGCCGCTGTCGGTGCCGTAACTGCCGCCGACCGTGTAGATGCTGCGCTTGGCCGGCGTCAACCGCACCGTCACCGGCACCCGGCCGTCGATCGCATCCTCGGGGCGCGGCTCGATGTCGATGCGGCTGAAGTAGTCCAGCGCGGCCAGCGATTTGCGCAGACGATCGAGGCGTCCCTGGTGGTAGTACTCGCCTTCCTTCCAGTACACGAACTCGCGCAGCAGGGATTCGCGGATCGCCGGTCGCTCTCCCTGGTCGAAGACCACCTCGCCCATGTCGTAGCGATCGCCGCTGTCCCAGCGCAGGTCGATGTCGGCGGCGCGCTCGGCGCGCGTCACCTCGACCCGGCGCGCGGCGAAATCGGCATCGAAGTACCCGCGTTCGGCCAGGCGCCGGGTGATGAAGGCCTTGCTGCGCTCGTAGACGGCGTGATCGAACACGTCGTCGACCTTCGGCGTGAACGCGTCGAGCTCTTCCTTCAGGTAGCGGTCGTCGGCGCCGTCGCCCTCGATCGCGACCGTCGCGCTGCGCACCCGCACGGGTTCGCCGGCGCGGACCGCGATGTCGACCCGCACCGGCGCGTCGTCGGCCAGCGCGTCCAGGGTCGCGGGATCGGTGGCGATGCGGATCTCGGGGGAGTAGTAACCGAAGGGTTCCAGCGCTTCGCGCGTCTCGTCCTCGGCCACCCGCAGCAGATAGTCGAGCCGCGCATCGGAGACGCGCTTGCCGACGGCGGCCTCCAGCGACAGCGCAGTGCGCACGTTCGTCGCCATCGCCGGATCGAGTCCGTCGACGCGGACCTCGGCGATCTGCGCCGCTTCCGCCGCAGCGCCGCTGGCGCAGAGGGCGACGGCGGCGAGGAGTCGGAAGGCGGGCGGCATCCGCGAAGGATACCCGCGGAGGCCGCGGTCGCGGCCGCGACGCCGGGACCGCGTTCATCGAAGCTTCCGGACGCCTGCGGCAGCCGTCCGCAGGACCGGCTCAGGGGCCGGCGCTGGCGGACTCGGTGTCGCTCGCGAGGCGGGTCGCGAATTTCTTCATGCACGATTTGATCGGGGTTTCCTCGGCCACCGCGATGCGCCAGCTCTGCGCGGCCTCGCCGGTGCCGTGGTCCGCGATCAGCGCATAGCGGACGCAGGGCTGCGCCTCGATCACGAACGGCCGTGCGGTCATTTCGCCGCTGCGTCCGCGACGGGTGCTGGCGATGCGGAAGTGATGGCGGCCCGGCGCGAGCTCGTAGATCGAACGGTCGCGGAAATCCATCGAGCCGTCGATCGCCATCATGATCACGTCGTGCTGGCCGAGGTCCGAATCGGCGACTCCGCCGACCTCGATCTCCGACCAGGGCGCGTCCTCGTCGGCATGAGCGGGCACGGCCGCGAACAGAGCCGTGCAGAAGACGGCGGCAAGGAATGGGGTTTTAGGCATCGGCGCGACCTCCGGCATCGGAACCCGGACATGAAACCCGACGCGGATGACAACCGTGCGAAGCCTCGCGCCTCGCCATCGCATCCGAGCGTCGTTGCGACGATCCTGCGATGTTCGCGCGCGGCGAACCTTGAAGTCGGTCACGCCCCGCGCATCGGCGCAGGGACGCGACCCTCGACCCGCTCAGGGCGCCGGTTGCGGCAGGGGCGCGTCGGCGGGCGGTGCGGGCAGGTCGAATCGCTGCAGGCAACGTTCGATCGGTCGCGCCTCGAGCACGCGCGGCTGCCATTTGCGGTTGTGGGTGCCGCGTTCGTGCTCCGCGACCAGCACGTAGTTCATGCACGGCTGCAGCTCCAGGGCGAACTCGGCGTAGGTGACGCGATCCCGGAAGCCGGCCTTGGTGGTGGCCATCACGAAACGGTGCGACCCCGGGGCGAGCGGGTACATCGGTTCCGGCGTCAACGTCCATCGGCCGTCGATGGCCTGGATCTGCATGCGGAAGAGATCCGGATCGGACAACCGGATCGGCGCGAGGTCGATCTGGCTCCACGGCCTGGATTCGTCGGCGAACGCGGACCCCGCGGCGGAGAACACGGCGGCGGCGGCGAGGAGGGACGCGGCGAGTCGATGGGCGCGGGACATGCGTGGCTCCGATGTGCGGGGGAATCTTCACTTCATAGCGGAAAACGTGGAGGAAGGGGATCATGCGCCGCCCGCCCGCGGCGAATCTTCGACCCGTTCGCGCACCACGCGTCCGGGATGCCTCCGGAATCGCTTCCGACGGGCGCGCCGCCGGAAGCGGCGTCCCGATTCAGCCTTCGGGCGCACCCGGCGACGGCGCTGCGCCGCCCAGCACCTGGTCCTGCTGGGTGCACAGCGCCGGGGCGGGCTCGCTCACGGCGAGGAGGTTGAAACTGGTGTCGTACACGTACAGACGGGCGACGATCCAGCCCGGATAGCGCGGGCACCAGAACGAACACTGGGTGTCGTCGTCGCAGGGCTGCGGAAAGATCGCATCGGTGCCGTTGGTGTCGAAGGACCAGATCAGGTGGACCGGGCCGCTGTTGCTGCCGCCTTCTCCGTAGCACAGGTTGCTCTGCAGCGAACAATCGGCGACGGCGTACGCGCCGTTGGCCGATGCCGTCGACGGCGCGAACAGCGCGAGCAGTCCGGCCAGTGCGAATACGAAGAACGAACGATCCATGCGTCTTCTCCTTGTCGTGACGGAACGATCCAGACATCGTCGGTCCGCGGCCCTGTCCCTGGCCCTGCGCATGCTTCGGGACACCACCCGCGGCGCGCCGCATCGCCGATGCGGTGTTGCGATGGTGTCAGGCCTCGGCATGAACGGCCGCGACCGTGGTCACGACCCGGAACATGCGGATGCCGTCACGGCGCGCGGCGGCGGCGGGGATCAGACGGACAGGTACTCGATCGCGGCGACGCTGCCGAGCCGGTCGGCGAGGCGCTGCAGCAGGGCGAGGCGGTTGCCGCGCACGGCCTGGTCTTCGGCGTTCACCATCACCTTGTCGAAGAAGGTGTCGACTTCCGGGCGCAGGCGTGCGAGCCGGCCGAGAACGGCGACGTAGTCGCGGTTCGCGAGCAGCGGATCGGTGTCGGCGATGGCCTGCTCGACCACCGCGTGCAATGCGCGCTCGGCGTCGTCTTGGAATTTCGTCGCATCGATCGCATCGGGAATCGCGATGTCCGCCTTCTTCAGGATGTTGCGGATGCGCTTGTTCGCCGCCGCCAGCGCCTCGGCCTCCAGCAGCTTCACGAATTCGCCGATGGCCTTGAGGCGGCGGTCGAAGTCGAGGAGCGATGACGGCTTGAGCGCGGCGACGGATTCGAACTGCTGCGGCGTCGTGCCCTGATCGGCGTAGTAGGCGCGGAGGCGGTCGAGGATGAAATCCATCACAGGAGAAAGATATGTTTCCTTCTTCTGCTCCCAACGTTCGCTCGCATAAGCGCTATTGAATTTGATGTCGACAAATGCCTCATCAGGAACCTGGCCGATCGCGTCGGCAAGGAAATGACTCATGTCGAAATCAACAGCACTCTCAATCACCGTCCTCGCCAACCCCAACGCATTGCGCCGCAGCGAGAACGGATCCTTGTTCCCCGTCGGCTTCAACCCTGCCGCAAACCCACCCGCCAACGTATCCAACCGCTCCGCGATCGCCAGCACCTGCCCCAGCTTGCTCGGCGCGATCGCATCGCCCGCGAAACGCGGCATGTAGGCTTCGTCGATGGCGTCGGCGAGTTGCTTGCGTTCTTCGGCGGACAAATCGTTCAACGAAGCGTCGTGCATCGCGTAATAACGGCCGGCGATGCCCTGCAGTTCCGGGAATTCGTTGACCATGCGCGACTGCAGGTCGGCCTTGGCCAGTTCGGCGGCACGGCGCGCGAGTTTCGGGTCGACACCCACTTCGGCGGCGATGCTTTCCGCCAGCGCGGCGACGCGCGCGACCTTGTCGGCAACCGTGCCCAGCTTCGCCTGATAGGTGACGGTGTTAAGGCCCTCGTTCATCGACGCGAGGCCCTGCTTCAGATCCTCGTCGAAGAAGAACTTCGCGTCCGCGAAGCGCGGGCGGATCACGCGTTCGTAGCCCTTGCGGACTTCGCTCTCGTCCTTCGATTCGATGTTGGCGATGCCGATGAAGTGCTCGGTGAGCCTGCCGTCGGCATCCAGCACCGGGAAGAACTTCTGGTTGGCTTCCATCGTCGCGATCAGGGCTTCCTGCGGCACGGCGAGGAATTCGCGGTCGAACGCGCAGAGCACGGCCTTCGGCCATTCGACCAGGCACTGCACCTGTTCGAGGTTGTCCTCGGTCCTGCGCGCCGTCCCGCCGACGCGCGCGGCGGCGGCATCGACTTCGGCGACGACGCGGGCGCGACGTTCTTCGGGATCGACCAGCACTTTCGCCGCGCGCAGCGCATCGACGTAGTCGCCCGGCGCGGCGATCCACACCGACGCCGGATGCAGGAAGCGATGGCCGCGGCTCATGCGGTCGGCGCGGAGGCCGAAGACCTCGCCGTCGACCACCGCGTCGCCGAGCAGCAGCACCAGCCAATGCACCGGGCGGGCGAAGCCGGCCTCGCGCGCGCCCCAGCGCATCGGCTTGGGGATCGGCATGCCGGCCAGCGCTTCGCGCAGGATCTCCGGCAGCAGGTCGGCGGTCTTCGCGCCCGGCTTCACGCTGCGCAGGACGAAGCGTTCGCCCTTGTTGTCGCGCGTCTTTTCCAGCTGCGTCCAGTCGACGCCGGCCTTGGCGGCGAAGCCTTCCAGCGCCTTGGTCGGCCTGCCTTCGGCGTCGAGCGCGATGTTGAGATACGGGCCGAGCGTTTCGCCGCGCTGCTCGGGCTGTTCCGCGGCGACTCCGGGCAACAGCACCGCGAGGCGACGCGGCGTGTACAGCGGCTTCGCGCCTTCGCGGTCGAAGGCGATGCCGCGCTTCGCGAGGCCGTCGATCACGCCGTCGAACAAGGCCTGGGCGAGGCCCGGCAGGGCCTTCACCGGCAGTTCTTCGGTACCGAGTTCGATGAGGAGGGGTTGCATGCTCATGTCTTGTTCTGGTCGCGATCGTTCGAATTCTTGTACAGCAGCACCAGGCCCGCGATCGGCGCGAAGAACAGGCCGAGGAAGAACCACAGCCAGGCGTTCCTGCGCGTGGTCTGCGCCCAGTAGGCGCAGAAGATCGCGAACAGGAACACGACGCTGCCCTCGGTCGCGAAATCCTTCTTCTCGACGACGCAGGGGACGGTCTTGCCTGCCTGCGTGGTGCAGGTGAGTTGTTCCTGGCTCATGTCATGTCTCCTGGCCGGCCTCGCCGCCCTCGGGACCGTAGAAGATCACCCAGGCGACGAAGTCGTCGCTGAAATCGAGGAACCGGTGTTCGATGCCGGCCGGGACGAACAGCAGTTCGCCGGGACCGAAGTCGCGGGTTTCGCCGTCGCAGAAGAATCTGCCTTGTCCGGCGACCACGACGTAGACCTCGTCGCGCGCATGCGGCTGCTGCGGATCGTGGCCGCGCGGGGCGTAGAGTTCCACGACCAGACTGCCGTGCGCGAACACCTCGGCGAACCGCCGGCTGCGGAAAGGCTCGCTGTCGCCGAACCGTTGCGCGAGCGCAGGGGTCAGCCGGGACGGCAACGGGTTCATGCGCCGCGGGCCCCGGTGGCGTCGGGCTGGAAGAACGGCACATGGAATGCGCGAAAGGCCGGCAACGCTTCGTAGCGCGCACGTCGCGCGCTCAACGCCGGCCAGGCGTCGAGCGGTTCCGGCACCGCTTCGTGCAGGTAGGTCACGAAGCAGGCGAGCGTGATGTCGGCCTGACCGATGCGATCGCCGATCAGCCATTCGCGGTCGCCGGCTTCGGCGCAGGCGCGATCGAGTTCGGTCAGCGCGCCGCGCATCTGCGTGCGGCAGCGTTCGAGGAATGGCGGGTGGTGCAGCGCTTCGGGCCTGAAGACCCGCTCCATCACGATCTGCAGGCCTTTCTCCACCGCGCCGGTGGCGAAGGCGAGCAGACGCAGCGCGCGACGCCGTTCGAGGCCGGAAGGCGGCAACAGCGCACGCTCCGGGCCGACGACATCGTCGAGGTGTTCGAGGATCATCGCCGACTCGATCAGCGCCTCGCCGTCGTCCGGCGCCAGTACCGGCACCCGGCCGAGCGGGTTGTAGGCGCGGATGCGCTCGAAATCCTTGCCGACGGACCAGTTGCGGTGCTCGAACGGAAGCCCGAGCAGAGCCATGCTGACCGCCACCCGCCGTACGAACGGCGAGTCGAACATGCCGATCAGCAGCGGCGCATCGCTCGCGGCGTTCATGCCGCGTCCCCGAGCGCCAAGCGTCTGGCCTCGCCCTTGAGCACTGGAAAACCGAGTTTTTCGCGCTGGGCGTGATAGGCCTCGGCGACCGAACGGGCGAGGTTGCGCACGCGCAGGATGTAGCGCTGGCGTTCGGTGACCGAGATCGCGCGGCGGGCGTCGAGCAGGTTGAAGCTGTGCGAGGCCTTGCACACCTGGTCGTAGGCCGGCAGCGGCAGGCCGAGTTCGACCAGCTTCAGCGCTTCGGCCTCGCAGGCGTCGAAGCGGTGGAACAGCTCCTCGACGTTGGCGTGTTCGAAGTTGTACGCGCTCTGTTCGACCTCGTTCTGCTTGAACACGTCGCCGTAGGTCACCGGGCCCTGCGGACCGACGGTCCAGATCAGGTCGTAGACGTTGTCGCAGTTCTGCAGGTACATGCACAGGCGTTCGAGACCGTAGGTGATCTCGCCCAGCACCGGTTTGCATTCGAGGCCGCCGGCCTGCTGGAAGTAGGTGAACTGGGTGACCTCCATGCCGTTGAGCCAGACTTCCCAGCCCAGCCCCCAGGCGCCGAGGGTGGGCGATTCCCAGTTGTCCTCGACCAGCCGCAGATCGTGCACCAGCGGATCGACGCCGAGCGCTTTCAGGGAATCGAAGTACAGCTCGACGATGTTGTCGGGGTTGGGCTTCATCACCACCTGGTACTGGTAGTAATGCTGCAGGCGGTTGGGATTCTCGCCGTAGCGGCCGTCGGTGGGGCGGCGACTGGGCTGGACGTAGGCCGCGTTCCACGGCTCGGGACCGAGCGCGCGCAGGAAGGTGGCCGGGTGGAAGGTGCCGGCACCGACTTCGAGGTCGAGCGGCTGGATCAGCACGCAGCCCTGCTCGGCCCAGTAGGCGTTCAGGCGCTGGATGAGTTCCTGGAAGGTCGGTCCCTGCATGAGACGGCACGGCAGTGTGGGGACTGGGTAGTATAAGCGGCAGTCCCCGCCCGGCCCGCCGCGCTGCCATGACCCGCCGCCCGCCACGTCGCTTCCTCATCGTCGAAACCGGGCAGCCGGTGGACAACCTGCGCCGCCACGGCCGGTTTCCGCACTGGATCCGGGTCGCCGCCGGGCTCGCCGCCGACGAGGCGACCGCGGTGAACGTCCAGGGGGGCGAAGCGCTGCCGGAGACGACCGGCTACACGGGGGTGATCGTCACCGGTTCCAGCGCGATGGTCACCGACCGTCACGACTGGAGCGAGCGCACCGCCGACTGGCTGCGCCCGCGCCTGGACGCGGGCCTGCCGGTGCTGGGCATCTGCTACGGCCACCAGCTGCTGGCCCACACGCTGGGCGGCGAGGTCGATTACAACCCGCAGGGCCGCGAGATGGGCACGGTCGCGGTGGATCTGCATCCGCACGCGGAAGAGGACCCGCTGTTCGCGCCGCTGCCGGGCCGCTTCGAGGTGCAGGTCAGCCATCTGCAGAGCGTGCTGCGTCCGCCGGCCGGGGCCTCGGTGCTGGCGCGCTCGGACCAGGACGCCTGCCAGGCCTTCCGCTGGCGCGATCACGCCTGGGGCCTGCAGTTCCATCCCGAATTCAGCGCCGCGCACATGCGCGGCTACGTGCATGCGCGTCGCGACGCGCTGCAACGCGAGGGGCGCTGTCACCGGCGGATGGCGAAGGACGTCAAGCCGACGCCGCTCGCGCGCGGCGTGCTGCGGCGCTTCGTGCGCCATGCCGCCACCCTGCGCGGCCACTGATTGCTTCCGAAAAACGAGAGACGAGGACGACGATGGAGATTCGCAAGGTGCCGGCCACCGCCGGTGCGGAATGGTTGCTGGAGGCGTTCCGGCTGTACCGGAAATCGCCGTTCGGCTTCGGCACCCTCGGCCTGATCTACGCCGGCCTGTGGCTGGCGATGGCGGTCGCCGCCGCGGCCGTGCCGGCGATCGGCGTGCCGCTGCAACTTGGATTCATGATCGTCGGCGCACTGCTGGTGGCGGTGATGATCTTCGCCGCGCGCGAGGTCGACGTCGGTCGCAGCGCATCGCCCGGCGCGCTGGTCGCCGCGATGCAGGGCGGCAACGGCGGACGGATGATGCGGGCGCTGGTGCCGCAGGCGATCCTCGCGCTCGCGATGGCGGGCCTCGGCGTCGTCCTGATCGGTCAGGACAACCTGGTCGAGGCGATGGAGACGATGCAGGCGCTGCAGGCCAAGGCCCAGGCCGGCGTGCAGATCGACCCGCAGGCCGTGGCCACCGAGGCGATCGCGCGGGTGATTTTCGGCGGCCTGATCATCATGACGATCTCGGTGCTGGTGTTCGCGTTCACCATCACCCTGCTGCCGGACATGCTGCTCGACGGCCGCGGACTCGGCGAATCGCTCAAGCGCAGCGCCGCCGCCGGCCTGCGCAACCTGCCGGCGATCATCGTCTACCTGGTGCTCGGCTTCGTGCTGCTGATGGCGATCAGCATCGGCTTCGGCATCGTCCTCGGCGTGGCCCAGCTGATCTTCGGCCAGAGCGCCGCGATCGTCGGCAACGCGGTGCTCTACGGCCTGTTCGTGAACGTGCTCGCGGGGACCATGTATTTCGCCTGGAAACAGATGCTCGGCGGCGAACCCGATGCCGCGGCGCCGCCCGCGGCCGGCACCAGCGCCGGCGTCGCGATGTGACCCTGTCGGGAAGGAAAAGGAATCCGCAGCGGCGCCGCGTTCAACGCCCCTGCGGCGGCGCCGCCAGCTCCTTCGCATCGAGGAACCCGCTCCGATCCACGTCCTGACGCCTGAAGCGTTCGGCGAGCCGCACGCGATGCGCGTCGCGGCTCAGCGGCTGGCCGCGACCGCCGGGTTGTTCGTCGGGGGACAGCACGCCGTCGTGATTGCGGTCCATGCCGTCGAAGGCGTAGCTCAACCAATTCTGGTATTCGACGACGGACACCTTGCCGTCGCGGTCGGTATCCATCCGCGACAGATAATCGCCGCTGCCCTGCGGCGCGGTGCCGTGCGTCGGTGCGGGCGTGGTCGCCGGCGGCGGCGCGGCATCGACGCCCTGCCAGCGCAGACTCTGCGCATCGGCGGTGGACGCGAGGCCGAAGACCCAACCCAACCCGAGGCCCAGCGCGACCGGAGCCGGCGAAAGGCCCGTCGGCGACCAGCGGCGAAGGCAGGTCCGGAACGTCATTCGCGCAGCGTGCGCGCGGCCGCCGACGGCCGCAAGTCCCGGTGCGGCGACGCGACCGGTCACAGCCCCAGCGCCGCCGCCGTTTCGGCCGGATGGGTCATGTGCAGATGATGGCTGCCGGCCATCGACACGCAGCGGATGTCGGCGACGCAGGCCACGCGATCCTCGCGCAGGCCCGGCGGGAAGTAGGGCGGCGTGGGATCGGCGACCAGCATCGTCGTCGGACAGCGGATCGCGCGCAGGCAATCGCGCACCTGGGCTTCGGTCATGCGCACCGCCGTCGGCAGGGTGAGCCGCGCGTCGCTGCTCCATTCGTAACCGCCCTCGACCGGGCGCACGCCGCGCTCGATCAACAGCCTCGACGAGGCCTCGTCCAGCGCGGTGATGTTGGTCTGCATCCGCGCCACCACCGCCACCTCGGGATCGGAGAACACGCGCTTGCGCTTGCCGTCGAGCGCCCGGCGCTGGGTCACCGCGTCGCGCAGGCGCGCCGCGGTCGCGTCTTCCTGCGCGGACAGCGGACCCAGGGCCTCGATCAGGAACAGGCGCTCGACGCGCTCCGGCGCGGCCGCGGCGAGCAGACTGGCGATCGCGCCGCCCATCGAATGGCCGAGCACCGCGAACCGGTCCCAGCCCAGGGCATCGGCGGCGGCGAGGATGTCGAGGATCGTGCTGAACAGGCTGTACTCGGCGTCGGCCGGATAGTGGAAGCTGCGGCCGTGACCGGGCAGATCGAGCGCGACCAGGTCGTAGCGCGACAACGACGGCGCCATCGGCCGGAAGCTCGCGGCGTTGTCGAGCCAGCCGTGCATCGCCAAGAGTTTCGGTCCGGTCGGATGACCGTCGCGCAGCGCGGCGAAGCGCCCGCGGGCGCTGTCGAGGACGATGTCATGCATGCGCGCGGGGCTCCTCGTCGCCATCGAGATGGCGCGACGCCAGCGCGGCCAGCGCGTCCGCATGCGCGGGCGAGGCGTTGAGGCAGGGAATGTAACGCAGCGCTTGGCCGCCGGCCTCGCGGAAGACCTCCGCGTTCTGCAGCGAGATCTCCTCCAGCGTTTCGAGGCAATCGACCGCGAACCCGGGGCAGACGACGTCGAGCGTCTTCACGCCCTGCGCGCCGAGCGCCTTCAGGGTGACGTCGGTGTACGGCTGCAGCCAGGGTTCGCGACCGAAACGCGACTGGAACGTCAGCAACGCTTCGTCCTTGCCGATGCCGAGCGCGGCGACGATGGCGTCGACGCCGGCCTCGCACTGCGCGCGGTACGGATCGCCGGCGTCGACCAGCCGCTGCGGGATGCCGTGGAACGAGAACAGCAGGCGTTCGCCGCGGCCGTGCCGCGCCCAGTGCGCGCGGATCGAATCGGCGACCGCGCCCACCCAGCCGGCGTCGAGATGGTAGTCGCGGATCGCGACGAACGCGGTCTCGGGATGGATGCGGGTCTCGCGTTCGACGACATCCTCGACCGATGCGGTGGTGGTGGTCGAATACTGCGGATACAGCGGCAGCACGACGATCCGGCGAACGCCCTCGGCGCGCAGGGTCTCGATGGTCGTGTGCAGGTCGGGGCGACCGTAGCGCATCGCCCAGGCCACCCGCACGCCGGGCAGGCGTTCCTGCATCGCCGCGGCGAGATCGCGGGTGTGCACCGCCAGCGGCGAACCGCCGTCCATCCAGATCTCGGCGTATTTCTTCGCCACCTTCGGGCTGCGCAGCGGCAGGATGATGAAATGGAGCAGCGGGCACCACAGCCAGCGGCTCAACGGCACCACGCGGTAATCGTGGAGGAATTCGGCCAGATAACGGCGCACCGCGGGCGCGGTCGGCGCATCGGGCGTTCCCAGGTTGACCAGCAGCACGGCGCGTTCGGGCATGGCATCGTCGGAAAGGGCGTCTTGTCCGCCATAGGATGACAGTTGAAGCGACGAGCGTCAGCGCGACCGGCGCAACGCCGCGTACTGGCGCGGTTCATCGCCTTCGGACTACGCTCCGTCGCACCCCCGCCGGAGATGCCCCGTTCATGTCGACGCCGCACAGATCGACCCCGCGCACGTTCGCCCTTGCCGCCGCCCTCTCCCTCGCCCTCGCCGCCACCGCGCATGCCGGGCCCCGCGAGGACGCCCAGGCCGACAACGCCGTGCGCGTGCTGAGCGAGATCCAGGCGATTCCGGAGTCCTCGATCCCCGAAAAGCTGCTCGACGAGGCCAAGGCGATCGTGATCGTGCCCGATACGATCAAGGCCGGCCTGGTGCTCGGCGGTCGTCGCGGCCACGGCGTGATGTCGGTCCGCACCGCCGATGGCGGCTGGTCCAACCCCAGTTTCGTGAAACTCACCGGCGGCAGCGTCGGCCTGCAGGTGGGCGTGCAGTCGTCCGATGTGGTGCTGGTCTTCCGCAGCGAACGCGGTCTCGAATCCATCGTGAAGGGCAAGTTCACCCTCGGCGCGGACGCCGGCGTGGCCGCCGGCCCGATGGGTCGTCAGGCCGCCGCGCTCACCGACGGCCAGATGAAGGCGGAGATCTGGTCCTGGTCGCGCGCCCGCGGCCTGTTCGCCGGCGTGGCCCTCGACGGCGCCGTGCTCTCGATCGACGACGCCGCCAATGAAGCCGCCTACGGCCAGGACACGACGCCGCGGATGATCTTCGAGGATCGCGCCGCGCCGCCGTCGCCGGCGATCGCCGGCTTCCGCGACCGACTGATCCAGGCCAGCGCGAGCGCCCGGTCCGCGCGCCAGGACGATGCGCCGCCGGCCACGACCGCGACGCCGCCGACCGACCCCGCCGCACCCCAGCCGCAACCGGAACCTTTCCAGCCCGTCGACAACGCGCCCGTCGACAACCCGGCCCGGGTCGAGGCCCTGCCGGCGACGCCCTGAGGCCCTGGCCGCGATCCGGGACCGGGTTCAGGGCCGGCGCGCGGCGTCTGCGGTATCCTGAGCGTCCGTATTTCCTTTCCTGCGAGCGTTTCCCATGGGCGGCCTGAGCCTCACGCACTGGATCATCCTGCTGGTCATCGTGCTGCTGGTGTTCGGCACCAAGCGCCTGACCAGCGGCGCCAAGGACCTCGGCAAGGCGGTGAACGAGTTCAAGAAGGGCATGCGCGACGGCGACGAGAAGCCGGCGCAGCTCAGCGACCAGTCCAATCGCGACAGCGCGAACGACGGCGCCAACGACAACAGCCGGCGCAACGACGACCACGTCGCGCGCTGATCCGCGGTCGGCGGGACGACGATGTTCGGCATCGACGGCGCGGAACTGCTGATCGTCGCGCTGGTCGCGCTGGTGGTGCTGGGTCCGGAACGCCTGCCCAAGGCCGCGCGCTTCGCCGGTCTGTGGGTCCGGCGCGCGCGCGCCCAGTGGTATTCGGTCAAGAGCGAACTGGAACGCGAGCTGGCCGCCGAAGAGCTGCAGCGCAGCCTGCGCGACACCCGCGCCGCGGCGCAATCCATCGACGCCGAGGTTCGCGCGGCGGGCGACGAGGCGCGGCGCGAGTTCGACGCCATCCGCCACCAGCTGCGCGATGCCGGCGAGCCGCAGGTCGGCGCTACGGACGACGCTCCGGCGCTGCCGAGCGGCACCATGTTCGCCGACGCCGAACCGGACGCGTCGCGCCTGTCCGCCGAACCCGCCGCCCGTTCCGGGGACGACGATGTCCGAAGCTGAGTCGATGGGAGGCGAAGGCAGCCTCGTATCCCATCTGATCGAACTGCGGGCGCGGATCGTCCGCGGCCTGGCCGCGGTGCTCGCGGTATTCCTCGGCCTGATGCCGTTCTCCTCGCACCTGTTCGACCGGCTGGTGGAACCGTTGATGCGGAACCTCCCCAAGGGCAGCAGCCTCACCGCCGTCCAGGTGCTGTCGCCGTTCATGGCGCCGATGAAGCTGGCCTTCTTCGCCGCGGTGTTCCTCACCATGCCATGGCTGCTGTATCAGGCCTGGGCCTTCGTGGCGCCGGGCCTCTATCGTCGCGAAAAGCGGCTGGCGCTGCCGATCCTGCTGTCGGCGCTGGTGCTGTTCTATGCCGGCTGCGCCTTCGCCTATTTCGTGGTGCTGAAGGGCGTGTTCGGCTTCCTCGTCGATTTCGCGCCCGATGCGGTGAAGATCTCGCCCGACCCGGTCCAGTACCTCGATTTCGTGGTCATGCTGTTCCTGGCCTTCGGCCTGTGCTTCGAACTGCCGGTCGCGCTCGTCATCCTGGTGCTGCTCGGCTGGGTCACGCCGAAACAGCTGTCGGAATGGCGCGGTTATGCGGTGGTCGGCAATTTCGTGCTCGCCGCGGTGATCACGCCGCCGGATGCGATCTCGATGTTGCTGCTCGCGATTCCGATGTGCGTGCTCTACGAGGTCGGCATCCTGGTGGCCCGGCTGGTGGCGCGGCGACCCGCGGACGAGTGATCCCGCGATCGGTTGCTGACACGTTCCGTCAGCACGTCCCGACTGTAATGGCGTCCCTTCCCGACGGAGCGACGACATGCCCCACTCTTCTCCCACCGACGCCGTCCGCGCGTTCGTTGCCGCGATGAATCGCGGCGATCTGGACGGCGCGCTGGACGGTTACGCGCCCGGCGCCGCGTTCGTGGCCGAACCCGGCACGATCCTGCACGACAGGATCGCCATCCGGGAAGCGCTCGGCGCTCTGATCGCGCTGAAACCCACGCTCGCCACGCATCGCGAAACGGTCGTGGAATGCGGCGACCTGGCGCTGTATCACAGCCGGTGGACGATGGCCGGCCACACCGCCGACGGCAGCGAGATCCGCATGGAAGGACATTCCGCGGACGTGCTGCGGCGACAGGCCGACGGCGGCTGGAAGATCGTCGTGGACAACCCCTGGGGCGCGGCCATGCTCGACGCCCCGGCCTGAATTTCCGATCGCCGGACACGACGACGCCGGCGTGAGCCGGCGTCGTGGTTGCACGGATGACGGAATCGGATCGGACGATCACTGCGTGATGTCGACGTCCTTGGTTTCGCGCAGGAACAGCGAGCCGATCACCAGGGTCATCAGCGCGACGCCGATCGGATACCACAGGCCGCTGAAGATGTTTCCGGTGGCGGCCACGATGGTGAAGGCGATGAACGGCAGGAAGCCGCCGAACCAGCCGTTGCCGATGTGGTACGGCAGCGACATCGAGGTGTAGCGGATGCGGGTCGGGAACAGTTCGACCAGCCACGCCGCGATCGGACCGTAGACCATCGTCACCAGCAGCACGAGGTAGGTCAGCAGCACGATGACCATCGGCTTGTTCATCTGCGCGTCGTCGGCCTTGGCCGGATAGCCGGCGGCGGTGAGCGCTTCGCCGAGGGCCTTGCCGAACGCGTCGGACTGGGCCTTGAACGCGTCCTTGTCGAGCGCATCGCCCTCGAAGCTCTGCAGGGTCGTGCCGCCGATCGTGACGCTGGCGACGCTGCCGGCCGGCGCGGCCTCGATGGTGTAGGGGATGCCCTTCTTCGCGAGCGCCGAGGTGATGATGTCGCACGACTGCTTGAAGGTCTTCTTGCCCACAGGATCGAACTGCAGCGCGCAGCGGTCGCGGTCGGCCAGCACTTTCGCCGGGGCCGACGATACGGCCTGTTCCAGCGCGGGGTTGGCGTAGTGCATCAGCGCCTTGAACACCGGGAAGTAGGTCAACGCGGCGAGCAGACAGCCCGCCATGACGATCTTCTTGCGGCCGATGCGATCGGACAGCCAGCCGAAGACGATGAAGCCACCGGTGGCGATGGCCAGGGCGATCGCGATCAGGATGTCGGCCGTATTCGGGTCGACGCTCAGCGTCTTGGTCATGAAGAACAGGGCGTAGAACTGGCCGGTATACCAGACCACCGCCTGACCCGCGGTCGCGCCCAGGAGGGCGAGCAGCGCGATCTTGCCGTTGCGCGAGAAGAAGCTCTCGGTGATCGGCGCCTTCGAGGTCTTGCCTTCGGCCTTCATCTGCTGGAACAGCGGCGACTCGTTGAGCTGCAGGCGGATCCACACCGACACGCCGAGCAGGAGCACCGACACCAGGAACGGGACGCGCCAGCCCCAGGCTTCGAAGATGTCCTTGCCGAAGTAGTTGCGGCAGATCCAGATCACCAGCAACGACATGAACAGGCCGAGCGTCGCTGTGGTCTGGATGAAGCTGGTGTAGAGGCCGCGCTTGCCGTGCGGGGCGTGTTCGGCGACATAGGTCGCGGCGCCGCCGTATTCGCCGCCGAGCGCCAGGCCCTGCAACAGACGGAGGGTGATCAGGATGATCGGCGCGGCGATCCCGATGGTCGCGTATCCGGGCAACACGCCGACCAGGAAGGTCGACAGGCCCATGATCACGATGGTCACCAGGAAGGTGTACTTGCGGCCGATCATGTCGCCGAGGCGACCGAACACCAGCGCGCCGAACGGACGCACCGCGAAGCCGGCGGCGAAGGCCAGCAGCGCGAAGATGAACTGGCTGGTGTCGTTGAGGCCGCTGAAGAAGTGCTTGCCGATGTGCGCGGCCAACGAGCCGTAGAGGTAGAAGTCGTACCACTCGAAGACCGTGCCGAGACTCGACGCGAAAATGACCTTCTTGTGGCCCTTGCTCAGCGCGCCCGTGTGGGGCGCGCCCGGTGCTGCTGCGACGCTGGACATGATGCCTTCCCTCCCGGGTCAGAAGCTGTATTTCACATGGGTGTGGAAACGGCGGAGATCGCCGTCGAGCTCGTTTTCGAGCGAACGCTCGCCCCAGATCAGTTCGGCGCCGATGTCGAGCTTGGGGACCGGCGAATAGATCAGGTTGACGTGGAACGACTGCGCGCGCTCGGTCGCGGCGAGACCGGTGAGGGCCGCATCGTTGTCGAAATGCGCCATCGAGTAGAACACGTTGCCGCGCAGCTTCGGCGAGAAGGCATGACGCCAGGCCGCGAACGCGCCGTAGCCGTCGATCGGTTCGAGCTCGCCGCTCGCGTCGAGCACGGTGTCGCTGGCGATGCCGAGGCCGAGATAGCGGCCGATGCCGCGCCCGTACGTCGCCATGTAGCGGAGATCGTCGTTCTTGCCGAAGTTGAAACGGCCGGACACGCTGACCGCGCCGCCGGTGGTGGTGTCGTCGATGCCGGACGCCGGGTTCTCGTAGGCGAACTGCCGGACCATGCCGGCGACCGAGACGTGGCCCCAGTCGCCCTTCTTCTGCCAGCGCGCGGTGAGATCGGGCATCAGGTTGTCGTCGCTGGAAATGCGAGCGCCGATGCCGCGGTACGGCGTGACCGTGGTTTCGGGATTCTCCACCGAGAAGCTCCAAGGGCCCTTGGTGTAACGCACCTGCGCCTGGCGGACGAACACCGTGCCTTCGGTCGGGCCGACGAAATCCACCGAGTCTGGCAAGGAGGCCACGTCCTGGAAATTGGACCAGGTCTGGCCCGCCAGCAGGCTGCTGCCGTCGGGGCGCGTCCAGCTCACGTAGGCCTGGCGCACGCTCACGCCGTAGGTGTTGGTCGCCACTTCGTTGCCGTTGATGCTGCCGCCGCCGAAGAGGTCGAATTCGAGATAGCCCTTGAGCTTGTCGCCGGAATCCAGATCGGTGTCGGCCCCGAACCAGAAGCGCGAGAACTGCGCGCCCATGTCGGTGTCGGTGCTTTCGTTCGCGCCCGGCGAACCGACCGGAATGGTCGAGGGCACGTAGAACATGCGACCGACGCTGCCGTCGGCGATTTCGCCGTCGCTGGTATCGGTGACCATCGCGTCGAGCTTGACGAAGCCGCCGTAGGAAAAGCGGGTCCCCGGATTGGCCGCGCTCATGATCGGCGCGCTCTGGATCCTGGGCTTGCCGTCGTCGGCGGGCTTCGGCGCCGGCGCGGGCGCCGCCTGCTGTTGCGCGATCAATTGCTGCACCAGTTTCTCGAGTTCCGCGACGCGGGCTTCCAGTTGCGCTTCGCGCGGCGTGCCGTCCTGCGCGAGCGCCAGACCGGGCGCGAGCAGGCAGACGAGCAGGGAAAGCGCAAGCGGTCGCCGGATGTGCTGTCGATGACTCATGGTGGCCCCTCCCGAGGGCGCATGCGGATGCACGGTGAGCGCAGCCTGTGCGCATGCGCCCGCCTCGCCTATTCGCCATTGGTCGAAAGCGGGGGCGTTCTCGCCGATTCATCGACCATGGTCTAACCGCGATGTTGCAGCGCAAAACCCGGTGTTTGCGGCACACTGTGCGTCAGACACGCCCTGTCCCATCGCGGAGGAAGCTCTCATGTCGCAGACCGACATCGCCCCGTCCGTCTACCCGGTGCCCGCCGGTTTCGCCTCGCATGCGCGCCTGCGGCGCGACGATTACGAACGCGAGGCCCGCGCCGCGATCGACGATCCCGATCCCTACTGGCGCCGGATCTCCGAACGCCTGGACTGGTACGCGCCGCCGACGATCTTCAAGAACGTCAGCTACCGGCTGGAGGATTTCCGCATCCGCTGGTTCGAGGACGGCGTGCTCAACGCGAGCGTCAATTGCCTCGATCGCCACCTGGCGACCCGCGGCGACAAGACCGCGTTGATCTTCGAGCCGGACGATCCGTCGAAGCCGTCGGAACGGATCAGCTATCGCGAACTGCACGCGCGGGTGTGCCGGCTCGCCAACGCGCTGCGCAACCTCGGCGTGAAGAAGGGCGACCGGATCACGATCTATCTGCCGATGATCCCGGCCGCGGTGGTCGCGATGCAGGCCTGCGCGCGCATCGGCGCGGTCCACTCGGTGGTGTTCGGCGGGTTCTCGCCGAACTCGATCGCCGACCGCATCGCCGACTGCGGCAGCAAGCTGGTGATCACCGCCGACGAAGGCCTGCGCGGCGGCAAGACGGTCCCGCTGAAGGAGAACGTCAACGCCGCGCTGAAGATGCCGGGCACCGATTCGGTGGAGACCGTGCTCGTGATCCGCCACACCGGCGGCGCGGTCGACATGCAGATGCCGCGCGACCGCTGGTACGACGCGGTGGTCGACGACCAGCCGGCCGAATGCGAGCCGGAACGGATGAACGCCGAGGATCCGCTGTTCATCCTCTACACCTCGGGCAGCACCGGGAAACCCAAGGGCGTGCTGCACACGACCGGCGGCTATCTGGTCTGGGCGAGTTACACCCATGAAGTCGTGTTCGATCTGCGCGACGACGACATCTTCTGGTGCACCGCCGACGTCGGCTGGGTCACGGGCCACACCTACGTCGCCTACGGGCCGCTGGCCAACGGCGCCACCGCGGTGGTGTTCGAGGGCGTGCCCAACTACCCGACCGTCTCGCGCTTCTGGGAGGTGGTCGACAAACACCGGGTGACGATCTTCTACACCGCGCCGACCGCGATCCGTGCGCTCATGCGCGAGGGCGAAGCGCCGGTGAAGAAGACCTCGCGCGCCTCGATCCGGCTGCTCGGTACGGTCGGCGAGCCGATCAATCCCGAAGCGTGGCGCTGGTACCACGAGGTCGTGGGCGAACAGCGCTGCCCGATCGTCGACACCTGGTGGCAGACCGAAACCGGCGGCACGCTGATCGCGCCGCTGCCCGGCGCCACCGACCTCAAGCCGGGCTCGGCCACCAAACCGCTGCCGGGCGTGCAGCCCGCGCTGGTCGACGCCAACGGCACGTTGCTCGAGGGCGCGACCGAGGGCAACCTCGTCCTGCTCGATTCCTGGCCCGGCCAGATGCGCACCGTCTATGGCGACCACCAGCGCTTCATCGACACCTATTTCAAGACCTACCCGGGCATGTACTTCACCGGCGACGGCTGCCGCCGCGACGAGGACGGTTATTACTGGATCACCGGCCGCGTCGACGATGTCATCAACGTCAGCGGCCACCGGATCGGCACCGCCGAAGTGGAAAGCGCGCTGGTGTCGCACCCCAAGGTCGCCGAGGCCGCCGTCGTCGGTTATCCGCACGACATCAAGGGCCAGGGCATCTACGCCTACGTCACCCTGATCGCCGGCGAGGAACCGAGCGACGCGCTGCGCAAGGATCTCGTGGCGCACGTGCGCAAGGAAATCGGCCCGATCGCCACGCCCGACGCGCTGCAGTGGGCGCCGGGCCTGCCCAAGACCCGTTCCGGCAAGATCATGCGCCGCATCCTGCGCAAGATCGCCGAGAACGCGCCCGATCAGCTCGGCGACACGAGCACGCTCGCCGACCCGTCGGTGGTGAAATCGCTGGTGGACGAGCGGCTGGTGCGGTAATCATGTCGCCATGACCACCATCCTCGTCGCCGACGACCACCCGCTGTTCCGCGAGGCCCTGCGCGGAGCGGTGTCGCGCGTTCTGCCGGATGCCCGCCTGCATGAGGCCGACAGCGTGGAAGCGCTGTACGCCCTGGTCGAGCGCGAGCCGGACGCCGATCTGCTGCTGCTCGATCTGACCATGCCCGGCGCGCACGGCTTCAGCGCGCTGGTGCATCTGCGCGCGCATGCGCCGCAGCTGCCGGTGATGGTGGTGTCGGCGCGCGAGGAGCCCGCGGTGATGCGCCGCGCGCTCGATCATGGCGCGATCGGTTTCCTCCCGAAATCCGCGGATGCCGGGAGTCTCGGCGACGCCATCGGCGCCGTGCTCGCCGGCGATCGGTGGGCGCCGGCGGCGGCGCTGAAGGCGCCCGCCGCCGGAGCGGAGGAGCACGATGCCGCGCAACGCGTCCGCGAACTCACCCCGCAGCAGTTCCGCGTGCTGCAGATGCTCGGCGATGGCCTGCTCAACAAGCAGATCGCCTACGAACTGGGCGTTTCCGAAGCGACGATCAAGGCGCACATGACCGCGATCCTGCGCAAACTGGGCGCCAGCAACCGCACCCAGGCGGTACTCATCGCCGGCAAGCTCGCGGTCGACCCGGAAGCGGTTTCGCCGCCGCCGGAAGAAGCCGACGACACCTGATCGTCCGACGTTCCTGGATTCCACATCGCATCAGGACGTTCGGCGCTTCGGCCTCGCCTGCGCAATCTCGCGCCATTCCCCGGGTCGCAGGGCATCGAGGCTCCAGTCGCCGATGGCGACGCGGATCAGGCGCAGCGTCGGCAGACCGACCGCGGCGGTCATCCGTCGCACCTGTCGGTTGCGGCCCTCCGCGATCGCGATCTCCAGCCACGCGTCCGGCACCGTCCTGCGATGGCGCACCGGCGGATCGCGCGGCCACAGCTGCGGCATCGCCTCGGCGATGTCGATCCGCCGGACCTGCGCCGGCAGCGTCGGGCCGTCGTTGAGGATCACGCCGCGACGCAACGCCTCCAGTTGTTCCGGTCGCGGGTCGCCTTCGACCTGCACCCGATAGGTCTTGGTCCGCTTGTGGCGCGGATCGGTGATCCGATGCGCCAGCGGACCGTCGTCGGTCAGCAGCAGCAGGCCCTCGCTGTCGTGATCGAGGCGCCCGGCCGGATACACGCCCGGCGGCAGTCCGAAGCCGGCGAGCGTCGGTCGCGACGGCACGCTGCGATCGGTGAACTGGCAGAGCACGCCGTAGGGCTTGTTGAAGGCGATCAGCATCGGCGGCCTTCAACGCCGGCGCGCACCGGGCCTATGCTGTCGTCGGATCCCGTCGCGAGCGTCGCCATGAGCAACCACGAACTCACCGGTCTTTCCACCCGCTGGCTCGGCAAGGCCTGGGAGCACGCCACCGCCGCCGAACGCGCGGTGCTCACCCAACTGCACCGCCGTGAAAGCACGAGTCGAACGCCGGCGCCCACCGATGACCGCACCTTCGGCCAACGCGTCGCGGACGGCGTCGCGCGGCTCGGCGGCTCGTGGACCTTCATCGGCGCATTCCTCCTGTTTCTCGCACTGTGGGTGGTCGCCAACGTCTGGCTGCTGCGGGCGCGGCCCTTCGATCCGTACCCGTTCATCTTCCTCAATCTGCTGCTGTCGATGCTGGCCGCGCTGCAGGCGCCGATCATCATGATGAGCCAGAACCGCCAGGCCGCGCGCGATCGCGACGCGGCGGAGCACGATTACGCGGTGAACCTCAAGGCCGAGCTCGAGATCATGGCGCTGCACGACAAGCTCGACCAGCTGCGCGTGGAACAGCTGGAGAAGATCCTCGCCGCGCAGGGTGAGCAGATCGCGCTGTTGCGACGGCTCGTCGAAGGACGCATGGGGTGATCGCGCCGCGGAGGGGATCCCGGCGACGCGTTCGTCAGCGCGGTTTGCGGAAACGCAGGGTCATGCGATCGCTTTCGCCGATCGCCCGGTACTTCTGCGCTTCCTCGGGATCGTGGCGATTGGTCGGCGGCAGCGTCCACACGCCATTGGCATGATCGGCGGTGTCCTTCGGATTCGCGTTGGTTTCGCTGCGGCCGTCGAGCACGAATCCGGCGCGAACGGCCAGATCGATCACCAGCTGTTCGGTGAGATAGCCGGACTTCTTCATCGTCTCCAGATCCGTCCCCGGCTTCGCGCGATGGTCGACCACGCCGAGCGTGCCGCCCGGTTCGAGCGCGGCGAAGAACGCGGCGAAATAGGCGTCGGCGGTTCCGGCGGCGACCCAGTTGTGGACGTTGCGGAATGTCAGCACCGTATCGACCGTTCCCGGCGCCGCGAACGCGGGCCGCTTCGGATCGAAGGCGACGATCCCGGCGCGATCGAAATGCGCGGGATATTTCGCCAGCCGCGCCTTGAGATCGTCGAGCGCCTTCTGCTGGAAATCCCGTCCGCGGCCCTCGGGCAGGGCGGCCGGATCGACCATCGCCGCGCTGTAATGGCCGGATTCGCGCAGATACGGCGCGAGGATTTCGGCGTACCAGCCGCCGCCGCCCGGAGTGATCTCGACCACGGTCTCGTCCGCATCCACTTCGAAGAAGTCGAGCGTTTCGCGCGGATGGCGGTAGACGTCGCGCGCCGCGTTCTTCGGATCGCGCCAGGCGCCGGCGATGGCCTGGTCCAGGGCCGCCGATCGAGACGCGACGGACGCGGCGCGAGCCGCGGCATCCGCGGCCGCGATGCGTTCGGCCTCGGCGGCAGCATTGGTCTGCAAACCCGCACAGGCGGTCAACAGGAGCGAGGCGAAAGCGAGCGGCACGATCCGCGACATGAGTCGAACCCGGGCTGGAAGGGGAGCCCGGATTCTCCGCGAAGCCCGTTATCGCCGCCAGTGGGCGCCAAACTGAACGGACGACATCCGGTGTCGCGACTGAATTGTGCGCTGCAGCAAATTTTGGCACCCTATGTTGCGCTGCAGCATGGGGCTGTGGCGCAGTACCCCCCGATCGGTCGTACAGCAAACCAAGGAATCGTCTGGCGCCCCCGCGCCATTCACCCCAACACAGGAAGACAGACCATGTTCCGTTGCCTCTGGCTCCGCGCTCCGCGCGATGTCCCCCTCTCCACCCGCCTCTATCGAAGCTTCGATGGCCGGCCCACCTATGGCCGCACCTACGGTCGCCGTCTCTCCGAGACCGACCAGCCGGTGACGTTGCCGCAGGACCTGCGGCTGAGCGACGCCCCCGCGCCGCTCGTACCGATCGGCGAAAGCGATCTCGCCGCATCGGCCGCAGGAAACGCCGGACACAAAGCCGCCTGAACCCGCCCTACGGCGGGTTCAGCTTTTTTGGGGACCACGCGAGTCGCGCCGTCTCCGGATACGGCGGCACATCGAAGTGCTCGCCCGCCGCCAACCGCGCCTGCACCCCGCGCCACCACGCCGGATCGAAGATCTCGCCGTGCACCGTCCGCAATCGCTCCCGCAGCGCGGGCGCGATCCCCAGGAACTGCGGAAACAATTCGGGAAACACATCGTCGGCGCCGGCGTAGAGCCATTCGTCGAGCGGCCGCGTTTCGTCCTCGTCGCGCATCGCCGGCACCGCGCGAAAACGACATTGCTCGACGAGGCACAGTTCGTCGTAATCGTAGAAGAGCACCCGGCCGTGACGGGTGACGCCGAAGTTCTTCAGCAGCAGATCGCCCGGGAAGATATTGCTGCGCGCCAGATCCTTGATCGCCTGACCGTAGTCGAGCACCGCGCGTTCCGCGACCGGCGCCGGCATCTCGCGCACGTACAGATCCAGCGGTCGCACGCGGCGCTCGACGTAGCAATGGCGGATCAACACCTCGTCGCCGTCCAGCTGCACGGTCTGCGCGCATTCCCGCAGCAGTTCGTCCAGCGCCGCCTCGTCGAATTGCCGGCGGGCGAAGCGCAAACGCAGGAATTCCTGCGCATCGACCAGTCGCCCGATGCGATCGCGGCGGAACACGAGCCGGTACTTCTCCTCGACCTCCGCGCGGGCGATGTCCTTCGGATACGCGAAGCGGTCTCGGATCAGCTTGAACACGACCGGATAGCCGGGCGTCGTGAACACCGCCATCACCATCCCGCGCTCGCCCTCGGCGAGGGTCATGCGCTCGTCCGGATGTTCGGCGAGATGACGGAACACCTGCCGATAGCGCTCGGTCTTGCCCTGCTTGATCCGGCCGACGACGGTGAACAACTCGTCCAGCGGTTTGCGCGGCAGCAGCCGATGCAGGAACGCGACCGCGTCGCCGACGCGCGCGAGGTCGGCATGGAAATGACTGCGCGAGAATCCGAACAGGATGGAGATCTGCTGATCGTCGACGAGCACCGCATCCGCGCGCACGCCGGCGGCTTCGCTGACCAGCGCCACCACCACCGGGTAGGTCGCGCCCGACGCACCGTGCGCGCGACCCACGAGATAGGCGCGTCGTTCGCGATAGAACGGCGTCCGCAACAGCGAGACGCCGACCACGCCTCGGCCGCGGAGCGCAACCGCGACCGCGCGCGCGCTGGCATCGAGATCGGCCCAGCCGTTCGCGTAGCCGAGTTCGCGCAAGATGCCGCTCCACACCGCCGCATCGTCCTCGTCTCCGGCGCCGAAGGCGTGATGCCGCAGTTCCCCCGGACAGGCGGGATCGCCGGTCGGCACGATCTGCAGCGCGAGGAATTCCAGATCCGGCGCGACGCCGTCGATCTGGAAGAAACGTCGCACCAGCGAGTTGTAGAAGGTCTTGTACAGCTCGCGGTCGGGCAACGCGTCGATGCGCGCGGCGTACGCCGGCAGGATCGCGCGCCACAGCGGACGCGAGCGCACCCTGTCCTCGAGCAGCGCTTCCAGGCGCGAGAGCGTTTCGCGCACGCAGGTTTCGTAGAGGTCGATGCGCGCCGTGG
Source organism: Pseudomonadota bacterium (assembly GCA_049324395.1). Classification (GTDB taxonomy): domain Bacteria; phylum Pseudomonadota; class Gammaproteobacteria; order Xanthomonadales; family Xanthomonadaceae; genus Lysobacter_I. Next base: position 211,112 of record JBMOOY010000059.1, read on the forward strand.
CGTCGCTCTGCGCGAGCGTCCAGTCGCGGCGTTCGAAGCGTCGCCGCGCGCGCCGGGTGATGTCGGAAAACCGCGCGTTGTAATCGTCGAATCCGGCGACGATCAGCGTCGCCGCGCGCGACGCCGGCGCGTGGGCGGCGCCGGCGGAAACGGGTCGGTCGCGACTGGCGGTCATCGCCGCAGTGTACGCCCATGCGTCGCGCGCCATCGCAGTCGGTGAGACGCCTCCGGCCTATCCTGTTCTCCGTGACGCGAAGGCGGAAACGCTCGCGAAACACCCGCAGAACCAGCGCTTTTTCCCGCCGCTTCATCGGACCCGTCGACGCTCTCGTCGCAGTCCGCGAGACGGGTTCGGGAGACACTGGATGCCCGGTCCGCACGGAGGCGCAGGGACTCGGGGACGCCCGCGACGCAGCCGCGGAGGCGCGCACGGGATGCGATCCCCCGGCACATGGATGTGCCGCCGGGTGCCGGCCGCAAGGTCGCGTCGTCACGATGTCGCCGCCGAACGCCTTCCCTCCGTCGCGAACGCCTTCCGGGCGTTCCGTGCGCTTCGCGCATGCGCGCACCGGCGTGCGACCCGCCCTGCAACGTCCACCGCGCATCGTGCGCGGTCATCCCCCGTCGTGCCCTGTCCAAGGAGAGACCATGCAGCTGTTCAAGACCGAAATGTTGTCCCTTCATCCGCCGCGAATGCGCCGTTTCTACGGTCCGAACGGCGAACGCGGTTTGCGTTACGGCGGACGGATCCGCCCGCGCGGCGCGTCGATCCCGCCGCGGGTTCGCGACGACGATCGCGTCGTTTCGTGCGCGACGCAGGAAACGCAGGCGTCGCCCAACGCATTCGACCGTGCCGCGTGACCCCGACGCCTGCGCGCATCGCGGCCGTATCCAAAGAAAAACCCGGCGCAAGCCGGGTTTTTCGTGCGTGCGCCGCGGCGTCGGAAGGCCGCGCGCGCGAAGTCGCGATCCCTCAACCGCCCGGCTTGAAGCCGATGGTGCGACGGGTCGTGACCGGCGCGGCGAGGGGCTGGAAGCGCCAGCGCTTGACCGCGGCGACGGCTTCGCGATCGAAGACGCGCGGCGGGTTGCCGCGCACCACTCGTGCGGCGCTGACCGAACCGTCGGTGGCGACCGTGAACTCGACGATCACCTCGCCGGACTGACCGGCGCGCAGGGCTTCCGGCGGATACTTCGGCGACGGCGTGCTGATCGCGCGCAGATCGCTTGCGCTGGCGGTGGCCGGTGCCGACGTGCTGCGGGCGGCTTCCGCCTGGCGACGGGCTTCTTCCTGGCGCGCGGCTTCGGCCTGGCGCGCGGCTTCGGCCTGACGCGCGTGTTGACGCTGCAGGTCGGCCGCGGCCTGGCGCTGGGTTTCCTCCTGCGCCTTCTTGCGTTCTTCCTCGAGCTTGGCCAGACGCTCCTTCTCGGCTTCGGCGTCGAGCTCCTGCTGCTGTTGGCGCTGGGCGAAGCTGGCCTGGGCGTCGGTGAGCGACTGTTTCAGACGCGGCAGCGCGGGCGCGGCCTTGTCGGTCTTCTCCATCAGCCCGATCAGGCGCTGGGCTTCGCTGAAATCGTCGCGACCGATGCTCTGCTCGGCGGCGATCAGGGCATACGGCATGAGGTCGGTGAGCGCGCTCGCGACCGCAGCGTCGTTCGGCTGCTTGTCGCGCAATGCGAGGTAGTACTCCATCGCGTTGTTCCCGGCCGGCGCGTACATGCGCTGCTCGCCCTGCGCGGCGCGGGCGGCGTTGCGCAGCTCGTCGACGCTCATGGCGGCGACCTGCGCGGACACGACCTGGGCGGGGGCCTGGGTGGTCGCCGGTGCGGCGGTTTCGGGCTGCGCGGCGGTATCGGCGTCGGGCTTGTCCCCGCCGCAGGCGGCGATCGCCAGGACCAGGGCGGCGGACAGCGCGGCGGTGCGGAAGAGACGAGCGGGGGCTCGTGCTGGGAGTCGGGCGGTGTCTTGGGCGGCGGACATCACGGTGGTTTCCTGCGGGCTGGTCTTGGTAAGCAAGCACATCCTGTGCCAGCGCACCCCCTGTGGCAGGCGCCCGCATCCTCCGGGCGCGACGGGTCTACTTTCCGATACAGAAGCGCGAAAAAATGTGACCGAGTAGGTCGTCCGGCGCAAGTCTGCCCGTGATTTCCCCCAGGGCGTCGTGCGCGGCGCGCAGCGATTCGGCGGCCAGCTCCAGGCGGTCGACGTCCAGCTGCTGCCGCGCTGCGGCCAATTCCTGACGCGCACGGCGCAGTGCATCGACCTGGCGGGCACGGGCGCTGAACGCGCCTTCGGTCCCCTCGGCCTCGATTCCGGCGAGCGCCCGCAACCGGCGGTGCAGCGTCTCCAGGCCCGCACCGGTCCGGGCGGAGACCGCGACCGCATCCTTCGTCGTGGCCGGCGGGGCATCGACCAGATCGACCTTGTTGATCACCCACAGCCGCTGCGGCACGTCGGCGATGGCGTCCGCGACGGCGGCGCGACCGGCATCCGGATCGCGGGCGTCGAGGACCACGATCGCCAGATCGGCCCGGGTCAGTTCGGTCTCGGCCCGACGCATGCCCTCGCGCTCGATGCTGTCGCCGCCGGCGCGCAGACCGGCGGTGTCGACCAGGGTCAGTTCGACCCCGTCGACGCGCACCGTCTCGCGGAGCAGATCGCGGGTGGTGCCGGCGATATCGCTGACGATCGCGCGATCGCTGCCGGCGAGCGCATTCAGCAGAGAACTCTTGCCGGCATTGGGCGGGCCGACGATCACCGCATGCAGGCCATCGCGCAGTTTCTGCCCGCGTTCGGCCTCGGCCAACAGCGTGTCAAGATCCGCGGCGGCCTGCGCCATGCCCGCGCGCAACTGCGCGCCACCGAGCGTGTCGAGCGGTTCGTCCGCGAAGTCGATCGCCGCTTCGACATGCACGCGCAGACCGAGCAGAGTCTCGGCCAAGGCATCGACGCGACGCGAGAACACCCCGTCCAGCGAACGCCGCGCCGCCCGCGCCGCGCGCACGTCGCCGGCGGCGATCAGATCCGCCACCGCCTCGGCCTGGGCCAGGTCGAGTTTGCCGTTGAGGAAGGCGCGCTCGCTGAACTCGCCCGGCCGCGCGATCCGCGCGCCGAGCGCGCAGCACCGTTCGACCAGCGCGCGCAACAGCGCGGGATTGCCGTGCGCCTGCAGCTCGACCACGTCCTCGCCGGTGTAGCTCGCCGGCGCCTCGAACCACAGCGCGATCCCGTCGTCGACGACCTCGCCGCGCGCGTCGCGGAACTTCGCGTAGTGCGCATGCCGCGGCTTCAGGCGCAACCCGCACAACGCCTCCGCGATCTCCCGCGCCCGCGGCCCCGATACGCGCACCACGCCGACGCCGGCGGCGCCGGCGGCGGTCGCGATGGCGGCGATGGTATCGGTCGCGTCGGTGGCGCGCATGCGATTCATTCGACGGTCGCGGCGAGACCGAAGATCGGCGGAGACATCGCGATCAGGATGCGGTTGGTCGAATGACGCATGGCGGTCGACGGAACTGGGCTGTGGCCGTTATACCGGAATCCGGTCGTGAAACACGAAGCCCGCCTTGCGGCGGGCTTCGTGGCGGTGCGCGACACGGTGGATCAGGGCTTGGCGACGGTGCCGGTGGCCTTGTCGCCGAAGCGACGCATCATCCAGACCTGCTGCAGCATGCCCAGCGCGCCGTTGGTGACCCAGTACAGCACGAGGCCGGCGGGGAAGAACGCGAACATCACGCCGAAGATCAGCGGCATGAACTGGAACATGCGCTGCTGGATCGGGTCGACGCCGACCATCGGGGTCAACTTCTGGGTGAACCACATCACCGCCATGTTCACGATCGGCAGGATGAAGAACGGGTCGCGCGCGGTGAGGTCCTGGACCCAGAGCATCCACGGCGCCTGGCGCAGTTCGACCGATTCGATCAACACCCAGTACAAAGCGAGGAACACCGGCATCTGGATCAGGATCGGCAGACAACCGCCGGCCGGATTGACCTTCTCCTTCTTCAGCAGCTCCATGTACGCCATCTGGAACTTCTGCTTGTCGTCGCCGTAGCGCTCCTTCAGCTGCTGCATGCGCGGCTGGAGTTTGCGCATCTTCGCCATCGACTTGTACTGCGCGGCCGACAGCGGATACAGCGCGAGCTTGATCAGCAACACCAGCAGCACGATCGCCCAGCCCCAGTTGTCGGTGATCTTGTGCAGCTGGGCCAGCAGCCACTGGATCGGTTTGGCGATGAAGGTGAACACGCCGTAGTCGAGGGTGAGTTCGAATCCGGGCGACTGCGCGGCAAGCTTCTCGGGCAGCTTCGGCCCGATCCACAGTTTCGCTTCGGTGCTGTGCTGGGTGCCCGGCGCGACCGTGAACTGCGGGCCGGTGGCGCTGATGCCGTAGACCTCGCCGCCGTGGGCCAGCGCGTAATTCGCCTTCTGGTCGGCCTGCGGGATCCAGCCGGTGAAGAAATAGTGCTGCAGCAGCGCGATCCAGCCGCCGGAGACGTTCTTCACGTCGATCTGGTCGATCGTGCCGTCGTCGTCGAACTTGTCGTAGCCGCGCTTCGCGTACTTCTCTTCCGGCGTGTACCAGGCGGCGCCGCTGAAGGCGAAGGTTTCGGGGTTGAACATGCTGCGCTTGAAATCGTGCGGCACGCGCGACAGCTGGCGGTACACGTAACCGGTCCACGGCTTCGCGCCGCGATTGACGATCTCGTCGCGCACCTTCAGCGCGTATTCGCCACGGCCGAGCGTCCAGGTGCGGCGGATGGTGACGCCGTCGGCGCCGGTCCACACGAAGCGTGCGCTCACGTCCTTCGCACCGTCGGCCAGGCGCAGGTCGGTGGCCGACTGTTCGGCGACGAAACCGCCTTCGTGGCCCGGCGCGCCCTGCGGGCTGGTCCAACCGCTCTGCGCGATGTAGAAATTCTTCGGCGTGTCGTCGAACAGCCGCACCAGCGGCGCGTCGGGCGCGCGGCTCGTGCGGAAGTTGAGCAGTTCGGCGCGACGCACGTTGCCGCCGTCGAGCACGACGCGCAGCACGTCGTTGCTGAGGGTGAAGGTCGGACCGGCGGTCGGTGCGGCCTGTGCGACCGCCTGACCCGGCGCCGGCGGCACCGCGCCGGGCGTCGCGCTCGGCACCGCCTCCGCCAGCGTGGGCGCGGGCAGACCTTGCGGTTGAACCGTGGGCGCAGCGGCGTCGGTCGCGGACGCGGCGGTCTGCGCCGGCGCGGAATGCTCCTTGTTCCACTCCATCCACAGAATGGTCGCCACCAGGATCCAGGCGAAGATCAGGAAAGTACGCAATTGATTCATGGGGCGGCCGGAGTCGTCGCGCCGTCTTGTGGCGGCGCAGGGGACGGAGGAGGGGAAGCGGGCGGCATTGTGCCGCTCAAGGGGGATGGGGGCAACGCGAGCCTGCGCAAGGCATGCCGGAAGGCACTGGCCAGTTCGGCGCCGCTGGCGCGCGCCGCCGCGGCGCGCGCGACGATCACATAGGCGCCGCCCGGCAACGCGTGGCGTTCGCGGCGGAAATGATCGCGGAGCACGCGCTTGATCCGGTTGCGGACCACGGCACGGGTATCGACCTTGCGCGACACGGCGAGTCCGAGACGGGCGGGACGGTCGTCGGAAAGATGGTGCAGGGCGAGCATCGCATTCGCGGCGCGGCGACCGGACGCGAAGACCGCGTCGAATTCCGGACGCGCGCGTACCCGCGCGGTGCGCGGGTAGCGGGCTGTCGGAGCAGCGTCTGAGCGACCGGATGTCATGAACGGCGCGCGTTCATGCCGGAAGACTCGGATCGGGGCGGCTTCGGCCGGAATGCACCGGCCGCAGTCCGCACCGGAATCAGGCGCTGAGGCGCTTGCGACCCTTGGCGCGACGACGGGCGAGGACCTTGCGGCCGTCGGCGGTCTTCATGCGGGCACGGAAGCCGTGGTCGCGCTTGCGCTTGAGGTTGCTGGGCTGGTAGGTGCGCTTGGTGGCCATGGTCGGGCTCGTTGCGTGTTCGGTACGTGGATGCTGCGTGTCTGCTGCGAGGCGCGGAGACGACGAAACCGCGCCGAGGCGCGACACCGTGACCGCAAGAACCGGCAATTATGCAGGCTCCCGCAGGCCCCGGTCAAATCGTTCCGACCCGGTTGCCGATGAGGTCACGGGTGCGGGGGGGCGGACGCGGTGGTAGTCTGATCGACCCCCGCCTCCCGCCACGACCGCTTCCGGACCCGGCCCGCGCGCCGCTCCGGCCGCCTCCGGCGTGATCGGCGCGACCCCTCCGTCTTTCCGCTCGATCTTTTGCGCTCGCTCACGACCCCGATGGATGCCTGGCCCCGCTGTCTCGAACGTCTCGAAGCCGAACTGCCGGTGGAGGAGGTGCAGACCTGGCTGAAACCGCTGCAGGCGCGCCTGCGCGACGACGGGGTAGTGCTGTATGCGCCCAACGCCTTCGTGCGCGACGCGGTCCAGTCGCGGTATCTGGCGCGGATCGCGGAACTGCTCGATTACTACGCGGACGGCGCCACGGTGTCGCTTGAGGTCGGTTCCGCACCGCGTGCCGCCGCGACCGCGCCCACCCCGACCCGGTTGCACGACGCCGGGCGCGTGAACGGTGCGGCCGGCGGCGAGTCCTTCGCGGGCAATCTCGACAATCACTACACCTTCGACAATTTCGTCGAGGGCCGCAGCAACCAGCTGGGTCGCGCCGCGGCCTGGCAGGCGGCGCAGAAGCCCGGCGACCGCGCCCACAATCCACTGCTGCTGTACGGCGGCACGGGACTGGGCAAGACCCATCTGATGTTCGCCGCCGGCAACGAGATGCGTCGGCAGAACCCCGGCATGCGCGTGATGTACCTGCGCAGCGAGCAGTTCTTCAGCGCGATGATGAAGGCGCTGCAGGACAAGACCATGGACGCGTTCAAGCGACAGTTCCAGCAGGTCGACGCGCTGCTGATCGACGACATCCAGTTTTTCGCCGGCAAGGACCGCACCCAGGAAGAGTTCTTCCACACCTTCAACGCGCTGTTCGACGGCCGCCAGCAGATCATCCTGACCTGCGACCGCTACCCGCGCGAAGTCGAGGGTCTGGAGCCGCGGCTGAAATCGCGACTGGCCTGGGGCCTGTCGGTGGCGATCGAGCCGCCCGATTTCGAGACACGCGCGCAGATCGTCTTGTCGAAGGCACGGGAACGCGGCGTCAACCTGCCCGAGGACGTCGCGTTCCTGCTGGCCAAGAAGATGCGCAGCAACGTGCGCGATCTGGAAGGCGCGCTCAACACGCTCGCGGCGCGGGCGAATTTCACCGGCCGCGCGATCAGCGCCGAATTCGCCCAGGAAACCCTCCGCGACCTGTTGCGTGCGCAGCAGCAGGCGATCGGCATCGCCAATATCCAGAAGGCCGTGGCAGACTACTACGGCTTGCAGATCAAGGATCTGTTGTCCAAGCGCCGGACCCGCTCGCTGGCTCGCCCGCGGCAGGTGGCGATGGCCTTGGCCAAGGAACTGACCGAGCACAGCCTGCCGGAGATCGGCGATGCGTTCGCGGGGCGCGACCACACCACGGTCCTGCACGCGTGCCGCCAGATCAGGACGCTCATCGAGAGCGACGGCAAGTTGCGCGAGGACTGGGACAAGTTGATCCGCAAGCTGAGCGAGTGATCCGGTGGATCCCTGTCTCACGGAATGAGAACAGGTTGGAGACAACCTGTGGACAACTGGCTTCCGGCGCGCGGCGCCGAAACTTGTCCACAGACTGTCCCCATGCTGTCGGAACGCTTGTACAGACGTTTTGGTTTGCGGAAACACGAACGAATTCAAGGGCCTGGATGCGTTACCCCCGGCTTTCGGCGACACCAGCACCACCATCTTTTAAGATTTTCTTCTCTCTTCGAAGCCTGGCCGGCTGATCGGCCTCACTAGGGGAATCGAACCGCATGCGTTTCAGTCTGCAACGCGAAGTGCTCCTGAAGCCGCTGGCTCAGGTCGTCAACGTGGTCGAGCGTCGGCAGACGCTGCCGGTGCTGGCCAACCTGCTGGCCCGGGTCGAAGGCGATCTGCTGTCCCTGACCGGCACCGATCTCGAAGTCGAGATGGTCGCGCGGACCCGGGTCGAGGACGCCGAGGCCGGCGAAACGACGATCCCCGCACGCAAGCTGTTCGAGATCGTCCGCGCGCTCCCGGACGGCAGCAAGGTCACGATCAGCCAGTCCGGCGACAAGATCACGGTCCAGGCCGGTCGCAGCCGCTTCACCCTGGCCAGCCTTCCGGCCAACGATTTCCCCGCGCTCGACGAGGTCGATGCGACCGAGCGGGTGAAAGTCGGCGAAGCCGGTTTGAAGGAACTGATCGAACGCACCGCGTTCGCCATGGCCCAGCAGGACGTCCGTTACTACCTCAACGGCCTGCTGTTCGATCTGCGCGACAAGGCCCTGCGCTGCGTCGCGACCGACGGTCATCGCCTCGCGCTCTGCGAAGCCGGGCTGGACGAGCCGGTGCAGACGAAGCGGCAGATCATCGTCCCGCGCAAGGGCGTGCTCGAACTGCAGCGTCTGCTCGAAGGCGGCGATCGCGAGCTCGAACTGGAAATGGGCCGCAGCCACATCCGAGTGAAGCGCGACGACGTCACCTTCACCAGCAAGCTCATCGACGGCCGTTTCCCGGATTACGAAGCGGTGATCCCGATCGGCGCCGACCGCGAAGTCCGCATCGACCGCGAAGCCCTGCGCGCGTCGCTGCAACGCGCGGCGATCCTCTCCAACGAGAAATACCGCGGCGTCCGCATCGAGGTCTCGCCGGGCCAGATCAAGATCAACGCCCACAATCCGGAGCAGGAAGAAGCCCAGGAAGAAGTCGAGGCCGATACCAAGGTCGACAGCCTGGTGATCGGCTTCAACGTGAATTACCTGCTCGACGCGTTGTCGGCGCTCCGCGACGAGCACGTCGTCCTGCAGCTGCGCGACGCCAACTCCTCGGCGTTGGTACGCGAAGCCAGCAGCGAGAAGTGCCGGCATGTGGTGATGCCGCTGCGGCTCTGACGGATGGTGAACTGTTCCACGTGAAACATCCTTCGTTCCGCATCTTTCGCCCGGGTCCGCCCGGGCGAATTCGTTTCCGGTCGCCAGTTCCACGGGGGCATGCATGCGCGTGATCCGCCTCCAGGTTTCCGGTGTCCGACGACTCGCCCAGGTCGAACTGCGCCCAGGCCCCGGGATCAACCTGATCGTCGGCGACAACGGCGCGGGCAAGACCAGTCTGCTGGAGGCCCTGCATCTGCTCGCCTACGGGCGGAGCTTCCGGGGCAGGGTCCGCGACGGGTTGATCCGTACCGGATGCGAAGCGGTCGAAGTCTTCGCCGAGTGGCGCGAGGAACCGAGCGGCCGGACCCGTCGGGCGGGACTCCGTCATGCCGGTCAGCGATGGGAGGGCCGTTTGGACGGCGAATCGGTGTCTCACCTCGGCGAGCTTTGCGCCGCGCTGGCCGTGGTCACGTTCGAGCCCGGCAGCCACGCCCTGGTCACCGGCGGCGGCGAGCCGCGCCGTCGACTGGTCGACTGGGGGTTGTTCCACGTGGAACCAGAATTTCTTGCGCTCTGGCGACGTTATGCCCGAGCGCTCAAACAACGGAACGCCCTGCTGAAGGCCCGGGTCCGCGACCGCCAGCTGGACGCCTGGGACCATGAGCTGGCCGAGGCCGGCGAGCCGCTGACCCGCCATCGCCTGGCCTATCTGGAGGCGCTGGAACCGCGGCTGCAGGGCATGGCCGCCGAACTCGCGCCCGCCTTGGGCGAGGCCCGCCTGCACTACCAGCCCGGTTGGTCCCGGGACAGCCTTTCCCTTGCCGATGCGCTGCTGGTGGCACGGGACCGGGATCTCGGTAACGGATTCACCTCGGTCGGTCCGCATCGCGCCGACTGGCGCATCGACTATGCCGCACATCCCGGACGGGAGGCGCTCTCGCGAGGGCAGGCGAAGCTGTCGGCGCTGTCGGTCCTGCTGGCGCAGGCCGAACACCACGCCGACGCGAGCGGGGAATGGCCGGTCGTGGCGCTGGACGATCTGGCCTCCGAGCTGGACCGCCGGCACCAGCAACGTGTCCTCGAACGACTGATCGCTTCCGGGGCGCAGATCTTCGTCACCGGCACCGAAGTCCCCTCGGCGCTGTCTGAGGTCGATTCGACGCCAACCGTGTTTCACGTGGAACATGGCGTGATCCGCGGACAGGTTCCCTCCTGACGGCTGGCGGGTCGCTTGTGGACGGGGTAGCCTAGGCCCGACTACAGGATGTTCCGCATGCCGAACACGTCTCCCCCGGTCGTTTCGCGCAACGCCGTGGCGATCGCCGTCACTGCGGCCGCGCAGCTGCTTTCAGGGTGCCACCCCGCCATGACCTCCCCCGTCGAGTCTTCCGCCGCGTCCACCGTGCAGCAATCCGCGAATGCCGTGGCCGGCTGGCCGCTGACCTTCAAACGCCATCTGTTCGGAGCGGTCTGCTTCGACACCCGCGGTTGCGAGGTGCTGTACGACGGCCGCGATCACGGGACCGCTGCGGAAACGCCCTCCGCGGCCGGTTTGCCGCCCGAGCGCTACGACGCGGCGATGATCGCCCGCTATGGCGATCTGCCCAACTTCCCCGCGCCCGCCGAGCTGCACTGGCGGTCGAAGGACGGCAGCGAACACCGCGCGACGATCGATCTGGCCGAGATTTTCAAGGACGGCCTGATCCGCCACCGCGTTCCGCGAGAAGCGATGGCGGAAGGTGTGAGCCCCGGCTATACCCACATCCTGATCGAAGTGAACGACCGGACCGTCAGTGTCTATACCCGCACGATGATTCCGACCCGCGACGAACAGATCCCGGGAAATCGACATAGCCGATTCCGCGACGACCTGATCCAGGTGTACCGCCGCAGCTACTGATCCGGAGCGATCCCATGAGCGAACCCGTCCCGCCCAGACGCGCCGATGGCGTCGATGTCGTCCCGGCCACCGCGGCCGACCTGCAGTTGTATGCCGACGCCAACCGGCAGCTCGGCCAGATGCAGGTGCCGGTGATGGTCAGCCGCGACCGACCGAACGAGCGCCTGTTCGTGGCCGTGCTCGACGGCACCGGCAACGACATGAACAACCCGGCGATGGGCGAGCGCACGGGGATTTCGCGCATTTTCGAGCAGATTCGCGACCAGCAGAACAGCGGCGAACTCACCAACGTGGCCACCGGCTATCTGGCCGGGCCCGGGACCGGGCCGCATCGTTTCGACGGCATGCGCGGGCATACCTTCGAAGAACGCGGCGAAAGCATGTACCGGCAGTTCATCGAACAATCGGCCCGCTGGCTGCGCGACAACCCCGACGCCGACATCCGCGTCGCGGCGCTCGGTTTCAGCCGCGGCGCCGAACAGGCCGCCTATTTCACCCGGCTCGTGCACGAACGCGGCATCCAGGATCCGGCGGGCGCGGTCTACACCACCGACGACACCGGGCTGGTCACCGGCGTGCAGTACACGCGACCGCCGCTGGTCGCGCCGGGGCAGGTGATGCAGGCGGCGGTCCTGCAGGATCCGGTGCCGACCGGCGATCCGGCCAACTACGATCGTCGATTGCCGCCGTCGGTCGTGTCGGCGTTCCAGATCCGCGCTCGCGACGAGCCCCGCGATCAGTTCGTCGACAGTCGCCATCTGCCGCAGGGCTTGAGCGACGGCGGCCGTTCGCTCCACGTCACCGTGCCGGGTGCGCACAGCGACATCGGCGATGCCTACGCCGCCAACGGTCTGGGCCTGCGCAACACCAACATGACCATGCAGTTCGTCAACGGACTGGTCGACAACGGCCGCCCGCTGCTGCAGCTGCGCCCGGAAACGCAGGCGCCCGATCGCAACCTGATCCACGATTCCGAGCAGCACATGCCGTGGGTCTACACCCGCCGCGGTTTCGATCGGGACGGCCTGCGCGACGAGCGCAACGACCTCGCCCCGCAACCCTGGTATCAGCGGACCGATCCGGCGATGACCCGAAGAGAGCCGATGGATCAAGGACTTGCGGATCGCTTGCCGTATCGCACGTTGCCGATGGCGCCGGTGCCGACCGAGCCCGACGGGCGCCGTGCCGCCCTCGATGCCGCGCCCACGCCCCAGATGTGCGTCGCGCCGCCCGCCGAATCGGCCTTCGACCGGCTGGCCCGCGCTGCCCAGAGCGGCGACGTCGACGGCTCGCGCGGGATCGGACGGCAGTTCCTCGAATCCGGCCCGGGCCAGGCGTGGCTGGAGCAGGGCCGCGTCTTCAACCTCGAGCAGGCGACGCAGCGCGAACAGACCGCGATGCCGCCACCGGTCGTGGAACAGCCTCAGCGCCAGACCGGCGGGATGTGCCGCTGACCATGACCCCGGACGCGCTGCAGGACCTGTCGCTCAAACTGGCCGCGATCGCCGATCTGCTCGACCAGCGCAGCGGGCAGGCGGTCCAGACGGCGGAGCAGGGCGCGCAGCAGCTGCGTTCGACCGCCGACACGCTCGCCCGCCAACATCAGCAGATGACCGAGCAGGCGCTGGCCGCGATCGGCGGCCAGGCGCGGCAGTCGATCGAACGCGGCGCCGGCGAAGCGCTCGAGCAATTGCGCCAGCAACTGCGCCAGGCCAGCGAAAGCGCCGGCCAGAGCGCGCGCATGATCGCCGAGCAGGCGCAGACCCTGCGCGAGGCCCAGCGCGGCCTGATCTGGAAGGCCGGTTTCGCCCTGTTGGCCGGGGCGCTCCTGGCCGCGGGCGGCAGCGCCTTCATCGTCTGGCGCAGCCTGCAGCAGCTCGAACGGACCGATTTCGCCGAAGACGTCCTCGAAGCCACCCGCAGCGGCGCGATCACCCGCTGCGCCGACGCGCTGTGCGTGCGCGTGGGCGAGACCCCGAAAAAATACGGCGCCAGGGGCGAGTACGTCCTGCTCGAGCCCTGAGCGCGCGCCTGCGCGGCCTGCATGGCCGTCCGGAGGCCGAGCGACGCCCCGTGGCCCCGCGGGACGGGGTCGGCGGGGTATAATCCCGCTCTCGAACGCAATAGCTAATGTGTGCCGCACGCGACCCGTGCGGCCGCCCACGCAACGCCCCCACGCCACTTCCGCAGCCGACCGAAGCGAATGACCGACGACACCCAGCAGCCCGGCGCCAGCAACAACACCTACGACTCCAGCAAGATCACCGTACTGCGCGGCCTCGAAGCCGTGCGCAAGCGGCCCGGCATGTACATCGGCGACGTGCACGACGGCACCGGCCTGCACCACATGGTCTTCGAGGTGGTCGACAACTCGGTCGACGAAGCGCTGGCCGGCCACGCCGACGACATCGTCGTCACCCTGCACCAGGACGGTTCGTGCTCGGTGTCCGACAACGGTCGCGGCATCCCGGTCGACATCCACAAGGAAGAGGGCGTTTCGGCGGCGGAAGTGATCCTCACCGTGCTGCACGCCGGCGGCAAGTTCGACGACAACAGCTACAAGGTGTCCGGCGGTCTCCACGGCGTCGGCGTGTCGGTGGTGAACGCGCTGTCGGAAAAACTCTGGCTCGAGATCTGGCGCGACGGCCATCATTACGAGCAGGAATACGCGCTCGGCGAGCCGCAGTACCCGCTCAAGCAACTGGAAGCGTCGACGAAACGCGGCACGAAGCTGCGCTTCAAGCCGTCCGCCGACATCTTCACCGACGTCGTCTTCCACTACGACATCCTCGCCAAGCGCCTGCGCGAACTGTCGTTCCTCAATTCCGGCGTGAAGATCACGCTGGTCGACGAACGCCCCGACGAGCGCGGAGAGACCAAGCGCGACGTGTTCCAATACGAAGGCGGCATCCGCTCCTTCGTCGAGCATCTCGCGCAGCTGAAGACCCCGCTGCATCCGAACGTGATCGCGGTCAGCGGCGAGCAGAACGACATCGTCGTGGACGTGGCCCTGCAGTGGACCGACGCCTACCAGGAAACGATGTTCTGCTTCACCAACAACATTCCGCAGAAGGACGGCGGCACCCATCTCGCCGGTTTCCGCGCCGCGCTCACGCGCACGCTGACCAACTACATCGAGCACAGCGGCATCGCCAAGCAGGCGAAGATCGCCCTGTCCGGCGACGACATGCGCGAAGGCCTGATCGCGGTCCTGTCGGTGAAGGTGCCCGATCCGAGCTTCTCTTCGCAGACCAAGGAAAAGCTGGTCAGCTCGGAAGTGAAGCCGGTGGTCGAAAGCACCTTCGGCGCCAAGCTCGAGGAGTTCCTCCAGGAGAACCCCAACGAAGCCCGCGCGATCTGCGAAAAGGTCGTCGAGGCGGCGCGCGCGCGCGAGGCCGCGCGCAAGGCGCGCGAGCTGACGCGCCGCAAGGGCGCGCTCGACATCGCCGGTCTGCCCGGCAAGCTCGCCGATTGCCAGGAAAAGGATCCGGCGCTGTCCGAACTGTTCATCGTCGAGGGCGACTCGGCGGGCGGTTCGGCGAAGCAGGGCCGCAACCGCAGGAACCAGGCGGTGCTGCCGTTGCGGGGAAAAATCCTCAACGTCGAACGCGCGCGTTTCGATCGCATGCTGTCCTCGGCGGAAGTCGGCACCCTGATCACCGCGCTCGGCACCGGCATCGGCAAGGACGAGTACAACCCGGACAAGCTGCGCTACCACCGCATCATCATCATGACCGACGCCGACGTCGACGGCTCGCACATCCGCACGCTGCTGCTGACGTTCTTCTACCGGCAGATGCCGGAGCTGATCGAACGCGGCCACGTCTACATCGGTCTGCCGCCGCTGTACAAGATCAAGCAGGGCAAGAACGAGCTGTATCTCAAGGACGACGGCGCGCTCGATCAGTATCTCGCCAACAACGCGGTCGACAACGCCAAGCTGGTTCCCGATCGCGACATCCCCGCGATCGAGGGCGTCGCGCTCGAGAAACTCCTGCTGGCCTATGCCGCGGCGCGCGACGCGATCGCGCGCAACGCCTACCGTTACGATCCGGCGCTGCTGGAAGCGCTGATCGACTTCCTCCCGCTCGACGCCGCGAGCCTCGGCCGGCTCGCCGTCGAGCGCGAACCGCTCGATGCGCTGCAGGCGCGCCTCAACCGCAGCGGTCTCGGCCGGCCGCGCTTCCGCATCGAGGCCCGCGCCGCCGCCGACACCCACCCGGCCGCGCTGGTCGTCACCCGCACCCACATGGGCGAAACCACGGTGCAGGAACTGCCTGCCGCGAGTTTCGAACACGGCGAACTGCGCGCCCTGCGCGACGCCGCCGACCGGCTGCACGGTCTGCTCGGCCCCGGCGCGAAGATCCTGCGCGGCAACCGCGAGGAGCCGGTGGCGAATTTCGCCCAGGCGCACGCCTGGCTGCTTGAGGAAGCGAAGAAGGGCCGCCAGATCCAGCGCTTCAAGGGCCTCGGCGAAATGAATCCGGAACAGCTCTGGGAAACCACGGTGAACCCGGACACCCGCCGCCTGCTGCAGGTGAGGATCGAGGACGCCGTCGCCGCCGATCAGATCTTCAGCACCCTGATGGGCGACGTGGTCGAACCGCGCCGCGAGTTCATCGAGGACAACGCGCTGAAGGTGGCCAACCTCGACGTCTGATCGGGGGTTCGGGGCCTGACCCCGAATGCCCTTCGGAGTCGTTCCGTTCCCGTGCAGATCGCGATCCGGCCCCCGGATCGCGGCCGTGTGTGCGACCGGCGTCGGAATTCGGACACCCGCGCCGACCCGATTGACGAATTGTTAATCCTGTCGGGATTACAACATCAGCCCCCGACGAGATCCTCGGAGCCATCGCCATGTCCTTCCCGTCGCTCCGGATGCCCTCGTTCGCGCTCGCGCTCGCCTGCGCCGCAATGCTCGCGGCCTGCGCCACCACCACCTCGTCCACCGGCCGCCGCCAGTACGTCGGGGCCTATTCCCAGGCCCAGCTGGACCAGCTCGGCACTCGGGCCTTCGAGGAGCAGAAGGCGAAGAAACTGCTCACCCAGGATGCGAAACAGACGGCCTACGTGCGCTGCGTGGTCGACGCCATCGCACGCGAACTGCCGCCGCAGTGGAACCGGTACGCCTGGGAATCCGCGGTGTTCGTCGACAAGAACCCGAACGCCTTCGCGCTTCCCGGCGGCAAGGTCGGGGTCTACACCGGGATCTTCGACGTGGCCCGCAACCAGAACCAGATGGCCGCGGTGATCGGACACGAGATCGGGCACGTCATCGAGCGTCATCACGACGAACGCGTGACCCGCCACGTCGGCGCCGCCGGCGCGGTGCAGCTGCTCGCGGTACTGGCCGGCGCGCGTTACGGACAGGGCGGGTCCGATCTCGCCTCGCAGGGCGGCAGCATCATCGCGCAGGCCGGATTCCTGTTGCCCGGCACCCGCAAGCAGGAGGACGAGGCCGATATCGTCGGCCAGCGACTGATGGCGCAGGCCGGGTTCGATCCGCGCCAGGCGGTCGAGCTGTGGCAGAACATGCTCGCCTCCGGCGGCGCGCGTCCGCCGGAATGGCTGTCCACCCACCCCGATCCGACATCGCGCATCGGCGAGATGCGCAAGCGCGCCGACAGCCTGGTCCCCGTCTACGAACAGGCCCGCGCCGCCGGCCGCAAACCGACCTGCGGTTGAGTCCGCAGCCCCGACGTTCCACACTTCCCGCGGTGCGAGCCGCATCACCCGACCGACGCCGCGCCGTCACCGACGTTCACCCGAGAGAATCTTCATGACCGTTTCCTCCGCCCGCCCGCTTCCGACCACCCTCGCCGCCGCCGTCGCGCTGCTCATCGGCTGCGCCTTCGCCGGCAACGTCCTGGCGCAGGAAGACGATTACGACGACAAGCCGAAGACCAGCAGCATGACCGGCAGTGCCGCGGCCGCGTCGGAACGCGCGCGCCAGCGTCGGGCGGAAGCCGCGGCCAAGGCCAACCAGCAGCCGGACCTGTTCCCGCAGGCCACCCGCAAGCCGCCGGAACGCAAGGTGTCGCAGAAGGAAGCCAAGGCCGCCAACGATCTGCAGGCGATGTTCGACAAGGAGCAGTACGCCGAACTCATGCCGAAGGTCGATGCCTTCCTCGCCGATACCCAGAACCCGTATCTCGTGAGCTACTTCTCGCAGCTCGCCGGCAGCGCCGCGCTGAAGCTCGACGACTCGCAGAAGGGCGCGGCGTATTACCTGAAGGCGGTCGAAGGCAACGGTCTCGACAACAACGGCCACTACCAGATCATGTTCAACCTCGCGGTCACGCTGCACGAGCTGGAGCGCTATCCCGAGGCCCTGAGCTGGATCGACCGCTACCTCACCGAAACCAAGAACGAGAGCGAGCAGGCGCTCGGCCTGAAGGCCTACGTGCTGAGCCGCGTCGGCCGCGCCGCCGAAGGCGCCGCGCTCTACGAGAAGCTGCTCGTGGCCAAGCCGGGCGACGCCGGCATCCTGATGAACGCGGTGTCGCTGTACCAGGAAGCCGACAACTACGAGAAGGCCAACGGCCTGCTCGAGAACGCGCGCAAGCAGGGCCAGCTCAAGGAGCCGAACGCCTACCGCATGCTGTTCGTCGGCTACATCAACGCCGACAAGTACAAGCTCGCCGAGGAAGTGCTGCTCGACGGCGTCGCCAAGGGCGTGCTGCAGCCCTCGCAGACCCTGGCCAACGACTATTCGATCATCGCCCAGAACTACTACGCCCAGGAGAACGTCCCGCAGGCGATCGACTTCTACACCCGCGCCGCGAAGATCGCGACCAACGGCGAGGCGGCGTTGAATCTCGCCAAGGTGCTGAGCAACGAAAACCGCATGACCGAAGCCAAGGCCGCCGCCCGCGAAGCGCTGGCCAAGGGCATCAAGAAGCCCCAGGAAGCCAACAACATTCTGGCCAAACCCGGCAAATGAGGTCCTGTCCGCTCGATACGGTCACGTATCGAGCGGTGTTTCGAGAACGGGGTGTTGGTAAGTCCCGTTGCGATTGGTATAAGCTTACAGATTCCCGCGACCGGCCCCCTTCCGGGGGGCGGTCGCGGTTCGACCATTCCGGGGTGTCGCGGTCGGGGATCGGGTTCACTTTCACGGATGGATCGCGAACGCGAAACCGACACAGCACCACGAGTCCGTTAAACCGAGCCTGCTGCGCATGACCGAACCGTTGCCGACCCCTGACAAGCGCGACCGCGAAGAACCCGGCCTGAACTGGTCGCGGATCACCGCCATCAGTTTCGCCATCGCGCTGCACATCGCGGCGCTCATGCTGTTGCTGGTTCCGGTCACTCCGCCGGGCGCAGAGCAGGAAGAAGAGCAGAACACCAGCGTCGTCATCATCGAGCCGCCCCCGCCGCCGCCGCCCCCGCCGCCGCCCCCGCCGGAGCCGCCGAAGGAAATCAAGCTCACCCCGCAGGAAACCCCGCGGCCGGTGATCGAACCCCCGCCGGAAGAGCCGCCGCCGGTCGTCTTTGACGATCCCGCGCCGGTCGACACCCCGGCCCCGCCGCCGGCGCCTCCGGCCCCGCCGGCGCCCCCGGCCCCGACCGGCCCGCCGCGCAACGACAACGACCTGCGCGCCAGCCTGTGCGTGCGGCCCTCGCTGGCCCCGTTGCAGCAGGCCGCCAGCCGCGCCGGCATGGCCGCGGACCTCGCCCTGATGATCACCTATCAGGCCGACGGTTCCATCACCAACGTCGACGTCGTCAAGAGCAGCCGCAATCGCGATCTGGACCGCGCCGCCGTCACCTGGGCCAAGCGCGCCAAGCTCTGCCCCGGCAGCGCCGGTCAGGGCCGACTGCCGTTCTCGTTCTCGACCGAGTGATCCGGCGACTTCCGCCGGAACGCCCGGGCGAGCCGCCGAACAAAACCGTTACACCGCGTCACATACCCTTCGTTAGCTCCTTCCACACACAAGAAAGGTAAGCGTCATGCTGCAGGAAATCCTCACCGTCGCAACCGCCGGCGCCGCCGGTGGCGGCAACGCCGCCGCTCTGAAGCAGATGGGCGTCGACCATCTGGCGCGCGAAATGCTCGGCAACCCGGGCGACTACGTCGTCCAGCTGGTTGTCGCCGCCACGCTGGTCATCATGTCCGCGATGTCCTGGTACTGGATCGTGGTCAACTTCATCAAGAACTCGAACCTGCGTCGCCGCGGCGACTCGGTGACGACGACCTTCTGGGAAACCCCGAACGCGCAGGACGCGATCCGCTTCATGGAAGAGCAGCCGCGCAGCGAGCCCTTCTCGAAGATCGCGCTCGACGCCGCCCAGGCCGCCGCCCACCACCAGCGCCATGAAGGCTCGCGTCTGGTCGAGTCGCTGAACCGCTCCGAGTTCGTCGACCGCGCCCTGCGCCAGGCCGTCACCCGCGAGTCGATGGCTCTCGAAGGCGGTCTGACCGTGCTCGCCACCGTCGGTTCGACCGCGCCGTTCGTCGGTCTGCTCGGCACCGTGTGGGGCATCTACGGCGCGCTGATCAAGATCGGTGCGACCGGCCAGGCCTCGATCGACGCCGTCGCCGGCCCGGTCGGCGAAGCGCTGATCATGACCGCCGTCGGTCTGTTCGTCGCCATCCCGGCGGTGCTCGCGTACAACTTCTTCGTGCGCCTGAACCGCGTGACCAACAACAAGTTCGACACCTTCGCCCACGACCTGCACGACTTCTTCGCGACCGGCGCCCGCGTCGGCGAAGTCGGCGGCAAGCGTTGATCCGCACGCGTCGATCGAACACCTGACGGAGCACAGTCATGGCCTTCAGTACCGGCAACGACAGCGGCGGCCCGATGTCCGAAATCAACGTCACGCCCCTCGTGGACGTGATGTTGGTGCTGCTGATCATCTTCATGATCACGGCACCGCTGATGTCGCACAAGACGAAGGTCGATCTGCCCCAGGCCAACTACGACACCCGGGATCCGAACAACCTGCCCCCGGCACCGCCGATCACCGTCGCCGTCACCGAGGAAGGCCGTCTTTTCCTCAACGACGAACCGGTGACCCGCGAGCTGCTGGAAAGCCGGCTGTCGGTGGAAGCGCAGAAGGTCCCGCAGCCGCCGGTGAACATCCGCGGCGACAAGACCACCCGCTACCGCTACGTCAACGAAGTGGTCAACATCGCCCAGGCCCAGGGCATGCGCAAGGTCGGTTTCGTGGCCACCCGCGAACGCAACTGACGCGCACAGACGAGAGAACAGACGCATGGCTTTCGCATCCAACTCCGGTTCTGGCCCGATGGCCGACATCAACGTCACGCCGCTCGTCGACGTGATGCTGGTGTTGCTGATCATCTTCATGGTGACCGCGCCGATCCTGTCCTACCCGATCGACATCGACCTCCCGCAGCGGACGACCAATCCGCCCGAGAATCCGGTCGAACCGCCGCCGCCGATCAAGCTCCGCATCGACAGCGCCGGTACCGTCTACTGGAACGACAGCACGACCCCGGTCTCCGCGCTGCGCAGCATGATGCAGGCCGAGG
Source organism: Pseudomonadota bacterium (assembly GCA_049324395.1). GTDB lineage: Bacteria > Pseudomonadota > Gammaproteobacteria > Xanthomonadales > Xanthomonadaceae > Lysobacter_I. The sequence continues at coordinate 231,526 of JBMOOY010000059.1, forward strand.
TCGAACGCGATCCCAGGAACCAGCCCACGCTCGAAATCGACATGAACGAGGATGCGCAGTACGAAGTCCTCGCCAAGGTCCTGGCTTCGGCCAAGGACGCGCAGATGCTGAAGATCGGTTTCGTCAAGAAGTAACCCGCACGACACGCCCGGGGGCGGACCTGCAGCCCGCCGCCCGGGTATCCGAAGATGCTTGCTTGCCTTTCCGACGCCGCCCACCGGGCGGCGTCTTTTTTTTGCGCCTGCCGAAGGGGCTTGTGCTGGCCGCCGGCCCGGGCGTAGGGTGAAGGCGTCACCACACCGGAGGAGCGCGCCATGGCATTCGCCCAAGCCCAGACCCGGCAACACAGCATCGCCGAGATCAACATCACCCCGCTGGTCGACGTGATGCTGGTGATGCTGGTGATCTTCATGATCGCGGCACCGGTCTTCAGCCGTCCGATTCCGATGACCTTGCCGGGAAGCAGCGATGGACCACCACAGCCGCCGTCCCCGCCGCTCGAATTGCGCATCGCTTCATCGGGCGAACTGTTTCTCGGAGGTCGACCGATGCCGATGTCCGCGCTGGGCTCGGTGTTCTCGGCCGAACGCGAACGCGCCGGCGACCAGCCGGTGATCCTGCGCATCGACGCCAGCGGCGAGGTCGACTATCAGGTCGTGGCCAAGGTGTTGGCGACGGCGCAGAACGCAGGCCTCGGCAACATCCGCTTCAAGTAACGCGCGGTGTCGTGCGTTTCACGCGGGCATCAACGCGTGGACATGAACACGCAAGAGCGGAAACGGGCGGCTCCGGCCGCCCGTTTCGTTTGCAGGACTGCAAACCGGATCAGCGTCCGGCGAGGATCGACAGGTACCGTTTCACGGTCAGATCGAGTCCGGCATACAACGCTTCGCCGATCAGTGCGTGACCGATCGACACTTCGAGCACACCGGGCACCGCGGCGAGAAAACGGCCGAGATTCGCCTGGCTCAGATCGTGGCCGGCATTGACGCCCAAGCCCTGCGAGGCGGCGACGCGTGCCGTGTCCGTGAAGGTCGGCAATGCCGCATCGGCTCGGCCGGCGGCGAAGGCTTCGGCGTAGGGGCCGGTATAGAGCTCGATGCGATCGGCGCCGCTGGCGGCGGCGGCGGCCGTGTCTGCGCCGGCGTCCGCGAACAGGCTGACCCGGCATCCGAGGGCCTTCAGGCCCGAGACCTGCACGCGAAGCGCATCCAGGTCGCGGACGAAATCGAAACCGTGGTCCGACGTCAGCTGGCCGTCGCCGTCGGGCACCAGGGTGGCCTGGGCCGGACGCACCCCGGCGCACAGCGCGTGAAAACCAGGATATCCGGGGCGCGACGGGGCGAACGGATTGCCCTCGAGATTGAACTCGACGCCGTACTCGCGGGTGAGTTCCGCCAGCGCGTAGACATCGTCGTCGCGGATATGCCGGGCATCGGGGCGCGGATGCACCGTAATGCCGTGCGCGCCGGCGTCGAGACAGGCCCGCGCCGCCGCGACGACATCGGGATCGCGACCGCCGCGCGAGTTGCGCAGCACCGCGATCTTGTTGACGTTGACGCTGAGAACGGTCAAGCGGCGCGATTCAGGTCTGCGGCGGTTCGCCGGCGGCCTGCGCGACCTCGGGGGCGGCGCCCGCATTGCGGCGCGCTTCGGCCTGTTCGCGCAGGCGGCGCAGTTCCTGCGGGTCGACCATCATCGCTTCGCTGCGGCTGCTGCCGCCGACGCGCTGGGCGAGCAGGCCCATGATGCCGGCGATGCTCAGGCCCAGGGAGGCCAGCACGCAGAGCACCACCATGGCCATCGAGCTGGCGCCGAGCGCTGCGATGAACAGGCCGACGGCGAAGAGAAGTAGCAACCAGGGCATGTTCGCGTCCTTCACGGGGGACTGAGGGGCGGTCGCCAGTCTACTCCCTCGGCCGCGGCCCCCGACAGGCCGCCGGCCGGTCCCGGCCTGCCGCCCGTCGTCCGGGCCGGGTTCACAGCAGGGGCGACATCAATCGGGCCAGCGCTTCGGGCAGCCGGCTGCGGAACAAGGGTCTGCCGCGATCGTCCCGGACCCGCGGCGCGTGCGCGAACTCGCCCTCGATCAACCGCGCGAGACGCCCGGCGAGATCGCGATCCTGGAACAGCACCGCCACCTCGAAGTTGAGCCGGAAGCTGCGGTGATCGAAATTGGCGCTGCCGACGATCGCCGATGCGTCGTCGATCAGCAGCGCCTTGGTGTGCAGCATGCGCGGACCGTACTCGTAGATCTTCACGCCGGCGGCGAGCAGATCGTCGTAATACGAACGCGCGGCGAGCGTCACCAGCCGGGAATCGCTCATGCGCGGCACCATCAGGCGCACGTCGAGGCCGCCGAGCGCGGCCGAGGTCAGCGCCATCGTCGCCGCTTCGCCGGGCACGAAATACGGCGTGACCAGCCACACGCGTTCGCGGGCGGCATGGATCAGTCCGACCTGCAGCCGGTGGATCGCTTCCCACGAGGAATCCGGTCCGGACGTCAGCACCTGGGTCGAGATCGGCCCCGCCGCCAGCGCCGGGAGCGTGCGCACGATCGTGGAGATGAAGTCGCGCTCGCCGGTCGCATAGACCCAGTCCTCCGCGAATACCAGCTGCAGCGCGAGCACCGCATCGCCCTCGATCCGCAGATGCAGGTCGCGGTAGGCGTCGGCGCGCACGCGCTCGTTCTGGTCGTCGGTGACGTTCATGCCGCCGGTGTAGGCGATGCGGTTGTCGATCACCACGATCTTGCGGTGCGTGCGCAGGTTCAGCCACGGCCGCGACCAGAATCGCCAGAACCGGGTCGGATGGAACCACGCGATCTCGCCGCCGGCGTCGGTCAGCGGCGCGAAGAACGCGCGGGAACAGGCGGCGGCGCCGATCGCATCGAGCAGCAGGCGCACGCGCACGCCGCGGCGCGCGCAGTCGACCAGGGCGTCGCGGAGCGCGGTACCGCTGCGGTCCGGCGTGAAGATGTAGTACTCGAGATGCACGTGATGCGCGGCGCCGGCGAGGTCCGCGATCAGCGCGTCGTACTTGGCCGCGCCATCGACGAGCAGGCGCACGTCGCGCGCGGTGGCCGGCGCGAAACCGGTCGCGGCCTGGGCCACCCGCGCCAGTTCCTGCGCTTCCGGGGAATCGGCGGCGGCGCAGACGTCGCCGATCAGCGCATTGCGTTCGAGTCGGCTGCGGGTGCGGCGCAGCCGCTGGCGCGCGATCTTCTGCGGTCCGAACAGGTGGTAGATCGCGAAGCCGAGATAGGGCAGCAGCGCGAGGCCGAGCAACCAGCTGAGCGTGGCCACCGGTTCGCGTTTCTGCAGCACGATCCAGCCGCCGAGGAGGACCAGGTACAAGAGCCAGCCGGCGAGCAGCACCGGGCCGATGTAGGGCCCGACCACCGGGATCCCGTGCAGCCGCTCCCACACCCAACCCCACACCTCGAACATGTCGGAGACCTCCGTCGCAACGGTTGCGACCTGCGCGCGCTAGCCTACCGGGATGGCACAAGGCGGCAAAGTCGACACCGCGACCCACAACCTGCTCCGGGACGGTCCGATCAAGGGCCGCGGCGCGGCGTCCTACGTCCGCGGACGCTACGAGAAGACGGTCGCCGAGGCCGAGGACGACGGCTGGGGCTCGGTCTACGCCGGCGACGAGGACGGCGGCGCCGCGGCCGCGCCGAAGCCGTCGACCGAGGTGACCGAGGAACGCGCCCGCAGCATCGTCAGTCGCAACGCGTCGCCGGACATTCCGTTCAGCCAGTCGATCAACCCGTATCGCGGTTGCGAGCACGGCTGCGTCTACTGCTTCGCGCGGCCCTCGCACGCCTACCTCGATCTGTCGCCGGGCCTGGATTTCGAGACCCGGCTGTACGCCAAGACCAATGCCGCCGAACTGTTGCGCACGGAGCTGTCGAAGCGCGGCTACCGCTGTTCGCCGATCTCGCTCGGCATCAATACCGATGCCTACCAGCCGATCGAGAAGCGCTATCGGATCACCCGGCAACTGCTGGAAGTGTTCGCCGAATGCCGTCATCCGGTGAGTTTGATCACCAAGAGCGCGTTGATCCAGCGCGATCTCGATCTGCTCGCGCCGATGGCGAAGCGGGGGCTGGTGACGGTCTACGTTTCGATCACCTCGCTCGACAACCGACTCTCGTCGAAACTCGAACCGCGTGCCGCCGCGCCGCATACGCGACTGAAGACGGTGCAGGCGCTGCACGAGGCCGGCGTGCCGGTCGGCACGATGGTCGCGCCGATCGTCCCGATGATCACCGACCGCGAACTCGAACGCATCCTCGAAGCGGCGTACGCGCATGGCGCCCGCGCCGCCGGCTACGTGCTGCTGCGGTTGCCGCACGAGCTCAAGGAGGTGTGGCGCGAGTGGCTGACGCTGCACTATCCGGAACGCGCCGCGCACGTGATGAGCCTGGTGCGGCAGATGCGCGGCGGCAAGGACTACGACAGCGCCTGGGGCACGCGCATGCGCGGCGAAGGCCCGTTCGCCGACCTGATCGCGATGCGGTTCGCCAAGGCCCACAAACGCATCGGCTTCGGACGCCTGCCGCCGCTCGACACCTCGGGATTTCTGCCGCCCACGCCGCCGAAACCGGCGTCGCCGCAGGGCGAGTTGTTCTGAGGCTACCCGCTGCGCATCGGTGGGGGTGGCGTGACCCGAGCGAAGTCGGAATGATGGCGTCGACCCGCTGCCGGCCAGGAGGATGCGAATGCGATTCATCGGACTCGAACCGGCAGGCCAACTGCTCCGTACGCTCAATGCGGAGTGCCTGCCCGGATGCGATGAGGTGCTTGCCGCGATTCCATACGCGGAGAGGGGTCATCCCGATATCCTGCTGTTCGACGATTGCCTGCGCAACGGCGTTCCGTTGAGCTTCTACGGCAGGTCCGACGGGACCTGCCCGATCGCACCGGAAGTGTTGTCGTGGCTGTTGCAGCACGAAACGAAAGGAATGCGATGCCGGCTGGTCCGGCACTACCTGCATGCGAAGGTCATCTGGTGGGTCGGCCGCGGCGCGTATATCGGATCCGCAAACCTGACCGATCGCGCATGGAACCGCAACTACGAAGCCGGGATCTTCCTGACGGACGACGAGCTCGACATGGACGGCGTTTCCGTGCGCTTGCGTCAATTCTTCGATCAGATCGAAGAAGACAGTTTTCCTCTGACGCAGGAAGAGTGCCAAAGACAGCGGGAGTTGCAGAAAAAACGCGCCGATTTGCAGAAACAACTCTACAGGCTGCAGGCGACGTTCGAGCGCGACCATCCGAACCTGAAGGATGACGCCAGCCCGATCACCCACCAGCCGGCGCGTGCGAGCCTGGATCGGCGCCGCCGCGACTTCGTCAACGAGTGGAACGAAACGCTGCAGTTGATTCGTTCGATCGCCGCGCTGGCGTCGAGCGACCGATACCGTCCCGAGTGGATCGCGCCCACGGTTCCTGCGGGCGTTCAGGGCGATCAATTCCTGCATGCCTATTATTATCAGCGCGTGGATCCCCACAGCGAACGCGATGCGTACCTCCGGGATCATGAGCGCAACAGGAAAACGCCGGAGTCCGCGCTGGAACAAGCGCTCCTGTGGTGGAAGTCGGGCGGCTATTCGCACACGCATGAAGAGAGGACGATCTATGTCCATGCGCCAAGGTTCCGCGAGCGCTTCGCCGAGGACCGGATCCTCGCGCTGAGCGAGGACGAGTGGGCGGAGACATTGGGCGGCAGTTACGCGTTCGGGGATCACACCACGAAGATGCCCAACGCCCTGCTCGGCCTCGGCAATGAACCGGGAGGCGCGCGCAAGATCGACACCCATGCGCGGATGCTCCACAAGACGAGAAGCGTTTCCGGACGGCATTCGGCACCGGAGACCTTTCGCCATGTGCTCTGGGGACCAGGGGACGCCGCGGAGCGGATTTTCCAGTTCGCCAACGACCCCGATTACAAGATTCCGCATATCGGCCCCAATATTCTGGGGGAAATCCTCGGCTGGGTTCGACCGGACGAATTTCCTCCGCGCAATACGCGTACGAACAAGGCGTTGATCGCGCTCGGTCGCCGAGTCAAAGCGTTCGTCTAGGCCCGGGGGGGCGCTCGCGCGGGTGCGGTCGCGGAAGATTCGGGTGCGTCCCGAGCATCCTCGACGAGAGGCGGATCGCTTGACGGACAGGATCGCGGTATCGGACGATGACGGGCGGCTGGCGCAGTCGCTGCCGACGTACGACGACGATGCGATGTCGCGCCGGAGAAGCATCGCCGCACATCATCGTCGTCATGGCAGAGCGAACAAGGAGGCAGGACGCCATGAAGCGTGCTCCGACGGGCCCGTCGCGCTTGCTCAGGGATCTCCGCGGTTTCGTGGCGCTGCTCGGCGGCCACCTTTCCGGCAAGCGCCCTCCCGAACTCTACGCGGTGATCGTCGAATGGCTGAATACGCCGCGATGGTCCACGAACCTGATGCTGCGCCTGATCGCCTTCACGATCCATGTGCGTCGCGGCGCGCGTTCCCTGCGTCTGGCGTTGCGTACGCGCTGGAGTCGCCTCGCGTTCCTGCTCCGCCCCCGGCCGTCCCTGTCGGCGGGCGGCGAGACGCCCCTGGTCAAGTCGATGTTGTGCCCGACCCGCAACCGTACGGAGAAGGTGCAGCGTTTCGTCGCCAGCGTCCATCGTACCTGCGCCCGTCCGGGGGACGTCGAAATCCTCTTCTACGTCGACGACGACGATCCGGCGCTCGACGCGTACGCACGCCTGATCGAACGACTGCGGGCCCGATATCCCGATTTCCGCGCCGTCGAGTTGGTCGTCGGTCCGCCGATCAGCGTGTCGAAATCCTGGAACACCCTGGCGGATCGATGCCGCGGCGATCTGCTGATGATGGCCAACGACGATCAGCTTTACGTCGACTACGGCTGGGACCGTCGGCTCGACGATTACGTACGGGCTGCGCCGGACGACGTGTTCGCGATGTTCTTCGAGGATGGACAGTATCCGCCGGACGGCGGCGATTTCCCGATCGTGAGCCGTCGCTGGTACGAAACGCTCGGCTACTTCACGCCGGGCATTTTCGAGTTCTGGTACAACGAAGCCTGGATCTTCGATGTCGCCAATCGTCTGCAGCGCATCACCCGCATCCCGAAGATCCTCGTCGAGCACCTCCACTACAGCGACTACAAGTCGGTGCTCGATGAGACCTACAAGCGCCATCGCCTGAATTTCGAGAAGGCCGACCGCGATCGAAGACTGTTCGAGGGCACGGAGGCCGATCGCCAGGCCGCGGCGGACAAGTTGCGCCCCTTGATGTCGCAGTGAGCGCAACGCTCGGCGAGCCGCAGAGGCGGCGCCGGAATCGGCGCTTCGATGGGCGCTTCAGCGTCCGTCGCGGTCGGGACGAATGCGGATCTCGTGCGCAATCTTCCCGGCCATCAGGGGCAAGGGTTCGCCGGCGACCCATTGCGCATGGCCGGCGTCGAAATAACGCGAGAGCGGATTCGAGGATTGACCGCCCGGCATCTGCAGCAGGCCGTCCTTCTCCCGCCCCGGAGCCACGACCATCCGCTGCGACGCCCCGAAACCGGGCGCCTGGACGTGAGGCATATGGGTGTCGCCGGACATCGGAGTGTCCGGCATGCCGAAAAAGCGCCCGAGCAGCGGGATGCGCCCGAACATCGGATGCTGCATGCCCAGACGATTGCGCTCGCCCCAGGTCGTACGCGTCAGATCCGGATCGTCGGCTTCGTAGCGTTTCAGATTGCGGTCCAGGATGCTGCGCAGGTAGGCGTCCCAGTCCGGGTAGCCCGCCGGAAGCCAGCCCGCCGGTCGCTGGCTGACCATCGTCCAGACCGGATACTCGGCCTGCGGCAGGTTGTCGTACAGCTCGGCCGCGGTCAGGCCGCTGCCGCTTGCGAGCAGGCTCAGGACGTCGCCGGAAACGGCGTCGCGGTACTCGCGGATGATGCGGTAGGCGACCGAGTCTGCCGAAGCGTGCCGATCCCATGCGCGCAACCGGGCAACGACCGTGTCGTACTTTCCGTCGTCGGGGTCGGGTCGGGCGGCGATGGCGGCGAGCATCAGGTCGCGCCATCGGGTCAGCAGAAGGGCGCGGTCGTCGAGTTGGATGCGCATCGCCGCGGCCTCGTCGAGGGTGGGCGAGCGGCCGATCGCATCGGCGATCTGCCGGGCGCGGGCGCCGAACTGGTAGGCCGCGTCGCAGACGATCGGAGTGCCCGATGCGGGGAGGATGCGCTGGTTGGCGGTGACGAGGTATCCGGACGGCGGATCGATGACCTGCAGATCGGCCGCTTGCAGGTTCAGCCGAGTCCAGTCGTCGACGCGGGCCGAAGCCGCAGGTTGCGGGTCGATCGCGCAGCCCGTCGAGCGGTCCGGAAGTTGGCCGGCGATCGTCCAGCCGATATGCCCGCCGCTGTCGGCGACGACGAAATTGACCGGCGGAACGCCCGACGCACGCGCGATGCGGATTGCGGCCTCCACGTCGTGGGCCTCCAGAAGATCGAGAAAGGTGAGATTGGTCGCCGCACGACTGTCGCCGAGCCAGCGGCGCACGAGCGGTTTGTTCACCGGATCGCGATTGACCAGCGGTCCCCAGCGGGTCAGCAGGAAGCGGGCGGGCGTCGACGGCGCGTCCGCCACACGGATGGTCTCGTCCGCGGCTCGATACGCGACACAGTCGTTGTCCACGCGATAGCCGGGGCTGCCTCCCGCCCGACAGGGCGTGAGCGCGATCAGGTCCGCCCAGTCGCCCTGCGTATTCGAAAGTCCCCACGCGATCCGACCGTTGCTGCCCACGACGATGCCGGGGAATCCGGGCAAGGTCAGTCCGTAGATGGACGCCGGCGCACGCGTGGATCCGTTCTGCGGCAGGTGGATCTCGGCGCGATACCAGAGGTTCGGCACCGACAGACCCAAATGCATGTCGACGGCGAGCAGGCCCTGGGGATGGGCGGTCCTGCGTCCGCTCACTGCCCAGGCGCTGCTGCCGACGAAACCGGGCGTGCCCGCCGGCAAGGCGTGCGCGCGCGCGACGGGTTCGCGCGCCGGCGGTGCGGGAAGCGGTGGCGGTGCGATCGGAACCTGCGGATCGAGGAAGCTCGAATCCCATCCGCCCCTGTCCCATGTGACGAAACGGAAAGCGTCCTCCGGGAGCGTGCGCTTCAATCGGGCGAGGAACTGCTCCTTCTTCGCGGTGGAGTCGGTGAGCATCAGGAACATCGCATGGATGACGAGCAGACTGTCTTCCTCCCGCCAGGGTTGCGGGGTCTTGCGCAGTACCACGTACTCGAAGGGTTTCAACCGCAGGTCGTCGAGACCGGCGTTGACGCCTCGGGTGTACGCACGGACGATCGCCCTCTGGTTCTCGGGCGCGACGGCGAACTGCTCGCGCGCGAGTTCGCGCAACTGCCATCGTCTCTGGGCGAGATCGGACTCGAGCAGATCGCGGCCGAAAAGTTCGCTCATTTCGCCGGCTGCGGTGCGGCGCGTCAGATCCATCTGGAAAAAACGATCCTGGGCATGCGCATAGCCCATCGCCCAGGCCGCGTCACGCATCGAGGACGCTTCGATCGAGACGACGCCGACGGCGTCTCGTCGCAAGGCGACGGGGGCGCCGACGGCCTCCGTCGCGACGTCGTCATCGAGATCGGGCAATGCGATCGCCAGAACGGCGACCGCGCCGACGGGCACGGCGAGTATCGACGCGAAGACGAGCAGCGCGAGCAGCCGCAAGACGTCGATCGTCGAAATCCGTTTCACGGCAGTCCCCGACAAAGGCGGCGTTTCCGCCGGTCGCTCCGACCGGTCGGGTCAGCGATCCCACTCGCAGAGATGCAGCAGAACCCCGGTCGGATCGTGTACGAAGGTCACGGTCGCGCCGTAGGCCTGGCGGGAAGCCGGCTGCACGCGCGCCTCGGGAAAATCGCCGGCCTTCAGCACCGAGGAGACGTGGGCATGCCATGCGCCCGCGTCCTCCACGGTCACGTGCAACATGCTGTTCTCGGCGACATCCTTGAGATAGTAGTTCTGGATGTAGAAATGCTGGTCGTCGCCGAGCCGCACCAGCGCGAGCCCCGGCCCGACGTCGTGGGTTTCCCAGCCGAGCGCTGAATAGAAGCGTTTGGAGAGCGCGAAGTCCTTCGCGGGGATGAACGGACGGATATCCGTGACTTTCAGGTTGGACACGACCACCTCCATGACTGGCGTGAAGACCGCATCCGTCGTGCGCGAGTCGAGCCGCTGCGACGGCCGTCGGCGTGCTGCCCTTGGCAACGCCCGACGTTACTCGATGGCTCCCTCGAATTCAAGGCGAAACGGCGGCGTCCCGCGCGTCGCGCCGGGTCATGCGACGTTTTCGCTCGGCGCCGATGAGCGCCCCGCCAGCAGTTGCGCCGGTCGTGTGAAATGACGACAAACGCCGCGCGCGATCAGTTCTTCGATCTCCGGAGGCGAGAACAGGACGTTGTCGCGGAAAAAAGCGGCCGCCGCGTCAGGGTCCGGGTCGGCGACGGCATCGCGTGCGGCGACATGGAAGGGAATCGCGGTCTTGATGTCGACGCCGTTGCCGAACCAGCGATCGGGAAACGAACCGAGCACGCGATACTTGCGGACGAACTCGTCGAACCCCGCGATCGTGTAATGCAGGATGCAGGGATCGGTCTGCAGGACCGGTTGGCGATGAGCGCGCGTGGACGGCTGGAACGCTTCGGCGAGCGAAGGCAGGGCCTGTCCGGGCACCGTGAATTCGTGGACCGTCATGCCCGGCAACAGCCCCGCGTCGAGTCGTGCCGCCGCCTTGCCCCAATGGTAATAATTGAAATAGCGCGGACGTTGCGGGAAGCGGTCCAGGAACCAGCGCTGCAGCGTGTCGCCGACCGCGGCGGGCGACAGCTTGAACAGCGTCTCTTCTCGGACGACGTCGGAGGCCTGCCAGGCCTGCGGAACGAGTTCGTGGTTCGCGTAGTGCACCTGGCGCAAACCCATCGCATCTGCGTTCCGGAAGTGGTCGGCGACGCTGCCTTCGGCGCAATGGAAAAGTTCGTCCACGTCGATGTGGAGCAGCCACCGGAGCCCAGCGGCGCGGGCGAGGTCGATGGCGACCTTCACGTTCAGCAACTGTCGCGCCATGACTTCGCGATCGCGCCAGGCGTGCGCGAAGCCGAGCAGTTCGTGTTCGAGCGCGATCGTGCGCCAGCGTGACTCCAGCGACGCGTCGCGAGGAATCAGGGTGACGCGACGGTCCTCCCGCAACCAGTCGGGCACGACTTCCGCAGGGTCGTCGAGGAACAAATAGAGATGCGAGAAGCCCGTCTGCAGGTGATATCGGGCATAACTGTCGAGATAGGCGCCTGCGGCCCGCAGCGTGGTGACGATCGCAGCGGACGCGTCTGGGGGCCCGGCGACGCCGGCGTCGGTCGCGTCGTGCGGCATCGATGACGCTTGGATGAGCGAACCCATGTGCGTTCGGGTCGCCTCAGTCCGCCGCGATGCCAAGCAAGGCGTCCAATGCAGACCCGTGGACCCGCTCCCAGGCGTCCCAGCGCGCCGCGGAATCCTCGATCGACGGGCTTGCCGCGATGGCGGCGACGATCTCGTCGTTGCGCGCAGCGAGGTCCGGAGGCAGTGGGCGCACGAAATCCAGCAGGAGCACGCCGCGATCGCGATCGCTCCGATTCCATGCCGAATGCAGGTGGCTATCGTCGAATATCAGGCTGCCGCCATTGCGCCAATGGCGCGTCTCCTCGCCGACCTTCAGCCCGCACAGCTCGGGCGGATCCGGTATCACCAGGCCCAGGTGATACCGGAGGACGCCGCAGTAATTGCCGTAGTGGGGCGCGAGTTCCTTTCCGGCCCGCATGATCGAGAACATCGCCACCTGCAGGCCGGGAATCCGCCGCAGGGCGCGGGCGGTCTCGGGGCAGCGCCGCGCGTTGCGTTCCGACCAGTGGCCGTAACCGTACAGCGGCAGCACCTTCCAGCGACGGTCCTGGGTCAGCGAATACTGGCCGACCTGGACGTCCTCCAGACCGGGCAGCAGTTCGACGGCATCGAGAATGCGCTGGAATTCGTCGCGGATCGCCGGGAAGGACGCTTCGAGTTCGCGGACCCACGGAAACGCGTCCGGATCGAAGAAACTGCGCTGGCCATCGCCGGTCGCGCGGATCTCATCGACCAGCGGGCGAACGCCCGCGGACTGTTGCGGGGAGATGCGGACGCCGACGGTGTCGTTCATCGTGGTCATGACGCCTCTCCTGGTTCGACCCTACAGCCGGTGCGCGATGTACAGGCCCGGATGATCGGTGTTGACGTGGCCGTAGCCGCATTCCTTGTACCAGCCCGCCACTTCCGCGACGGAGTGCCGGTACTGGTAGTAGGGGGCGACGTTGTCGTGGGTGTAGAACACGGCCGAATGGTATTGCTCGCGCAACGTCAGATTGTTGCGCTTGCTCAGCGACCCGAAGTTGCTGATCCGCTTGATCGTCGGGATCAGGATGGGGAACAGCAGCGCGACGTAGACCTTGCAGCACAGCATGCACAACCAGGGCGGAAGGTGCCGCGGGATGTTGAGCATGTGCCAGTCGCGCTGCCGGTACAGCGCGCCGTAGGCGTGATTCGGATATTCCTCCGCCAACGGGTAAAGCCAGCTGAGGAAGGTGCCGCGGCGCTTGACCGTCGCCGCGATCGCGCGGAAAGCGCGCGAGGTGTCCGAGGTGTGGTGCATCGCCGCGAAACTCATCCCGAACGCGAAGGTTTCCTCGGCGAACGGCGGGTGGAACATGTCGGCCTGGACGAAGTGAAGGTTCGAGATGTGGCAGTTCTCGCCGTAGGACGCTTCGAGCGTATCGCTGAGGTCCAGGCCCACCACGTTGTGGGAGGGGACGCACTTGGCGAATTCGACGGTCTTCTCGCCGCTGCCGCAGCCCGCATCCAGGCACCAGCTGCCGGGACCGGACGCCAGCAGCGCGCCCTGCGCGCTCTGGTGGATCCACAACGCCGTGTCGAGAACGTCCTGGGCGAAGACCATGGTGCGTCGTTCGGCCTTGCCGGCGAACCGGCTCTTCCACTGCGTGCGGAAGCTCGATCGGGTTTTCTCCACCGGCGCCGCGTTCAGGATCATCCGCGGTACGCGGTTGACGATCGGATAGCGGCGCGCGCAACCACGGCACTCGAGGTCGCCCTCCACGATCTCCGCGCCTTCGGTGCGCTCGGGATGCAGGTTCAGTTCGCTGCGGCACGCCGGGCAGCGCAGAATTTCCAGAAGCTTCCGTCTCATGCCGCTCGTCCTGTCGTCCTGCAGTCCGTCTGCCGCTACTCTAATAACCGGGTATCGGAAAATCCAGCGTCCTCGTGGCCCAGGTGCGACGCGAGCCGCCGCCGCCCGTTCTGCGCGGCCCGGCGGGCCTCAGCGATGGCGTTCGGCGAGCATCCGCACGATGCCCGCCACCGACGCGGACTGCTCGTGGAGGAAGAAGTGCCCCCCTTCCATCTGATGGAAGGCGAACGAGCCCCGGGTCTGCTCGTTCCAGGCGGCGACATCCCCGATCTCCATGAGGGCGTCGGAACGGCCGGCGATCGCGGTGATCGGGCAATCCAGCGGCTCCGGTTCGGCGTTCAGGTAATGCTCCGCGACCGAGAGATCGTCCCGGATCAGCGGCAGCAGATACTCGATCGCCTCCTGGTCCTGCAGCACGGCTTCGGGGGTTCCGCCGTAGAGGCGCAACTGTTCGATCAGCTCATGGTCGGGCAGCCCCGAAATCGGCGGTTGCCTCCGCGGGAGATGCGGCGCGCGGGAAGCGGCCGCGACGAAATGCGCCGGCGCGGCGAAACCCCGGTGGGCGAACGCACGGCCGACCTCGTAGGCGACGAGGGCGCCGAGGCTGTAACCGAAGAAGATCAAGGGAACCTGCGCAAGGGCGGCGATGTCGTCGCAGACGCGGTCGGCGATGGATCGTGGGGTGCGCTTCCCCGACGCGGCGCCGGCTCCCGGATAGCGCACGCCGACCAGCTCGACATGCTGCGGAAGCAGCGACGCCCAACTCCTCAACTGCGCCGCATTGCCTCCGGCATACGGGAAATACACCACGCGTACCGCGGGCCACCGGTCCGGGGTGAGCAGCAGTATCGATTTGCTCATCGGGCATCCATCGTCGATCGTGCGAATCGCGGAGGGAAGGCGAAGCGCCGCGCCCCTTCCGCGACGTTCGATCCTCTCGCGGTCCTTCGCGGCAGCCCGCCCTCGTTCCGGGCATCGCGTCGTCCGGTCGTGGACGGCGCTTCGTGCCGGAGCATAGCCGAAGGCCACGACCGCCGCAGGCATGGGCCGACGCGCTTGCAGGAAACCGCTTGCGCCGGTGTTACACTCAGGCCGCACGCGTCGTGCGGTCCGCGAGGCTTCGGGGACCGTGTCGCCTTGCGAGCCGACGTGAAGATCTTGTTGCCTTTGGCCGTTGGAGAATGCGGTCGCCGGACCCGGAAACGCATCCCGGGCGTCCCGGCCGCGATAGGGAGGTCGCATGCCAGGGTAAAGCCGAGCCATGCCCATCGAGGGATACGCCCGCGATCCGCGGCCTGCAGCCGCGGCGGGCAGGTCGCCGTGCGCGAAGGGCAGGCCCACGCGCACGAACGATGTCTGGAACACAGGGAAGGCGCCGCCCGGGCGCCGCGCGATCCATCAGGAGAAGACATGAAAGTCGGCTTCGTCGGTTTGGGAAAGCTGGGACTGCCGTGCGCAGTGGCGATGGCAGCCAAGGGTCACGACGTGATGGGTTACGACTGCGTCGCGGAAAACATGAGCCATGCGCCGCGCAGTTACCTCGAAACCGGGCCGGACGGGGTATCGGACTTCAACGATACGTTGCGCGGCAGCGGCCTGCGCTTCGGCAGCCTGAAAGAGGTCGCCGATCATTCCGAGATCGTCTTCGTCGCCGTGCAGACGCCCCATCTTCCCGAATTCGAGGGCATCACGCGTATCGGCGAGGCGCGAGCGGACTTCGACTATACCTATCTCTCCGCCGCGGTCAGCGAACTCGCGGCGGTGATCGAACGCGACACGATCGTGGTGGTGATCTCCACCGTGTTGCCGGGCACGATGCGCAATGTCGTCATCCCGCGCATCCACGAGCGCATGAAGCTCGTCTACAACCCGTTCTTCATCGCGATGGGCACGACGATGGTCGATTTCCTCGATCCCGAGTTCGTGCTCCTGGGCGCTCACGATCCCGGTGCGCTCGAGACCGTCAAGACGTTCTACGCCGGTATCGTGTCGGCGCCGATCCACGCCACGACGCTCGAGAACGCCGAGCTGATCAAGCTTCTCTACAACACCTACATCGGCATGAAGATCGCATTCGCGAACGTCGCGATGGAGGTCTGCGACAGGACCGCGAACACCGATGTCGACGACGTGGTGGCTTGCCTCTCGCTCGCCCATCGCAGGCTCATCAGCAACCGGTATCTCGCCGGGGGGATGGGCGACGGCGGCGGATGCCACCCCCGCGACAACATCGCAATGTCGTGGTACGCGCGGAAGACGGGACTCAGTTTCGACTGGTTCGAAAACGTGATGCTGGCGCGCGAGCGCCAGACCGAATGGTTGGCCGATCTCATGCAGGGCTACGGCATGCCGCTCACGATCGTCGGTTACGCGTACAAGGAGAACACCAACATCACGACCGGCAGCGCCGCCGTGTTGCTGAAGAATCTTCTGGAGGAACGGGGCGCCGAGGTCGCGATGTTCGATCCCTTCGTGGACGCGAACGACGACCATATCCCGCGCGACCGGCCCAGGGTCTACCTCCTGGGCTGCCGCCATCCCTCGCTTCGGGATTACGCCTACATCCCGGGTTCGGTCGTCATCGACCCTTGGCGCTGCCTGCGTCCGCGCGACGAAAGCGTCGTCTATCGACCGGTCGGCGTCGGCCTCGGCTGACACGGAGCGCCGGGCCCCAGCCGACAGGCGGCCCGGCGATCAGAACGTCCAGTCCGCGATCGTCCGGTCCGGTCGTTCGGCCATGCCTGCGAGGACCTTGCGGTAGCGGTCGATCCAGCCTTGCGCCGTCGTTCCGTCGTATCGGTCGGTGGCGTAATGCATGTTGACCAGCAACTGGTCCGGGGCCTGGTCGACGACCAGCGAAACATCGACATGCAGCAGATCCGGCCTGCCGCCGGGTCCGTCCGGTTGCGGTTCCACCCGCAGGCCGTCGAGATGCAACGGACTGCGCGGTTCGTTCTGGAACCTGAAAAGCGCCGCGATCGGACGACTGGAAAGACGCATCGCCTCGAAGATCGTATCCGCGGGCAGCGATTGATAGTCCTGCGCGCCGAGCGCCACGTCGCGCACACCGAGGAGATAGTCGGAAATCGTCATGTCCGGCCGCATGCGCAATCGCATCGGCACGGCCTGCGCGAACGGTCCGATCAACGCTTCGAGTTCGGTGCGCGGACGGTTGCCCGTCACCACGCCGACCACGATGTCGTCCTGCCCGCTCAACCGCATCAGCAGCAGGGCATACGCAGCCAGAAGGGTCATCGACGGGGTGATGCCGTACTCCTTGCCCAGATCCAGTACGGCCCCGCTCAACTCGCCGCCGCACAGCAGATGCACCGCCCCCGCACGATGGCTCGGCTGTGCGGGCGCCGGTCGGTCCGAAGGGAGCGTCAGCGCCGTCGGCGCGCCCTCGAGGTGCCGCATGTAGTGATCGACGTGCCGTTGCAGGGTCTCGCCCCGCAGCCAGTCGCGGAACCACACCGCATAGTCGGCGAACTGCACGGGCAGCGGAGGCAGTGGATCGCCCCGGCCCGCGCGGAATGCGTTGTAGAGCATGCCTGCTTCGCGGATCAGCACCGCCAACGACCACGCGTCGCAGATCAGGCGATGCAACGCCAGGATCAGCACATGGGTCGTCTCGTCGAGCCGGATCAGATACGCGCGCACCAGCGGTCCCGTATCGGTATCGAAGGGCTCGCTGCCGCAGCGGCCGTACAGTTCGAAGACGCGCAGTTCTCGACGCTCCGGGGGGAGGTCGACGAGATCGAATTCCGATAGCGGAAAACGCGCCCGGGTCGCGATACGCTGAACCGGTTCCTCGGGATCGGACGCGGCATCGATGCCTGTGCGGAGGATCTCGTGGCGCGCCACCATCGCGTCCAGTGCGGAGACGAAGGCGTTCCGATCCAGCGTTCCGCGCAGTCGCAGCGCGCTGCAATAGAGCGCGGGATGGTCGCGATCCGTGCGACTGCATTCCCAGCGCCACAACTGTCTCTGTACGGGAGAGAGCGGAATCGGCCGCGCGCGATCGGCCCGCGGGATGTGCGTTTGCGTTGCCGATGCCGCCTCGCCGAGGCTGTAGGCCATGTCTTCGAGGACCGGTGCGGCGAAGACGTTGCGCAGGGACAGTTCCAGGCCGAGGACGCGACGGACCCGCGAGACCAACTGGACCGCCAGCAGGGAGTGTCCGCCGAGGTCGAAGAAGTGGTCGTGCCGACCCACCCGCGGGACCTGCAGCAACTCTTCCCACAACTGCGCCAGCACCTGCTCCCGTCCCGCCCGCGGCGGTTCGTACGCCCCCCGACGGTGCGCCTGCTCTCCCGGCGCCGGCAGCGCCCCGCGGTCCAGCTTCCCGTTC